>NZ_BQHI01000012.1 GCF_021603585.1 Pseudomonas sputi | reverse complement strand
GGAAAGTATTAATATCGCGCATAAGAACGCCGGTTTGTTAGATGTGTTTGCTCGCACGAACATCATCAACCAAATCGGCGTTCTTGTTTCTATGTTTCCCGGGATTCCGTGAAGAACCATAAAAAAGGCCTCGCATTGGCGAGGCCTTTGGCTCTTGTAGAAAGAGATTTCAATCGATTCAACTCTGCGGCCTCATCCCTTGAGAAAGCCCGAACATGAACAGCAACAGATCGTGATCAGGCTGCGTGGTCACGGCGGCTTTCGCCACCCGAGGCATCGGGCAATGCGGGTCGCTCGCCGATGCGCCTATCACCTGCATGCGTGGCTGTTCCCAGGCCGCCACCGCCAATGATGCAACTGCCAAGGCTCCTACCAGAAACAAACCTCGTGCAATTTCTAGTTTCATCGCTATAAACCTTTGATAGCGCTGCCAAACGCCGTCTCGTAAAAGTAGACGAGTTTTTTCCAGTCGGTAGCGCTGAACGACGAGTGGCGGCGCAATTGCTTCATGTCATGGGCAGCCGCGCGATAAGCGGTCAGACGTTGACGGCATTTTTCCAGATCGATCAGGGCGACTTCGACCTTGGCCGATTCGCCTTCACCGGTCACGCTGACAAAGACGTGCTTGATGTAGATGCAGCTGTGCTGCCAGCGGCCCTTGTGCATGCGGGCCAGGTTTTCGGCGAGGTCCTTGAGCACACGCTCATACACGGCTTCACCGTGACGCGCACGACCACCTCCCGCTTCCCACTGTTCAAGTTCCTGAAAACCGTCCAGCGATTTGGTCACCAGCAGCGCCCGCCACTTGTGCCGAGGATCAGGCTGAGCACCGCAAAAGACGATTTCCGGCACCCGGACGCCAAGTCTGGATACACCGGTCAGCGCATCCAGTTCGCGCAGCACGGTGGGTCGCCCGAACGGGTGCAGCCAACTGCGATAAATATGTCCTGTCTGGCGTTTGGCATACAGCAGTTGACCATCGCGCCCCACCACCCGCTGTACACCACTTTCACCACCACGACGCACGTTGGGTTCTTCCACCCACTCACCGCGCTGGTTCCAGTAGTAGTCGAAGCGATCCTCGGGAGCGACTTCCGCTTCTGCTGCAAATTGCACTGCCATCCTCTTACCTCTTGCGTAATACGTAAACTCGCCACATGGCATAGAGCGGAATGAAGTCCAGTTGTTCCTGGATCCGGAATCCTGCTTCTTCGAATTCCTTTTCAACCGTTGCGGCCGGTAACACAAAGCGGTTCTGGTAACCTTCCTGCCCACGTTTGCGCTCGGCGCGCTTGCGTTTCCAGGCCTTGAAATTGCCATCCACCCACAGCGAAATGATCACGCTGTCCCGGGTCACGCGCTCGAACTCGCGCAAAATCGCCCGGCGGTGCTCGGCTTCACCGATGTGATGCAGCAGTCGCATGCAGAAAATGCTGTCGACGGCGTTATCAGGCAAGGCAATGTCGAACGCAGAGGTGTGCAAGGGTTGTACCCGTTTCACCACATCCGCCGGTTGCGCCTGCATTGCGGTCTTGATCATCGATTCGGAGTTGTCCGCCCCGATGATCACCCGGTTGGGCTTTTCCGCCAGCAATGGCCAGAAGCGCCCTGCACCGCAGGGCAGATCCAGCACCAGTCCCGGCTCACCAACGAGGGTCAACGCCTTGCGGGCCAACTGCTGATCCCGCCAGTTGGACAACCGGCGTCCCAAACCGTCCTGATGCTTGCGCAAATATTTCTGCGCATGGTTGTCGTCGTACTTTTCGGAAAAATCGAGCTTGATCGGGCCGGCCATCACCAGGACTCCTGAATTACTGATGACATCACCTTAAGCAGCGGCGTGTCAGCATCAGGTCATCCCTTTGTGAAAAAAATGTCATGTAAATCGGCAAACTATTTCAAGGTTATACAGGATTTAGACAGATTGTCGGCAGCATTGCGTTGTAAAAAAGCCGGTTAGCGTTTACCCAGATCCACCTCGAAACGGCAGCCATTGGGTTCCATCGTGCTCAATGTGACGCTCCAGCCCTGGTTCTCGCAAATGCGTTGAACCAGTGAGAGCCCCAAACCAAGGCCCTCGCCGCGCTTTTCATTGCCGCGCACGAAAGGCTGGAACATGGCTTCACGTTTTTCCTCGGGAATGCCCACCCCCGAATCCTCGACCACGAATCCGTTGTCGTTCAGCGTCAGCCGGATGAACCCCAGTTCGGTGTAGTGCAAGGCGTTACGCAACAGGTTACCCATGACGGCATTGAGCAGCGTTGCGTTGTAGCGGGTGTCGGGCGGATTGCCTGGTTCGAATATCAGTTGCAGCCCCTTGGATTCGATCGGCTCGCGCCAAAGACACAGCAAGCTGTCGGCCACTTGCGAGAGGTTTTGCTGGGGCGCTGCGCCTGCGTCTTCGCGCTGGGCCCGGGCCAGCATCAGGAAGGTCTGCACCAGTTCACGCATTTCCTCGCTGGCCCGCGCAATGCGCTGGACCTGGGCTCGCCCTCGCTGATCGATCCCCGGATTCTCCAACAGCAGCTCACAGGAGCTGGCCAGCACCATCAACGGGGTCCGCAATTCGTGACTGACATCGCTGGTAAACAAACGCTCCCGCGTCAGTGCCTGACGCAAGCGCCCAAGGGTCGCGTCGAACGCCACCGCCAGCTCGCCCACCTCGTCTGCCGCGTAGTCCGGTGCCAGCGGAGGCGCCAGCCCGAGTAACTGGTCGCGATGACGCACCTGCCGGGCCAGCCGCACCACCGGGGCCATCACCTTGCGCGCCAGCACCCAGCCAAGGAACACCGCCAGCGCCAGACTGAGCACGAAGCCCACCAGCACCACGGCGAACAGCACTCGCTCACGCTCCTCGAAATCGCTTTGATCCTGCAGCAGCACATAACGACGACCATCGACGATCTCGACCATCGCGTGATACGACAGCTGCTCGCGAAAGACTTCATGGAAACCCGAATCCAGGTGTCGCAAATCCTTGGGCAGCTCGAAATCGCCCGGCCCGCCGCTGAAATAAAACAACTGATCCGGTTCCGGCCGATGGCTCCAGTCCGAGACGTTATCCATCAGCAGCAGGCGTTGCAGGTCACCGCCCAGCCCGGCGGAAATCAGTTTTTCCTCGACCAGGTGCACGGTCGCGACGATGCCCATGGCAAACGCCCCGGCCACCAGCGCGCTCATCAGCGCAAAAGCGATGATGATCCGCTGGGCAAGGCTTTGCTTAAACTCCATCGCGGCCCTCGGCCAGGCGATAGCCCACGCCGTGCACGGTGTGCAGCAGCGGTTTGGCGAACGGTTTGTCGATTACCTGACGCAATTGGTGGACGTGGCTGCGCAGGCTGTCGCTGTCCGGGCAGTCATCGCCCCACAGCGCCTCTTCGAGAATTTCCCGACGCAGGACATGCGGGCTCTTTTGCATCAGCACCGCCAGCAATTTGAGGCCGACCGGGTTGAGCTTGAGTAATTTGCCTTCGCGGGTCACTTCGAGGGTATCGAGGTCGTAGCTCAGATCACCGACCTGCAGGGCCCGACGACCGCCACCCTGGGTGCGGCGCATCACCGCTTCGACCCGGGCCGCCAGCTCCGACAGCGCGAACGGCTTGACCAGATAATCGTCGGCTCCGGACTTGAAGCCCTGCAAACGGTCATCGAGCTGATCCCGGGCGGTGAGCATGATCACCGGCGTATCGCGACGGGCGTCTTCGCGCAGGCGCTTGCACAGGGTGTAGCCGTCGATGCCCGGCAGCATGATGTCGAGCACGATCAGGTCGTAATGCTCGGTGGCCGCCAGATGCAGGCCCGACAGACCGTCCTGGGCGCAGTCGACGGTATAGCCTTTGAGCCCCAGGTAATCGGCCAGATTGGCCAGGATATCGCGGTTGTCTTCGACCAATAGAATTCGCATGGGCACCTCCTCCGTACACGGTAGCGGCCGTCTTGGCCCGCGCAGCTTACGGCCAAGTGTGGCTCACGGCTAGGCGCGGGGCAGGTTGATTTGACTTAATTGCACGGATCGCCGGACTTGACGAGTTTTTCACGAGCGGCCGACAAATCGCCGACAGAACCGGGCGCAGACTCACGCGGTTGTGCTTCTTTGAAGACCTTACCGATGAAGGAATTGCCATGGTTTCAATCTCTGCCCGCCCTGCTTCAAGGCCTTTGAATGTATGGCTTTGCCTGGGCATTCCCGCCGCTGCGGCAGTCATTCTGGTGTTGCTGGAATTGACCGACCTGGACATGGATCTGGCCCGGCTGTTTTACGACCCGGTCGCGGGCGACTTCATCGGCCGCCACAGTTATTTTCTCGAAGACATTCTCCATGACCGCGCCAAACAAGTGGTGATCGCCTTTTCGGTGTTTTCCATCCTCGGGTTCATCGGCGCGTTTTTCATCGAGCGGCTCAAACCGTTCAAACGCGAGCTGGGCTGCCTGGTGTTGTCGCTGGGTCTGGCTACCTCATTTGTCACGCCGGTGAAAGCCGTGACAGCGGTGCAATGCCCCTGGAGTCTCGAGCAGTTCGGCGGCCACGAAACCTACAGCAAGCTGCTGGAGCATCGCCCGCCGACCGACAAACCCGGTCGTTGCTGGCCGGGTGGTCATGCGGCTACCGGGTTCACCTTGTTTGCGCTGTTCTTCGTGCTGCGTGACCGTCGCCCTCGGCTGGCCCGTCAGGCGTTCATCTTTGCCTTCGCGCTGGGTTCGGTGTTTTCGATCAGCCGGATGATGCAGGGCGCGCACTTCTTCTCCCACAACGTGTGGACGGCGATCTTCTGCTGGCTGATCTGTCTGGGGTCGTATTACTGGGTTCTGTATCGCCCGGCAGCCAGAACCCAGGCCACGACGCTGGTACAACCGGCCAACGCCTGACCCCTGAAACGCGGGCAATAAAAAACCCCGTCTGCTCTCGCAGACGGGGTTTTTCGTTACAGGGGATAAGGCTGGCTTACATCATGCCGCCCATGCCACCCATGCCGCCCATGTCTGGCATACCGCCCATGGCTGGCTTGTCTTCGGCAATGTCAGCAACCATCGCTTCAGTGGTAATCATCAGGCTGGCAATCGACGAAGCCGCTTGCAGAGCCGAACGAGTCACTTTAGCCGGGTCCAGAATACCCATTTCAATCATGTCGCCGTATTCGCCGGTAGCAGCGTTGTAACCGAAGTTACCCGAACCCTGCTTGACCTTGTCGACAACCACGCTTGGCTCGTCACCGGAGTTGGCAACGATCTGGCGCAGAGGCGCTTCAACAGCGCGACGCAGCAACTGAATACCAACGTTCTGGTCTTCGTTGTCGCCTTTCAGATCAGCAATGGCTTGCAGCGAGCGAACCAGCGCAACACCACCGCCAGGTACCACGCCTTCTTCAACGGCTGCGCGGGTTGCGTGCAGGGCGTCTTCAACGCGGGCTTTCTTCTCTTTCATTTCAACTTCGGAACCGGCGCCAACCTTGATCACCGCAACGCCGCCGGACAGCTTGGCCAGACGCTCTTGCAGTTTTTCACGATCGTAGTCCGAAGAGGTTTCTTCGACTTGAGCGCGGATCTGTGTAACGCGAGCCTGAATGTCGCCTTCGCTGCCAGCACCGTCAACAATAACGGTGTTTTCCTTGGACAGGGTCACGCGCTTGGCGTTGCCCAGGTGTTCCAGGGTGGTGCTTTCCAGGCTCAGGCCGATCTCTTCGGAGATCACGGTACCGCCGGTCAGAACGGCGATGTCCTGCAGCATGGCCTTGCGACGGTCGCCGAAGCCTGGAGCCTTGACGGCTGCGACTTTAACGATGCCGCGCATGTTGTTCACGACCAGGGTCGCCAGGGCTTCGCCTTCAACGTCTTCGGCCACGATCAGCAGTGGACGGCCGGCTTTGGCCACGGCTTCCAGCACTGGCAGCATTTCGCGGATGTTCGAGATCTTCTTGTCGACCAGCAGGATCAGCGGGCCGTCAAGCTCGGCAACCATGGTGTCCGGCTTGTTGACGAAGTACGGGGACAGGTAGCCGCGGTCGAACTGCATGCCTTCTACAACCGACAGTTCGTTTTCCAGGCCCGAGCCTTCTTCAACGGTGATCACGCCTTCTTTACCGACTTTTTCCATGGCTTCGGCAATGATGTCACCGATGGAGCTGTCGGAGTTGGCGGAGATGGTGCCGACCTGGGCGATTGCCTTGGTGTCTGCACATGGCTTGGACTGAGCTTTCAGCTCTTTGACGATGGCGATGGTCGCCTTGTCGATGCCGCGCTTCAGGTCCATCGGGTTCATGCCGGCAGCGACGGCTTTCAGGCCTTCGTTGACGATGGCCTGGGCCAGTACAGTAGCGGTGGTGGTGCCGTCGCCCGCGTCATCGTTGGCGCGCGAAGCAACGTCTTTGACCAACTGAGCGCCCATGTTTTCAAAGGAGTCTTTCAGTTCGATTTCCTTGGCAACGGAAACGCCGTCCTTGGTGATGGTCGGAGCGCCGAAGCTTTTTGCCAGGATCACGTTACGGCCTTTCGGGCCCAGGGTCGCTTTTACCGCGTCAGCCAGGACGTTTACGCCAACCAGCATTTTTTTGCGGGCGGAATCGCCGAATTTAACTTCTTTAGCAGCCATGATCGATATTCCTTAAATACTTTGTAGTAGCGGGAAAATGAGCGGGTAATCAGCCTTCGATAACAGCGAGGATTTCGTTCTCGCTCATTACCAGCAGGTCTTCGCCGTCGACTTTCACAGTGTTGCTGCCGGAGTAAGGACCGAACACAACCTTGTCGCCTTCCTTCACGGACAGTGGGCGCACTTCGCCGTTGTCCAGAACTTTGCCCGGGCCTACAGCGAGAATCACACCGTGGTTGGCTTTTTCAGCAGCCGAACCTGGCAGGACGATACCGCCAGCGGTTTTCTTTTCTTCTTCGCTGCGACGGATAACGACGCGGTCATGCAGAGGACGAAGCTTCATTGTCGATCTCTCCTAATTGTGGTTTTCATCGGCCGGTGTAGTCCCGGCGGGTTTAACGAATCCGGCCTGCGCCGGTTGCGGCTCGCCGAGCGAACCGCGGAAGTCTGTCCGACTCATATGCCGGAACCTTGCGGTGACCGATACATAAGGGCGCATAAGCTTATTACAAGGGCTGGGGACAAAAATTTTTCATGCGGCGGCATGATTTCGTCCCCTAAACGAACACGGCACCCGAAGGTGCCGTGTCGATGCGAAAGTTACTTGCTGTCGCGATGCTCGAACTCGCCTTCGATCACATCGCCTTCGCGGCCCAGAGGCTGGCGCGGTGCAGGACCGCCGCGAGGTTGCAGATCATCGGCGAACGCTCGCTGGCGCATGGCCTGTTCTTCGGCGCGCTGGCGCATCTTGTTGGCGACCAGCCGACGACTGAACGGCAGCAGCAGCACCAGACCGACCACGTCGCTGATGAAACCCGGCAGGATCAACAGACCACCGGCCAGAGCCAGCATCAGCCCTTCGAGCATGGTTTGCGCTGGCAGTTCGCCGCGGTTCAGGCTTTCACGGGCACGCAGTGCAGTGGCCAGCCCGGCGACGCGCAGCACGAACACGCCGAACATCGAGCCGAGAATGATCAGCAGCAGGGCCGGGAAGAACCCGATAGCCCCTGCCACTTTGACGAATACGAACAGCTCCAACACCGGGAACAGCAGAAAGAGCAACAAAAAAGGGCGCATCAAAGTTTCCTCAACGCAAGAAATGCCTTGCAGTAAGCCTTAGATGACGTCGCCCTTTCGTGAATTCAAGCGTCGGCCAGCGCATTTTTTGGCCAGACCTCGGCGCGAGCCAGAGAAACCAAGGCCTCGCGCACTTGTATCGGCGTATGACAAGGTGCTTGAAACGGCAGCCAGTACAGCGCCTGGCCGATGCGCAGGTGCATGCCTTCGGTATCGATCCCGGCCAGCTGCGCCGGTACGGTTTTCGGCAGTCCTGCGAGGTCGACGTAATGAGCGATGGCCTTGGCATGGTCGCTGTTCATGTGCTCGACCATGCTGATTTCCGCCTTGCCGGCGAACGGGTTGGCCAGGGTCAGGTGATCGACCCAGTGGATCGCGCCGAAACCGCCGATGTAGCGATGACGCACCGGTTTGAGCACCCAGAAGTCGAAATCGTGGGCCTTGTGGTAATTCTGCGAATCGGGGAAATAGCGGTAGTAACGCTCGGCGGCGGCTTCGATGGACGCAGCGTCTTCGAGTTTTTCCGCCTCGGCCAGATAGGTCAGGCGACCAACGGCTTGCACATCGTCAGCCTCACGCTCCCCCACCAGCAGCGAACATTTCGGATCTTTCTGCAGGTTGTGGGTGTGCTGGGCGATGCGGCTGATCAGGATCAGCGGCCGGCCCTGGTCGTCCAGGCAGTAGGGAACCACAGAGCCGAATGGAAAACCGGGCATCGATTTGGAGTGGGTCGACAGCACGCCACGGTATTCCTTGAGAAGCAATTCTCGGGCATTCTTAGCCGCTTCAACGCTCAATTTATGACTCCTTAAATAGAATCCGTCGACAAAACGGACAGGCGCATGGGTTTTGTCCCACTCGCCATCGGGCAGTTCTCATGTGCAACAGGCTGCTGGCCGGTGCAGATCGAGAGGCTACCTGTAAGGACCACTCTGACCTGCTCTCGGGGACATGCGAATGCAACTCAACGACAAAGTAATCATTATCACTGGCGGTTGCCAAGGCTTGGGCCGCTCGATGGCCGAGTATTTCGCGGGCAAGGGCGCGAAGCTGGCGCTGGTCGACCTGAACCAGGAAAAACTCGACGACGCGGTCGCGGCCTGCAAGGCCAAGGGTGTCGAGGCGCGCAGCTATCTGTGCAACGTTGCCAACGAAGAGCAGGTGACGCACATGGTCGCCCAGGTCGCCGAAGACTTCGGCGCGATCCATGGCCTGATCAACAACGCCGGGATCCTGCGCGACGGCCTGCTGCTCAAGGTCAAGGACGGCGAGATGACCAGGATGAGCCTGGCCCAGTGGCAGGCGGTGATCGACGTCAACCTGACCGGCGTGTTCCTCTGCACCCGTGAAGTGGCGGCAAAAATGGTCGAGCTGAAGAACAGCGGCGCGATCATCAACATCTCGTCGATCTCCCGCGCGGGCAACGTCGGCCAGACCAACTACTCCGCCGCCAATGCCGGCGTCGCTGCGGCGACCGTGACCTGGGCCAAGGAACTGGCGCGCTACGGCATTCGCGTGGCGGGCATTGCGCCGGGCTTCATCGAAACCGAGATGACCCTGGGCATGAAGCCAGAAGCGCTGGAGAAAATGACCTCCGGCATTCCGCTCAAGCGCATGGGCAAGCCGGAAGAGATTGCCCACTCGGCGGCGTACATCTTCGAGAACGACTACTACACCGGTCGGATTCTGGAGATGGACGGCGGGCTGCGCATCTGACCTCTGTCGCGGAATGAAAAACGCCCCGGTGCACTGGCACCGGGGCGTTTTTGTTTAAACGACAGGTATCAATCGTCGCTGATGGTGATGTTCGGCATCGCCGGCGAGGCCGCTTCCTGCAACACGATCCGCGCGCCGACGTGGCGGGCCAGTTCCTGATAGACCATGGCGATCTGGCTGTCCGGCTCGGAAATCACCGTCGGCTTGCCGCCATCGGCCTGTTCGCGAATCAGCATCGACAATGGCAACGAGGCCAGCAGCTCGACGCCGAACTGGGTCGCCAGCTTCTCGCCACCGCCCTCGCCGAACAGATGCTCGGCATGACCACAGTTCGAGCAGATGTGCACGGCCATGTTTTCCACCACGCCCAGCACCGGAATGTTGACCTTGCGGAACATCTCCACGCCTTTACGCGCGT
Source organism: Pseudomonas sputi (assembly GCF_021603585.1). Classification (GTDB taxonomy): domain Bacteria; phylum Pseudomonadota; class Gammaproteobacteria; order Pseudomonadales; family Pseudomonadaceae; genus Aquipseudomonas; species Aquipseudomonas sputi. The sequence continues at coordinate 165,841 of NZ_BQHI01000012.1, read as the reverse complement.
CCAGCAGCGCCAGATCCTGCGGTGTGGTGACGATCACCGCACCGGCCACCGGGACTTTCTGCGCCAGGGTCAGCTGGATGTCGCCGGTGCCTGGCGGCATATCGATGACCAGATAATCCAGATCACCCCAGGCGGTTTGCGTGACCAGTTGCAGCAGCGCGCCGGAGACCATCGGCCCGCGCCAGACCATCGGCGTGTTGTCGTCGGTCAGGAAGGCCATCGACATCACTTCCACGCCGTGGGCCTGCAGGGGTACGAACCATTTCTGATCCTTGACCTGCGGACGGGTGCCCTCGGGAATGCCGAACATGATGCCCTGGCTCGGGCCGTAGATATCGGCGTCGAGAATCCCGACCTTCGCGCCCTCACGGGCCAGCGCCAGCGCCAGGTTGGCGGCGGTGGTGGATTTGCCCACACCGCCCTTGCCCGATGCCACGGCGACCACGTTCTTGACGTTGGCCAGCCCCGGAACCTGTGCCTGGGCCTTGTGCGCAGCGATCACGCTGTTGACTTCGACCTTCGCAGTCACCACGCCGTCGAGGTTTTCGATGGCCAGTTGCAGCAACTGCGCCCAGCCGCTCTTGAACAGACCGGCGGCATAGCCGATTTCCAGCTGCACGCTGACGCGATCGCCAGCGATTTCGATGTTGCGCACGCAACCGGCGCTGACCGGATCCTGATTCAGGTAAGGGTCGGTGTATTGGCTGAGGACGGCTTCCACCGCTGCGCGAGTGACGGCACTCATGGGCAACTCCGATAACAAGACTGGGAAAAGATGGCAGGTATCCTACCCCTTCTGTCCCCCGGACGGCATGTCCGGCAACGATTTGCAGAGGTGAAATATCTTTCCCGGCGCTTTATAGTGGCCGACCTCCGTTTCATCAAGTAGCGAAGCCCCACATGTCCGAACCACGCAAGATTCTCGTCACCAGCGCCCTGCCCTACGCCAACGGTTCGATCCACCTTGGCCATATGCTGGAATACATCCAGACCGATATGTGGGTGCGCTTCCAGAAGCATCGCGGCAATCAGTGCATTTATGTCTGCGCCGACGACGCCCACGGTTCGGCAATCATGTTGCGCGCGGAAAAGGAAGGCATCACTCCGGAACAACTGATCGCCAACGTCCAGGCCGAACACAGCGCCGACTTTGCCGAGTTCCTAGTGGACTTCGACAACTTCCACTCCACTCACGCCGAAGAAAACCGTGAGCTGTCGAGCCAGATCTACCTGAAGCTGCGTGACGCCGGGCACATTGCCCAACGTTCGATCACCCAGTATTTCGACCCGGAAAAGAAAATGTTCCTGGCCGACCGCTTCATCAAGGGCACCTGCCCGAAATGCGGCACCGAAGACCAGTACGGCGACAACTGCGAAAAATGCGGTGCGACCTACGCACCGACCGACCTGAAGGATCCGAAATCGGCGATCTCCGGTGCCACTCCGGTGCTCAAGGATTCCCAGCACTTCTTCTTCAAGCTGCCGGACTTTCAGGAAATGCTCCAGGCCTGGACCCGCAGCGGCACCCTGCAGGACGCCGTGGCCAACAAGATCGCCGAATGGCTGGACGCCGGCCTGCAACAGTGGGACATCTCCCGCGATGCGCCGTACTTCGGCTTCGAGATCCCGGGCGAACCTGGCAAATACTTCTACGTGTGGCTGGACGCGCCGATCGGCTACATGGCCAGCTTCAAGAACCTGTGCAACCGCACGCCGGAGCTGGACTTCGACGCGTTCTGGGGCAAGGACTCCACCGCCGAGCTGTACCACTTCATCGGCAAGGACATCGTCAACTTCCACGCCCTGTTCTGGCCGGCGATGCTCGAAGGCGCAGGTTTCCGCAAGCCGACCGGGATCAACGTGCACGGCTACCTGACCGTCAACGGCCAGAAGATGTCCAAGTCCCGCGGCACTTTCATCAAGGCCCGTACCTACCTGGATCACCTGTCGCCGGAATACCTGCGCTATTACTACGCGGCCAAACTGGGCCGTGGCGTGGACGACCTCGACCTGAACCTCGAAGACTTCGTGCAGAAGGTCAACTCCGATCTGGTCGGCAAAGTCGTCAACATCGCCAGCCGTTGCGCCGGTTTCATCCAGAAGGGCAACGCCGGCCTGTTGGTGGACAACAACGCCGCGCCAGAACTGACCGAAGCGTTCCTGGCCGCCGCGCCGAGCATCGCCGACGCCTATGAAGCCCGCGACTTCGCCCGTGCCATGCGCGAAACCATGGCCCTGGCCGACCGCGCCAACGCCTGGATCGCCGACAAGGCGCCGTGGTCGCTGAACAAGCAGGAAGGCAAGCAGGATGAAGTCCAGGCGGTCTGCGCCACGGCGATCAATCTGTTCCGCCAACTGGTGATCTTCCTCAAACCGGTGCTGCCAGTGCTGGCCGCCGATGCCGAGGCGTTCCTCAACGTCGCCCCGCTGACCTGGAACGACCACACCACCCTGCTGGCCAACCACCAGTTGAACGAATTCAAACCGTTGATGACCCGCATCGACCCGGTAAAAGTGCAAGCCATGACCGACGCCTCGAAAGAAGACCTGACCGCCAGCCAGACCGACACCGGTGCCGCCGCACCTACCGGCAATGGCGAACTGGCCAAGGATCCGCTGTCACCGGAAATCGACTTCGACACGTTCGCCGCCGTCGACTTGCGCGTCGCGCTGATCGTCAAGGCCGAACACGTGGAAGGCGCGGACAAGCTGCTGCGTCTGACCCTCGACATCGGTGACGAGCAACGCAACGTGTTCTCCGGGATCAAAAGCGCTTACCCGGATCCGTCGAAGCTCGACGGTCGCCTGACCATGATGATCGCCAACCTCAAGCCACGGAAAATGAAGTTCGGCATCTCCGAAGGCATGGTGATGGCGGCCGGCCCTGGCGGTGAAGAAATCTACCTGCTGAGCCCGGACAGCGGCGCCAAGCCGGGTCAGCGCATCAAGTAAGGTTCTGCCCTGACAGATCCCACAGGCGTGCTCCGTGCGTCTGTGGGATTTTTCATATCCGGCCCGCCCTCCACGGCTGCCGGATAATGCCTAACCTTAAGGACACACGCCCGTTTCTGCCGGCAGAACCATGACCGAATTCGTGTTTACGCTCTTCAGTGCTGCGCTGATCAACAACTTCGTGTTGCACTGGCCGCTGGGCGTCGATCCGCTGTTGGCCGGCAAGCGCCGTCAGGTGCATGCGCTGGGGCTGGCAACGTTGTGCCTGATGCTGATTGTGGGTGTAGCGGGTTATGCGGTCTGGCATTGGCTGCTGGTGCCGTTGCAACTGGAATTCCTGCGGCTGTTTGTGTTTCTGCCGCTGAGCGTCCTGCTGATCGCGCCGTTGCTGAAGCTGTTGGCGCATTGGCGACCCGCGCTGCCATTCGATGGTTTGTGGCCGTTGCTGCTGGGCAATGCCGGGGTGCTGGGGCTGACGCTGATCAACGCGCAAGCGGATAAGGGCCTGTTGCATGCGACAGCGCTGAGCCTTGGCGCCGGTCTGGGTTTCTGGCTGGTGTTGAGCCTGTTCAACGATTTGCGCGAGCGCACGGCCGACAACAATATTCCCCTGCCCTTTCGTGGCCTGCCGATCCTGTTGATCGGCGCCGGACTGATGGCCGTGGCTTTTCTCGGATTCAGTGGATTGATCAAAACATGAGTCTGATTCAACGCATCGATGCCCTGCTACCGCAGACCCAATGCGGCAAGTGCGGCCATCCCGGATGCAAACCCTACGCTGAAGGCATCGCCAACGGCGAGCTGATCAACAAGTGTCCGCCGGGTGGCGACGAAACCATCGCGGCGCTGGCGGAGCTGCTGAAAATCCCGGTGCTTGAGCTGGACGTCAGCCGTGGCGCGGCGCCGCCGCAAGTGGCCTACATCCGCGAGGCCGAATGCATCGGCTGCACCAAATGCATTCAGGCCTGCCCGATCGACGCCATCGTCGGCGCGGCGAAGCTGATGCACACCGTCCTCATCGACGAATGCACCGGATGCGACCTGTGTGTGGCGCCCTGCCCGGTCGATTGCATCGAGATGCACCCGCTGCCCCCGGGCACGCTGCCGGTGGTCGGTGGTCTGGCGGCCAGCCTTGAAGAACAGCAGGCCCGCGCGGCCAAACGCGATCACGCACGGCAACGTTTCGAACGGCGCAATGCTCGCCTGCAACGCGAAGAACAGCAGAAGCAGGCCGAACGCGAAGCTCGGGCGCAACGCGCGGCGCAGGTCGAAGTCGCCGCCACCACGCTTGATCCGGTGCAGGCGGCGCTGGAACGGGTCCGCGCACAAAAAGCCGCAACTGCCGATGCCGCACTCAAAAAAGCCAAGATCGACGTGGCCATGAGCCGGGCGCAATTGAACAAGTCGCTCAAGGCCTTCGGTCATCCGCCGACCTTCGATCAGCAATCGCAACTGATCGTCCTGCAGCAGCAATTCGAAGCTGCCGAACAGGCACTGACGAAGCTGGAAAGCAGCGCTTCACCTGCACCGGTCGTGGCCGCACCGGCAAAGGACGCCGATCTGAAAAAGGCGAAAATCCAGTTGGCGATGCGCCGCGCCGAACTGAAAAAGGCACAAACCGCAGAGGCCCCGCTAGCCGAAATCGCCGCGCTGGAGCAAGCCCTGCGTGATGCCGAACAGGCGCTGCACAGCGCCGAAGATGCCAGCGATCAACCGGCGCCGGAGCTTGTGCGCGTCGAAAAACGCCCGATCGACGACCAGCTTCGCCACTTGAAAACCGAACTGGCCTACGCTCGCGCCGATCTGAACAAGCTGCAACGGCGCGACGGCACGCCCGCCGACATCCTCGAAAAGGCTCGCGCCCGCCTGCAGGAAGCAGAGCGGCAGGTACAAGCCCATGTCATCCATTGAAACCAGAGACGAACGCCTGCAACAGGCAATGAAGCTGGTGTTGCTGGCGACATTGCCGGGATGGCTGGCGTTGTTCTGGTTTTACGGCTGGGGCGTGTTGATCAACCTGATCCTGTCCGTCGTCACGGCACTGGGCGTCGAAGCCGCTGTGACATATCTGCGCCGCCAGTCGGTGCAATCGACCTTGACCGATGGCAGCGCGGTGGTCAGCGCCACGCTGCTGGCTATCGCCCTGCCGCCTTATTGCCCGTGGTGGCTGACGGTCACGGCGATCGCCTCGGGTCTGCTGCTGGGCAAACATCTGTACGGTGGCGTGGGCCAGAACCCGTTCAATCCGGCCATGCTCGGCTTTGCCCTGGTCATGGTGATGTTCCCGCAACCGATGACCCACTGGCCGGCCCATGGCATGGATCTGGCGGCGGCATTTGGCCAGGTGTTCAAGCCGGGCACCGCGCCGGATGCCTGGGTTCAGGCCACTGTTCTGGACAGTCTGCGCATCAATAAAAGCCTGACCATGGACGAACTGTTTGCCGGCGATCCGGCCTTCGGCCGCTTTGGCGGGTACGGCGTTGAATGGGTGAATCTGGCGTTTCTCGCCGGCGGCTTGTTCCTGTTGCAACGCAAGGTATTTGGCTGGCATGCGCCGATCGGCATGCTCGCCAGCCTGTTCGTGATCAGCCTGTTGTGCTGGAACGGTTCGGGCTCTGACTCCCACGGCTCGCCGTTGTTTCACCTGCTGAGCGGCGCGACCATGCTGGGGGCGTTTTTCATCATCACTGAACCGGTGTCGGGAGCGAAAAGCCCGCTCGCCCGTCTGCTGTTCGGCGTCGGCGTGGGGTTGTTGACGTATGTGATTCGCACCTGGGGTGGCTACCCCGATGGCTTGGCGTTTGCGGTGCTATTGATGAACCTGTGCGTGCCGGCGCTGGAACGCTTCGCCGTGGCCCGTCAGGCGCAGGTGGCACCATGAACCGCACGAACGGCCTGGTCATACTGGCGTTGATGACCGCGCTGGGCATCGGTGTGACGTGGCTGGTGCAACGCAGCAACGCGCCGCACATCGCCGCCGAACAGCGTCTGCTTGAGAGTCGTAAATGGCTGGACGTGCTGCCGGTCGATGCTTACGACAATCTGCCGCTTGAACAACTTCTGGCGCTGACCGACATCCACCTGAGCCACAGTCTGTTGCTGGGCGGTTACCGGGCGACGAAAAGCGGCCAACCTGTGGCCGTGCTGTTGCGCAGCCAGACCCAAGGCTACGCCGGCAATATCGAGTTGCTGATCGCCATCGATGCCGACGGTCGTTTGCTCGGCGTCAAAACCCTCGAGCAAAACGAAACGCCTTCGCTGGGCGGACATATCGGCGACTGGCCAAATCGCTGGCTCCAGCGCTTTAGCGGACAATCGAGCAGCCAGCCGACGGAAGCCGGATGGGCCTTGAAGAAGGATCAGGGACAATTCGACCAGATCGCGGGCGCAACCATTACCTCTCGTGCGGCCATCAACGCCATCCACGATGCCCTGCGTTACTTCGATGAACACCGCACGAGCCTGCTCGGGAGCGCACCATGAAGACGTCAGCGACACTGTCGAACGCAATGATGCTGGTCCTGTTGATCGGTGCCACCGACTCCGTGGCAGCTGCGCTGGCGACTCTGTTGATGTTCGCCGTTGTCGTGGGCATTTACGGTTTGTGCATGGCACCGCTGCGTTCGCGCCTGAGCAGCGAGAGCCTGTTGCCGGTCAGTCTGGTGCTGGCCGCGACCCTGGCCGGCTGCGCCGATATTTTTCTGCAACGCGGTGCGCTGCAATGGCATCAACTGATCAGTCTTTATGTTGGGCTGACTGGCTTGCAATGCATCGTGCTGGAGCACAATGGGTTCTTTCGCCAGCCTGTCCGCGCACGGCTGAAACTGTGCGGCCTGTTTGCCGCGCTGATGACCGTGCTGGCGGTGTTGCGTGAGCTGATCGGTCAGGGCAGCATCGGCCATCATTTGTCAGAACACTGGCAAGGTTTGATTCTGTTCGGCGATGGCCTGCATTTTGCGACGCTGGCTCCCGGCGCCTTGATATTGCTGGGACTGTTACTGGCCGCCCGTCAGGCCTGGGCTCGCCCTGCCGACCTACCCGAGGAAACGCATCACCCATGAATGCCGCAAAACGTCTGGAGATCTTCCGTCGGTTTCACGAGGACAATCCCGAACCCAAGACCGAACTGGCCTATTCCTCGCCTTTCGAACTGTTGATCGCAGTGATTCTGTCCGCGCAATCGACGGATGTCGGGGTGAACAAGGCGACGGCCAAGCTGTTCCCGGTGGCAAACACACCGGCGGCCATTCACGCGTTAGGCGTTGAAGGGCTGTCCGAATACATCAAGACCATCGGCCTCTATAACAGCAAGGCCAAAAACGTGATCGAGACCTGCCGCCTGCTGGTCGAGCTGCACAATGGCGAAGTCCCGCAGACCCGCGAAGCGCTGGAAGCCTTGCCCGGCGTAGGCCGCAAGACGGCCAACGTCGTGCTCAACACCGCGTTCCGCCAGTTGACCATGGCGGTGGACACCCACATCTTCCGGGTCAGCAACCGCACCGGTATCGCTCCTGGTAAAAACGTGGTCGAGGTGGAAAAGAAGCTGATGAAGTTTGTGCCAAAAGAATACCTGCTCGACTCGCACCACTGGCTCATTCTTCACGGACGCTATGTGTGCCTGGCACGCAAGCCCCGCTGCGGCAGCTGTCGGATTGAAGACTTGTGCGACTACAAGTACAAAACTTCTGACGATTGAGTGGCTATTGGTTTTATCGATTTATCGATTGAAAAAATCTTTTTTACCATCTGCTGGAATATCGATATAAGAAGCGCCAAAGGCAGTCTTAGCCTGGAGTTAACCTTATGAGCACCAGCAAAGAGCAATTGGAAGCGGATGACGACTTTATCGCCACGGAGGCCGATGATGCCGAACCTTTGGTTGAAGTCGCCAAGACCAACTTGAGCAAACGCCGAACCATCGACAACCTGCTTGAGGAGCGCCGACTGCAGAAGCAATTGGCCGATTACGATTTTGATCTCTGACATTTGAAAGCCTCCCGCAACGGAGGCTTTTCTCTTTCTGCCACACGCTGACTCCGATCCGCCCATGACCTGACCCTTCAGACCAGGCCGTTGCGCTGCGCCAGTTCGATCAGATCCACCAGCGAGCGCGCATTGAGTTTCAAAAGCAGTCGGGTCTTGTAGGTACTCACGGTCTTGTTACTGAGGAACATCCCGTCGGCAATTTCCTTGTTGGTCTTGCCCCGCGCCAGTTGCTGTAAAACCATCATTTCCCGCCCCGACAGGCGATCGACCATATCAGCTTCGCTGGCATTTCCCAGACTGGTACGCACGGTATGCAACGCCTGATTCGGAAAGTAGCTGTATCCGGACAGAACCGCCTTGATGGCGCTCAACAACTCAGTCAGATCCTGCTGTTTGCAAACATAACCCGCCGCCCCCGATTGCATGCAGCGCATGGAAAAGTGCCCGGGTGACTGAGATGTCAGCACAAGTACTTTCAACGGCATCGCACTTGTCGTAAGGCGTGCAATGACTTCCAGTCCATCCAGTTTCGGTATGCCGATATCCAGTATCACGATATCCGGCATCTGATCACGAGCAAGTTGTAACGCATCCACTCCATTGTCGGTTTCTGCAATGACTTCGTAGCTATGACGTTCCATCAGCATACGTACCGCAAGACGAATGACGGGGTGATCATCCACGATCAGCACTTTATTCATGGGCAAGTCCAGTTTCGCTGTTCGAATTTTTAGAACCGGCACAATAACGCAGTCATTTCACTCATGGCATGGAGAAGTTCATTCACACCGGCATCAAGAGACACCTCCTACAGCCAATAAAGATTATTCCTACAGAAAAGGATCACCAGAAAAATTACTGCCTGGTGAGAGCGTAAAGCCCGCCACTCAACCGATTACAATGCGACAGCACCTGAACAAGGCATCAACAAGAAAAAGCAAACTCACCAAAATAATAAAAACCTGAAACAACATACCTGTATTAATTCACCCTTAATTCCGATAAACACCAGCTAACTAACGCTAGACCATCAACCTGATATCCAGCTATACAAATCACTAGAAAACCCCATGACGAGAACAGCAAGTTCATGAGCAAAGCACATGTTAAAAAACAACAGAAAGATCACCAACCCTATAAGCATCATTGCCGTATTTGCATTGATAACCGAGACCTCAGCAGCGGTATCCCTGCCCTTTCTCGATAACGAAGACCGGAAGATCTACATTTGGCTTCTGATCAGTTTTCCTTTTTTCCTGGCGTTCCTGTTCTTCATAACTCTTAACTTCAACTACCGATCCCTTTATGCACCTTCAGACTTTGAAAACGACAAGAGTTTTTTAAAGGCATTTGAGGAAAGTGCACCTCATCTGCAGGAGACGGTCACACAACCCAATATTGAGTTGCACACAGTAAAACTGCAGAAATCGCTCACGACGCTATATATCGTTGATATCAGAGGAGGAAGTGCCGAATTTGACACAGGCGAACTATTGGAAAAAATCCCGCCCCCTTCCAAACACTCACTCAGAATATTCCTGTTCCTGACCCACTCGATACCGGACGCTTCATTAACAGAAAACGTCTTCAAATCGTTTAAACAAAGGAAGAAAGCCGCCGGAACTACCTACTGCATCTCTTACGACGTGGATTCAATGAGCATGATCCAGGTGGAAAAGGTTTGAAAACGCCGCAGAAGGCTGGCAAAGCAAGAGCAGCGAAAATGCTGATCCCGATCAGTTTGAAGAAAGGAGCACCCAAAAGCACAAAGGCCCTGTCTTGCGACAAGGCCTTTGTTTCACATCCGAACCGAATGACTCAGAACAGCTTGCGGCCCTTGTTGGCAGCAATGCGCATGCGCAGTGCATTGAGCTTGATGAAGCCCGCCGCATCGGCCTGGTTGTAGGCGCCGCCGTCTTCTTCGAAGGTCGCGATGTTGGCGTCGAACAGCGAATCGTCAGACTTGCGGCCGGTCACGATCACGTTGCCCTTGTACAGTTTCAGGCGTACGACGCCGTTCACGTTGACCTGGGAAGCGTCGATCATCTGTTGCAACATCAGACGCTCAGGGCTCCACCAGTAGCCGGTGTAGATCAGACTGGCGTATTTCGGCATCAGCTCGTCTTTGAGGTGAGCGACTTCGCGGTCCAGGGTGATCGATTCGATGGCGCGGTGAGCGCGCAGCATGATGGTGCCGCCCGGGGTTTCGTAGCAGCCACGGGATTTCATGCCGACATAACGGTTCTCGACGATGTCCAGACGGCCGATGCCATGCTCGCCACCAATCCTGTTCAGCGTCGCCAGCACGGTGGCCGGAGTCATTTCGACGCCGTCCAGCGCAACGATGTCGCCGTTGCGGTAGGTCAGCTCCAGGTATTGCGGGGTGTCGGGAGCCTTCTCCGGAGAGACGGTCCAGCGCCACATGTCTTCTTCGTGCTCGGTCCAGGTGTCTTCCAGCACACCGCCTTCATAGGAGATGTGCAGCAGGTTGGCGTCCATCGAGTACGGGGATTTCTTCTTGCCGTGACGCTCGATCGGGATCGCGTGCTTCTCGGCGTAATCCATCAGCTTCTCGCGGGACAGCAGGTCCCACTCGCGCCAAGGGGCGATCACTTTCACGCCTGGCTTGAGTGCGTAGGCACCCAGTTCGAAACGTACCTGGTCGTTGCCCTTGCCGGTCGCGCCGTGAGAAATGGCGTCGGCGCCGGTTTCGTTGGCGATTTCGATCAGACGCTTGGCGATCAGCGGACGCGCGATGGAAGTACCCAGCAGGTACTCGCCTTCGTAAACGGTGTTGGCGCGGAACATCGGGAACACGAAGTCACGCACGAATTCCTCGCGCAGGTCGTCGATGTAGATTTCTTTGACGCCCATAGCCTGCGCCTTGGCGCGAGCCGGCTCGACTTCTTCGCCCTGACCCAGGTCAGCGGTGAAGGTCACGACTTCACAGTTATAAGTATCCTGCAGCCACTTGAGGATCACCGAAGTGTCCAGGCCGCCGGAATACGCCAGAACGACCTTGTTTACGTCCGCCATGCCATCACTCCACGGGGTTCTACGGAAAGCCGAGGAGTCTACCGCTCAAACGCGATAATTTACAGAGGCGCGACAGCTTAAGACGACAAAGCGACAGAATCTGTCGAGAGGGCGACGATGACCGCTGAGTCAGGAAGTCGCCGCTGCGTTGGCCGGGGTGCTGGCCTGAGGTGCCGGAGCGGTGGTCGGCGCCACTCGCGCAAGGTGCACGTTGACCCGGCGGTTCTTGGCCCGATTGGCGGCGTTGGTGTTTGGCACCAATGGGTAGCGCTCACCATGGAAACGCACGGTGATCTGCGACTCCTGGATGCCGTTGGCCTTGAAGAAATCGACCACGGCCAGCGCACGACGGCGCGACAGTTCGCGATTGGTCAGGCGATTGCCGCTGTTGTCGGAGTGGCCGTCGAGTTCGATGTGATTGACCGTCGGATCGGCCTTCATGTACTCGAGCATGACTTGCAGCTTGGCCTTGGCGGCGGCGTCCAGTTCGGTGCCTTCGCCGGGGAAGCCGATCTGCGACTGTTTGACCTGATCGAAATTCTGCGGGAGCAGTTTCGCCACGCAGGTCTGATAGTCGTTGAACGCCTTGCTGAACTTGACCGGCAACAGGCGCACTTCCGACACCCGACCATCGCCCGATGCCCTGCGTACTACCGGACTGCGACCGTCCATCAGTCCGCTGATCAGTTGCCCGGCCTGGGATTGAGAACTGTTGAAGAGCACGTTGCCGCTGCCCAGCCGAACCGTGCCCAGATTGATGTCGCCACGTCCCGGCTGCCACGGCGCAGCCGCCGCCAGCAAGGTCGCCGAACCACCGCCGAGCATGGCGTTGTAGGCGTTCAGGCGAAAGGTCGCCTGCTCGCCGGCCTTGCGCACGAACTGCCCCGAGCCGAAATCGGTGATCGGTTGCGTCAGACGGCACTCGAACTTGTCGCCCTCGACCGTCCACTCAATGTTCTCCAGACGGGTCTGGTAGGTCAGTGCCATCGCGGGAAGGCTGGCAAACACACTGAGCAAGGCTAAATATCGCTGGCGCACGGGAGGCTCCATTGGCTTCTACAACAAAAAAGACCGAGACATACATCTTTACGGCATACCTATGGGATATCGGACGCTCGTCGCAAAACTTGATAGCGAGTGCCTGCAAGAGTCTTTTCCGGTAGCATTCGCCTCAGTTTGACCCGCCTGGAATCCCCTCATGTCCGACCGCCTGACCCTGCTGCGTCCCGACGACTGGCACATTCATCTTCGCGATGGTGCCGTGTTGACCAATACCGTTGCGGATGTCGCGCGCACCTTTGGTCGCGCCATCATCATGCCCAACCTGGTACCTCCGGTGCGCAACGCCGCTGAAGCCGACGGCTATCGCCAGCGGATTCTCGCTGCCCGCCCGGCCGGCAGTCGTTTCGAGCCGCTGATGGTGCTATACCTCACCGATCGCACCCAGCCTGAAGAAATCCGTCAGGCCAAGGCCAGCGGTTTCGTGCACGCCGCCAAGCTGTACCCGGCCGGCGCCACCACCAACTCCGATTCCGGAGTCACCAGCATCGACAAGATTTTCCCGGCGCTGGAAGCGATGGCCGAAGTCGGCATGCCGCTGTTGATCCACGGTGAGGTCACCCGTGGCGACGTCGACGTGTTCGACCGCGAAAAAATCTTCATCGACGAGCACATGCGTCGCGTGGTCGAGCGTTTCCCGACACTGAAAGTGGTGTTCGAACACATCACCACCGGCGATGCCGTGCAGTTCGTCAACGAGGCTCCGGCCAACGTCGGCGCGACCATCACTGCGCATCACCTGCTCTACAACCGTAACCATATGCTGGTGGGCGGGATCCGGCCGCACTTCTATTGCCTGCCGATCCTCAAGCGCAACACGCACCAGGAAGCCCTGCTCGACGCCGCCACCAGCGGCAGCGCCAAGTTCTTCCTCGGTACCGACTCGGCGCCGCACGCCCAGCACGCCAAGGAAGCCGCCTGCGGCTGTGCCGGCTGCTACACCGCATACGCCGCCATCGAGCTGTATGCCGAAGCCTTCGAACAGCGCAAGGCGCTGGACAAGCTCGAAGCGTTCGCCAGCCTCAACGGCCCACGTTTTTACGGCCTGCCGGCAAACACCGATCGCATCACCCTGGTTCGTGAAGAATGGACCGCCCCGACCAGCCTGCCTTTCGGCGAGCTGACCGTTATCCCGCTGCGCGCCGGTGAAAAACTGCGCTGGCGCCTGCTGGAGGAACACGCGTGAGTGAAGACCATTTCGACGACGAACTGGACGGTCAAGGTGGCGGCGGTTCGCGCCATCCAATGGCAGCACGCTTTCGCGGCTACCTGCCGGTTGTCGTCGACGTAGAAACCGGTGGCTTCAACTCGGCCACCGATGCGTTGCTGGAGATTGCCGCGACCACCATCGCCATGGATGAAAAGGGTTTCGTCTACCCGGATCACACCTACTTCTTCCGCGTTGAGCCGTTTGAAGGCGCCAACGTTGAAGCGGCGGCGCTGGAGTTCACCGGGATCAAGCTCGACCACCCGTTGCGCATGGCCGTCAGCGAAGAAACGGCGCTGACCGACATCTTCCGTGGCGTGCGCAAGGCCTTGAAGGCCAACGGCTGCAAGCGGGCGATCCTGGTCGGCCACAACAGCAGCTTCGATCTGGGCTTCCTCAACGCCGCCGTCGCGCGGCTGGACATGAAGCGCAATCCGTTCCATCCGTTCTCCAGCTTCGACACCGCGACCCTCGCCGGCCTGGCCTACGGTCAAACCGTATTGGCCAAGGCCTGTCAGGCCGCCGACATCGACTTCGATGGCCGTGAAGCGCATTCGGCGCGTTACGACACCGAGAAGACGGCCGAACTGTTCTGCGGTATCGTCAACCGCTGGAAACAGATGGGTGGCTGGGAAGACTTCGACGACTGATCCTCGTCGGATTTCCTCCGAGCATGAAAAAACCGGCCACGTAGGCCGGTTTTTTTGTACCTCGACGTTACGCCTTACAGGGCAGCAGCGTTCTCGGTCAGGTAAGCCGCCACGCCTTCTGGCGAAGCGTTCATGCCTTTGTCGCCTTTTTTCCAGTTGGCAGGGCAGACTTCGCCGTGCTCTTCGTGGAATTGCAGCGCGTCGACCAGACGGATCAGCTCTTCCATGTTACGGCCCAGCGGCAGGTCGTTGACGATCTGCGAGCGGACAACGCCCTTGTCGTCGATCAGGAACGCGCCACGGAAAGCCACGCCGCCTTCGGACTCAACGTCGTAGGCCTTGGCGATGTCGTGCTTCATGTCGGCAGCCATGGTGTATTTCACCTGGCCGATGCCGCCATTGTTGACCGGGGTGTTGCGCCAGGCGTTGTGGGTGAAGTGCGAGTCGATCGACACAGCGATCACTTCAACGTTGCGCGCCTTGAAGTCGGCCATGCGGTTATCCAGGGCGATCAGCTCGGACGGGCAGACGAAGGTGAAGTCCAGCGGGTAAAAGAACACCAGGCCGTATTTGCCTTTGATGGCCGAGGACAGGGTGAAGCTGTCAACGATCTCGCCATTGCCGAGTACGGCCGGGACGGTGAAGTCAGGGGCTTGTTTGCCTACGAGTACGCTCATTGATATCTCCTGGTGTAGAAACTTGAAGTTCAGGGTTCGCGCCAGCCTGCCACCCTCAGGCGACAGCCCTGTGACACGAACCCCCTTCGCAAGGGCCGACCATCATACACTGCGTTTTTCGACTGTCCTTAAAGGTTTTTCGCGAAATCCCGGCTGGCATTCAGCCATGTACCACCGTTCGTCAGTCACAGCCATTGGCGACGAAAACCCTTGGGAAAGCACTTTGACAATCATTCTCGTTAACATTAAGATCCATCGCAATTGAGTCACAACCAGCGACGGTTCTCACTTATGTATGTTTGCCTCTGCACTGGCGTCACCGACGGACAGATCCGCGAAGCGATCTATGAAGGTTGCTGCAGCTATAAAGAAGTCCGTCAGGCCACCGGCGTCGCCAGTCAATGCGGCAAATGTGCATGCCTGGCGAAGGAAGTGGTTCGCGAAACCCTGACCAAGCTGCAAACCGCCCAGGCTGCGATCCCCTACCCGGCAGAATTTACCGCCGCGTAATTATCCCGAATTCGAAGAACCGGACTTATGTCCGGTTTTTTTATGCCTGAAAATCAACTGCTTAGCGTCTAGACGCGGAACACAAACATTCTTATTCCGATTAATTTTCATTTATTATTCAATAACTTAGGTTTGACACTTATAAACACCAAGCTCAAACTCTGCCTTATATACCGCTACTTAGGGCAGGACTCCCATCATGAAAGGCGACGTAACAGTCATCCAGCATCTCAACAAGATCCTTGCCAATGAGCTGGTCGCGATCAATCAGTACTTCCTGCATGCACGCATGTATGAAGATTGGGGCCTGAACAAGCTCGGCAAACACGAGTACCACGAATCCATCGACGAGATGAAGCACGCGGACAAGCTGATCAAGCGCATTCTGTTCCTCGAAGGCCTGCCGAACGTGCAGGATCTGGGCAAGCTGCACATCGGCGAGCACACCCAGGAAATGCTGGAGTGCGACCTGCGCATCGAGAAGACCGGTCACGCTGACCTGAAAGCCGCCATCGCGCATTGCGAATCGGTGGGTGACTTCGGCAGCCGTGAACTGCTCGAAGACATTCTCGAGTCCGAAGAAGAACACATCGACTGGCTGGAAACCCAACTGGGCCTGATCGACAAAGTCGGTCTCGAGAACTATCTGCAATCGCAGATGGGCGAAGACGAGTAATTAGCCAGCGCTGAACTCGAGACACTAAAAAGCCCCGCCCTCTTTGGAGAGGCGGGGCTTTTTATTGCCTGGACTTCGGGATTGCCGAAGTCCGGACAGAAACCAATCAGGCTTCGGACTTGGCCGCAGCCGCCTTGGCGGATGCTTCCTTGACCAGGGTCTGCAGCTCACCGTTGGCGAACATTTCAGCCATGATGTCGCTGCCGCCGACCAGTTCACCGGCTACCCACAACTGCGGGAAAGTCGGCCAGTTGGCGTACTTCGGCAGGTTGGCACGGATTTCCGGGTTCTGCAGGATGTCGACGTAGGCGAACTTCTCGCCACAGCCCATCACAGCCTGCGCAGCTTTCGCGGAGAAGCCACACTGCGGGGCATTCGGCGAGCCTTTCATGTAAAGCAGAATGGTGTTGTTGGCAATCTGCTCTTTAATCGTTTCGATGATATCCATGGAGCACCTCGGCTGAACTTTCCGACTCATGGGTCGGCACGGTGGCGCATTGTAACGGAATCCCGAGCGCCCTGCTCGGTCTCCCCGACAGACATGCTCACGCCGCCGCCACGGTCACCGGCACACCATTGAGCGCCGCGTTGCCTGACAGCTCGTCGAGCTGGCATTCGTCGGTCAGGTCATTGGCGCTGGAGCCGGGTTGCCCACTGGCAATCGCCATCTGCACCCCCGGCCGGGCGTGGCCCCATCCGTGCGGCAGGCTGACCACGCCTTTCATCATGTCCGCACTGCCCAGCACCTCGACCTCGATCTGCCCGACCCGTGAACTCACGCGCACAAGCTGGCCATCACTGAGCCCACGACTGGCGAGATCGTCCGGATTCATCAGCAACTGATGACGCGGCTTGCCCTTCACCAAACGATGGTAATTGTGCATCCACGAATTATTACTGCGTACATGACGGCGGCCGATCATCAACAGCTCATCGGCGGCTGGCGCCCGCAACGCGGCGAAGCGCGCCAGGTCGGCCAGGATTTCCGGCGGCGCCGCCTGAACTCGTTGATTGGCGGTCTTCAATCGTGGTGTCAGGTTGGGTTTCAGCGCTCCCAGATCAACGCCGTGCGGATGATCGAACAGCGTCGCCAGCGACAATTTATGCTCGGACGCATCGCCATAGGCGCCCATGCGCAATCCCATGTCGATCATCTTCGCCGGCGGCATCGTCGGTTTCAGCTCCTTGCCGGTCTTCGCGGCAAAGGCCTTGGCCAGGCCGACGAAAATCTCCCAGTCATGCAGCGCACCTTCGGGTTTGGCAAGGATCGCCCGGTTGAAACGAGTGACGTTGCGCACCGCAAACAGGTTGAAGGTGGTGTCGTAGT
Organism: Pseudomonas sputi; assembly: GCF_021603585.1. Taxonomy (GTDB): domain Bacteria; phylum Pseudomonadota; class Gammaproteobacteria; order Pseudomonadales; family Pseudomonadaceae; genus Aquipseudomonas; species Aquipseudomonas sputi. Next base: position 148,761 of record NZ_BQHI01000012.1, on the reverse strand, counting down.
GATCGTTCTCCAGCGCCGAAGTCGACGGCAGGATCAGGTCGGCATAGCGCGTGGTTTCGTTGATGTACAGATCGACACTGACCATGAACTCCAGCCCGTCCAGCGCCTGCTCCAGTTGCCGGCCATTGGGCGTGGACAGGACAGGATTGCCGGCCACGGTGATCAGCGCGCGGATCTGACCTTCGCCTTCGGTGAGCATTTCTTCGGCCAGCGCCGAGACCGGCAACTCGCCGCCGTATTCAGGGCGCCCGGACACGCGGCTCTGCCATTTGTTGAAATGCCCGCCCGAAGTGGACGCCACCAGATCCACCGCAGGCTCGGTGCACAAGGCACCGCCAACGCGGTCGAGATTGCCGGTCACCAGATTGATCAACTGCACGAGCCAATGGCACAGCGTGCCGAAAGCCTGAGTGGAAACCCCCATCCGGCCGTAGCAAACGGCGCTTGGCGCCGCGGCGAAGTCCCGGGCCAATTGACGGATCTGTTCGGCGGGAACCGCGCACAACGGGCTCATGGTTTCAGCGGTGAAACCCGCCACCGCCGCGCGCACTTCGTCCAGACCGTCCACCGGCAGATGGCTGTCCGAGGTCAGTCCCTCGGCGAAAAGAGTATTGAGCACGCCAAACAGCAACGCCGCATCGCCCCCCGGACGCACGAACAGATGCTGATCGGCCAGCGCCGCCGTCTCGCTGCGCCGAGGATCGACCACCACCACTTTGCCGCCCCGGGCCTGAATCGCCTTCAGACGCTTCTCGACATCCGGCACGGTCATGATGCTGCCGTTGGACGCCAGTGGATTGCCGCCCAGGATCAGCATGAAGTCGGTGTGATCGATATCCGGAATGGGCAGCAGCAAGCCGTGGCCGTACATCAGATAGCTGGTCAAGTGATGGGGCAGTTGATCGACCGATGTCGCCGAATAGCGGTTGCGGGTTTTCAACAGGCCGAGGAAGTAATTGCTGTGGGTCATCAGCCCGTAGTTATGCACGCTGGGGTTGCCCTGATACACCGCCACCGCGTTCTGCCCATGACGCTCCTGAATCGCCGAGAGTTTTTCGGCGACCAGTTCGAACGCTTCATCCCACTCGATGGGCAGCCATTCGCTGCCGACCCGGCGCATCGGCTGGCGCAGGCGATCCGGGTCGTTCTGGATATCTTGCAGCGCCACGGCCTTGGGGCAGATGTGCCCACGACTGAACGTGTCCAGGGCATCGCCCTTGATCGAGGTGATCTGCACCTGGTTGTCGGTTTCGGTGGTTTCGATGGTCAAGCCGCAGATGGCTTCACACAGGTGGCAGGCACGGTGATGGAGAGTCTTGGTCATGGCCAGTCTCTGTCTTGTTCGGGGCAGGCAATCACGCCTGCGGGAACAAAACTATGGCCCGCGACCCGATGCAGCGCCAGCGACGTTCGTCTTGTGAATCGGCGGCCATCAGGCCGGCCGATAGACCCGCGTCAGTTCGCCGGAAGCTGGGGTGGTGCGGCCAGCTGGATTTCCTGGATAGTCTCGATCTGCTCTTGGGCGATGTGGACGCCGGTGAGTTCGCCGATCAGTCGCCAATGCTCGTCGAGCCCGGCGCTGATGGTCGCCATGCGGTCGATCATCTGCCGGCTGGCGGCCTTGACCACGTCGTCTTCACTGCGCATCAGTTCGAAGGACATCGAGGTCATCGAGGCGGTAAGGTGGGTCAATGAGCGTGCCGTGTGGCCCAGCAGTTCCATTAACAGTTGTTCTTTCGATTCCATGCGGAGGCTTCCTGCGTCGCTCGTGATTTATTTATAACCCAGCACTTTGCTTTAGCAAATGTTTCAACCCGTGCATCCGACCAAGCGAACCGGTGGCTCACCGGTCGCAAACCGACCAGGGCGATGCCATCCCCGCCGCGCCGGATTGCCAAGCCCGGTGGGGCCAGTGTACAAAGGCCTCGCGGCCCCCTCGAAAACTGACCGGAAATCACAGCGTTCGCGCTGCTGACAACCCGGCGCATTTCTGCAAAAACCGTAGCCTATTGGAAAAACGCGACATTTAGTGTCAATATCGCGCCTTCCCCTATTTCGTCGCCCCCGTGCGGCTTACGCCGCAGGTCTCGCCCGTTGTTCCGATAAACAAGGCTTTGAGCATCTGCGGTCTGTAGCAAAAAGGTAGTCAATGATGAGCGCAAGGCACTTTCTCTCCCTGATGGATTGCACGCCCGAAGAGCTGGTCAGCGTGATCCGTCGAGGCGTTGAGCTCAAGGACCTGCGTAACCGCGGCGTACTGTTCGAGCCTCTGAAAAACCGCGTCCTGGGGATGATCTTCGAGAAGTCCTCGACCCGCACACGCATCTCCTTCGAAGCCGGCATGATCCAGCTCGGCGGTCAGGCGATCTTCCTGTCGCCGCGCGACACCCAGCTGGGCCGTGGCGAGCCGATCGGCGACTGCGCCATCGTCATGTCGAGCATGCTCGATGCGGTGATGATCCGTACCTTTGCCCACAGCACCCTGACCGAATTCGCCGCCAACTCCCGCGTGCCAGTGATCAACGGCCTGTCCGACGACCTGCACCCGTGCCAGTTGCTGGCCGACATGCAGACCTTCCTCGAGCACCGTGGCTCGATCCAGGGCAAGACCGTGGCCTGGATCGGCGACGGCAACAACATGTGCAACAGCTATATAGAAGCGGCGATCCAGTTCGACTTCCAGTTGCGCGTGGCCTGCCCGGAAGGCTATGAGCCAAACCCCGAATTCGTGGCCAGGGCCGGTGACCGCGTGACCATCGTCCGCGACCCGAAAGACGCCGTGCGCGGCGCGCATCTGGTCAGCACCGACGTCTGGACCTCCATGGGCCAGGAAGAGGAAACCGCCAAGCGTCTGAAGTTGTTTGCGCCGTTTCAGGTCAACCGTGCCCTGCTCGACCTGGCCGCCGATGACGTGCTATTCATGCACTGCCTGCCCGCTCACCGCGGTGAGGAAATCAGCCTCGACCTGCTCGATGACCCGCGCTCCGTCGCCTGGGATCAGGCAGAAAACCGTCTCCACGCACAGAAGGCCCTGCTCGAGTTCCTTGTCGAACCGGCATATCACCACGCATGAGTCATGAATTACTGCTGAACCTGCGCAACCTCGCTTGCGGCTATCAAGATCAACGTGTGGTGCAGAACCTCAACCTGCACCTCAACGCCGGCGACATCGGCTGCCTGCTCGGCTCGTCCGGTTGCGGCAAGACCACCACCCTGCGCGCGATTGCCGGTTTCGAACCGGTGCACGAAGGGGAAATCTCTCTCGGCGGTGAGGTGATCTCCAGCGCCGGTTTCACCCTCGCCCCGGAAAAACGCCGGATCGGCATGGTCTTCCAGGACTACGCGCTGTTCCCGCACCTGAGTGTCGCGGACAACATCGCCTTCGGTATCCGCAAGCACCCGAACAAGGAGCGCGTGACCGAAGAGCTGCTGGAACTGGTCAACCTCAAGAACCTCGGCAAACGCTTCCCCCATGAGCTGTCCGGCGGCCAGCAACAACGGGTCGCCCTCGCCCGCGCCCTGGCGCCGGAGCCGCAGCTGTTACTGCTCGACGAGCCGTTCTCCAACCTCGATGGCGAGTTGCGACGCAAGCTCAGCCATGAAGTGCGCGACATCCTCAAGGCCCGTGGCACCAGCGCGATTCTGGTGACTCACGATCAGGAAGAAGCCTTTGCCGTCAGCGATCACGTCGGCGTGTTCAAGGAAGGCCGGCTGGAGCAGTGGGACACGCCCTACAACCTCTACCACGAACCGGCGACACCCTTCGTCGCCAGCTTCATCGGTCAGGGTTACTTCATTCGCGGCCAGCTCGGCAGCCCGGAATCGGTGCAAACCGAACTCGGCGAACTGCGCGGCAACCGCGCCTACACCTGGCCGATCGGTGGCGCGGTGGATGTGCTGCTGCGTCCGGATGACATCGTTTATGCACCGGACAGTGGGTTGAAAGCGCGGATCGTCGGCAAGACATTCCTCGGTGCCTCGACTCTGTATCGCCTGCAACTGCCGACCGGCGCACAGCTGGAATCGATCTTCCCGAGCCACGCCGATCATCAGGTGGGTGCGGATGTCGGGATTCGGGTGGCGGCCGAACACCTGGTGCTGTTCCAGGCCTCCGGCAGCACTGCCGCGCAGATTCCAGCGCTGGAAAGCGGCGTTCGCCGCTATGGCACTGCGCACTGATCGATACAAAAACAATAAGGGAGCCTGATGGCTCCCTTGTTTTTTGCTCTCAACCCAGCATCAACGTGCCGCTGGCCACCAGCGTCGCATTCCCGCCGATCTTCACCCGCTCGCCTTCCAGCCGACAGAACAGCTCACCGCCCCGCGCCGAACGCTGGCAGGCGCTCAGGCTCGATTTGCCCAGACGTTTCGACCAGTACGGAATCAGGCTGCAATGGGTCGAACCGGTCACCGGGTCTTCATTGATGCCGATAGCCGGAGCGAAATAGCGCGAGACAAAATCATGCTGATTGCCCGGGGCGGTGACGATCGCGCCCAACCACGGCAATTTGGCGAGGGCGACCATGTCCGGCTGGCAATCGAGCACCGCCTGCTCGGACTCCAGCACCACGAACAGCTCGTTGGAACTCAGAACATCCACTGCCTGAACATTCAATGCCCGCTCGATCTCCACGGTCACGCCTTTTTCCACCGTTTCGATGGCCGGGAAATCCAGCCACAACCTGCCACCTTCGCGGCTGACGCTCAACGGCCCGGACTTGCAGGTGAAGTCCAGACGCTCGGCGCTTTCCTTATAGATCTCGAACAGCACATAGGCGCTGGCCAGCGTTGCATGACCACACAGCGGCACCTCGGTGGTCGGCGTGAACCAGCGGATGTGCCACGCCTGTCCTTCGCGCACCAGAAACGCGGTTTCCGCCAGATTGTGCTCGGCGGCGATCTTCTGCATCAGTTCGTCCGCGAGCCACGCGTCGAGCCGATAAACCATTGCCGGATTGCCACTGAACGGCCGATCACTGAACGCGTCGACCTGATGAAACTCGAGCTGCATAACCTTCTCCCTGTGCAAGTTGAACGAGCATGCAGCGCGGGCCGGATCAGCGCCAGTGACAGTGCCGGCCAATTTTCTTCATACAGACGTCAAGGGCGACCGATGTCGGCAAATTTCGCCTGTGTGTGTTCTGCCAGGACCGCCGGTGCCAGTTCCACTTCCAGCCCGCGCCGACCGGCGCTGACATAAATCGTCGCAAAAGGCTGGGCCGAGTTATCGATGAAGGTCCGCAGGCGCTTTTTTTGCCCCAGCGGGCTGATGCCACCCAGCAGGTAACCGGTGGAACGTTGCGCGGCGGCCGGGTCGGCCATCTCGACTTTTTTCACGCCGGCGGCGTGGGCAAGCCCCTTGAGGTCGAGACTTCCGACGACCGGCACCACCGCCACCAGCAACTCCCCCTTCTCACTGGCCGCCAGCAGCGTCTTGAACACCTGCGCCGGATCGAGTCCCAGTTTTTCCGCGGCCTCCAGACCATACGACGCGGCCTTCGGGTCATGTTCGTAACTGTGCACGCGATGTTCGGCACGAACTTTTTTCAACAAGTCCAACGCAGGGGTCATGGCAGCTCCGGGCTCGGCAGTGGCAAAAAAACCTGCGGCGGATTTTAGGCCATCGCTGTGCAAAAGGCTCTACCACGCGCCACGTTTCCCGGGGTTTACAGGCCGATAACCACCGCGCAGGCCGGGTGCCCCACAGGATCATTCACATGACTGATAGTTTATTTGTGACCGATGGTTCACTTTCGACCTTTGACAGGTTTGTTTCTTGTCTATATTTTTTCGAATCTGAATAATGTAAGAATTATCGTCATCGCAGCATCCAGCAGTAAACCGGGAACAGGATGGGGATCCTGCCTCGGCGAAAATCGCGCCTTGCCCTGTCGGCAATGCGCCAGACAACAACAAAAACCGAGGTTTTCAATGACAACTGCGTTACAGCAACCTTCGCTCTCGAGCCAGTGCCTGGCCGAGTTTCTGGGTACTGCCCTCCTGATCTTTTTCGGTACGGGTTGTGTCGCCGCGCTCAAGGTCGCGGGCGCCAGCTTCGGTCTGTGGGAAATCAGCATCATCTGGGGCGTCGGCGTGAGCATGGCGATCTACCTCACCGCCGGCGTTTCCGGCGCGCACCTGAACCCTGCCGTCAGTATCGCCCTGAGCATTTTCGCCGACTTCGAAAAGCGCAAACTGCCGTTCTACATCCTGGCCCAGGTCGCCGGCGCCTTCTGCGGCGCGCTGTTGGTTTACACGCTGTACAGCAACCTGTTCTTCGATTTCGAACAGACTCACCATATGGTTCGTGGCACTGAAGCCAGCCTGGAACTGGCGTCGGTGTTCTCCACTTTCCCGAACCCTGCGCTATCGACTGCCCAGGCGTTCCTGGTCGAGGTGATCATCACCGCGATCCTGATGGGCGTGATCATGTCCCTGACCGACGACAACAACGGCCTGCCGAAAGGCCCGCTGGCGCCGCTGCTGATCGGTCTGCTGATTGCAGTGATCGGCAGCTCGATGGGCCCGCTGACCGGTTTCGCGATGAACCCGGCCCGGGACTTCGGTCCGAAACTGATGACTTTCTTCGCCGGCTGGGGTGAAATTTCCTTCACCGGCGCACGTGAAATCCCGTACTTCCTGATTCCGATTTTTGCACCGATTGTCGGTGCCTGCCTCGGCGCTGCCGGGTATCGCGGGCTGATTGCCCGTCACCTGACCGGCGCCACACCTGCTACAAAGGATGCAGAACCGGCCATTGACGGCAAACCAAGAACTTCTTGAAACAGTCGGCGCGGGCTCCTGCCCTTCCAGAGCCCGCGCCCCGGCCCACTCTCCCTTATTTCGTCCAAGGCAATCGACATGACCGACATTCAGAATAAGAACTACATCATTGCCCTCGATCAGGGTACGACCAGCTCCCGCGCGATCATTTTCGACCGCGACGCGAACGTGGTCTGCACCGCACAACGCGAATTCGCCCAGCATTACCCGCAAGCCGGTTGGGTCGAACACGACCCGATGGAAATCTTCGCCACCCAGAGCGCGGTGATGGTCGAGGCCCTGGCCCAGGCCGGCCTGCACCATGACCAGGTCGCCGCCATCGGTATCACCAATCAGCGTGAAACCACCGTGGTCTGGGACAAGACCACCGGCCGCCCGGTGTACAACGCGATCGTCTGGCAGTGCCGCCGCAGCACCGAGATCTGCCAGCAGCTCAAGCGCGACGGTCATGAAGACTACATCCGTGACACCACGGGCCTGGTCACCGACCCGTACTTCTCCGGCACCAAACTGAAGTGGATCCTCGACAACGTCGAAGGCAGCCGTGAACGGGCGCGCAACGGCGAACTGCTGTTCGGCACCGTCGACAGCTGGCTGATCTGGAAATTCACCGGCGGCAAGGTTCACGTCACCGACTACACCAACGCCTCGCGCACCATGCTCTTCAACATCCACACGCTTGAGTGGGACGCGAAGATGCTGGAGATCCTCGACATCCCGCGCGAAATGTTGCCGGAAGTCAAAGCCTCCTCGGAAATCTACGGTCGTACCAAAAGCGGCATCGCCATCGGCGGTATCGCCGGCGACCAGCAGGCTGCGCTCTTCGGTCAGATGTGCGTCGAGCCGGGTCAGGCGAAAAACACTTACGGCACTGGTTGCTTCCTGCTGATGAACACTGGCGACAAAGCAGTGAAATCCCAGCACGGCATGCTCACCACCATCGCCTGCGGCCCGCGCGGCGAAGTGGCTTACGCCCTGGAAGGCGCGGTATTCAACGGCGGCTCCACCGTGCAGTGGCTGCGTGATGAGTTGAAGATCGTCAACGACGCCCACGACACCGAATACTTCGCCAATAAAGTGAAGGACAGCAACGGCGTGTACCTGGTGCCGGCCTTCACCGGCCTCGGCGCACCTTACTGGGACCCGTATGCCCGTGGCGCCCTGTTCGGCCTGACTCGCGGCGTGCGTGTGGATCACATTATCCGCGCTGCGCTGGAGTCGATCGCCTACCAGACCCGCGACGTCCTTGACGCCATGCAGCAGGACTCCGGCGAACGCCTCAAAGCCCTGCGCGTGGACGGCGGTGCGGTGGCGAACAACTTCCTCATGCAGTTCCAGGCCGACATCCTCGGCACCCAGGTCGAGCGTCCGAAAATGCGCGAAACCACGGCGCTCGGCGCAGCTTATCTGGCCGGCCTGGCGTGCGGTTTCTGGGGCAGCCTGGAAGAACTGCGCGGCAAAGCCGTGATCGAGCGCGAGTTCGAACCGAGCCTGGACGAAGTCGAGAAAGAGAAACTGTACAAAGGCTGGAAAAAAGCCGTCAGCCGTACCCGCGATTGGGCGCGTGAGGACGCTGAATAAGCCAACCTGAGTACTCGTATCTGTATGTAACTGGTCGGGAGGAGATTCCTGCGGCATCATGGGCAAATTTTGCACGGCAGCCCAAAGGAAGCCCCATGAATCTGCCTCCCCGTCAGCAGCAAATCCTCGAGCTGGTCCGCGAACGCGGCTATGTGAGCATCGAGGAAATGGCCACGCTGTTCGTTGTTACCCCGCAAACCATCCGCCGCGATATCAATCAGCTGGCGGAAGCCAATCTGCTGCGTCGCTACCACGGCGGCGCCGCCTATGATTCCAGCGTCGAAAACACCGCCTACGCGATGCGCGCCGATCAGATGCGCGATGAAAAGCAACGCATCGGCGAAGCCATTGCCGCGCAGATTCCCGATCACGCCTCATTGTTCATCAACATCGGCACAACGACCGAATCGATTGCCCGCGCCCTGCTCAACCACAGTCATCTGAAGATCATCACCAACAACCTGCACGTCGCTTCGATGCTCAGTGCCAAGGATGATTTCGATGTACTGCTGACCGGCGGCAACGTGCGCCGCGACGGCGGCGTGGTGGGTCAGGCGAGCGTGGACTTCATCAACCAGTTCAAGGTCGACTTTGCGTTGGTGGGTATCAGCGGCATCGACGAAGACGGCAGCCTGCTCGACTTCGATTACCAGGAAGTGCGGGTGTCCCAAGCGATCATCGCCAATGCCCGACAGGTGATCCTGGCGGCGGACTCCAGCAAGTTCGGACGAAACGCGATGATCCGCCTCGGCCCGATCAGCCTGATCGATTGCCTGGTGACCGACCAACAACCGGTGCCGGCCCTGGCGCAACTGCTGAGCCAGCACAAGATTCGTCTGGAAGTCGTTTAACCCTCTCCCGCCTAACCGCCCTCCCGGCGAATTCTCGTTCCCACGCTCTGCGTGGGAATGCCACCCGGGACACTCTGCGTCCCATTCAGAAGCCGACGCAGAGCGTCAATGTATGCATTCCCACGCAGACGGTTCGACGCCTCGACGTGGGAACGATCAGTGCTCTAACGCGCATTTTATGTTCGAATATTTTCCTTTTTCGGCCCTTCGATGAGTTTTTTCAATCGAAGTCGACTGGCTGCGCGCGTCTTTATGGGCTACCATTTTCGCAAATGAACATTCATGTTCGATTTCAAAGACAGATAATCAAAAGAGCCCGAGGCCTGCCGATGTCCACCTCTACCTTGCGTACGCCCCCTATCTCCGAGATCTACGACATCGCCGTCATTGGCGGCGGGATCAATGGCGTGGGGATTGCAGCGGATGCCGCCGGTCGCGGTCTTTCGGTGTTCCTTTGCGAAAAGGACGATCTGGCCAGCCACACCTCGTCGGCCAGCAGCAAGCTGATCCACGGTGGCCTGCGCTATCTCGAACATTATGAGTTCCGTCTGGTACGTGAAGCCCTGGCCGAACGCGAAGTGCTGTTGGCCAAGGCCCCGCACATCGTCAAGCCGATGCGTTTCGTGCTGCCGCACCGTCCGCACCTGCGCCCGGCGTGGATGATTCGCGCGGGCCTGTTCCTCTATGACCACCTCGGCAAGCGCGAAAAACTGGCTGGCTCGAAAAGCCTGAAGTTCGGCGCCGACAGCGCACTCAAGAGCGAAATCAGCAAAGGCTTCGAATATTCCGACTGCTGGGTCGACGACGCCCGCCTCGTGGTTCTGAATGCCATGGCCGCCCGTGAAAAAGGCGCACACATTCACACCCAGACCCGTTGCGTCAGTGCCCGCCGCGCCAAGGGCCTGTGGCATCTGAATCTGGAACGCGCCGATGGCAGCCTGTTTTCGATCACCGCCAAAGCGCTGGTGAATGCGGCTGGCCCTTGGGTCGCCAAGTTCATCCGCGACGACCTGAAGATGGAGTCGCCGTACGGCATCCGTCTGATCCAGGGCAGCCACATCATCGTGCCGAAACTGTACGAAGGCGATCACGCGCACATCCTGCAAAACGAAGATCAGCGCATCGTTTTCACCATTCCGTACCTGAACAACCTGACCCTGATCGGCACCACCGACCGCGAGTACACCGGCGACCCGGCCAAAGTGGCGATCACCGACGGCGAGACCGATTACCTGCTCAAAGTGGTCAACGCCCACTTCAAGAAGCAGATCAGCCGTGACGACATCCTGCACACCTACTCGGGCGTGCGCCCGCTGTGCAACGACGAGTCCGACAATCCTTCGGCCGTGACTCGCGACTACACCCTGGCACTGTCCGGCAGCACCGAAGAAGCGCCGCTGCTGTCGGTGTTCGGCGGCAAGCTGACCACCTACCGCAAGCTCGCCGAGTCGGCGATGGCGCAGCTGATGCCGTACTTCACCCAGATGCGCCCGAGCTGGACGGCCACCGCCACCCTGCCCGGCGGCGAGGACATGACCACGCCACAGGCCTTGAGCGCGCTGATCCGCGACAAGTTCGACTGGGTACCGACCGAAATCGCCCGCCGCTGGGCCACCACCTACGGCAGCCGCACCTGGCGCATGCTCGAAGGCGTCGACACCCTGGCCGACATGGGCGAACACATCGGCGGCGGGCTCTACACCCGTGAAGTCGATTACCTGTGCAGCGAGGAGTGGGCCACCACCGCACATGACATTCTGTGGCGCCGCAGCAAACTGGGCCTGTTCACCACGGCGGCCGAACAGGAACGACTGGCCACGTACCTGAACAAGGTCGAGCAGAACCGCAGCAAGATCGAAGCGGCCTGATCCGTTCGTCATTGAACAAAAAGCCCCTGAATCGAAAGATTCAGGGGCTTTTTGCAGTCAGGCCGAAACAAGGCGCGCCGAGACGTTCGGTTTTCCGAACGCGACTTGACGGTCAATTCGGTTAACCGGATCAGATCCACGAAAAACCACCATCACAAAACTTTAATATCCATATAAATCAATTGATTAGCCTGTAGCGACTGGTCTGGCACGACTCATGCTCTACACTCCTTCGACGAATGCCCGTTGCGCCAACACAACAGGAGCCGTCAGGCATTCGAAGTACAAAGGGCCCGCTCAACCGGCTCCATAAAAAAAACAATGTCGAGGAAAATTTGATGCGCATCGTTCCCCATATCCTGGGCGCAGCCATTGCTGCCGCTCTGATCAGCACACCAGTTTTCGCTGCCGAACTCACCGGCACCCTTAAGAAGATCAAAGAGTCCGGCGTCATCACCCTGGGCCACCGTGACGCCTCCATTCCTTTCTCCTACATCGCTGATGCTACCGGCAAGCCGGTCGGCTACTCCCACGATATCCAGCTGGCCATCGTCGAAGCGATCAAGAAAGACCTGGACCTGCCAAACCTGCAGGTCAAATACAACCTCGTGACCTCGCAAACCCGTATCCCGCTGGTGCAGAACGGCACCGTGGACGTCGAGTGCGGCTCCACCACCAACAACGTCGAGCGTCAGCAACAGGTCGACTTCTCCGTCGGCATCTTCGAAATCGGTACCCGTCTGCTGTCCAAGGCTGACTCCAAGTACAAGGATTTCGACGATCTGAAAGGCAAGAACGTCGTGACCACCGCCGGCACCACGTCCGAGCGCATCCTCAAGGCGATGAACGCCGACAAGCAGATGGGCATGAACGTGATCTCCGCCAAGGACCACGGTGAATCCTTCCAGATGCTGGAATCGGGTCGTGCCGTGGCGTTCATGATGGACGACGCTCTGCTGGCCGGCGAACGAGCCAAAGCGAAGAAAGCCGATGACTGGGCCGTAACCGGCACTCCACAGTCGTACGAAATCTACGGCTGCATGATGCGCAAGGGCGACGAGCCGTTCAAAAAGGCTGTGGATGACGCCATCGTCGCCGTCTACAAGTCGGGCGAGATCAACAAGATCTACGACAAGTGGTTCATGCAGCCGATTCCGCCAAAAGGCCTGAACCTGAACTTCCCGATGAGCGACGAGCTCAAGGCCCTGATCGCCAATCCGACCGACAAAGCGGCTGACGACAAGAAATCCTGATTTCTGACTAACCTTATCCCCTGAAAAGGCGCCTGCCTTTTCAGGGGATGGTCACTCCCTGCTGGCATTTTCTGGAAACACTCGAACCGGTGGCTGTCGAGCCGATCGCGTGTGCCCGGTTTTCGAATCGGGCGGGAATGGAACTTCCCCAGGCGGGCACTTGTACATCGATCGAATCAAGGGGAGACCCTAATGAATTACAACTGGGACTGGGGCGTGTTCTTCAAGTCCACCGGCGTGGGCAGCGAGACCTATCTCGACTGGTTCATTTCCGGTCTGGGCTGGACCATCGCCATCGCCATCGTGGCCTGGATCATCGCCCTGCTGCTCGGCTCGCTGCTGGGCATCATGCGCACCGTGCCGAACCGCATCGTGTCGGGCATCGCGACCTGCTACGTCGAACTGTTCCGTAACGTGCCGCTGCTGGTTCAACTGTTCATCTGGTACTTCCTGGTACCCGACCTGCTGCCGCCGGATCTGCAGGAGTGGTACAAGCAGGACCTGAACCCGACCACCTCGGCCTACCTGAGCGTTGTCGTGTGCCTGGGCCTGTTCACTGCCGCCCGGGTCTGCGAACAGGTTCGCACCGGTATCCAGGCGCTGCCTCGGGGCCAGGAATCCGCCGCCCGCGCCATGGGTTTCAAGCTGCCGCAGATCTACTGGAACGTGCTGCTGCCCCAGGCCTACCGGATCATCATTCCGCCGCTCACCTCGGAATTCCTGAACGTGTTCAAGAACTCCTCCGTGGCGTCCTTGATCGGTCTGATGGAGCTGCTGGCGCAAACCAAACAGACCGCCGAATTCTCGGCCAACCTGTTTGAAGCCTTCACCCTGGCGACCCTGATCTACTTCACCCTCAACATGAGCCTGATGCTGCTGATGCGCATGGTCGAGAAGAAAGTCGCCGTGCCCGGCCTGATCTCCGTGGGGGGTAAATAATGGAATTCGATTTCAGTGGCATCGTTCCGGCCATTCCCGGCCTGTGGAACGGCATGCTGATGACCCTCAAGCTGATGGCGCTGGGCGTGGTCGGCGGGATCATCCTCGGCACCATCCTCGCGCTGATGCGTCTGTCCCACAGCAAACTGCTGTCGAACATCGCCGGCGCGTACGTCAACTATTTCCGTTCGATCCCGCTGCTGCTGGTGATCACCTGGTTCTACCTGGCAGTGCCGTTCGTGCTGCGCTGGATCACCGGCGAAGACACCCCGATCGGCGCGTTCACCTCGTGCATCGTGGCCTTCATGATGTTCGAAGCGGCCTACTTCTGCGAAATCGTCCGCGCTGGCGTGCAGTCGATTCCCAAAGGCCAGATGGGCGCCGCGCAGGCACTGGGCATGACCTACGGCCAGATGATGCGCCTGATCATCCTGCCCCAGGCGTTTCGCAAGATGACCCCGCTGCTGCTGCAGCAGAGCATCATCCTGTTCCAGGACACCTCGCTGGTCTACACCGTGGGCCTGGTGGACTTCCTCAACGCCTCGCGCGCCAGTGGCGACATCATTGGCCGCTCGAATGAGTTCCTGATCTTCGCAGGTCTCGTGTACTTCACCATCAGCTTTGCCGCCTCGGTGCTGGTCAAGCGTCTGCAAAAAAGGTTCGCCGTATGATCTCTATCAAGAACATCAACAAGTGGTATGGGGACTTCCAGGTGCTGACCGATTGCAGCACCGAGGTCAAAAAGGGTGAAGTGATCGTGGTCTGCGGTCCGTCCGGTTCGGGCAAGTCGACCCTGATCAAGTGCGTCAACGCACTGGAACCGTTCCAGAAGGGCGACATCGTGGTCGACGGCACGTCGATTGCCGATCCGAAGACCAACCTGCCGAAACTGCGTTCGCGCGTCGGCATGGTGTTCCAGCATTTCGAACTGTTCCCGCACCTGACCATCACCGAAAACCTGACCATCGCGCAGATCAAGGTGCTGGGCCGCAGCAAGGAAGAGGCGACCCAAAAGGGCCTGCAACTGCTCGAGCGCGTCGGCCTGTCGGCTCACGCCCACAAGCATCCGGGTCAACTGTCCGGCGGTCAGCAACAGCGTGTGGCGATCGCCCGTGCGCTGGCGATGGACCCGATCGTCATGCTGTTCGACGAACCGACCTCGGCGCTGGATCCGGAAATGGTCAACGAAGTGCTCGACGTGATGGTGCAACTGGCCCAAGAAGGCATGACCATGATGTGCGTGACCCACGAAATGGGCTTCGCCCGCAAAGTGGCCGACCGGGTGATCTTCATGGACGCCGGCAAGATCATCGAAGACTGCAAGAAGGAAGAGTTTTTCGGCGCCATCAGCCAACGCTCCGAACGCGCGCAGCATTTCCTCGAGAAAATCCTGCAGCACTAAAAACGGCTGCATTCCCCGACACCTGCTGTCGGGGAATGCAGGTGGTTGACCCAAGGCATCTGTGATGAAATGCGACCCCACTCTCTATCGCGCCACGCCGCCATCACTTGCCGTGAAACCCCGTCTGATCCGCCACCTGTTCCTGCCGCCGCTGGTCATCGCCCTGATGATCGGACTGGGTTACATCGGCTTCTGGACCAGTGAACATTTCGGCATCCGCAGCCTCGGCGAAAACGGCCAGCGCCAGCTGGAACTGCACGCTCGCGCGGTCGAAAGCGAAATCAGCAAATACACCTACCTGCCCAGCCTGCTGGAACTCGAATCGAGCGTTTCGCAGTTGCTGGACGACCCAACCCCGGAATACCGGCAAACGGTCAACGAATACCTGGAAGGCCTGAACCGGCGCAGCCGCAGTCGGGCCATCTATGTCATGGATACCACCGGCCGGGTCATGGCCACCAGCAACTGGCGGGACGTCGACAGCTACCTCGGTGAAGACCTGTCGTTCCGCGCCTACTTCCAGAACGCCATCCGCGGTCAGCCCGGACGCTTCTACGGGATCGGCAGCACCAACGGCGAGCCCGGTTATTACCTGGCCCACGGCCTCGAAGAACACGGCAAGATCATTGGAGTGGCGGTGGTCAAGGTACGCCTGGAAGCCATGGAAGAACGCTGGCAGCGGGCGCGCCTCGAAGCGTTCGTCAGTGATGAAAACGGCATCATTATTCTGTCCAGCGATCCGGCCAGACGTCTTAAATCGGTCGTACCGCTGAGCGACGAGACCAAGGAAAAACTCGCCCGCAGCCTGCAGTACTACTGGTTCCCGCTGAACGAGCTGCAACCGCTGGCCCGGGAAACCCTGTCCGAAGGCGTGGAAAAACTCACCTTTCCGGCCAACAGCGAAGTGCCGAGCCAACAGGGTGGCGATGAGGAAAACATCAGCTACCTGGCGCAAACCCGGCCGTTGAGCGATACCCCCTGGAATTTCACCTTGCTCACGCCGCTGCAGGATCTGCGGCGCGAGGCGATCAATCAGGGAATTCTGGTGGCCGTGGCGTTTGCCTTGGTGGCGTTTCTGCTGATCGCCTGGAACGAGCGGCGCAAGGTCATCGCCACCCGCCTCGCCGCCCGCGAAGCCTTGCAGGAAGCCAACAATCAGCTGGAGCGTCGGATTACCGAACGCACCGCCGACCTGCGCGCCAGCAATGACCGGCTCAAGAGCCAGATCCGCGAACGGCGTCAGGCCGAAGAAACCTTGCGCCGTGCCCAGGACGAACTGGTGCAGGCCGGCAAACTCGCGGCGATCGGCCAGATGTCGACCAGCATCGCCCACGAACTGAACCAGCCGCTGGCGGCGATGCGCACGCTGTCGGGCAACACCATCCGTTTCCTTGAGCGTGGCCAGCTCGATGTCGCCAGCACCAACCTCAAGACCATCAACGACCTGATCGATCGCATGGGCCGGATCACCGCCAGCCTGCGCTCCTTTGCCCGGCGCGGCGACGACAAGGGCCGCGCCAGCCTCGGCAAAGCAGTGGACGCCGCCCTGCAAGTGCTTGGCGCCCGTGTGGAAAATGCCGCCCTGAAAGTGCATCGCCAGTTCAACGATGAGCAGGTGCAGATCGACCAGACGCGCCTGGAACAGATTCTGGTCAACCTGATCGGCAACGCCCTCGACGCCATGCAGGCGCAACCGCTGCCGGAACTGTGGCTGGAAGGCGAAGAATTCAACGGCAAATATCGCCTGCGGGTGCGCGACAACGGTCACGGCATCGATGCCGAAGCGCGCAAGCACCTGTTCGAACCATTCTTCACCACCAAACCCGGCGAACAGGGACTGGGCCTCGGTCTGACCCTGTCGGCCAGCCTGGCCGCCGCCACCGGCGGGCATCTGGGTGTCGAACACCCGGCCAGCGGTGGTACCACGTTTGTCCTCAGTTTACCGTTGGTAAGCCCTACTCCTGCCGAGCCAATATGAACAACGACCTCAGTGTATTGATCGTCGAAGACGACCCCCATGTCCTGCTCGGCTGCCAGCAGGCGCTGACCCTCGAAGACATCCCCTGCATCGGCGTCGGCAGTGCCGAGGAGGCGCTGGAGCAGGTCGGTGACAACTTCGCCGGGATCGTCATCAGCGACATTCGCCTGCCGGGCATCGACGGCCTGGAACTGCTGACCCGGCTCAAGGCCCGGGATCGCAGCCTGCCGGTGGTGCTGATCACCGGCCACGGCGATATCTCCATGGCGGTCGGCGCGATGCAGAAAGGCGCCTACGACTTCATGGAAAAACCGTTCTCCCCCGAGCGCCTGGTCGATGTGGCCAGGCGCGCGCTGGAGCAACGCAGCCTCAATCGCGAAGTCTCCTCCCTGCGCCGGCAACTGGCCGAACGTGATTCACTGGAAGGACGGATCATCGGGCGTTCGCCGGCCATGCAGAACCTGCGTGAGCTGATCGCCAACGTCGCCGACACCTCGGCCAACGTGTTGATCGAAGGCGAAACCGGTACCGGCAAGGAACTGGTCGCCCGTTGCCTGCACGATTTCAGCCGCCGTCACACCAAACAGTTCGTTGCGCTGAACTGTGGCGGGCTGCCGGAAAACCTGTTCGAAAGCGAAATCTTCGGCCACGAAGCCAACGCCTTCACCGGCGCCGGCAAACGGCGGATCGGCAAGATCGAACACGCCGACGGCGGCACGCTGTTCCTCGACGAAGTGGAAAGCATGCCGCTGCCGTTGCAGATCAAACTGCTGCGGGTGTTGCAGGAACGCACCCTCGAACGCCTCGGCTCGAACCAGAGCGTGGCGGTGGATTGCCGGGTGATTGCGGCCACCAAGTCCGACCTCGACGAGTCGAGCAAGGCCGGGGAATTTCGCAGCGACTTGTACTACCGCCTCAACGTGGTGACGCTGGAACTGCCGCCGTTGCGCGAGCGCCGCGAAGACATTCTGCAACTGTTCGAACACTTCACCCAGCAATCGGCCCTGCGCTTCGACCGGGCGCTGCCGGAACTGGACAATCAGACCCTGTCGAGCCTGATGAGCCACGACTGGCCAGGCAACGTGCGCGAACTGCGTAACGTCGCCGAGCGCTTTGCCCTCGGCCTGCCAGCGTTCAAGAAAACCGGCGCGGGTAACGCAGGCCAAGGCCTGGCGTTCGCCGAAGCGGTGGAAGCGTTCGAACGCAACCTGCTCAGCGACGCCCTGCAGCGCAGCGGCGGCAACCTGACCCAGGCCAGCCTGGAACTGGGGATGGCCAAGACCACACTGTTCGACAAAGTGAAAAAATACGGCCTGAGCCATTAAGCGAGAACGAAGTGGATCTGATCTTCAAGGCAATGCTCGGTGCGGCAGTAGTGGTGGTCCTCGCCATGCTGGCCAAGACCAAAAACTACTACATCGCAGGGCTGGTGCCGCTGTTCCCGACCTTCGCCCTGATCGCCCATTACATCGTCGGCAAGGGCCGCTCGATCGACGACCTGAAGACCACCATCGTCTTCGGCATGTGGTCGATCATTCCGTACTTCGTCTACCTGGCGACGCTGTACGTGATGGTCGACCGCATGCGCCTCGAAGCTTCGCTGGCGATCGCGGCGGTGGCATGGCTGATCGCGGCGACGGTGCTGGTGTCGGTGTGGGTGCGGCTGCACGCCTGAGTCAGAGCAGGTTGCGTTCTGCCACCGGTTCGATCTGCGCCCAGTGCGACGTGTCTTCGCGATGCTCGCGCAGATACGGCAACACCGCCGCCAGCAACGGTTCCTTGAACGCTTCCTGAAAGCGGTGCGCCAGCCCCGGAATCAACCGCAGCTGACTGCCGCGAATGTGCGCCGCCAGGTGCACGCCGTGCATCACCGGCAGCAACGGATCGGCGGTGCCATGCACCACCAGCGTCGGCACCCGCAACTGGTTGAGCAACGCCACCCGGCTCGGCTCGGCGAGGATCGCCATGATCTGGCGCTTCACGCCTTCGGGATTGAACGCCCGGTCGTAGGACAGCGCCGCCTGATGCAGCAAGGCCTGCCGATCATCAGTGACTGACGGGCTGCCCAGCGCCGCCAGCAGATCGGCCTGTTGCTCCAGCGCAGTCTCGCGATTGGGAGCGCCACGCCGTGACAACAACTGCACCAGCGCCGCGCTCGGCGCCGGCAACCCTTCGGCGCCGGAGCTGGTCATGATCAGCGTCAGGCTTTCGACCCGTTGCGGCGCCATGGCCGCCATGTGCTGGGCGATCATCCCGCCCATGCTCGCGCCGAGCACGTGGAATTGTTCGATGTGCAAGGCGTCCATCAGGCCCAGCGCATCGTCGGCCATGTCGGTCAGGCTGTAAGGCGCCGCCACCGGCAGGCCGAGTTTGTAGCGCAGCACTTCAAAGGTCAGGTTGGCGTCAGCCGGCGTCTGGCGCCAGGTCGACAGACCGACATCGCGGTTGTCATAACGGATCACCCGAAAGCCCTGCTGACACAGCGCGACCACCACTTCATCCGGCCAGTGAATCAACTGCCCGCCCAACCCCATCACCAGCAACAGCGCCGGATCCGACGCACGGCCGATGCTCTGGTACGCCAGGCTCACCTGCTCCAGATCGACCCGTTCGGTCGGTACATTGACGTCGCAACGCGACGCCGCGTAGGACGCCGGAACGAAAAAAACCGCGGTCAACAACGCCGCGATTGCAAAGAATCCCTTGAACATGAAAAACACCGAAACGCAGAACCCCAGTAGAGCGCGAGTCTGATGAAGTTTGTTCAAGCGCGCTGCCACAGTTCGATGACAGTTTGATGAAGAGTGCCGAGCGGTCGAATCGGCGAGAGTCCAGCAAGTGCCTGTGCCACCTGCCGCTTGTCGGGACTGTCAGATCTGACAGTCGTTAAAAAACTGCCTTTGACACAGCATGAACTCTCGGCCGACAGGCGGCCATCAACGCATCAGGGAGGCAATATGAGCGCGAATCTCATTACAAACGGGGATTTCGAGTCGGGCAGTTTTACACCATGGATCGCACAGGCTCTTCAGGGCAAAGCCGACGTGGTCAATCACAACCGCAGCTTCCAGGCGCAACTGCAGCCTGGAGTGGATAACGGCATCTTGCTCTATACCCAGTTCGAAGCCCCCTCCGGGCCTTTTACCCTGAGTTTCAGTGCATCCGCACCCACTGCCCAGTACTACCTGCCTCCATTTGATTACGTTACTCACCCGTTCCTGGTTTATTTCATTTCGGGCTTCGACGCAGGCGGTCAATTGATTCAGACGGACTTTGGCCTGGCGCCGCTGCAACCCACGGATACAGTCTTTAAATACAGCGGCAATATGCCGGCTGACGTAAAGAGGGTCGAAGTTCGATTCTCGGGCCCCTCCGATCCTGACAAGAACAAGGGTCCGCTTTACATCGATACGGTGAATTACACATCGGGGCAGGCTCTTTCCAAACGCTGGAGCTGAACGCAAAAAAAAACCGCTGAATACATAACCTCAGCGGTTTTTCGGCGTTTGTCGGTTTCGGCGTATTACGCCAACTGACTGCGCAACTGGCGCGCCGCCGCGACCATGTTCACCAGTGCCGCTTCGGTCTCGGGCCAGGCGCGGGTTTTCAGGCCGCAATCGGGGTTGACCCACAGACGCTGCGCCGGAATGCGCTTCACGGCTTTGCTCATCAGTTTGACCATCTCGACGGTGTCCGGCACACGCGGCGAGTGGATGTCATAGACGCCCGGGCCGATGTCGTTCGGGTAGTCGAACGCTTCGAAGGCCTCGAGCAATTCCATGTCCGAACGCGAGGTTTCGATAGTGATCACGTCGGCATCCATGTCGGCAATCGCCTTGATCACGTCGTTGAATTCGCTGTAGCACATGTGGGTGTGGATCTGGGTTTCATCCTTCACACCCGACGCTGTCAGACGGAACGCTTCCACCGCCCAGTCGAGGTATTCCTGCCACTGTGCACGGCGCAGCGGCAGGCCCTCGCGGAACGCGGCTTCGTCGATTTGGACGATTTTGATCCCGGCGTTTTCCAGGTCCACCACTTCGTCCCGCAGGGCCAGCGCCAGTTGCTGCGCCTGGACTTTGCGTGACACGTCTTCACGGGGGAACGACCACATCAGCATGGTCACGGGACCTGTCAGCATGCCTTTCATGACCTTGTCGGTGAGGCTCTGGGCGTAAGTGATCCAGTCCACAGTCATGGCATCCGGACGACTCAGGTCACCATAGATCACCGCCGGTTTGACACAACGGGAACCGTAGCTCTGGACCCAGCCGAAGCGGGTGAACAGGTAACCGTCGAGCTGTTCGGCGAAGTATTCGACCATGTCATTGCGCTCGGCCTCACCGTGCACCAGTACATCGAGGCCCAGGCGCTCCTGCACCTGCACCGCGTGGCGGATTTCACTGCGCATGGCATCGTGATAATCGTTGGCCGACAGCTTGCCCTGCTTGAATGCCTGACGGGCCAGACGAATCGAACCGGTCTGTGGGAACGAACCGATGGTGGTGGTGGGGAACGCAGGCAATTTAAGACGCGCCTGCTGCGCGGCGATACGTTTGGCGAACGGCGAATGACGCTGGCTGTCGCTGGCGTTGATTGCCTCGATTCGCGCCTGCACTGCGGCGTTGTGAATACGCGGCGAACGCACGCGGCTTTCTTGAATCGCGCGGCTTTCAGCCAGAGCGGTTTGCACGTTCGGCGCTTGCGGATCGTTCAGCGCATCACGCAAGACCGAGATCTCGCTGCATTTCTGTACGGCGAATGCCAGCCAGCTTTTCAGTTCCGGATCGAGCTTGTCTTCGCGCTCGACATCCACCGGGCTGTGCAGCAACGAGCAGGAACTGCTGACCCACAGGTTGTCGCCAAAGCGCTCCTGCGCCGGCTGAAGTTGCGCCAGCGCCTGCTCCAGTTCGCAGCGCCAGACGTTGCGTCCGTTGACCAGGCCCACCGACAGAATCTTGTAAGTCGGCAGACGATCGAGCACCTGGCCGAGTTGCTCCGGCGCACGCACCGCGTCAATGTGCAAGCCTTGCACCGGCAAGCCGACAGCCAGGCCAAGGTTGTCCTGCAGACCGCTGAAATAGGTCGCCACCAGTTTCTTCAGCGGCGAATACTGAAGGATGTGATAGGCGCGTTCGAAGGCGCTTTTCCAATCCTGCGGCAGATCCAGAGTGAGGATCGGTTCGTCGATCTGCACCCATTCCACGCCCTGCGCGGCGAGGCGACCGAGGATTTCGTTGTACACCGGCAGCAGGCGCTCGAGCAGATCGAGCTTGTCGAAGCCGTTGCCTTTGGCCTTGCCCAGCCACAGGTAAGTCAGCGGGCCGATGATCACCGGTTTGACGCTGTGACCGAGGGCTTTAGCTTCTTCGACCTCATCGAACAACTGTTCCCAGCTCAGCTTGAACTGTTGGTCGGCGCTGAATTCCGGGACCAGGTAGTGGTAGTTGGTGTCGAACCACTTGGTCAGCTCTTGGGCGTATTGAGTCTTGCCGTGCTCACCGCCGCAGCAGGAAGACGTCGCGCCACGGGCCATGGCAAACAGCGTGTCGAGGGTCGGCAGGCCGCGCGCGTCACGCACAGCGTCGAAACGCTCGGGGATCACACCGAAGGTCAGCGAGTGGGTCAGCACCTGGTCGTACCAGGCGAAGTCGCCGACCGGCAGCAGGTCGATGCCGGCGTCCTTCTGCAATTGCCAGTGCCTGGCGCGCAGCTCGCGGCCGACCTGATTCAGGGCGGTCTGATCGAGATCGCCTTTCCAGTAGGCTTCGAGGGCTTTTTTCAGTTCGCGGTCGGCGCCAATGCGCGGGAAACCCAGGGTGTGTGCCACGGCCATGTCGAGTGTGCTCCATTGCGTAAAAGATGGCGCCATTGTCGACAGCCAGGTCAACATGAGACAAACTCAACCTTTTCGTGTTGATCACAAATTTTCCTCATGGAGCCTGCGGTGCTTGAGATCCGTCACCTGAAAACCCTGCATGCCCTGCGCGAAGCCGACAGCCTGGTCGATGCGGCCGACCGCCTGCACCTGACCCAGTCCGCACTGTCCCACCAGTTCAAGGAGCTTGAAGAGCGCATGGGCATGCCGTTGTTCGTGCGCAAGACCAAGCCGGTGCGTTTCACCAGCGCCGGTCTGCGCCTGCTGCAACTGGCCGACGCGACCCTGCCGCTGCTGCGCGCCGCTGAACGCGACATCGGGCGTCTGGCCGGTGGCACCGCCGGGCGTCTGCATATGGCGATCGAATGCCACAGCTGCTTCCAGTGGCTGATGCCGACCATCGACCAGTTCCGCGATGCGTGGCCGGAAGTCGAACTCGACCTCGCTTCGGGTTTCTCCTTCGCCCCGCTACCGGCCCTGGCAAGGGGTGATCTGGATCTGGTGGTGACGTCCGACCCGCTGGAAATTGCCGGTATCACCTACGTGCCATTGTTCACCTACGAAGCCATGCTCGCGGTCGCCAACCAGCATGTATTGGCGAGCAAACCGCACATCGTCCCCGAAGACCTGCTGACCGAAACCCTGATCACCTACCCGGTGGAACGCGACCGCCTCGATATTTTCACCCGCTTCCTCGAACCGGCCGACATCGAACCGGCGCAGGTGCGCACCTCAGAGCTGACGGTGATGATGATGCAGTTGGTGGCCAGCGGCCGTGGTGTGTGCGGCATGCCGCACTGGGCGCTGCATGAATACAGCTCAAGGGGTTACGTGAAGGCCAAACGGCTGGGCGAGAAAGGTCTGTTCGCGACGCTGTACGCAGCGATCCGCGCCGACATGCTGGACGCGCCATACATGCGCGACTTCCTGCTGACAGCCAAGGACACTTCGTTCTCGACCCTGGATGGGGTCAGCGCGGTTCGTTGAGGCTGGCGGTTGGCACGAACGGCGCGCACCACATGTGGATCTTGTCGAAGTAGTCCTCGCCGACCCGCACCGCCATCGGCTCGAGGCCGAACTGGATGAAGCCGCAGCGCTGGTACAGATGAAACGCCGCGTCATTACCGGCGGTGACGGTCAATTGAATGACTTTCAGCGCCGGATGCTGCTGCGCTTCACCCAATACCGCCTCCATCAATTTCAGGCCCAGCCCGCGCTGACGAAACTCGGCCGACACATACAGGCCGAACACCGTCGCCTTGTGCCGGGCCTTCTCCCGAGGCTCGAACGCCAGACCAACGATGCCCGCCAGCCGGCCGTCCTCGAACGCGCCGAACACCGCGTCGAGCTTGCTGGTCAGGCGTGACTCCCACCAACTCAGTGGCATCACCGCGCGCTCGCGCACGCTGGAGGTGAACGCCTGCGGATGCCGGTCATAGGCTTCCAGCATCAATTCGCGATAGGCCAGCGCATGACTGGCGTCCAGCCGCTCGATCCACATGTCAGGCTGCCTTGCGTTGCTCAAGCATCAGCCGCACGGCCAGGCCGCCCAGCACAAAACCCATGAAGTAACGCTGCGCCGCCAGCCAGGTCGGGTGGTTGACGAACCACGATGCGATGCCCGCCGCGAACAGCGCGATCAACAGGTTGACGCTGAAACTGACGCTGATCTGGGTCAGGCCGAGGAGGATGCTCTGGGTGAACACCGAGCCCTGTTCCGGGGTGATGAACTGCGGAAATACCGAGAGGTAGAACACCGCGATTTTCGGGTTCAAGGCACTGGTGAGAAAGCCCATGGTGACCAGTTTGCGCGAAGAATCCGCCGGCAATTGCTGCGCCTCGAACGGCGAGCGGGCGCCCGGCTTCAGCGCCTGCCAGGCCAGCCACAGCAGGTACAGCGCACCGGCCCACTTCAACACTTCATAGGCCATCGGCACCGCGAGAAACACCGCGGTCAAACCGGCGGCCGCCGCAAACAGGTGGACGAAGAACCCCATCACCACGCCGAGCAGCGAGGTCACCCCGGCCCGGCGCCCCTGACAGATCGACCGCGAGATCAGGTAGATCATGTTCGGCCCCGGCGTCAGTACCATCAGCAGGGCGGCGGCGGCAAAAATCAGCAGGTCTTGAAGCGGGATCATGACGAAGTCCTTTGCACGAATGATCAGGCGATCGCGGTCAGCGAGGCTCGATAAAACGGCAGGATCAGGTCACGTGTCAATGGGGCGAGAACCACATCGCCGTCGGTGGCCGGGTCGATCCAGATCACCTCTTCGATCTCGGCGGCTGGAGACACCCTGGCGTCGATGGTCAGTTGAAAGATCTCGGCCTGCACGACGAATCCCGGCTCGTTGGCGGCGGGTGCCGAGAACTGACCGAGAAAGCTCGCCTGCGTCGGATCGATCACCAGCCCCAGCTCTTCTTCCAACTCACGGGCCAGCGCATGCACCGGCAGCTCGCGGGCTTCGATCTTGCCGCCCGGTTGCATGAACGCCGTGGTGTTGCGCTTGCGCACCAGCAGGGTCTGGCCGTCGGAGTTGAGCAGCAGCGCGGCAGCGATACGAATGATGCGAGGGGAAACTGCAGAAACGGAGGTCATGGGTCAGCCATCGGCCTTGGGAAAAACCGCAAGGATCCCACGCCGGCCGCGCCAGCGTCATCACCCTTGGGCCAGAAGCACACTCTCCCCCTCCTCCGGCACTTTCACGAACACCTTGTATTTAGCGCCCTCCATGGCTTCGAAACTGATCAACTTGTCCACCAGCAAAGCACTCAGCACCTTGCCGGCATTGAGCAGCAACATGCCGTTGTCGGCGTTGAGATTGCGCGCCAGGATCATCCCCGCTGCCAGCTCCCGGGTGCCCATGACCTTGACGTCCGGATCGGCCAGGGTGATGTCGCTGACCATTGCGCAGACCTTGATGAAATCCTCGATCAGCTCGGGATCGTAGAGTTTGCCCGCGTACTGGCGCAGGTACAGCAGCGCTTCATCGCTGTTCATTTGCCGCTCGAGAATCAGCCCGCGCTGCAACTCGACGAAATCCACCGCCAGTTTCAACAGCCGCGAACCCAAGGGAATGGCTTCGCCCTTGAGCCGGTCGGGAAAACCGCTGCCATCCCAGTGTTCCTGATGATGCAGGATCAGTCGCGCTGCATCCTTCATCGGGTCCAGGGTCATCAACAGCGATTCGCTCTGTTTCGGATACGCCCGGTAGCGATCGCGGTCAGTGCTGTGCAGCAGGTCCGAAGGCGTGATCATCATGTTGTCGGTCCAGCTCAGCTTGCCGATGTTATAGAGTGCGGCGGCCATGGTCAGATCGCGGCTGGTGGCTTCGTCAAACCGATGTTCGCGGCAATAGCAGCGCACCAGTTCGATGATCTGCCGGTTGGTCTGCTTGGTCGGCGGCAGGCGCAGGTTGGCCAGCAACGAGAACATTTCGGTGCCTGTCAGAAAACTGCGCTTGAGCTCCTCGTAGGCCAGATCGAGCATGTCGGCGGTCTGCTGCAGCTCGGCGGTGCGGGCGGCGACGCGCTTTTCCAGGGTGCCGTTGAGCACCTTCAACTGATCGTTTTGCACCCGGGTCAGTTGTTCCAGCCGCTCGCGCTCACGCACCAGATGCTGATGCGCCAGCGCTTGACGCAAGGTCAGGAGCATTTCCTCGTCGTTCCAGGGTTTGCTGATGTAGCGCTCGATCTGGCCCTCGTTGATGGCCTTGATGATCGC
The DNA here is from genome assembly GCF_021603585.1 of Pseudomonas sputi. Classification (GTDB taxonomy): domain Bacteria; phylum Pseudomonadota; class Gammaproteobacteria; order Pseudomonadales; family Pseudomonadaceae; genus Aquipseudomonas; species Aquipseudomonas sputi. The sequence continues at coordinate 122,504 of NZ_BQHI01000012.1, read as the reverse complement.
CGAAGGTTCGGCGTACCCGGTGAGCATGATCCGCGCCGTCGCAGGGTACAGCTCATGAACGCGAGCCAGTAGCGTGGCACCATCCATATTGGGCATGCGCGCATCGCTCATCACCAGATTCACCGGTTGCTGCTTGAGGATTTCCAGAGCCTGGGCACCGCTGGTGGCCAGCAACACATCATAAGGCTGGCCACGCAGCAGACGGCGCAGGCTGTTGAGGATCGGCTCCTCGTCATCGACCAGCAATACCTTGGGTCGCAACGATGAATTCGGGGCGGTTTGCTCTTCCATGGCGATGCCTCACGGTAAACGCTAGACGTGGCAGGCGCCCCGACAGACCTCCCCGCTTGCCTGCGCCTGAATCAAAGGCTAGATGATTTTCGCCGGGGCCGTGTAAATCCTCTGTTACACCGCGACAGGCGAAGTTGCGCCCGTGCAACTATGCTCAAGTGGCTGGACGACACCATCGGCCTGCGCGCAGGCATGGGATGAGGGGAAAGGGATGCTCCCGATGACGAATGTGCGTGTACCGGATATCGCGTCATGAATGCGCAACCCGGACACATCAACCGCCGCGTGCTGATCGTCGACGATACGGCATCGATCCATGAGGATTTCGCGAAAATCCTCATGCCGGCCACGGTTGCAGATGACAGCCTGGACGAGACCGAGAACCTGCTGTTCGGCGATCCGTCCTCTGCTCCCGTCGCACCGAAGAACCGCTTTGAGCTGGACTCGGCCTATCAGGGCCGCGAAGCGCTGGACAAGGTGAAAGCCGCCCTGGCCGCCGGGCGCCCCTACGCCATGGCCTTCATCGACATGCGCATGCCGCCGGGCTGGGACGGCCTGGAAACCATCGAGCGGCTGTGGCAGGTCGACCCCAGGCTGCAAGTGGCCCTGTGTACCGCTTATTCCGATTACTCCTGGGAGGACATTGACCAGCGACTGCCCCTGACCGATCGCCTGCTGATCCTGAAAAAACCCTTCGACGCGATTGAAATCCGGCAGATGGCCAGTGCCCTGACCGTCAAATGGCAAATGACCGAAGACGCCGCACTGAAGATGAACCTGCTGGCCCGCACGGACGGCCTGACCGGGCTGGTCAACCGGGCCACGCTGATCGAGCGTCTGCATCAGGCCTTCGCCGCCGCTCGCCGTGGGGGCACGCCCTTCGCGGTGTTTTATCTGGATCTGGATCACTTCAAGCGCATCAACGACACCCTGGGTCATCCGGTCGGCGACCTGCTGTTGCAGCAAGTGGCGCAGCGGATCAAATCCGGCGTGCGGGAAAACGACGTGGTGGCGAGGCTGGGCGGTGACGAGTTCGCGATCCTGCAGCTGGATGTGAGTGATCCGACCCAGTCCGCTACCGTTGCCGCCAAGATCCGCGATGCACTGGCGCAGCCTTACCACTTGACGGGCAATGCCGTGCACACCTCCGTCAGTCTCGGCATCTGCCTCTACCGGCCCACAAGTCTGGATGCCGACAGCCTGCTGGCCGGCGCCGACATGGCGCTGTACCGCGCCAAGGAAACCGGGCGCAATCAGTACCAGTTCTACTCCGAGCAAATCACCCGGGAAGTGGCCGAGCGCATGACCCTTGCCGAAGAGTTGACGACAGCGCTCATTCAGGGAGGGCTGAAGCTCGATTACACGCCGGAAGTGGACATGCACAGCGGCAAGATTCTCGGCATGGCCGCGCAGGTCAAATGGCAACATCCCAGGCTGGGTCTGCTGCCGGCGTCGGCCTTCGTACCGGCAGCGGAAAAGACCGGTGCCATCATCCCGCTCGGTCGCTGGATACTGGATCACGCCTGCTGGCAGATGCGCCAATGGCAAAACGAGGGCGTGGCGCCTCCGGTGATGGCGATCAGAATTTCCCTGGCGCAACTCAAGAGCGGGCCCGAGCTCATCTATGACGTGCTGCGCACCACCGCCCGCTGGGAGCTTGCGCCGTGGGACCTGCGGTTCGATGTCACCGAAGCGACCCTGGCCCAGACCAAATGGACCCATAACGATGTGCTGCCACGCCTGAGCGAGTTAGGGGTAAAGATCGCCATCGACGATTTCGGCACCGAATACTCATCGTTCGATTACCTGAAAACCTACCGGGTCAATCACCTCAAACTCTCCCAATCCCTGATCGACAGTGCGGCACAGGATGAAGGCAGCGCCAATACCCTGCGAGCGATCGTCAATTTCGCCCGGGATCTGGCGATCGACATCAGCGCCGAAGGCGTCCAGCCGGACGATCAGGGCACTACCCTCGCATCCTGCGCACCACTGAAAAACGTGCAAGGCCTTTGCCTGCGCGAAGCTGTCAGCCCTGAGCAGGCCGCCCGACTGCTGAAGGACGGGAGTGTGGCCGTCCCGCTGCCCAGGGAGGATGAAGGATGAAAACACCGTCCCCTCAGACCAACCGGCGCATTCTGATCGTCGATGACACCCCGGCGATCCATGCCGACTTTCGCAAGATCCTCACCCCGGACACCCACGGTGAAACAGATCTGGACACGCTTGAGCAAACGCTGTTCGGCACCCGTCAATCGCCGCATCTGACGTTCCAGCTGGACTCCGCCTATCAGGGCCAGGAAGCACTGAAACTGGTGCAAAACGCCCTGGACGAAGGCCGGCCCTACGCCCTCGCCTTCACCGACATGCGCATGCCGCCCGGCTGGGATGGTCTGGAAACCATCGAAAAACTCTGGGCGGTCGACCCCAACCTGCAAATTGCGCTGTGCACCGCCTATTCCGACTACAGCTGGGAGGCCATGGCCGAACGGCTGGAGTTCGGCGATCAGTTGCTGATCCTGAAGAAGCCGTTCGACACCCTGGAAATCCGTCAGATGGCCAATGCCCTGACCTGGAAATGGCAACTGGCTCAGGACGCGGCGCTGAAAATGCTCAACCTTGAGCAGACCATCGAAGCCCGCGTGCATGAATTGCTCAAGGTCTCGCGCCTGTTGCAGTACGACAGCCTCACGGGTCTGCCCAACAGCACCTTGCTCGGTGACCGTCTGACTCAGTCGCTGGCCGTCTGCCGGCGCCATGACAAACAACTGGTGGTGATGTTTCTCGGGCTGGATCGCTTCAAGCGCATCAACAATGCCCTGGGTCATCCGGCGGGCGACGAGATGCTCAAACGGGTCGGCCAGCAATTGCTGGCCTGCGTGCGCGAATCGGACTCGGTCTTTCGCTATGGTTCCGACGAGTTCGTGGTGCTGCTCAGTGACATCAAGCACCCGCAGCAGTCGCGCAGCATCGCCGAGAAACTACTGAGCGCGATCCGTGTTCCACAGACAATCGTCGGGCATGACGTGAGCATCACGGCCAGTCTGGGCATCAGCTTCTATCCCGACGACGGGCTCGAGGCCATCGAGCTGATCAAGAAAGCTGAAACGGCCATGCGCAGCGCCAAGGAAAACGGGCCGAACGAGATCGGCTTCTTCATCGAAGCCATGAACCAGCGCGCGCGCGAACAGCAAGGCATCGAATCGGGTATTCGCCAGGCCCTGCAACGCAACGAATTCGTCCTGCATTACCAGCCGAAAATCGAGCTGGCCAGCGGCCGGGTGGTCGGCGCCGAGGCGTTGGTGCGCTGGCAGAAACCGGGGCATGGCTGGGTCTATCCCTCGGAGTTCATCCCGGTGGCCGAAGACAGCGGCCTGATCGTGCCGCTGAGCAAGTGGGTGCTGGCCGAGGCCTGTCGGCAGACCCGGGACTGGCAGCAGGCAGGGTTGCCGCCGATCCGCATGTCGGTCAACACCTCGGCCATCGACTTTCGCCAGCGTCACTTCGTCGAGGGCATCGAGCAGGTGCTGGCACAGACCGGACTGGATCCCCGTCTGCTGGAACTGGAGATCACCGAAGGCGTGCTGATGCAGAACGTCGACGCGACGATGAGCGCGCTGAACCGGCTGAAGGCGCTGGGCGTGCGGCTGGCCATCGACGACTTCGGCACCGGCTATTCCAGCCTGAGCTATCTGCGCCGGTTTCCCATCGATGTGCTGAAGATCGATCAGTCGTTCATTCGCGGTCTGAGCCACGACAGCAGCGATGCGGCGCTGGTCGGCGCGATCATCGGCCTGGGCAAGAGCCTGAATCTGAACGTCATCGCCGAAGGGGTGGAGACCGCGCAAGAGTTGGCGTTCCTCAAGGATCACCACTGTGAGGAAGGCCAGGGCTACTACTTCAGCAAAGCCTTGCCGGCGGACGCCTTTGCCCGATTGCTGGCGTCCGCTCAACCTGGTCCGTGGGGCGTTTCATGAATCGCCCGGCGTTGTTTCTACTGTTCGCTCTATGCGCAAACACCATCGCCGCGCCGCTGGACGAGCCGCTCAAACCCTTGCCGACCATCCCGCCACAAGACCCGAAACGGGTGGAACTGGGACGTCAGTTGTTCCATGACCCGCGGCTGTCGATCAACAACACGCTGTCCTGCGCCAGTTGCCATCTGCTGGACAAAAACGGCGCCGACTCCCGCGCCTTCTCCAACGGGTTCGATGGGCAGCCGGTGACCGTCAACACACCGACCGTGTTCAACGCCAGCCTCAATTTCCGCCAGTTCTGGGACGGTCGCGTCGAAACCCTGGAAGAACAGAGCAACGTCGTGATCACCAGCCCCCACGAAATGGGCAGCGACTGGAACACCGTGGTGCAACGGATCGCCGACGACACCGCCTATCGTCAAGGCTTCAGCGCTGCCTATCCCGACGCCGTGACCCGGGCCAATATCCAGAGCGCCCTGTCCGCCTTCGAGCGCACGTTGCTCACGCCCGGTTCGCGCTTCGACCAATACCTGCTCGGCAACACCGACATCCTGACCCTGGAAGAAAAGTACGGCTACCAGCGTTTCAAGGAGTACGGCTGCATCGCCTGCCACCAAGGGGTGAACATCGGCGGCAACATGTTCCAGAAATTCGGCGTGTTCGGTGACTACATCGCCGACCGCGGCAACCCGACGGTGGCCGACCAGGGGCGCTTCAACATTACCGGCGACGAAGCCGATCGCGCCGTGTTCAAAGTGCCGAGTCTGCGCAATGTCGCCCTGACGGCGCCGTACTTCCATGACGGCTCGGCGCCCACCCTCGAGCGGGCCGTTGACGTGATGTTCCAGTACCAGTTGGGGCGCATGCCCAGCGAAGAAGACAAGACCCTGATCGTGCTGTTTCTCAAGACCCTGACCGGCCAGTGGGAGGGCAAGCCATGATGAAGGTTTCACGCCGTGTCAGCCTGCTGTTGCTCGGTCTCGTCACCGTGCTGCTGGCCTCGATCCTGGTGTTTCTGTACCTGAAATCCGGTTCCGAGCAGACGACGGCCTATACCGAATCCCGGGATCTGATCCGCCAGATCAAGCAACAGGATTCACTCTGGGAAAACGAAATTCTCAAGGCGCGAGTGGCGCTTTCACACAATTACGATCCGTTGATTTCGCCGATGACCGAAATGAACCGTTTGTGGGAACGCTTCGACACCATGGAGTCCGGCCACGGGCGCAGCGACTCGAAACAATGGAACGAGGCCCACGACCGTTTTCTCAAGGCCATGCAGGAAAAGACCCGGCTGGTGGAGCAGTTCAAGTCGCACAACGCCTTGTTGCGCAATTCCCTGGCGTTTCTGCCCACCGCCGAAGATGACATTCAGGCGCAACTGGCTGGCCTGTCCGACCTCGACAAGCTCCAGGTGCAGAACATCGCCACCGACACCTACGACCTGCTGCTCAGCGCCCTGGAGTTTTCCCAGGTCACCTCCGACGACAAGGCCGCCGATATCGTGCTGGGCTTGAACAAACTGGCGGTCAACGCACAACGCCTGCCCGAGGATTTTCAGGCCCCGATCAGGATTCTGAGCAATCACATCGCCCTGATCCTGCGCGAACAGCCGATCGTCAACGGCTTGCTCGACAGCATCGAAGCGGTCCCCGTGGCCGAGCGTCTGGACAACATCACCACCATGCTCAACCAGGATCAGCAACAGGCCGAAAAAATCGACCGTAAATATCACTTCTATCTGCTGCTGTTCTCGGTCCTGCTGATGCTGTCGCTGCTGTGGCTGGCCATCCGTCTGATCCGCAGTTTCGCTGAGATCAACCGGGTCAACGCGGCCCTGCAAACCGCCAACGATGTGCTGGAGCAACGGGTCGACGAGCGCACCCGGGAGCTCAAGAACGCCCAGAGCGAACTGCTCGACGCCGCGCGCCAGGCCGGCATGGCCGAAATCGCAACCAACGTGCTGCACAACGTCGGCAACGTGCTCAACAGCGTGAATATCTCCTGCGACCTGATCTCGCGCAAACTGCGCAGCAGCAAGACTCTGGGGCTGGGCAAGGCCATGCAACTGATCAACGAACACCCGGACGACCTCGGCCATTTCCTCAGCGAAGACGCCAAGGGCAAATTGCTGCCCGGCTACCTCAATCAACTGGTCGGCGCCATCGCTCAGGAACAGCAGGAGATGGTCGACGAGCTGAACCAGATGAACAAAAGCGTCGATCACATCAAGGACATTGTCGCCACCCAGCAATCCTATGCCGGGGCCAACAGCCTGACCGAGCCGCTGTACATCAACGAGCTGCTCGAAGACGCGCTGCGCATGAACGCCGGCGCCCTCACCCGGCACCACGTCACGGTGGTCAAGGAATACGCCGAAGTCCCCCAGGTGATGGGCGACAAACACCGTTTGCTGCTGATCCTGATCAACCTGATCAGTAACGCCAAGTACGCGATGTCCGACCTGAGCAACCGCCCGCGCACCATGACCCTGGGGGTAAAGATCGTCGATGACCGTTTTCTGGAAATCAGCGTCAGGGACGATGGCGAAGGCATCGCTGCGGAAAACATGACACGGATCTTTGCCCACGGTTTCACCACCCGCAAGGAAGGCCACGGCTTCGGCCTGCACAGCTGCGCGCTGGCGGCCATCGAGATGAACGGCCACCTCACCGCCCACAGTGACGGGCCGGGACTGGGCGCCTTGTTCACCCTGCAGATTCCGCTGATCACCGTAACGGAGAACGCATGAGCGAGCTGTCGAACCGCCGCATCCTGCTGATCGATGACATGCCGTCGATCCACGAGGACTTTCGCAAGATCCTCGCCCCGGCGCCGGCGCACTCGGCAAAACTGGACGAGATGGAAGCCGCCCTGTTCGGCGTGCCCGCCAAACCCCGGCGAGCGCCCTTCGAGCTGGACTCGGCCTACGGCGGAGAAGAAGGCCTGGCCAAACTCAACCTGGCTCTGCAGGAGCAATGCCCGTATGCACTGGCCTTCGTCGACATGCGCATGCCGGACGGCTGGGACGGGGCGCGCACCATCGAAGAGCTCTGGAAGCAGGATCCGCAGTTGCAGGTGGTGGTCTGCACCGCCTATTCCGATTACTCCTGGGACGAATTGCTGGATCGTCTGCACGCCCATGACCGACTGCTGATCCTGAAAAAACCGTTCGACAACATCGAAGTCCAGCAGATGGCCAACACCCTGCTGACCAAGTGGCAGATGACCGAACGTGCGTCCCTGCAGATGCATCACCTGGAACATCTGGTGGATCAGCGCACCGCCCAGTTCCGGCAGGCCAGTGAAGCCTTGCAGCGGGAAATCGATGAGCGCAAACAACTGGAAGGCCAACTGGTGCAGTCGGAAAAACTCGCCTCGCTGGGTCAACTGGCCGCCGGGGTCGCCCATGAAATCAACAACCCGATCGGCTTCATTTCCTCCAACCTCGGCACGCTCGACGGCTACTTCCAGCAACTGCTGGCCATGCTCGACGCCTATCACACCGCCGGGCAGAACTTGCCCGCCGAAGCCGCCGCGCCGTTGCAGCAATTGCGCGAGCACCTGGAGCTGGACTATCTGCTGGAAGACATCCCGACGCTGATTCGCGAATCCAAGGAAGGCATTGGCCGGGTCGGACAGATCGTCCGGGATCTCAAGGATTTCTCCCGGGTCGACAGCCATCAGCAATGGCAGTGGGCCAATCTGCAACAGGGCATCGAATCGACCCTGAACATCGTCGCCGGCGAGCTCAAGTACAAGGCCGATGTGATCAAGGAATATCAGGATCTGCCGGACATCGAATGCCTGCCTTCGCAGATCAATCAGGTCATCATGAATCTGGTGGTCAACGCGGCGCAGGCCATGGGCCCGGAGCGCGGCACCATCACCCTGCGCACCAGTGTGCAGGGCGAAACGGCAATCATCGAAGTGGCCGACACCGGTTCGGGCATCGCCCCCGAGACCTTGCAGAAAATCTTCGACCCGTTCTTCACCACCAAACCGGTGGGCCAGGGGACAGGCCTGGGCCTGTCCCTGTCGTATGGCATCGTGAAGAAACACGGCGGCGATATTTCCGTGCGCAGCACGTTGGGCGCCGGCACGACGTTCCGTGTGCAGTTGCCGTTGCGCCAGACCCGCCCGGCGGCCTGATGCCGGGTCAGGCGGTTTCCTGGAAATCCATTTCCGGCGGCTGCCGGCGAAAGCCACCCGTGAGCACCGCCAGGTACACCACGCCAATCGCCAGCCAGCTCAGGCCCAGATACACCGCCAGGTGATCGAGGCTGACCATCAGCCACAGATCCGCCGCCAGGCCGATGAACGGGAAGATCAGGAACAGGATCAACTCGCGCAGGCCTTTTTTCTCGCCGCCGATCCAGTAGTGAAAAATCACCGACAGATTGACCAGGCTGAACGCCAGGAACGCGCCGAAGTTGATGAACGAGGTCGAGGTGGTCACGTCGAGTTTCAGGGCCAGCAAAGCCACCACCGCGCAGAGCAGGATGCTGTTGACCGGCGTACCAAAGCGCTCGTGCAAGGTGCCGAAAAATGACTTGGGCAACACGCCGTCGCGGCCCATCGCAAACAACAGCCGCGAACCGCTGGCCTGCGCCGACAGGCCCGAGGCGAACTGGCCGACGATCAGGCCGATCAGGAAGATCGACACGAACAGATCGCCGCCGATGTTGCGCGCAATCTCGTAGGCCGCCGAGTCGACGCTGTCGAACTGGAACGACGGATGGGCGATCTGCACGAAGTACGAAACACCGACGAAAATCAGCCCGCCGATCAGGGTGATCAACATGATTGCCCGAGGGATGGTGCGGCGCGGATCACGGGTTTCTTCGGTCAAGGTGCTGACCGCATCAAAACCGAGGAACGAGTAACAGGCAATGGCCGCGCCGCTCATGATCAGCGGCATCTGCATGTCGCCGTTGAAGAACGGTTTGATCGACCACAACGGCTGGCTGGCATCGCCGCCGACGTAATGCACGCATAACGCAACGAAGGCGATCAGCACCAGAAACTGCACCAGCATCAGCAAGGCGTTGATGCCATTGGCCAGTTTCAGACCGATGATGTTGATCGCACTGGTGATGCCGATGAACGCCAACACCCAGATCCATTGCGGGATCGACGGGAACGCCGACGCGAGGTACGCGGCGCCGATCAGCCAGATCGCCATCGGCAGAAACAGATAATCGAGCAGCACCGCCCAACCGGCGATGAAGCCGAGTTTCGGGCTGATGGCCTTTCGCACGTAGCTGTAGGCCGAGCCGGCCACCGGGAACGCGGCAGCCATGCGCCCGTAACTCATGGCGGTGAAGAACATCGCCACCAGCGCCGCCAGATAGGCGGCGGGCACCCTGCCGGCGGTGGACTGGGCGAGGATGCCGAACGTGCCGAGGACAATGATCGGCGTCATGTAGGCGATGCCGAACAGCACCACCGACCCCAGCGAAAGGGTGCGTTGCAAACGAGCCATGGGCGACTTACTCCGGATTTTATTGGATTTATGGCAGAGGCCGAGTTCGGCGAATGTTTCGGGTGTTGCTGATCGTTCCCACGCTCTGCGTGGGAACGATCAGGTACAACGGGTCAAGGGATCAGCAGCTCACGTACTCCCGAAGCGTGCTCAACCACCTCCCCCGGCAACCTCAAACGCTGATCATCCAGATAGCGATAATCCTTGCGCGCCAGCTCCAGCTGAGCGAAATCCAGCTCGACACTGAACCGCCCTTCCTCACGCCCGGCCTCGAACAGCAGCGTGCCCAGCGGATCCACCAGCGCACTGCCGCCGGCAAACAGCAACCCGTCATCCCCGGCTTCCACACGGTTGACCATCAGCGCAAACGCCTGGTTCTCCTGGGCGCGGGCCATGATCGCAGTGCGGTGGGTCGGGCCGTACGGGTCCATGTTGCCGTTGGTCACGATCAACAATTGCGCGCCCAGTTGTGCCAGGGCACGGGCCGACTCGGGGAACTCGATGTCGTAGCAGATCAGCAGGCCGACCCGCACGCCGTTCCACAGGCAGGTGGCGTAACGATCACCGGCCTCGAACACGCCGCGGTCCGACGCCCAGAGATGGGTCTTGCGGTATTTCAGGGCGATGCCTTCAGGGGTAATCAGCAGCGTGGTGTTGTAGAAGCGGCCGTTGTCGTTCTCGGCCATGCCGATCACCACGGCGAGATTGCGTTCGCGGGCGGCAGCCTGCACCGCGCTCACAGTGGGGCCGTCTAGCGGCTCGGCAATCTGCGCCACGGTGGCGGCGGTCGGGAAGCCCATCAGGTGGGTCTCGGGAAACACGATCAATTGCGTGTCGGCCGGGCACCCGGCAATCGCCGCCAGGGCGCGTTCGAGGTTGTACGCCGTGTCTTTGTCACGGCCCGCCAGTTGAGCGAGTTCGACTTTCATGGGGAGTCCTTGTTATGAGCGCCGGGTGCCGAAAGATTGCCCGGCGGCTGTCTGTGGGCCAGTATGCTTCGCATTCGACCGGCCCGGGAATTACGCGGCCGGGGTAACCCGATAGGGGTAGAGGCATGACTGTTTCGTTTGACGACATCACCTGGCACCGCGCCGTCGGGCAGTTGATCGACGCCCTCGACAAGCCGAATTTCTGGGCGCAACTGGTGCGCCTGCTCGACCAGTACGTCCCGTTCGATAGCTGGGTGGCGCTGCTGTTCAGCGCCGACCGCCACCCGCAGGTGTTCGCCGAATGCCCCGGCGCGGACGGCAGCCCCGACCAGTTGTTTCAGGATTACCTGCGCGGTCTGTACCTGCTCGACCCGTTCTACATTGCCTGCCGCGAGCAATCGCGCACCGGGTTGTATCGCCTGTCGGAGGTGGCGCCGGAGCACTTCGAACTGACCGAGTATTACCAGCGATACTTTCGTCTGAATGTGGTGGCCGACGAAATCCAGTTCAATTGCCAGCTCGAAGGCGACCGCACGCTGTGCCTGTCGCTGGGCAGCCAGCAACGCTTCACCGGCGAGCAGATTGCCCTGTTGTCACTGATCCAGCCTTGGGTGCTAGGCCTGTTGCGCCAGCGTTTGCCCTATGAAATCAACGAAACCGTGGCCTTGGCCCCGGCGCCTGCGCAACCGGACTGGCGGGTGCAGCTCGAAGCGTCGGTGCAGCAGCTCAAGGGCGCGCAACTGACCGCCCGGGAAGTGGACGTCGGGCGCCTGATGCTCAGCGGTTGCTCCAGTAAAGAAATCGCCCGTAAGCTGGAAATCTCTGTTGAAACCGTGAAAGTCCATAAGAAACACATGTACAGCAAGCTGGGGATCAAATCCCAGTCGGAGCTGTTTTCGATCTTTCTGCAGGCGCAGAACGCCTGACTGCCGCAAAAAACCGTCCGAACCAAGGAAACCGTATGAGCCTGTCACTCCTGAGCCGCTACGCCTTCTTTGCCGTCTGCGTGATGTTCACCCTCGCCAGCCTGCCCTTTCTCGAACACGACTGGCTGTGGCCGATCACTGCCGTCACCGGCGTATTGAGCCTGATCGGTCTGTTCGACCTGCTGCAGAGCCCCCACGCGGTGCGCCGCAATTATCCGATCCTGGGCAACATCCGTTATCTGGTCGAAGGCATCCGCCCGGAAATCCGCCAGTACCTGCTGGAATCCGACAGCGACGCCCTGCCCTTCTCCCGCGCCCAGCGTTCGCTGGTGTACTCGCGGGCCAAGAATGAAACCGCCGACAAGCCGTTCGGCACCCTGATCGACGTCTATCAATCCGGTTTCGAATTCATCGGCCACTCGATGCGCCCGGCGCCGCTGAGCGATCCGAGCAGTTTTCGCGTCACCGTCGGTGGCCCGCAGTGCACCCAGCCGTATTCGGCATCGGTATTCAACATCTCGGCCATGAGCTTTGGCTCACTCAGTGCCAACGCGATCCGCGCGCTGAACCAGGGTGCGAAACTCGGCAACTTCGCCCACGACACCGGCGAAGGCAGCATCAGCCCCTATCACCGCGAACACGGTGGCGACCTGACCTGGGAACTGGGCAGCGGCTACTTCGGCTGCCGCACCAGCGACGGCCGTTTCGACCCGGAACGTTTCGCCGCCCAGGCGCAGACCCCGCAAGTGCGGATGATCGAAATCAAGATGAGCCAGGGCGCCAAACCCGGCCACGGCGGGATTCTGCCCAAGCACAAGGTGACCCAGGAAATCGCCGACACCCGCGGCATCCTGATGGGCGAAGACTGCATCTCGCCGTCCCGCCACAGCGCGTTCTCCACGCCGATCGAGATGATGCAGTTCATCCAGCAACTGCGTGAGCTGTCCGGCGGCAAACCCGTGGGCTTCAAGTTTTGCCTCGGTCACCCGTGGGAGTTCATGGGCATCGCCAAGGCCATGCTGGAAACCGGCATCCTGCCGGACTTCATCGTGGTCGACGGCAAGGAAGGCGGGACCGGCGCCGCACCGGTGGAGTTCACCGACCACATCGGCGTGCCGATGCGCGAAGGTCTGTTGTTCGTGCACAACACGCTGGTCGGTCTGAACCTGCGCGACAAGATCAAGCTCGGCGCCAGCGGCAAGATCGTCAGTGCCTTCGACATCGCCAGCGTGCTGGCCATCGGCGCCGACTGGGCCAACTCGGCGCGCGGCTTCATGTTCGCCATCGGCTGCATCCAGTCGCAAAGCTGCCACACCAACAAATGCCCGACCGGCGTCGCCACTCAGGACACCCTGCGCCAACGGGCACTGGTGGTGCCGGACAAGGCCCAGCGGGTCTACAACTTCCATCGCAATACCTTGAAGGCGCTGGCGGAAATGCTCGCCGCCGCCGGCCTCGATCACCCGTCGCAACTGTCGGCCAAACATTTGGTGCGGCGCATGTCGGCCACCGAAATCAAACTGTTCTCGCAGCTGCATGTGTTCCTGAAACCGGGGGAATTGCTCACCGGGGAAGTGAACGGCGAGTTCTACTCGCGGATGTGGCAGATGGCACGGGCGGACAGTTTCGAACCGCAGGAAATCGCGGCGGCCTAGATTCTGAACGGTCACCATTGCAACAAGCGACCGTGGGGCGGCTCCTTCATCACGATGAAGCCGTAGTCGCCAATCAGGTAGAGGCGGTAATAGAGGCTGTCCACCAAGGGTGGATAGCCCATCAGACCGACATGGGTCGCGTTGCGCCGCTCGCGCTCCGCGACCACGTTGGTGATGCCGGCCGAAGGCAGGTTTTCGGCGAGCATGAAATAGTCGATATTCAGCAGGTAACGCAGCACCGGCAGTTGTTTAAACGTACCCTGCGCACTCACAAGCCAGCGGTCGGAGTACGTCACCGAGATATAAATCCGTTTGGCTTCACGCAGTTCGCGATGGGATGAGATGTCATGGCTGAGGCTGTAGAGAGCACTGCTGGCGAGAGCTTTCTCCATCATCAGCACCCGGCCATAAGCGAAGGACAACGACAGCGTGGCCAGAAGCGGAATCGCCAACACCAGAGGCAACCGTTGATGCAGCGGCATCAATCCCACCCATGCCAGATAGAACAGCAACATCAACAGCACGCCGAACCCCATCAGGGTGCGCGCACCGTCGTTGAAGTCGCGAAACAGCAGCGTCATGCCCGGCACCAGCAGCACTATCAACGGCAACGCCAGCAGACAGCTGAAGCTCAAGAGCAAGCCCTTGGCGCGGGACATGTTGCGCTCGCGAATCCGCCGTCCCACTTGCACGGCGCCGAACACGGCACACAGCACCAGCGCAATAAAAACCATCGTGTAGCCGCCGTGAAACAGCAGCTCAACTTTCTCCATCACCCGACCGATATTGATGCCGATCTGCAGCAACGGATCAGCGCTCACCTTCAGCAATTGTGTGCGTCCGTGGTCAGTAAACGGATAGGCCGTAACGCTGTAGATCAACACCGCCAGCAGCAGTTGCGCCAACCGCCAGCCCGACCGGCGCCAGAGTTCATCCCACGGCACTCGCTGGTGAACATTGCGCAGCAGCTCCAGGCAGCACAACCCGAGAAACACATTGAGGCTGATCTGATACAGCCCGATCGCCAGCGCCAGCAAAACAGACGGCACCAGCCATCGCTGAATGTGTGAAGCAGCGCAAAACGTGATCGCGTAAATCACCGCGACCAGGCTCAGGGCCGTGCCGGCCCCGTCGTATTGATAGGAGAGATTCTGCAGCAGGAACGGGTTGTACCAGAGCGGCAACGGCACCAGACAACAGGCCAGGGTCGGTTCGGGGAAATAGTCGAAGGTCAGCCGCGTGAGGGCCAATGACATGCCGACAGAGGCGAATAAAAGAGGCAGAGGAAAAATATTCGGCGCAGCGCCGGTGAAGGTCAGCGCCTGATACAGCCAGTCCATGAACAGCCGCCCCTGCCCCGCCCAGGCGTTGCCCGCAGCCAGGGTGCGCCAGTTGTCGTCGATGTAGGGAAAGTCGGCAAGGATCAGCGGGAGGATATACAGCAGCGTGGCGAGCAGGAAGAACAGCACGACCTGACGGCGGCCGAGTTCTCGTACGAGAAAATCGCTGATCCTCATTTCAGTGCCTCCGTCACTGTGATGCTGAAGCCGACAGTGATAGAGCTTGGAACATGACTCTGAATCAGAAGTCGTTTTTTGCAGCGTTTTCAGACCAGCGGCGTCAACCTCACCGTCATGAAAAAGCCCCGGACGTTCGACCGGGGCTTTCGAGTTTCAGCGCTGAAAAATTACGAAGCCGAACGCACCGCGCCCTGGGACGCATCGTTCGGTTGCAGCTTGAACACGTAGAACAAAACCGTCAGCAGCACCAGGAACGCCGGGCCGACATACAGCGCCACACGAGTGTCCGGGAAGTAAGCCATCAGGCCCACCACCAGCACCAGGAACGCCAGCGCCAGGTACGAGCTGACCGGGAACAGCCACATCTTGTACTTCAGCCCGGCCCGTTCGCTGGCGCTCAGGCCTTTGCGGAATTTGAGCTGGGCCAGCAGGATCATCACCCAGGTCCAGATCGCGCCGAAGGTGGCGATCGACGTCACCCAGACGAAGACTTTTTCCGGTACCAGATAGTTGAGCAGCACGCCCAGCAGCAGGGCGAAAATCGACAGCAGCAACGCCCGACGCGGCACGCCGTTGCTCGAGGTGCGAGCGAAGCCGGCCGGCGCCTGGCCGTTCTGCGCCAGGCTGTAGAGCATGCGCCCGGTGCTGAAGATGCCGCCGTTGCACGACGACAGCGCTGCGGTAATCACCACAAAGTTGATGATGCCGGCGGCGGTCTTGATGCCCAGGCGTTCGAAGGTCATCACGAACGGGCTGCCCTGGGTGCCGATTTCGTTCCACGGGTAGATCGACAGGATCACGAACAGCGCGCCGACGTAGAACAGCAGGATCCGCCAGAACACCGAGCCGATCGCATTCGGAATGGTCTTCTGCGGGTTCTTCGCTTCACCGGCGGTCAGGCCGATCATCTCCACGCCGAGGTAGGCGAACATCACCATCTGCAGGGACATCAGTACGCCCGTCACACCATTGGGCATGAAGCCGCCGTGGGCCCACAGGTTGGAAATGCCCAGCGCCACACCGTCGTTGCCGAAACCGAACGCGATGATGCCGACACCGCCAATGACCATCGCGATGATGGTGACGATCTTGATCAGAGCGAACCAGAACTCGAATTCACCGAAGGCCTTGACCGCGATCAGGTTGATCGAGCCCATGCTGAGCAGCGCCGCCAGCGCCCAGATCCAGCGCGGAACATCGGGGAACCAGATGCCCATGTACACCGCCACTGCGGTGATTTCGGCAACACAGGTCACCAGCCACAGGAACCAGTAGTTCCAGCCAGTGAGAAAACCCGCCAACGGGCCGAGATAATCCTGTGCGTAACGGCTGAATGAGCCGGCGACCGGGTTGTGCACGGCCATTTCGCCGAGGGCGCGCATGATCACCAGGATCGCCAGACCGCCGATGATGTAAGACAGCATGATCGCCGGGCCGGCCATTTCGATGGCCTTGGCCGAACCGAGAAACAGACCGACACCGATGCAGGCACCGAGCGCCATCAGGCGAATATGCCGTTCACCGAGTTCGCGTTTGAGCGGGCCGCCTTGTGCGGTGTCGCCATGGGGCGGGTGATTGCCGACTGGCATGGGGGACTTCCTCGTCTTGTTATTGGATTGACCACCGAGTGTTCAAACGTTGGCCGATAGGCCTGCGTCTGGGTAAAACCGGCCCTGCTTCGTGGGCAGGACCGTCCCGCAAAAGCAACCTGCGGGATCAGCGGGGCGTGCAGTATAAAAAGCTTGCGACAGGTTTTTTCACTCTATAAGGCATCTGATTCAGACGTAAAACTCGTCAAATACACGGTTTACGAGACAAACCATCCTGCATTTCGAGGATTATTCACCGCACAAATGGGCGCCGAGTATTGCACAGCAATGGTGCAACGTCATGCGGTGGCCGGCCATGAAGATTTGTTCAGGCGCCGCTTGATCCCTGTCCTTCACAATTTTTTCACCGACGCCAAGCACCGACTAAGCTTCAGACAAGTCCGATCAATCTGCGTGAATGGATCAATCGACTATGGGCGCTTTGTGGCAAACCGATTCGAGTGAAAAAGTGGTTCCGACTGAACGTATGGATGAAGCGCCTGTACCTGAAAAACCCCGTCGTAACCGGCATGGGTGGAAGGCTTTCTGGCTCCTGTTGGTGATCATCGCGATTGTCGTGGGCCTGGCCGCAATGAAAGAAATGCGCACCTCGCGTTTTCAGTCCCGCGAGGTCAGCCAGTACGCCGCCAAACTCAAATACGAATTGCAACCGGGGCCCAGCGAAGCGATCCGCTATCCGGGCAACGGGCCGTTTGACCTGCGTCTGGGCTACAGTTCGCTGGACGAGTTCCTGCCACGGCTGATCAAGCGCAACTACGTGATCACCGAGCAGACGCGCTTCTCCCCGGCCCTGCTCAACTACACCGACAAGGGCCTGTTCGTGCCCTTTCCCGAGAAGATCCAGGCCGGGCTGTCGATCACCGATTGCCGCGCGGCGCCGCTGTATCAGTACAACTACCCGCAGCAGTTGTATCCCAGTTTCGAGTCGATCCCCCCGGTGGTGGTCAACAGCCTGTTGTTCATCGAAAACCGGTTCCTGCTCGACCCCAGGCAACCGCTGGCGAACCCGGCGGTGGACTGGCCGCGCTTCGGCATGGCGGCCTGGTCGCAGGTTGCCAAGCTGCTGCATTTGCCTGGCCAGTCGGCCGGCGGCAGCACCCTGGCCACCCAACTTGAGAAATACCGTCATTCGCCCGATGGCCTGACGGTGTCCGGCGCCGAGAAAATCCGCCAGATGATTTCCGCCAGCGTGCGCGCCTATCAGGGCGGTCCGGACACCTTGCAGGCGCGGCAGAACATCATTCGCGACTACCTCAACAGCGTGCCGCTGTCGGCGGTGCCGGGGCATGGCGAAGTGCACGGCATGGCCGAGGGCCTGCGGGTCTGGTACGGCGCCGACTTCAACGAAGCCAACCGCAAACTCTCCAGCTCGGCGACCGATCCGCAATCCATGGCGGAGAAAGGTCTGGCCCTGCGCGAAATGCTCTCGCTGATGATCGCCCAGCGCCGTCCTTCGCATTACCTGACCAAGGGCCGCGAAGAACTGGTCGAACTGACCAACAGCCACTTGCGCCTGCTCAAACAGAACGGGGTGATCGACGCCGCCCTGGCCGATGCGGCACTGGCCAGCACCATCAGCTATCGCGACTGGCAGACTCAGCCGACGATTCAACCGATCGAAACCAACAAGGGCATCACTGTCGCCCGCAGCCGGCTGGCGTCGATGCTCAACCGTCCGCTGTACGACCTTGACCGCCTCGACCTGTCTGCCACCAGCACCCTGCAAGGCCAGCTGCAAACCCAGGCCACCGCCTACCTGAAACGACTGGCCGACCCGGCCTACGCGACCGAAGTCGGCCTGATGGGCGAACGCCTGCTCACGCCCACCAGCACCGCCCAGGTGCGCTACAGCTTCACCCTGTTCGAGCTGACGCCCGACGGCTCCCGCGTGAGGGTGCAGACCGACAGCACCGACCAACCGTTCGACATCAATGAGGGCAGCAAACTGGAGCTGGGCTCCACTGCCAAGATGCGGGTGTTGACCACCTACCTGCAAATCATCGCAGAGCTGCACGACAAATACGCCGCGATGAGCCTGCCGGAACTGAAGAAGGTCGAGGTCCCTGATCAGGATCGCCTGAGCCGGTGGGTGATCGATTACCTGATCCAGAACAAGGATCACGATCTGTCGAAAATGCTCGGCGCCGCCCTCGACCGCAAATACTCGGCCAGTCCCGGTGAAGCTTTTTTCACCGGTGGCGGGCTGCACACGTTTCATAATTTTCGCAAGGAAGACAACGGCCGCCTGCCGACCCTGCGCGATGCCCTGCGCGAGTCGATCAACCTGCCGTTCATTCGCCTGATGCGCGACCTGGTGCGCTACAGCACCTACTCCGGCCCGAACAACAGCGCCGAACTGCTCAAGGACGACCGCGACCCGCGACGTCAGGAATACCTCGCCTCGTTCGCCGACCGTGAAGGCACCGCGTTCCTGCTCAAGTTCTGGAAAAAATACCGGAACAAGAACACCCAGGCCCGGCTCGATACCTTTCTCGACAGCATGCGCCCGACCCCGATCCGCATGGCCGCCGTGCACCGTTATCTGCTGCCCAATGCCAGTCAGGAAGACTTCAACACCTTTGTGCGCTCGCACCTCAAGGGCGTCAAAATCACCAAAAAACTCACCGACGAACGCCTCGAACGGCTCTACCTGGCCTACGGCCCCGGCACCTACGACCTGCCGGATCAGGGCTTCATCGCCAAGGTCCACCCGCTGGACCTGTGGATGATCGGCTACCTGCTCAACCACCCCGATGCGACCTTCAAGGACATCGTCAAGGCCAGTCAGTTCGAGCGTCAGGAGGTCTATAGCTGGCTGTTCAAGAGCAAGCACAAGGGCGCCCGCGACAGCCGGATCCGCACCATGCTGGAGATCGAGGCGTTCCTCGACATCCATCAGCGCTGGCGGAAAGTCGGCTATCCGTTCGATCACCTGGTGCCGTCGCTGGCCACCGCCATCGGCAGCTCCGGCGACCGCCCCGCTGCACTGGCCGAGCTGATCGGCACCATCCTCAACGACGGTGTGCGCATGCCGACCCTGCGCATCGACAGCCTGCACTTTGCCGCCGGCACGCCCTACGAAACCAGACTGGTCAATGACCCTCACGTCGGCAAACGGGTGATGCCATCGGAAGTCGCTACCGCGATGCGCGAAGCGCTGTCGCAAGTGGTGGACTCGGGAACGGCCAAACGTGTTTCCGGCAGTTTCAAACTGGCCGATGGAACACCGCTGACCATGGGCGGAAAAACCGGCACTGGCGACAACCGGATCGAAGCAATCGGCTCCGGCGGACGGATTCTCAGTTCGAAGTCGATCAACCGCACTGCCACTTTCGTGTTCTACATCGGCGACCACCATTTCGGCACGCTCACGGCGTACGTTCCGGGGCGCTCTGCGGAGAACTTCAAATTCACCTCGGCCCTGCCGGTGCAGGTACTCAAGGGCATGGCACCGATCCTGATGCCATACCTGCAACCGGGCAGCGACTCGCAATGTCTGACACCCGAGGCTCCGGCGGTGGCGTCCTTGAACGCCCGGGCACCTGGCCCGGAGTGAATTACGCGGGGTGTTAACTATTTGTTTTATATATTCCAATATTCAATCAACCGACGCTGAAAACAGCAGTCCGGCAGCAAGCTTTTAAACTAATCATTCCCGGCCCTGAACGTTAGCCTTGAAACTCCTGACTGATTCAAGGCTTTAGCAATGACTGCAATAACTGAATACAAAGGGCAACATTACGACTTGATTAAGTCACACATCGATTCCGCTTTTCTGGATATGCAACTGCATCGAAGTCATGCACTCAGGCGAGCGCCCCGACGCAGTGCAGCGTGGATAAGCGAGGCGGATCCCAGACACATCGAGCGTATCAACAGCGCCAACAAGACGGCCTGGAGTGCGCAGAACAAGATCGACAGGCTGCTGGCGAAACTGCAGGACATTGGTGCATTCGCCGAACCGTTGCTGAAGGCGAAACTGCTTGAAAGATTCAACGTCAATGTCGACGTTAAAAATACGTTCCTGCGTTTATATATTCCCAAGGAAAGCAACTGGTGGGTCATTCAGATTGCACCGGGTTATACCGCAAGAACAGTTTCCCTGCTGGATGCGGCACTGCACAACTTTGCCTATGACGAAACATTCGAGAAAGACTCCGCGTTCATTGAAAAGACCGATGCGGCGCGTGAGCTTTTCGATATTTCACCGATCGACAAAATCATCAGTGTGAGCCAGTTCCAGGCACTGTGCAGGGAGCTGGACATCGGCGCGCAATACAAGGCCCACCTTGAAGACTATCTGCTCAACAAGGAACCGGTCGCCCAGGCCTGGCTGAAATTGCATGTACAGCGCAGCCAGCAAGCGGCGCTCAAGGCGGCGGCGCACATTGCGCTGGCGAAAAAAGACATTGGCCGGCAGGCCCATCTGCTCATCCACGACCTGCTCGAAGGGCGGCCGCACCTTAAGCTGGGTGAGCAAGCCATGACAGTCTGTGAGCTGGGCATGATGGATCTGAACCTCACCGGAATCCTGATCATCCGACCGGATCCCGACCAGAAGCAGCACGCGCAGACCATGATCGCCTACGTGCCCCATGATCCCGAGCACCCGCTCAAGGAGTACGCCTCGACAATCGAATTCATGAACGAGCTGAGCCGACAGTTGAGAGACAACCAGACCGCACAGTCCAGCGGCTTCACGTATCGCCAGTTCTTCAGCCAGTTCGTCGATCACGAGCAGCGCGGCCATTTCTTTGCCGGGCTTGAACAACGGCTCACCGTCGTCAAATGGTACCCAAAGGATCGAGGCGACCCGCGCCCGTCCTGGCGTAAAACGCCTGTGGACAAACCACAGCTGCAATTCAGCGCGCCCCCGATCACTGAACCGCTGTGGACGTATCTCTATCAGCAACAACTCAACAAGATCCTCAACGATGCGCGAGTCATCGCAGTGTCCACTGCGGACGCAGACAGCCGCGCACGCTGGGCCTGGTGGGAAAACTTCAAGAAAATCGCTTCGGACATCTTCAACGTGGCGCTGCTGGTGCTGACCCCCTTCGTACCATTGCTGGGCGAAGCCATGCTGGCCTACACCGTGTATCAGATCGTCAACGAAGCGGTCGAGGGCGTCTGGGACCTGATCGAAGGGCACTACGTCGAACTGGGCGAGCATGTCATGGGCGTGACCATCGATGTCCTGCAACTGGCAGCCTTTGCTGGCGGTGTAACGATCGGCAATGCATTCAAGCTCAAACTGTCGTCCCTCGTCGAAGGCATGAAACCGGTGCGGTCGAACGACGGCAAGATGCGTCTGTGGCACCCGGATCTCAGGCCTTACGAGCAACCGGAGCCGGCGTTGCCACAGACATCAAAACCCGACGCCCTTGGCCTGCACCATCATTCGGGCAAGACCCTGCTGCCTATCGAAGGCAAATGCTACGAAGTGCAACTCGATCCGAAAGGCAAGACACATCGCGTCGTTCACCCGACACGCGCCCAGGCCTACCGGCCCGAAGCGCGTCATAACGGCCAGGGTGCCTGGGTCCTGGAAGGCGAGACACCGCAAGACTGGGAAGGAACGAGACTGATGCAGCGGCTGGGCCACTTCGCCGAGGGCTATAGCCACGCCGAACTGGAAAAGCTGCGCAGCATCAGCGGCACCCCCGACAACTCGCTGCGCCGCCTGCATGTCGACAATGCCGCACCGCCTCCGTTGTTGGCAGACACCCTTGCCCGCTTCAGGACCTGGGACCGCGTCCGTGACATGAGTCACCGGGTGCGCACGGGGCAACCGCTGCCCGCCGATTCGTTCTGGTTCGAGACCATCGCCCCGGGCTTGCCGGGATGGCCCGCCAACAAGGGTTTGAGAGTCTATGAAAACGCGGATCTGAGCGGGGGGTTTCGCCAGTACGGTCACCCGGACGCTACCGCTGAAAACACGCTGCACATCAGCCTGGCTGACATGATGAGCGGCCAGTTGCCCGAACGGCTGACGGCGTTTCTGGGTGAACCGGACATGGCCGCGCTGCTGGGCAGGCCCTATCCCCGCGACCGGCAGGTACAGGCTTTGCGCGACACACTGGCGCGAGTCGTGGAAACCCGGACACCCGAGATTTTCGAATACGAGTACCGACTCCAGGACCGATCCGACGATCCACAGGTGCGCCTGCTGCAAAGCGAATTCCCACAACTGCCGTCCTCGGTGGCTCGTCCGTTACTGGAACAGGCAACGGACGGCGAACGACGGATCATGGCCGAACAACACCGGATCCCGCTGCGCGTGAAGAACATGGTTCGCGAAAGCGCTTTCGAAACCCGGGCGACGCGCGCCGCCGAGGGTCTGCATGAACCGGCGCTGCTGAAAACCGATACCGAACGGCTCATCCTCAATACCCTGAAGATTCACACCGACACCTTCGAAGATCTGCGTATCGATGTGCGAGACGGAACCCCTGACGGTCCTCTGCGCACCAGCGCCGGCCCCGAGAGCGCCGGTACGCTGCGTACACTGATCAGGGACGAGCGTGGCCGCTACGAAGTGTTCGACGACGCTCACCGAAAACGGCATGAGGCCCATGACTTCTATCGCGCGACCCTGCTCGCGCTGCCCGAGGACAAACGTGCTGCGCTGGGTTATCGCACTGATCAGGGGGAAATGTTCAGACAGTGGATCGTGGCCAAGACCGCACCGCCGAGCGAACGTCGAACCCTGCTCGCCCGCCCGCCCCTGCGCGCCGTTGCGCCGCGACAGACCGAACTGCTGGTACGAGGCCCTGGATTGTCAAAGGTCCTCTGGCCGTTCGCGGAAAAAACCGTCGAAACCAAAGTGAAGGAGATGTTTGCGCACTTCGATGAAAGCGAGGTGGCCGCATTCACTCGCTCATTGCACGCCAAAGGCGACCCTCACCAGCAAATCGAGCGGCTCAAACAGGAGCGCCAGGGCCTGAAACAAAAACTGGAGGATTGGCGCCAGCGTTATCTGCAGGACTATGACCCGGATGACGGCGGACGCCTGCCGGACGCCTATTGGGATTA
Organism: Pseudomonas sputi; assembly: GCF_021603585.1. Classification (GTDB taxonomy): domain Bacteria; phylum Pseudomonadota; class Gammaproteobacteria; order Pseudomonadales; family Pseudomonadaceae; genus Aquipseudomonas; species Aquipseudomonas sputi. Next base: position 99,076 of record NZ_BQHI01000012.1, on the reverse strand, counting down.
CGAACGCAAGGGCGGCAGGTTCATCGCCGAGCGTCTGATGGCGTGCTTCGAAAGAAAGTCCGAAGCATTCGGTGAGCGCAGTAGCAGCCTGGAAGGCGGTTATACCCTGGACCTGTCCACGGAGGTCCTGCCGCGCGACCTTGAACGCTGGTGGAAACAGATGCCGGATCTCAAACCCTGGCTGGAGCAGATCACCACGGTCAATCTGGACGGGCAGCAGTTCTCTCCCGGTCCCCGCGGCCTGCTCAAGGACTTGCCCAACCTGCAACAGATCAGCGCCAGACACTGTGGTCTGAAAACCCTGCCCGACAGCATCGGCCAGCAGCCTCGGCTCAAAACCTTGCGCCTGAGCGACAATATGATCGAGCTGACACCGCGCGCCATCGAGCAACTGCAAAACCTGAAACACCTCGAAGTCCTCAGGCTGGACAACAACCCGCTGGGTGACCCGCCGCTCATCCACCGCATGCCGAAGCTCAAGGTATTGAACCTGGCCAATACGGATGTGAACGACTGGCCACTGGGACTGTTCAGCCTTGCGCGGCCCAAGGGCTTTTTTCTCGATCTGCGAAGAAACTGGATCCGCTCGATGCCCGACGTTGCTCCCGGCTCGGACAAGGCCTTCCTGATCGCCCGCACCCGGATCGATGTTGAAAAACTGTCTCCGGCGTTGCGCCAGTCATACGAGCTGTACCGCGAATCCGTGGGCATCAGTCCGACAGTCGCCTATCAGCCGCCCGCAGAAGACCTGATGAAACGCTGGTCACCAGCCGATGATGCGTCCCTGTACAGTGAATCTCCCGGTACCGGTGTCCATCGGCCGGAAGCCTGGCATGACCTGGTGAACGAACCGCAATCCGACGGTTTCTTCAGAGTGCTGGAAAGACTCACCCAATCGGCCGATTACCGGCAGGGAGGGCGCGCGAAAGCGCAACTCACCGATCGTGTGTGGCGCATGGTCAATGCCATCGATATCGACACCGCGTTACGCGAGGAACTGTTCCTCATGTCCACCGACCCCGAAGGTTGTGCAGATGCCGGTGCGCAACTCTTCAACAACATGGGGGTGAAGGTGCTGGCTTCGGAAGCCCGACACTTTTCAATCAGCGCCGGCGAGGTAGAAGGCAAACTGGTGACGCTGGCCAAAGGTTCTGCGCGCCTTGAGCAGGTCGCCGGGATTGCACGGGCCGACATCAGGAAACGAGCGGGCGATCCCGACCAGGTCGAAGTTCACCTGGCTTATGAAACCGGGCTCGCCAAGCGCCTGGAACTGCCATGGCAATCGGAAGCCATGAGATTCCGCCCGACTGCCGGCGTCACGGATTCGACCATCAACAGGGCGTACACCACGATCATCGAGGCGGAAGCCGGCGACGGTCTGGTGAACCAGATGATCGAACAGCCGTTCTGGGAGCAATACTTGCGCAAGCAGTACCCGAGTGATTTCGCCCGAAACACCGACCATTATCAGGACAGACTGGAGCTGTTGTCCTTGACCAAAGAATGGCAGGAAGCACAAAGCCAGGGCCAGGAATCGGCCGAGCTGCTCAAGCGGCTGGTCAAGCTCGCCGAAAAACTCTCCATCCCTCTGGATGAAGTGCTGGCCGGCGAGGAGATGAGCCAGGCGGTATTCGAGAGCCGGCAACGGGACATCGGCTATCAGGAGCGCGAACTGAGCAGGCGTCTGACCCGCGAGGCCATGGCTCGGGCCGGCATCTGACGCCCCCCCCCTGAAGGCAACTACGGCCTTCAGGGGCGCTTTCCATTTCTAGGCTTCCGAATCCCAGATCACCGTGATGTTGCCCTTGAGCGTGTCATTGATGCCGGGACGAAACAGGTAATCCATGGCCTCCCGGGGCATTTCGAACCGCAGGTTGCCCGACTTGCGGTCGACATACTGGCCGGGCCGGAAGGGTCCCACCCAGGCGTAGTTCATCAACGGCACATCCTTGACCGGGGCGCCATCAGGCCCTGTGATACCACCGGGCAAACTGAGTGTGGTGTGTACCCAGGCAGTGTTCGATTGCCCGTTCAGCCGGCAATCGGGCCCGGAAGGCTGGAACGAATCACACTGCATCATGACCTTGAAAGCAGCGGAGGCGGAAATATTGAAAACCTGGTCACGGTAGATCCGCGCAGGACGGGTACCGCTGGCGATCCACCGTTGCCAGCCACCTTCGGGTTCCAGAGCCACCTTGTTCCCACCGGGTGGCAGGTCGACTTTAAGGGTGTGCTGCACATCCAGAACCAGATCCAGGGTCAGGTGGCTGTCCAATGGTCTCATCAGCGCGCCGAAATCAATGTGCCCACCCGAGCCGAGCATATAAGGCATCGAACCGGTGTATTGTCCGCTCGACATCGTCAGAGGATTGGGCGTGCGCAATTCGTAGGCGAAGTCGAGGGTGGAAAACGCCATCGACGGAATCCGGTAAGCGGCGAATTTGGTACACGCCACCTCGACCGGAGCCTTCCAGAAAAACCGAAACGTGTTGGAGCCGGCCAGACCGATGCCGGCGTACTGACAGGGCGTCGGGGCGTACATCCAGCCACTGCCCCACAGCAAGCTGTGGGCCTCGACAGGATCGCTCACGCCCACCAGACTGGCGGCGGACTGATTCAGATGGTATTCGGAGCCGACGCCCGTCATGCGCACTTCAACGATCGCCGTCTCTTGCGTATTCCTGTTGGTCACCACCACCTGGCGCCAGTGGGAAGGCATGCGTATCGACACGCCGTCACCGGGCGACAGCGAGCGCACTGCCTGGAAAATCAGCGGAGCCCGGATACTGAACATTTTGTTGTCCGCGCACTGCCCGGGATAATCCGCGCAATAACCGCTGTTCGGGGTCGTGTTGATAAACATGTTGTTGCCGGGTTTGGAAGGATCGGGCTGGAACACTGCCCGGATTTCCTTATTCACGGCCTGCGCCGTCGACAGACTCAGGGCCGCCAGCACGCCCATCCAGGTTGTAACGCTTTTCATCATTGCAAATCGCCTGCTGATCCATAAAGAGGGGCCGCTATCGTTCATGCACCCGGCGCCCTGGCGTTGAACAGCAGCATCACATTGCCGCTGTATTCTCCCGGTCGATATCCACCGGTGGGCTTCACCGGTTCAATTTCCAGCAGGACCCGTTTGCCGACGGCCGCGTCCTCCTTCGACACCACTTCCCGTGGCGGCACCTCGGGCCCCAGTACAACGCCATTGAAACTGACCTTCAGCCAGATCTCCTCACCCGACCGGCCGTTCGACAGGTAGGCGGGACTGTCCAGACGCGCCTCGATTGCACTGGTGTCGTGCCGCACGTCGAAATTCTTGCGCAGGCTGCTCAGGGTCGAGGTGGCGTAGTCCCAGAACAGTTGCTGCGTGCGATGCACCCAGTCCGGTTCGGAGGGGATGACGTAGAACGGCCGGCTCGGAATCGTCAGCGACACTTCGAAGACGTGTTCTTCCCTGGCCGCCCCGGCCAGAGAGCTCATCAGACTGGCTGCCACCATCAGTGCCAGGCGCGTGCATTGCTTGTTCATGTCCTTGTTACCTGCTGCGTCCATGGAGAGCGGGATCATCGACTCACGACCTTGAGGGGTTTGCGGCTGCCACCCTCGATCAGAAAAAAGCGGTATTCACGTCCCTTTTCCTTGTCGAAACCAAAGGACTTGCCAGCCAGTACATGGTGCTTGGTAACCGCCCCGCAGTCGGTGTCGTCGCGCAACGAACAGCTTTTGAACTCATCGACGATGACCACCGAGTTACCGTTGTTGCGCAGTTCATAACGGCGGTCGTTTTCCTCGACCGTCGTCTGGAAGCGCGTGTCCTTGGGACGGACAAACAGGATGGTGCCGAAACCGGTCATCAGGTTGACCCCCGCCGCCAGGCTTTTGGCGTAGTCCTCGCGTTCCTCGTCCCCCACCACGAACGCATCTTCCTTTTCCGGCACCACCGGTATGAAACGCACACGGAAATAGCGCTCGCGTGTCCGTTCGCCCATGTACAGCAGTCGCGTTCCCTGCATGCCCTGGGCCGGAACAATCAGGCGCGCCGGGCTCGCCATCACGCCATCGCGAGAGGCACCGCCGGCGGCATTCTCCAACGGAATTTCCTGCGGTTTCCCTTCGTCGTCGTACACGATTTCCAGCACGTTGACCTTGACGAAGGCCGTGCTGTCACCACTGTTGAATACACGTTTGAGGTAGGTGCTCTTGTCGCCGTCCAGGTAGTCATAGACCGTGCCGACATTGATCTGGGGCCCGGCCAGTACAGGCCCGCCAAGCAGACCGAGCAGTAAAAGGGGAAACAGGCGTGTCATCGTCTTCAACCTTTTTTAACAATGAAAAGAGAGCGATCCGGCTCGTCAGATTTCCGAGTCCCAGATAATCGTGATATAGCCCGTGAGCGTGTCGCTGACGCCGGGTTGCAGAAAACTGTAGAAATACCGTTCAGGAATCTCGAAACGCAGACTGCCCGCCTTGCGATCGACGTACTGAACAGGCTGGAACGGGCCAATCCAGGTGTTGTGATGCAATTTGCCGCTCCAGCCCTCGCCACCACCGGGGCCGACGATCCCCGGCGGTACCGTCATCGTCGTTTCCACCTGGGCGCTTCGTCCTGTCGGGCTGCCCATGTGGCACGCCGTCCCGCCCAGCGAGTTGCACTGCATCATCACTTTGAAGCGTGAAGAGGCCGACAGGTAATACGGCTGGTCGCGGTAGATCCGGGTCGGTCTGCGACCGTTTTCCAGCCAGCTCTGCCAGCCGCCGGCAGGTTCGAGGGTCACCTTGTTGCCACCGGGTGGCAGATCGACCTTCAGGGTGTGTTGCACGTCCAGGACAAAGTCGAGACTCAGGCTTCTGTCGTCTGGCTCCATAAGGGGGCCGAAATCGAAGTCGCCACCCGGGCCGAGCGTGTAGGTCAACGATCCGGTGTAAAGACCCGAAGACATCCCGAGTGGATTGGGAGTACGCAGTTCGTAGGCAAAATCGACGCTTTCAAACGACATGGCCGGGATCGTGTAGGCGGCCACCTTGGCGCAACTGGCTTCGACAGGCGCCTTCCAGAAAAACCGATAGCGATCCGGCCAGTAATACCCGACACCGCTGTACTGGCAGGGAGGAGGCACATAGACCCAACTGCTGGAGGTCCAAAGCTTTTGATGGCCCTCGAGAACGTCCGAAACCCCGACCAGATTGGCCGCAGTGTCACTGAGGGCGTACCACGACCCGATCCCGATGATGCGCATTTCAACCGTTTCCGCTTCCTGGGTTGCGCTGTTGGTCACCGTCAGCTGCCGCCAGTTGGCCGGCACCTTCAACGGGATACTGTCACCCGGTTTGATACTGCGGTTCGAATTGACACGGATCGGTAACTGAATGCTGAACATCTTGTGCTCAGCACACTGCTCCGGAGCATCTGCGCAATACCCGGTACTGGGCGTTTTATTGACGAAGACGTTCTTGTTCGGATGCGCAGGATCAGGCTGGAACAAAGCCCTTATCTCCTGACTGGCCGCCTCTACCGGCGACGAGCCCAGCGCCATTGACAGTCCCAGCCACCCTGTAAACCTTTTCATGGATTCAGCCTGCCTTCTGATCGGTTGCATTGACGTCGGCCAACGTGTCGGGCGTGCAACGCAGATCACCGATCATCAACACGTTGTTCTCGCTGCGGTGGCGATCGGCGTCGAGACGGAACTGACACAGCAGTTGTTGTCCCTGACGCACCTCGAGCGTGGGTGAGCCGGCGTTCATTTCCATCGAGAAGAAACCGTCGACCTCCGTCACCCCGCGACTGGCGTGGTTGATCACATGGTGGCCCTTGAGAGGTCGCCCCTGTGCATCGACCAGCCGCCCGAGCACGGTCATGGTTTTCATCACGCGCACCTTGCGGTACTCCACGCCGCCCTTGTTCATGTGATAGCGGGTGCGTGCCGGCTCGATCGTGGCGGCCGGAACGGTATTGCCCTCGAAGTCGAAGCTCACCGAGCTGTTCTGATAGGCCGTGATCGGGATGAAGTTGCGGCCCGGGCGCAGCGGTGCGCTGCCGCCGCTGAAGTCATCGGCACGCAATGCGATGTCATCGATATCGGACTCGACATCGACAATCATGCCGGCGCCGCGCATGTCATGCTGGCTGGTCAGTACCATCTGCTCGCCGCCCATCACCAGTGTGCTGTCCAGGTTCAGGCCGCCGGTGAAGTTGCCGTTGTACGAAGAGCGCTGCAAAAAACCGTCGCCATTGAGCGAGTCGGTGCGAAAGCTCGCCAGGCTGGACAGGCCGACGCCATAAGTGTCGGTCAGCGCGGTCACCGAGACGTTTTGCAGGACGTGGTCCTGCAGATTCATGCGCCAGCCGAGGGAGGCATTGTTGTCGCGCCCGCCCTCTCGTGCCGTGCGCGAGCCAATGCTGCCGGTGATCTGCTGACCCGGCCCGCCAAGCGCCAGATTGACGCTCAGATCGACCCCGCGATTGCGCGCATCGCCACTGCTGAAGCTGCCAGGTCGATCAAACAGCGAAAGCCGCCAGTTGGCATCGCTGCCGAACAACACGGTGCGCTGGTTCCAGCCCAGATCGACACCGATCCCTTCGGTGTTGCCTTCACTGTGGGAGATGCGGGCATTGATCGAGCTCTTGCGACTGACCCGGTGATTGAGCGCCAGCGACGAATTGCTGGTCTGCCCGACGAACACGTTGCGCTGACGCACCCGGGTGCCATCCGGCAGCGTGTCGTAGATGTCCGTGGTGTCCAGCCAGCTGCGGTTGTGACTGATCACCAGACTGCCGGAGCCGTAATTGTAAAGCCCCTGCACGTCCAGCCCGGTGCCGTGATCTTCGGTCTGGTAAACGTTGGCGTACAGACTGACGCTGTTGGCCAGCGTCCAGTCGATGGAGCTGCCGTATTGCAGTTTTTCGCGGAGCTGCCGTGCCGAGAGTCCGAGAATCACCCGTGGGTGCCACAGGTAATTGATCGATGCCCCGGCCGTGGGGTCGCCGCTGGCCTGGCGGTCCCAGTTGCTGAACAACTTGGCTTCCTGCCCCGCGAACAGGTTGTAGCGCCAGCGCTCGTCGAGGTTGCGCCAGTTGTTCGGCTTGTAGACCAGCTCCTGGGTGGTCGAGGTGGTCTGGCCATCCTCGATCAGGCGCACTTCGACTTCATAGATTCCACCGGGCAAGGGCCGGGTATCGAGGGTCTGCAACCCTGCCGGCACCGATTGCGTGTTGATCAACAAACCGTCGCGGTAGACCTCCACCGATGCCTGCCGGTTGGCCGTGACATAGATGGGGTAGATGCTCGGCTTGGGTGAATTGATCGCCAGACTGTCGGAACTGCCGTACATCACCCCAACGGTGGTATCCGGACTGGTACCAAAGGTGCGGGGCTGGCGGGTCAGGCCCTCGGATGCCGGCGTGAAGTAGCCCAGCCGCACGAAACTGCCCTGCAATTCACGTTGCGTATGCAGTTCATGCACGGCGTGATACAGCTGGTCATCCGGCCCGCCAAGACGGGCCAGCTGCATGTTGAATGTCTGGCTCCAGTTACCCAGGCTGGCGCTGGCCTCCAGGCCGAAACGACCGCCCAGATCCTGTTCCTGGCCCCCATTGAGGTTGAGCTGGTTGCGCACGATCAGACCGCTGCTGCCGCCGTCGGGCTGGTCATAGAAGCGCTTGGCCTCGGTGTCGCGTTCGGCGTTTTCGGTGACGATCGATACCAGCGAGCTTTCCAGGTTGTAGTGCACCGCCAGCATTTGTTCGGGGCATTGCCCGGTGCACGCACCGAGGGCAACGCCCGGTTTGAGATAGCTTGCCCAGACGTCGCGTTCGACGGCGCTGAAGCGACTGTCCTGAGTATCGGTGAATTCCAGCAGTGTCAGCCGATCATCGCGGGACAGGACCACCATGGCCTCGCCCAGCGGTTGTTGATCGAGCTCCACCCGCACGGCCAAGGGAACATCGAAAAAGTGCTCTTCAAAATCCGTCGGCAAACCTTTGGCCTGAGCCAACAGGCTTCGCGGTGTCGTACCGGAAGCCGCAGGTGCCGCCACGGCTGCGGCACAAAACAGCAACGCAAGCGCAGCCGCGATGGGCGTCATCGGGAACATGAACAGTTACTCTGATTACAAACAGACAAGAAGTCCGACTGACAGACAACTCTGTCAGCCGGCTTTCGTTACTTTCAGATGTCAGAGCTTGACGCTGGCCACTGGAGTAACCGCGTCAAACATCATGGTCACCGAACCGGTGTAGTCACCCGGGGTGAAGTTAGTGCCTTTGGCGGTAATACTTAGCGGCGCACGATAGTTCACATCGGACTCGGCTTCACCGACCACCATTTGCGGAGTTTGGGTGAGCACCACATTATTGAACTTGACTTCCAGATCGATAATGCTCGAACCACCGACCAGTTTCGGTACACCTTCCAGAGAACCGTGTACCGAACCATTGTTGTTACGCACATCGAAGAAGCCGTTGACCGGTTTCATGGTGCCGGTAATCGGGCTGAAGCTCATGTCCTGATCCTTGCTGACCAGGTCAGGGTCGACCGGAACCACGTAGAAACCGTTGGTCGGCACGTGGGCCACCAGGCTGATGGAGTGACGCGCTTCGCCTGCGGCAAACACCATGGAGGAACCGAGTGCCAGTGCAGCCAGTGGAGCAGCCATTGCGATTTTCTTGAACATCATTCATACCCTGTCTTTTTAAAGGATGGAGCGTTGAAAGTTCAAAACAGCGCTTGCCCGGACGGTTTGTGCCGGTTTGAACTTTCAACGCCGGGGCATGATCGAGGGTTATCAATGGAAAGTAAGCAGGCAACTTCCCACGAGCGTGTAGTTAAACATGCTCACAACCATAAAGAAAAAACGTCTGATTTTAAATATCCATGACAACGCCTGTAAGTTAGACCCTACATACACTTCAAGATAAAAAACCATACAGCATTTACAACTAACAAACTCGGCAACAACGGCTCTTTTTAGAGTATATGCTCAACCACTCCTAGAGCTATGACTTTAACTTCACGGTCATCACGCCAGAAGAAACTTACTCGCTCCAAAGGGGGGCGCGAGACTGGCCCTCAGCGTCCCGACCACTCGTCAGGGCAGCTTCACGCTCAGTAAAAAAACGCTTGTCGAATCTTTAAGATATATCTTACGTTGTATCTAAATACGACGAGAGAAGACAGAGATGAGAGACCATCACTCCCCCCACCGCGACCACGGCGACAGCCGGGACGGCTTCGAGAAACGCCATGGTCGCGAACGCGGCGGTCGGGGCCCGCGGGTATTCGCCCCGGGCGATTTGAAATTGCTGCTGCTGGCACTGATCGCCGAACAGCCGTGCCACGGCTACGACCTGATCCGCCAGATCGAAACCATGTTCGATGGCGCCTACAGCCCCAGCCCCGGTGTGATCTACCCGACCCTGACGTTTCTTGAAGAAAGCGAAATGATCACCGGCGATGCCGAGGGCGGCAAAAAACGCTATGCCGTGACCGATGCCGGCCGCCAATCCCTCAGCGAACAGGCGGTGGCGCTGGATGGCGTGCGCATGCGCATCGACGTCAGCAAGCGCTCGTTGCGCGGCCACGACCGGCCGCCGGAAATCCATGAGGCGGTGCACAACCTGCGTCACGCCTTGCAGATGCACCACGGGCGCTGGAGCCCGGAAGAAATCCTGCGCGTACGCGACCTGCTCAACGACACCGCCAAAGCCATCGTCGACGGCCCCGCCGTTCAATCTGCCCCGGAGAAAGCCGAATGACCTCAGTCGATACCCAAACCATTCACCGCGTCATGCATGAAATCAAACGTCGTCGCCTGGAAGTGCTACGCGTGGTCGACCTGACCCCGCGCATGCGCCGCATCACCCTCGGCGGACCGGAACTGGCCGGCTTCATCAGCCTCGGTACCGACGATCACGTCAAACTGCTGTTCCCGCAGAACGCCGAACAGGCCGCGGCGCTGGAAACCCTGGTGCTCGGTGCTGGCAAGAGCGACGTGCCGATGCCCGAAATGCGCGACTACACCCCGCGCCGCTACGACCTCGACAAGCTTGAACTGGACATCGACTTCGTCCTGCACGGTGACGGCCCTGCCTCGACCTGGGCCGAACAGGCCAAGCCCGGGCAGTTCCTGCATATCGGCGGCCCCCGTGGCTCGATGATCGTGCCGGACATCTTCGACAGCTACCTGCTGATCGGCGACGAAACCGCCCTGCCTGCGATCGCCCGCCGCCTCGAAGGGCTGGCGGCCAATCGCAAGGCGCTGGTGGTGATCGAAGTGGAAAACGGCAAGGAGCAGCAAACACTGGAAAGTGCGGCGCAGGTCAACGTGATCTGGGTGCTGCGTGAGGGCGGCAAAGACAATCTGCTTGCCACCATCAAACAATTGCAGGTGCCAAAGGGCAATCTGTATGCGTGGGTGGCGACAGAAACGAAAGTCTCGCGGCAGATCCGCCGGGTGTTGCTCGATGAGCATGGTCTGGACGAGAAGTTCGTCAAAGCGGTCGGTTACTGGCGCGCCGAAGGCTCCGAGGAAGAGTGAAACGAGCGGCGGCGCTAAGCGCGCCGCCCCTGCCAGCGATCGATGCCGATCACCAGTAACGCCATCAGCACAAACCCCAGCAGAATCCCACCGGCATTGACGAACACCTGTGGATAACCCAGCAGCGCCACGTCAATGAACGGATACGCGTAAGCCCCCAGCAAATGCCCGCGCAGCAGCGCATAAGCGAAGTACACCAGCGGATAAATCAGCCACAGCGGCAGATGCTTCAGACGCAGGGTGCCCTTCGGCACGCACAGCCACCAATAAGCCAGAAACAGCAGCGGCATTACATCGTGGAGCAATTCGTCAGCGATAAACTGCCAGCCCTGCGGGTGCCATAGATGCCGCAGCAAAATGCTGTAGGCCAGGCCCACCACGACAATGCTCACGGCAATCCCGCTGCTGACCCAAGGCTGCAAAAACCAGCGGCGTGCCGCGGATTCACGATCGGTCACCGCGCAGGTCAGCACCGCCGCCACCAGGGTGTTGGTGATCACGGTGAAGTAACTGAAAAAACTCACCAGACCGCCCAGCAGACTGGCGCCGACGCTAAGTCGCGCGAAGAAAATCAGGTACAGCTGAATCCCCAGCCCGGCCCAGCCCAGCACCGCAGCCGAAGTGATCAGGCGTCGCCGCCACACGGCGTTCATCTCAGAGCGGACGCTTGGTGCGCATCAGTTTCACGTACAGCCGCTCGACCTTTTCCCGTGCCCATGGCGTCTTGCGCAAAAAGGTCAGGCTCGACTTGATGGTCGGATCGCTCTTGAAGCAACGAATGTCGATGCGCTCGGCCAGGCCTGACCATTCGTAGTGGGTCACCAGCGCATTGAGGATCTGTTCGAGGGTCACGCCGTGCAGCGGATCGGGATTGTGGTCGTTCATGCCGGGCCTTTGGGCGAAGTGGAAATGCAGAAGCCGCGCACCTTAGCCGAGGGGCAGAGCCGGTGGAAGGCCTTCCTTCAAATGTAGGTGAACCGCACAAGATCGCAGGCTCCGTCAACACCGGCAATGTGATCGAATGACGCACTGTTACCGAATCCGAAAGGGTTCATGTCAGCAAAAGCCCTTTGTGTTTTTGTAACGGGACATTATCCTGCCGCCCTTCTGCTGAACCGCTTCACTGCCTGCGTCAAATCGTAGCGGCCAGCTTATCCCCCAAAAAAGATCAAGAAAGACCCTATTCATGCCCGATTTTCCGTTCTCCCGAGACAGCGCTATCTCAACATTGCGACTGATCGGCGGCTGCACCGCCCTTGGCCTCGCCACCTGCACCCAGGCCGCCCCGGCCTTCGACAGTGAATCACCGTGGATGCTCGGTGACTGGAACGGCACACGCAGCGAACTCTCGGCGGAAGGCATCGACTTCAAGCTCGACTACACCGGCGAAATGGGCAGCAACCTGCACGGTGGCTACGACCATGACCGCACCGCGCGCTACAGCGACCAATGGGGCCTCGGCACCCACCTGGACCTGCAAAAACTGCTGGGCTGGAACGACGCTGAATTTCAGTTGACCGTGACCAAGCGCAGCGGCAACAACATCAGCAACGACCGCATCAACGACCCGCGTGTCGGTGGCTTCACCTCGGCCCAGGAAGTCTGGGGCCGTGGCCAGACCACCCGCCTGACGCAGATGTGGTACCAGCAGAAATTCTTCGACCAGAAGCTCGACATCAAGGTCGGCCGCTTTGGTGAAGGCGAAGACTTCAACAGCTTCCCGTGCGACTTCCAGAACCTGGCGTTCTGCGGCTCGCAGGTGGGCAACTGGGTCGGCGGCATCTGGTACAACTGGCCGGTCAGCCAGTGGGCGCTGCGCGTCAAATACCACCTGACACCCGAGCTGTACGCGCAAGTCGGCGCCTATGAGCAGAACCCGTCGAACCTTGATCGCGGCAACGGCTTCAAACTCAGCGGCAGCGGCACCCAGGGCGCGATCCTGCCGATCGAACTGGTGTGGAAGCCGAAACTCAACGGCCTGCCGGGCGAATACCGCGCCGGTTACTACTACAGCAATGCCAAGGCCACCGACGCCTATAAAGACCGCAACGGCCAGCCGGCGGCCCTGAGCGGCGAGGCCTATCGCAGTGCTTCGAGCAAACACGGCGTGTGGCTCGGCGTGCAGCAGCAGATCACCAGCGTGGCCAGCGACAACTCCCGCGGCCTGAGCGTTTTTGCCAACGGCACGATGCACGACAAGAAGACCAACGCCATCGACAACTACGTCCAGGCCGGTGTGGTCTACAAAGGCCTGTTCGACGCCCGCGCCAAAGATGACATCGGTTTCGCCCTGGCCCGCGTTCACGTCAACCCGGCCTACCGCAAGAACGCCGAGGCGACCAACCAGGCCCGCGCCGTCTACGACTACGACGATCCGTCCTTCCTGCCACCGCAGGACACCGAATACAGCGCCGAACTCTACTACGGCGTGCACGTGACGAACTGGCTGACCGTGCGCCCGAACCTGCAATACATCCGCCATCCAGGGGGTGTGGACAAGGTCGATGACGCGCTGATCGGCGGGATCAAGATCCAGTCGTCGTTCTGACCGACATCGCCCCCACAAGAAATTTAGCTAGCTACACAAGTTTTACTTGAACCATGCCCACGCCAAATCGTCATCTACAGTGACTACAGCGCGGGACTACATAAACGTCACGGAGAATCACACTATGAGCACTGAAGGTGCTTCGAGTCGAAGCCGTCTTCTGCCGAACCTGCTCGGCATTCTGCTTCTGCTGATGGGCCTGGCCATGCTGGCCGGGGGAATCAAGCTGAGTACGCTCGGCGGCTCGCTGTATTACCTGCTGGCCGGTATCGGCATCACGCTGACCGGCATACTGATGCTGATGCGTCGTCGCGCGGCATTGGGCCTGTACGCCATCGTGCTGTTCGCCAGCACCGTCTGGGCGCTGTGGGAAGTCGGTCTGGACTGGTGGCAACTGGTGCCGCGCCTGGCGCTGTGGTTTGTCCTCGGTTTCGTGATGCTGCTGCCATGGTTCCGTCGTCCGCTGCTGCTCGCAGGCCCGGCGCCGATGGGCACCGGCGGTTTGACCGTGGCTGTGATTCTGGCCGGCGTCACCGCCCTGGCCAGCCTGTTCACCCACCCGGGCGAAATCTTTGGCGAACTGGGTCGCGAGACCGCTGACACCACCAGCACCGCGCCAGCCATGCCTGATGGCGACTGGCAGGCCTATGGCCGCACCGAGTTCGGTGACCGCTATTCGCCACTCAAGCAGATCACCCCGGCCAACGTCGGCAAGCTGCAGGAAGCCTGGCGCATCCAGACCGGCGACCTGCCGACCGCCGATGACCCGGTCGAGCTGACCAACGAAAACACCCCGCTCAAAGCCAACGGCATGCTCTACGCCTGCACCGCGCACAGCAAAGTGCTGGCGCTGGACCCGGACACCGGCAAGGAACTGTGGCGCTTCGACCCGCAGATCAAGAGCCCGGTCGGCTTCAAGGGTTTCGCCCACATGACCTGCCGTGGCGTGTCGTACTACGACGAAGCGGCTTACGCCAAGTCTGAAAACGCGGCCTCCGCCGTCATCTCCGAGGCCGGCAAAGCCGTTGCTCAGGCCTGCCCGCGTCGCCTGTACCTGCCAACCGCCGATGCCCGCCTGATCGCACTGAACGCCGACACCGGCAAGATCTGCGAAGGCTTCGGCACCAACGGCGTGGTTGACCTGACCCAGGGGATCGGCCCGTTCACCGCCGGTGGCTACTATTCCACCTCGCCTGCCGCCATCACCCGTGATCTGGTGATCATGGGCGGCCACGTGACCGACAACGAATCGACCAACGAGCCATCGGGCGTGATCCGCGCTTTCGACGTGCGTGACGGTCACCTCGTCTGGAACTGGGACAGCGACAAGCCAGACGCCACCGAGCCTTTGGCGCCGGGCGAAACCTACAGCCGTAACTCGGCCAACATGTGGTCGCTGGCCAGCGTCGATGAAAAACTCGGCATGGTCTACCTGCCACTGGGCAACCAGACCCCGGACCAGTGGGGCGCCGACCGCACCCCGGGCGCCGAGAAATTCAGTGCCGGCATCGTGGCTCTGGACCTGGCCACCGGTAAAGTGCGCTGGAACTACCAGTTCACCCACCACGACCTGTGGGACATGGACGTCGGCAGCCAGCCAACCCTGCTGGACATGAAAACCGCCGACGGCATCAAGCCTGCGCTGATCGCCCCGACCAAACAGGGCAGCCTGTACGTCCTCGACCGTCGCGACGGCACGCCGATCATCCCGATCCGCGAAATCCCGGTTCCGCAAGGCGCCGTGAAAGGCGACCACACCGCCCCGACCCAGGCCCGTTCGGACCTGAACCTGCTGGCCCCGGAACTGACCGAAAAAGCCATGTGGGGCGCCAGCCCGTTCGATCAGATGCTGTGCCGCATCCAGTTCAAGGAACTGCGTTACGAAGGCCAGTACACGCCTCCGTCGGAACAGGGCAGCCTGATCTATCCGGGTAACGTCGGCGTGTTCAACTGGGGCGGCGTCTCGGTCGACCCGGTTCGCCAGATGCTGTTCACCAGCCCGAACTACATGGCCTTCGTCTCGAAAATGGTGCCACGCGAGAAAGTCGCGGCCGGCAGCAAACGCGAGAGCGAAACCGCTGGCGTGCAGCCGAACACCGGCGCGCCATACGCGGTGATCATGCACCCGTTCATGTCGCCACTGGGCGTACCGTGCCAGGCTCCGGCCTGGGGCTACGTCGCCGGTATCGACCTGACCACCGGCAAAGTCGTCTGGAAACGCAAGAACGGCACCAGCCGCGACAGCTCGCCAATCCCGATCGGCTTCACCCTGGGTGTGCCAAGCATGGGCGGCTCGATCGTCACTGCCGGCGGCGTCGGCTTCCTCAGCGGCACCCTCGACCAGTACCTGCGCGCCTACGACGTGAACACCGGTAAAGAACTGTGGAAATCGCGTCTGCCAGCCGGCGGCCAAGCGACCCCGATGACCTACACCGGCAAGGACGGCAAGCAATACGTCCTGCTCGTGGTGGGTGGTCACGGCTCGCTGGGCACCAAGATGGGTGACTATGTGATTGCGTACAAACTGCCGGAATAAGTTGTAACGGCGGTAAAAGGAAAGGCGATGCCCTGTGAGGGGTGTCGCCTTTTTTGTGGGCTGCGTTTTTTACACAGGGTGTGTATGTCCTACAGACAGGGTGTTTGCAGGGGATGTTTCTGACATGCCGCGTCGGTTGTCGCTCGGAAATGGGGTGGATAGGCTTTGGGGGTCGCTGAAACATTCAGCGAACGGGCGTCGCAGTCCGCTCAACTCACTTGGTACATAATCGCCACCCCAATCCGAATTGCCTCGGTACTTTTCGTTTGTTAATGGTGGCTGTGCGCGGGATACCTTCGGGTGTGCCGGAGTTTTCCGAGTGATCCGGTCTGCGAACCCGCGCACAGCTGCCACCCTCACGAAATCGACTGCCAGCCACAAACCGTATTCGCTGGCAGATCGATTGGGACGCAGAGCGTCCCGGCTGCATTCCCACGCAGAGCGTGGGAACGATCAAGCAGCACGCCCTCCGCCTTTCGCCTTTCGCCTTTCGCCTCTCACCACTCCCCACGATGAGCGTTAGCTCGAGTACCGCTCTTGACGTGCCGGCCCCATCGGAAGGCTGAGTGGAGGGATTTATCCGGGGGTGGGAGCGCAGCGACCGTGCGGCGAAGCCGCATGCATCGAGAGGAGGTGCAGCGAAGCAAACCGTAGGCGATGCCCCCGGATGAATCCCGGAACGAAGGAACGCCGAGCCACAGCGAGGCGCCGAACGCAGGGGCCTAGACCTTTGGTTCCTTTGGGGCGTTTGCCAAAGGGACTCGCCGTAAGGGCGAAACCGCCAGCGGCAACACCCGCAGAAACGGATATTCACCCAAAACCCAGAAACCTGGTCGGCCCAGAGGCCGCCAAGTCCAAAACCCTGTCAAAACCCTGAACACACAAGCAGAAACACCCACCCCCATTGAAACCACCCAACCCCTGCCCCATCTAACAGCCATACCCAATTGCGCAGGTGCCCCATGAGCGACCAGCAAGAATTCCCTGAAAACCCAGACGACTACACCGAAGCCCAAGAAGACCACATCGAACACCACGTCCCCGGCAAAGGCCTGGCCCTGCCCGGCCAGAACCTGCCGGACAAGGTCTACATCATCCCGATCCACAACCGCCCGTTCTTCCCGGCCCAGGTCCTGCCGGTCATCGTCAACGAAGAGCCCTGGGCCGAAACCCTCGAACTGGTCAGCAAATCCGAACACCACTCCCTGGCCCTGTTCTTCATGGACACGCCCCAGGAAGACCCGCGCCACTTCGACACCAAGGCGTTGCCGCAATACGGCACCCTGGTCAAGGTGCACCATGCCAGCCGCGAAAACGGCAAACTGCAATTCGTCGCCCAGGGCCTGAGCCGCGTACGCATCAAGACCTGGCTCAAGCACCACCGCCCGCCGTATCTCGTGGAAGTCGAATACCCGCACCAGCCCACCGAGCCGACCGACGAGGTCAAGGCCTACGGCATGGCGCTGATCAACGCGATCAAGGAACTGCTGCCGCTCAACCCGCTGTACAGCGAGGAGCTGAAGAACTACCTCAACCGCTTCAGCCCCAACGATCCGTCGCCGCTGACCGACTTCGCCGCTGCCCTCACATCGGCCACCGGCAATGAGCTGCAAGAAGTCCTCGACTGCGTACCGATGCTCAAGCGCATGGAAAAAGTCCTGCCGATGCTGCGCAAGGAAGTCGAAGTCGCGCGCCTGCAAAAAGAAATCTCTGCCGAAGTGAACCGCAAGATCGGCGAGCATCAGCGCGAGTTCTTCCTCAAGGAACAGCTCAAGGTCATCCAGCAGGAACTCGGCCTGACCAAGGACGACCGCAGCGCCGACCTCGAACAGTTCGAGCAGCGCCTGGAAGGCAAGGTCCTGCCGACGCAGGTGCAAAAACGCCTCGAAGAAGAGATGAACAAGCTGTCGATCCTCGAAACCGGATCGCCGGAGTACGCGGTCACCCGCAATTACCTCGACTGGGCGACCTCGGTGCCTTGGGGCGTGTACGGCGAGGACAAGCTTGACCTCAAGCACGCGCGCAAGGTGCTGGACAAACACCACGCAGGGCTTGAGGACATCAAGGACCGCATCCTCGAATTCCTCGCGGTCGGTGCCTATAAAGGCGAAATCAGTGGCTCCATCGTGTTGCTGGTCGGCCCGCCGGGCGTGGGTAAAACCAGCGTCGGCAAGTCCATCGCCGAATCCCTCGGCCGGCCGTTCTACCGCTTCAGCCTCGGCGGCATGCGTGACGAAGCCGAGATCAAGGGCCACCGCCGCACCTACATCGGCGCGCAGCCGGGCAAACTCGTGCAGGCGCTGAAAGACGTCGAAGTGATGAACCCGGTGATCATGCTCGACGAGATCGACAAGATGGGCCAGAGCTACCAGGGCGACCCGGCCTCGGCGCTGCTGGAAACGCTTGATCCGGAACAGAACGTCGAATTCCTCGACCATTATCTGGACCTGCGGATGGACCTGTCGAAAGTCCTGTTTGTCTGCACCGCCAACACCCTGGACTCGATTCCCGGCCCGTTGCTGGACCGGATGGAAGTGATTCGCCTGTCGGGCTACATCACCGAAGAAAAAGTCGCCATCGCCAAGCGTCACCTGTGGCCGAAACTGCTGGAAAAGGCCGGCGTGTCCAAGGGCAGCCTGAGCATCAGCGATACCGCCCTCAAAGCTTTGATCGACGGCTACGCCCGTGAAGCCGGCGTGCGCCAGCTGGAAAAACAGATGGGCAAACTGGTGCGCAAAGCGGTGATGAAGCTGATCGACGACCCGAAAGCGGTGATCAAGATCGGCCCGAAAGACCTTGAAGCGTCACTCGGCCATCCGGTGTTTCGCAACGAGCAGGTGCTGTCCGGTACCGGCGTGATTACCGGCCTGGCCTGGACCAGCATGGGTGGCGCGACCCTGCCGATCGAGGCCACGCGGATCCACACGCTCAATCGTGGTTTCAAACTCACCGGGCAACTGGGCGATGTGATGAAGGAGTCGGCGGAGATCGCCTACAGCTACGTCAGTTCGCACCTCAAATCCTTCGGTGGCGATCCGAAGTTCTTCGACGAGGCTTTCGTCCACCTGCACGTGCCGGAAGGCGCGACACCGAAAGACGGCCCGAGCGCCGGCGTGACCATGGCCAGTGCCCTGCTCTCCCTCGCCCGTAACCAGCCGCCGAAAAAAGGTGTGGCGATGACCGGCGAGCTGACGCTGACCGGGCATGTGCTGCCGATTGGCGGGGTGCGCGAAAAGGTGATTGCGGCGCGGCGGCAGAAGATTTTCGAGTTGATTCTGCCGGAGGCGAATCGCGGCAACTTCGAAGAGCTGCCGGATTACTTGAAGGAAGGCATTACGGTGCATTTCGCCAAGAAATTTTCGGATGTGGTGAAGGTCTTGTTTTAACCCGATGCAACCAAGGCATTGCCTCTATTGGAATGCCTTGGTCCAAATAACCAAACGAAGATTCCCTATCGCAAAAAACGATAAAAAACTGTCAACTTTTACAGTACCCCGTCGCCCCACCTGCGCTCAGACTTCCCTTTCGACTTAGTCATTCAGGGAATCCATCAATGTCAACACAATCGAATATTTCCGATTATTTTACGGTTACACAAAACGGCCAGGAACTCTTCGAAACCGACCATATCGCGGTAAAGCAAGAACAAGGCTACATAACAATCGAAGGATCCAAGGAACTGGGTTTTCCGAATGGACAGGCAATCAAACTTACAATTGATCCATCAACGCCTGACGGCGAGCACGAATTCAAGAGCGGTGAGAAGCTAATGGAAGTTTTCTACCTCAACGTAAAAGGAACACAGTACGCCTACAGGGGAACGTTCAATTCCGAGTTGGACAACACCAACAGGAAATATCGAATTGGTTTTGTACTTGATTTCCACGGCCATCACGATCCTATTCAGGTGCAACTCGACGTGAGTGGATAAAGTCTCCCCAGACTCTGGCTGATCGACAGCGCGCAGCCTTGGCCTGCGCGGCTTTGGTCACACTTTGTCTCATCTTCAGTTATGCTCGCCGTTCGTCGCCAACGCCGGAGCCACTGAATCCATGTCCCCCCTTCGCCTGTTTGCCCCCCTGTCCCTCGCCCTGCTGGCCGCCTGCGCCACGCAACCGAAAACCAACGTGACCGTGGAAAAACAGAGCCAATGCCCGGTGCGCCTGACCAACGGGCAAAACCTGATCGTCATGCTCCCGAGCAACCCCACCACCGGTTACCGCTGGGCCATCCAGGATTCCGCCGGCGGCGTATTGCGCGCCCTCAGCCCCGAGGTCTACAGCAACCCGGAAGATGCCGGCGTGGTCGGCGCGGCTGGTCTGTCGACCTGGCGCTTCCAGGCCTTCGCCACCGGTACCGGTCGTCTGCGCCTGACTTCGCAACAACCGTGGGCGCCGGAAGTGTTGCCGGTAGAAACCTTTGACTGCGCCATTTCGGTGAACTGATCGTGGGCTGGCTGATCCTCGCGCTGATGGGCGCCGTGACCTTTCTCTACGGCGTCAGCACCCATGCCGCGTTGCTTTGTCTGCTGGTCAAACCGCTGCCGGTGCTGGCGTTGCTGGGCTGGCTGCACGATGCGCCGCCGAGTGACTATCGGCGCTGGATCAGCCTCGGTCTGATTTTCTCGTTGGTCGGCGATGTGTTGCTGGCGTGGCCGGGGGATTTGTTCGTCTTCGGTCTCGGCGCGTTTCTGGTCGCGCATCTGGCGTATCTCAAGGCTTACCTCAGCGATTGCCGACGCCTGGCCCTGCTGCCGCTGATCCTGGCGCTCAGCGTCGGAGCCGTGTTGTTGGGAATACTGATTTCCAGCGGACTCGGGCCATTGACCGTGCCAGTGATCGTCTACGGCACCGCCATCAGCGCCATGCTCTGGCGTGCCCTGGCCCGACTCGGCAGCGGCGTACCGCAACGTTCGGCACTGCTGGCAGCGGGCGGTGCTGTGGCGTTCGTGTTCTCCGACAGCGTGATTGGCATCAACCGGTTCGTGTCACCGTTCAATGCGGCGCCCTACATCATCATCCTCAGTTACTGGCTGGGGCAGTGGGGGATTGCGGCATCGGCGTTTTCACAGAGCAAACGTCCGCAGCTGTGAGTCGGCGGTTTATCAGACAACCCGCGCATCGGCGCGCCAGTTTGGCTAAAATGCCGGCCTTTTCATCGACACCGCCGGAACCGCCGTGAGTAAAGAACCCGATCGCATTTTCGCCCAGCCGATGGCCCAGGTGCCTGACTTCGCTTTCAACGAAGACGTGGTGCGGGTGTTCCCGGACATGATCAAGCGCTCGGTGCCGGGTTATCCGACCATCGTCGAAAACCTCGGTGTGCTCGCAGCGCAGTTCGCCCAACCGAACAGCGTGCTCTACGACCTTGGCTCATCGCTTGGGGCCGTCACTCAAGCCTTGCGTCGTCATGTGCGCACCGACGGTTGCCGGGTGATCGCAGTGGATAACTCGGCGGCGATGGTCGAGCGCTGCCGCGAATACCTCAATGGTCAGGATTCGATGTTCCAGGAGTTGCTGCCGGTCGAGGTGATCGAAGGCGACATCCTCGCCCTCGATTTCAAACCGGCCTCGGTGGTGGCACTGAACTTCACCCTGCAATTCATCGCCCCGGATCAGCGCACGGCGCTGCTGTCGCGTATTCGCCAATCGTTGCTGCCGGGCGGCGCGCTGATTCTGTCGGAGAAGCTGCGCTTCAATGACGCCGAAGAACACGCGCTGCTGACCGACCTGCACGTCGCGTTCAAACGCGCCAACGGCTACAGCGAACTGGAAATCGCCCAGAAGCGCAGCGCCATCGAAAACGTCATGAAGCCCGACAGCCTCGAAGAACACCGCGAACGCCTGCTGGCCGCCGGGTTCTCGAAAGTCGTGCCGTGGTTCCAGTGTCTTAACTTTGCCTCGTTGATTGCCTTGCCATGATTGATCTGTCCCCCCTCGCCCGCCGTCTGGCCGGCACGCCGCTGGCCGAATGGGCCAGCACCCTGCAAGTGCAGCTCGACAAGAAAATGGAGAAAGGTCACGGTGATCTGGAGCGCTGGCAAAGTGCGCTGGACGCCCTGCCGAAGATCCAGCCGACCGAAGTCGACCTGCTCGACGGCCTGAAACTGGACACCGATTGCGACGACGAAACCCGCGCACAAATGCGTACGGCGCTGATGGGCCTGTCGCCGTGGCGCAAGGGGCCGTTCGACCTGTTCGGCGTGCACGTCGACACCGAATGGCGCTCGGACTGGAAGTGGTCGCGGGTCTCTCCGCATCTGGATCTGAAGGGCAAGCGCATCCTCGATGTCGGTTGCGGCAACGGCTACTACATGTGGCGCATGCTCGGCGCCGGCGCCGACAGCGTGATCGGCGTCGATCCGAACTGGCTGTTCTTCTGCCAGTTCCAGGCGGTGCAGCGTTATCTGTCCGAACCGAATGCCTGGCACTTGCCGTTCCCGTTCGAAGACCTGCCGCCGAATCTGGAAGGCTTTGACACGGTGTTTTCCATGGGCGTGTTCTATCACCGCCGCTCGCCGATCGAGCATTTGCTGGCGCTGAAGGATTGCCTGGTAAAGGGTGGCGAACTGGTGCTGGAGACGCTGGTGGTCGAAGGCGACAAGCATCAGGTGCTGGTGCCGGAAGACCGTTATGCGCAGATGCGCAACGTGTGGTTCCTGCCATCGGTGCCGGCGCTGGAATTGTGGTTGCGTCGTGCCGGTTTCACCGATGTGAAATGCGTGGACGTGAGCACCACCACCGTTGAAGAACAGCGCGGGACGGAGTGGATGAAGTATCAGTCGCTGAGCGATTTCCTTGATCCGCTGGATCACAGCAAGACGATCGAAGGGCTGCCGGCGCCGATGCGGGCGGTGATTGTCGCGAAGAAGTAAATCCTCCGAACACCACAAAACCTGTGGGAGCGGGCTTGCTCGCGAAGGCGGTGTGTCAGGTACATCAATGTCGCCTGGAACTCCCTATTCGCGAGCAAGCCCGCTCCCACATTGGATGTGTGTTCAGTCTGCCGGTTTCGCGCGCCGCGCCCTGAAAAACTCGGTCAACACCGCCCCACACTCCTGCGCCAGCACCCCACCTTCATACAACACTCGATGGTTGAGAAAGCCCTGAGTGAAGAACTGTCCCTGGCTCTGCACAATCCCGGCCTTGGGCTCCAGCGCGCCGTACACCACGCGGGCAATCCGCGAATGCACGATCAGCCCGGCGCACATGCTGCACGGCTCGAGCGTCACGTAGAGCGTGCTGCCCGGCAGGCGATAGTTGCGGACAGCCTGAGCGGCGGCGCGGATGGCGACCATTTCCGCGTGGGCACTCGGGTCGCTGGCACTGATCGGGCAGTTGAAGCCACGACCGATGATCTCGCCATCCTGCACCAGCACCGCGCCCACCGGCACTTCGCCGAGGGCTGCGCCCTGTGCCGCCAGTTCCAGCGCCTCACGCATGAAGTCGCGGTCACGGCTGCGGTCGATGATCGCCGCGGGGCGAATCTGGCGCATCACTTCACCTCGATGGCGGCCATCAGGCCGGTTTCCATATGGTCGATCACGTGGCAGTGGAACATCCACACCCCCGGGTTATCCGCCACCAGCGCCACTTGCGCACGCTCGTTCTTGCCCAGCAGATACGTGTCGGTGAAGTACGGCACGATCTTGTGCCGGTTCGACGCAATCACCTTGAAGCTCATGCCGTGCAGGTGGATCGGGTGCTGATACTGGGTCATGTTCTTCAGTTCGAAAATATAGCTCTGACCCAGTTTCAGGCTGGCGATCGGCCGGTCGGCGCAGGTCTTGTCGGTGATGTCCCAGGCCTTGCCGTTGATCTGCCACAGGCTCGGTGGCTTGCCGTTGTCGACATTCACCGACACCGAACCGACCCATTCGAAATTGAAGTTGAGTTTCTCGGCCCTGGCCAGGTCCGGCTCGGCCACCGGGTTGGCCGGCAGTGCTTTCGGCCAGTCGGTCGGCGCGTCGTTGTTGGCCACCGAACGCAGGGTGCCCAATCGAACCGGACCGTTGCGCAGCGACAGTTCCTCGCCGGCCGGCGGTGCCTTGATCGCCAGGCAGATGCGCATGCCGGGGCCGAGCCAGTATTCCTTGCCCAACGGGCGCGGCTCGACCGGGTTGCCATCCAGCGCATAGATCTGCGCTTCAACGCCGGGAATGTTGATGCGATAGGTCAGGGTGTTGTCGAGATTGAGCAGGCGTACACGGGTGATCTGTCCGGCCGGCAGTTCGATCACCGGAGTCGGCACGCCGTTGATGGTCGACAGCCGCCCCGCCGTACCGCCACGGGCCGCTTCGCGCGGGATGCTGAACTCGACGAAGTTGCCCTCGTCGTCGATGTGCCAGTTTTTCAGGCTCAGGGTCTTTTCGTATTTGAACCCGGTCGGCTCGCGTTCCTCGACGATCAACGGCCCGACCAGACCGCGCCCCAGTTCTTCGCTGCTGCTGACGTGCGGGTGATACCAGTAGCTGCCAGCGTCCGGCACCCGGAATTTGTAATCGAAGTATTCGCCCGGCAGCACCGGTAATTGCGACACGTACGGCACGCCGTCCATCTCCAGCGGCAGACGAATCCCGTGCCAGTGAATGGTGGTGGCCACCGGCAGATGGTTGATGAACCGCACCCGCAGCCACTCGCCCTGACGCACGCGCAACTCAGTGCCCGGCGCCGACGGGCCGAAAGCCCAGGCCTGGGTCTTGTGCCCCGGCACCAGCTCGACGTCCAGTGGGGCGGCGATCAACTCGTAGTCATGTCCCGCATTGGCATCGGCCACCTTGCCCAGCCAGTAACGCGTCGCACCACCGGCTCCCGCGCCAACCACTGCAAGACCGGCCAGGCCACCGAGGATTTGTCGACGGGAAAAGGACATGGACACAACTACCTCACATATCAACCGCAGGCCAGGGCGCCCGCAAAAGGCGAATACGATACACCTGCGCTTGCGAAACAGTAAGGGTGACGCGGCGGATGGCCGCAGTTTGATCGGGCGGGTGGTACATGGATACCGCAGGGTCCCTGCGTGAATGGGTGACTCTGTCGACCTCTCTCTCAAGGAATAGAGCGAATGACCCCAGCAGATCCCCGTCCCCTGCCAAACGCCGCCGACAAGGCCGCCCTCAGGAACATGGCCACGCAAGTCGTCGCAGCTTGTCCGAGCCTGAATGACACGGCCCGTCAGGTTGCCACCGAGCTGCTCGCAAGACACGGCATGACCGGCGTCGACCCCGATCATGTCTATTTCCACCGATTCAGAACCGCCCAGAGCCTGTCCGTATCATTCACCGGTTGGCAGCACTACGGCGAAAAGCCCTATGAAAGCCTGACCCTGACGCAATTGGTCATTCACCGGTTTCGCGCCACGGATCAGGACAACGCAGACCTGCTGGATCTCTATGGCGGTTTTTACACCGCGGGCCCGGAAACCGAAAACTTCGATGCAACCAACGAAGTGCGCCTGCACGGCAACGAGGTCTTGAACGACTTCTGGAACATCAACTTCAGCGAGCGCTACCGCAACACACTGCAAACCTTCTGGAGCCGTCACGCCAGCGAGTTCCGCACCCTGGCCAAATGCAGCTTCCTCCATAAAGCCATCGAAGCGCGAGATCTCGGCCACCTGAGTGACCAAGACTTTCAGGCAGTGATCAATGCGCTGTGCGGCCCGCTGACCTGGCCCGTCAACCTGCACACCCTGCAATGCGAAGCCGAGCCCGGTCATGGCCTACGGGTCTGCAGGCTGGAAATCGACGGTCATGTGGCCACCAACATGCTGCGCATCATCGACTCGCAGGGGAGGCAAATTGTTTATGTACCCGGAAACAGCGACGCGTTCCACGTGCTGGACACGCCCGCCGCTCTTCACTGGTGGGCCCTGCAACAATTGAAAGACAACGTGCCCCGTGAACGTCTTCTCGATCATTTCCAACTGGCCGACCGACACTCGATCAGCGAGAACATCAATGATCTGACAGATCGATTGGTCAACACCTGGAGCCACAGTGACCATCATTTGGTCAATTCAAGGGAACGGGCAATAACAGGGGATGCATTCACCTGGCTTCGCGATTCCACTCGCGATGCGATGTTTGCCGAAGCCGACCTGTCTTTGACGTCGAATGGCGATCTGCGCAAGAAATTGTGGATCGGCTACCTCAGTGCCGGCCTGAAAGTGTTCGCACCGATGGCCATGGTGGGCTGGCCTGTCGCATTGCCGGTGATTGGCGCCAGCCTTGCGAACATGGGCCTGAACATTGACAAGGCGGTAATCGGCAAAACCGCCGGGGAGCGCAAGGAAGGTGTTCTCGCAGCGGTCCTCAGTGGTATCGATGCGCTGCTCAATATCCCGTTCCTGAAGGGAACCGGGGCACTGGCGGAGCTTGATGAGTCTTTGCAAGCGATCGAATCAAGCGAAGTGACTGACGCCGGTGCAGCATCGGAACTGGAGTCGGAGCATCCGAACGAAATTGTTCCTGCCATGGAAGAGCTGTCGCCCGGCCCGTCCGAGACCCTGCCGCGATCCAGGGTCCCGCAGAAGTATCAGTCCAACGAAGTGCTGGACGGACTGACACCGGTATCGGAGCCCGGCAAATACCAGGGGATCTACAGGCTGAACACCGAGCCTTCCTGTGCAATCGTGATGAACGACGCAGCTTATTACGTGCGGTACTTCAACGACTCACAAGGTCGCGGATTCTGGGCGATCGTCGACCCGGGCAAACCCCATCAGCTGATTCATGCATTACCGGTGCGATTGAACAGTGAAGGTGTGTGGGAACGGATGACTCCACTGGGGCTCAAGGGCGGCGGTCAGTGTCTCGGCAAACAATGCACCCTGGAGGTGGCCATGGAACTCGACACGCTCGAGACGGCCGCCGAAGAAACAGAACAACCCCCGCCGCAATCGGCCCCACAAACGCCAGTGACCGCCGAACCTCAGCCTTCGACTTCAGCTTCGCCTGTAACAAACGACATCCGCCTGGTCAGAACGCCGTACGACGTCGACCCCGCGCGTCAGCAGGAACTGAAACGATGGGCCATGCAATTGCGCGAAACGCATGTTCAGCTGCAGGTCGGCCCTGATGGCGGGTTGATCGCATCGGATCGATACACCCCGAATTTCACCGAGAAGGCCAGAGCCCTGCTGTTTTCCGCGAGACGTTTCTACCACGATCTTTCATGGACGAACCTGCCGCCCCGCCCGCCGATTCCTGCTGTCACTCCTTCAACGACCTTCGCGGATTTCATTGCCCAGGCACTCGAGGCCGCGCCGGGCCTGGTTATCGGCGAAACCCCGGGGCGCATCACCAGCATGCGACTGATCATTCAAAACATGCCCGTTCTGGCGCGCCAAGGGGTCAAAACCCTCTACGTACGCCGGTTGCTCAGCGACTTCGCCCAGGCTGACCTGAACAGCTATTTCAAGTCCGGGGTCATGTCCGACGACCTGCAAAAGTACCTGGCCCGGCTCGGCACCGACCCGGCGGCACAGTTCGACGAACTGGCACTGGTGAAAAGTGCCAGGCAGAACGGCATTCGGGTCCAGGCTACCGACTGTACGGCGATGTATAGAAAACCCGTTTCGCTGACCCGACCACAAGAACAGATCGCGACCAATCACCTTACAGCCGACATCATGTTCATGGACAAATCGCTGAATGACGTCGGCAAATGGGTGGTGCTGACGGGGGTGGAAAACACCAACACATTCAGGGGCGCTGCCGGCATCAGCGAGCTGGAGGGGGGGATCGGGATCCGCATTGAAGAGGTAGATCCGGGGCAAGGCGAACAGTTGACGACAGACCCGGGCATCGACTTCGAACGAGGCCCGCACCCGCAGACAGCAACGATGCGCGGAAACTCCGATCCGCTGTACGCCGACATGCTGCTAAAAATGGAAGCGCCACCGGTGAGCCGAAGCGAGTTGCAGTTACACCGACTGCTTTATCACTCGGGCATGTATGTGTTTGAACGCTTTCAAGGCACCTACCGATTGTTTCACCGCAGCGTAAATGGAGAGATGGTGCAAACCCCGATCCAGACCTTCGCTGATGGACGCTATTACATCGATCGGCCATCCTGGGCTTCGATTCATCGTATTCCTTACGAAAACCTTGAACAGTTATCCAGCGCACTGAAACAAATGGGCCTGCAATTGCAAAGCCGCCTGCCGAACTGATCCAACGACGAGGCGATATTCTTTTCCGACACCGGGCACGCTTCCTTCGGCTTGCCCGGGTCGGGGGCATGCCTTCGCTGCGGAGTTTTCCTATCCACCTTTTGATCTGATACGACAACAGACAGTCCTCGCGTCTGACAGACGACTCTCGTCTGAACTTGAAATGATCGCGGTGTTTTTTCAACCACCACGCTCAAGGAAAGACTGTGGACACAACAAACGACATCACGCTGCCCAACTCCGATGACAGAAAGGCGCTCAGGGCCTTGGTGCCGGCACTGGTCGAGGCCTGCCCCGACATGTACGAAATGGCTTGCGCGATTGCCAGGGACATTCTTGATCGTCATGGCATCAAGGATCTGGAACCGGAGCAGGTTTACTGGCATCGATTTCGGGCGGCCCAGAGCAGCCCCCGAACCTTTACAGGCTGGGAGCACCTGTTCGAAACCCCGCGCGAATCGATGACACTGCCACAACTGGTGATCCAGCGATTCAGCGTGCACGACCAGGACAACGCCGACCTCCTGGATTCCGATGCCGGTTTCTACACCGCCGGTCCGCAGGCCAGCACCTACAACGAAACCAACGAAGTGCGGCTGCACAGCAGCGATGTGCTGAAGGCATTCTGGGCGATCAACTTTGCCGACCGCTACCGGCAAAAAGTGGATTCTTTCTGGAACAAACACGGCACGACATTCCGCACGCTGGCCAAATGCACCTTTCTGGCCAAGGCCATGGAAGATCGCGAAAGCGGTCGGCTGTCGGATGACAATTTCAAGGTGGCTGTCAAAGCCATCGCCGGCAATGTGAGCTGGCCGGTCACACGCAAGATGCTTGAGGATGAGGCATTGCCGCCCGATGGCCTGCGCGTGGGTCTGCTGAAAATCGGCGGCTTCGTTGCGACCGACATCCTGTGCATCACCGATGGCAAGGGCGGCGCAATCCTGTACGTACCGGGAGAAATCTGGGGTGTACACGCCTTGCAGAACGCTCGCGACCTGCATTGGTGGGTACTGTCGCAGATCAGAACGCCTTCGGATCGAAAGCGCTTCATGGCGCATTTCCAGGTCGCCGATCACGACATCATGGAGGACACGTCCTGGCGAGCCGTCGCAAAACGGCGCTGGCTCGGGCTCCTGGAGCCCATGATTGGAATCGTTTCGGAGCTTTGGCGCGCGCCGCATATCGAGAATGTCGGGCTCAACCATGTACTGGACCTGCTGGTCAGTACCTGGGACAGCGATGATCACACGCTCGTCGCCCACACCGGCGACGCGCTGGACAAGGACATCTTTTCTTTCCTGTCGACAGCCACCCAGGCCCGCATGATCAGCGATGCGGAGTTCATGATGCATACCAATGGCGATCTGCGAAAAAAGCTGTGGATCGGTTACCTCAACGCCTTTAATCGAATGTTTGGTCCCATGGCAGCGGTTGGCTGGCCGGTGGCGCTGGCGGTTGTCGGTGCCGGTATCGCCAACGTCGGTCTGCAAATCGATCAAGCGGTCAATGGCAAGACCCCTCAGGCGCGCAAGGCCGCCGTGACCGGCGCCCTATTTACCGCCATCGATACGCTGTTCAACGCTACGTTTATCAAAGGCAGTGGTCGACTGCCGGAGATCGCCGAGACCGATACCGTCATTGCTTCGCAGGAAGCCATTGCTCAAACCGGACTGTCCATTGCAGCAGAGGAAAAACTTGCCGCAGCGGCCGCAGCTCGTTCGCCACTGCCTGACCTGGCGCAAATCGCACCGAAGCAAGTGCTACCTGCACAACCCGAAGATTTTCTCGCGTCATTCAAGACGGTTCCCGGCGAGGGGACGCGGATCGAAGCCGGTAATCTCAAATTTCAGGACATCATTCAGACGGCATCCGGCAAGCAGTACATCTACATGCGCCGTGCCTCCGGCGACGGCTTTTATCAGGTTCGCTACGTCGAACAGATGCGTGGCTGGGTCATCATCGATCCGGCCAATCCCCATTCGTTTTATCGCAACGTGCCGGTGCGCCTGAATGAGGCGCGCCAATGGGAGACTGTCGCACGCCCCGGACTCAGGGGCGGTATGAAAATTTTCGGCGAGTGGCCCTGGGGGCACACGGCCGATCCGCTGCCCGATGTCTCGACAGAACCGATGCCCTATGATGTCCCCGGCTCATCCAGAACGACGATGCAGCCCTTGGCAGAAGCCCGCGTCGATGACTTTCCGCTGGACAGCGTCAAAGGCAGTGACCGCCTCTATCAGGCGTTCAAAACCACTCGCCGCAGTCTGTATGACGACGCCATCAACTTCTATGCCGCCCCGAATCAGCCACCGCGTCCAACGGTGCCTGCACTCAAGACCGGCACTTCCTTTTCCGACATGAGCAAGCGCGTGCTCAAGGAAGCGCCCGGCCTGGTCATCGGTCAGGACAACGCCACCTCGGGCGCCCGGCAAGTGCTGATCGACAACCTGAAGGTCATGAGCAAACAGAAGGTCAAGACCTTGTACCTGGATCATCTGCTGACCGATTTTCATCAGTTGGATCTCGATACCTTCCACAAGACCGGCAAGATGTCCCCCGCGCTGGAAGACTATCTGAAATTTCTGGATTCCCGCTTCGGCACTGATCCGGCCTCACCCCACGCTTACACTGAACTGGTCAGGACCGCACAGAAGAATCATATCCGCGTGCAGGCCCTCGACTGCATGGCCAGCCGGCGCTTTCCGCTCATGGAGCAAACATCCGAGATCAGTAGCCGGAAGATGATGAATTACTTTTCCGACACCGTGATCCGTGCGGACCAGGCAGCCAGAGGCGCACATCGCTGGGTCGCACTGGTCGATCAGGAGCGCGCCAGCACCATGGGCAATGTCTCCGGGCTCAGTGAACTGGAAGGCGCCGTCTCGCTGCGTGTCGAGGAGGTTGATCCAGGCCTGGTGCGCGGAATCACGACCGACCCTGGCAAGAAAATATTCGATCTGCTGAAACGGCCCGTCGACCAGATCAAGAGTGACTTGAGACTGCAACTGGAAGCGCCTGCCCCCCTCACCACGGCGCGCACGCTCGACGAGGCACTGCCACGCGCAGGCATGTTCATGCTTAAGGTCGAAAACGGCCAGTCGATGCTGGTCCATCGCAGTGGTAACGGCCAACTGGTGAACACGCCTGTCCAGCAAGATGGAGGCGGTATCTTCGTGACACGACCACGCTGGACTTCTATCAGTGGTCGCCACTTCGAGAGTGTCCAGGCACTGTGCCAGGCGCTGGAGGATGAAGGCCTGAGTCTGATGCGGGTCCGCATCGATCCCAAGGCGCCGCCCGGCAGATCACCTGTCGTCGGCGAACCGCAGCCCACGCCTTCAGCCTCGGCCGGCAGCGCGACGGGGATGTCTGCCCCCGCTTCGACGGTGACGGATACGCCGCAGGTCGCTTCGCCTTATGACATCCCGCCTCAGCACCGCCAGGCATTGACGGAAGCGGTCAACGGCCATGAACCACTCCTGCTGTCAGACGCTTTTGCGGTCAACGAATCCGCCGAAGCCTATGCCGACTTCAAGTCCCTGAGAGCACAACTGCAACAGGATGCTGTCCGCTTTTACGCGGATCCACCCCTCCCCCCGCGCCCGGCCATACCGCCACTGGACCCTGCCTCGTCA
Source organism: Pseudomonas sputi (assembly GCF_021603585.1). Classification (GTDB taxonomy): domain Bacteria; phylum Pseudomonadota; class Gammaproteobacteria; order Pseudomonadales; family Pseudomonadaceae; genus Aquipseudomonas; species Aquipseudomonas sputi. The sequence goes on along the minus strand of NZ_BQHI01000012.1, from coordinate 67,641 downwards.
GGCCCCACCATCATCGCCCGGCTATTCGAAGAGTTTTCAGGTCTGGTTGTCGGCGAGAGCCATTCAGAGATCGGCGCCAAACAGTTTCTTATCGACAATATGCAAACCCTGGCCAGGAACGGTGTAAAAACAATCTATCTGGAACATCTGCTGACAGACTTCCACCAGGCGGCACTGGACAACTTTGCCAGGACATCGGTAATGCCCAGGAGTCTTGAGTGGTATCTGATCAGTCAGGACCTGGGACATCTGACCGATCCAACCGGGCGCTATACCTTTCTCAACCTGGTAATCGAGTCAAACAAGCATGGCATCCGGGTTCAGGCTATAGACTGCATGGCAAGTTACCAGCTGGGCGGGATGAACACACGCGAACTGGCGATCCGGCAAAAAATGATGAATTTCCATGCCCGGACCGTGATCAGCGCAGATCAGGCAGCACGCGGTGCACACCGCTGGGTGGCGCTGATGGGGAACTCCCACTCCAACACCTTTGAAGGTGTCGCGGGGGTCAGTGAGCTGGAAGGCGCTGCTGGTTTGCGCGTCGAGGATGTGGCCCAAGGGCACTCGAACGGTATCGAACCCGATCCGGGCAAAACGTTTTTCGACGACAATGGCGCCTCGGCAGGCGTGGCCAGAGGCGACTTGCGTCTGCAGGTAGAAACGCCCTGGTATGCGCAAACAAAAGCGGAACTGGAAAAACTGCTGACCCGACCGGGGATGTACACCTTGAAGCGAGAACCTCGGCAAACCCTCCTGTGCCACCGATCCCGCGAGAACCAGATGGTGCAGACTCCGATCGAGTTCGAATCCGGTCGTTTTTTCATCGAACGCCCATCATGGCCCACACTCCATGAAAAACGCTTCGACAGCATCGATGCGCTGCTCAAGGCACTTGATCAACGCGGCATGACGCTGGCCGGCTGGTCGAAACCCTTGTAACTGAACACAAAAAAGCCGTGTGAATCACTGATTCACACGGCTTTTTGAATCGCCTGCGTTTATGCCTTCAGGGCGTGGTCAGCCCCTCTAGTGAAGCAGTCAGTTACCGTTGAGATTCGCACCAGCCTGACAAACAGGGACTACCTTCCGTAGAATGCCCGCGTGGCTATGGAACACCTTCCTTCTAAACCCCTGATGACCTAGGGGTTCCGCTCTCCACACCGCGCCTGCTGCTTGCAGGCGTTTTTACATCAGCTGTAGATACGATGCTGCAGCTCGTCCACGACGGCGCCTCAAGGAGAAAATCAAGCATGAATCAGGAGCTGTTCCTGCGTCGCCGTAGCAAAGTTCACGTCCCGATGGGCACTGGCGGTGCCACGCGCGCTCAGGTCGCGTCGGCTATCCGGGAAATCGCGGCGTTCCGATGCGTACTGTCAGAGCCTCTGATTGAACAAATCGGCCTGTTGTCGGCGACAGAACTCAAGTACTGGTTGCGTGACATTGTCAGAGTTCTTCGGCGCAGGAGTGGCGCTCATGTGCACCACCGGCCGTTTTATCCTGACTTTCCGGAGCAGGTTCTGACGGCCTCAGAAGCCGAGTTGTACCTTAACGCCGTCATGCATTACCTCTCGCTTCGACGTTTACCAGCGACTGAAGAATCTCGACCTCCACTGCTTGAAGGCAACTTCATACCCTGGGTTATCGAACCGGGAAGCATCCCTGAATTCGAGTCACTGCTCGAGTCGCTGGCTGCATCACGCACTTCGCTCTCCGAAGAGGAAGCGGCCGATGTCGCGTGGTTTATCCGCGAGTACAAAAGTGATGTGTTCCGTCTGCTGCCTGAGGTCATCCCGTTCCGGGAGATCCGGGCACAGATTGGCGGCGCACTGATCCTGCATGTCGCTGGCGATGCTCGGGTGGACGCATTTCTGGAGCAAAACGTCGAAACGGCGACTGACGTGCTTCGACTTGCAATTGCACTGAATGACGGAGACGTGTCACTGGCCACCGCCACGACACGTTTCAAAGCGATGAAGCGCTCGATGCGCCGTCTGCTGTTGAGTCTGCTCGATCGATTACCCAACGCTAGAGAAGACGTTATGCGGCAAGCCGAGCGATGGAAACGCCTGACTGAAGTGCTTCATCCGGGTGACTACGCCGATAAGTACCCACGAGCGCTGGCCGCCATCACCGCAGCGCGTCGCAACGAATCGCCAGCCTCGTTTGGTTCACGTGTCGAAACACTGTTCGCCCAGCGCGAGATTGCCGAGCTTGTGCCCGTGCTACAAAGCCGTCCCGGTGAGTTCGCACGACGGCTGGACGCGACACTGCGGCGCGCGACGGAACCGGAGCCGGTTCTCGATGCGTTCGAGGCTGTTGCACCACAAGTGTCCTCGCCTGTCCTGCTGCAGTTGCTGGCCCAGTCACGTGCGCCGCGCCCCCTGCCTCTTCGGGCCTTCACACCGAAAGGTTCATTCGCCAAAATCTTTGGCATCCAGGATCGCCGCGAACCTCTCACATCTGAAGTGTTGGCGCGCGCAGCGCGAATCTGTGAAGACGCTCTGGTAAAGCGCTTCGCGTCACTGCCGCCATTGGGCCGCTGTTTCATCGATCCAGCGTTACGCGATTACCGGGTACCGTTGGCGCAGCGTGCTTCATCGAAGTCACTGCGCACGCTGGTGCGAGGAAGTCGCTTGCCGATGCCCGACACACGTTTCATTCGCCTGTTCCTGTGGTGGAAGAATGGTGGTGCGCGCACCGACATCGACTTGTCCGCTGCATTTTTTGACACCAACTTCGTATTCAAACAAACGGTCGCGTATTACAACCTGAGGGATTTCGGCGGTTACCACAGCGGCGACATCGTCGACGCGCCCAACGGGGCCTCCGAGTTCATCGACCTCGATCTTGACGTCCTCGTCGAGAAAGGTATCCGTTACGTCGTCACGTCTATCAACTCGTTCACCGAACAGCCGTACTGCGACCTTCCCGAATGCTTCGCTGGCTGGATGGCCCGCGCCGATACGGCATCGGGTGAAATATTCGAGCCGCGAACCGTGTTTGATCGAATCGATATCGCGTCCGACACACAGATCTGTCTGCCATTTGTGATGGACTTGCAAGAGCGGCGCGTGATCTGGGCCGACCTGGGACTGACTTCAGCTCCCCGGTGGAACAATGTCGGGAACAACCTCAGCGGAATATCGTTGATGCTGCGGGCTCTGGTACATACACCACGGCCTGATCTGGAGACATTGTTCGATTTGCATGTGCGAGCACGAGGCGAACGAGTGGCTTCGCCGCAGCAGGCACAAGCGGTGTTTGCACCTGATCAAGGGATAACACCGTTCGATACGGATTTGATTCGGTCGCAGTTCCTCTAATACCCGCGCCCGCCTCCACACTTTCCGCCCAAAAACAAAAATGCCAGTCAGATTAACTGACTGGCATTTTCTTTAACCCCTTTTGCGCCTCTGCGAATCCAACCTTGAATTCTAGAGGGCGCGACGCGGGATCATTCCCACTCAATCGTCGCCGGCGGCTTGCTCGACACGTCGTAAGTAACGCGCGAGATACCCTCGATTTCATTGATGATGCGGCCGGAAACGGTTTCCAGCAGTTCGTAAGGCAGGTGTGCCCAACGTGCGGTCATGAAGTCGATGGTTTCCACGGCGCGCAGGGCCACGACCCAGGCGTAACGACGGCCATCGCCGACCACGCCTACCGATTTCACCGGCTGGAACACGACGAAGGCCTGGCTGACCTTGTGGTACCAGTCGGCCTTGCGCAGTTCTTCGATGAAAATGTGGTCGGCGCGACGCAGCAGGTCGGCGTATTCCTTCTTCACTTCACCGAGGATCCGCACGCCCAGGCCCGGGCCCGGGAACGGGTGACGGTAGACCATGTCGTACGGCAGGCCCAGTTCCAGGCCCAGACGACGGACTTCGTCCTTGAACAGTTCGCGCAGTGGCTCGACCAGTTTCAGGTTCATCTCTTCCGGCAGGCCGCCCACGTTGTGGTGCGACTTGATCACGTGGGCCTTGCCGCTTTTCGCGCCAGCCGACTCGATCACGTCCGGGTAGATAGTGCCCTGAGCCAGGTACTTGATGTTGTCCAGCTTGCAGGATTCGGCATCGAACACGTCGATGAAGGTGCGGCCGATGATCTTGCGCTTCTTCTCTGGATCGGCTTCGCCGGCCAGGTTGTTCAGGAACTGGTCTTCGGCGTTGGCACGGATCACCTTGACGCCCATGTTCTCGGCAAACATGGCCATCACTTGCTCGCCTTCGTGCAGACGCAGCAGCCCGTTGTCGACGAAGACGCAGGTCAGCTGATCACCGATGGCCTTGTGCAGCAGCGCCGCAACCACCGAGGAATCCACACCGCCGGACAGGCCCAGCAGCACGTTGTCGGTACCGACCTGCGCGCGGATGTTGGCAATGGCGTCTTCGGCGATCTTGGACGGAGTCCACAAGGCTTCGCAGCCGCAGATGTCGAGCACGAAACGCGACAGGATGCGACCGCCCTGCTTGGTGTGGGTCACTTCCGGGTGGAACTGCACGCCGTAGTAAGCGCGCTCGTCGTTGAACATGCCGGCGATCGGGCAGCTCGGGGTGCTGGCCAGGATGTGGAAATCGCTCGGCATTTTGGTGACCTTGTCACCGTGGCTCATCCACACGTCGAGGCCGAACAGGCCGTCGGCGTCGATGTGGTCTTCGATGCCATCGAGCAGACGGCTCTTGCCGACCACGTCAACGCGGGCATAACCGAACTCACGCAGCTCGGAGCCTTCAACCTTGCCGCCCAGTTGCTCGGCCATGGTCTGCATGCCGTAGCAGATACCGAAGACCGGTACGCCCAGATCGAACACCGCTTGCGGGCAGCGCGGGCTGTTGGCTTCGTGCACGGACTCGGGACCGCCGGCGAGGATCACGCCTTTTGGCGCGAACTCGCGGATCGCATCCTCGTCCATGTCGAACGGGTGCAGTTCGCAGTACACACCGATTTCGCGCACGCGGCGAGCGATCAGTTGGGTGTATTGCGAACCGAAGTCGAGGATCAGGATGCGGTGAGCGTGAATGTCGAGGGCCATGATTCAGTCTCGTCTAAGTAATTCAGAAACAGTCTTGATTCAGAAACAACTCGGGGCTGAATAAAACAGCCCCGGTCATTTAACGTTTTGCTTGAAGCCTCAACCTACGCGGTAGTTTGGCGCTTCCTTGGTGATCTGCACGTCGTGGACGTGGGATTCGGCCATGCCGGCACCGGTGATCCGCACGAACTCTGGCTTGGTGCGCATTTCTTCGATGTTGGCGCTGCCGGTGTAACCCATCGAAGAACGCAGACCGCCCATCAACTGGTGAATGATCGCGCTCAGGGTGCCCTTGTAAGGAACACGGCCTTCGATGCCTTCCGGAACCAGCTTCTCGGCGCCTGCCGAGGAGTCCTGGAAGTAACGGTCGGAGGAACCTTGAGCCTGGGACATGGCGCCCAGCGAACCCATGCCGCGATAAGCCTTGTACGAACGGCCCTGGAACAGTTCGATCTCGCCCGGCGCTTCTTCAGTACCGGCGAACATCGAGCCCATCATCACGCAGGACGCACCGGCCACAATGGCCTTGGACAGGTCACCGGAGAAACGGATGCCGCCGTCGGCGATCAACGGAACGCCAGTGCCTTCAAGGGCTGCGGCGACGTTGGCGATGGCACTGATTTGCGGAACGCCGACACCGGCGACGATACGGGTGGTGCAGATCGAGCCAGGGCCGATACCGACCTTGACGGCGTCGGCGCCAGCTTCGGCCAGAGCCTTGGCAGCGGCACCGGTGGCGATGTTGCCGCCGATCACCTGCACTTCAGGGAAATTCTCTTTGACCCAGCGAACGCGGTCGATCACGCCTTTGGAGTGACCGTGTGCGGTGTCGACCACCACCACGTCCACACCGGCATTGACCAGTGCGGCAACGCGATCACCGGTGTCTTTACCGGTACCGACCGCCGCGCCGACGCGCAGACGACCCTGGTCGTCCTTGCTGGCCAGCGGGTAGGCCTTGGCTTTTTCGATGTCTTTGACGGTCATCATGCCTTTGAGGGCAAACTTGTCGTCGACGATCAGGACTTTTTCCAGACGGTGCTTGTGCAGCAGCTCGCGGACTTCGTTCTTGTCGGCGCCTTCGCGAACAGTGACCAGACGCTCTTTGGGCGTCATCACTTCACGAACGGTGGCATCCAGACGGGTTTCGAAGCGTACGTCACGGGAGGTGACAATGCCGACCAGGTCGCCATCGTGCAGCACCGGAACGCCGGAAATGTTGTGCATGCGGGTCAGTTCGAACAGATCACGAACCGTGGCGTCAGCCTCGATGGTGATTGGGTCCTTGACCACACCGGCTTCGAACTTCTTGACCTTGCGAACTTCGGCAGCTTGCTGCTCGATGGTCATGTTCTTGTGGATAATGCCGATGCCACCTTCCTGAGCCATGGCGATTGCCAGACGGGCTTCGGTGACGGTGTCCATGGCGGCAGAAACCAGAGGAATGTTCAGCTCGATGCCACGGGTAAGGCGGGTCTTCAGACTGACTTCGTTAGGAAGCACCTCGGAATAACCGGGCACTAGGAGAATGTCGTCGAAGGTCAGAGCTTCTTGGCTGATACGCAGCATCGCGGGGGCTCCCGAGCGGGAAAATGGAAGCGCGCCATTATACTCAGACACCCTACCGGGCTCAATGTAAAACTTGTCTTATATCAATGTTGCTGATGTACGGGAAAAACGCCCCCTACAACTCGACCTTGACCCAACTCACCGGTTGATCCAGCCAGTCGGCGAATTCGTCGATAAAACTCTGCTTGAAGCCCGCCTCCAGCCAGTTGTTGAAGATGAAACCGAGGTTGGAAAAACCACATTCCTGCAAAAACAGGAACCCGTTGATGTCGTCCTCATGCCCGCATTCAGGACAGGTGAAGTTGTCGGTGCGCCCCGGCATCCAGTCTTCCAGGCTTTCGAACAGCGCTTCGCCGATTTCCTGACGGCACTCGGCGCAACCGGCCTCTTCGAGAAAACCCTTGGCCGGGGTGTAGATGCAACGCTTGGTGATGACCTCCAGCCCATTGATCGGCTCACCGAACGGCAGCGCCTCGGGGTGCAGCACCACCGCGCGGGCGCCATCGGCGATGGCGTAGGCCATGCGATTGCCGGTACGCCCGCAGGTGCTCAGTTCTTCCTTGACGATGTTCTTGCGCACCAGCCAGCGCAAAATCGCCCGGGCCCGGGGTTCATGCACCGGCAGATTGGAGATTTTCGGGACGATGATGCTTTGGGAATTCATGGTGCAAGCCTGCTGCGTCAAAGGATGTTCTGCGACGAACGCGGCCGGCAGCTTAATCCCTGACAAAATCCGGTCAAGTGCTTAAATAGCGGCCGATCAGCGCAATCCCGCTCGCCAGCACCAGCCAGGTCACCAGCCGCACGAAGGCCTCGCGGGACAAGCGCATGGTCAAGCGCCGCCCGACCCACAAGCCCAGCGCCATGGCCGGCATCAGGCACAGCGCAAGCATCAACAAGGGTAGCTCGGCATATACCCCGGCGATGGCAAACAGGCTCAAACGCACCACCGTGCTGCAACTGATCAGCGCACTTTGCGTGGCCCGCGCCGCGTCCTTGGGCAGTCGACTGTTGAGGTAGATCGCATAAAGAAAGCCGCCACTGCCAAACAATGCGCCGAACAGCCCGCCCACCGTCCCCATCGGCAACGCCCACCCGGCAGACAACTGCGCCGGTCGCGCCCTGATCCACAAGCTGTAAACCGCGTAGCCACTGATGAACAATCCCATCAACAGCAGCAAAAGATCGGACTTGAGGTTAAGCAGAAAAATCACCCCCAGCGTGCACCCCACCGCCATCCACGGCAGAAGCCGCAGCAGTTCCGGTTTCGCCACATCCCGCCGCGACGGCAGCAGGTTGCCGAACGCCGCGACAAAATCCAGCAGCACCAGCAATGGCACGATCTTCGACAGCGGCATGAACAGAATCAGAATCGGCCCCGCCACCAGCGCCGTACCGAATCCGGCAATCCCAAACACGATGTAGGCCAGCGCGATGGCCAGTCCGATCACCACCCAGCCCTGCGCGCCCCACGACCATTCGCTCAACAACCCCGCCCCACTCATTCGCTCGCTTCCTTAATAAGCCTGCGATGACTTTAGCCAGCGCCGAGGGTTGCGACTAATATCATCGAAACTGCCAAGCCATCTCGAAAAGGCATGCCTCGTGCTTTCAACCCGTCAATTACGCTACTTCGTGGAAATCGCCGAGAGCGGCAGCTTCAGTGCCGCAGCCGAACGGCTGTTCATTGCTCAGTCGGCGCTGAGCCGGCAGATCAAGGACATGGAAACCCGCCTGCACACGCCGCTGTTCGAACGCACCGCGCGCCAGCCCCGGCTCACCGCCGCTGGCGAAGCGTTCCTGCCCCGGGCGAGAAACCTGCTCAATGAATTGAACAAGGCGAGCACTTTGGCCACGCAAATCGGCCAGGGCCAGCGCGGTACCTTGCGTGTCTGTCACTCCAGTACCGTACCGATCGGTGGCCGATTGTTGCGCGACATGAGCGCTTACCTGGAGCAGCAGCCCGGGGTTTCGCTGGATATCGGCACGCTGTCATCGGAAGCACAACTTGAAGAACTGACCGAGGGCCGCCTCGATATCGGCCTTCTGCGCCTGCCGGTGTTGCGTCAGCGTGAAGGTGTTCAAATTGTGCCGCTCTACACCGAACGCTTGCTGCTTGCCGTGTCGGCGAATCATCGACTGGCATTGGCGGACGCCGTCGACCTGGCGCAATTGAAGGACGAAGCGTTCATCTCTATCCCGCACCCGCAGCGCGGCGGGCTGAGCTATTTGTGCGCCGAGCTGTGCATGCGTCACGGCTTCTTCCCACAGGCTGCGCGGGTGATGTCGCGCAAGACCACACAGCTGCAATTGATCCAGGCCGGATTCGGCATCGCTCTGCTGCCGGAATCGATGCAGGACATTGCGCCTGCCGGTGTGAGATTCCTGCCACTGACCGGCGATTGCCAAAGCACCGTCGCCCTCGCGTCTCGGCAAAATCCCACGCCTCTGGTGCAACACTTCCTCCAGACATTCACCGGCGAATGCCTTTAAACTGCGCCCCATGATTAAAGATCCCTTTGCAAGACTCGGCCTGGACCGCGAAGTCCTGACCGTCAGCCAGCTCAACGGCCGCGCACGGGTGTTGCTCGAAGACGTGTTCAGCAACATCTGGGTCGAAGGCGAAATCTCCAACCTCGCCCGCCCGGCGTCCGGCCACGTGTATTTCACGCTCAAGGACAGCGGCGCGCAGGTGCGTTGCGCGCTGTTCCGCCAGAATGCCGCGCGCGTGCGGCAGGCACTGAAGGATGGCCTGGCAGTCAAGGTGCGCGGCAAGGTCTCGCTGTTCGAAGGGCGTGGCGACTATCAGTTGATCCTCGACACTGTGGAGCCGGCCGGTGACGGTGCCCTGCGTCTGGCCTTCGATGCCTTGAAGGAAAAGCTCAGCGCCGAAGGCCTGTTCAGTGCCGAGCGCAAAGTACCGCTGCCGGCTCACCCGCAGCGCATCGGCATCATCAGTTCGCCGACCGGTGCGGTGATCCGCGACATCATCAGCGTATTCCGCCGCCGCGCACCGCAGGTACAGCTGACGCTGATCCCGACCGCCGTTCAGGGCCGCGAAGCCACCGCGCAAATCGTCCGCGCCCTCAAACTCGCGGATGCCCGTGGTTTCGACGCGCTGATCCTGGCCCGTGGCGGCGGCTCGCTGGAAGACCTCTGGTGTTTCAACGAAGAGGCCGTGGCCCGCGCGGTGGACGCCTGCGTCACGCCGATCGTCAGTGCAGTCGGCCATGAAACCGATGTGTCGATCAGCGACTTCGTGGCGGACGTGCGCGCACCGACGCCGTCCGCTGCGGCTGAACTGCTTGCCCCGGATTCCAGCCACCTGATCCGGCAGGTCGAAAGCCTGCATCGCCGGCTGGTGATGCGCATGCGTGACCGCCTGATGCGCGATCGCCTGCGCCTTGAAGGCATGACCCGCCGCTTGCGCCATCCTGGCGAACGTCTGCGCCAGCAGGCACAGCGTCTGGATGATCTGGACATGCGCATGCGCCGCGCCTTCGAGCGCCAGCTCAATACCCGCCGCGAACGCCTGATCCGCCTGGAAACCCGCCTCGCCGGGCAACACCCGGGACGCCAACTGGCCCTGTTGCGCCAGCGTCTCGACAGTCTCGCCGAACGCCTGCCACGTGCGATGAACGAAGGTCTGAAACGCCGCCGTTTACAGTTGCAAAGCCAGATGCAGACCCTGCACGTGGTCAGCCCGCTGGCGACCCTGGGTCGCGGCTATAGCATTCTGCTGGATGAACGCGGCAACGCGATCCGCAACGCCGCGCAGACCCACACCGGCCAACGCCTCAAGGCCAGACTGGGCGAAGGCGAACTGCAAGTGCGCGTCGAGGACAATCACCTGACGCCCGTCACCCTCTCTTTACTGGACTGATCCATGCCGCGCTTTCTCGCTCCGCTGCTGTTGCTGTGCCTGACCTTCAACGCCCACGCCGACAGTTACATCACCCGCCTGCTGAACAAACCGGTGCCGGGCGGCGTGGCTGTCATTGATCTGGGCAGCGCCGCGCAAGCGCCGAAAGCCACGTATCAGGGCAAACCGGTGCTGGTGGTCAGGGAACAGAACAACTGGCTGGCGATTGTCGGCATTGCGCTGACCGTCAAACCCGGCGTTCAGCAGATCAGCAGTGGCAACCGCAACCTCAACTTCAGCGTCGGCAACAAGAAGTACCCGGAACAGCACATCACCCTGAAGAACACCCAGCAGGTCAATCCGAACCCGGCCAACCTCAAGCGCATCGAGGGCGAACTGGCCGAGCAGATCAAGGCCTACCGCAGCTTCAGCCCGAACACACCGAGCAACCTGTTGCTGGACAAGCCGGTCAACGGGCCGCTGTCGAGCAAGTTCGGCGTGCGCCGCTTCTTCAACGGTGAAGAGCGCAATCCGCACGCAGGTCTGGACTTCGCGGTACCGGCGGGCACGCCGATCAAGACCCCGGCGGCAGGCAAGGTGATCCTGATCGGCAATTACTTCTTCAATGGCAACACCGTGTTCGTCGATCACGGCCAGGGGTTCATCAGCATGTTCTGCCATATGTCGAAGATTGATGTGCAGAACGGCCAGCAACTGGCGCGGGGCGCGGTGGTGGGCAAGGTGGGGGCCACAGGTCGGGCGACCGGGCCGCACATGCACTGGAACATCAGTCTGAACGATGCGCGGGTCGATCCAGCGATTTTCATTGGTGCATTCCAGCCTTGATTTCAGGCTGAAGACTCTCCGGCAGGGATTGCGCACGACGAATGCTCCGCGCAATCCCCGCCAACAATTACCGCCACATCAAGAATAAAATCTCGGAAAAACCCGCTTTCCGGGTATTCCTCTCAATTTTTTTCGACTGCTTGCCATCCTCATCCCCCGCGGTTAGGGTTGAAGGCATGAAAACCTCTCACACCCTCATTCAGCTTCGCCAGCACCGCAGCCTGTGCCTCGTCAGCGCACGACTGCCGGGCTGAATCGCTGCGCCTCGTCCCACGCTTTTCCAAGAACGTTCGTTCCACCGGCAGGCCGCCTCTTTTCGGCCCAGACAATAAGGAATTTCCCGATGAGCATGCTCAAAGACCCGTCTTCGAAATACCGCGCGTTTCCTGTGATCAACCTGCCGGATCGTACCTGGCCGTCGAAAACCATCGATGCCGCGCCGATCTGGTGCAGCTCCGACCTGCGTGATGGCAACCAGTCGCTGATCGAGCCGATGGATGCGGTGAAAAAGCTGCGTTTCTGGAAAACCCTGGTGCAGGTGGGCGTGAAGGAAATCGAGGCGTCGTTCCCGGCCGCTTCGCAAACCGACTTCGACTTCGTGCGCACCTTGATCGAAGACGGCCACATTCCGGACGACACCACCATCCAGGTGCTGACTCAAGGCCGTGAAGACCTGATCGAGCGCACCTTCGAATCCCTGCGCGGGGCGAAGAAAGCCATCGTTCACCTGTATAACGCCACCTCCCCTTCTTTCCGTCGCATCGTGTTCAACCAGGACAAGGACGGGATCAAGGCCATCGCCGTGAACGCCGCCAAGCTGTTCGTCAAATACGCCGCCATGCAGCCGGACACCGAGTGGACCTTCGAATACTCGCCGGAAACCTTCAGCGCCACCGAGCTGGAATTTGCCAAGGAGGTCTGTGACGCGGTGATCGAGGTCTGGAACCCGACGCCTGAGCACAAGATCATCCTCAACCTGCCAGCCACCGTTGAATGCGCGACCCCGAACGTCTACGCCGACCAGATCGAGTGGTTCCACCGCAACATCAACCGCCGTGACAGCGTGATCATCAGCCTGCACACCCACAACGACCGTGGCACCGGCGTGGCCGCCACCGAGTTGGGCCTGATGGCCGGCGCCGACCGCGTCGAAGGCTGCCTGTTCGGCAACGGCGAGCGTACCGGCAACGTCGACCTCGTCACCGTGGCACTGAACATGTACACCCAGGGCCTGGACCCGCAACTGGACTTCTCCGACATCGACGGCGTGCGCAAGGTCGTCGAAGAGTGCAACCAGATCCAGGTTCACCCACGTCACCCGTATGTCGGCGACCTGGTGCACACCGCCTTCTCCGGCTCCCACCAGGACGCGATCCGCAAGGGCTTCGCCCAGCAGAAACCCGATGCCCTGTGGGAAGTGCCGTACCTGCCGATCGACCCGGCCGACATCGGCCGCAGCTACGAGGCGGTGATCCGCGTCAACAGCCAGTCGGGCAAGGGCGGCATCGCCTACCTGCTGGAACAGGAATACGGCATCAGCCTGCCACGTCGCATGCAGATCGAATTCAGCCAGGTCGTGCAGCGTGAAACCGATCGCCTGGGTCTGGAGATGACGGCCCAGCAAATCCACGCGCTGTTGCACAGCGAATACCTGCAAGCCAACACCCCGTACGCGCTGGTCAGCCATCGCCTGCAGGAAGAAAACGGCAACAGCGCCGTCGAAGTGGAAGTGGCGAGCAAGGGTCAGGGCGAAACCAACCTGCACTGGCGCGGCAAGGGCAACGGCGCGCTGGAAGCGCTGGTGGCCGGTCTGCCGATTCCGGTGGAGATCATGGACTACAACGAACACGCCATCGGCGCGGGCACCAACGCCAAGGCGGCGGCCTACATCGAACTGCGTGTGAATGGCGAACGTGCAGTACACGGCGTGGGCATCGATGAAAACATCACCACCGCCAGCTTCAAGGCCCTGTTCAGTGCGCTGAACCGCTCGCTGAGCCAGCCGGAAGCGAAAGCGGCGTAACTACCGCTGCAACGCAAAAGGCCCCGGGGTTTGCACCCCGGGGCCTTTTTCGTTCTGATCGCGATGATCGTTCCCACGCTCTGCGCGGGAATGCCTCAAGGGACGCAGAGCGTCACGAACTGCATTCCCACGCGGAGCGTGGGAACGATCCAGGTGACTTGGGTTATCAGGTGAACTCGAAGGTATCGGCATCCAGATTCGCCGGAAAGCGCTCGCGGTAAGCGGCAAGCGAAGCCGCTTCCAGAACCACCTTGAACACCCCGTCAGCCTCCCCCGCCGCCAGCAACGTCTCGCCCTGGAAATCCAGCACCTGACTGTCTCCGGTATACGCGAAACCCTTGCCATCGGTGCCAACCCGGTTGACCGCCGCCACATAGCACAGGTTTTCAATGGCCCGGGCCGGCAGCAACCGGTTCCAGTGCTGACGCCGTGCACCCGGCCAGTTGGCGGTGTACAGCAGCAGGTCGGTGTCCTGAGCATCGCGGCTCCACACCGGGAAGCGCAAGTCGTAGCAAATCAGCGGCCGCACCCGCCAGCCCTTGAGTTCGAACTGCACCTGGCGCTCGCCGGGCGTGTAGTGATTGTGCTCGCCGGCCATGCGGAACAGGTGGCGCTTGTCGTAATGCAGCACTTCGCCGTCCGGTCGTGCCCACAGCAAGCGGTTGCGATGGCTGCCGTCGGCGGTCTGGATAATCACGCTGCCCGTAACAACGGCGTTCAGCTTCGCCGCCTGGGCCCTGAGCCATTTGCTGGTCGGGCCGTTTTCGGCTTCGGCCAGGGTTTCGGACTCCATGGAGAACCCGGTGGTGAACATTTCCGGCAGGATAATCAGATCGGCACCGCGCGCCTGCTCCAGCAACGCGTCGAAATGCTCGAGATTGGCCCGACGGTCATGCCAGGTCAGGCTGGTCTGGATCAGCGCCAGGTTGAGATCAGGCAACGCACTCAGATCACGCATAGTTTGGTCGCCGCTTCCCGCAGCGTCTCCTCACGTTTGGCAAAGCACAGGCGCACCAGACGCTGGCCTTCAGGTGGATCCTGGTAGAACACCGACACCGGAATACTCGCCACGCCATGCTCGCGAGTCATCCACATCGCCATCTCGACATCGTTCAGATCTGGGCGTATCTGCGAGTAATCGACCAGTTGGAAATAGGTGCCGGTGACCCGGGTGAAGCTGAATCGCGACGGCGCCAGCAGATCACAGAACAGATCGCGCTTGGCCTGATAGAAACCCGGCAGCTCTTCGATGTGTTCCGGGTGCTCGGCCATGTAATCGGCCAGGGCGTACTGCAACGGTGTCACGCCACAGAAACTGACGTACTGGTGCACTTTACGCAGCTCCGCCGTCAGGGCCGGCGGTGCCACGACGTAGCCGGTTTTCCAGCCGGTGACGTGATAGGTCTTGCCAAACGAGCTGACTACGAAGGCGCGCTGATACAGCTCTTCATGGGCCAGTACGCTGACATGCGGCACGCCGTCGAACACAAGGTGTTCGTAGACTTCGTCGCTGATCACGTAGATGTCGCGGTCGCGGATCAACGCCGCCAGTTGATCCAGCTCGGCACGACTGATCAGCGCACCGCTCGGGTTGTGCGGGGTGTTGAGGATAATCATCCGCGTGCGTGGGCTCAGGGCTGCGCTGAGCTTTTCGAAGTCGATGGAGAAATCCTTCAGCCCAAGCTGCACATGCACGCAGCGCCCACCGGCCAGTTCCACCGATGGCTCGTAGCTGTCGTAGGCCGGGTCGAACACGATGACTTCGTCGCCGCTGTGGATAACCGCCTGGATCGCACAGAAAATCGCTTGGGTCGCGCCAGGGGTCACGGTCACTTCATTGTCGGCATCGACGTTGACGCCATAACTGCGGGCGATCTTCGCCGCGATCTGCTGACGCAGCGTCGGCAGGCCGGTCATGGGCGAATACTGGTTGTGACCGCTGGCGATGTGTCGACCGACCGCGTCGCGCAGTGCCTGCGGGCCGTCGAAATCGGGAAAACCCTGGGAAAGGTTGATCGCTCCGGTCTGCGCCGCGAGCTGAGACATCTGCGTGAAAATAGTGATGCCGACATTCGGCAGCTTGCTGGTGATCATCGGGAGCCCCTTGCAGGTGAGCTGCAAGTTTCAAGCTGCAAGCGACAAGTTTCAAGCATCAATCCATCGCCCACAAAAAAGGGCTCTGAACAGAGCCCTCTTTGCTTCCGCGTTGACTTGAAGCTTGCAGCTGGAAACTCGCAGCGGCTCTTTTTACTTCTTGTCGCGGCGTTTTTTGTCGGCTTTCTTGTGGTGCGACATCAAGCGACGCTTCTTGTTGACCTGACGGTCGGTCAGCGTGTTCTTGTTGCCTTCGTACGGGTTCTCGCCGCCCTTGAACTCGATCCGGATCGGCGTACCGACCAGTTTGAGCACACGGCGGTAAGTGTTTTCCAGATAGCGCACGTACGACTTCGGCACTTTCTCGATCTGGTTGCCGTGGATCACGATGATCGGCGGGTTCGCCCCCCCCAGGTGAGCGTAACGCAGCTTGATGCGGCGGCTGTTGACCATCGGCGGCTGGTGCTCGCTGACCGCGTCTTCGAGAATCTGCGTCAGGCGGCTGGTCGGCCAGCGGGTGACCGCGGACTTGAACGAGTTCTGCACCGAGCCGTAGAGGTTGCCCACGCCCGTGCCGTGCAAAGCCGAGATGAAGTGAATATCGGCGTAGTCGACGAAGAACAGACGACGTTGCAGCTCGACCTTCACGTAGTCGCGCTCGCTCGGGGTCATGCCGTCCCACTTGTTGATCGCGATCACCAGCGCACGCCCCGCCTCGATGGCAAAGCCCAGCAGGTTGAGGTCGTGATCGACCACGCCTTCGCGGGCGTCCATCACGAAGATCACCACGTTGGCGTCTTTGATCGCCTGCAGGGTTTTGACCACGGAGAATTTTTCGACTTCTTCGTGGATCTTGCCGCGCTTGCGCACACCGGCGGTGTCGATCAGCGTGTACTTCTCGTCGTTACGCTCGAACGGGATGTAGATACTGTCGCGGGTGGTGCCGGGCTGGTCGTAGACGATTACCCGATCTTCACCGAGCATGCGGTTGACCAGGGTCGACTTGCCGACGTTCGGACGGCCGATGATGGCAATCTTGATTCCGTCTTTTTCGCTCGGGCCAGGAATGCGCTTGGCTTCCTCGCCTTCGGCGACCACTTCTTCCTCTTCACCTTCCGCCGGCTCGTCATCATCACGCGGGAAGTCGCTCAGGGCAGCTTCCAGCAGTTGAGTGATGCCGCGACCGTGGGCGCCGGCGATCGGGATCGCGTGGCCCATGCCCAGCGGGGCGAATTCGGCGCGGGCCATTTCCGGGTCGATGTTGTCGACCTTGTTGGCCACCACGTGGGAACGCTTGTTACGTTTGCGCAAGTGTTCGGCGATCATCTGGTCGGCGGCAGTGAAACCGGCCTTGGCATCTACCAGGAACAGAACGACATCCGCTTCTTCGATGGCCAGCAGCGACTGCTCGGCCATTTTTTCGTCCATACCATGCTCGTCACCGGAGATACCGCCGGTGTCGAT
Organism: Pseudomonas sputi; assembly: GCF_021603585.1. Classification (GTDB taxonomy): domain Bacteria; phylum Pseudomonadota; class Gammaproteobacteria; order Pseudomonadales; family Pseudomonadaceae; genus Aquipseudomonas; species Aquipseudomonas sputi. The sequence goes on along the minus strand of NZ_BQHI01000012.1, from coordinate 50,748 downwards.
CAGAATGTAGGAACGCCCTTGCCACTTGGCCTCACCGTACTGGCGATCACGGGTCAGACCGGACAAGTCGCCGACAATGGCGTCGCGAGTCCTGGTCAGGCGGTTGAACAAGGTGGACTTGCCGACGTTCGGTCGGCCCACCAGGGCGATTACGGGAACCATGCGGCTCTCCACTTCGTTATTTCAGAAAATACAAAAGCCGCTGCGAGGCAGCGGCTGGTGCTCGGGGCAACACCCGTGGGTGCTGCAAACCTTGCAGAAGCAAGGCCGCCTGGGGAGTTAACCCCAAGCATAGTTGTTACTTGATGGTCAGGGCTTCCAGTTTGCCGCTGTTGCCATACACATAAATCGTGTCACCCACCACCAGCGGACGGGCACGCAGGCCGTCGCTGTCGATGCGCTCGCGGCCGACGAATCGACCGTCCACCTGACTCAGCAGGTGCAGGTAACCTTCCATGTCACCGACTGCAACGTAGCTGGAGAACACTTCCGGCGCCGACAGTTGACGACGGGCCAGCGAGTCGTTGCTCCACAGGGCGGTGGTGGAACGCTCGTCGACGCCTTCAACGGTACCCGACGACAGGCTTACGTAGACGTTGCCGAAACCCTGGGCAACACCGGCGTAGCTCGACGCGTCGCGCTGCCAGAGTTGACGGCCGCTTTCCAGATCCAGTGCCGCAACGCGACCCTGATAGCTGGCAACGTACAGGGTACCGCCGGACAGCAGCAGACCGCCGTCGATGTCGACCACGCGCTCCAGTTCCGAACGACCTTGTGGGATCGCGATCCGCTGTTCCCAGACCGGCACGCCGTTGGAAATGTCCAGGGCGACCACTTTACCGGTCGACAGGCCAGCCACCGCGAGGCGGTTGGTGACGATCGGTGCGCTGGTGCCGCGCAGGGTCAGTACGGCCGGCGTGCTGTCATACACCCAACGCTGATTGCCGGTGGACGCGTCCAGACCGATCAGGCGATCGTCCTGGGTCTGAACCACCACCACGTCACCGTTGTTGGCCGGTGGCGCAAGAACTTCGCTGTTGACGCGCGAGCGCCACTTCTCTTCACCGTTGATGGCGTCGAGGGCAACGACTTCACCGTGCAGGGTACCGACCATGACCAGACCGTAACCCACGCCAACGGCGCCGGACACAGGCAGTTCGAGGTCTTTCTTCCATTTCACGTCGCCGTTGCTGCGATCCAGGCCCATCACGATACCGGTCACGTCGGCCGCGTAGATGGTGTCACCGTCGATCGCCGGCACCAGCATGTTGTAGGTTTCGCCCTGACCGTCACCGATCGAGCGGCTCCACTGCTTGTGCAGGACCACTTCTTCCTTGAAGTCGGTCAGCTCGGCCGGTGGCAGTTCTTTTTTGCTGTTGCTGCTGCAACCCGCGGCCAGAATGGCCAGAGCCAGCAATGCTGCATGCTTCCAACGGATCACGTCACGCATCCCCTTTGGCCAGGTCGTCCAGCTTGATTTGAAGGCCACCGACCGCCGCTTCATCCGACAGTGCCGCCTTGGCTTTTTGATACGCCGCGTTCGCTTCGTCGGTACGGCCCAGCTGCACCAGCAGGTCGCCCTTGAGTTCTTCGCGAGTGGCCAGGAACGACTTGTCGGCATCGCCTTCGAGCAGTTTCAGGGCTTCATCGGCCTTGTTCTGTGCGCCCAATACCTGCGCCAGACGCTGACGGGCGATTTCGCCCAGCGCCGGGTTGGCCGGTTTGGCCACGATGGCCTTGAGTTCGGTCGCCGCGTCGTCCAGCTTGCCGCTGTCGACCGCGACCTTGGCCACGAACAGGCTGCCGTACTGCGCGTACGCAGAACCGCCGAATTCGCTGTTGAGCTTGCCGGCCAGATCCGCAACGCGCGCGGCGTCAGGCTTGCCGTCCGGGGTCAGCGTGGTTTCCAGCAATTGCTGATAGAGCACCGAGGCGCCTTGCGACTGGTTGCTCTGATACTTGTGATAAGCCTGCCAGCCGAACACGATGACCAGCGCCAACAGGCCGCCGGTGACCAGAGGTTTGCCGTTGCGTGTCCACCAGTCCTTCAAATCCGCCAACTGTTCGTCTTCGGTACTCGACACCCCAATACTCCTTAATCGCTAAATCGGCTGTTTGGACAGCTTCAACCCTGCACGACGCAGGTGGCCAGGTGTGCAGCGAGGGCATCCCAGGCAATGCTTTGTTGTTCGCCCTGGCCACGCAGGGGTTTGAAACCTACCACTTGCTGGGCCATTTCGTCGTCACCGAGGATCAGTGCGTACAACGCACCGCTCTTGTCGGCTTTCTTGAACTGGCTCTTGAAGCTGCCGGCGCCGGCATTGACTTGCAGGCGCAGGTTGGGCAGTTGGTCGCGTACCCGCTCGGCCAGGGCCAGACCGGCCAGCTCCGCTTCTTCACCGAAGGCGCAGAGATAGACGTCGACCTGACGAGAGATTTCTTCCGGGATCTGCTCCAGGGTTTCCAGCAGCAGCACCAGACGCTCGATGCCCATGGCGAAACCGACGCCCGGGGTCGGCTTGCCGCCCATCTGCTCGACCAGACCGTCATAGCGCCCACCCGCGCAGACGGTACCCTGGGCGCCGAGCTTGTCGGTGACCCATTCGAATACGGTTTTGCTGTAGTAATCCAGACCACGCACCAGCTTCGGGTTGAGCACGTAAGGAATGCCGACGGCATCCAGACGGGCCTTCAGGCCCTCGAAGTGGGCACGGGATTCGTCATCCAGGTAGTCGGCCATTTTCGGCGCATCGACCAGCACGGCCTGGGTGTCGGCATTTTTGGTGTCGAGCACACGCAGCGGGTTGGTTTTCAGGCGACGCTGGCTGTCTTCGTCCAGTTTGTCGTGGTGCGCCGAGAGGTACTCGACCAGCGCCTCACGATAACGGGCGCGGGACTCGCTGGTGCCGAGGCTGTTGAGCTCAAGCTTGACCGCATCACGGATGCCCAGCTCGCCCCACAGGCGCCAGGTCAGCACGATCAGTTCGGCGTCGATGTCCGGACCGTCGAGGTTGAACACTTCCAGACCGATCTGGTGGAACTGACGATAACGGCCTTTCTGCGGACGCTCGTGACGGAACATCGGGCCGATGTACCAAAGCTTCTGCACCTGACCACCGCCGGTGATGCCGTGCTCGAGCACTGCACGCACGCACGCGGCCGTGCCCTCCGGACGCAGGGTCAGGGAGTCGCCGTTGCGGTCGTCGAAGGTGTACATCTCTTTTTCGACGATGTCGGTCACTTCACCGATCGAGCGTTTGAACAGCTCGGTGAACTCGACGATCGGCATGCGGATCTGCTTGTAACCGTAGTTGTCCAGCAGACGCGAAACGGTGCCTTCGAAATAGCGCCATACCGGCGTCTGTTCCGGCAGGATGTCGTTCATGCCACGAATGGCTTGCAGAGACTTGCTCACAGAAATTCCTTAATTCGTTCGATCAGCCGCGCGCGATAACCGCTGCGTCAGCTTCGACCTTCTCGGCCGCTTTCTCGCGGATCAGCTTTTCCAGCTCGTCCACCAGATTGTCATTCGTCAGCTTCTGCGACGGCTTGCCGTCGATGTAAATCAGGTTCGGCGTACCGCCGGTCAAGCCGATATGGGCTTCCTTGGCTTCGCCGGGGCCGTTGACCACACAACCGATCACCGCGACATCCAGCGGTACCAGCAGGTCTTCAAGGCGCCCTTCCAGCTCGTTCATGGTCTTGACCACATCGAAGTTCTGCCGCGAGCAGCTCGGGCAGGCGATGAAGTTGATGCCACGGGAACGCAGATGCAAAGACTTGAGAATGTCGTAACCGACCTTCACTTCCTCGACCGGGTCGGCCGCCAGCGAGATGCGGATAGTATCGCCAATCCCCTCGGCGAGCAGCATACCTAGGCCCACGGCGGATTTCACTGTACCGGAGCGCAATCCACCGGCTTCGGTGATGCCCAGGTGCAGCGGCTGAACGATTTCCTTGGCCAGCAGACGGTAGGCTTCGACGGCCATGAACACGTCAGAAGCCTTCACGCTGACCTTGAAGTCCTGGAAATTCAGGCGTTCGAGGTGCTCGACGTGGCGCAGGGCGGACTCGACCAGCGCGGCCGGGGTCGGCTCGCCGTATTTCTTCTGCAGGTCCTTTTCCAGGGAACCGGCGTTGACGCCGATGCGGATCGGGATCCCGCGGTCACGGGCGGCATCGACCACCGCACGCACGCGGTCTTCGCGACCGATGTTGCCCGGGTTGATGCGCAGGCAGTCCACACCCAGTTCGGCCACGCGCAAAGCGATCTTGTAGTCGAAGTGGATGTCGGCAACCAATGGCACCTTGACCAGTTGCTTGATCTTGCCGAACGCCTCGGCGGCGTCCATGTCCGGCACCGAAACGCGGACGATGTCGACGCCGGCGGCTTCCAGACGATTGATCTGCGCGACGGTGGCAGCGACGTCATTGGTGTCGCTGTTGGTCATGCTCTGCACAGCGATAGGGGCATCGCCGCCCACGGGCACGTTACCGACCCAGATCTTGCGCGATTCGCGACGTTTGATTGGAGATTCGCCGTGCATGACTTATTGACCCAACTTCAGGCGAGCAGTCTCGCCACTGGTGAACGGAGCGACATCGACCGGCTGGCCGTTGTAGCTGACCTGCGCGCCACGGGCAACGCCCAGACGCACGGCAAACGGTGGTTTGCCGACGACAGACAGGCTGTCGCCCTTGCGCTTGAGGCCGCTGTAAAGAACCTTGCCGCTGCCATCGGTCACCTGCGTCCAGCAATCGGCGATGAACTGCACCTGAACCTGGCCTTGACCTGCAGCCGGAGCAACTGGCGCTGTCGGCGCGGGCGCAGCGACGGCCGGGGTTGCCGGGGCAGTGACGGTCGGTGCAGGCGCAGCCGGAGCGGCAGGCGCCGGATTCGCAGGAGCAGCAACCACAGGCGCTGGCGTATGAGCCGGTGCAGCCGGAGTAGCGGCTGGCGCAGCAGGCGCCGGAGCAACCGGTGCGGTCGCTGGAGCTGCGGCTGCGGCCTCGGTCTCGGCACCGGTCGATTCAGCCGTGGTTTCCGATTGAGGCAGCGCCAGAGCCGTCGAGCCCTCGGCTTCGCCTTCCGCGACGGCCTGATCTTCAGGCTCGTCCAGCGGATGAATCTGGGTCGTGCCGTCGGCGCCTTCGACTTCGACGTGCTCCGGCGCCAGGCCGATCAGGTCCCTGGTACGCTGCGAGGTCTGATCCTGCCACCAGACGAAACCACCGCCAATCACCGCAATCAGCAGCAACAGGCTGACGATACGCAAAATGGTGTGGGAAACCCGTACCGGCTCTTCGATACGACCCAGGGCGTGGACATTGCTGCCTTGGGAATCGGTGCCCGTGGACTGGTCGAATTGCTGGACCAGAACGGTCTGGTCCATACCGAGCAGTTTGGCGTAGGCGCGAATGTAGCCGCGAGCAAAGGTATGCCCGGGCAACTTGTCGAACGCGCCGGCTTCAAGGTTGCTCAGGGAGGCCACAGTGAGGTTGAGCTTGAGGGCCACTTCGGCCAGCGACCAGCCATTGCTTTCGCGGGCCTGGCGCAGGGTCTCACCGGGGTTAACGCGATTCGCTGCTACAACTTCGGGATGCGCCGCTTTCATCATTGCTCCGACAGGTATTGCTGATATTCCGGCGTACCGGGATAGAGTCGTTTTAATTGCAGGCCGGCACTGGCGGCCTTGTCGCGATCTTCAAATACTTTTGCCAACCGAACGGCGAGCAACAGACTACGTGCATTTTGCTCGGAGAGCTGGCTGAAACGATCGTAATAGTCACGCGCGGGCACATAATGCCTGTCTTCGAATGACAACTCAGCCATTTCCAGCAATGCCCGCGGTTGCTGACGGTTCAAACGCAACGCTTTTTCCAGCTGCTGTTGCGCCAGATCACGCTGCCCGAGCTTGGCCGCCGTCATGCCGAGGTTCTCGAACACCCGCGAACGCTCAGGATACAGGGTATCGGCGGCCGCCTGTTCAAAACGCTCGTAGGCTTCCTTGTAACGCTGTTCTTCGTAGAGAAAACTGCCGTAATTGTTGAGGATGCGCGCATCGGCGGGACGGGAGGACAAAGCCTTGCGGAAGTGTTCGTCAGCCAGTTCTGGTTCCATTTCGGCCTGAAAAACCAGCCCCAGCGCGGCATTGGCGTCGGGATCCGAGCCGTCCAGCTCCAGGGCTTTCTTCAGTGGAACCTTGGCCCGCTCGCTCATACCCTGCTGCAAGTATCCCAGCCCCAGCTGCACGTAGGCAGCCCGCGCTTCGTCACGGCCCTTGCTGGTCTTCATCGGGTTGTAGTCACCCGACAGGACACAACCAGCACACAGGCTGGCCAACAGCAACAGCAGCGCAAAGCGCAGGGACATAGAGATCCTCTCTTAGTTAGTGTTCGCGGCGTTCTGTGCCAGATCGCTGTCGGCGCTCAATTCGCGCACGGCGATGTAACGTTCGCTGCGACGGGTGCGATCCAGCACCTGCCCTACCAATTGACCACAAGCCGCATCAATGTCTTCACCGCGAGTGGTGCGCACGGTGACGTTGAAACCGGCCTGGTGAAGCTGATCCTGGAACCGGCGGATAGCGTTGTTGCTCGGCCGCTCGTACCCGGAATGCGGGAACGGGTTGAACGGAATCAGGTTGATCTTGCACGGAATATCTTTGAGCAGCTCGATCATTTCCACGGCGTGCTCAAGCTTGTCATTGACGTCCTTGAGCAACGTGTACTCGATGGTCAGCACACGTTTTTCGCCAAGGGCGGACATGTAGCGCTGGCACGACTCGAGCAGCATCTTAAGCGGATATTTCTTGTTGATCGGCACCAATTGGTTACGCAATGCGTCATTCGGTGCGTGCAGGGACAACGCCAGGGACACGTCGATGTGCTTGGCCAGCTCATCGATCATCGGCACCACACCCGACGTGGACAGGGTCACGCGGCGCTTGGAGATCCCGTAGCCCAGGTCATCCATCATCAGATGCATGGCGGCCACGACGTTGTCGAAGTTCAGCAGCGGTTCGCCCATGCCCATCATCACCACGTTGGTGATGGCGCGGTCGATGGTAGCCGGAACACTGCCGAAGGATTTGTTGGCAATCCACACCTGGCCGATGACTTCGGCGGCGGTGAGGTTGCTGTTGAAGCCTTGCTTGCCGGTGGAGCAGAAACTGCAGTCCAGGGCACAGCCTGCCTGGGACGAAACGCACAGAGTGCCGCGTTTGCCCTGGGGAATGTAAACGGTCTCGACACAGCTGCCGGACGCCACGCGCACCACCCACTTGCGGGTGCCGTCGCTGGAAATGTCCTCGCTGACCACTTCGGGACCACGGACCTCAGCAACAGCCTTGAGCTTTTCGCGCAAGGCCTTGCTGACGTTCGTCATGGCGTCGAAATCATCGACGCCAAAGTGGTGAATCCATTTCATTACCTGACCGGCACGGAAACGCTTCTCCCCGATTGAGTCGAAGAATTTTTCCATTTCCGGCTGGGTCAGACCCAGCAGGTTGGTTTTAACAGTCGATATCGTCATGGATTCACCTTCACTCTTAAGCCAATGCTTAGCGAGTGGTTACTTCAGTAGCTGCGAAGAAGTAAGCGATTTCGCGGGCAGCAGCGGCTTCGGAGTCCGAACCGTGAACAGCGTTGGCGTCGATCGATTCAGCGAAGTCGGCACGGATGGTGCCTGGAGCCGCTTCTTTAGGGTTGGTAGCGCCCATCAGCTCACGGTTGCGTGCGATGGCGTTTTCGCCTTCCAGAACCTGAACAACAACAGGACCGGAAGTCATGAAGGCAACCAGGTCGCCGAAGAAACCACGAGCACTGTGCTCAGCGTAGAAGCCTTCGGCTTCGGCTTTGGACAGTTGCTTCAGTTTCGAAGCTACAACGCGCAGGCCAGCGTCTTCGAAGCGAGTGGTGATCTTGCCGATCACGTTTTTAGCAACGGCGTCAGGCTTGATGATGGAGAAAGTACGTTGAACAGCCATGGTGTAACTCCAGAAACGGTAATTTGCGAAAAATTAAACCCGCGAATTATACGCGGGTTCTTGGGTATTGCCTAACCTGCGAGGACGATCAGTCTACTTCTTCGATCCAGAGGGCCTGAACCGCTTCCAACACTTTCTCGCCAACCCGGCCAGAGGTGTTGTCAAAGTCGGGAAGTTCCATGATCCATCGCTGCAAGTCGACGAAATTGACAGAAAGCGGATCGACATCCGGCTTGGCTTCGGCCAGCTCTTCTGCAATACGTTGAACATCATTCCAACCGTAGCTCATGACAGTCTTACCAGTCAGTGCGGCGCTTCGGCCGCATGGTTAAGCGAATATTTCGGAATTTCGACGGTGATGTCTTCTTCACCGACGATTGCCTGACACGCCAGGCGCGACTGGGCTTCCAGACCCCAGGCACGATCAAGGAAATCTTCCTCCAACTCGTCGGCTTCTTCCAGCGAGTCGAAACCCTCGCGAATGATGCAGTGACAAGTGGTGCAGGCGCAGACACCACCGCAAGCGCTTTCCATCTCGATGTGGTGTTCGTGAGCCAGTTCGAGGATCGACGTGCCGGGTGCTGCGTCGACAACCATGCCTTCAGGGCAGAACTTCTCGTGGGGCAGAAAAATGACCTGCGGCATCAGATATCCTCGATTTCATTCAGATTGCGCCCGGACAGAGCGGCTTTCACCGTCTGATCCATACGACGGGCGGCAAAAGCATCGGTCACTTGCGACAGACGCTTGGTCTGCTGCTCGATGGCATAACCATCGGTGCCCTTCATCAGTTCGGTCAGTTCCTGCACTTGCAACTCGATGACCATGCGCTCTTCGGCGTCGAGCAAACGCTCGCCATCGGCCTCAAGAGCGCCCTGCACCGCTTCGATCAGGCGCTGGGCATCGACCTGCTGCTCGCGCAAAACGCGGGCGACCTTGTCGTCATTGGCGTGCTGGAACGAATCTTTCAGCATCTTGGCGATTTCGCCGTCGGTCAGGCCATAGGACGGCTTGACTTGAATGCTGGCCTCAACGCCCGAACCCAATTCACGGGCAGAGACGCTGAGCAGACCGTCGGCGTCGACCTGGAAGGTCACGCGAATTTTCGCCGCACCGGCCACCATTGCCGGAATGCCGCGCAATTCGAAGCGAGCCAGGGAGCGGCAATCGCTGATCAGCTCACGCTCACCCTGCAACACATGGATCGCCATGGCCGACTGGCCGTCTTTATAAGTTGTGAAATCCTGAGCGCGGGCGACCGGGATGGTGGTGTTGCGCGGAATCACCTTCTCCATCAGACCGCCCATGGTTTCCAGCCCCAGGGATAGCGGAATCACGTCGAGCAGCAGCAACTCGCCGCCATCGCGCTTGTTGCCAGCCAGGGTATCGGCCTGGATCGCAGCACCGATGGCCACCACTTGATCCGGGTCGATTTCGGTCAGCGGCTGACGGCCGAAGGCTTCGGCGACGGCTTCGCGAACACGCGGAACGCGGGTCGAACCACCGACCATGACCACGGCATGCACGTCTTCCAGCTCGACGCCGGAATCGCGGACGGCGCGGCGGCAGGCTTTCAGGCTGCGGGCAACCATTGGCTCGATCAGTGCATCGAAGGCTTCGCGGGTCAACTGCGCTTTCCAGTCACCGTAGGCGACTTCGACGCTATCAGCATCCGTCAGCGCTTCTTTGGCGGCGCAAGCGGTTTGCAGCAGGCTGCGCTGCGCGCCCGGATCAAGGTCGGCGGACAAACCGGCGCTCTCGATGATCCAGCCGGCAATCGCGTGATCGAAGTCATCGCCGCCCAGCGCACTGTCGCCGCCGGTAGCCAGGACTTCAAAGACACCGCCGGTCAGGCGCAGAATCGAAATATCGAACGTGCCGCCGCCCAGGTCGTAAATGGCGACCAAACCTTCGGCATGCTGATCCAGACCGTATGCCACCGCCGCCGCAGTCGGCTCGTTGAGCAGACGCAATACGTTCAGGCCAGCGAGTTTCGCCGCATCCTTGGTGGCCTGGCGCTGAGCATCGTCGAAATACGCCGGAACGGTGATCACCGCGCCCACCAGCTCACCGCCAAGGGTGGCTTCAGCGCGCTGACGCAACACTTTCAGAATATCGGCGGAGACTTCGACCGGGCTTTTCGGGCCCTGCACGGTGTCGATGAACGGCATGTGCGATTCGCCGCCGACAAAGCGGTACGGCAGCTGATCGCCCAATTGCTTGACGTCGGACAGACCACGCCCCATCAGGCGCTTGACCGACAGCACGGTATTCAGGGGATCGGAGGATGCGGCCAGCTTGGCCGATTCGCCGACTTCGACGCGATCGGCGTGATAGCGCACGGCGGAAGGCAGGATGACCCGCCCCTCGGCATCGGCCAGCGGCTCGGAAAGACCACTGCGCAATGCAGCGACCAGCGAATTGGTAGTGCCCAAGTCGATCCCCACAGCCAGACGACGCTGGTGCGGTTGAGGACTTTGGCCGGGTTCGGCGATCTGCAGTAGGGCCATCGTGATCAGGACTTATCTGTATATCAGGCGTGCGACCGAAGCGGCACTGGGTTAATCGTCGAGGCGCTCTTCTAACTGGCGCACTTCGTAGGTGAGCTTGTCGAGGAACTGCATGCGCCGCATCAGGCGTTCGGCCTGTTCGCGTTGCGCTGCATCATCCCAACAGGCTGCGAAGCTTTCGTTGAGCTCTTCCTGCGCGGTTTTCAGGCGACGCTTGAAAGCCGCGACACCGCCCAGGTCGGCACTGTCCTGCAGGTCTTCGAGTTCTTCGCGCCATTGCATCTGCTGCAGAAGAAACTCGGGATCGTGGACGGTGACTTCCATCGGCACTTCATGCCCGCTGATGGTCAGCAGGTAGCGCGCACGCTGGGCCGGACTCTTGAGTGTCTGGTAGGCATCGTTGAGCCGCGCAGACTGTTCGAGCGCCGACCGCTGCTCGCGCTCGGAAGCATCGGCAAAGCGGTCAGGGTGAACGCCGCGCGCCAGCTCGCGATAACGCGTGGCCAACTGCTCGAGATCCAGACGAAAGCCCGGTTGCAGCTCGAATAAAGCGAAATGACAAGGAGTACCCACGACAAGCCTCAGATGTTGAAGCTTTCGCCGCAGCCACATTCACCGCGTACGTTGGGGTTGTTGAACTTGAAGCCTTCGTTCAACCCTTCCTTGACGAAATCGAGCTCGGTGCCGTCGAGGTAGGCCAGGCTTTTCGGGTCGATGATCACTTTCTCGCCGTGACTTTCGAACACCTGATCTTCTGCAACCACCTCGTCGACAAACTCCAGCACGTAGGCAAGGCCGGAACAGCCTGTGGTGCGAACACCCAGACGAATCCCTTCACCCTTGCCGCGCCCGTCGAGGGAGCGCCGCACGTGTCGAGCAGCCGCTTCTGTCATGCTGATAGCCATCGTTGACTCCTTACTCGTCGCCAAATCTTGAAAGTCAGATCAAGCCTTTCTTCTGCTTGTAATCGCGAACAGCCGCCTTGATGGCGTCTTCAGCGAGAACCGAGCAGTGGATTTTCACTGGCGGCAGGGCCAGTTCTTCGGCCAGCTGAGTGTTCTTGATGGTTTCAGCTTCGTCCAGGGTCTTGCCCTTCATCCACTCGGTAGCGAGGGAACTGGAGGCGATCGCCGAACCGCAGCCGTAGGTCTTGAACTTGGCGTCTTCGATAACGCCCTGATCGTTGACCTTGATCTGCAGACGCATCACGTCACCGCACGCCGGGGCGCCGACCATGCCGGTGCCGACGTCCGGGTCTTCGGCATTCATCTTGCCGACGTTACGCGGATTTTCGTAGTGGTCGATGACCTTTTCGCTGTAAGCCATGATTCTCAATCCTCACTCATCAGGGCCGCTCTTGAGACCCTGCAACTGCGCTGCGTAAACCGCCGCGTCGCTACAGGATCTGTATCCGGCGGCTTCTATATTTAGTGTGCCGCCCACTCGATCTTCGAGATATCGACGCCGTCTTTGTACATGTCCCACAGCGGCGACAGAGCGCGCAGCTTGGTAACGGCCTCGCAGACTTTCTGCGCGGCGTAATCGATTTCTTCTTCGGTGGTGAAGCGACCGAAGGTGAAACGGATCGAACTGTGTGCCAGTTCGTCGTTGCGACCCAGGGCGCGCAGTACGTACGAAGGCTCAAGCGACGCCGAGGTGCAGGCCGAACCGGACGAAACCGCCAGATCCTTGAGCGCCATGATCAGCGACTCGCCTTCAACGTAGTTGAAGCTCAGGTTCAGGTTGTGCGGAACGCGGGCGGTCAGGCTGCCGTTGACGTACAGCTCTTCCAGGTGCTCGACCTGCTTGTAGAAACGGTCGCTCAACGCCTTGATGCGCACGTTTTCGGCAGCCATGTCTTCCTTGGCCACACGGAACGCTTCGCCCATGCCGACGATCTGGTGAGTCGCCAGGGTGCCGGAACGCATGCCGCGCTCGTGACCGCCGCCGTGCATGGTCGCTTCGATGCGCACACGCGGCTTGCGGCTGACGTACAGCGCGCCGATGCCTTTAGGGCCATAGGTCTTGTGAGCGGAGAACGACATCATGTCGACTTTCAGTTTCTGCAGGTCGATTTCGACCTTGCCGGTGGACTGAGCGGCGTCGACGTGGAACAGGATGCCTTTGGAACGGGTCAGCTCGCCGATGGCGGCGATGTCGTTGACGGTGCCGATCTCGTTGTTCACGTGCATTACCGACACCAGGATGGTGTCTTCGCGCAGCGCGGCTTCAATCATGGCCGGGGTGATCAGGCCATCTTCGGTCGGATCGAGGTAGGTGACTTCGAAACCTTCGCGCTCCAGCTGACGCATGGTGTCGAGGACAGCCTTGTGTTCAATCTTGGAGGTGATCAGGTGCTTGCCCTTGGAGGCGTAGAAATGTGCCGCACCCTTGATTGCCAGGTTGTCGGACTCGGTGGCACCGGAGGTCCAGACGATTTCACGCGGGTCGGCGTTGACCAGATCGGCCACCTGACGACGGGCGTTTTCGACGGACTCTTCGGCTTTCCAGCCGAACACGTGGGAACGGGACGCCGGGTTACCGAAGTTTCCGTCGACCAGCAGGCATTCACTCATTTTTTGCGCAACGCGCGGATCGACCGGGGTGGTCGCAGAGTAATCAAGGTAAATCGGCAATTTCATGGACTATCTCCTAAATCAGGCTGGCTGGCGTGCCGCTAGCTCTCTGGCTGTCATTCGACGGCGGACGCTTCAATCTTGTCCAGGCGCGGCGCCTTGCCATTGCAACGACGCTGATCCTGACGCTGGGCCACTTCCTGCACCTCACGGCGAGTTACGAGGTCGGCCAAGCTGATACCGCTGAGAAATTCGTGAATCTGCAGGCTCAGATCGCACCACAGGTGATGGGTCAGGCAGGTGTCACCGGAGTGGCAGTCGCCCTGGCCCTGGCATTTTGTTGCATCGACCGATTCGTTCACCGCATCGATCACCTGAGCCACCTGGATGCCCTGCATGTCGCGGGACAACTGGTAGCCACCGCCCGGACCGCGAACACTGGAAACCAGGTTACTGCGGCGCAGCTTGGCGAAAAGCTGTTCGAGATAGGACAGGGAGATGCCTTGGCGCTCGGAGATATCGGCCAGGGACACCGGCCCGTGTTGCGCGTGCAACGCCAGGTCAAGCATGGCGGTCACGGCGTATCGGCCTTTTGTAGTCAGTCGCATGGACAATTACCACGGAGTTCGGAATGGGCGGGAGTATGCAATTCCCGAGCATTTAAGTCAACTATAAGACCTAGTGCTTTAGTCGGGTTTACCCGCAAAAGAGCGCGCGAATGATAGCAGGGTCTGCGGCCTAATGGCACACCGGTCGGCAGCAGCCCTGCAAGTGCATCAGTGAAGCTTGGATTCGTCCTTGCCCTTGACGCAGGCGAAGTCTTCTTCACGCAGCTCGGGCAGATCTTTCGCACAGTAATTGCTGCCCAGATCCTTCAGTGCGCCACACATTCCTTCCAGCCGCCCGTCCACCGCCTGCAGATGGTCGAGCAACTGGCCGATGGCACGTGCCACCGGGTCGGGCATGTCTTCACTGACGCCATAGGCATCGAAACCGATCTTCTCAGCCATCGCCTTGCGCTTGGCGTCGACCTCGTCATCGGACTTGACGATGATCCGCCCCGGAATCCCCACCACAGTGGCGCCCGGAGGCACTTCCTTGGTGACCACGGCGTTGGAACCGACCTTTGCGCCGGCGCCAACAGTGAACGGTCCGAGCACTTTCGCACCCGCCCCCACCACAACGCCATCGCCCAGCGTCGGGTGACGCTTGCCCTTGTTCCAACTGGTGCCGCCAAGGGTCACGCCCTGATAGATCGTCACGTCATCGCCGATTTCAGCGGTTTCGCCGATCACGATGCCCATGCCGTGGTCGATGAAGAAGCGCCGACCGACCTTGGCGCCCGGATGGATCTCGATCCCGGTCAGCCAGCGACCGAAGTTCGACACCAGCCGCGCCAGCCATTTCAGATCGTTGCGCCAGAGCATGCCGGCCAGTCGATGAATCCAGATTGCATGCATGCCGGGGTAGCAGGTCAGGACTTCAAAAGCGTTACGCGCCGCCGGGTCTCGGTGGAATACGCTCTGGATATCTTCACGCAAACGCTCGAACATCATTAATCCTTCCGCTTAAGGAGCTCGCCACGGGCCGCTTTCTGGGTTTCCGTGAGGATGCCACGCAAAATATTCATTTCCGCCCGGCTGACCGAGCTGCGTCCGTACAACCGGCGCAGGCGCGCCATCAAGTGCCGCGGCTTTTCCGGATCGAGGAATTCGATGGCTACCAGGGTCTGTTCCAGGTGTTCATAGAACCGCTCCAGTTCATCCATGGTCGCCAGTTCGGCGCTTTTCACCGAGGCCACTTCTTCTTTCTCGATCTTGCTCGGCTGGCCTTGCGCAGCCAGCCAGGCCATGCGCACTTCATAACTCAACACCTGCACCGCCGCCCCAAGGTTCAGCGAGCTGAACTCAGGATCGGAGGGGATGTGCACGTGATAGTGACATCGCTGCAACTCGTCATTGGTCAGGCCGGAGTCTTCACGACCGAACACCAGTGCGATTTCCGCGCCCTGCGCTGCCTCCTCGACCACTTTGGTTCCGCATTCGCGCGGATCCAGCAATGGCCAGGGAATCCGCCGGTCACGGGCACTGGTGCCGAGCACAAGGTTGCAACCGACCAGGGCGTCTTCCAAGGTGGCGACGACTTGCGCGTTTTCAAGGATGTCACCGGCACCCGAAGCGCGGGCATCGGCTTCGTGATGCGGAAAGACGCGTGGATCAACCAGCACCAGACGCGACAGGCCCATGTTTTTCATGGCGCGCGCGGTCCCGCCGACGTTTCCCGGATGGCTGGTATTGACCAGGACGACACGAATATTTTGCAGCACGGCGGGCGCTCTCGGACTCGGCAAAGGGGTGCAAATCTTACAGAACAGCCTACCGTTAAGCTATGAAAGCGAACAGCGACCTTCACCTGAAGAAAGTTTCTGATAGAATGCGCGGCTTTCTTTAACAACCTTAGGTGACACATCCATGCAGCCCATGCTGAATATCGCGCTGCGCGCCGCCCGCAGCGCCAGTGAACTGATCTTCCGCTCCATCGAGCGCCTGGATACCATCAAGGTCGACGAAAAAGACGCCAAGGATTACGTATCCGAGGTCGATCGCGCCGCCGAACAGAAAATCATCGACGCCCTGCGCAAGGCTTATCCGAATCACTCGATCATGGGTGAAGAGACCGGCCTGCACGCCGGCACCGGCATCGAAGGCGAAGAATACCTGTGGATCATCGATCCACTGGACGGCACCACCAACTTCCTGCGCGGCATTCCTCACTTCGCCGTCAGCATTGCCTGCAAATACCGTGGCCGCCTGGAACACGCCGTTGTTCTGGATCCGGTTCGCCAGGAAGAATTCACCGCCAGCCGTGGTCGCGGCGCTCAACTGAACGGTCGCCGCCTGCGTGTCAGCGGTCGCACCAGCCTGGACGGCGCCCTGCTGGGTACCGGCTTCCCGTTCCGCGATGACCAGATGGACAACCTCGATAACTACCTGGGCATGTTCCGCGCCCTGGTGGGCCAGACTGCCGGCATCCGCCGCGCCGGCTCGGCGAGCCTGGACCTGGCTTACGTGGCCGCCGGCCGTTTCGACGCGTTCTGGGAGTCGGGTCTGTCCGAGTGGGACATGGCCGCTGGCGCCCTGCTGATTCAGGAAGCGGGCGGCCTGGTGAGCGACTTCACCGGCGGCCACGACTTCCTTGAAAAAGGCCACGTCGTTGCCGGCAACACCAAATGCTTCAAGGCAGTCCTGACGGCGATCCAGCCGCACCTGCCAGCCTCGCTGAAGCGCTAAGCGTTTCGCGAAACCAAAAAAAACACCCTTCGGGGTGTTTTTTTATGGGCATGAAAAAGCACCCCGAAGGGTGCCTCTCTTATAGCCATCAACTATTCACTGACCCGGCTCGTTCTGCGACAGGATCAGCTTGCCTTCCTTGTCGACCGGGATCTGATTGCCTGGATCACGATCCATCCGCACCTTGCCCTCCTTGCCATCCAGTGAATACCGGACGTCATAGCCCACGACCTTGTCGCTGATGTCATTCACCGTGTTACAGCGAGTCTGAGTCGTGGTGTAGGTATCACGCTCCTGCATACCCTCCTGAACCTTGTTACCGGCGTAACCACCACCGACCGCACCGGCCACCGTGGCAATCTTCTTGCCGGTGCCGCCGCCGATCTGGTTACCCAGCAAACCACCCGCCAATGCACCGACCACCGTACCGGCGATCTGGTGTTGATCTTTCACCGGCGCCTGCCGGGTCACCGTCACATCCTTGCATACTTCACGTGGAGTCTTGATCTGTGTCTTGACCGGCTCGACGGCTAGTACCTGCGCATACTCAGGGCCGCTTTTTACCAGGCTGTAGGTGGCAACAGCACCCCCGGCAGTCACACCGACAGCACCCAATACCGCACCAACCAGCATTGACTTGTTCACATGAACCTCCTGACCGTCACATGCGGGACGCGCCCGCGCTTCTCCCAGCCTTGGAGCAAAAAAAAAGACGCGAGTTCAACTCGCGTCTTTTTTGTCTGACCGCTGGAAAAGCGCCGTTATGGACGGTCGTCGACTTCCTTCTCGGTGTTGGCCGGCGGAATCAGATCTTCAGTAGTCAGGTTCAGCCAGATCAGCACCACGTTCGCGATGTAGATCGACGAGTAGGTACCCGCCAGAACACCGATAAACAGGGCGATGGAGAAGCCGAACAGGTTATCGCCACCGAAGAACAGCAGCGCCGCGATCGCCAGCAGGGTGGAGACCGACGTCGCCATGGTCCGCAGCAAAGTCTGAGTCGTCGAGATGTTGATGTTCTCGATCAGCGAAGCCTTGCGCAGGACACGGAAGTTCTCACGCACCCGGTCAAATACGACGATCGTGTCGTTGAGCGAGTAACCGATGATCGCCAGCACCGCTGCCAACACCGTCAGGTCGAAAGTGACCTGGAAAAACGACAGGATACCGATGGTCACGATCACGTCGTGGATCAGCGACACGATGGCACCGACCGCAAACTTCCACTGAAAACGGAAAGCCAGGTAGATCAGAATGCCGCCGAGCGCCAGCAACATGCCGAGGCCGCCCTGGTCACGCAGCTCCTCACCGACCTGCGGACCGACGAACTCGACACGCTTGACGGTAGCGGGGTTATCGCCGCCGACCTTTTGCAGCGCTTCTGCAACCTGATGGCCCAATTGCGGGTCTTCACCCGGCATACGCACCAGCAGATCGGTGGTCGCGCCGAAGCTCTGAACGACGGCTTCGTGATAACCGGAAGAAACCAGTTGTTCACGTACCTTGGTGACATCGGCCGGACGCTCGTAGGTCAGCTCGATGAGCGTACCGCCGGTAAAGTCCAGACCCCAGTTCATGCCCTTGTGGAACACGCTGAAGATTGCCAGCAAGGTCAGGAATACGGTGACGCCGAACGCAAAGTTGCGAACGCCCATGAAGTTGATTGTACGTAACATGGCAGCCCCTTAAATCCACAACTTCTTGAAGTCACGTCCGCCAAAGATCAGGTTGACCATTGCGCGGGTCACCATAATGGCCGTGAACATCGAGGTAAAGATCCCGAGGGACATGGTCACTGCAAAGCCCTTCACCGGGCCGGTGCCCATGGCGAAGAGGATGCCGCCGACCAGCAAGGTGGTCAGGTTGGCGTCGAGAATCGCGGTGAATGCCCGGCCGAAGCCTTCGTTGATTGCACGTTGCACGGTCATGCCGGCGGCGATCTCTTCACGAATCCGCGAGAAAATCAGTACGTTGGCGTCGACCGCCATACCCATGGTCAACACAATACCGGCGATACCCGGCAGCGTCAGCGTGGCACCCAGCAGCGACATCAGCGCCAGCAGCAGCACCATGTTCACTGCCAGAGCCACGGTGGCGATCAGGCCGAAGAAACGGTAGATGGCGATGATGAACAGCGAGACGAACAGCATGCCCCACAGCGATGCATCGATACCCTTGGTGATGTTGTCCGCACCCAGGCTCGGGCCGATGGTGCGTTCTTCAGCGAAGTACATCGGCGCAGCCAGACCACCGGCACGCAGCAGCAGCGCCAGTTCGGACGACTCGCCCTGGCCGTTCAGGCCGGTGATACGGAACTGCGCACCCAGCGGCGACTGAATGGTCGCCAGGCTGATGATTTTCTTCTCTTCCTTGAACGTCTGCACCGGAACGTCTTTCTCGACGCCGTCGACCACTTGCTTGACGTAAGTAGTGACCGGGCGCTGTTCGATGAAGATCACCGCCATGCTGCGACCGACGTTACTGCGGGTCGCGCGGTTCATCAGATCGCCACCGTGACCATCCAGTCGGATGTTCACTTCAGGTGTACCGTGCTGCGAATCAAAACCGGCCTTGGCGTCAGTCACCTGGTCACCGGTGATGATCAAGCCACGCTCGATCTGCGCCGGAGGACGGTTGCCTTCACGGAACTCGAAAGTTTCGGAAGTGGCTTTCGAAGCACCCGGCTCGGCGGCCAGACGGAACTCCAGGTTAGCCGTCTTGCCGAGGATACGCTTGGCTTCGGCAGTGTCCTGCACGCCCGGCAGCTCAACCACGATACGGTTGGCACCCTGACGCTGGACGATCGGTTCGGCAACACCCAGCTCGTTGACGCGGTTACGTACCGTGGTCAGGTTCTGCTTGATGGAGTATTCACGGATTTCCGCCAGCTTGGCCGGGGTCATCGCCAGACGCAGCACCGGTTGACCGTTGAGGTCGGCCGGAACAATGTCGAAATCGTTGAAATTCTTGCGGATCAGCGCACGGGCCTGTTCACGGGAGTCAGCATCGCTGAAGCCCAGTTGAATGGCACCATTGAGTTGCGGCAGGCTGCGATAGCGCAGTTTCTCTTTGCGCAACAGGCTCTTGACGTCGCCTTCGTAGACTTTCAGGCGGGCGTCGAGGGCTTTGTCCATATCCACTTCCAGCAGGAAGTGCACACCACCGGACAAGTCGAGACCCAGCTTCATCGGGTGCGCAGCCAGGTTGCGCAACCATTGCGGGGTGGTTTGTGCCAGGTTCAGCGCGACGACGTAGTCATCACCCAATGCCTTGCGGACAACATCCTTGGCCGGCAGCTGGTCTTCAGCCTTGGTCAAACGGATCAGACCGCCCTTGCCGTTCGCAGCCAGGCTCGAGGCCTTGACGTTGATCCCGGATTCCTTGAGCGCGGTGCTTACGCGATCCAGATCGGCCTGATTGACCTGCAGGGCCGTGCTGGCGCCACTGATCTGAATGGCCGGGTCATCGGGGTATAGATTCGGAGCGGAATAAATCAGACCGATCGCCAGCACCGCCAGGATCAGAATGTATTTCCACAGAGGATATTTGTTCAGCATCACGCCGCCCGTTATGAACGCGGGGCGCCTTGCGCGCCCCGTCGATTGAGTAGAAGTTGGAACCTTAGATCGCTTTCAGCGTGCCTTTTGGCAGCGTGGCGGCGATGGCGCCCTTCTGGAATTTCATTTCCACGGTGTCGGAAACTTCCAGAACCACGAAGTCATCGGCCACTTTGGTGATCTTGCCGGCGATGCCGCCGGTGGTGACCACTTCGTCGCCCTTCTGCAGGCTGCTCAGCAGGTTCTTCTGCTCTTTGGCACGCTTGGCCTGTGGACGCCAGATCATCAGATAGAAGATGACCAGGAAGCCGACCAGGAAAATCCACTCGAAGCCGCCGCCCATAGGTGCTGCAGCCGGTGCAGCCGCGTCAGCCATGGCGTTAGAGATAAAAAAGCTCATTTAGCACTCCAGTTGCAAATGTTGAATCTTGGGGTCAGAAAACTCAGTCCAAAGGCGGAACGGGAAGCCCGCGTTTGGCGTAGAAGGCATCGACAAAGGCGGCCAATGTACCCTGTTGAATAGCCTCGCGCAAACCAGCCATCAGCACCTGATAATGGCGCAAATTGTGGATGGTATTGAGCATGCTGCCGAGCATTTCGCCGCACTTGTCCAGATGATGCAGATAAGCGCGGGAGAAGTTCTGGCAGGTATAGCAATCGCAGGTCGGATCCAGCGGCGAATCATCATGGCGATGGAACGCGTTACGGATCTTCAGCACGCCTGTATCAATGAACAGATGCCCGTTGCGGGCATTACGGGTTGGCATCACGCAATCGAACATGTCCACACCGCGGCGCACACCCTCAACCAGATCTTCCGGTTTGCCAACGCCCATAAGGTAACGAGGTTTGTCAGCCGGCATCATGCCCGGCAGGTAGTCCAGCACCTTGATCATTTCGTGCTTGGGCTCGCCCACCGACAGACCGCCGATGGCCAGGCCGTCGAAACCGATCTTGTCCAGGCCTTCCAGCGAGCGCATGCGCAGGTCCTGGTGCATGCCGCCCTGAACGATGCCGAACAATGCCGCGGTGTTGTCGCCATGGGCATTCTTCGAACGCTGGGCCCAGCGCAGCGACAGCTCCATGGACACACGGGCAACGTCTTCGTCAGCCGGGTACGGCGTGCATTCGTCGAAGATCATCACGATGTCCGAACCCAGGTCGCGCTGGACCTGCATCGATTCTTCCGGGCCCATGAACACTTTCGAACCGTCGACCGGGGAGGCGAAGGTCACGCCCTCCTCCTTGATCTTGCGCATGGCGCCGAGGCTGAACACCTGGAAACCGCCGGAGTCGGTCAGGATCGGGCCTTTCCACTGCATGAAATCGTGCAGGTCGCCGTGCTCCTTGATCACTTCGGTGCCCGGGCGCAGCCACAGGTGGAAGGTGTTGCCCAGAATGATCTCCGCGCCGGTGGCGACGATGTCACGCGGCAACATGCCCTTGACCGTGCCGTAGGTGCCCACCGGCATGAAGGCTGGCGTCTCGACGGTGCCACGAAGAAAGGTCAGACGACCACGACGAGCCTTGCCATCGGTGGCAAGCAACTCGAAAGACATACGACAGGTGCGACTCATACTGTTTCCTCTGGGCCGCGCGGCGCGGGATTACGGGTGATGAACATCGCATCACCGTAGCTGAAAAAGCGGTATCCGTTATCGACCGCGGCTTTGTAGGCGGCCATGGTTTCCGGATAACCGGCGAACGCCGAGACCAGCATCAACAGCGTGGACTCGGGCAAATGGAAATTGGTGACCAGCGCGTCGACCACGTGGAACGGCCGGCCCGGGTAGATAAAGATGTCGGTGTCGCCGCTGAACGGCTTGAGCACGCCATCGCGGGCGGCGCTTTCCAGCGAACGCACGCTGGTGGTGCCGACCGCGATGACTCGACCACCACGCTCACGGCAAGCGGCGACGGCGTCGACCACGTCCTGACCGACCTCCAGCCATTCAGTGTGCATGTGGTGATCTTCGATCTTCTCCACGCGCACTGGCTGGAACGTGCCGGCGCCGACGTGCAGCGTGACGAACGCCGTCTCGACGCCCTTGGCGGCGATCGCTTCCATCAGCGTCTGATCGAAATGCAGCCCGGCGGTCGGCGCCGCCACCGCGCCGAGTTTCTCGGCATACACGGTCTGATAGCGCTCGCGATCCGAACCTTCGTCCGGGCGATCTATATAAGGAGGCAACGGCATATGCCCGACACGATCGAGCAGCGGCAGCACTTCTTCGGCAAACCCCAGTTCGAACAGCGCATCGTGACGCGCCAGCATCTCGGCTTCACCGCCGCCGTCGATCAGGATCTTCGAACCCGGTTTCGGCGACTTGCTGGAACGCACATGGGCCAGCACGCGGTGGGTATCGAGCACGCGTTCGATGAGGATTTCCAGCTTGCCGCCGGACTCCTTCTGCCCGAACAGGCGCGCCGGAATCACCCGGGTATTGTTGAACACCATCAGATCGCCCGGGCGCAAATGCTCAAGCAAATCAGTGAATTGACGGTGTGCCAGGGCGCCGCTGACCCCATCCAGGGTCAACAGGCGACTACCGCGACGCTCGGCCAAGGGATGGCGGGCAATCAGCGAATCAGGAAGCTCGAAGGTAAAGTCAGCAACGCGCATGATGGGGTTCGTCTAGCAGGGCCGGAAAGTCTAGCGGAAATATCGAAAATTGACCATGAAACGTGATTGACCAACGGTAGGCACCTCTCTATACTTCGCCGCCATTGAGCCCTGATGGCGGAATTGGTAGACGCGGCGGATTCAAAATCCGTTTTCGAAAGGAGTGGGAGTTCGAGTCTCCCTCGGGGCACCAAAATTAGAAAAGGTCTTGCTTAGCAAGGCCTTTTTTTTCGTCTGCCGGAAAGTGCCGCGGGCCCTACGGCGAGATCCCACACAGGTTCACCGCATGGAAACGTCACTGGAAACCGTCGCCCTGTTCTCTCTCAAACTCGCCTACGAGGAAGAAGGCCTGAGCCCGATTCTGCGCGATGACATGGTCATGGGCGACTATCAGAAAGACGTGTTCGAATTGCTGGTGCGCCGGGGTGATGTCGAGACGATCCAGTTCAAGATGAACGAGTGCCTGGCGCTGGCGATGGATGCCTTGGGTGGCGTCGAGAAACCGTTGGGGCGGGAACTGCACAAGTTGTCGACCGACTTCCGCCAGGCGCAATCGTTGGAGCAACTGGATCAGCCGCTCCTCGCGCTCAAGGGTTATTTGAAGGACATTCTTTAAGCTACGCAGATGAAGAAAGTGGCGCAAAGCTTCTATTTTGATATCTTGCCGCCCACTCGCCAGAGGCCTGTCAACCGCCTCTGTTATCGCGCACTCGGGAATAAACCAAAATGGATGCTGTGTTGTGCTTGCTGGTAATGGCTGGGACCTGGCTATGGGTGGTGAGGCAACGGGGTGAGTGGAACCTGTTGCTGGCCAACCTTGCCGGCGCCGGAAGTGGCGTGGTTACCGGCATTGTGTTCACGCTGATTTACGACGCCGTCATTGGTACGTCGATGGCGACACCCAACCTGAATCGCAGTCTGGTGGTGTTCATCACCAGCGCGGGCGTTCTGGCGGGGGTATGGCTGTGGATTGCCAATCGTCGCCAACCCGAACATCCGGTTGCACGTCAGTTGCTCGGCGCGGTGTGTGGCCTGGTCGCTGGCATGGCGACCCTGATGTTTCTGGCGGTGATTTTTTTCCCCCACTCGTGACTGGACGGCGTGGCTGTTTTGCAGTCAGCGCCGAGCCTTCAGCACCCGAATATCCGTCGCAAACCCATCCGCACCGACAATTTTCTTCCAGCCCACATACTGAAACTCGCCCCGCTCATCGATGTAATCGCCCTTCTCCACCGACCTGCCGCCGACGATCGCCACGCGCTTTTCCTCACCACACCCGCCATCCGACGGCCGCACGGTGTAGATCACATACGGCTTCACATATTGCGTGGCGCGAAAGTATTGGCCGCAGACTTCATCGACGGTAATCAGCATGGTTTTCAGGCGCGCTTCACCGTCCATGTCTTCGTGGAGTTTGAGGAACGAGATTTCGCCGACATCGCTGTAGCCGAGTGAACGGGCGCGTTGGTATTCGGGGGAGTTCTGGTGGGCGATCCGGCCTTGCTCGGCGGCCTGGTTCATTCTGTCGGCGAACTCGGCTTTGCCACGGGCGATCATCGCATCGGCCTCGGCCGCCACGTTTTCGCATTGAGCGAACTCCCCGGAGGCGAGGTATTGGGGAGGCAGGTTTGGGCGGTGCTCATTCATGCTCCCCTGGCTGTTCTCCAGATCGCCCATCACCTCAAAGGCGCCGGGCACGCGCCCGCTTTGGACGTCGGCGATTTTTTCCTGCATGCGCTGACAATTGGCGAGGTAATACTTCCAGCTGTTTTCCGGATGCTCTTTCCACGCGGCGAATGCCGGGGTCATGGCGCTGGCGAAAGTGATTGCACATAGCAGACGCAAAACAGGGGCGACTTTTGACATGAGTAGTCCATTACAGGAATCAGGAAAGTGGCGCGAAGCTACTATTTTGCTATCTTGCCGTCCACTGTCGCCCAGCGTATCGAAGGCATGCAGCGCGACTGATTCAAAAGGATGAATTCGATGGATGGTGTGTTTGCTTTAATGGCGTGGGCCGGCATGTGGGTGTGGGTCGTCCGGCATCGCGGCGCGTGGAATCTACTCCTCGCCAATGTGCTGGGCGCAGCCAGCGGCATGGTGGTGGGCGTGGTGATCAGCGAGCTTTGTATTGGCCTGTTCGGATCAAGCCGACCGCCGATTTACGGCGTCATGGGCACATTGCTGGAAATAATGACAATGGTGGCCGCGCTGGTAGGTGTCTGGATGCTGGTGGCCCGTCGCTCGCAGGCTGAACACCCCTTCATGCGTCAACTTCAGGCCGCCGTTTGCGGCATGGTGGCGTGCATAACGTCGATCATATTTTTTGCAATCATCGATCCACCCAAGATCGGTATGTAAATGTCTTCGTGGCGTCAGACTTCCATTTTGGTATCTTGCCGCCCATCGTCAGAACTCATTCTGCGCGACGCACTGTTTTCAGGTTTTTGCAGGTTTAAGGAAAGGATCGAATGGAGTTTCTGCGTTTTCTGGCATTTGTCGCGGCCTGGGGTTTGATGTGGCGCTGGGTGGTGAAAAACCGCGGTAGCTGGAATCTGTTTTACGCCAACCTGGTCGGTGTAGCAGGCGGTTTCATTGTTTCGATGGTGGTGTTGGCGATCACCTTTTCACTGTTCCCGTCGGCGCATCGCTACGAAGCCGCGCAGACTGAAAACGTCGTGGCACAGCAGCAAGCCGAGCCGACCTCGTTGCTGCCGGAAGCCGAGGCGCTTGCCAGCCCCGCCGTGCTGAAAGACGCGCCGGCGTTTGCCGCGATCGAGCCGGACAACAAGCCCTCTCCAGCGGATTCCGCATTGCTGCCGAACTACGCCAGTCGCGCACCGAAGACGCTGTCGGTGCAAACCGTGATCGATCAGAGTGACGATCAGGGGCGCAAGGCCCTGACGGCGCTGAGCAAAAAACTGCGCGCCGACGCCCAAGGCGACAAATCGATGCTCGCGTATGTCATGTGCAGCCCGTTCGTGACCAGCACCTTGCGCTTCCCCGCATCTGCCCGGTTTGCCGACAGTAAAAGCCTCACGCCGCAGCGCTTCAAGGATCAGGTTTACTCCTTCAGCAACACCGTCACCGCGCGAAACATGAATGGCGACGATGTGACGTACCGCTTCGACTGCTCCGTACAGGAACAGCCACGTGTCGACGCGACGCCGGCCGAATGGCGCCTGCTCGCGCTGAAGCTGGAAAAAACCGGCACTTAAGCCTGGTTTAAGGGTTCGAGGCGCTGGCTGCGCTATCATCGCCGGCCTGTGCGCCTTGAGCTTTTCCCCCGATGCCTCCGACACCTGATGACCTGAGCCCGTTACCTGCCGTTCTGGCCGGGCCACTGCTGCGCCGACTGGAACCGACGCGCGTAGTGTTTTGGCTGGTCGGCAGCCGCGAGCTGTCGTTGACCTTGCGCCTGCAAGGCGTAGGAAACATTCCTCTCGATAGCGGGAAATGCACGGTCATTCCGGTAGGTACCCGGGCGTTTGTTCACCTGATCGATGTCCCCCTCGAAACCGCCCTGCCCTGTGACACTCGCATCGACTACGACCTGTTGATCGATGGCCAGCAGCCCATCGCCGACTGGGCGCCACACCTGCTCTACGACGACGCCACCTGCCCGAACTTCGTCCTGCGTTCGCGCATCGACCAGTTGCTCCACGGTTCCTGCCGCAAGCCTCATCATCCGGCTGCCGACGGTCTGCTCTGCGTTGATCGGTTGCTGGCCGCCGAAACCGATCCGCAGCAACGCCCTGCCCTGTTGATGATGAGCGGTGATCAGGTTTACGCCGACGATGTGGCCGGTCCGATGTTGCGGGCGATTCATGCCTTGATCGAGTGCCTCGGTCTGTTGGGTGAGCACCTCGAAGGTGCGGTGGTCAGCGACAGCGCGAAACTCTACGAGCACCCGGCCAGCTACTATCACCGTGCCGATCTGCTGCCGGCGCTTGAGAGCAACGAGACATTGCGCGACCGTTTCTTCGGTGGTGCGCGCAAGCCAATTTTCACCAGCAGCAGCGCTGACAATCACCTCGTGACGTTCGCCGAAGTCATGGCCATGTATTTGCTGGTGTGGTCGCCAACGCCCTGGGCACTGGTCAATCCGCAGCCGCCAGCGCTGACGCCAGAACGCCTCAAGCGCTACGCCCTCGAACAGACCCGCATCGACGGGTTCAAGGCCGGCCTCGGCCAGGTGGCGCGGGCATTGGCGCACTTGCCGAGCCTGATGATTTTCGATGACCACGACATCACCGACGACTGGAACCTGTCCGCGCAATGGGAGGAAACGGCCTACGGCCACCCGTTCTCCAAACGCATCATCGGCAACGCACTGATCGCCTACATGTTGTGTCAGGGCTGGGGCAACAATCCGGATGCATTCAGCGCGGTGCTGGAGAAAACCCGCGGCCTGAGCGCCAGCGGTGACGACCGCTATCTCGACGCGCCCGTGCAGGACGGATTGATTGAGGAACTGCTGCACTTTCAGCAGTGGCATTTCGTATTGCCGACTCGCCCGGCGCTGGTGGTGCTCGACACCCGCACCCGACGCTGGCGCAGCGAAATGGCGCTCAAGCAACCGTCGGGTTTGCTGGACTGGGAAGCCCTGAGCGAACTGCAACAGGAACTGCTCGACCATCCTTCGGCAATCATCGTCTCGCCGGCACCGATCTTCGGCGTGAAGCTGATCGAAACCGTGCAGCGAGTATTCAGTTGGTGCGGTTATCCACTGCTGGTGGACGCCGAAAACTGGATGGCCCATCGCGGCGCCGCCCAGGTGATCCTGAACATTTTCCGACACTCGCGTACACCGGGCAGTTATGTGGTGCTGTCAGGCGACGTGCATTATTCCTTCGTCTACGAAGTCCTGATCCGACACCGCAAGGCCGGCCCGCGCATCTGGCAGATCACCAGCAGCGGCATCAAAAACGAATTCCCGCCGACCCTGCTGGAGTGGTTCGACCGTCTCAACCGCTGGCTCTACTCACCGCGCTCGCCGCTCAACTGGCTGACCAAACGCCGCCGCATGCGCATCGTGCCGTACGTGCCCGAGCACGCCGAAGCGGGCGAACGGTTGTGGAATTCGGCGGGAATCGGTCAGGTGTTTTTCAATCAACAGGGACAGCCGAACGACATCATCCAGCACAACTCGAATGGCGCACCGAAGACCCGGATGCTGGCGCCGGATTTGTCGGATTATCCTGATTAAGCAAAAAATGGCTGCCGAAAAAACGGCAGCCATTTCAGGCGCAAGCGGGAAAATCAGCTCTCGCCCAGCGCTCGCGCCACCCCTCTGACAATCATCCCCACCTCCCGCTCATCAATCGTCAGCGGCGGCAGCAGCCGGATCGTCTTGCCGCGCGTGACGTTGATCAGCAGTCCATGATCACGCGCGGCAATCAATGTCAGGTCGCGGATCGGCTGTTTGAGCTCGATGCCGATCATCAGCCCTTGCCCACGAATCGCCAACACATTCGGATTGTCCGCCAGCTCTGCGCGCAAGCGGCTCAGTAGGCGCTCGCCCTGGACCCTGGCATTTTCCAGCAGGCCTTGTTCCTCAATGATCTCGAGCACGGTGCACCCCACCCGACACGCCAGTGGATTGCCGCCGAAGGTGCTGCCGTGGCTACCGGGGGTGAACAGATCCGCCGCCCGGCCCCGTGCCAGGCAGGCGCCGATTGGCACGCCGTTGCCCAGGCCCTTGGCGAGGGTCATGACGTCGGGAACGATGCCTTCGTGCTGGAATGCAAACCAGCGACCGGTGCGGCCGATGCCGGTCTGGATTTCGTCGAGCATCAGCAGCCAGGCGTGGCGATTGCACAATTCGCGCAGGGCTTTGAGGTAGCCGGGCGGTGCCAGTTGCACGCCGCTTTCGCCCTGGATCGGCTCGACCAGAATCGCCACGATCCGCTGGCCATGCTTGCGCTGCACTTGCTCCAGCGCCTGAAGATCGCCGAACGGAACCTTGACGAAATCCCCGGGCAACTCATTGAAACCCAGGCGCACCGCCGGGCCATCGCTGGCGGACAAGGTGCCGAGGGTACGACCATGAAATGCGTTGGCCATCACCACCACCAGCGGCTGTTCGATGCCTTTGCGCCAGCCGTATAGGCGCGCCAGTTTCAGCGCTGTTTCGTTGGCCTCGGCACCGGAGTTGTTGAAGAACGCCCGCTCCATCCCCGACAGCCGCGTCAGCTTCTGCGCCAGCGACCGTTGCCAGTCGATGCTGTAGAGATTGGAGGTGTGCAGCAGCAAGCCCGCCTGCTCGCTGATTGCCGACACGATGCGCGGGTGCGAGTGGCCGACATTGGTCACCGCCACGCCCGCCACCGCGTCCAGATACTCGCGGCCCGCCTGATCCCAGAGTCGGGTGCCCAGGCCTTTGGTGAAGCTCAAGTCCAGCGGTTGATAGGTGTTCATCAGGGCGGCGGTCATGTCGGCAAACTCCAGCGAGGTGAGAGGTGCTGGCAGTATGGTTATCCACCTGAACTGGATAAACTCGGCAAAACTTCAATCATTTAAAAGCCGGGCTTGATAATGGATCTGTTCCAGTCGATGAGCGTGTACGTCAAGGTTGTGGAGTCCGGCAGCATGACGGCGGCCGCGCTGCAGTGCGAAATGTCCACGACCATGGTGGGCAATCACCTGCGGGCGCTGGAGCAACGGCTCGGCGTGCAACTGGTGCAACGCACCACCCGCCGCCAGCGGCTGACCGAGTTCGGCAGCGTTTACTACCAGCGCTGCCTGGAAGTGCTCGGTCTGGTCGCCGACTCCGAACGCCTCGCCGAGCAGACGCTGGATGAACCGCGCGGCATCCTGCGGGTTACCGCGCCGCTGACCTTTGGCGTCGAACGCCTGGCCCCGGCGCTCAGTGAGTTTTCCCTGCAATGTCCGCAGGTCAAACTCGACGTGATCCTGACCAACCGCCGTCCGGATCTGCTGGAAAGCGGTCTCGACGTGGCCTTCCGGTTGGGCCACTTCGACCAGTCCAACCTGATCGCGCGCCCCCTGATCGACTACACCCTGACCGTCTGCGCCTCCCCGGAATACGTGGCCCGACGCGGCATGCCGCTCACGCCTGAAGACCTGCGCCAGCACGACTGCCTGTCCTTCGCCTACCCCGCCGGCGATGACTGGCAATCGGTGGAAAAGCAGTGGCGCCTCAGCGGCCCGGACGGCGAAATCATGGTCGACGTCAAAGGCCCAATGTTGATCAACAGCTCCGCCGGCCTGCATCAGGCCGCGCGCACCGGCATGGGCATCGTGATGCTGCCGGACGCGCTGGTGGAACAGGACCTGCGCGACGGCCGACTGGTCGTCGTGATGCCGGACTACCAGCCACCGAACCGCCCGATGCATCTGCTCTACGCGCCAGATCGCTATCGGCTGCCGAAACTGCGCCGCTTCGTCGAGTTCGCCATGCAGATGTGGGGCAGACCGTAAGCAACGCAACCACTGTTGGACATACACCAGGGACGGAATCAACGAATGAACAAAGACATCTCAATACGCGACCTCCTGCCCACGGAAGTGGAGACGGCAAGGCAGTTCCTGAAACGACACGGCTGGGGCCATCGCACCGGCACCGCCGAACATTTCGCACAGCTTGTTCAGAACTCTCAGCGCACCGCTGTGGCATTGAGCAGCCAGCAGATTGTGGGTTTCGCCCGTGGCATTACCGATGGCTTGTCCAACGGTTACCTGTCGATGGTCGTGGTCGACGGGCAACATCGGCGCGCGGGCATCGGGCGGGCGCTGGTCGAGCATGTGATGGGCGATAACCGCGACATTACCTGGGTCCTGCGTGCCGGGCGCGAAGGTGCGGAAGCGTTTTTCGCCAGCCTGGGGTTTGAAACGTCGATGATTGCGATGGAGCGTTTGCGGCTGAAATAGCCTGCGTGATCGACGCTTAAACGCTGATCGTTCATTGCGTTTGTTTAATTACTCAACAACTTGAATGCCATTTCCGAGATATCCGTAGGAACCGTCTCGACCTGCATTTTCGGCATTCGCACACTCATCGAGCCTGAATACAATCCGCCGACTTCTGAAAGCGCGGACGCATTCAAGGCCCCTCATGACCTTCAGCTCACCCAAGTTCTTCCTGATCTACCTGCCCATTGTCTTTTTTGTGTACTTCTTCCTGAATCGTCAGCGGCTGGTCACGGCTGGAAAAGTCTGGCTTGTCATTGCCAGTCTGGTTTTCTATGGGCGCTGGAGCGTCGCTTACATTCCCTTGCTCATGTTCTCCATCTGCTTCAACTTCATTGTCGGAAAAACCCTCGCAGCGCCCGACAACAATCTGCCGTCAGGCCTGTCGAAAAGGGCCATTCTGGGGATTGGAATAGCCACTGACCTGGCCTTGCTCGGATATTTCAAATACACCAACTTCCTGGTCGACAACATCAACTCGGCGCTCGGCACCGATTTGTTTTTCTATCAGGTCATTTTGCCTCTAGGCATCAGCTTCTACACCTTTACGCAAATCGCCTTTCTGGTGGACTGCTACAAAAATCTTGCGAAGGAGTACAGCTTCGTCAACTACGCGCTGTTCGTAACGTTCTTCCCTCACCTGATCGCGGGGCCAATTCTTCACCATAAAGAAATGATGAGTCAGTTCCAGTCACGCTGGACGCTCGTCATTCGTCACAGAAACGTGGTCATGGGCCTGTTCATTTTCAGTATCGGCCTGTTCAAGAAAGTCATGATCGCCGATACCTTTGCCATTTGGGCGGATGCCGGGTTCGTTCAGGGTGTCAGTCATGATTTTTTCAGCGCGTGGACGACCAGCCTTTCCTATACCTTCCAGCTCTATTTCGACTTCAGCGGCTACTGCGACATGGCAATAGGCACCGCATTGCTGTTCAACATATGGCTGCCGCTGAACTTCAACTCACCTTACAAGGCACTGGACATCCAGGACTTCTGGCGGCGCTGGCACATGACGTTGAGCCGTTATCTTCGCGACTACCTATATGTACCACTGGGCGGTAACCGGTGCGGCCGGCAACGTTTGTATTTCAATCTAATGGTGACTTTCGTTCTCGGCGGGCTCTGGCACGGTGCGAGCTGGATGTTCATCATCTGGGGAGCATTGCATGGCGGCGCCATTGTCATGCACCGGATCTGGAAACAAGGTGGCCTGTCGCTACCCGCCCCTGTCGCATGGTTTGTCACGTTCATGTTCGTGAACATCACGTGGGTGTTCTTCAGAGCCGATTCCGTTGGCGATGCACTGCGCCTATTGCGCGCAATGGTTGATTTCGATTCGATCCATCAGCTCTCCGTAAACGCCGTCCCGACTGCCAACCTTGCCTGGGGTGGGACGCTTTCCGATCGTTTGCTCGAAACCCTTCCTACAGGCCTGACGGCCAACCTTGCACCGACATTGATGATTGCCGTCGCGCTGTTGATCATCCGCCGTAAAAACGCTTTCGAACTCACCGTTCACACTGATTTTGGAAAGGCGAAGACCCTCGCCATGTCCACGCTGTTTTGTCTTTCGCTGTACGCCGGCGTGCAAAGCAAAAGCCCCGTTTTCCTCTACTTCAACTTCTAGGGGCTCGCCTGTGAAAAAACATTTATATGCGGCACTCACCCTGACTGCATTGATCATGTGCACTGTTCCGACCATCAATCTGTACCAGGTGTTTACGACACAGAGCGAGGTGAAGTGGTGGAAGGTCAAGGTGCTGTACAACATGGATCTGTTTCATGCGTTCATCAGCAAACTGATCTATCCCATGGGGATATCGATTCATCCGGGCAAGGTCATCATCGGAAAGGAAGGCTGGCTGTTTCTCGGCGATGAATATGCCGACAAGATTTCTGTAAAACGCGCAGGTGTTGACCAGAAAGAAACGCAAATCATCGAAAGAGTCGCCCGATCCGTGGAGTCCTGGGATCAGTGGCTAAGCAGCAAAGGCGTAACTGCCTTTCGCATTGTCATAGGCCCGGACAAAGACTCCGTATATCCGGAATACCTTCCGGAATGGTCGTCACACACAAGCCCCAGACCAACCGACGTGCTACTGCGCCACGCCCGGGGCAATATTTATGTCGACCCCACAAAGGCGGTGGTACAGGCCAAACTACAGTTCGCTCATCCGCTCTACTACCAGACCGACACGCACTGGAACAACGCCGGAGCCTGGATTGCCTTCGATGAGTTACGCAAGAGCCTGGATAAAACCCAGGCTCGGTTGACCTGGCCACGGGCCCGGGAACCCCTGACCCTGACCACTCACAAGCGCGCTGGCGGCGACCTCGCGCACTTTCTACGGATCCAGGAGTCGCTGAGCGACAATGAAGTCCTGCTCAACTTCCGCGACGAGTACTCGCTGCCGGTCGAACACCATGACTTCAACTCCGGTGAAATGACCTTCTCGGGTCAGAACATCGGTATCGCATCCCCGGCGTCGCCCCTTCTGGTCAGTTCCCCGCAAGCCTTGAACTCGAAAAAAGTGCTTTGGCTACGTGATTCGTTTGGCACAGCCATGACTCCCTTGATGACCGCGACCTTCACCGAGACGCTGCACGTGTATTACTTGCCGCTCAAACCCGACGCATTTGTCGCCCTCGTTGAACGATTTCGACCGGACTATGTGTTCATCACCAGTGTCGAGCGTGATATTCGCGGTGATTTTTTCCGATCGGACCCTCCCATCGCCAACGTTGATACAGCAGTGACCAACTAGCCAAACAGGCAGATACGTTTGCCTTGAGTTCGGGGGTTTACCTGATTTTTCTGCTGCTGGTTTATTTCGGCATCAAGGCGTTCTCTCCCCGCCGTGAGAGCCGTGCCTCGATGCTGATAACCCCCCCGGCGTTTTTGGCGTGGTCGCTGTACTCCCTGAACCTGTCGATCAACCCGGCCTTGTTTTTCAGCATCTGGCTCGGCGCGCTGTTGCTGGGCGGTCTCTCGGCCTGGCTGGTGTTCTCCCGGCGGGGCGTGGTGCTCGACGACTCTGCGACAGGGCTGATCATGCCGGGCACGGTAAAAATCCTGATCATGTACCTGATGTTCTTTTCTGCGAACTACTACTTCAATTATCAGCATGACGTGCATCCGGAGCGTTCCGCGTCCCCGGACCTGCTGTTGCTCAAGTCGATTATTTCGGGGTTCCTGGGCGGCCTGATCAGCACCCGCTCGTTGAAGCTCTACTGGACACTGCGTGCTCTGGCGTCCCGGCGACTACCGGAGAACGCTGTCGTCAATGAATGAGCCAAGGCACGCGCGGTGCCAGATTGCTCAACACAAATCATCCGGATAAATAATCGGCACCGCCGGCCCCTTGCTCCGTGACAACGCCGCCGCGCTCCCCTAAATTAGTCGGCCTGAAAAAGCCCCCAGCGCTTTCTCGTCTCATCTCAAGTTAAAAAAGTAGTGAAATTTCAATGTCCGATTTCAACACCGCTGAATCCGTAGTCACTCTGTCGTCCAAAGCGGAATACGAAAACTCCATCAATCTTTCACAACACCTCCCACAGGCGAAGATCATCAGCGAGATGGTGCTGGACGCATTCCAGTCGAGCCGCGAGAGCGATCAGATCCGCGAACTGCGCGCCGCGATCCGTCAGGCCCACGACCGCTTCGATGATGACCAGGCCTACGAGCTGATGGGTGAACTCAAGCGTTTGAAGGACGCCGAAGCCGCCGACATTGCCGCCCTCGAAGACCTCAGCAGCAAATTCCCGATCAGCCGCATCCTGTCCAGCTTCAAGGACGATCCGGCGTTCCAGGAAATCGTTTACGGCCTGGCCCTCAAGGTGCTGAACCAGACCCATCAGGCGATCAGCAACCCGAGCGGCGGCAAGAGCAAGGCCGCACGCGCCAAGAAAGACGTCGAAGTGTTCAGCATCAGCAAGGACGGCATCAGCGTGACCCTGCCCATGCGCACACCGCGTTCGCGCCTGAGCGTGGATCGCGAGGCGCTGGAATTCCTCGGCTTCACCTTCGTCGGCGAAGGCGATGAGGCGGAAATCGAAGGCGAAACCTTCCTCGACAACGCCGGCACCGAGCACGCGATCAACCGCAAGAACATCATCACCGCGCTGCAACAGCAGACCGCGTTCGACGGTTACAGCATCGCCGCCCAGTAATACCGGCGCTGACGAAAAAGCCCCGCACTGACATTCAGGCGGGGCTTTTTGCTGGACGCAGATCGGCGGTTATGCCGAGGGATGCACGGCGGCAATCATGTCGACTTCGATGGCCGCGTTTTTCGGCAACTGATAGACGCCGACAGTGGTGCGGGTGTGACGCCCGACATCGCCCAATACATAACTGAATACATCCGACGCGCCGTTGGCGACTTCGCTGAGGTCAACGAAATCCGGCGTGGACTTCACGTACACCGTGACCCGCAACAACGACCTGACCTTGTCCAGCGAGCCGACCGCATCGACGATAAAGGCCAGACAGCGCATCGCGCTGATACTCGCCGCGGCCTGCGCATCCTTGAGCGTCAGCTCCTGCCCCACCCGCCCCGGATACTGAATCTTGCCTTCGGTGCGCGGCACCATGCCGCTGATGTAGATCTCATCGTGATGACGGATCAACGGCGCGTAATTGCCGCCCACCGTGTTTTCGCCATTGATGTCGTAATTCAGCTCTTTTGCCAGGGCAATGAAGCGCTCGTCGCAGGTCATCCTCTCAGTCATTTCGCCCAGCCTCTTGATCGATGCATGTAGTTGGATCCGAATCTAGGGCTTTTGCCAATCGACCGCAACCTGTCGATTTCTAGCTAGTCGTTTCGGGGGAATGGCTGAATACCGTACCCTTTTGGGAAAGCGTCTGTTCGCGACAAAGGACGTCGTTTCTCCATCATACGAGCAACAAAAAACCCCGCTCATCTCTCGATGAACGGGGTTTTTCGTACAACGTTCGAACCTTACGGCGCGTACGTCAGCAGCAACTCGGTCGGCACCTTGAAGTCCAGGGACATCATGACGCTCAGCGCGGTGATGGTGAAGATCGAGAACACGAACAGCTTGCGTGCCCAGACTGTGTCATCCACCGCCTTGTAGCCGGTCCAGGCCATGTACAGCCAGTACATGCCCATGGCCGCGGCGACGGCGAGGTAGCTCATGCCGGCGTAACCGCTGAAGGTCAGCATCAAGGTCGCCACGAGGAAGGCCAGGATGTAGAACAGGATGTGCTTCTTGGCCACCTGGATCCCGCGCTTCACTGGCAGCACCGGAATCGATGCGGCCAAGTAATCGTTGAAGCGGAAGATCGCGATGGCGTAGGAATGCGGCATCTGCCACAGGCTGAACATCACCAGCAGGGTCAGCGCGGCCATGTCGAAGCTGTTGGTCACGGCCACGTAACCGATCACCGGCGGCATGGCGCCCGACAGACTGCCCACCAGCGTGCCGTGAACCGACTTGCGCTTGAGGTACAGGCTGTAGAAGCCGACGTAGATGATGAAGCCGATCACGGCGAACAACGCAGCCAACGGGTTGGCCACCTTGTACAGCAATGCAACGCCGGCGACACCCAAGACGGTCGCATAGACCAGGGCCAGTTTCAGGGAGATCAAGCCCTGGACCAGCACCCGGTTCTTGGTGCGTTCCATCTTCAGGTCGATGTCGCGGTCGATGCAGTTGTTGAACACGCAACCGGAGGCCACGACCAGGGAAGTGCCGATCATGGCTGCCAGAAACACGGCCAGATCGACATGCCCTTTCGAGGCCAGGAAGAACCCGCCTGCCACAGAAAGCACGTTACCGAAAATGATCCCCGGTTTGGTGATTTGGATAAAGTGCTTGAGCGACATCGGGTTTACCTCACTTCGCCATCATGTAGGTGTGGATGCTGAACATGATCCACAGCGACAGACCGACCAGCAGCACGATCACGATGGCCGTAAAGACGAACGCAATCACGTTGTTACGTTGAGCGATGGAACGGTCCAGGTGCAGGAAGTAATACAGGTGAACGATCACCTGGATCACGGCGAACAACAGGACGATTGCCAGCGTCGTCGACTTCGGCAGGGTTGGGTACATCACCAGGCCGAACGGGATGACGGTCAGGATTACCGACAGGATGAAGCCGATGGCGTACGACTTAACGCTGCCGTGGCCAGCATCATGGCTGTCATGGGAGTGTGCATTAGCCATTACAGGGTCCCCATCAGGTAAACAACGGTGAATACGCAGATCCACACCACGTCCAGGAAGTGCCAGAACAGGCTCAGGCAGCTCAGACGGGTCTTGTTGGTCGCCGTCAGGCCGTGCTTGTTGACCTGGTACATCATGATGCCCATCCAGATCAGACCGGCGGACACGTGCAGGCCGTGGGTACCGACCAGCGTGAAGAACGCCGACAGGAAGCCCGAACGGCTAGGACCGAAGCCCTCGGAGATCAGCAGGTGGAACTCGTTGATCTCCATGGCGATGAAGCCTGCGCCGAGCAGGAAGGTCATGAACAACCAGCCCAGAACCTGCTGTTTCTTACCTTTGTACAGCGCCAGCATGGCGAAGCCGTAGGTGATCGAACTGAACAGCAGCAGAGCGGTTTCGCCCAGCACGTATGGCAGTTCGAAGATGTCGTGGCCCGACGGGCCACCGGCGACGTTGTTTACCAGTACCGCGTACACCGCGAAGATCGACGCAAACAGAATGCAGTCGGTCATCAGGTAGAGCCAGAAACCGTATACGGTCATCTCGCCCGAGTCGTGGTGATGGTCATCGTGCCCATGGTCATGACCATGGGCGTGTCCAGCATTGGTCACTAAGTTCGACATTGTTTAAGCCTGTTCCAACTTGGTTTCAACACGGGTTGCGGAAGCAGGGATCTTCCCGGCCGCTACCAGACGCTTGTGCTGCTCGGCTTCGATGCGCTCGATCACGTCGACCGGCACCATGTAGCCCTGATCGTCACGTGCTGCGTGGATCACGAAGTAGATGACAGTGCCGGCCAGGCTGGCGATCGCCAACCACCAGATGTGCCAGATCATCGCGAAACCGAACACAGTCAGCAGTGCGCCCATCACCACGCCAGTGGCGGTGTTGTTCGGCATGTGGATCGGTTCGTACTTGGCCGGAGCCTTGTACGCGGTACCGTTTTCCTTGGCCTCGGTGAACGGATCGATGCAGTCTGCCTTTGGCAGTACAGCGAAGTTGTAGAACGGAGGTGGCGACGAGGTCGACCATTCCAGGGTATGGGCATTCCACGGGTCACCGTGTTCGCACATGTTTTCCGGTTTCTTGCGGTCACGCACCGACACGTACAGCTGGATCAGCTGGCAGGCGATACCCACAGCGATCATCACCGCACCGAACATGGCAACGTACAGGTACGGTACCCACTCAGGGTTGGTGGTGGCGTTCAGACGACGGGTCATGCCCATGAAGCCCAGAGCGTAGAGCGGCATGAACGCGACGAAGAAGCCCGAGATCCAGAACCAGAACGCTGCTTTACCCCAGCCTTCGTGCAGCTTGAAGCCGAACGCTTTCGGGAAGTAGAAGCCGAAGCCTGCGATGTAGCCGAATACCGCGCCGCCGATGATCACGTTGTGGAAGTGCGCGATCACGAACAGGCTGTTGTGCAGCACGAAGTCAGCACCCGGGATGGCCAGCAGTACGCCGGTCATGCCGCCGATGGCGAAGGTCACCATGAAGCCCAGGGTCCACAGAACCTGGCTGGTGAAGCGCAGACGGCCCTGGTAGATGGTGAACAGCCAGTTAAACAGTTTCACACCCGTCGGGATGGAAATCAGCATCGTCGCCAGACCGAAGAAGGCGTTGACGCTGGCACCCGAACCCATGGTGAAGAAGTGGTGCAGCCAAACCATGAAGCCCAGTACCGAGATCGCGCCCGAGGCGTAGATCATCGAGTGGTGGCCGAACAGTTTCTTGCCGGTGAAGGCCGAGATGACTTCCGAGAAAATGCCGAACGCCGGCAGGATCAGGATGTAAACCTCAGGGTGGCCCCATGCCCAGAACAGGTTGACGTACATCATTGGATTGCCACCAAGTTCATTGGTGAAAATGTGGAAATCCATGTAACGGTCAAGGGTCAGCAGTGCCAGGGTAGCGGTCAGGATCGGGAACGAAGCCACGATCAGAACGTTTGCCCAGGTGCAGGTCCAGGTGAAGATCGGCATGTCCATCAGTTTCATGCCAGGGGTACGCATTTTCAGCACGGTCGCGAGGAAGTTAACCCCGGTTAACGTTGTACCCAGACCCGATAGCTGTAGCGCCCAGATGTAGTAGTCCATCCCCACGCCAGGGCTGTATTGCAGACCCGACAGCGGTGGATAGGCAACCCAGCCGGTCTTGGCGAATTCGCCGACGCCCAGGGACAGGTTGATCAGCACGACGCCGGATACCAGCAGCCAGAAGCTCAGGGAGTTCAGGAACGGGAACGCAACGTCACGCGCGCCGATCTGCAGCGGCACTGCAAGGTTCATCAGGCCGGTGAAGAATGGCATCGCCATGAAGATGATCATGATCACACCGTGAGCGGTGAAGATCTGGTCATAGTGTTCAGGTGGCAGGTAGCCAGGCGAACCTTCGGTGGCCATGGCCAACTGGGTCCGCATCATGATGGCGTCGGCAAAACCGCGCAGCAGCATGACCATGGCGACGATGATGTACATCACGCCGATTTTCTTGTGGTCGACCGACGTCAGCCACTCGGTCCACAGGTAAGTCCACTTCTTGAAGTAGGTGATTGCAGCGAACAACGCCAGACCACCAAGCGCGATCATCGAGATGGTGACCATCACGATCGGCTCGTGGAAAGGGATCGCTTCCCAACTTAATTTACCAAACATCGTTTACTCCTCTGCCCCGGCAGCTGAATGCGAATTCGAGTCCATATCCGTTGCCGCCACTTCTTTCTCTTTCTTCTCGTGCTTCAGCGGCTTGCCCGGTTTCATGCCTTCGTACTTGTCGACGATGGTCTGGAACAGGTTCGGCGTGACCGAGGAGTAGAGCTCGACTGGATTGTTCTGGCTTGGCTTGGCAAGGGCTGCGTATTCAGCGGCTTCAAGCTGTTTAGGTGCCTTTTTGACTTCACTTACCCAGGCGTCGAAATCTTCCTGAGAAGTTGCGATCGCTTTGAATTTCATACCGGTGAAACCAGCGCCGCTGTAGTTGGCGGAGATACCGTCCATTTCAGCGTTGCGGTCAGCGATCAGGTGCAGCTTGGTGGTCATGCCCGCCATCGCATAGATCTGGCCGCCCAGGCCCGGGATGAAGAACGAGTTCATCACCGCATCCGAAGTGATCCGGAAGTTAACTGGCGTGTGCGCCGGGAACACGATCTTGTTGACCGTGGCAATGCCTTGTTCCGGGTAGATGAACAGCCACTTCCAGTCCAGCGCGACCACTTCGATGGTCACCGGCTTGACGTCGGATTCGATCGGACGATACGGATCCAGCGAGTGGGTCGACTTGTAGGTGATGTAACCCAGGGCAATGATGATCAGGACCGGGATGGTCCAGACTGCCACTTCGATCTTGGTCGAGTGCGACCATTTCGGGGTGTAGACGGCGTTCTTGTTGGAGGCGCGGTACTTCCAGGCGAACAGGAAGGTCATGACGATGACCGGCACAACGACCAACAGCATCAGCAGCGTGGCGGTGATGATCAGGTTGCGCTGTTCCAGGCCGACCTGGCCCGTTGGATTGAGCAAGGTCATGTTGCAGCCTCCCAGCAACAACGTGCCGAGCAGCGGCACTAGGCCTAGTAATCTGGGGTACCTGTTTTTACTCATCTCACGACCTCTAAAGCAGCTTGCGCAATGCAGTTGGGTTTTGATCGCCAACACTTCACCCTGCCAAGGGTTGGCATTTTCTTTGGATTGAATAAGGGCCGCCCGTCGCGCGTCAGACGCTCGACAAAACCTGGGACAGCGTTCAGTTCTTATTCGAATTCGTGGTCAAAGGCCTTGTTACAGACCAATTCCATTTGGTGCGGAAAGTTGGAAGGCACCGACACCTGGGTGTCTCGCAAGCCTCTCGGCCGCTCGACACCCGACTTCCTGCTCGCCTCCTTAATAAAGGCTGAACAGTGCCGGGAATTCAGTGCGGGCGATTGTAGATAGGTAGCGCCCTATACACCATGTCTTATCCCGAAATAATTTTTATCGCTCAGAGCAACAATCCATCACTGTTTTTGCAAAAGTGACCCATGTTATCGAAATCGATTCTCAACAAAAACACCAAAAAATGTAAGTCTATCGGCCTCAGTTCAGACAGCTCCGAGAGCTTTTTCCCACGGCGCGATCCGCGCAAAGCCCGATATGCCAAGGCTTTTGGCCATCTACCAGAGTCTGTTAAAACTGCCTGATCCGGCACACCCGTGCAAAAACCAAAAAACGCTGAAACAGACCAATCCTTTTTTGTAACCGCACTCCAATCCGGGCCTGTGAAACGCGCTGCGACAGTGCGTGTGTGACAACATGTCGCACACCTGTCGCACCCTTCGTTGCTGTTCGTCACGGTGTTTTCACACAGACCCTGAAATGCAAAACGCCTCGATTTGCATCACCGCAAATCGAGGCGTTTGTTTTATCGGCGCAGGCGCCGAAAAGTTGATTCAGCGCAACGCTTTTCGGTTACGCGAGGTCAGCAGCGGCACCAGAATCACCACCAGCACGAAGGCCACCAGCGCCCATTGCGCCAGCGACAGGCCGAGGATCGGCGGGTACGGCGTCGAGCAGAAACCATCGACCTGAAAACCCAGCGGGAAGATCTTCGCCAGCGGCAGGTCATCGACGATCGGCTGCAACACATCGATGCCGCAACTCACCGCCGGATAGAACTGGGTGTACACATGATGCCCGGCGACACCGGCCCCGGCGATCGCACAAAGCACCACCAGCACCTCGAACACCGTGATGCTGCGCCGGGTGCGCATGGCCGCGCCGATGAACGCGAACAACGCGATCAGCAGCAACGCATAACGCTGCAGGATGCACAGCGGGCACGGCGCCTCGCCCAGCACGATCTGCATGTACAGCGCGCCACCGATCAGCGCCAGGCAGATGATGCCCAGCAACACCAGATAGCGCCGCTCACGCCCCAATCGAATCGTTTCCTCGCTCATCGCGTTTCCCTTTCATGTCCATGGTTCAGCTGGCCGGCGACTGCGCTTGCAGTTGCGCCATCAGGCTGATGTTGTCTTCGATATGCCAATTGGCCGCGATGCGACCGTTGTCGATCTGATAGATATCGGTTGCCCGGAAGTCTACACGCTGGCCCTGCCCTTTGAGAGCCTTGAAAGTGCCGGTGAAATGCCCGCGAAAGTGCAGATGCACCACCACGCGATCCCCGGCGACGATCATTTGTTCGATCTCGCAACTCAAGTCCGGCACCGCCGTGCGAAAGAACTTCGACGCCAGCAACGGCCCGGTCGGCCCCTGCACCCGGCCTTCCGGCGGAGTCTTGTCGACGAACTGCGGCGACAGGGCGGCGGTGGCCAGCGCCTCTTCACCAGAATTCCAGAAACTGCCGTAACGCCGCGCCGCCAGCTCCATCGCTTCACGTTGGGCCTTGGGCAGGCTCTGATCGACGATCAGGGTCTGCGGCTGGATCAACGCGGATTCGGCGAAAGCGAACGGACTGGACAGCAAGGCAAGCGACAGGCCCAACGTGGCCAGGCTGAAACGACGGGAAGAGGCGAAGTGCGACATGGGGACGATCCTGATCATGTAAACGAACGAGCGCCTATCATCAGCATCGGGGAATAAACGATAAACCGGTTAAGAAACGATTAACCTTTAAACACTTTTTAAGAATCGGGACCGCGTAACGGCCAATCGCTGGCAAGCCAGCTCCCACAAGGACCGCGTCGAACTCAAATCCTGTGGGAGCGGGCTTGCTCGCGAATGAGGGCGACCCGGTTCCGAATTATTCCAAAGCAGCAGCCGGCCCGAAGAACTCATACCGGCTCTGCTTCTCAGGCACACCCAGCGCCTTCAGATGACGCTTGATCGCCCCCATGAAACCTTTCGGCCCCAGGAAGTAAGCGTCCACATCACGCTCCGCCGGCAGCCACTCGCCCAGTT
Source organism: Pseudomonas sputi (assembly GCF_021603585.1). Lineage (GTDB taxonomy): Bacteria > Pseudomonadota > Gammaproteobacteria > Pseudomonadales > Pseudomonadaceae > Aquipseudomonas > Aquipseudomonas sputi. The sequence continues at coordinate 8,177 of NZ_BQHI01000012.1, read as the reverse complement.
GCTCCTCGCTCAACAACCCGACCTTGTCCGACGCCGGGCTCACACCGTCATCTTCGGCGTAGCAATAGAAACGCTTGAGCTGCGGATGACGTGCGGCCAGTCCATCAATCCAGTCACGGAACGCGTGCACGCTGCCGTTGCGCGCACTGTGGATAAAGTACACCGGACGCTCGGTTTCCAGCGCCGCTTCCAGCATCGCCAAAGTCGGGGTGATGCCGACGCCGCCGCTGATCAGCACCAGCGGTTTGTCGCTGGCAGTCAGAGTGAATTCACCCGATGGCGGGAACAGCTGAATGCTCGCGCCGACGTGCAGTTGATCGTGCAGGAAATTGGAGGCGCGGCCGCCCGGTTCGCGTTTGACGCTGATGCGGTACTGACCTTTGTTGACCAGGGCCGACAGCGAGTAGTTACGACGGATTTCTTCGCCGTCGAGGATCAGCTTCATACCGATGTACTGACCCGGCTCCGCTGCGAGGATCGGGCCCTTGTCCGCCGGCTCGAAGTAGAACGAGGTGATTTCCGCGCTCTCCTCGACCTTGGCCGCCACGATGAACTCCCGCGCCCCACGCCAGCCGCCGACGGCTTGTTCTTTCTGGTCATAGATGGCGGTTTCGGCGCCGATCAGAATATCGGCCAACTGACCGTAGGCCGCGCCCCAGGCACTCATCACTTGCGGGGTGGCGATTTCATCGCCGAGCACTTCGGAGATGGCGCGCAGCAGACAGGTGCCGACGATCGGGTAGTGTTCCGGCAGGATCTGCAGCGCCACGTGCTTGTTGATGATCTTGGCCACCAGATCGCCCAACTGGTCGAGTTGATCGATGTGGCGGGCGTACATCAACACGCCGTTGGCCAAGGCGCGGGGCTGATCACCGCTGGCCTGGTGAGCCTGATTGAACAGCGGGCGGACTTCCGGATACTCGGAGAGCATCATCCGGTAGAAATGAGTGATCAGCGCTTCACCACCGCTTTCCAGCAGAGGCACGGTGGACTTGATGATGGCACGATCCTGGACGCTAAGCATAAGAGTGACTCCTGAGCTTTCTCTAAAAGTGCCTTGTCCAGTCCAGTAATCGTGCCAACTATTTTTTCTATATAAATCAATAGCTTGAAATTTATGTGGTCAGATTGACACAAGCCACTCTATAGTCGCTTCGACTACAACATGTCTCTTTGACTACAAGCCTATGTCTGCCAAATCATTGCTCACCGCCCTGCTCCCACTGGTTTCCGACCTGTCCCGCGAACTGCCCGAAGGCGAGCGCTACCGGCGCCTGCTCGAAGCGATGCGCGCCCTGCTGCCCTGCGATGCCGCCGCACTGTTGCGCCTCGACGGTGAATGGCTGGTGCCGCTGGCCGTGGACGGTTTGAGCACCGACACCCTGGGCCGCCGCTTCAAGGTCAGCGAACACCCGCGCTTTGAAGTGCTGCTGGCCGGCGGAGGGCCGACCCGTTTCGCCGCCGACAGCGATTTGCCCGACCCTTATGACGGACTGGTCGACGGCCTCGACGATCACCTCGAAGTGCACGATTGCCTCGGCTGCCCATTGTTCGTCGATGAAAAGCTTTGGGGTCTGATTACGCTCGACGCCCTCGATCCCGAGCGCTTCGAACCGATCGAACTCGACGCCCTGCAAGCCTTCGCCAGCCTCGCCTCGGCCACGGTCAATGCGGCCGAGCGCATCGAACGTCTGGCGATTCGCGCCGAAGACGAACATCAGCGCGCCGAGGTCTATCGCCAGGCCAGCGGCCAGCAGAACCGCGAAATGATCGGCCAGAGCAAGGCCCATAAACGGCTGGTAGAAGAAATCAATCTGGTCGGCGGCAGCGACCTGACCGTGCTGATCACCGGCGAAACCGGGGTCGGCAAGGAGCTGGTGGCCCAGGCAATCCACGCCGCCTCCAAGCGCGCCGACAAACCGATCATCAGCCTCAACTGCGCAGCCCTGCCGGATACCTTGGTGGAAAGCGAACTGTTCGGCCACGTGCGCGGCGCCTTCACCGGCGCTACCAGTGATCGACGCGGCAAGTTCGAACTGGCCAATGGCGGCACGCTGTTTCTCGATGAAGTCGGCGAGTTGTCGCTGACCGTCCAGGCCAAGCTGTTGCGGGTGTTGCAGAGCGGCCAGTTGCAGCGCCTGGGTTCGGACAAGGAGCATCAGGTCGACGTGCGCCTGATCGCCGCGACCAACCGCGACCTGGCCGAAGAGGTGCGCAGCGGCCGCTACCGCGCCGACTTCTACCATCGCCTCAGCGTCTACCCGTTGCGGGTGCCGGCGCTGCGTGACCGGGGTCGCGATGTGTTGTTGCTCAGCGGCTATTTTCTGGAACAGAACCGCTCGCGCATGGGCCTCAACAGCCTGCGCCTGAACAACGACGCCCAGCAAGCGCTGCTCGCTTACACCTGGCCGGGCAACGTGCGGGAGCTGGAACACTTGATCGGACGCAGCGCACTGAAGGCGTTGGGCAACTGCAAGGTGCGGCCGAAGATACTCAGCCTGAGCGCGATGGATCTCCACCTGCCGCGCGAGGTTGTGGATAACTCACCGACGCCGTCCGAAGCAGCCGCCACTCAGCCATTGGTCAGCGGCGACCTGCGCACCGCCACCGAGCAGTATCAGCGGCAATTGATCAGCGCAGCACTTGAGCGCAATCAGGACAACTGGGCCAGCGCCGCCCGCGAATTGGGGCTGGACCGGGCGAATCTGGGGCGGATGGCGAAGCGGTTGGGGATGAAATAAAAGTCCCGCCGTCGGATTGGCGCCGGAATCCCTAAAGCCTGCCGGTTACAAGTCGATAACCCGGCATCGATACCTGCTGGCGATCCGTGCGATCGCCGCTCACCTTTTTCCACAGAAGGTTTTTATGTCTTCCAACAAAGCCCGCGCAGATTCACTTTCGCTTCTGCTGTTTACCTTGCGCAGCGGCAAGCTGATGGCGATCAACCTGCTGAAGGTCAGTGAAATCATCCCCTGCCCGCCACTGACCAAGCTGCCGGAGTCGCACCCGCACGTCAAAGGCATTGCCACTCTGCGCGGTGCTTCGCTGTCGGTGATCGACCTGAGCCGCGCCATCGGCGAGCGGCCGCTGGAAGACCCGAACGGCGGCTGCCTGATCGTCACCGACGTCAGCCGTTCGAAACAGGGCCTGCATGTGCAGGCGGTGAGCAAGATCGTGCATTGCCTGACCACCGACATCAAACCGCCGCCATTCGGTTCCGGCGGTTCGCGCGCCTACATCACCGGCGTGACCTCGGTGGACGGCACGCTGGTGCAGGTGCTGGACATCGAAAAAGTCATCCACAGCATCGCCCCGGCGCAAATCGAAATGGCCCCGACCGACCTGACCATGGAAGACGCCGAAGTGCTCGGCAATGCGCGCATTCTGGTGGTCGATGACAGCCAGGTGGCATTGCAACAATCGGTGCACACCCTGCGCAACCTCGGCCTGCAATGCCACACCGCGCGCAGTGCCAAGGAAGCCATCGACTGCCTGCTGGACCTGCAAGGCACGGCGCAGCAGATCAACCTGATCGTCTCCGACATCGAAATGTCCGAGATGGACGGCTACGCCTTCACCCGCACCCTGCGCGAAACCCCGGACTTCGCCCACCTCTACGTGCTGCTGCACACCTCGCTGGACAGCGCGATGAACAGCGAAAAGGCCCGCCTTGCCGGGGCCAACGGCGTGCTGACCAAGTTCTCCTCGCCGGAGCTGACCCACTGCCTGATCGAAGCGGCCAAACACGTCGCCGCGCAGGGCCACTGAGTCTTGAGCGAGACGTTCTGTTTGCTGATGCGGCGCGACCTGAGCCAGGACGTGCCGGCCATCGAATGGCCGAACGGCATCGAACTCACCACCTACAGCGCCGAACGCGCATCCGTCGTGCATGAATTGATGCAAACCGGTTACCGCGAAGGCGGCGGCCGGGTGCCGGCGCTGGACGTGTGGCAAAAGCAGTTTGAAAACGACCCGGAATACGATCCGACACTGTGTTTCATCGCCAGCGATGCCAAAAACGTCATTGGCGTGGCGCAATGCTGGACCAGTGCCTACATCAAGAATCTGGTGGTGCATCCTCGCGCTCAGGGTCGTGGATTGGGTCGGGCGTTGCTGCTTCATGCGTTCAAGGCGTTTCAGGATCGACGTGAAGGGTTTGTCGACCTGAAGGTGCTGGAAGACAACCGGCGAGCGCAGCACCTGTACGAAAGGTCTGGAATGTATGTGGTTCGCCGGGAATGGGTGCCGGACTGACAAACTAAAATCCTGCGGCATACTCCAACCTTGGCGATCAACCCTCCAAGGATGCCCGAACCATGAAACGCCTCGCCCTCTCCGTATTTTGCCTCATCGCCCCGTTGGCTCATGCCTCCAGCCCCGACGCCTGGGCGGCCTACGACAAAACCGTGCTCGCCAGTTGCACCAAGGCCAGCGGCCTGAAAAATGTCAAACCGGTCGGCAACGCCGCGCAATTCGATGACCGCGTCGGCTACACCGCGCTGTTGCTGCAAGGCCAGTACCCACAAAAACACATGAAGGGCCAGCAAGGCACCGAGCTGTGCCTGTTCAACAAAAAGTCGAAAACCGCGTTCGTCACCGAATGGGACTCGATCCGCCCCACTGCCAACCCCTGAGCGAATGGCGCACAACTTGCTTCACTCCGGGCCTGTACGGCGGCTTTATGTCGCCGATTCACACCCTGATTGAAGATTGCCCGCTCAATGAATACGACCTTTTCCTGCGTAGGCTGCGGCAAATGCTGCACCGATCACCATGTGCCCCTGACCCTGGCCGAAGCCCGCATGTGGGCGGCTGACGGCGGTCAGGTGATCGTGCTGGTGGAGGCGTTTCTCGCCAACGGCCTGGGCCTGCCAGAACAGCAGCGCGAGCATGCACAACGCCGTTCGGCGGCGGTGCGCAGCGGAATGTCCGAGGCTCATGTCGCGATCACGTTCGCCGCCTACAACGTCGGTCCCTGCCGGAATCTTGACGACGACAAGCTGTGCCGCATCTACGAGCGCCGGCCGCTGGTATGTCGCATCTATCCCGCCGAAATCAATCCGCACATTGCGCTGAACCCCGCCGCCAAGGACTGTCCGCCAGAGTCCTGGGAGCAAGGGCCGCAGTTGATCGTCGGCGGTGAGCTGGTGGATCAGGAACTGGTGACGCTGATTCAGCGCTCCCGTCAGGCCGATCGGGATGACATCCAGACCAAGGACGCGATTTGCGGCTTGCTCGGCATCCGCACCACCGCGCTCAAGGGCGACGGTTTTACCGCGTACCTGCCGGACATGAGCGCGTTCGCCTCGGTGATCGATCAGGTCACGGCGCAACCCTTGAGCGAAGTTTCCAGTGAATGGCTGTTCCATGTCTCCGGCGAAGACATTGCCGGGCAAGTGCGGGCAGCCGGGGCACAGGTGGTGTCCGAGCCGCCGCAGACCTACGCGTTCATTTCACTGCGGGCAGCCTAGACGCCCTGCCGCCGCCCCCAGAACTCCCGCGCCAGCGAACGCAAATCCCCCGCCAGCCCCGCCACATCCTGTGAGTTGAGCTGGCTCTGGCGCCCTTCATCCACCGTGAGCTCACACGCCGTGCGGATACTGACGATGTTGCGGTTGATGTCCTCGCTCACCGCGCTTTGCTCTTCGACCGCTGCCGCAATCTGCAGGCTCATCTCGGTGATCTGCTCGACCCGCCCGCTGATCCCGTCCAGGGCCCGGGCCGCACGCTGGGCCTGTTCGACGCTGTTATCCACATGCTCGCTGCTCTGCTGCATCACCAGCACCGCATCCCGCGCACCGTTCTGCAGGGTGCTGATCATCCGTTGAATCTCGTTGGTCGACTGCTGAGTGCGTTGGGCCAGACCCCGCACCTCATCGGCCACCACTGCAAACCCGCGCCCGGCGTCCCCGGCCCGGGCCGCTTCGATCGCGGCGTTGAGCGCCAACAGATTGGTCTGCTCGGCGATACTGCGAATCACCTCCAGCACCCCGGAAATCTCGCTGCTGTGGCCTTCGAGCTGATGAATCACCTCGGTGGCCCGGCCCAACTCCTCTGCCAGTCGCAACACCGCACTGCGACTCTCACCCACCAGCAGATGACCTTCACGGGTTTCCGTCCCCGCCATATCCGCCGCCACCGACGCCTGCTGCGCATGGCTGGCGACCTCGGCCACACTGGCCGCCATCTGATGAATCGCCGCCGCCACCTGATCGGTTTCCGCCTGCTGAGCGAGCGTGCTGGTGTGACTGCTGTGCAGGTGATCCACCAATTGCGCCGCATGCCCGGCCAGCCGTTGCGAGGCATCACCGATCCGCCCCACCACCGCACCGACCTGAGCTTCGAGCATCTGCAAGGCAAACTCGATCTGCCCGAACTGATCCCGTCGCCCGGTATAAATACCCTGACTCAACGGGTTGTCGGCGATCACCCGCGCCCGTTCGGTCAGACGTTTCAGCGGCCGCAATAACCAATCCACGCCCAAGGCACAGACCCCGATACCGGCTACCAGCGCAGCGGCTTCGATGCCCATGGACTCCGGCCGCAGCCAGGCTTCAATCCCCAGCACCAGCGCCAGCACCGAACTGGTCAATGCCATGATCTTCGCCCGTAAACTCAGCACCGGCAGCCGCTGCCATCGCGACACCCGCCCCTCGCGCAACTGCGCATACGCCCGCTCCGCCGCCGCAATCTGTCGCGCATCCGGCCGCGTGCGCACCGACTGATACTCCACCGCCGCACCGTTCTGCGTGACCGGCGTGACATAGGCACTGACCCAGTAATGATCACCGTTCTTGCAACGATTCTTCACCAGCCCCATCCACGACCGACCGCCCTTGAGCGTCTGCCACATATGGGCAAAGGCCTGCGCGGGCATGTCCGGATGACGCAGCAAATTGTGCGGCGCGCCCAGCAGTTCGTCGCGGCTGTAACCGCTGATCTTGATGAAGTCGTCGTTGGCGTAGGTGATGGCGCTGGTCAGATCGGTGGTCGAGAGAATGTTCGCATCCGGCGCAACATCGACATTGCGCCCGGTCACCGGGAGATTGATCTTCATGGAAAGCGCGCTCGTTTTATTGGAAAGAGTCGGCAGGGCTGCTGACTCTAAGCGCACTTACTGGTTAAACGTTGATCTGGCTCAGGAACTGAGCAATTAGCCATCACTGTGACCGAAAATCACAGCGACGGCCGAGGCGGGAATGAATCAGCGCTTGCCCATCGAACGGCGCGTGCCCGACGGCGCCACACCCGGAATCTTGGCGTGACGATCACCGTCCTTGCCCTTGAACTGCGGCTGCTTCGCCGCTTTGGCAGCCGCCAGCTCACCTGGCTTGAACGGAAACTTGAACGCAGGAATGGTCGGCTTGGTTTCGCCGGCCTCGGCCAGCTCTGCCGGGACATCGCTCACAGCGTTGTCGATTGGGGAAGTCATGAAAGCTCCGCGAAGCAAAAAGTCCGGCCCGGTGGACGAGCCGCGAAAGCGCGCAGTATACCTGCGTGAGCGGAGTTTAAAGAGTCCCCAAAAGAGTACGACCGGTGGCTTTTACGAACGGGTCGACTAACGGATCAGTTACCCCAACCAACCCAAAAGCACTGCAACAACAAACGGTACACCCAACACATTTCCAAACATCCGAAAATGGAACGCGGAGCGTCCCTGGCTGCATTCCCACGCGGAGCGTGGGAACGATCAAAACAAAAGCAGTCCGTTTTCTGCTTCTGTCTTCAGCTCTCCGCTCTTCACCACTCAAAACGATGAGCGTTAGCTCGAGTACCGCTCTTGACGTGCCGGCCCCATCGGAAGGCTGAGTGGAGGGATTTATCCGGGGGTGGGAGCGCAGCGACCGTTTGGCGAAGCCAAACACATCGAGAGGAGGTGCAGCGAAGCAAACCGTAGGCGATGCCCCCGGATGAATCCCGGAGCGAAGGAACGCCGAGCCACAGCGAGGCGCCGAACGCAGGGGCCAAGCCCTTTGGTTACTTTGGGGCGTTTGCCAAAGTGACCCGCCGTAAGGGCGAAACCGCCAGCCGCAACGGGGGTGTCAGAAACTTTGTGTTCGGGCATAACATGAGTAAGAGGTGCATGTATGCCAACCAAAAAGAAACCCGCGTTGCGAGAGCTGCCAAAAATCCCGAAAGAGCTGCTTGAGCAATTCACAGATGGACCGATGACCGCT
>NZ_BQHI01000011.1 GCF_021603585.1 Pseudomonas sputi | reverse complement strand
CCCCAGCCCCGGCCCGACCACCAAAACCGACACCTTGTCCAGCAGCCCCATCAATTGATTGGCCGAAGAAGTGCCCAGCGCCATGGCTTCCGGCACCCTGCTCAACGCCGCTGGTACATGTTCCGGGCGAGTCGCCAGCGACACCATCCCGGCGCCACTGCGCAGCGCGCTTTCGGTGCTCAACAGGATCGCCCCGCCAAAGCCATGATCGCCGCCGATCAGCAGCACATGGCCGAAACGCCCCTTGTGCGCAGCCGGCGCACGGGCAGCCAGATGCGCAAGGTTAGTCACGTCAAGCCGACGCGCAGCGAGAGGCATGTCACTGAAGGTTTCGGCCGAGGCCTGCAGATCGTTAAACAGCAGTTCGCCGACGTGATCCGCCGCCGCCCCCGTGAACAGCCCGAGTTTCAGCCCGATGAAAGTCACAGTGAGGTCGGCGTGCACCGCTTCACCCAGCGCATGGCCGGTGTCGGCGCACAACCCGGACGGAATGTCGACCGCCACCACTGGCAGTCCGCTGGCATTGATCGTCGCAATCGCGGCGGCATAGGGCTCACGCACCTCCCCGCTCAGACCGGTGCCGAGCAATGCGTCAACGACGATACCGCGCAACTCGCAGGACAGATCCCATGGAGCAATCGAGACGCCGTCGGCCACGGCCTCGGCGTGCGCCACGGCGGCATCCCCCTTCAAACGCTGCGGCTCGCCGACAGCCAACACTCGTACCGACCATCCCGCCCGATGCGCCAGCGCTGCCACCAGATAACCATCGCCGGCGTTGTTGCCGTGTCCGGCCAACACCGTCAATTCATTCCCGGACGGCCATTGGCGCACCAGTGCGCGCCAGGTGGCGTGGGCGGCACGCTGCATCAATTCGAAGCCCGGCGTGCCGGCGGCGATCAGCCGTGCGTCGAGTGCCCGAACCTGCGCGGCGCGGTACAGCGCGTCGGGTAATTGATCTTTAGTGTGCGGCATGCGTCTTCGGGCTCCGATGTCTGGCAGAATTATACGCACCTCAGCTCCGGTTTCTCTCGCCTCATGTCCGCCATCACCACAGATCTGCCTGCCCTCGCCCAATCCATCAAGGACTGGGGCCGCGAGCTGGGCTTCCAGCAAGTCGGCATCAGCGGTCTGGACCTGGCCGAGCATGAGCAGCACCTGCAACGCTGGCTCGAGGCCGGCTACCACGGCGAAATGGATTACATGGGCGCCCACGGCAGCAAACGCTCGCACCCCGAAGAGTTGGTGCCGGGCACCCTGCGCGTGGTGTCGCTGCGCATGGATTACCTGCCGGGCGACACGCAAATGGCGCAATTGCTGGCCAAACCGGAAAAAGCCTACATCTCGCGTTATGCCTTGGGCCGCGATTATCACAAGTTGATCCGTAAACGTGTTCAACAACTGGCGGACAGGATCCAGTCCGAAATCGGCCCGTTCGGCTTTCGCGCCTTTGTCGACAGCGCCCCGGTGCTGGAAAAAGCCATCGCCGAGCAGGCCGGCCTGGGTTGGATCGGCAAGAACACCCTGGTGCTGAACCGCAAGGCCGGCAGTTACTTCTTTCTCAGCGAACTGTTCGTCGACCTGCCCCTGCCGGTGGATAAACCCCACGGCACCGAACACTGCGGACGCTGCACCGCGTGCCTCGACATCTGCCCGACCAACGCCTTCGTCGGCCCGTATGTGCTGGACGCGCGACGTTGCATTTCCTACCTGACCATCGAACTGAAAAACGCCATCCCCGAAGACCTGCGACCGCTGATCGGCAACCGCGTGTTCGGCTGCGACGATTGCCAGATCTGCTGCCCGTGGAACCGCTTCGCCCGCCCGTCCGGCGAAAGCGATTTCAAGCCACGGCACAACCTGGACAATGCCGAACTGGCCGAGCTGTTCTTGTGGGATGAAGACAAATTCCTCAGCCGCACCGAAGGCTCGCCCCTGCGGCGAGCCGGTTACGAGCGCTGGCTGCGCAATCTGGCCGTGGGGTTGGGGAATGCGCCTTCAACGATTCCGGTGCTGGAGGCGTTGAAGGCGCGACGGGACTATCCGTCGGAGTTGGTCAGAGAGCATGTGGAGTGGGCACTGGAACAGCATTCCAGATCTGCGCAGACAGTACCGGCGAACAACGTGCTCAAATCGTAGTTGAATGCCGTTACCGCATGCCAGTAATGCCCGGCCTTGTCATTGATGCCTATTTTTTTTCGTTATAGTGGCCACCCAACTGTTTGATGATGACGATCCTTTTTTCAGGGTTCTCCGTAATATAAATACGGTCCCCCTTCGACAAGTAAAGATGCATGGGTCTTGATGTCGAGGAGGACGGACCGTGCATTGGCGTATATTCGGCATGAATGAGTTTGGCCGCGTCGGCCGGGGAGTTATTCGCTTCAACATGCTTCATGAATATTTCTGCCCTGTCCTCCGAGGCCTTGCGCGCCTCAATCCTGAGAAAATTCATCTTGTCTTTGGGCCTGACCAGTGTCCATGGAATGTCGACCTCTTCCTCCACCGGTGCATTGGCTTTCTTGGCCGCGGCCTTGGCGCCTTTTCCCTTGGCGAGTACCTTGCCCATTTTCATCGTCCCCTTTGAACTGAGTCCCTGCTCAAAGGCTGACGCCAGCTTTCTCCCGGCATTAACAGCAGCTTTGGCGCCAGCCGCCAGACCGGCACCGAGCGAAGCCAATCCAAGGCCGGCACTGATCCAGCCCAACACCTCTCCCGCTGGCGAGTCCGGCGCATGGCCATTGACCACTTCGCTGGCGATACCGGTCAAACCCGAAGCGACGGTCAGTCCCAACGCCGCCAGCGCCCATGGCGTTGCGGCGCCCATCGTCAGCACGCTGGCAACAATCCCGAGAACACCGACTCCGACGCCCAGTATCGATTGCCAGGATATATGCCCTGTCGGGTCGACACGATTGACGGGATCGCCCAGGCAATAAGCGTAAGCACTCAATCCACCCCCGCCAAACGGACTCATGCTGTCGGGACTGAGAAAACGCATCAACGTCGGGCTGTAGGCCCTGTAACCATTGCCCAACAGGTAAAGGCCGGTTGCCCGATCGAGCTGCTCACCATTGAACCCCGCCAGACTGAACATCCCGCCTTCGGCAGGACGATGCCCATACGGGCTGTAAACGCAATCGGTCAGATTTTTTTCATCCAGTTCTGTCAGCACACTGTGTTGCTGATCGGTACCGAACAGCTGCGTGCCGGCGCTCGATCCCAGTTGCTGCTGCCCCACAAGCAGTCCACCGTGACGCACGACACTGGATGAACTTTTACCACTGACTTCATGGATGACACGCCCCTCGTGGTAATAACGCTGGGTAGGTGCATTTTCCGGTTGCGACAGTTCAACCAGATGGTCGAAGCCGTCGTAATGGTAGTTGCGAATGACCGTGCCTGCTGCACCGGTCAGTTGCTCAAGACGCCCGAATGCGTCATAGGCCAGGACTCGCGCCTGGTCATCCTTGATCATCCTGCCGTTGGCGTCGTATTCCAGAGTCACTGCCGGTGGATAGTCGACGTGGGAATGCCTGACGGCACTCAGTTGTACAGGGTCCGGATTGTCGTAGCTGAAGGTGGTCAGATTCACCCCCAGCGGGAACCGCGTCTGTACGGTCAGAAGGTTATCCAGCGCATCGAAAGTGAATGTCTGCTGAATAATCTCCTTGCCATAAGGATCCCGGGGTTTCTGGGTACCCGCACAGTCGTACTGGATCAGCCGCCCACGCACATCGTAGACAAATCGTTCATCACGTAACATTTGTGTACCGCGCATGGACACTTTCTGTGCCAGTTTGCCGGCGAGCGTATATGACGACACCAGTGTCTGGTCGGGCTGGCCCTTGATCTCGAAAGTACGGCAGGTCTCACGACCGATATCATCATAGGTAAACCGAGTGATCATGCTTCGCTTGATCGAAGTGTCTGCGGTCTTCGTCCATTCAAGCATCCCGGTCAGGGTGCTGTAGTGGAATTCGGTTTTCAGCGCCCCCCGCAAAGTTGACAACAAGCGACCGTGGTCATCGTATTCGCAAATTTGCTCGACCCCGAGTACATCGACATAGGTGAGCGGTCGCCCCTCGAGGGAATAGGTAAAGGACGTTGCTTTGCTGATATCACCGAAGGTCGTCGTTTCGGATTTGATACGCCCGGAGGGATGATATGCAAAACGATGTTCTCTGCCGTTTTCGGTGCAGGTCAACGGATGACCACTGACGGGATCGTACGTCATGGTCGTGAGCAACGCCCCCGCCTTGCGCTCAGTCAGTAAACCGCCCAGATCTCGCAAATAAGTGAATTCGGTCTTCTTGCCATCAGCGCTCCTGTACCACGTAGGTTGACTGAAGCCCGCTTCGTAACCAGCCTGCGACGTGCGCCCGCCCACCGTACTTTCCGTCAGACGATTCAAACCGTCATGGATCTGCCGACCCAACACCTTGCCATCGACATGGATCCCGACCGCAAGCGCTTCGTCAGTGTGATCGGCGTAGTCGGTTACTACCACGCTGGCGTCGGGCATGACATTGCGAATCAGGCGATCAAAGACGTCGTATTCATATCGAGTGGTATTGCCAACCGGATCGGTCTGGCTGACCGTGCGCCCGAGCCCGTCATAGGTATAAGCGGTTTTACCGAGGCTCTCGCCCCTCAGATTGAAGCGCTCGACACTCAGAGGTTTACCAAACTCGTTTAGGAGAGTGACTGTCTTGCCCATCCCCTGAAACCAGTTCGTTTGCTGGCGAGCGACCGGATCGATCTCGCTGTATTCGATACGCCCATCGGCATGGAGGGTCTTGCTGAGCTGGCCCCAGTGATCGAATTCGTAGCGGGTCGCCACTGGATAAGGCTTGCCATCACGCCAATCGGTCAGCGTGACTTTTACCTTGTGACCCGCCGAATCATGAATGGCGGAATAAAGCGTTCGACTCTGAATGAGTCCGTCCTCGTCCGGATGATCACAGTCCTTTTCCGCAACGGCGATCACCCTTTCCAGGCCGTCATAGGCCACTTTTTGCTCACCACCGGCAGGATCGGTGGTCACTACCGTAGCGGGCTGCTGCTTGCTGGAGGGTAAATAGGCCCATCGGGTAAAGGTTTCGCAGGGGGTATCACGGGCAACCGTTTTGCACACTGCCCGGCCGATCGCGTCATATTCATATTCGATGCGTTCACCATCGACACCGATGTTCGCGACCTGTAATCCGCTCAGCGTCGAGAGCACTTTCTCACTGGTCTGCAGCGAGCCATCAAACCCGTGTGTACTGGACTTTACCTCCAGTCGGGTGCCCTTGAGCTCATAGGAAAATTCAGTACGGGTTGTTTTACCCGCCAGGGTGATGCTTTGCTCTTTCATGGCCCCGTGCTTGAGCGGGTCCTCGGGTGTATTCAGGTAACGCTTGCCGGTCTTCGATCGCAGGATTTCAACCCCCTCCACCAGCTCGAAAAAACGCTCCTCAACCGGCAGGACGAAGGCCAGTTCCGCACCGTCCAGTGCGGGATGCTGAGCATAGTCATAGTACGTAACCGTCGAGTTTCCGCCCCCCGCGGCTGCGGTGACCGTTCTTCTTTTCTGAAACCTGGCGAAACCCAGCGGATCCTCAGGGCAGTTGTCCCCACCACTTGCCGGATAAAATTCCGACACAGTGGTCATTCCATTCGGCTCGACAAACCTGATCAAGTTGCCTTCACCATCGAACTCGGTAACGGTGACTTCCTCACGCATGTGTTGGGTACGCCGGTCGAGGTAGGTCACCTTCTGAACCTTCGGCATGCGGAACTGGGCGGGCTGCTCATTGAATGGCTTGGTGACGCTACAGTGATACTCGATAGTCGTTGAGGTCTGGGCATCGCCACTTGTCGTGACCTCTGCGACCAACAAATGGAATTTGTTGTAGGTGCGATTGATGCGAGTGTGCACCTTACCGTTGACCACCAATTGCTCGTCCGAGGAATAGACGTAGCTGGCGGGTGCCAGATAGAGAGGGTCTCCGTCATTGCTTCTGGTCGGGATGAGGCCCTGCCCGAGAAAATTATGGTCAGAATACGAGTAGGCCTTGCAGATCCTGGGTTGATGGCGCCCGGGGTAGATCTCGTGGGCAATGACAAATGGCAGTGTTTGTTCGACGCCATTCACGAAGCGGTGACCTTGTCGCTTGTAGCGAATGATTTCTACACCGCGCAACGGGTTGACGATACGCCGCAAATAGATAGCCTGATCAATGACTTCATATTCCAGCTCCCAGCCTTTGCCGACCGGAAGCTCGATTGCCGTTACCTGACTGTTTTTCAGGATCAATCCGTAATCGGAACGAGCCGAAGTATCGGGATGCCGGATCAGCGTTACCTGACCTGCATTGCGTGTGATTTTCAGCAGGCATCGCTTGGTGTCACTGATTTCAGCCAACATGGGAAACTGATTGAACAACACATGCTTCAGCGTGATGCTCACACCATTAGGGGCAATGATTTTTTCCACTACCGCAACTTGAGTGCCGGCCTGAACCTTCAGCAGCTCACGCCGACCGTCCTTGTAGCGAATTTCATAGCGCCCCGCCCCGATCTCCAGCACCTTGGCGGTTTGCAGTTTCATCTCCTTGAACTTCAAGCCGGTAGACGTCTCCACCGCCTTATAACGTTCACCGTTGGCCAGCGTCATGACTTTGCTGCGCAAGTCGTATTGCGCCATGGTCAAAGACCAGCCTACGCCGAAACCGGTATCCACCTGACTGAGCGGATTAAAGCCCAACGAAAGTGCAAGCTCAGGGCCATTGAGCTCCGCCGAGTGCAACTTGCCCAAGGACAGCGCACACGTATACATACCGGTGCGAGGATCAACGCCCCCGGAAACGAACTCACTGAAGTTGAAAGCATTTGAATGAGCATTGGAAGAAGAGTTACTTTCCATTGAAAAAACGTCCTTTATTTTCAGATTCAGACATTGGAAACATCATGTGACCTGCAATAATTCGCTGGTCACATGCCGAAATCAGGCAAGCTGTTTCATTGATCGCCGAGACTCATCCAAAATAAAAGTACGCTGTTCCTTATTACCGTCGAGAGAGAGCCTGTGCTCCGTGCCAAACTCATCGATTACTGCAAACTCGAATGCGCTTTCGTTCTCTCGAGCCACTTGCAGGTCTGCTGAAATATACTGAACAAGTGTCAATTGCCCGGGCACTTTGTTAATCGGTACGGTTACGTAGCCGAGAGGACTGCGAAACGTGGCTTTTCCCCCATAAATCGGCGCCAGATAACCGTAAAAATTTCTACGACCATCCTGTGTACCGGGAATATTGCCGGATACGTAGACCCGCACCGCTTCTTCGGAGTCATAAGGGTCAAGTTTTACCTCACTGCTGTACCAGTCGAGGAGATGAACCTGCCTTCCTTCCGCGTGCAGACCAATATGATAATGCTGAATCCAGTCGTAATTAGCCCTCCGCTGCATCTCTCCGTATTTCCTCAACGAAAAACTGCTCAGCGGGTAAACCTTCGGAGGAATAGCTTCCAGCGTAACACTGCTATCAAAACCGATTCCGTTAGTTCGCAATGTCACGTCATTCATGACGATTTCGGCAGCCACTTCCATAGTTCCAGGCCTGGAGGCGGAAACCCAGAATTCAAAAACCTGCACAGGGTCAGAATCGTCACTGATTCGATTGTCCGTTACACGAGGGACTTCAGTAATACGCGGTGCCCCACCCGACATTTCGTGTGCATAGCGATTTTCCTGGGTGGACACGCTCCAGTCGCCCTCCAGAGGCCGGGCGCCGTTATAGGCAATCAGTCGCAGCGTCTGCAAGGCGGGATGCCCATACAGGGACGCGTTGTCTCCACTATTATCAACGCCGTGTAAAAGTACCAACACGCGTACTTGCATGCGACCGTTGGCGTAAAGCACTTTATGCTGGCCAGACCTGCCGGCGTCAAACTTCACCTCGATACGGGAAATACTAAGCTGCTCATCAAACATCAAATAATACCTTGGCAATGAATAAGTTTCGCCCCTCTCAGGACGTGCCGAAGTATTGACGCACGATCAAAACGACAATAAAACCCTTAACACTCTACAAACTATTAACAGACCCAAGTGAGGAAACACCTGAATATCAAATAAAAACTCACACACATTTTTCAAACTTTCAAAAAAGCGGCACCCTTCGCAGACAAACTTAAAGACCATCTTTCCCGGTCCCTTGATTCTGAAGCCTTATTGCCCCCTTCCCTTCCTGCCCCAAGTGAAGCCAAAAGCGGAAGAGGGCAGATGGATTATCCATAGTTATCAAAACATGTTAGACAAACTGGAGATTTGTTACTTCCTCCAACATTCAGTCACTGTCTGAATCCGTCCCGAATCCGCTCTCCGAGGATTCACTGTCGGACTCCACCTCTGAAAGTGGCTCATCCATCTGGATTTCTATTTTTCGATCCAGGCTGGAATTGTCCAGATATTGCTCAATCCGCTGCCGCGATACGTGACTCAAGGGGTTATTCACCAGCCCGACAAACAAGCTCTGCGTGTCCGGAATATCGAACAAATCATCGCCCACATTGGAAATATTATTATTCTGCAACGCCAGCACCCCGAGTTCTTTCGGTGTATGTATTCCTGAAGGAACATTGGAGAGGTTGCCGTCATGCAGTATCAACTCTGTCAACTCCGACATGAAGCCCACGTGCGGCGCGACTGTCAGGGGATTGTGCGCCAGATTCAACAATGTGAGCGTTTCTATTCGAGACAGCCCCTCAGCCGTCACCTCTGTCAGTCTGAGCGAGCAATTTTTCAATGTAAGTTCGCGCAACTCACGCATTTGAAAGATGCCTGACGGAAACTCTTCCGCTCTTAGGCCAGTGACCATCAAGTATTGAACATTGGGAAAACTGTCAAGGAACGCGCCTATTCGTACACTGGTTACCGGCGCGGTCAGTATTAACTCTGTTACGTACTCGAAACGGGTGGACAACCTTGGCAATTCACCAGAAAAATCGACGCTGGAAGAAAAATGGTAGTCACCGTACCCCCATCTCGACACTGACTTGCGTTGCCAGATATCTTGCAGCATTGCGCTGAATTGCTCACGAGCCTGGCGTTCTGCGGCGAACATCGGCGCGCTGCCCGGCGCTGACGATTCCGAACGAGGCGAGGCCTCGCCGGCACTCCATATCGCCAGTTCATCACGCAACATCGCGAACTCTTTTTCAAGCCGCTTCATTACGCCGAATGGATCACTCCTCAAGTGCTGGTTGATAAACGTCGCGACCTCCTCGTCCGAGATCTGTGGATAAAGATCACGTACGCGCTCGGCAACAGACATCCGTCTGTGTACCGGGTCGAGACTTGCAAGGCGGTCAAGCGAATCATGGCTGTCCACCGCATGCCAGAACCTGCCTTCGCCACTGGGCTGCAGCAGCGGGCCGGAAGGGTTGAGCTCTCTGGCTTGTGTGGCACGAAACAAGCCACTCTCCGCGTCCGGAACCACTTGTACGAACTGGTTCTCGGCGACTTCCACAAACTGACGCCCCTTGTACATCCGGATGCCCTGCGCATCGGCGTCGCCGAGGTGTGTTGATTGGGGTATCCGGTAGTCAGCCAGCGAGGGGAGCGCGGAAAGTATCGCAAGCTCACTGGTCGCCAAAGAGATCGGGGTCGCGCTCATACTGGCCTCCTGCGTCAGTGCGCCCAAATCTTGCCGGGAAAAAGCGTGCGCCGGCTCCAGTCGATGCGGCATGGATATCTGCGGCGCTGCAGAAGTGGGGGGCGGTGGCCGATGTGAAAAATCGATGCTGAAATCGGGTGAATGGTTTGGGGTAGTAACAGGTTTGACCTTTGGCATTTTGTCGGCCATGAGCTCTCATCCTTGAGGGGTCGTTGCGCTGGCCCCGCAAAACCAAAGGGCCAACGCGAGTCATGAGTACTGCACTGTCTATGCGAATACCTGATGGTTGGACATCACAGCCTATCGATACTCGCAGTATAAAAGCGCATATATACCTACTACTCCCACCGCATGTGCATCAGCAAACCAGCAACTCAACCTCGCTCCAGCGTGAAGTTGCGCGTGTAAAAATCCAGCCTGAACGCCAGCTTGTGCTCGGTGCCATGTTGATCAATGGCACGAAAGTGAAGAACTTCGCCGTACCTGGAGACTGGGGCAAGTTCAGAATACTCGGACAGCGCCTGAACAACCGTCAGTTCTCCGTCGTGATCATTGACCCTTACAGAATACTTTTTAGATTTTCTTGTGATGGCATCGGGAAAAAGGAACGCAATAGGATCTCCATTAAATGGCAGTTGCACGTCCAGAGTGTGTCGTTCCGGGCGGACAAAAGTGGCCAGCATATAATTGGTTCTCGACTCTTCTAACTTGTTCCCTCCAGCAAAGGCGTAGTCCTCCCCTGCTTGAGCGCCGTCTGCAATCCAATCAATCAGTTTGATCTGCTGTCCCTGCGGGTAAAGCCCCAGATAATAGTTAAAGATACGATTACCGGATTGTTCATTGCCGCGCCGGGATTGATACCAGCGGAACTGTTCAATGGCATAGGCCGCAGGCGTCTGTGATTCGATCGTGATGCTGCTGTCATGGACGCTGGACAGCGTGGTCCCGTTACTGAGAACCCTCACCCCGTTCAGCGACAAGCGTGCAGCAATTCTGGTCGTTCCCGCGACCGACGAGGATACCCAGAAAGTGCGAACCTGAGGATGGACGCTATCACTTTCGGCATCGTCTTCGTGAACGATCCCGACTGCAGCCGAAGTCTGTGCTTCAAGGGTGTAACGCCCTTGCTCGGTGCTCGCGGCCCAGCCATCACGTAACGTCCTGCCAGTGCTGTAATGGATAAGCTCTATGCTATTCATTACATCATCCGGCACGTGCATGGCGTCGCCGTCGGCGTCTACCCCGGAAACCAGAACTTGCACTTTCACCTGCATACGGCCATTGCCGTAAAGCGATTTACTGCTAGTGCCATCACCGGTATCAAACTTTACCTTGAAACTGGCGAGTCCTTCGAGAACAGGCGGGGTAGTTTGCTGATGCCGTGTTGCGCTCACATCTTCACTCATGAAGTATTTCCTTTGAAAAGCTCTATTTAAGGTTTGTCCTTGAACAACCCATCAACAAAAGAAATAACACGACTTCAGAATAACCAACAAAGCGGAAAATGTAAGAAACATGCACTTGCAAGTCCCTCACCACTTGCAATCAAGCAAAAACAATTCGCGGCAAAAAATATCAATGCTCGTCGTTATAGACAAACTTTGGCATTTCCCAATGGAAACGAATCGCCAACAACCGCAACAAAAAACCGCCAAACAAGGTGATCAGGATTGCCTGCTCACTCGGCACATTGAGGTACAGGCACAGCATGTAACACCAGGCCGCTGCAAAAGAGACGCTGGCATACAGCTCGCGGCGGAAGATCAACGGAATATCGTTGCAGAAGATATCGCGCAGGATGCCCCCGAACACGCCGGTGATCACGCCACTGACCGAGGCCACCAGCATGCCGTGGCCCATTTCCAGGGCGGTCATGCAACCGATCAGGGTGAACGCCACCAGACCGACCGCGTCGAGCACCAGAAACAGCGAACGCAGGTGACGCATCCACCGTGCGGTGAACACGGTGATCATCGCCGCAACCGTCGTCAGCACCAGGTATTCCGGGTGTTTGACCCAGGTCAGCGGGTAGTGCCCGAGCAGCACGTCGCGCACCGAACCGCCGCCCAATGCCGTGACGCAGGCAATCAGCACCACGCCGAACCAATCCATGCCGCGACGGCCCGCAGACAGGGCGCCGGTCATGGCTTCGGCAGTGATGGCGACGAGGTAGAGCATCAGCAACATGGTGGCGATCCTGGCAGGAAGGCGCGCAGTCTACTCACTTCACCGAGGCACCAAAAGAGGGCGCCTCGGCGTGGGTGCCGATCTCAGAACTTGATGAAGTGCTTGCGGTAGTGCTGCAGCTCGGCGATGGATTCACGGATGTCGTCCAGCGCCAGGTGAGTGCTGCCCTTCTTGAAGCTGTCACGCACGTCCGGCGCCCAGCGCGCGGCCAGTTCCTTGAGCGTGGAAACGTCGAGGTTGCGGTAGTGGAAGTAGCTTTCCAGCGACTTCATGTGGGTATAAAGAAAGCGCCGATCCTGGCAGATGCTGTTGCCACAGATCGGTGACTTGCCTTTCGGCACCCATTTTTCCAGAAAGGCGATGGTTTCGGCCTCGGCCTCGGCCATGCTCACGCGGCTGTCGCGCACACGCTGGGTCAGGCCGGAGTTGCCGTGGGTGCGTGTGTTCCACTCATCCATGCGCGCGAGGACTTCATCGCTATGGTGGATGGCGATCACCGGGCCTTCGGCCAGGGTGTTCAGGTCACTGTCGGTGACGATGGTGGCCATTTCGATGATGACGTCGTTTTCAGGATCCAGACCGGTCATTTCGAGGTCGATCCAGATCAGATTCTGCGGGTTTTGCATATTTCGGCTCCTGAGCAATGCTGCGCAGTTTAGCCTAGGCAGCCTGCCGGGCGTGCTAAACTCGCGGCCGTTTTACCTAATCGCTGCATTCTTCAGACGGAACACCCATGGCCAAACGCCAACTCAATCGTCGTCAAAACTGGCGCATCGAAAAGATTCAGGGCGAGCGCGCCGCCCGCGCCGCCAAACGCGAGTCCTCGGCCGTCGAGGCGCTCGAAGGCGGCGACCTCGGCCCGGAACAGCACGGCCTGGTGATCGCCCACTTCGGTGTGCAGGTCGAGGTCGAGGCCGTTGACGGCGAACTGGCCGGCCAGGTCTTCCGCTGCCACCTGCGGGCCAACCTGCCTGCATTGGTGACCGGCGATCGGGTGGTCTGGCGCGCCGGCAACCAGGGCATCGGCGTGATCGTTGCGCAACTGCCGCGCACCACCGAGCTGTGCCGTCCGGACAGCCGTGGCCAGCTCAAACCGGTGGCCGCCAACGTCGACATGATCGTCATCGTTTTCGCCCCGCTGCCCGAGCCCCATGCCAACCTGATCGACCGCTATCTGGTCGCCGCCGAGCACGCCGGCATCCGCCCATTGCTGCTGCTGAACAAATTCGACCTGATCGACGAGCAGAACGCCCCGGCGCTGAATGCCCTGCTGGCGGTGTACCGCACGCTGGGTTATCCGGTGCTGGAAGTCTCGGCGCACCACGGCAACGGCATGGAGCAATTGCAGAAACAACTCGACGGGCGCATCAGCGTGTTCGTCGGTCAGTCCGGTGTCGGCAAGTCGTCATTGGTCAACAGCCTGTTGCCGGAAGTTGAAACCCGCGTCGGCCCGCTGTCCGAGTTGTCCGGTCAGGGCACGCACACGACGACCACTGCGCGCCTGTTCCATTTCCCCGGTGGCGGCGAGCTGATCGACTCCCCGGGCATCCGTGAATTCGGCCTCGGCCACGTCAGCCGCGCCGACGTCGAAGCCGGGTTCATCGAGTTCAACGACCTGCTCGGCACCTGCCGCTTCCGCGACTGCAAGCACGACCGCGAACCGGGCTGCGCCCTGCTCAAGGCCCTGGAAGATGGCCGCGTGCAGCAGCAGCGAATGAACAGCTACCGCTCGATCATCGCCAGCTTGCCGGAAAACGGTTACTGAACATCCGCGACGGCAGCACCTCGCCCGAGGGCTGCCGGATGTCGGACCGCGTCTGACAAATCCGGTAATCCGTTAAACGTCAGATTCTTCTGAAAGCCCCGACTGCACCTGCTTGCAGGACATTTCTCTTTCACCGCTCAGACCTTGCCGGCACGCGCCAGATGCCTAAATTGGGTTCCTCTTTCGCACTACGCGACCTCCGAGGAACCTCATGCAAACCTATCATTTGTTCATCAGTCACTCGTGGAACTACTCCGGCTCCCACGACAATCTGATCCGCCTGCTCAGCGATCACCCGACCTTCACCTTCAAGAATTTCTCGGTGCCACCGCATAATCCGATTACCGATGCGCGCACTGACAAACAGCTGGAAGAAGCCATCGAAAACAAGATCCGCCCCTGCTCGGCGGTGCTGGTCATGGCCGGGATGTACTCGGCCTACAGCAAGTGGATCCAGAAGGAAATCGAGATCGCCAAGCGTCTTGGCAAGGTGATCATCGCGATTCGTCCCCATGGCGCCGAACGCACCGCAAAAGTGGTCAGCGACGCCGCGCACGTCGAATGTGCGTGGAATACCAATAGCATCGTCAGTGCCATACGCCTTCATACGGCGGTGTAATCATGCGCAAGGGACTGTTTATCGGCATTAACCACTACACCCACGTTTCGCCGCTCAGCGGCTGCAACAATGATGCAATGGCCATGGCCTCGGTGCTGGAGCGCCATGCCAGCGGGCGACCGAACTTCAGCAGCAAGGTGCTGACTTCGTCGGAGGAAAACCTCTCGCTCGCGGCAATGAGGCAACACATACAAAGCCTGTTTTCGGGCGACTGCGATGTTGCGCTTCTGTATTTCGCCGGCCATGGCCAGTTCGACACCAGCATCGATGAAGGGCTGTTGATCCCGCAGGATTACCAGCCTGGCGGCGACGGCATTCGCATCAGCGACATTCTGCAGTGGGCCGACAACGCCCAGCAAATCAAGAACAAAATCATCATCCTCGACTGCTGCCAGGCTGGCGCCGCCGGTGCCCTGCGCAACTTGCGCGGCGGCAGCAGCGTGATCGGCGAAGGCGTGACCATTCTCACCGCCTGCAAAAAAGAGCAGTACGCCCTGGAAAGTCGTGGCCATGGCGTGTTCACGGATCTGTTGCTTCAAGCACTGCACGGCGGCGCGGCCAACGTGCTCGGCAAGGTCACTCCCGGCAGCGTTTACTCGTTCGTCGACAATGCCTTGGGGGCATGGGAGCAGCGGCCGGTGTTCAAGACCAATGTGTCGCAGTTCGTACCGTTGCGCGAAGTTGCACCGCTGATTGCCGAGGAGACCTTACGCAAACTCAAGGACTGGTTTCCAGAGCCGAGTTTTGTGTTCCGGCTAGACCCGAGTTTCGAACCCACCGCCGCCTCTTTCGATCCCGATCACGGTGACATCTTCAAACAATTGCAAATGTGCAACCGCCACAGCCTGATCGAGCCGGTGGACGCCGAACACATGTATTACGCCGCCATGCACTCTACCGGTTGTCGCCTGACAGCTCTTGGTGCCTATTACCGCGAACTCGCCCTCAAAGGACATTTCTGATGCCCGTATTCATCAGCTACCGCCACATGGACCGCGCCCACGCCCTCGCGATCGATGCGCGCCTGAAGCAGGCCAATATCAAAACCTATCTGGACGTGCTGGACCCCGAATCCCAGACCACCGACGACATCACCGGGGTCATCACCCGCAATATCACCGAATGCACACACCTGCTGGCGGTGGTCTCGGAATCGACCGCATTGTCATGGTGGGTGCCGTTCGAGATCGGCGAGGCGACGATCAGCAACCGGCGAATCTGCTCCTTCAGAACGGGCGCCGCACAGCTGCCGCTGTACCTGGACAAATGGCCGAAGCTGAGCACGGCCAAGGACCTGAACTTCTTCATCGACGCCTACCGCGAAGAGGTGACGAACAAACGCTCAATGACGCTGGATTCAAGTAACGAATCCTTCAGCGGCACCTACAGACGCAACGCCGAGATATTCCATGAACAACTGAAAAACCGTATTCGGCGCGGGCTCTGACATGTCTAGTCCTGAAACAGGTGTAAACCTTATTCAGGACTAGACACATCACTGTTTCGGCGCAGGCGCCGGTGCAGTGGCCGGTGCAGCAGGCGCCGGGGCTGGCGCCGTGCTGCCCGGTTCAGTCGGTTTCGGCAACGGGTCGTCGAACAGGTTCAGCCGTTCGCGCAACTCGTGGGCCGGTACCGGTTGCTGATCCGCCGGCAAGGCGTTCGGGTCGACCGGGGTAGCCGGAGCCGCGCCGTTCTGACCTTGGTCTGCCGGTGTTGCCGCATCGGCGCCTTGCGCACCTTCG
The DNA here is from genome assembly GCF_021603585.1 of Pseudomonas sputi. Taxonomy (GTDB): domain Bacteria; phylum Pseudomonadota; class Gammaproteobacteria; order Pseudomonadales; family Pseudomonadaceae; genus Aquipseudomonas; species Aquipseudomonas sputi. The sequence goes on along the minus strand of NZ_BQHI01000011.1, from coordinate 161,976 downwards.
ATGGCGGCCTGGGCCTTCTTGGTCAGCACCACGATGTCGATACGGCGATTGACCGGGTTGAACGGGTTTTCCTTGTCGAACAGCGCCGACGAGGCATAACCCACCACGCGCGCCACTTGCGAGTCCGGATAACTGCCCGCCACCAGCGCACGCCGGGCGGCGTTGGCACGGTTGGCCGAGAGCTCCCAGTTGCCGAAGTCGCCGTTGCCCACGTAAGGCTTGGCATCGGTGTGACCGCTGATACTGATCTTGTTCGGCACCGCCTTGATGGTGTCGGCCATGGCCAGCAGGATGTCTTCGAAGTACGGCTTAAGGCGTGCAGAGCCGGAGTCGAACATCGGCCGGTTCTCGGCGTCCATGATCTGGATGCGCAAGCCGTTCGGCGTGATCTCGAACAGGATCTGATCCTTGAACTTCTGCAGCTGCGGGTTCTCGTCGACCTTGTTCTGCAGTTCCTGCAGCAACAGTTCCAGGCGTTCTTTCTCGACCTGCTCGGCCATGCCTTCGACCTGATCGGTATCGATCGTGACCTTGTCCGGCTGCGGCTGCGACTTCACTTCAGGGTTGAGGGTGTTTTCCGGCGCCAGGGTCGGCGTGCCGCCCAGATCGATGATGTAGGGTGTGCCGCTCTCGGAGAAACCGACCGGGTCCTTGAAGTAACCGGCGATGGCGATCTTCTGTTCCGGGGTCGCGGTGGACAGCAGCCACAACACCAGGAAGAACGCCATCATCGCCGTCGCGAAGTCGGCGAAGGCGATCTTCCACGCCCCGCCGTGGTGCCCGCCGGCGATGCGCTTGACGCGCTTGATGATTATCGGCTGGTTATTTTCCATGACTTAGCGACCGCGAACGGCTTGTTCCAGCTCGGCAAAGCTTGGACGGTGAGCCGGGTACAGAACCTTGCGACCGAACTCGACAGCCAGCGACGGCGGCATGCCGGAAGCCGAAGCCACCAGCGAGGCCTTGATGGCTTCGTAGACGTTCAGTTCTTCCTTGGCATCGTGGGCCAGGGAGTGCGCCAGCGGGCCGAAGAAACCGTACGCCGCGAGAATACCGAAGAAGGTACCCACGAGTGCCGCACCTACGTGCAGACCGATGGACTTCTGATCGCCGTCACCCAGAGACGCCATGGTCACCACGATACCCAGTACCGCCGCGACGATACCGAAACCCGGCATGCCGTCGGCAATGCCGTTGACGGCGTGCGACGGGTGCTCCAGTTCTTCTTTCAGGCTGTAAAGCTCCATGTCGAACAGGCCTTCCAGCTCGTGGGGAGCCATGTTGCCGGAGGACATGATGCGCAGGTAATCGCAGATGAACGCGGTCATGCGTTCGTCTTTCAGTACCGCCGGGTACTTGGCGAAGATCGGGCTCGCGGCGGCGTCTTCGATGTCGCCCTCGATGGCCATCATGCCTTCGCGGCGGCTCTTGTTGAGGATCTCGTAGATCAGGCCCAGCACTTCAAGATAGAACGTGTGACTGAAACGCGAACTGAACATGCTCAAGGACTTCTTGAGCACGTGCATCGTCATGTAGCCGGGGTTGGCCTGGAGGAATGCTCCGAGTGCCGCACCGCCGATGATCAGCACCTCGAAGGGCTGGATCAGAGCGGCAATCTTGCCGTGGGAGAGCACGTATCCGCCGAGCACGCTCGCGAATACGACGATGATGCCGATAATTTTAGCCATAGGTAGAAAGGTACTTGTTTAAGTCGGGTTCAAGGTCATATTCGGAAGTTAAAAAATCTCTTCTTCTACTTATCGGCAAAACTGCGCCAGACTATAGCCAGTTCAGGCGAAAAGCCAATTTAGCCCACGCCGGGCGCGTCTACAGTCAGTGAAGATCTCGTCCAGACATGGCTAATGAAACGAACGTCCCACACGCACAACCGACCACACTCGATGGCTGGGTGAAGCTGCTCGACAGCGTTCGCCTGCCGGTGCCGCAAGATGCCCATGACCGGGTGTGCCGGGCGATTCGCGATGACCGCAGATCGCTGCGCGACATCGCCGACCTGATGCAAGACAGTCCGGCGCTGGCCCTGAGCATCATCCGGGAGGCCAACCGCCACACCCACGGCAACATGGCCGCACCGGCAGAAAACCTCGAAGTGGCGATCAATCGCCTCGGCCTGGCCCGCACCGAAGAGTTGCTGGCGCGCCTGCCCGCCGAACCTGCCGCACAGATCCCCCAGGCCCTGCGCCAGTTGCAGATGATCAGCCAGCACGCCACGCAACAGGCCAACGGTTTTTTCGCCAGTCGCCTCGCGCGGCTGTGGCAGGACATTCATTGGGGCAGCCTGCTGTTTCTGTCGCCGCTGTGGCCATTGGCGCTGACCTTTCCCAAACTGCTTGAAGAGTGGGAAGTGCGGGTTATCCACAAGGGTGAATCCGCGCGAGTCGTGGAAAAACAGCTGTTCGGCGTGCGTCTGCTGAAAATCGGCGAAGCGCTGGTGCAAGCCTGGCGTTTGCCGATCTGGGTGCAGCAAGGCTATCGGCTGTTGCTGACCGAGCAACGTGAACTGGTCAAGGTCCTGCGCATCGCTCGCGATGTCGATCACCCGCTGCGCCAGCAAAACCGCCTCGACGACGATCCGACCCTGCGCCGCTGGCTCAACCAGCCGGCCAACACCGTGCTGTTGGCCAACGGTCTGGCACTCTCGGCGCAACAGGCCTGGGACTGTCCGCACAGCGAGCGCTGGCAATACCTGACCAGTCTTTACCTGCAAATTTCCATGGATGAAGTGCAACAGCAATTGCACCAGCAAGCCGCCGTCAGCGCTCGCCATCATTTCATGCCCGACCTGTGGCACCCGGCGGTCTCGCTGCTGTGGCCCTGGGGCACCCGGCGCCTGCCCGCCGGCATGCTGCCGGCCGCGGCGCCGTCCGCTGAAGACCTGACCCAGTGGCGCCGGCAATGCGCCGAACTGCTGGCGGTGCCAAGCCGTTTCACCAATGCCATGAGCCTGACCGTCGCCGCCCGCGACGCGCTGGTCGCCAGCGGCATGCGCCGGGTGATGATCCTGATGGCCGACCGCAGCCACGCCAATCTGCGCGTCCATCAAATTTCGGGATTGCCGAAGGACGCTGCTGCACTGAATTTCGTCGTCAGCCAGAGTTCGGTGCTACAACGCTTGCTCGCGCAGCAGGCGCAAGTGCGGATCACCCCGGACAACAACGCCCAGTTTTCCGCCCTGCTGCCGCCTTCGCTGCGTACGCTGTTCCGTGGCGAACACCTGTTCCTGCGTTCGCTGGTGAACAACGGCCGAGTGATCATGATCGTGGTCGCCGACCAGGGAGGCGGGCCGCTCGCCGACATCACCGTACAAGCCTTCGGCAAAACCGCGCAGTGCATCGAGAAAGCCCTGCACAGTTTTAGCCAGCGCGGCCAATGACAGCTACAATCCCTCCCCTTTGTGCTCTGGAGACCTCACATGTCTGATTTCTCTGGCCTGGCCCTGGTGATCGAGCCGAGCGACCTGCTGCCGCGCCTCGACTCCCGCGATCTGATTCTGGTGGATCTGACCAGTGCCGCCCGCTACGCCGAGGGACACATTCCCGGCGCACGCTTCGTCGATCCGAAACGCACCCAGCTGGGTCAGGCGCCGGCTCCGGGGCTGTTGCCGAGCAAGGAAAAACTCGAAGAACTGTTCGGTGAGCTGGGTCATCGCAAGGACGCGGTCTACGTGGTCTATGACGACGAAGGCGGCGGCTGGGCCGGGCGCTTCATCTGGCTGCTCGACGTGATCGGTCACGCCAACTACCACTACCTCGACGGCGGTCTGCCGGCGTGGCTGGCAGAAGGTTCGCCGATGTCGATCCAGGTGCCTCCGGCGGTGGGTGGGCCGGTTGCCCTGACCCTGCACGAGGACCCGACGGCCACCCGCGAATACCTGCAAAGCCGTCTCGGCGCCGCTGACCTGGCAATCTGGGACGCCCGCGGGCCGCTGGAATACTCTGGCGAAAAGGTCCTGGCGGCCAAGGGTGGACACATCCCCGGCGCGGTCAACTTCGAATGGACCGCAGGCATGGATCAGGCGCGCCAGTTGCGCATCCGTACCGACATGCCGAAGATCCTGGAAAACCTCGGGATCACCAAGGACAAAGAAATCATCACCCACTGCCAGACCCATCACCGGTCCGGTTTCACCTATCTGGTGGCCAAGGCCCTCGGTTATCCGCGGGTCAAGGGCTACGCCGGTTCCTGGGGCGAATGGGGCAACCACCCCGACACCCCCGTCGAGCTTTAAGGATTTTTAAGGACAGTCATGAAAGAGCGTTTGTTTATCATCAGCCAATACCTGCTGCCGCATCACCTGCTGTCGCGCCTGGCCGGCTGCGTCGCCGAGTGCCGCGTGCGCTGGTTCAAGAATGCCTTCACCACCTGGTTCGCCAAGCGTTATCAAGTGGACATGTCGCAGGCACTGGTTGAAGACGTGACCGCTTACGAGCACTTCAATGCCTTTTTCACCCGTGCGCTGAAAGACGGCGCACGTCCACTGGACCAGACCCCGGGCGCGATCCTCAGCCCGGCCGACGGTGCGATCAGCCAGCTCGGCCCGATCGAGCACGGTCGCATCTTCCAGGCCAAGGGCCACAGCTTCAGCGTGCTGGAACTGCTGGGAGGCGATGCGGCCAATGCGGCGCCGTTCATGGGCGGCGAGTTCGCCACCGTTTACCTGTCGCCGAAGGATTACCATCGCGTACACATGCCGCTGGCCGGCACCCTGCGCGAAATGGTCTACATCCCGGGCCGGATCTTCTCGGTCAACCAGACCACCGCAGAAAACGTTCCGGAACTGTTCGCCCGCAACGAGCGCGTGGCGTGCATCTTCGACACCGAGCGCGGGCCGATGGCCGTGGTGCTGGTGGGCGCGATGATCGTGGCATCGATTGAAACCGTGTGGGCCGGTTTGGTCACGCCGCCGAAGCGCGAGCTGAAAACCTTCCGTTACGACGAAGCCGCCCGTGCGCCGATTCATCTGGAAAAAGGTGCGGAACTGGGGCGCTTCAAGCTGGGTTCGACCGCGATCGTGCTGTTCGGGCCGGATCAGGTGAAATGGGTTGAAGAACTGAGAGCCGGCTCGCCGGTACAGATGGGCCAGGCCTTGGCACTGTCGAACGCCTGAACCGGTTGATCCGCCCTTTCGCACGTCTGCGAAGGGGCGGATACGACCTGGGTGGCGCCGTTACTCTATCTGCCCACGGAAGCCGATCGGCCCTTCGTTGGCGTAGGTGTTGGTGCCACTGAGGTTTTTCCCTCCGTCATTGGACGTGACGCTCAACGCGATAACGTTCTGGTTATCCCGCCCGCCGATCACCCACTTGCCACCTGGATGCCAGGGGGCATCGTTGCCACCCCACTGGTTCTCGACGTTGTACTGGTTCTGGCCAGTGCGCTGAGCCTTGAAGCCAATGGGGCCTTCGCCGGCGTAGGTCATGGTGCCGGTAAAGGTTTTGCCACCGTCGCCGGACTTGATGTCGATCGCGACGACGTTCTGGTTGTCCCGCGCGCCCAGTACCCAGGTTCCACCCGGATGCCAGGGTGCCGAACTACCGCCCCATTGATTTGCCACTGCGTATTTAGACATGAACCTCATCTCCTTGAAGTTTCGGGAGACCTGCCCCGACGTTGACGGCAGGCCGTGCAACCGTGCGTTTCCGATCGCACGTCTGAGAGCCTAGTAGCGCCTGCGGAAATGGCACCAGGCCAGCAGACCAACGGTAAAAAAGCCTGACAAACGCCTGCGAAACAGACCACAACTGCTAGAGTTTTTGGCATTGCCCTATTCGCCGCCGGAGCTTGTCACGGCATGAGTGAGCCACGATTCCGACCACCACTGAGCGCCCCGACGCCCACGCGGCTGCGCCTGTCCTTCTGTGAAGCCACCCCGCGCGACCTCAAACGCTGGATCGCCGACCTGCCCAAGGCCAACATCGGCGAGACCGCCCGCCTGCTGTACCAGGGCCTCGGCGAACTCAATCAACTGCTGACCCCCAGCGACAACCGCCTGCACCTGCTGGAACTGCTGCGGCCCGAGGTGTATTTCGTCTGCCAGTACCTTGAGCGGCATTTTCTGCATCAGGCGATCATGCTCGATGAGCGCTCACGCAAGATCAGCAACCTGTGCCAGGCCCTGCAAAGTCAGCTGGCCATCGGTTACAAACACATCATTCTGCGGATCGCCCCCAAGTACTCCCGGGATCGCGCAGCCCTGGTGAGCGAAGCGCTGCAACGTGCGGCTCATGCACTGAAAGGGCAACTGGTTCGCGCCACGCAGTTGTACAGCCCGCCGCCGGAACAGCTGTGGTTTGAACTGCATCAGTTGTTTCGCTGCGCCTGTGAACTGCAATTGCAGCATCGCCGGGTACGCGACGACCTCGCCAGTCTGACCGCAGAGCTGAGCGTCGAGCAGACCTACCTTGCGGCCCTGTTGCTGGGTAGCGCCCGCTGCAATCAGTTGCGGCAGAATCAGATCGCACGCCTGGCTCAAGTGGTGGAGCCCTGGAGCGCGTGGCTGAAGCTGCATCCCGCCAACCCGGGCGAGGGCTTGTTCGCGGTCTCGGCAGACATCGACGCCGGTCCGCGCTACCGCTCGCAGTTTCGCAGCCAGCAACAATCAGGGCTGCTCGGCTTCGATCCGCAACCGCTGGTGAATGCCATCGAGGCTCACCTGCTGCATCAGGACGCAACGACACCACTGCCGGTGCCGGCCGGCTTGACCCTCGACACCCTGCACCATTTGCACGCGACCTGGGGCGAAGCCGCCGAGCGCAGCTTCCAGCGCACCGTCGGCCAGGGCAACCTGACCGTGTGCGTCGGCATGAGCGCCCTGCACTTCTACCTCGGCGGTGAACGCACCTTCAGCGAACTGCTCAAGCACCCCGGAACCCGTGCGGCAAATTTCAGCCGCGCGGTGGCTCAGGGCGAGAAGGACAGCTGGAGCCAGGCGTTCGATGCCGCGCCGCAGGGCACGTCCGACGAATTGTTGCCCTACGAAGAAATCCGCTACGAACCGCTGGCCGACGACGAAAGCGACTCCGACAGCCCGCCGCATTACCCGACCTATGCGTTGCCCGTCATCAACCACAGCCCCGGCGGTTACTGCCTGGCCTGGCCAAAAGAAGTACCTGCCGAATTGCAGGCCGGGGAAATGGTCGGGATTCAGGACAGTCTCAATCAGGGCTGGAGCATTGCCGTGGTGCGCTGGATCCGCCAGGTGCGCGGCGCCGGCACGCAGATGGGCATCGAACTGGTGGCACCACACGCTCAGCCCTGCGGCTTGCAGTTGGTGCGCACCCGGGATGATCACAGCCATTACCTGCGAGGGTTGTTATTGCCGGAGATCAGTGCGATCGACTTGCCGGCGACGTTACTGGCGCCACGGCTGCCGTTTCAGGAAGGCAATAAAGTGCTGATCAACACCCAGGGTGAAGAGCACCGCGCCGGGCTGGATCGGCGAGTGGCCAGCACCCACAGTTTCAATCAGTTTGCCTATCGCTCGCTGGAAACCGCGCAGGATGGCGGCAGCGAAGAGGATTTCGACTCGTTGTGGAAATCCCTTTGAGCCAGGACCGCCGCCCAGGGCTGCGATCCTGTGCCTTGGTCAGAGCTGCCCGTCGCGATCGCGGAAGCCCAGCAGGTACAGCACGCCATCCAGCCCGAGGGTCGAGATCGCCTGCTTCGCCGACTGCTTGACCAGCGGTTTGGCGCGAAACGCCACGCCCAGACCGGCAATCGCCAGCATCGGCAGGTCGTTGGCGCCATCGCCCACGGCGATGGTCTGTTCCAGGCGCAAACCTTCTTTTTCAGCCAGCTGTTTCAGCAGATCGGCCTTGCGCTGGGCATCGACAATCGGCTCGATCGCCACGCCGGTGCACTTGCCGTCGACCACTTCCAGCTCGTTGGCGAACACATAGTCGATGCCGAGTTTGGCCTGCAATTGCTTGGCGAAGTAGGTGAAACCGCCGGACAGGATCGCGGTCTTGTAGCCCAGACGCTTGAGTTCGGCGAACAGGGTCTCGGCACCTTCGGTCAGACGCAGCGAGGCGCCGATCGAGTCGAGCACGCTCACGTCCAGCCCCTTGAGCAAGGCCAGACGCTCTTTGAAGCTGGCGCGGAAGTCCAGCTCGCCGGCCATTGCCCGTTCGGTGATTTGCGAAACCTGATCGCCAACGCCGGCGGCTTTGGCCAGTTCATCGATGACTTCGGCTTCGATCAGGGTCGAGTCCATGTCGAACACCGCCAGACGACGATTGCGACGGAACAGCGAGTCTTCCTGGAAGGCGATATCGACGTTGAGTTCCTGGGCTACGCTGAGGAACTCGGCGCGCAGGGCCTGCGGGTCGGCCGCTTCGCCACGCACGGAGAATTCGATGCAGCCCTTGCCCTTGTCGGCCGGGGTGTCGAGCGGCATGCGACCCGACAGACGGTCGATATGGTCGATGTTCAGACCGTATTTGGCGGTGATCGAGCTCACCGCCTGCAACTGGCCGGCGGTGACCTTGCGGGTCAGCAGGGTGACGATGTGGCGTTTTTTGCCCTGATTGCCCACCCATTGCTGGTAATCCTCTTCGGACACCGGGGTGAAGCGCACCTGCTGGTCGAGCTCGTAGCCTTTGAACAGGATGTCCTTGAGCACCGACTTGCCTTGCTCGGAGTCGGGAATTTCCACAAGGATGCCGAACGAGAGCATGTCGTGGATCACCGCCTGACCGATGTCGAGGATATTCACACCACCCTGGGCCAGAACACCGGTAATGGCCGCCGTCAGACCCGGACGGTCGACTCCCGTGATGTTAATCAGGACGATTTCGCGCAACGCGCACCCCCGCAACTGGAAAAAAACCGCATTCTACCCACTTTCAGTGACCATCGGGCACCGCCAGCGCTTTGCCGGTCTAGGGCCTGTCGCTATACTGCGCGTCAACTTCACGGACAAAAGAGCCGAGCTCAGTGAACCGGCCCACGCCAGTTAAAACCGATAACTTCTTTCTGCTGATCTTCCGTGCACTGCGCCACCGCCGTGTACCGATTGCACTGCGCATTGCCAGCCATAACGTGATCCTGGTCGCTCTGGCCCTGGTGATCTATGCCTGCGTGATGGGCCTGCAGTTCAAGCAGGCCATGCACGAGCAGGCTGATGCGCTGGGCGAAAGCCTGACCACGCAGACCGCCACCTCCGCCACCGAGCTGCTGGTGTCCAACGACATCCTCAGCCTCAACGTGCTGCTCAACAACCTGACCAAGAACAAGCTGGTGGCCCACGCCGCCATCTACAGCGTGGACAACCGCATCCTCGCCGAGTCCGGCCAGCGGCCCAAGCACGGCCTGCTGGGCGAGGCCGAGGGCATGTACGAGAGCAAGATCACCTTCCAGGACGTGACCGCCGGGCAACTGCGCATCAGCCTGGACATGGATCAGTTCCAGCAGCCGATGACCATCAGCCTGCAAAGCATGGGCATCCTGAGTGCGATCCTGCTGGCATTGTCCCTGGCCCTGAGCCTGCGTCTGGGTCGGCACATCTCTACACCGCTGCTGCAACTGCGCGTGTGGCTGCGTCGGATCGACGAATACACCCCGGGTATCGAGCGCCAGGATGAGATCGGCGATCTTGCCCGCCAGTTGCACGCCAACTACGCCCCGGAGCCGGCGGAACCGGAGCCAGAGCCGGAACCCGAATTCGAGGACGACGAGCCGGAATTCGAAGTGCGCAACCTGCGTGATCCGAGTTTCGACGAAAGCCGCCCGATGACCGCGCAGAAACCTGCGCCACGCCATGTCGTCAGCACCGTTGAAGACGACGATGACGAAGACCCGTTCGCCGATCTGCGTGACGAATCGCTGAGCGATGTCGCACAACCGGCGGTGCGCCGGCCGACTCCGAGCGTGCCGCAGCACTCGGCGGTGCTGGCGGTGCAACTGGGCTCACAGGAACAACTTCGGCGTTTGCCGCGGGCACGCCTGGAAGAGTTGCAGGATCGCTATCGCGATTGCCTGGAGCAGGCTGCTTCGCTGTATCAGGGCGAAATCGAAACCCTGAACGACGGCAGTACGCTAATGCTGTTCCACACCGAGGACAGCGGCGACGATTACCTGACCAACGCCATCTGCTGCGGCGAACTGCTGCGGGCACTGGGCCACCAGTTGCAGATCGAAGTCGCCGACAGCGGCATCACCCTGCAATTGCAGCTGGGCCTGACCCTGGGCGACGAGCTGTTCGGCCTGAGCCAGATCGACCTGCTGCTGACCGACTCCGCCCAGGACGCCCTGGCCCTGTCGCAACACAGCCGCAACCTGCTGCTGGTTGAGCGCAAGATCGGTGACGATGCACTGATCCGTCAGCGTGCGCGGATCCGGCCGATCGCCAGCCCTGAGGGTGCGTGCTGCGTAGAGCGATTGATGGAGCCCTATCCGTCGATGCTCGAGCGGCAACTGGCGCGGATGCATGAGCGCCGGGCCTGAGGCCTTGCCCTTGATGTGAAGAAGCCCGCAGACGAGTGATTGTCTGTGGGCTTTTTTGTGCGTGGTGTTTTGGTGATTGCGCCAGGCTTTGGAGCCCCAGAAACAACAAAGCCCGCACAAGGCGGGCTCTGTTCTGAGTCGATCCAGTCCTAGAAGCGAAACACTTCCATGTCGGTGCGAATCGGCGAAGCCATTGGAATCTTCGGCTGCTTCTCGGCTTCCGCCGCCGGTGCTGCCGGTTTCGCTGCCGATTTGCGCGGCGCCTCGGCGACCGGTGGCTGATTGGCCAAGGGCTTGAGCGCTACCGACAACTGCGCGGCCAAGCGCTGCAACAACACGCCTTGCGCCTGTACCTGAGCGGCGGTGGTGCCGGCATGCTGTTCCTGCAGATGCACGATGCGATTGTCCCGCACCTGACCACGACGGTCGATCAGACGCCACTGCGCGTCCAGAATCGCCGGTTGCTTGGCACCGGAATCCAGACGAGTGATGGTCAACAGCACCTGCACATCAGGGGTGAAGCCCACCGTGGCCGGCGCCAGCACTACGCGCTGACTGTCCAGATGCCCGGCAACCTGACGCAACAGCAGTTGATCGATGTCCGACGAAAGGCTACCGGCCCAGCGACCATCGGTCGAAGCCTGCAGGCTGCCGTCCGGTTGACGTTGCAACAACGTTTCCCGTTGCAGGTAATCGGCAACGATCACAGGGCCCAGCAAAACTGCCATGCCCGCGCTTTGCGCAGGCTGAGCCGGACTTCCGCTGTCCAGCTGATACAGCGACACCGGCTGGTGAACACTGCAACCCGCCAGGCCAAGAACGCCGGCGAGCAGGAAAATAAGGGGGCGCAGAGAAGTCATCATCCCGTCCAGGTGGCCGCCACAAGGCTGACCACAGTGAAAATACTCAAAAAATATGAAGAACGCTCGGCCACGCCGACGCTTTGAAAGGCCATATCATCCGTGAATATGCGTTCCGACTCCAGCGCCAAAGCGCCGATCTACGGGTTAAATCGTAGATCGGAGCCTCTAGGACGCTTAATTGAGGTTTTCGACGAGCAGCGCATCCACCCTTTGGAAGCCTCGTGGCAGTTTGTTGCCACGGCGACCACGCTCACCTTTGTAGTGTTCGAGGTCGTCGGCCTTCAGCGACAAAGTGCGTTTTCCGGCCTGCAGCACCAAGGTTGCGCCTTCAGGAAGAACGGCGATGTCCGTGACATATTCTTCGCGACTGGCCACGCGCTCACCGGAAATACCGATGATCTTGTTGCCTTTGCCCTTCCCTAATTGTGGCAGGTCGCTGATCTTGAAGATCAACAGGCGCCCCTCGGTCGTCACCGAAGCCAGCCAGTTGTGCTCGCGGTCGGCGACCGGACGCGGCGCAATCACCTTGGCGTTGTTCGGCAGGCTCAACAGAGCCTTGCCAGCCTTGTTCTTGGCTTGCAGGTCTTCGCCTTTCACCACGAAACCGTAGCCGGCATCGGAGGCGATCACGTACAGCGAGTCCTCCTCAGGCATCAGCACACATTCGAACGTTGCCCCCGGCGGCGGCGTCAGACGGCCCGTCAACGGCTCGCCCTGGCCCCGTGCCGATGGCAGGGTATGGGTTGCCAGCGAGTAACTGCGACCCGTGGAGTCGATGACCACGGCCGACTGGTTCGAACGCCCCGCCGCCGAAGTCTTGAAGCCATCCCCGGCCTTGTATGACAGGCCAGTGGCATCGATATCGTGGCCCTTGGCCGAACGGATCCAGCCTTTTTCCGACAGCACAACGGTGACTTTCTCGTTCGGCAGCAGATCGTGCTCGGTCAGCGCCTTGGCTTCAGCGCGTTCGACGATTGGCGACCGACGGTCGTCGCCGTAGGTTTCGGCGTCTTTCAACAGTTCACTGCGAACCAGCTTCTTCAACTTGGCTTCGCTGCCCAGCAGGGCTTGCAGCTTGGCCTGTTCCTTGAGCAGTTCGTCCTGCTCGTCGCGCAGTTTCATCTCTTCCAGTCGCGCCAACTGACGCAGACGGGTGTCGAGAATGTAGTCGGCCTGGATTTCGCTGAGGGCGAAACGCTCGATCAGCTTGGCTTTCGGATGCTCTTCGGTGCGGATGATGTGGATCACTTCATCCAGGTTGAGGTAGGCAATCAGCAAACCGTCCAACAGGTGCAGGCGGCGCTCGACCTTGTCGAGGCGAAATTGCAGGCGGCGACGCACGGTCAGCACGCGGAACTCCAGCCACTCAACCAGCAACGCACGGAGGTTTTTCAGCTGCGGCTTGCCGTCCAGACCGATGATGTTGACGTTGACCCGGTAGGTCGACTCCAGCTCGGTGCTGGCGAACAGATGCTGCATCAGCGCGTCGTGATCGACGCGGCTGTTGACCGGGATGATCACGATGCGGCACGGATTTTCGTGGTCGGATTCGTCGCGAAGATCGGCAATCTGCGGCGCTTTCGACGGTTTGGCCTGCATCAGCGCAGCGATCTGCTCCAGCACTTTGGCCCCGGAGACCTGGTGCGGCAGCGCGGTGACGATGATGTCACCGTCCTCGACGTGGTACACGGCGCGCATGCGCACCGAGCCCTTGCCGGTTTCGTACATTTTCAGCAGGTCGGCGCGCGGGGTGATGATTTCCGCTTCGGTCGGGTAGTCCGGACCCTGAATGTGTTCGCAGAGCTGTTCGACCGTGGCTTTTGGCTCATCGAGCAGGCGCACGCACGCGGTGGCGACTTCGCGCAGGTTGTGCGGCGGCACGTCGGTGGCCATGCCCACGGCGATACCGGTGGTGCCGTTGAGCAGGATGTTCGGCAAACGTGCCGGCAACACCAAAGGTTCCTGCAGGGTACCGTCGAAGTTCGGACCCCAGTCCGCGGTGCCCTGGCCCAATTCGCTGAGCAGCACTTCGGAGTAACGCGACAGCCGCGCTTCGGTGTAACGCATGGCGGCGAAGGATTTGGGGTCGTCCGGCGCACCCCAGTTGCCCTGGCCGTCCACCAGCGTGTAGCGGTAGCTGAACGGCTGGGCCATCAGCACCATCGCTTCGTAACACGCCGAGTCGCCGTGCGGGTGGAACTTGCCGAGCACGTCGCCGACGGTACGCGCCGACTTCTTGTGCTTGGAATCGGCATCCAGCCCCAGCTCGCTCATGGCGTAGACGATACGCCGCTGTACCGGTTTCAGGCCGTCGCCGATATGCGGCAGGGCGCGGTCCATGATCACGTACATGGAGTAGTTGAGGTAGGCATTTTCGGTGAAGTCAGCCAGCGAGCGGCGTTCTACACCGTCCAGGCTGAGATCAAGGGAGTCGCTCATGCGGGCCTCATCGGTTCGTTGTCTGGCGCAGCAGCATGGTGCCACCGCGCTGGGTAAATTCAAGTTTGTTCAGGGCGCTCATGCCGAGCAGCACCTGATCGCCATGCAGGCCGGGCGCCACCAGTGCGCGGACGTCCCGCAGCACGATGTCGCCCAGTTGCAGGCGGTCGATACGGGTGCGATAGCCCTGGCTCAGGCCATTGGCCGTGCTCAGGGTCACACCGAAACCTTCTTCCAGCCTGAGATCTTTCGCCACCTTGGCCGGGATTGCCACGTCGGTCGCGCCGGTGTCGAGCATGAACTCCACCGGCCGACCGTTGATCAGGCCGCTGGCGACAAAATGTCCCTGGGCGTTGCCGATCAATTTCACTTCGATAAAGCCCTTACCCTGCTGCGAAGCCACTTCCACATTGGGATTACGCTGGCGTTCTTCCCACTGGCCGAAAAACCGCGTGGCCAGAAACAGCGCCGCACACCACGCCAGAATCATCAGCACCCGGCCGGCGCGCCTGCCCGGTGGTTGCTGGCTCACGGCTTGGCGCTCCAGCCACCTTCAGGCGCGGCGAAACGCCAGATAATCGGGCGAACCTCGCCATCGGCGCGCGGGCCGAAATTGTTGTCGACGCCGATCCAGGCGCCTTGAGCATCGACGACCAGCGCCTCTTCCAGCCCGAAGTTCTGCGAATACCGCCGATTGGCCTGCAACAGCTCGGCCGCATACGACCAGCAGAGCTCGACCTTGGCCGTCTGCGCATCGCGACGGCAGATCTGGTAGGCGTTGCGCTCAAGGGTAAACAGTTTGCCGTTGAACAGGGACACGTCGGAAAAATCGCGATTGACCGGCCGGGCTTTCGGGAACTGCGGCGGTTGCATTTCCATCCCGCCTTCGCTGAGCAATACGCAGCGGCCGTCACAATCCCACACCGTTTGCTGGCGCTTGATCAGCAGCAAGCCGCGACTCTGCCGCTCGGCAGCCAGCCACATCTGGTCGCCCGCCGGGTTGATCGCCAAGCCTTCAAACAGAGCGTTGAACTGCAGCAGCATCCCGCTGGCCCGCGCTTCGCGAACCATCATCGGCGAGATTTTCAGCCACGCCGAAGGCCCCTGCGGCGGCACTTGCAACACCGCGGCATGGGCCTCGCTGACGATGTAACGGTTGCCGGCCCCGTCGCAACTGATGCCCTCGAAATCCAGATCGCCGCCACGAATGAATGACGCCGCCCAGGTGCGCGAACTGATGCCCCACGGCAAACCGCTGTCCGGCACTTTCGGCGGATCGATACGCACGGCCGTGGCTTGCCAGACCCGGTCGCGGGTGTCGAGACGGTAGATCTGGTCATCGTCGCGATCCGAAACGCTCCACAGGTCGTTGCCGCACAAGGCCAGCCCCGACAGGTTGCCGCCGCGCATGCCCTCGACCGGGTGTTCGGCGAGCACGCGCAGCTCTTGCACAGGCTCTGCCGACACCGTCATCGAACCCAGCAGCAACGCACCCGCCAAGGCCCAGCCAAACCGCATCAGGCCAGAACCTCGGCAAGGTTTCCCTTGGATTCGAGCCAGGTCTTGCGGTCGCCGGCACGTTTTTTCGCCAGCAGCATGTCCATCATTTCCGAGGTCTGGGCGAAGTCGTCCCCGAGGGTCAACTGCACCAGGCGCCGGGTGTTCGGGTCCATGGTGGTTTCGCGCAGTTGCGGCGGGTTCATTTCACCCAGGCCTTTGAATCGGGTGACCTGCGGTTTGCCACGTTTCTTCTCGGCCACCAGACGGTCGAGAATCCCGTCGCGCTCGGCGTCGTCGAGGGCGTAGTAGATCTCCTTGCCCAGGTCGATGCGGTACAGCGGCGGCATTGCCACGTAGACGTGACCGGCATCCACCAGCGGGCGGAAATGCTGGACGAACAAGGCGCACAGCAAGGTGGCGATGTGCAGACCGTCGGAGTCGGCGTCGGCGAGGATGCAGATCTTGCCGTAGCGCAGCTGGCTCATGTCCTCGGCGCCCGGATCGACACCGATGGCCACCGCGATGTTGTGCACTTCCTGGCTGGCCAGCACTTCGCTGCCGTCGACTTCCCAGGTGTTGAGGATTTTGCCGCGCAACGGCAGGATCGCCTGGAACTCCTTGTCCCGCGCCTGTTTGGCCGAACCGCCGGCGGAATCACCTTCCACCAGGAACAGCTCGGAACGCATCGGGTCCTGCCCGGCGCAATCGGCCAGCTTGCCCGGTAATGCCGGGCCCTGGGTGATGCGCTTGCGCTCGACCTTTTTGCTGGCCTTCAGGCGACGGCCGGCGTTGCTGATCGCCAGTTCGGCCAGCGCCAGACCGGTTTCCGGGTTGGCGTTGAGCCACAGACTGAACGCGTCCTTGACCACACCGGAGACAAACGCCGCCGCTTCACGGGACGACAGACGCTCCTTGGTCTGGCCGGAGAATTGCGGCTCCTGCATTTTCATCGACAGAACGAAAGCGATGCGCTCCCAGACGTCTTCCGGCGCCAGCTTCACGCCGCGCGGCAGCAGGCTGCGGAATTCGCAGAATTCGCGCATCGCATCGAGCAGCCCCTGACGCAGACCGTTGACGTGGGTGCCGCCCTGCTCCGTCGGGATCAGGTTGACGTAGCTTTCAGTGACCGAGGTGCCACCTTCCGGCAGCCACAGCAAGGCCCACTCGACCGCTTCCTTGGTACCGGCCAGGTTGCCGCAGAACGGCGCATCCGGCAGACGCTCGAATTCACTGACCGCATCCACCAGGTAGGAGCGCAGGCCATCTTCGTAGTGCCACTCGACCTTCTCGCCAGTGCCTTTGTCTTCGAAGCTGATCAGCAGCCCCGGGCACAGAACGGCCTTGGCCTTGAGCACGTGCTTGAGGCGGCTGATGGAGAATTTTGGCGAATCGAAGTATTTCGGATCCGGCGCGAAGTACACGCTGGTACCGGTATTGCGCTTGCCAACGGTGCCGATCACTTGCAGATCGGTGGCCTTGAAGCCGTCGGCGAAGGTCATTTCGTACTCGTTGCCGTCACGCTTGACCCGCACCCGCACCTGGGTCGACAGCGCGTTGACCACCGAAATACCCACCCCGTGCAGACCGCCGGAGAACTGGTAGTTCTTGTTGGAAAACTTGCCGCCCGCATGGAGCTTGGTGAGGATCAGTTCGACGCCCGACACGCCCTCTTCCGGGTGGATGTCGACCGGCATGCCACGGCCGTCGTCGCAGACTTCCAGCGAGTGATCGGCGTGGAGGATGACCTGGATCGATTTGGCGTGGCCGGCCAGGGCTTCGTCGACGCTGTTGTCGATGACTTCCTGGGCAAGGTGGTTCGGCCGACTGGTGTCGGTGTACATGCCGGGGCGTTTGCGCACCGGGTCGAGGCCCGAGAGGACTTCGATGGCGTCGGCGTTATAGGAGCTAGCGCTGGGAGTGGCCATAGGGTCTCGTCGTCAGTAATTCAATGAAATGGGGCAAGACTTCACAGTGCGTTGAAATCGATTGCCTGATAGGTATCGGCGCCAATCCCGGCAAAGCTGAGCAATGCCGGCAATTGTGTAACAAAACCCTGGAAACTGTGGTCGCCGCCGGCCTGAATGCGCAAGGCACAAGCCCGGTAATACTGCTGGGCAAGGCGATAATCCAGCGTTTCATCCCCGGTCTGCAACCACACCTGATAGCGCTGTGGATCCTGCGGTGCCGGCACTTCCAGCTCGGCCAGGGCCGTCACGTGATCGTGGGTCAGCTCCCAGGTTTCGTCGGTGTACAGGTTTTTCTGGGTGCCCAGGTATCCGTCGAACATCCGGTGCGGACTGACGGCCGGGTTGACCAGCAGGGCTTTCAGGCCATGGCGCTCGGCCAGGTGAGTCGCATAGTAGCCGCCGAGCGAGCTTCCCACCAGCAATGGCCGCCCCAGTTCGGCGATTGCCTGTTCCAGCTGACCGATGGCTTCGCGCGGGTGGTGATGCAGCGCCGGGACACGCAGTTGATCGCTCAGGCCCAGCCGTTCCATCACCTCGACCAGCTGACAGGCCTTCTTCGAGGCCGGCGCACTGTTGAAACCATGGATATAGAGAATCGAACCGGACATTTGAGCTCCCTGGGCGTCGGCTGAAGAAAGCGGAGTTTACAGGGAGTCGAGGGGTGTTGGGCCAGCACCCGAGGAAATCAGCGCTGCCCCCGTCCATCAGTAACCGTTGGAGCCGTAATCCACCTGAAAATTGAAACCGGTGACACGTTCCACGCCAGTCTCCAGCCGACCATCCGGCCACAACCGCAACCAGCGATACCCCGGCGCCTGCTCGCCGACCTTGAAGTCTTCACTGCCCGGCTCGAACTGAATGCAGGTCGACGGCGAGGCAATCAGCCGCACGCCGTTGCGCTCGCGATCGATCTCCTGATGGACATGCCCCCACAACACGGCGCGGGCCTGCGGGAAACGATCGAGCACCTCGAAAAAGGCTTCCGGATTGCGCAAACCGATCGGTTCCATCCAGGCGCAACCGATCGACACCGGATGGTGGTGGAAGCACACCAGATGATGGCGATCCGGCGCTTCGCTCAGGGAACGGGCGAGCAATTGCAGTTGATCATCCTGCAGATACCCCGGCACCGATCCGGGCACTGCCGAATCGAGCAGGGTCACGCGCCAGTTGCCGACATCCACCACGGACTCCAGCAATGCACTCTTCACCGTCGCCTGCGCCATGATGTGCGGTTCGTCGTGGTTGCCGGGGATCCAGCGGGCCGGCGCGTCGATCTGCGCCGTCATCTGGCGAAACAGCTGATAAGACTCCAGCGTACCGTCCTGGGACAGGTCGCCGCTGGCAACGATCAGGTCGATCCGCGGTTGCTGCTCAAGCACCAGCTCGATGACTTTTTGCAGGCTCTCGCGGGTGTTCATGCCCAGCAGCGTTCCATCCGCCTCGGCGAACAGATGACTGTCAGAGAGTTGCACCAGCAACGCCGTATCGGCGGTGGTCAAAGTCGATACGCTCGGCAAGGCGTTCTCCCCGGGGATCACGGGACTGGATAGGTGCGGCAATTATGCGGGGGGACAGCGCAAAGAGAAACCGGCGAACCGGACGCAGTTCACAACTTGCGGCGGTTATCGGACCGCCGCGTATTCGTGTCCGCACGCCAGGCAGTGACTCAACCATTCGCCCAGGAACAGATTGAGCTGGGACTTTTCATCCGGCTGATGCATGGCCGCATTCGGGTAAGGATAGACGCCGCGAAAACGTCGCGCATGCTCGGCGCTGACCACCTCGGCCATGCGCGCGTCGTGATAGACCTGCACTTCCAGTTGCGGCACCGGCAGCCACGGCAGGCTGTGTTCCTGGCGCACTTGCAGGGTCGTGGTGTACGGACAGGCCTGCAGCACTTCCAGAGTCAGCACGCCAAGCATCTGGTCGCCCTGGGTCACGGCGATGCGCCGGGCTTCGGGGTCGCTGCGCATGTCCGGCAACAGTCGCATCAGGCGCGCGTAGTTCGCCTCGCAGGCGGCTTGCAGCCCCACGAGGTCGACGCGGTAGCGATCGCGCAACTTGTTTACGACCATAGCCCCCTCACTTCGGCGCGATTGAGCGCCAGCCACTGCAAGGCGATGATGCTCGCCGCATTGGCAATCCGTCCGTCACGTACGGCCTGCAAGGCATCTTCAAAGGCCCAGACCGTGACGCGAATATCTTCGGCTTCTTCCTCCAGCCCATGCAGGCCGCCCGCGCCTTCGGTGCTGCAACGCCCCAGATACAAATGCACGAATTCGTTGCTGCCACCCGGCGACGGAAAGTATTTGGTCATCGGCCACAAGGCCTTGATGTCCAGCCCAGCTTCCTCCTGTGCCTCGCGGTGAGCAACTTCTTCCGGCTGTTCGTCCTTGTCGATCAGACCGGCGACCAGTTCCACCAGCCACGGGTTGTCCGCCTTGCCCAGAGCGCCGACACGAAACTGTTCGATCAGCACCACTTCATCGCGCTGCGGATCGTAAGGCAGCATGCACACGGCATCGTGGCGCACGAACAGCTCACGATTGATTTCGCGGCTCATGCCACCGGCGAACAGTTCGTGGCGCAAGTGCAGACGGTCGAGCTTGTAGAAGCCCTTGTAGCACTGCTCGCGTCGCACGATATCGACGGCGGTGGGAATGGCTTTGGCAAAATCGGTCATGAGCATCCTCTTTACTGCAAATCCAACACGAGGCGCCTTACCGGCAACCTCGACTTCGCGCCATCCTAACGCGCCCGTGACGTTTGATGCAGCCCCTTTACTGTCAGCGGGATGGACGGTGGAGGCGAAACCCACTCTAATTAGCTTAGTGGCGAACTGACCGCTTCGTTGAGAGTCGAAGCGGTAACTTTTTGCCTTCCCCTGCTTCAGAAAGGACGCCCATGTCGCTTTTCAAAATCGCCTCCGTGGCCGCCATCGCCCTGACCCTGGGCGCCTGCGCCAGCCTGTTCCAGCCCAACTACCGCACGCCGCTGGAAACCACCCGCGACGCCTCGGAAACGCTGAAACCGGGTTGTTCCAACCAGGACTGCCCGCTGGTGAACATCGATACGCTGCGCTTCCCGGCAGAACCGGCGCTGGACGGCATCATCGAAAAACGCCTGCTGCAAATGACCCGCACCGCACCGAACTCCCCGGTGGCGCCGACGCTGGCAGCGTATCGCGAGCAGTTCCTGGCCAACGCCGGCCCGCGCAACAGCAGCTATTTGCAGGCGAAAGTACGCGAGCAGCATGACGGTCTGGTGATCATCGAAACCTCGAGCTACCTGGACACCGGCGGTGCCCACGGTACGCCGGGACGCGGTTTCATCAACTATTCGCGCCAGCAGCACAAGGTACTGACCCTCTCGGACATGTTGCTGCCGGGTCAGGAAGAGGCGTTCTGGAAAGCGGCGCAAGTCGCGCACAACAGCTGGCTGATCAGCACCAAGCTCGATCAGGAACCGGAATTCGTGAAGAGCTGGCCGTTCGTTAAAACCCCGAACGTGGCACTGACCTACGGCGGTGTGATCCTCAAGTACGACGTGACCACCATTGCGCCTTATGCGCTGGGCCACGTCGAACTGAAGATCCCTTACCCGCGCCTGAACGGCATTCTCAAGCCCGAGCTGTTTCCCGGCCGTAACTGAAAGCCCGGCCGAGCACGAGTTGCAGCAGCCCTGCCAGCACCAGCGCCGGCAGGGTTGCGCCGACATCCGGGTACAGATTGGCCAGCAGGTGATAGGTGCTGATGCCACCCAGCCAGGCCAATAGCGCCGGCCAGCGCAACGCGGCCGACGCCACCTGAGCACTGCGCTTGCGCAGGATGAAATGATCCACCAGCACCACGCCGAACAGCGGCGCGAACACCGAACCGATCAACAGCAGGAAGTTCTGGTACTGCGCCAATGGCGCGAGCAAGGCGATCAGGGTGCAGATCACACCGATGGCCAGCGCCAGATGCTCGACTTTCAGACGCAACACAATCCCGCTGGAAACCGCCGCCGAGTGAATGTCGGCGAATGCGTTTTCCGACTCGTCCAGCAGAATCAGCAGCAGCGGAATGCCCAGGCCGGCACCGGCCAGTGCCAGCAGCAGCGCGTTGACTTCACCACTTGGCGCAAAGGCCAGGGTGTAGGCCACGCCCAGGCTCATCAGCCAGAAGTTGCCAATGAAGAAACCGATCGCCGTGCCGCCGAATACGTTCTTCGCCCGCTTGCCGAAACGCGAGTAGTCGGCAATCAGCGGCAGCCACGACAGCGGCATCGCAATCGCAATGTCGAAACCCACGGCGAGCGGCATCGAGCCATCCCCGGCCTGCGCCCACAAGGCGGCGAGATCGGCCTTGGCGAAGAGATTCCAGGTCAGCCAGAGGCACGCGGCCAGAATCAGCCAGATGCCCCATTTGCGCAGGATCTTGCGCACGAACGTCAACGGCCCGCTGACCGCGAGCAAGGTCGCCAGCGCACCGAAGCACAGCGTCCACAACATCGGACTGGCCCACAGCGAACCTTCGCTGAATGCACGAGTGCCGAGCAGGCTCGCCGCATCGCGCATGACGATGATTTCGAACGAACCCCAACCGATCAGTTGCAGCAGGTTAAGCAGCGCCGGCAGGCTCGCGCCTTTGCTGCCGAGGCTGAGTTTCAGCGCGGCCATCGACGACAGGCCGGTGTCGCTGCCGATCACGCCAACGGCAGCCAGCAACAGGACGCCGACCAGGGTGCCAAGGAAAATCGCCAGCAGTGATCCCGACAGGCCCAGCCCCGGCGCCAGCAACGCGCCGGTCTGCAACACCATCAGGCCGATGCCGAGGGAAAACCACAGGGAAAAGAGATCACGACCGCCGAACACACGCTTGTCGGCGGACACGGCGAGGTCGGGGGAATAAGTACCGGGTTGAATGCTCAAGGGTGTTATCTCGGAGGAGTATTTTTTGTCATTGAGATCTTTGTGATCGTTCCCACGCTCCGCGTGGGAACGATCAGTGCGGGATCAAACTTTTTTGTACAGCTGACTGCCTTCCTTCCTGAACCGCTCGGCCTGCTCCGCCAGGCCCTGGGCGACATCCACGTCGACCGCATCGATCCGCTGGTTGGCCGCGTATTCGCGGACTTCCTGTGTGATCTTCATCGAGCAGAATTTCGGCCCGCACATCGAACAGAAATGCGCGACCTTCGCCGAATCCTTCGGCAGGGTTTCATCGTGATACGAACGGGCGGTGTCCGGGTCCAGACCGAGGTTGAACTGGTCTTCCCAGCGGAATTCGAAACGCGCCTTGCTCAAGGCGTTGTCGCGGATCTGCGCGCCCGGATGTCCTTTGGCCAAATCCGCCGCATGGGCCGCGATCTTGTAGGTGATGATCCCGGTCTTCACGTCATCCTTGTTCGGCAGCCCCAGGTGTTCCTTCGGCGTCACGTAGCAGAGCATCGCGCAACCGAACCAGCCGATCATCGCCGCACCGATGCCGGAGGTGATGTGGTCATAACCCGGCGCAATGTCGGTGGTCAGCGGGCCGAGGGTGTAGAACGGCGCCTCGTCGCAGCACTCCAGCTGCTTGTCCATGTTCTCCTTGATCAACTGCATCGGCACGTGGCCCGGGCCTTCGATCATGCATTGCACGTCGTGCTTCCAGGCGATCTTGGTCAGTTCGCCGAGGGTTTCCAGTTCGCCGAATTGCGCTTCGTCGTTGGCGTCGGCAATCGAGCCCGGACGCAGGCCGTCGCCCAGCGAGAAGCTGACGTCGTAGGCCTTCATGATTTCGCAGATTTCGTCGAAGTGGGTGTAGAGGAAGTTCTCTTTGTGGTGAGCCAGGCACCACTTGGCCATGATCGAACCGCCACGGGACACGATGCCGGTCACCCGTTTGGCGGTCAGCGGCACGTAGCGCAGCAACACGCCGGCGTGGATGGTGAAGTAGTCGACGCCCTGCTCCGCCTGCTCGATCAGCGTGTCGCGGAACAATTCCCAGGTCAGGTCTTCGGCGACGCCATTGACCTTTTCCAGCGCCTGATAGATCGGCACGGTGCCGATCGGTACCGGCGAGTTGCGGATGATCCACTCGCGGGTTTCGTGGATGTGCTTGCCGGTGGACAAGTCCATCACCGTGTCCGAACCCCAGCGAATGCCCCAGGTCAGTTTCGCCACTTCTTCTTCGATGGACGAACCCAACGCACTGTTGCCGATGTTGCCGTTGATCTTCACCAGGAAGTTACGGCCGATGATCATCGGCTCGAGTTCGACGTGGTTGATGTTGGCGGGAATGATTGCGCGGCCACGGGCAATTTCCTCACGGACGAACTCAGGGGTGATTTCTTTCGGGATGCTCGCGCCGAAGCTGTGGCCGGCGTGCTGCTGCTTCAACAGGCCGGCAGCGCGGGCCTCTTGCAGCTTCATGTTTTCGCGGATGGCGACGTATTCCATCTCCGCAGTGATGATGCCTTTGCGGGCGTAGTGCATCTGACTGACGTTGGCACCGGCCTTGGCGCGGCGCGGGTTGTTGACGTGGGCGAAGCGCAGCTTGGTCAGCTCAGGGTCGGCGAGGCGTTCCTGGCCGAAGTTGGAGCTCAGGCCTGGCAGGCGCTCGGTGTCGCCACGGTCGTCGATCCACGCCGAACGCACATCACCCAGACCTTTGCGCACATCGATCACCACGTTCGGATCGGTGTACGGGCCCGAGGTGTCGTAGACGGTGACCGGCGCGTTGATTTCGCCGCCGAAGTCGGTCGGGGTCACATCGAGGGTGATTTCGCGCATCGGCACGCGGATGTCCGGGCGGGAGCCCTGAACGTAGACTTTTTGCGAACGGGTGAACGGTTGAACCGACTGCTCGTCGACCTTGGCCGAGTCACTCAGGTTGATCGCGTTTTTAGATTTTGTAGTCATCACGGGCTCTCCAGACAGCATCCAGGCAGTGGATTGTCGGAGCAGAACCTGAAAGGCACGGACGCACCAGGACTGGTGCTGTGCATCGTCGTCGAGCGTTCGATTGTCGAACAATATCCCGGACGAAGCACAAGAGGACTCGCCGGGTGACGAGAAATCTTGTTCCCTACGCAGGCGCTAACCTGATCAGGTTCAACGGGATCCGAAATTATTCGATCTCAGCCTCATATCAAGGCACCCCGACAAGAACCCGGCCAGTCTAGACACAACCGGCAAAGAACGCCAACACCGCGGCAAACACCATGATGAATGGCGCAATTGGCAGATTGTTGCCTGCGGCCTGCGCAACTACACTCGCTACGCCATGCTGCGCCTTGACGCTGCAGGGGCCGCGCCTTACCTTTGGCGCCCGGATTATTTCCATAATATTCATGCTAGGGATCGCCTCATGCTGCGCAAACTCTCACTGGCTGTCGCCGTGTCTTGTGCGTCCACCGCAACGGCCTGGGCAGCAGAAGCGCCTTTATCGACCAAGACTGATCTGGTCAGCGTCTATCAGGAAGCCGTCGACAACAACGCCGACCTGGCCGCCGCCCGCGCCCAGTACGGCGCGCAGAAAGAGGTCGTGCCCCAGGCCCGCGCCGGGCTGCTGCCGAATCTGTCCGGCGGTGCTGAAGTCGCCAACGTGCGCACGTCGATCGACCAGCCCTCGGCCATCGCCAATCGCAGCGCGCACTCCTATCAGGCGACCCTGGCACAACCGCTGTTCCGCGCCGATCGCTGGTTCCAGTACCAGGCCGCCAAGGACGTCAACGAGCAGGCCGCACTGCAACTCTCGGCCACCGAGCAGAACCTGATCCTGCAAACCGCCGAAAGCTACTTCAACGTATTGCGCAGCCAGGACAACCTGGCCTCGACCAAGGCCGAGGAAGCCGCGTTCAAGCGCCAGCTCGACCAGTCCAACGAGCGCTTCGACGTGGGCCTGTCGGACAAGACCGACGTGCTGCAATCGCAAGCCAGTTACGACACCGCACGGGCCAACCGGATCGTCGCCCAGCGTCAGGTCGATGATGCGTTCGAAGCGCTGATCACCCTGACCAACCGCCAGTACAACTCGATCCAGGGCATCGTCCACACCCTGCCGATCCTGCCGCCGGCACCGAACGACGCCAAGGCCTGGGTCGATACCGCCGCGAAACAGAACCTTAATCTGCTGGCCAGCAACTACGCGGTCAGCTCCGCCGAACAGACCCTGAAACAGCGCAAGGCCGGCCACCTGCCGACCCTCGACGCCGTGGCCAAATACGAAAAAGGCGACAACGACGCCCTCGGTTTCTCCAACCCGAACGCGTTCGGTACGCCTTACAGTGGCAACGTCGAGCAAAGCACCGTGGGCCTGCAACTGAACATCCCGATCTACAGCGGCGGGCTGACCAGTTCGCAAGTGCGCGAGTCCTATTCACGGCTCGACCAGACCGAACAGCAGCGTGAAGGCCTGCGTCGGCAAGTGGTAGAGAACACTCGCAACCTGCACCGTGCAGTGAACACCGACGTCGAGCAGGTGCAGGCGCGCCGCCAGTCGATCATCTCCAACCAGAGCGCGGTGGAAGCCACGGAAATCGGCTATCAGGTGGGCACGCGCAACATCGTCGATGTGCTCGACGCCCAGCGTCAGCTCTACACCTCGGTGCGCAACTACAACAACACCCGCTACGACTACATCCTCGATAACCTGCGCCTGAAACAGGCGGCAGGGACGTTGAACCCGGGTGACTTGCAGGATCTGACCCGCTACCTGAAGGCCGACTACAACCCGGACAAGGATTTCCTGCCGCCGGATCTGGCCAAGGCTGCCGAAGCCCAGCTCAAGGCCCGGCCCTGAACAAAAAACGCAGCCCTGAGGCTGCGTTTTTTTATGCGCGGTCGATCAACCTTCCAAGGCCATCGAGCAAGCGCTGCAACGCGCCCTGATTGCGGCGCATCACGCTCAGCCCGGCTTCTGCCATGCGTTGTGCGTCACGCGGCAGTTCAAACAGACGCTGCACTTCTGTCGCCAGACCTTCGGCGTCATCCACCTCGGCCAACGCCCCGGCGCTGCGCAATTGCGCGGCAATGTCGAGGAAGTTGAACAGATGGGGGCCGCTGATCACCGGTTTCGCCAGCGCGGCCGGCTCCAGCAGGTTGTGCCCGCCGTTGGGCACCAGGCTGCCGCCGACGAATGCGCTGTCGGCCAGGGCATAGAGAAACAGCAGCTCGCCCATGGTGTCGCCGAGCAGCACCGAAGTCTGCGCATCGACATTCGCACCGGTCGAACGGCGCACCGTGGCCAAGCCTTCACGCTGACACAACTCGAACACCGAGTTGAAACGCTCCGGGTGACGCGGCACCAGAATCAGCAGCGCATCGGGATGGTTGGCCAACAGGCGACGGTGAGCATTCAGCACCACTTCGTCTTCGCCTTCATGGGTGCTGGCGGCGATCCACACCGGACGCTCCAGCGCCTGCCATTGGCCACGCAGTTCAGCAGCGCGTTGCAGCAGTTGCGGGTCGATAGTCAGATCGAACTTGATCGAGCCGGTGACTTCGACTGTCTCAGGGCGCGCACCGAGATCACGGAAGCGCTGGGCTTCGGCCTCGGTCTGCACGGCGAACAGGCTCATCTCGGCGAGCATCGGCGCGGTCAGTTGGCTGAACCGGCCATAACCCTTGGCCGAACGCTCTGACAGGCGCCCGTTGGCCAATGCCACCGCAATCCCGCGTTTGGCACATTGGTGAATGTGGTTGGGCCACAGTTCGGTTTCCATGATCACTGCCAGTTTCGGCTGCACGCGATCCAGAAAACGCGCCGCCGCGCAGGGCAAGTCGTAAGGCAAGTAGCAGTGCTGGATGCGTGGCTCGTTGGCGAACATCGCGTGAATGCGTTCCGATCCGGTCGGCGTCATGCAGGTCACGGTGATCGGCAGTTGTGGATAACGTTGCAGCAGCGCACGGATCATCGGCGCGGCGGCGATGCTCTCGCCCACCGACACGGCGTGAACCCAGATGCCGCCCGGTTGCAAGGTCGGCATGCCATAGGAGAAACGTTCGCCAATCCGCTTGGCATACGCGGGCGCCTTGCGCGAACGCAGCCACAGCCGAATCGCCACCAATGGCAGCCCCAGGTAAAACAGCGCGGTGTAGAGAGTTCTATTCATGGCGGCGGAGTTTATCGGCTTTTGCCGCCGATCGCCCGCAGGTGTATGGCAAATCGCTCCGCCAGCCAGCGGGCGGCCGGCCCCAAGGGTTCGTCGCGGCGCCAGACCAGTTCCACCACCAGCGCCGGCGGCGTCCATTCGCTGTCCAGTTCCACCATCAGGTCCTGATACGCCGAGTACTGCACCACGTGGCGCGGCAGCCAGGCCCAGCCGAGGTCACGCACCAGCCATTCGGCCATCACGTAGAAACTGTCAGCGCGCCATACCTGCGGGCTCGCCGGTTCGTTGCCGGGATAAATGCTGGTCTGGGTCGACATCAACAACTGCCGATGCTGCGCCAGTTGCTGGCAGGTGACGTAAGCCTGCGCTGCCAAGGGATGGTTGACGCCGCAGACCGTGACCATTTCCACACTGCCCAACACCCGGCGCTCCAGCGCTTCAGGGATTTCATCGTGATAGAACAACAGCCCGAGATCGGCCCGGCGTTCCACCAGTTTGCGCGAGACTTCGCCCTGGGCGGCGCTGGTCAGCTGGACTTCCAGACTGGGAAACTGCTCGGCCAGCGCGGCAAAACTTTCCACCAGCGCCTGATAGGGCATCGCCTCGTCCTGCGCCACCCGCAGCTGCGCTTCCTGCCCACGCATCATCGCCACGGCCCGGCCATTCAGGCGCTCGCATTGACGCAGCACTTCCCGCGCCTCTTCCAACAGCGCCTCCCCGGCCTCGGTGAGAACCGGCTGGCGACCGCTGCTACGCTCGAACAGACTGACACCGAGGTCGTCTTCGAGCATGGCAATCGCGCTGCTGATCGCCGACTGCGCCTTGCGTTGCTGACGCGCCACGGCAGAAAACGAGCGCTGCTCGGCAACGCCGACAAACACCCGCAATTGCTCCAGATTCCACTGCATGCTCATCAGGCCGACCCATCTTGTAAACAGATAGGTAATGACTTTACCGCATCTGGGGAGTCTCTAGAATGCCGACCCAAGAGCAACGTTTCACATGAGGATCAAACCATGACCGCCTACGCCTACCTGGCCATTGCCATCTGCGCCGAAGTGATCGCCACTGTCTCGATGAAAGCCGTCAAAGGCTTCAGCACGCCGTTGCCGCTGCTGCTGGTCATCGTCGGTTATGGCATCGCGTTCTGGATGCTGACCCTCGTGGTACGCAGCGTGCCGGTGGGCGTGGCCTACGCGGTATGGGCCGGCATGGGCATCGTGATGGTCAGTGTCGCCGCGCTGTTCATCTATGGGCAGAAGCTGGATATCCCGGCGATGCTCGGGATGGCGCTGATCGTGCTCGGCGTGGTGGTGATTCAGCTGTTCTCGAAAACCGCCGGCCATTGATCCTGACTTGAGCCCTTGCAAGCACTCGCGCCTGTAAGGGCTCACGCCTTCCCTCTGTTGATCATCGACAAATCCCCCCTTTCCCCGAGTCTGTATACTGCGCCCTCGTCTTGAACACTGAGGTCGTTGCATGCCATCTCCAATTTCCACCGACGTGCTGATTGTCGGCGCGGGTGTCGCCGGTCTCTGGCTGAACGCGCGCCTGCGTCGCCAGGGTTTCTCGACCGTGCTGGTGGAAAGCGCCAGCCTCGGCGGCGGCCAGAGTGTGAAGTCCCAGGGCATCATCCACGGTGGCGCCAAGTACGCGCTGCACGGTGCGCTGACCGGTGCCTCGGAAGCCATCGCCGACATGCCGCGCCGCTGGCGTGAAGCCCTGGCCGGCAACGGCGAGCTGGACCTGAGCGGCGTGCGCCTGCTGTCCGAGGCCCATTACCTGTGGTCACCCGGCACCCTGGCCGGCAACCTCACCAGTTTCTTTGCCAGCAAAGCGGTGCGTGGCCGGGTCGATCAGGTCAAGGGCGATCAACTGCCGCCGGCCCTGCAGGACAAACGCTTCAAGGGCAAGGTCTACCGTCTCGCCGAACTGGTGATTGATGTACCGAGCCTGATTCAGCGCCTGGCCGATTTGTCGGGCGACGGCCTGCTCGCTGGTCAGACCCTCGAGCCGTTGCTCGAAAGCGGCGTGCTGGTTGGCCTGAAAGTCGACGGCCGCGAGATCCGCGCCCAGCGCATTGTCCTCAGTGCCGGTGCCGGCACGGCCGACCTGCTCGGCACGCTGGGCCTGAGCCAACCGGCCATGCAACGCCGGCCGCTGCACATGATCATTGCCAAGGGCCCGGGCCTGAAGCCGCTGTACGCACATTGCCTCGGCGGCGGTACCAAGCCGCGCATTACCGTGACCACCCACCCGGCAGCCGACGGTCAGTGGGTCTGGTATCTGGGCGGCGACATTGCCGAATCCGAAGGCGTGGCGCGCGAGCCGGCGCAACAGATCGCCACCGCCCAGAAAGAACTCGGTCAGCTATTGCCATGGATCGACCTGAGCACCGTGCAATGGGCGACCCTGCGCGTCGATCGCGCCGAACCGTTGCAAACCGGCCTGACCCGTCCGGACAATGCCTTCCTCGCCGAAGAAGGTCGCCTGCTGGTGGGTTGGCCAACCAAACTGGCCCTGGCGCCGGACTTCGCTGACCGGGTAATCGCCTCCCTGGAACGCGACGGTATTCAGCCGAGCCACCCTGCTCCGCTGCCAGAATTGCCAAAACCACCGATGGGCGTTCCCGCCTGGGAGCAACTGCTGCCATGAGCCTGCCGACCCTGCACGATTTGCATCGCCCGCTGGGCAGCACCGGACTGCTGGTTTCGCCGCTCGGCCTGGGCACCGTCAAACTCGGCCGCGACCAGGGCGTGAAATACCCCAACGGCTTTCAGATCCCCGACGACGAAGCCGCACGCATGTTGCTCAAGCAGGCGCGCGAGCTGGGTATCAACCTGATCGACACCGCCCCGGCCTATGGCCGCAGCGAAGAACGCCTCGGCCCGCTGCTGCGCGGCCAGCGTCAGGACTGGGTGATCGTCAGCAAGGTCGGCGAAGAATTTGTCGACGGCCAGTCGACCCACGACTTCAGCGCCGCTCACACGCGGATGTCGGTTGAGCGCAGCCTGCAACGGCTGGAAACGGATTTTATCGACCTGGTGCTGGTGCATTCCGACGGCAACGACCTGGCGATTCTCAATGACAGCGAGGTCTACGCAACCCTCGCGGCGCTGAAGGCCGAGGGCAAGATTCGCGGCTTCGGCTTCTCCGGCAAAACCGTCGACGGTGGCCTCAAGGCACTGGAGCAAGGCGACTGCGCGATGGTCACCTACAATCTGAACGAACAAAACGAGAAGGCGGTCATTGACTATGCTGCTGCCCACGGCAAAGCCATTCTGGTAAAGAAGGCCCTGGCCAGCGGTCATGTGTGCCTGAGCCCCGGGATGGACCCGGTGCGCGCCAGCTTCGAGTTGCTGTTCGCCCAGCCCGGCGTGGCCAGTGCCATCGTCGGGACCATCAATCCGCTGCACCTCGCCCATAACGTTGCGACCGTTGCCCAGGTCCTTCGTGATCACTGACGCCGCCTCGCGGCCTTAAGCAGGAGCCGACATGCCGCGTACGCTCATCAGAAAGAACCCCAGCAACTTCAAGACGCTGCCGTTGTTCGTCGAAGCCACGCCGGAAGGCCTGACCTACCAGAGCGTCGGCATGCCGCTGAATTTCGCCCAGACTCTGCAGCGGCGCAAACCGGTCAGCGTGGCCGATGCCGAGCGTTTTGCGCTGGAGCTGGCCAACCTCGGCGTCTCGGTGCGCCTGACCCTGCACTGGCAGAATCGCGATTACTGGGTGCTGGTGCGCCAACGTCGGCAGGATCGCGGCGATGTCGTGCTCAAGCTGATTTCCGGTTACGTACCGGCGCATGAGCTGAATATTCCGCTGCACACCGCGATCCAGGAGATCGCCGAAGAATGCCTGCTGGAAACCCCGGAAGGCTGGCTCGGCGGGCGCTTCAACGACACCTGGCTGCCGGCGCCGTACGCATCGGCGCTGCATTATCGCGAGGCCCTGCCCTTTCGCCTGACGCCGCTGTCCGGCTCGGCGCGGCCGGTGCGCTGCGCCAATCTGCAATTGCTCGAACGGCCGAGGGCCTACGTGCACTTGCCGACGGCGTCCCTGCAGTTGATCTACGACTTGCGGCTGGACGTGCCCAAGGAAGCCAAGAACCTCAGCCTGTTCCATGTCGATGAACGGCTGGAAGGCGACCAACTGGTGGCCCGGCTCGACCGCAAACGCCCCGACCTGTACTTGATGCCGTTGCAGGACGGCGAACCGCTGCCTGAGCTGTATACGCTGAAGAAGGGTCAGCTGTATCCGGCGGGCACTCGCGGTCTGTATCTGGCGGAGAGTTTCGCCAAACAGGACGGCTGGCTGGTGCGCGATGAGCGGATTCGCTGGAAAGACTGGCTGCGCCAGCAGGGTTTGACACCGCCGCCCAAGGACACGGGGCTGGCGCGGTTGCGCGGCAAGGCGAAGCAACTGCTGAAGAAGATCGTGCCGCGCAAGAAAGTGAATTCCTGAACGGCAAAAGACCGCGCCTGCGAGTGACTCCGGAGAGTCATCGCAGACGCGGTCTTTATGTTTGCATCACTCCGACTTGCGGATTTTTTCCACAATCGCCGTGGTCGAGCTGTTTTCCACCAGCCCCAGCACCTTGACGGTGCCGCCGTAGGCTTTGACGATGTCAGCGCCGACAACCTGGTCGATACCGTAATCGCCGCCCTTCACCAGCACGTCCGGCTTGACCTCGCGCAGCAGGTTTTCCGGGGTGCCCTCGGCGAAGCTGATGACCCAGTCCACCGCACCGAGACCGGCGAGAACCGCCATGCGCCGGTCAACGCTGTTGATCGGCCGGCCCGGCCCTTTCAGGCGGCTGACCGACGCATCGTCGTTGATTGCGACGATCAGACGATCGCCTTGCGCTCGCGCCTGCTCAAGATAGGTCACGTGGCCGGCGTGCAGGATGTCGAAGCAGCCGTTGGTGAACACGATCTTCTCGTTGTGCGCACGGGCATCGGCCACGGCCAGCAGCAGTTGCTCCAGACCCAGCACGCCACGCTCGGAACCTTCTTCACGCTGAATGGCGCGACGCAGTTCCGGAGCGCTGATCGCCGCTGTACCCAACTTGCCGACCACGATGCCCGCCGCCAGGTTGGCCAGCGCCACCGCGTGGGGCAGTTCTTCGCCGGCAGCAATCGCCGCGGCCAGAGTAGAAATCACCGTGTCGCCGGCACCGGTCACGTCGAACACTTCACGGGCCCGCGCCGGCAAATGCAGCGCCGGATGATCCGGACGCAGCAGGGTCATGCCGTGTTCGCCACGGGTCACCAGCAAGGCGCCGAGATCCAGGTCGTGCATCAGTGTCGCGCCCTTGGTCACCAGTTCGTGCTCATCGGCGCAACCGCCGACGATGGCTTCGAATTCGCTGAGGTTCGGGGTAATCAGGCTCGCGCCTCGGTAAATCGAGAAATCCTTGCCCTTGGGATCGGCCAGCACCGGAATGCCTTTGGCACGCGCGGCCTGGATCAGCGCCTGATGGTTTTTCAGCGCGCCTTTGCCGTAGTCGGACAACACCAGCACCTTGATGCCTTCGAGCAGGTCGTCGACCTGGGCGCCGAGGGCCAGTGCGTCGGTGGCGAACGGTTCTTCGAAATCGATACGCAGCAATTGCTGGTGCCGGCTCATGACCCGCAGCTTGACGATGGTCGGCTGGTGCGCGATGCGCTGGAACAAGGCTCGCACGCCCGCCCCCTTGAGGCTGTTGCTCAGGCTGTCGGCGGCTTCGTCGTCACCGGTCACACCGACCAGCGACGCCGGCGCACCCAGCGCGGCAATGTTCAAGGCAACGTTGGCGGCACCGCCCGGGCGGTCTTCGATTTGCTCGACTTTAACGACAGGAACCGGCGCCTCAGGGGAAATCCGTGAGGTACCACCATGCCAGTAACGGTCGAGCATGACATCGCCGACCACCAAGACAGGGGCTTGATCGAATCGCGGCATGGACAACTTCATGGAGCAACCCACATACAAAATGAACAGGGGCGCGATATTAACACAGGGTTGGCGAAGGCTTGTGCGGCGGCTGCAACAGGATGAAGCGACAGGCTTTCATGCTCATTTTTTGAGCAGAAAAGTGGCCAGCCGATGACAGGCATCGTCCAGCTCGACCGCATCGGTATCGATCCGGCACTCGGCGGCCAGCGGCGCCTCATACGGACTGTCGATCCCTGTAAAGTCCTTGATCCGACCTTCTCGCGCCGCCCGATACAGCCCACGGGCCGCGTCCCGCTCGACTCGAAACGGCGCGATGGCCGCGACGATCACGATCAGCCCGGCCTCCACCATCAACTTCGACACTTCGGCGGTGCGCCGGATATTTTCCCGGCGGCAGGCCTCGGCCATGCCCAGATCCCGGCAAAGTCCGCTGCGCAGATTGTCGCCATCGTATGCAGACCAAATTGATGCAGATGCAGCTCCAGCGCATTGGCCAGTGTCGACTTGCCGGCACCGGACAACCCGGTCAGCCACAGGCAGCGCGGTTGCTGCGACTTCAGCGCAGCCCGGGACCGAGCCGGGAGTGTCAGTAAATAGGGACGAATGGCCGGAGTTGGCAGGGAACCCGATAATGCTTCATTCATAGCCGAGCATCTCGTAGTCGCGTGCATAGACCCGGCGCACCAGACGTCGGGTGCGTTGCGTACAGAAATCCCGTGCCGGCAACGGCCGCCGCTGCTTGGGCAGCAATTTCCAGAGATAACGTTGCAGCATGCCTGCACCCGCGCGAAGAAGATGGCCCCTTCGATTTGAAGTCAGAGTTCGTTCAGGAACCTTAACAAGCGCGATGCCGGGTTTTATGCCGATTTGGTCAAGAAGGGTAAAGGTCTGGATACAAATCGCCGGGCGCATGGCGCGCCCGGCGTTATCGAGGCGGGATCAGGCGATGTCTTCGGCCGGGGCATCGAGACCCATGGCATTGAGACGCGCGTAGTAGCCGTTCTGTGCCAACAGGTCGTCGTGGGTGCCACGCTCGACGATCCGGCCCTGATCCATGACCAGAATCAGGTCGGCTTTCTCGATGGTCGACAGACGGTGGGCAATCACCAGTGTGGTGCGGCCTTTCATCACCTGATCCAGCGCGGCCTGAATATGCCGCTCGGACTCGGTGTCGAGGGCCGAGGTGGCTTCGTCGAGAATCAGCAACGGCGCATTCTTGAGCAGGGCGCGGGCAATTGCCAGACGCTGGCGCTGGCCGCCGGACAGCAGCACGCCGTTCTCGCCGACCTGGGTGTCCAGGCCTTCGGGCAACTGCGCAATGAAGTCCATCGCGTAGGCATCACGCGCAGCTTTCTCGATGTCTTCACGCGGCGCCCCGGCCAGATCGCCATAGGCGATGTTGTTGGCCACGGTGTCGCTGAACAGCGTCACGTGCTGGGTGACCTGGGCGATATGGCGGCGCAAGTTCAGCAGCTTGTACTGCTCGACCTCGACGCCGTCGATCAGGATCTCGCCCTTGTCGTGGTGATAGAAGCGCGGAATCAGATTGGCCAGGGTCGACTTGCCGCTGCCCGAACGCCCCACCAGCGCCACCATCTGCCCCGGTTCGACCGAGAAGCTGATGTCATCGAGCACCTGACGCTCGGTGCCTGGGTAGGTGAAGCTCAGGTTGCGTACATCGAGGCGCCCGCTGACCGAGTCGCGCTCGACCGTGCCGGTATCGACTTCCGGCTCGACGTCCAGTTGCTCGAAAATGCTTTCGGCACCAGCCACGCCTTTCTGGATGGTCGAACTGACTTCGGACAACTGACGGATCGGCTTGGGCAGCAGACCCGCGAGCGTGATGTAGGCGACCATGTCACCGGCAGACGCGTCGCCGCGAAGGTACAGCACAAGGAACATCAGGATCGCCATGGCGCTGTAGATCACCAACTGCAGCAGAGGCGTGTAGATGGCCCCGGTACGGGTCATGCGCAACTGTTTGTCGGTATTGCCCTGGCTGGCATCGAAGAAGCGCTTCTCTTCATAGGCTTCACCGCCGAAGCTGCGTACCACTCGGTAACCCTGGATGGTCTCCGACGCCACGTGGGTCACGTCGCCCATGGCCAGCTGGATCTTCTTGCTCTGCTTGCGGAATTTCTTGCTCGCGGTCCGCACCATCACGGCGATGAGCGGCAGAATCGCAATCATCACCAGCGTCAGCTTCCAGTTCATGAACAGCAGGGAGGCGAACAGGAAGATCACCGTCATGCCTTCACGGATTACGACCTTGATCGCATCTGTTGCCGCCCCCGTGACCATTGTCACGTTGAAGGTGATACGCGAAATCAGGTGACCGGAGTTATGCTTGTCGAAGTAACGGTTGGGCAGGACCAGCAGGTTGTTGAACAGTTGCACCCGCAGGTCATGCACCAGGCCCAGGGAAACCTTGGCCAGGAAATAGTTGCCCAGATAGGAGCCCAGTCCCTGCCACGCAGCGATCAGGATGATCAGCAGCGGAACGGCCTGCAACAGTTGCAGATCGCGCAGGTAAGGCACGGTCGGAAACAGCACGGCCTCTGGATTGGACAGACCGTCGACAAAGTACTTGAGGATGTAGCCCAACATCGGCTGGGTCGAGGCAAAAATCAGAAAACCGACGATGCTGATCAGGAACAGACTGATGTACGGCCGGACATAGCCGAGCAGGCGGAAGTAGATTTTCAAGCTCGAAGGGCTTGCGGCGGGACTGGAGTCGGTCATATCACGCGAAAGTCGATAAAAAGGACGCTGACTTTAGCACAGCTTCTTCAGGGTTCTGGCAATCGGCCAAAGGCTGTTATTGTTAGGCGTCTTTTTCAGCATCAAATAGCCATCATCGAAATGGCCGATCAACTTCAGGATTGAATCTCTCAGCATGCAACTTCGCGGCTTCAGCAGTACGTCCAATCGAATTTTCGATTTCATCAGCCTGTGGATACTTCCCATCGGCTACTTCCTGCTCTTGTGCGCGCTGTTTTTCCTGCCGGGTCGCAGTCTTCATCACAAGCTGTTTTATGGCCTGTTCAGCATTCCGACGCTGATTGCACTGTGCCTGCGCCCGCGAGAACTCAAGGAAATGCTGCGTGAGCCGGTGTTCATTGCGCTGCTGCTGTTCGCCGCCTGGGCACTGCTGAGCCTTTGCTGGGGTCCGCAGGACGAACCGATAGGCGGCATGTTCAAGCCTCCGCTGCATACCCTGATGCTGTTCGCCGGTTGTTTCCTGCTGGTTCGCTACCGCAGCGACATCCTTTCGCCGTTACTGTTCGCCGCGGCGCTGGTGGCCCTGGTCGCAACGATCAGTTTCCTGATTCCATTCGTGCTCCACTCTGAACCCGGCGCGCGCCTGATTGGCGGCGGCGCGTTCGACAACCCGTTGCTCAGCTCCCATCTGTTCGGATTTTTCTGTGCCTACTGGCTCAGCCTGAGCATGACCTGCAAGAATCGCCGACTGTACTGGCTGAGCATCCCCGCGATGCTGATCATGTTCATGGCCGTGATCGGAACGGGCTCGCGCACCCCGCTGGTGGCGCTGACCATGGCGGCATTGTGGCTGAGCCTGATTTGCTGGAACCGTCGCTCGCTGGTGCTGCTGGGGACATTGGCGGTCGGTGGCGCAACCGTGTCGGTGTTGTTCTCGAAGATGATCATCGAACGCGGTGACTCCTACCGTTTCGAAATCTGGCAGCAAGCCCTGGAAAAAATTGCCGAACACCCATGGATCGGCCACGGCTACAACGCCGCATTGGCGATTGACCCGGGTGTCGGTTACAACTTCCAGGAACCGCACAGCTTTGCGCTGGGCGTGCTTTATTACGTCGGCATCCTCGGCATGCTGCCCTGGCTGTTTTTTCAGGCCTGGGGATTGCTGAGCAGTTGGCGGCTACGGGTTCAGCCACTGCTGATCATTGCCTCGACCTGGCTGGTGTTCGGCATCGGTGCCGGGCTGACCGAGGGCGGCGGGATCATTTCGCGCCCCAAGGAGCACTGGTTCCTGCTGTGGATTCCGCTGGCACTGATTGCGGCCCTGAGCATCAATCAGCGGGCCCGGCGTCTCCTGACAATACCGGTACAGAAACTCTCGGCATCCGCTCTGCAACTGCTGAGCAGCGACGCTCAGGTCATCGAGGAAGACGGGTTGGGGCCCAAAGTCCTGCGCCTGTCCGATGGCAGCTTTCTCAAGCTGTTCCGTCGCCGCCGCTGGTACACCTCGGGCAGTTTCAATCCGTATTCCGAGCGGTTTGCCGTCAACAGCGAGCAATTGCGCCGGATGGGCATTCCCACGCCGCAGGTGCTGAACCTGTATCGCCTGGACGACGGCAGCAGCGCCGTGCATTACACCCCGCTGCCGGGCCATACCCTGCGCCAGGTCTTGCAGGGCATCACCGCGCCGGCCGTGCGACAGGCGCTGGTGGAACGTTTCGGCAAATTCATGGCCGGCCTGCATGAACAGGGCGTGTATTTCCGCTCGCTGCATCTGGGCAATGTGCTGGTGCTGGAGGATGGCGAGTTCGGGTTGATCGATCTGGCCGACCTGCGGATCTACCCTTCGCCCCTCAGCCTGTCACTGCGCCAGCGTAATCTGCGCCACATGCAACGCTACACCGTCGACAAACGCTGGCTGTTCGAGGATCACCTCGAAGCGCTGCTCCAGGGGTACGCCGTAACGGCGTCGAAATCCGCCGTAGACAATCTGCACAGGCAAGTGCTGGCCGGTAACACGCCGGCTCGGGTTCATTGATGATTCAGACCAGTCCGTTCATTGCGCTGGCCGCCTATCTGCTGGCCATCGTCACCGCCGCGTTGCTGCTGCGAGCCGTGCCGAAAATCGCACGCCATCTGCAGCATTCGGGTGAAAGCCGCTATGCCAGTATCGATGGCCTTCGCGGCTATCTGGCATTCGGTGTATTCGTGCATCACTCGATCATCACCTGGATCTTTCTGCGCACGGGCGTATTCGAATTTCCGCCGAGCAATTTCTACTCGATGCTGGGCCAGGGCAGCGTGGCCCTGTTCTTCATGATTACCGGTTTCCTGTTCTGGAGTCGCCTGCTGGCCCAGGGCCGTCAGCATGACTGGCTGGCCTTTGGTATTTCGCGGGTGTTCCGGTTGTATCCGCTGTATCTGCCATTGATGCTGGCGGTGTTCGTCACCGTGTTCTACCTGCAGGACTGGCAACTGAAGGAGCCGCTGTCACAACTGCTCAAACAGGGCCTGTTGTGGCTGACGTTCGATCGCCCCGACGTCAACCAGTATCCGCAGACCGGCATGCTGATCTCCAACGTCACCTGGACGCTGGCCTATGAAGTGTTTTTCTATCTGGCGCTGCCACTGGCAGCCCTGATATTCGTTTATCGCGGCAACTGGCTGCAGGTGGTGCTGTGCCTGATCGGGATCTATGCGCTGTACCAGTTGGTCGGTTGGGAGCATTCGCTCAAGAAGCATTTCCTGGCCAGTTTTCTCGGCGGAATTGCCGCCGCTTATTGGGTCCGGCGCCCGCAGCTGGTGGCCTGGAGCCGCACGACGCTGGCCAGCGTGATCGCCCTGGCGGCTCTGGCACTGGCCTTCACGGTGTTCAACCGGGCGTTCAAGACCGCGCCGCTGTTTCTGCTGTCGCTGTTTTTCGTGATCGTGGCTTCGGGCAACACCCTGTTCGGCGCCTTGAAGCCGCGCAGCATCCGCTGGCTGGGGGAAATCAGCTACAGCACTTACCTGCTCCATGGTTTCGTGCTCTGGCTGATGGTCCAGCGCCTGCCGCTGATACTGCACCTCGATGCGCGGGAGGCCTGGGTTTACCTGCCGTTGATGGCGGCCTGCACGTGCCTGTTGATTCTGGTCAGCAGCGCGACGTTCCTTTACATCGAACAGCCAGGCATGAACGCGGGCAGGAAACTGGTGCAATGGATTCGCCAGCGGCAAAAAGGCAGCAAGCAACTGGCGGAAAAAGTCGCTCGCTGAATGCGAGCGACAACGACCTCAGTCTTTTTCCAGCGGCGAAAACAGTAACCGGCCCAGCCCGCGCCAGGTCTTCTTGTTCCAGACCTTGAAAGGAATCTGCGCCAGCAGCTCCCGCGCCAGCTTGCGGTCACGGTTGGCGGTTTTCAGGAACATCGAATTGAGCGACTTGTAGCGCACTTCGTCGTACAGCGGATGATCGCTGAACAGCGCGTAGGTCCGCAGGATGTTTTCGATCATGAATCGGTGGTTCTTGTAGGAGTTAGTGGCGTGCTTGCGGTAGCGCGCCATCACCACGTTCAGGCCGTCAATGAAGTAACCGGCGCGGGTGATTTTCAACTCGATGTACAGATCCTCAAGCCGAATCGTCGGATCGAAGCCACCCACCTTGTCCAGCGCCTCGCGACGGATCATCAGGGTCGGTGCCGGCGGATACGGCTTGCGCTCCAGAAACATGTCATCGAAATCCAGACGCCGGAACGGCACGTCCCGGCGCTGACGTTTTTCCGGGTAGAGGTTGCCGTCGGCGTCCATCAGCTCGATGTTGCCGGCGCAAATGCCCACTTCCGGCTTGCCATCCATATAAGCGACCTGTGTCGCGATACGGTCCGGGTACATGATGTCGTCGGAACCGAACGGTACGATCAGGCTGCCTTTGGCCCGCGCGATCGCGCCGTTGAGCGTATTGGTCAGGCCCTGGTTCTGCTGCACCCGGAAGTCGAAGCCGTGCTGTTCCTGCAAGGCCTGGATACGCTTGACGCTGTCGTCCTTCGAACCGTCGTCGACCACCAGCAGCTCGATGTTCTTGTAGGTCTGGTTCAGGACGCTGAGGATGCTTTCCTCGATGTACGGCCCGTGGTTGTAGGACGCGATGATGACGGTGACGAGGGGCTGCTCGGCGCTCATGGCTGTTCCTTGCGGGCCTGCTCAAGGCCGGAGTCGATCAGGTTCAGGTATTCCTGGCGGAAGACTTCGATGTCGTGCTGTTCCTGCAAATAGCGGTAAGCCTGCTCACCCTTGGCCTTGAGCTCGTCATCCGACAGCGCGAGGTAGGTGTCCAGTGCCGCAACCAGGCTCGGTACGTCCTTGGGCGTGATCGACAAGCCACCGGCACCTTCGATCAGCGGCAGCATGGCCGGCACGTTCGAGGCAATCACCGGCAGGTGCCCGCTCATGCCTTCCAGCAAGGCCAGACCCAGGCCTTCGGCCAGCGACGGCATGGTCCAGATATCGAACGCACGCACGTATTGCAGGGCGTTTTCCTTGAAGCCCAGCAGATGCGCCCGGCCGCTCAGGCCCAACTGTTCAATCTCGGCGGCCAACGGCGCCTGCAGGCGTCCGGCACCAATGATGGCCAGCTGGGTGTTCGGGTATTTGTCTTTGAGTTGGGCGAAAGCCTGCAACAGATAAGTGTGGCCCTTGACCGACACCAGCCGCCCCAGCGCCCCGATCAGGCGCACCTTCGAATCGATGCCCAGCAACTCGCGCGCACGTTCGCGGCTGTGCTGCAAACCCTCGGCCTGTTCGATGTCGATGGCGTTGGTGATTGCGTACGTGTTCTGGTCAGTGAAACCGCATTCGCAGTCCAGCAAATACTGTTTGACCGCCGGCGACACGCCGACAAAACGCCAGTGCCGGTCGATCAGGCGCTGAGTCTGACGACGACGGTAGAAGCGGTCGTACTCGCCGAAGCCGTGGGAAATGCCGATGCACAATGGCACTTTCAACCAGCGGTTGAGCGTCAGCATCATGTTCACCGGTTTGAAACGGTTGCAGATCACCACGTCGAACTTTTCCCGGCGGCAGAACTTGTACAGCTGCCACATCGCCCGCAGACGCATGCCTTTGAGGGACTTGTCGGAAAACTCGAAATACACCGAGCGGTCGGCCCGGCTGACGGCTTCGCCCGGCCCGGGCTTGCCGCGCAGGAAGGCGGCGGTCACTTCGTAACGATCGGTTGGCAGTGCCTTGACGATCTGTTCGGCGAGGTCGGCGAAATCATGGGATTTGACGTTGTAGTCGGGCTGCAGCTGCAGCACCTTTGCGCGTTGACTCATACCTCTCCCTGGGGCGATCCCGTCGCCCCTGTTTCGCTCTGCTTCAGTACCCAGAACAACTCCTGGCGCCTGACCGCTTTGCGGAAAAATTCGTTCTCGCCGTAGACCGACGGACGCCGACCGGCCAGCAGTCGCTGAAACAACCGGCGCAGGCGACGCTTGAACGGCGCGGGAGGTTGCAGGTCATGCATCATGCCCAGCGCCATGGCCTTGTCCCGTTGCAGTTCGATCGACAGCGGCAGGCACAGCGGTTGCATTGCGAGGGTCGCCTCGAACGTCGGCGGCAAGGCGATGCCCTCCCCGCTGTCGCCCATCGGCCAGCGGTCGTTGTCGTGCAAGTGGTTGGCGTAACCGAGCAGGGTCGGTTGCCAGTCAAGGCCACGCAAGGCTTCCAGCACGGCTTCCTGGGCGCAGATGTGATCGGGATGCGGATCGAGCGTCGGGTGCGGCAGCACGATCACATCCGGGCGCGCACGCAACAGCACGTCACGCAGGTCGGCCAGCAGATTGTTCCAGGTCGGCGCGCCATCGGCATCGCCGGGCAAGGCAAACGGATTGAGCTGACGGAACATCCGCGTGTCGTTCAGATCGGCTTCCCGCGAGCCCACCGGTTGATTCGGCGCAGCCTGCATCGCCGCCAGTTGCAGGCAGAAATACCCGAGCTGCACGCAGTGTTCCTGCGGCACGCCAGCCCAGCGCGGTACGGCCAGACTGTCCCAGGCGCGCAGACGCCCCTTGAGCCGCGCCGCCTCGACCTTGTTCAGGCCCATCTGTCGATAGTGTTCGGCTTCGATCTCGCCGGCGGTCAGGGTCACGATCCAGGCTTCCTTGGCCTGACTGTACAGACCGTAGGCGGCCAGTTCGGCATCGTCGGCGTGCGGGGCGATGACCATCACCCGCTGCTGGCGGTAGTCCGGCTGCTCCAGCGCCCACAGCACCGGCTC
Source organism: Pseudomonas sputi (assembly GCF_021603585.1). Taxonomy (GTDB): domain Bacteria; phylum Pseudomonadota; class Gammaproteobacteria; order Pseudomonadales; family Pseudomonadaceae; genus Aquipseudomonas; species Aquipseudomonas sputi. The sequence continues at coordinate 119,749 of NZ_BQHI01000011.1, read as the reverse complement.
GCCAGACACCCGGCAAAAGCGCCCGCGCAGGCGCAACTGGCCTTGCGACAGGGCCTGCGCCTGACCGCTGAGATTCAGATAGCGCAGGCCGTTGACGCCGCGCTCGAACGTCTGCGCATCGGGATGGGTGCCACCGGTCAACTCGACTCGCGGATCGAAGAAGCGTCCCAGCCAGCTGCTTTTAACCTTCACAGCGAGGATCAGCGTAGCGTCGTCCACCAGCATCACGCCCTCGTCGAGACGCAACTGTTCGCCGTTCAAATGCACCTTGGGCTGCGGGGTGAACGGCGGAAAGCTGTATTGGTAATCGTCTTTCGGCGAATAGAACAGGTGATCGGCAAACCACGCCTCATGGGCCATCCAGCCGAGCACCGCCAGCACCAGCGGCAGCCACCAGGCCACCAGCACGCCAAGGGCGATCAACACGATCAGTGCGATCAGCAGGCCGATTCGTTTGTTGCGCCGGTGACGCTTGAGCAGTTGCTGTTTGCGGCTCATGGGCTGACTCATACGGTGAAGACCGGCACAGGATTGCACCAGCGATCCTTGTATTCACGGTCGGCGCGACCGAAGGAAAAGCGCAGCGGCTTGTTCAGCGCTCGCGCCTGTTCCCAGGCACTTTGCGTGTTGAGGAAACTCAGGACGCTGCCGGGGCTGAATTCACGGGTTTCAGGATCGACACCGCCGTTGATGTACTCGACGCTGATCCACTCCGGTGCTTCGACGCGGTACACCAGTTGAATGGCGATCGGCGCGTCGTTGAGGAAGATCACCGAACCGATCAACAGCTCGCGCAGCAGCTCGATGACTTCCGCCATCCGCGCCGCGCCAGTGGCCGGGAAACCCCAGCGGCGCTGGAACAGGTCGCAATAAATGGCTGCCAGTTCAGCACTCGAGAACTCACTGACCGGCCGCACCACGCCGCCCGCCTCTTCCAGCAGGCGCAGTTCACGGCGCTGGTTGTAGCGAAACTTCTTCGACAGTTCTTCGGGCGTACGGGCCATGGCCAGTTGCTCGGTCTGCAACTTGAGGCCGCTGAAGCGGTTTTCGTTGAGTGCCGACAGGTAGCGACCACGATGGCGCAGCGGCGCCTGGGCATCGGCGGCGGCCGGCAGGATCAGTTCGGCGTTGCCGAGGTCGAACAGGCCTTTCTTGCCGTTGCGCTTGAGCACGTCCTTGGACAAGGCCAGGTCGCGGCCCCAGGTCGGGATCGCGGCTTTGACTTCGCCCTGCTGCTCCCAGGCCAGATAGCGCACCGGAATGCCCGCCAGACCCGCCAGACGCTCGACCACCATGGGATGAGTCGCGACGCTGCCGCCGAAACGTTGCCAGGCCTGTGCATAAGTTGAGGCGTCAACGGGCGACCAGCCACGTTCGCGCCAGCCCTGAAATCGGTTGAGCATCAGCCCCTCGGTGCCAGATCGGTAACTTGCGGCAAATGCCAGAAGGTGTCGCGTACGGCGCGGTCGGAAAAGCGCTCGCGCAGGCGGTCGAACATCATCTCGGCGCATTGACGACGCTGCTGCTCGTCCATGCCGGCCAGATGTTTCAGCCCCTGGGCCAGATGTTCGGCATCGCCCAGCGGAAACAGAATCCCGACGCCTTCGACCACTTCCTTCGCCCCGCCGCACGCCGTGGCCAGCAACGGCACGCCGGCGGCCATGGCCTCCAGCAGCACCATGCCGAACGGTTCGTGGTCGGAGCTCAGGGCAAACACATCGAACGCCCGGAAGTAATTGCGCGCGTCCGGTACCTGACCGAGGAACAGCACACGATCACCGACGCCCAGTTCACGGGCCAACGCCTTGAGTTCATCCTCAAGACGGCCCTTGCCGAGAATCACCAACTGGCTGTTGGCCGGCAGACCGGGCAACGCCGCAGCAAAACCGTGCAGCAGCGTGGCCTGATCCTTGTCCGGGTGCAGACGTCCGACGTTGCCGACAATGAATGCATCCGCCGACAGACCGAGGGTCTCGCGGGCTTCACGGGCGGACACCTGACTCATCTGCAACGTCGGGACATCGATGCGGTTGTAGAGGGTCTGGATGCGCGCCGCCGGCCATTTCGGCAGGCAGCGGCGCATGTCGTCGCGCACTGCATCGGACACGCCGAGCAGGCTCAGACGCTTGCGGAAAATGTGCGCAAACAGTTTGCGCGAACCGCGCTGGTAATCGCCAAACGCGTGATGCACGCCAATCACCGGCAGCGAAGTGCCGAGCAAGGCGATGTAGATCGGCTTGAAGCGATGGGCGATGCAGAAACTGAAATTGCGGGAAGCGGCGATCTTGCGCAGATCGCCGATGGCGCCCAGCTTCAGGCCACGAATGGCCTTGGAGCTGTATTCCATGAACAACACTTCATCGGAGGCGCAGGCCGCGGCCACCTCGCTATCGGCCGGCCCGGTCAGAAAGACCGTGGTGACCCGATAACCGGTGCCCGCGAACAGGCTGGCGTACTGCCGCGCGCAGTCCAGGAACGGCCCGTCATAGCCGTGACAGAACTGCAGCACATGGCGTTCAGCCGAGCGTGTCATAAGCGTTAGCGCCTTCTTTGACCACCAGGATGTCTTCCATGATCAGGTACTGCAGATCCGAGCCGAAGAACATGTTCAGGGCGTCGGTCGGCGAGCAGATCATCGGTTCACCACGACGGTTGAGCGAGGTGTTCAGGGATACGCCGTTGCCGGTCAGCACTTCCAGCGCCTTCATCATGTCGTAGTAGCGCGGGTTGTACTCACGCTTGAGCACCTGGGCCCGGGACGTGCCGTCTTCGTGGACGACTTCCGGTACGCGGGTCTTCCACTCTTCAGCCACTTCGAAGGTGAAGGTCATGAACGGCGCCGGGTGATCGATCTTGATCATCTGTGGTGCCACGGTGTCGAGCATCGACGGGCAGAAAGGCCTCCAGCGCTCGCGGAACTTGATCTGGTGATTGATGCGGTCAGCCACGCCAGCCACGCTCGGGCAACCGATGATCGAACGACCGCCCAGTGCGCGCGGACCGAACTCCATGCGGCCCTGGAACCAGGCCACCGGATTGCCATCGACCATGATTTTGGCGATCTGCTCCGGCATGTTGTCGAGCTTGCGCCAGGTCGGTTTGTTCTCGTGACGGGCGCACGCGGCGATCACGTCTTCGTTGCTGTACGACGGGCCGAGGTAGACGTGTTCCATCTTCTCGACCGGCACGCCACGGGCGTTGGACACATAAGCTGCTGCGCCGACTGCGGTGCCGGCATCGCCGGAGGCAGGCTGCACGAACAGCTCCTTGACGTCGTCACGGGCGATGATTTTCTGGTTGAGCTTGACGTTCAGCGCACAGCCACCGGCGTAGGCCAGCTTGCCGGTTTCCTTGAGCACGTCGCCCAGGTAGTAGTCGATCATCTGCAGCGCGATTTTTTCGAACAGCGCCTGAATGCTGGCGGCGTAGTGGATGTACGGCTCGTCGGCGATGTCGCCTTCGCGCTTCGGACCCAACCACTCGATCAGCTTCGGCGAGAAGTAGTAACCCTTGCCCTTCTCTTTATAACGACGCAGGCCGATCACGTTGGCGTAATCGGTATTGATCACCAGCTCGCCGTTCTCGAACGAGGCCAGGCGCGAGAAATCGTATTTGCTGGCGTCGCCGTACGGCGCCATGCCCATGACCTTGAACTCGCCATCGAGCATGTCGAAACCGAGGAACTCGGTGATCGCGCCATACAGGCCGCCGAGGGAGTCCGGATCGAAGAATTCCTTGATCTTGTGGATCTTGCCGTTCTCGCCATAACCGAAGAAGGTCGTGGCGTACTCGCCCTTGCCGTCGATGCCGAGGATCGCGGTTTTCTCTTTGAAACCCGAGCAGTGGTAGGCGCTGGAAGCGTGGGCCAGGTGGTGTTCAACCGGCTCGATCTTGATTTTCTTCGGATCGAAGCCCAGTTGCTCCAGGCACCAGACGATTTTGTTGCGATAGCGCTTGTAGCGACGGTTGCCCATCAGGATGGCGTCGAGTGCACGGTCCGGGGCGTACCAGTAACGCTTGGCGTACTGCCAGCGAGCCTTGCCGAAAATGCTGATCGGGGCGAACGGAATCGCCACCACGTCAACGTCGGACGGCTTGATGCCGGCCTGCTCCAGACAGAACTTCGCCGATTCGTAGGGCATGCGGTTCTTTGCATGTTTATCGCGTACGAAGCGCTCTTCCTCAGCCGCCGCGACCAGCTTGCCGTCGATGTACAAGGCTGCTGAAGGATCATGGCTAAGGGCGCCGGACAGGCCAAGAATCGTCAATGCCACAGGGGTCTAGCCTCTTTAGTCTGCATTCAGGCGCGATGCGCCTTGAAAAATGATGTGCCCTCGCACCGGGCGAGAGACAGCTAAAGGGCGGGATTATAGCGTAAACGTGGCGGGAATGACCCTGTGCGAATTGCCCCATGTCGTTCAACCCACAGAACCCTTGTCCATGGGCCTATCCACGGCCTGGTCGCCAATAAATACTGATATTCCCGTCCACCGCCTGGCGATAGATCGTATACGGCAAAAACGCCGTGTCGAAGACGCCGGACAGGGTCAGGTCGAGCAGGACGACCGGCACCAGAATGCCGGTAGGGTCGGGCGGCGCGTGCAGCAGGCAGAAATCATGGGCAAGCCCGCTGTAGAGGCGCGGAATCGACTGACAGTAGGTTTTCTGTTTGCGCAGGCCGCGCGTGGCAGCCGCGTCGTCCTGCAACACCGTGACAGCGGTGCCGCAGCCGGACAACGCCAGGAAACATGCACCAAGGGTAATAGCGTTTTTGATGGTCAAGATTTGCCCTCCGGGATCGTCGGGGCAAACTAGCATCGGGGTTTTGCAAAGGGCAGTTCATGGGTTCCGGAAAGGCCGTAGGACAAGTCACAAGGATTTGTCGCTACAACCCTCACCCGGATTCAACTGCAGAAATGCCCTACACGCTGGCGAAAGTAATCATGCAGCGCCCGACACATCCCTGGGCAAACGCTGATCTATCACCTGATACAGCGCACTGTTCTCAGGCCAGTTGCGCATGAACCGCGCGCGATCCCGGGCATAGGCCGGGGCGAAACTGCCCAGCGAGCCGTGCTGGCACATCGAATCCAGATCGATCAGCGCCCAGCGGTCTTCCTGCCAGAACAGGTTGTGCCCCTTGAAGTCGCCGTGGCTGATACGTTCGGCGATCAGCCGGGCAAACAGTTGGTCCAGGGCCTGCAATTCGGCTTCCGGCGCCGCGCCGCTTTCGACGTAAGGCGCAAAACGCTCGATGATGTCCGGCCCGGCCAGGTACTCGGTGATCAGATAGGCCTTGCTGCGCAGCCAGAAAAACCGTGTTTCCAGCACCGCCAGCGGTTTTGGCGTGGCGATGCCGAGGAACATCAGACGATTGCCTTCGCACCAGGAGTGCCAGGCGCGGCTCGGACGCCAGAAACGCTTGAGCCAATGGGCAAAATTCTTGATGTTGTAACGCTTGATCACCAGCGCACGCCCGGCAACCTCGACCTTGCCGACACTGGCCGCGCCGCCGGTTTTGTACAGGTGGCCCTGATCGAGCAAGGCATCGGCCTGCTCCAGCACCGGCTGCATCGCGGCCTCTTCCTCGCGGCGAATTGCACGCAAACCAAAAGCACCGCGCTTGACGCTGAACAGCGTGCACTCACGACCGACCTTGATCAGGTAATCCTTCAAGCGCCAGGCGCGCACCTTGTCGATCTGTTTTTGCAAGGCTTCCAGTGGCAGCGCGTGTTCGCTGTTGCTCAGCAGGTAATACACCAGCAATTCTTCGGTGAACGGCTCGAGCGACTTGGGCAGCTGGGCAAAGAACACCCCGAGATTTTCCAGCACTTTCTGCCGGGACAACGGCTGGCCAACAGTCTCCGCACGGATACCCGCGCCATCGATCAAATACAGATGACCGCCGTGGCGCAGCAGGTTGTCCAGGTGCAGGTCTTCCTGCCACAGGCCCTTGCCGTGCAACTGACCGATCGCGCCGAGCGCTTCGGCCAGCACCGCCGATTGTTCATCCGCCAAAACCGGCAGGGATTCGACCTTGCTCCAGGCATCACCCAGGCTTTCGGCGCCTTCAAGGAACTCAAACAGCAGCCAGCCGCCTTCGCCATCCTTCAGGCCATCGGCCAGCAACAACGGCGTGGTCATGCCCTGAGTGGCGAGCAACTTCACGCCTTCCAGTTCACGCTGAAAGTGCCGCGCGGCCTTGTTGCCGACCAGCAATTTGGCCAGCACCGGACGTCCGCGCCACACACCGGCACCGACGTAACGCTGCCCCGGCAACACCCGCAACAGACTGAGCAATTGCAAATCGGCAGCGCCCGCCGCATCGGCCAGCGAAACCGTCAGCGGCAGACTCGGCGTGCGCCCGGCATTTTTCAGGTCGGACAGCTGCATCAGCGGGTCTCCTTGCGACTGCGCCGCGCAGTCAGCCGCGTGACCCAGGCATCCACCAGCGAACTGTCCGTCGCCTGATCGAGATACGCCGCCAGCAGCTCACGCAATTGCGCTTCGCTCCACTCCGGCGCACGGCGCAGCAGTGGCTCCAGGTCCTTGACCCGGTCACGCAGGCCGAACAGCAACGGGCGGGTCTTTTCCAGGTCAATCAACTGCGCCAGATAGCCATCGCCCTCGGCGCGCAGAAAAATGTGCTTGGGATAGAAGCAGCCGTGTACCTGACGCATGCCGTGGAGGTGGCGCGCCAACAGTCCGCAAGACTTGAGAATCGCCGATTGCTGCGCAACCTCCAGGTCCGACCAGCGCTGCAACAGCGAATCGAGATCGTCCCAGCCGTCCAGCGCGCGGGTCAGCAGGATCGCTCGGACTTCGCCGTTGACTTTGCGCTCACCGAAGAACGCCGCCTGCAACGCCGGAATGCCAAGCTTGTTGTAACGACTGATGTTGCGAAACTCCCGGGCGAACGTCGGCTCGCCGAATGGCGCGTGCAAGGTGCGGGTCAGGTAATTGCACTGGCGCTTGAGGTAATAGCCATGCCCTTCCAGCTCCAGACGAAACACGCTGCTCCAGCCGCCGCCATCGGTGTTGGGCTCATCCACGGCGTCGAGCTGCTTGGACCACAGCGCATCGAACGTGCCGAGACCATTGCGCTCCAGGAGCGCACGGTCTTCAGCAGCCAGAAAATCAGTCATTCGCGTCCCTCAAAAAATCTCACCACGTGGCGAATCCGTTGCTTGTCGGCGGCATTCAGCCGATCACATCCACGGTATTGCAGGTAGAAGCGCAGGCGCTGGGTGTTCGACAGGTGATACTTGGCGACCTTGTCGAGGCAGGCCAGATCCTTGGTGATCCGGTACTTGAGCCAGAAACCGCGCCAGAAATCGCCGTTCGGGCAGTCGATTAAAAACAGCTGCGCCTGATCGTCGATCAGCAGGTTGCGCCACTTCAGATCGTTATGGGTGAAGCGGTGGTCGTGCATGACGCGGGTATAACCGGCCAGTTGCCGGCTGACGCCGTCGACCCAGGCGCGATCCTTGAGCTTGGGATCGTTGCGCTCGGCCAGTGCCGACAGGTCTTCGGTGCGCGGCAGTTCACGGGTGATCATCGCCCCGCGATCGTAAGCCATGCCTTTGCGTTCCAGCCCCCACGCCACGACTTCAGCCGTGGGAATGCCCCACTTGGCGAAGCGCTTGAGGTTCTGCCATTCCATCTTCACCCGGGGTTTGCCCAGATAACGCCGCAGGCCCTTGCCGGCTCCGCTGTAGCGCTTGACGTAATAGTTGACGCCGTTGAGCTGCACGCGAATGACTTCGGACAATGGATCGCGGGTCAGGCGCTCGCCCTGCAGGGCGAATACCGCTTCAAGGCTACCGAAATACTGCGCAAGTTCACGGTACTCAGGCTCCAGATTCCAACCCGCCATCAGAGCGCATCCCCGTAGCGTTGCTTGCGCGCGTAGAGCTTGTTGGCCTTGTCTTCGAGCCAGCTCAGCAACGGCGCTTCTTCAGCCAGGATCTGGCGCAGCGGTTGCTGGAAGTAGCCTTTGAGGAAGCGCAATTTGTCACGACGGGTCAGGCCGATGTCCAGCGCAGAGAAGTACAGCGCCGCCAGATCCTTGTTGCGCCAGCGCTGGGTGATCGCCGGACGGGTCTGGGCACGGTGCAGGTCGATCACCGAGAGTTTGAAATCTTCCGGGGTGACCGGTTTGTCGGTGTGCAGCAGAAAGTGGCAGATGTAGCAGTCGCGGTGATTGACCCCGGCGCGGTGCATCATGCCGGTCATGCGCGCAACCTCGGCGATCAGCGCCCGCTTGAGTTTCGGCTGCGGTGGCTGCTTGACCCAGTCGATGCTGAAGTCTTCGAGACTGATGGTCGGCGCCAGTTCTTCGGTGACGATGAACGAATGCTGATCCGCCGGGTTGCTGCCCTTCTCGCCGTACGCGACGGCGGTCATGGTCGGCACACCGACTTCCTGCAAGCGCTGGATGGCTTTCCACTCCTGGCCCGCGCCGAGTACCGGCAGCTTGGCGGTCAGCAGGTTCTTGAAGATCTCGCCCCAGCCGATACCGCGGTGAATCTTGACGAAAAAGCCATTGCCGTCGACTTCCGTGCGCAACGTCCGGCGGGCTTCCAGCTCGCGGTACACCTCGCCCTGCAAGCCCTCGACCTCGGCGAACGGGTCGCGCCCGGCCCACAGGCTCTTGAACGGTTCAGCCAGCATCAACTTCATTTAAGCGTGCTCCGCCAGAATCACATCGGCCGCGTGCTGCGGCATGCTGTAGAGGTCGGCCGTCTCGGCGAAGGCCAGACCGTTGCGGCTCCAGGCCGCCCGTGCAGCGTCGTCGTTCAACATGTCAGTCAGGTATTGCGTCAGTTGCGTCTGATCAAACGGCTCGTCCAGCACGCGCCCGGCATCGGCCTCGGCAATGTAATGGGCATAACCGCAGACCGCGCTGACCAGCACCGGCAACCCGGCGACCAGCGCTTCAAGCAGCACCGTGCCGGTGTTTTCGTTGTACGCCGGGTGAATCAACAGATCGGCGCCGAGCAGGAAACGCGGGATATCGCTGCGCCCCTTGAGGAACGTCACGTTGTCGCCCAGGCCCAGCGCTGCACTCTGCATCTGGAACAATTTGGGGTCATCCTGGCCGATTACAAACAGCCGGGTGCGTGTCTTCAGCTCGGCAGGCAGCGCGGCCAGCGCTTTCAGGCTGCGATCGACGCCCTTGGTCTTGAACCCGGAGCCGATCTGCACCAGCAGCAGTTCGTCGTCCTTGAGGTTGAATTCGGCGCGGAAACCGGCGCGAATCTGGTCGGCATCCGCCGGACGGCGACGATCCTGAGCGATACCCGGCGGCAGCAGGTGGAAGCGTTCCAGCGGCGTGTCGTAATGCTTGATGAACAGCGGCTGCTGGACTTCGGAAATCATCAGCACTTCGGTTTTCGCATCCTTGGCGAACACGGCGCGCTCGTATTCGGCGAAGTGGCGGTAGCGGCCCCAGCGGCGATACAGCGAATGGCGCAAGTTCTGCGCCTTGTCTTCGAAGCAGCCGTCGGCGGCGTAGTAGACGTCCAGCCCCGGCATTTTGTTGAAGCCGATCAGGCGATCCACTGGACGCTTGGCCAGGTCCGCTTCCATCCACGCGCTGAGCTTTTCATTGCGCCGGTGATTGAAGAACGCCTTGACCGGCGCCACCAGCACTTCGAAACCGGGCGGCACGTCGCCTTCCCAGATCAGGGTGTAGACGCGAATTTGATGGCCGCGCTTCTGGCATTCGAGGGCGATGCGCATGAAATCGCGCTGCAAACCGCCGAACGGGAAATATTTGTACAGGACAAAAGCCAATTGCATCAGCGCAGCTCCTCAGCCATCAACAACGTGCTCAGTCGGCTGGCAACACGCTCGGGATTCAGACGCGTGAAGCACAGGGGCCACTCGCGTTTCAGGTCAAACTGACGGGCATCCTGCGCGGTCGGTTGATACGTACATTTCTTTTGCAGGCACGGCGCGCACGGAAAATCGCTGCCGAGGTGAATCTGCAGCTTGCCGTAGGCGCCGGTCAGGCCCGGATTGGTCGGGCCGAACAGGGAAATCGTCGGCACATCCAGCGCTGCGGCCAGATGGCCGAGACCGGTGTCCACCGCGACGCAGGCCTGGGCGCCGGCCAGCACCTTGCCGACCCCGGCCAGGTTCAGCTTCGGCAGCACTTCGGCGTGTTTGAAACCGGCGGCGATGCGCTCGGCCCGTGCCTTTTCCAGCGGGTTGCCCCACGGCAGCCTGATCCCGACGCCGAGGTAGCCGACTCGCTCGGTCAGCTCGCGCCAGTAGGCCTCCGGCCAGTGTTTGGTGTCCCAGGTGGTGCCGTGGAGGAACACCACGTAGGCATTCTTGCGCGGCAATTCGACCAGGCGCTCAACGTTGAGGCCGTAATCGCCCAGCCCCTTGGGCAAGTCGTAACCCAAAGCAATCGCGAACAACTGGCGCACGCGCTCGACGGCGTGCTGCCCACGGGCCACCGCCAGTTTGCGGTCATAAAAACGCGCGGCGATCGGCTCACGGGCCGAGCCCTTGTCGAGACCGGCCACCGGAGCTTTGACGTAGCGAGTCAGCCAGGCACTTTTCAGCAGGCCCTGAGCATCGATCACCAGGTCATATTTGTTCGCCCGAACGGATTGCTTGAAGCGCTTCCATTCGCCGCTGGTGATGGTTTTCCAGAGGTTTTTGCGCCAGCGGCGGATCGCCACCGGAATCACCTTGCCCACGGCCGGGTGCCAGGTCGGAATCTCGGCGAAACCTTCTTCCACCACCCAGTCGAATTTGATCCCGGGAATCGCCCGGGCGGCGTCGGTCAGCGCCGGCAACGCATGAATCACGTCGCCCAGCGATGAAGTCTTGATCAGCAATACCCGCAAGTTAATGAACCTCGACCACAGAGCCCTGCAAACGCTGCAAGGCATCGTTGACCGCGTCCGGCATCAGCTGGCGCAGGCAGTTGTAATGGCCGAAACGGCAGGTGCGATCGAAGCAAGGGCTGCAATCGAGACCCAGACGGACGATTTCCACGTGCTCGGCCAGTGGTGGGGTAAAACCCGGCGAGGTCGAACCGTAGACCGCCACCAAAGGGCGATTCAGCGCAGCAGCCACGTGCATCAGGCCGGAGTCGTTGGAGACCACCGAGTCGGCGCAGGACATCAGGTCGATGGCCTCGGCCAGCGAAGTGCCGCCGCTGAGGTTCACCGATTCCTCGCGCAGCCCCGGAATCAGCCGCGCGCGGATGTCTTCACCGACCGCATGATCGTTCTTCGAACCGAACAGCCAGACCTGCCAGCCTTCACGGATGCGCGCCTCGGCGACCTTGGCGTAATGCTCGGACGGCCAGCGCTTGGCTTCGCCGAACTCGGCACCGGGGCACAACACCAGCACTGGGCGGTCGAGGGTCAGGCCGAACTTGGCCAGCGCCGCCTCGCGGGTGACCGGGTCGATTTGCAGACTCGGGCGTGGATAGGGTTTCGGCAGCTCGGCATTCGGCTCGTAAGCCAACGCCATGAAACGCTCGATCATCAGCGGATAACGTTCTTTATCCAGCGTGCGCACGTCATTGAGCAGGCCATAGCGGAATTCGCCGCGCCAGCCGGTGCGCTTCGGGATGCCGGCGAAGAACGGCACCAGCGCCGACTTCAACGAGTTCGGCAGCAGGATCGCCTGGTCGTACTGGCCGGCCAGGGACTTGCCGATCCGCCGACGGGTCGCCAGCTCCAGCGCGCCGTGGCCGAGCGGGAAGCTCAAGGCCTTGCGCACTTCGGGCATGCGTTCGAGGATCGGCCGACTCCACTCGGGGGCCAGCACGTCGATTTCGCACTGCGGGTGGCGCTGCTTGAGACACTGAAACAGTGTCTGCGCCATCACCATGTCACCGACCCAACTGGGCCCAACGATCAGAATATTCATGTGGTTTCCATAAACGAACCGGGGAGGCCTTACGCCTCCCCGTCTCGAGAATCAGCTTAGCCCCAGCTCACGCCAGATCCGCATCACCTGCCGCCGTTCGTCCGCGAACTGATCGCCCGGTATCACCCCGGCGTCCTTCTGCAAGGCCTGCCGGTGGGCAGCGGAACGATAGGCCTTGTAGGCCTCGCGCAACAGACTGGCATCTTCGGCAGGCATCAGCCTTTCGTGTTCCAGCTCTTCCAGAATGCGGATATTGTCCGTCCAGCGCAGCAACGGCGGGTGGGCCTGCGACCACGCCAGGGCCGCGTATTGCACCATAAATTCAATATCGACGATACCTCCGGCGTCCTGCTTGAGGTCGAACGGCGCCGTGGCCTCGAAGGCATTCGCCCCGGTACCGGCGGCGGTGCTCTTGCTGCCGAGGTTATCGCGCATCTTGGCGCGCATCTCGCTCACTTCCTGTTGCAGTTTCGCCAGATCCCGCGCCTTGCCCAGCACCTGGGCCCGGACGTTCTCGAACGCCTGGCCGACATCCTGGCTGCCCACCAGCACCCGGGCTCGCACCAGGGCCTGATGCTCCCAGGTCCAGGCTTCGTTTTCCTGATAGCGCGCAAATGCGCCGAGCGAACTGACCAATAACCCGGACGCCCCGGACGGACGCAGGCGCATGTCCACTTCGTACAGCTGGCCGGAGTTGGTCTGCGCCGTCAGCAAATGGATGATCCGCTGGCCGAGCCGGGTGAAGAACTGCGTGCCATCGATCGGTTTCGGGCCATCGGTTTCGGCCTGCTGATCGCCATCGTGAATGAACACCAGATCCAGGTCCGAACCATGCCCCAACTCGATCCCGCCGACTTTCCCATAACCGACAATGATGAAGCCGGGATCGCACAGCGTGCCATCGGTGCGCAGCGGCGTGCCGTACTTGGCCACGGTCTGGCGCCAGGCCAGGGCCAGCACTTGTTCCAGAATCGCCTCCGCCAGCCAGGTCAGGTAATCGCTGACTTTCATCAACGGCAGGCTGCCGGCGATTTCCGAGGCGGCGACGCGCAAGCGGTGCGCCAGTTTGAAATGGCGCAGGGCTTCCATCTGTTGTTCAAGGTCGTCTTCCGGGATTCGCGTCAGGCGCTCGCGCAACTCGGCGGCCAGTTCCGGCGCCAGCGGCGGCTTGAACAGCCGGCCTTCGTTGAGCAATTCATCGAGCAGCAGCGGGAAACGGGTGATCTGTTCGGCGATCCACGGACTGGCGGCGCACAACGTCAACAAGCGGCGCAGCGCGCCGGGGTTTTCCGTCAATAGCACCAGATAAGCCGAACGCCGGGCCACCGCTTCGACCAGCGGCAGCACCCGCTCCAGCACCAGATCGGGATTTTCATGCTCCACCGCCTGAGCGAGCAGGCGCGGAATAAAGGCATCGAGACGTTCGCGCCCCAGACGCTGCATCGCCCGCAGTTGCGGGCTGGTACGCAGGCTCGCCAGCGCCCTCAGGGCCTTGGTCGCGTCGGCGAAACCGCCCTCCTCCAGTTGGCGACAGGCCGCCTCTTCGTCCTGAGCCTCTTCCCACAGCGGCAGCCATTCGCCGCCAACCACCACTTCACTCTCGGCGCCCGCGTCCTCGTCGGGATCGGCGATCACTTGCGCGAAGTGCCAGGCCACGCGACCGCGCCAGAACATCAGTTTCTCGTGGAACGCCTCCCAGTCGGCGAAACCGAGCATGAACGCGATACGCGCCTGATCCTGAGCGCTGTCCGGCAGCATCTGGGTCTGGCGGTCGGCAATCGCCTGGATCGCGTGTTCGGTGTAACGCAGGAATTCGTAACCTTCGCGCAGCTCGCCGATCACCGTCGGCGGCAGATAGCCCTGCCCTTCGAGCGTGCTCAACACCTTTAATAGAGGCCGCTGTTGCAGACTCAGGTCGCGACCGCCGTGAATCAGTTGAAAGGCCTGGGCGATGAATTCGACTTCACGGATACCGCCGGAGCCAAGCTTGATGTTGTCGGCCATGCCCTTGCGCCGCACTTCCTGCTGGATCAGTTGCTTCATGGTGCGCAGCGCTTCGATCGCCGAGAAGTCCAGATAGCGCCGGTACACGAACGGCCGCAGCATTTCCTGCAATTGCTCGCCCGCCACCTGATCGCCGGCCACCACCCGCGACTTGATCATCGCGTAGCGTTCCCAGTCGCGGCCCTGATCCTGGTAATACTGCTCCAGCGCATTGAAACTCAGCACCAGCGCGCCGGACGATCCATACGGGCGCAGGCGCATGTCGACGCGGAACACGAAACCGTCGACAGTGATCGGATCGAGCGCCTTGATCAGGCGCTGGCCGAGGCGGATGAAGAATTCCTGGTTGTCCAGCGGGCGCTTCACGCCGACGGTTTCGCCGCCCTCGGGGTAGGCGAAGATCAGGTCAATGTCCGAGGACAGGTTCAGCTCGACCGCGCCGAGCTTGCCCATGCCGAGGATCACCATTTGCTGTGGTTCGCCGCTGCGCCGGCCGGTCGGCGTGCCGAACTGGTCGCAATGGCGGCGGTACAACCATTGATAGGCCTGGTCGATGCTGGCATCGGCCATGTCCGAGAGATCGCGGCAGGTCTGCACCAGATCGGCCTGACGGTTGAGGTCGCGCCAGATGATCCGCACCTGATGCCGGGCGCGCTGACGGCGCAGGACGCGGCCCAGTTCATCTTCGGTCTGCGCGGTGCTGACCGCCTGTGCGATCTGCCCACACAATTCGCCGGGGGCGAATGGCCGGTCGAGTTCGCCGGACTGCACCAGCGACAACAACATCAAAGGGTCACGAACGCTCTGTTCAATGACGAAATCGCTGGCGGCACTGACGCGGGCGAACTGCGCCCAGCGTTCCGGCGTCCAGGACGAGAAGCCGTGATCGTCTTCCAGTTGCGCGACGGCCGTACGGAACGACTGCTCCGATCGGCTGACCAACGGCAGGAGAATGGCGGGCAGTTCGGCAAGCGCGGGCAGGGTCATGGTCTATCCTTGATCGGCGTGTAAATGGCCGCTTGTAGTGATGAATGAAAAACCGCTACGCGAAGGACTGTCGAACAAAAGTGAGAAATAGCTGAAATTTCTTTTTCTTTGGCAGTCAGCATCAAACTTTCACCTTTTTCGGATAGCTAAAGACTAACCTTAACGATTATTCTCACAACGCAGTTGGAGGCCACAAGCCTTTCATCTGTAGTTTTACTACTCGTCTATACATTCGAAAGGCTGAAATGCCGGATGATTTGTAGTAAAACTACACGCCGCCGGAACAACCTGTCGGCAATCCAAGAATTTTAAATCGTCTGCCCACAAGGCCAGTCGCAAACTCAGGCAACCGATTCTGGAAGCCTTTCCGCCCTGGAGCAAGCCATGCAAGACCTCGATCCCGTCGAAACCCAGGAATGGCTGGACGCCCTGGAATCGGTTCTCGACAAAGAAGGCGAAGACCGTGCTCACTATCTGATGACCCGTATGGGTGAACTGGCGACCCGCAGCGGTTCGCAGCTCCCTTACGCGATCACCACGCCTTACCGCAACACGATCCCCGTTACCCACGAAGCACGCATGCCTGGCGACCTGTTCATGGAACGCCGCATTCGCTCGCTGGTACGCTGGAACGCGATGGCCATGGTAATGCGTACGAACCTGAAAGATTCTGACCTGGGTGGTCACATCTCCAGCTTCGCTTCCAGTGCGACCCTGTACGACATCGGCTTCAACTACTTCTTCCAGGCCCCGACCGACGAACACGGCGGCGACCTCATCTACTTCCAGGGCCACACCTCGCCAGGCGTTTACGCCCGTGCCTTCATGGAAGGCCGCATCACCGAAGACCAGATGAACAACTTCCGCCAGGAAGTCGACGGTCAGGGCCTGTCGTCCTATCCGCACCCTTGGCTGATGCCTGACTTCTGGCAGTTCCCGACCGTATCGATGGGTCTGGGCCCGATCCAGGCGATCTACCAGGCACGCTTCATGAAGTACCTGGAACACCGCGGTTTCATCCAGCCGGGCAAACAGAAAGTCTGGTGCTTCCTGGGCGACGGCGAGTGCGACGAGCCGGAATCCCTGGGCGCGATCTCCCTGGCCGGCCGCGAGAAGCTGGACAACCTGATCTTCGTCATCAACTGCAACCTGCAGCGCCTCGACGGCCCGGTTCGCGGCAACGGCAAGATCATCCAGGAACTCGAAGGCGTGTTCCGCGGTGCTCAGTGGAACGTGACCAAAGTCATCTGGGGCCGTTTCTGGGACCCGTTGCTGGCCAAGGACGTCGACGGCATCCTGCAACGTCGCATGGACGAAGTCATCGACGGCGAGTACCAGAACTACAAAGCCAAAGACGGCGCGTTCGTTCGCGAGCACTTCTTCAACACGCCTGAGCTCAAGGCGATGGTTGCCGATCTGTCCGACGACGAGATCTGGAAACTCAACCGTGGCGGCCACGACCCGTACAAGGTCTACGCGGCGTACCACGAAGCGGTCAACCACAAGGAACAACCGACCGTCATCCTGGCCAAGACCATCAAGGGTTACGGTACCGGTGCGGGCGAAGCGAAGAACACCGCGCACAACACCAAGAAAGTCGACGTCGACAGCCTGAAGCTGTTCCGCGACCGCTTCGACATCCCGGTAAAAGACGAAGAGCTGGAAAACCTGCCGTTCTTCAAGCCGGAACCAAACAGCGCCGAAGCCCGTTACCTGGCCGAGCGTCGTGCCGCACTGGGCGGTTTCGTGCCTCAGCGTCGCGCCCAGAGCTTCAGCGTGCCGACTCCGGACCTGGACACCCTCAAGGCGATCCTCGACGGTTCCGGCGACCGTGAAATTTCCACCACCATGGCCTTCGTGCGGATCCTCGCGCAACTGGTCAAGGACAAGGAAATCGGCCCGCGCATCGTGCCGATCATCCCGGACGAAGCCCGTACCTTCGGTATGGAAGGCATGTTCCGTCAGCTGGGCATCTACTCGTCCGTCGGCCAGCTCTACGAGCCAGTCGATAAAGACCAGGTGATGTTCTACAAGGAAGACCAGAAAGGTCAGATCCTTGAAGAAGGCATCAACGAAGCGGGCGCCATGAGTTCCTTCATCGCCGCCGGTACTTCGTACTCCAGCCACAACCAGCCAATGCTGCCGTTCTACATCTTCTACTCGATGTTCGGCTTCCAGCGCATCGGCGATCTGGCCTGGGCTGCCGGCGACAGCCGTACCCGTGGCTTCCTGATCGGCGGCACCGCCGGCCGTACCACCCTGAACGGTGAAGGCCTGCAGCACGAAGATGGTCACAGCCACCTGCTGGCTGCCACCATCCCGAACTGCCGCACCTACGATCCGACCTACGGCTACGAGCTGGCGGTGATCATTCAGGACGGCATGAAGAAGATGACCGAAGAGCAACAGGACATCTTCTATTACATCACCGTGATGAACGAGTCCTACCAGCAGCCAGCCATGCCGGCCGGTGCCGAAGAAGGCATCAAGAAAGGCATGTACCTGCTCGAAGAAGACACCCGCGACGCGGCGCACCACGTACAGCTGATGGGCTCCGGCACCATCCTGCGTGAAGTGCGTGAAGCGGCGAAGATCCTGCGTGAAGAGTTCAACATCGGCGCCGACGTATGGAGCGTCACCAGCTTCAACGAACTGCGTCGCGACGGCCTGGCCGTAGAGCGCAGCAACCGTCTGAAACCTGGCCAGAAGCCTAAGCAAAGCTACGTCGAAGAATGCCTGAGCGGCCGTAAGGGTCCGGTCATCGCATCGACCGACTACATGAAGCTGTTCGCCGAGCAGATCCGTCAGTGGGTACCGTCCAAGGAATTCAAAGTCCTGGGCACCGACGGTTTCGGCCGCAGCGACAGCCGCAAGAAACTGCGTCATTTCTTCGAAGTCGACCGTCATTTCGTGGTGTTGGCAGCCCTGGAAGCACTGGCTGACCGTGGTGATATCGAACCTAAAGTCGTGGCCGAGGCCATCACCAAGTTCGGCATCGACCCGGAAAAACGCAACCCACTGGACTGCTGAGGAGAAACTCTGTGAGCGAACTCATTCGCGTACCTGACATCGGCAGCGGTGAAGGTGAAGTAATCGAACTGTTTGTGAAGGTCGGCGACCGTATCGAAGCCGACCAGAGCATCCTGACCCTGGAATCGGACAAGGCCAGCATGGAAGTGCCGGCCCCGAAGGCCGGCGTCATCAAGAGCCTGAAAGTGAAGCTGGGCGATCGCCTGAAAGAAGGCGACGAACTGCTGGAACTGGAAGTCGAGGGCGCCGCGCAAGCGGCCCCTGCTCCGGCTGCTGCTCCTGCCGCCAAGGCTGAAGCTGCACCGGCCGCCGCGCCTGCACCGGCTGCGCCTGCCGCAGCCCCTGCTGCCGCTTCGGTTCAGCAAGTGCACGTGCCGGACATCGGTTCGTCGGGCAAGGCCCAGATCATCGAGATCCAGGTCAAGGTCGGTGACACCGTCGAGGCTGATCAGTCGCTGATCACCCTGGAATCCGACAAGGCGAGCATGGAAATCCCGTCGCCTGCCGCTGGCGTGGTCAAGGCCATCAGCGTCAAGCTGAACGACGAAGTCGGCACTGGCGACCTGATCCTGGATCTGGAAGTG
The DNA here is from genome assembly GCF_021603585.1 of Pseudomonas sputi. Taxonomy (GTDB): domain Bacteria; phylum Pseudomonadota; class Gammaproteobacteria; order Pseudomonadales; family Pseudomonadaceae; genus Aquipseudomonas; species Aquipseudomonas sputi. The sequence continues at coordinate 101,243 of NZ_BQHI01000011.1, read as the reverse complement.
GCGGGTGCTGCAACCCCTGCTGCGGCCGCTCCGGCCCAGGCTGCCGCTCCAGCCACTGCCACTGCGCCGGCGCCTGCCGCTGCTCCAGCCGCACCGGTTGCCGACAGTGTTCAGGACATCCACGTTCCGGACATCGGCTCGGCCGGCAAGGCCAAGATCATCGAAGTACTGGTCAAGGCTGGCGACAGCGTTGAAGCCGACCAGTCGCTGATCACCCTGGAATCCGACAAGGCGAGCATGGAAATCCCGTCGCCTGCCGCCGGCGTGGTGGAAAGCGTTTCCATCAAGCTGGACGACGAAGTCGGCACTGGCGACCTGATCCTCAAGCTGAAAGTCAAAGGCGCCGCTCCGGCTGCTGCCCCGGCTCCAGCTGCCGCTGCTGCACCGAGCGCTCCAGCACCAGCCGCTGCTGCTCCGGCCGCCGCTGCACCTGCTGCTGCCGCTCCGGCTGCCGCTCCTGCCAAGCCGGGCGCCAAGGTTCACGCCGGCCCTGCCGTGCGTCAGCTGGCTCGCGAATTCGGCGTCGAGCTGAGTGCCGTTGGCGCCAGCGGTCCGCACGGTCGCATCCTGAAAGAAGACGTGCAGGTGTACGTCAAAGCCATGATGCAGAAGGCCAAGGAAGCACCGGCCGCTGCGGCTGGCGCAACCGGTGGCGCGGGCATCCCGCCGATTCCGGTCGTCGATTTCAGCCGTTTCGGCGAAATCGAAGAAGTGCCGATGACCCGCCTGATGCAGGTCGGCGCCGCCAACCTGCACCGCAGCTGGCTGAACGTGCCGCACGTCACGCAATTCGACTCGGCGGATATCACCGAGCTGGAAGCGTTCCGCACCGCCCAGAAAGCCGTTGCAGAGAAGGCCGGCGTCAAGCTGACCATTCTGCCGCTGCTGCTCAAGTCCTGCGCCCACCTGCTCAAGGAACTGCCGGACTTCAACAGCTCGCTGGCACCAAGCGGCAAGGCGATCATCCGCAAGAAATACGTGAACATCGGCTTCGCCGTCGACACCCCGGATGGCCTGCTGGTACCGGTCATCAAGAACGTCGACCAGAAGAGCCTGCTGCAACTGGCCGCCGAGGCCGCTTCCCTGGCTGAAAAAGCCCGGACCAAGAAGCTCTCGTCGGACGAGATGCAAGGCGCCTGCTTCACCATTTCCAGCCTCGGCCACATTGGCGGCACGGGCTTCACGCCGATCGTCAACGCGCCGGAAGTGGCGATCCTCGGTGTTTCCAAGGCAACCATCCAGCCAGTCTGGGACGGCACAGCCTTCCAGCCGAAACTGATGCTGCCACTGTCGCTGTCCTACGATCACCGTGTGATCAACGGCGCCGCTGCTGCACGCTTCACCAAGCGTCTGAGCGACCTGCTGGCGGACATCCGCACCATCCTGCTGTAAAGCGTTCGGCCCTCCGGCAACGGAGGGCCGAACGTGTTCCACGTTTTCGAGCGCCACACGCTCGTACCTCAACCCCGTCAGTTTGGCGGGGCTTTTTTTTGCCTGAAATAACGGCCGCCTGAACTTTTCCCACAAAGGGTGCTGATATAAGCCACGAACTTAGTCCATTTCCTATCGATATTTTTCAGCAGCAGGCAACTAACCTTGGCGAATAAAAGTTGCACCAATAAACCCGAGCAACTTAGTTCATAACCAATACTTATTCGAATGGATTCGAACATGCACAAACCTACTGTCGGCCCGATCATCGGCCACACAACAACTAATCAGGCGCGGATTTTTATTCGTGGTGAACTGCAACATAACGCGGCCGTATTTGCCGGTATTCGTTATCGGTCACTGGATTCGAAACAATGGCAACCCGGTCAGTTTGTCAAACTTGATTCAACCCGCGACATGACGGAAGTGCTCGTACTCGATCATCTGGAGGCTGACACCGAATACGAATACCAGACCGGCTGGTTCAGCCCGATGAGTCCCGTCCACACCATCCACAGCGTGGCGGAGTTGCCGCTGCAATGGCCACGGGAAACCTATCGCCTGCGCACCCGCAGCAGCCAGCCCTTGCAGCCGCGCGCCTACATCCTCGGCTCATGCCGTTACCTGCGCATGACCGCCGGCATCCCGGTGCTCCCTCATCCGGGCGACCGGATCTTCGCCTCCATCAGCCAACTGATCGAGGGCGCACAACCGGCAATCCGCGCGATCATGATGTGTGGCGATCAGATCTACGCCGACGACTTGAACCTGTTCGCCCCGGATCGCGACTATGACGAGTTCATTGCGAAGTATCGTGCGGCGTTTTCCCTGCCTAATATCCGACGGTTGATGTCCGGCACTTCGACCTACATGATCCTGGACGATCACGAAATACAAGACAACTGGCCAGCAAACGCCAACGAGCACGATAAAACCCTCTATCGCAATGCAATGGCGGCTTACGATATTTATCAAGCGAGTCACAGCCCAATCTGCTCGACAACAACTAACGGCACAATCGACCGCACTTCGCTCAAGCACTATTGGTATCCATTCAGCGACGGCGATATCGAATGGTTTGTAACGGACAGTCGAACTCGCCGCAACTTGTCGACCGAGAACCGCCGCATCCTCGATGAAGAACAGGAACAGGCTCTGTGCAAGTGGCTGGTCAATAGCCCGGCGCGGGTCAAGTTTGCGGTCACCAGCGTCATGTTCTATCCCGACCGCAAAATGAACGGCGATGATGCGTGGGCGGGCTTCCCCGAACAGCGCCTGCGCCTGCTGGAAACCATCCGCCAGCATCGGCTCAGGAATGTCGTGTTCATTTCCGGCGATGTGCATGGCTCACTGACCAGTCGCCTGACCCACAGCGAAGACCCGGACTTCGAGGTGCACACCGTCGTGTCCTCGCCACTGAGCAACAGCAAACTGTTGCCCTATGCCACCCTCTCGACCTTCACGCTCGATCAGCCACTGGCGCAGACCGCGGCAGGCGAATACCGGCACGAACTGACCAGCCAGGTCGTCAGCCAGGACAACTTCGCGCACATGGTGGTCGAGACCGGGCGGATCCGGGTCAACTATCACGATCGGGATGGCAGGCACCTGCAATCCATCGACATTGCGTTGCGATGAATCCAGCGGCACGACCGTTCCGGATGTCGGAGGGCTCTGGAACGGCACTCTGCGCACTGAACGGCATTACTTTCCGGCAACCGCTGGAGAAATGTTCATTGCAGCCGACATATTCTTATAGCACTTGGCCTTCATGTCTCTTGTCAGTCGGTGCCGCAATGATGCAACCTTGCCGCAGGCAACAGTAAAGAGGGCGAGAGCCCGGCGCGTTCAGCAAATTTCCAAGCGAGTTCCCTTCATGAAGAGCCAACCCGATGCCGCCAGCCGTATGGTGGCCGAGGTAGTGACGCAGTTGCCTGTGCCCTCGCGGCTCGGCATGCTGCGTTTCGAGCGCTTGAATGAAGCCAGCTGGGCGATGCTGTTTCTCGACCCCAACTGCGAACGCCAGTTCGGCCAGCCTGCCGTCGAACTCTGCGCCCTGGTCGGTTCACCCTATGCCAGCCTGATGGAGCCCGAAGCACGCTATCAGTTGCATGACGCGATCCAGCAGCAACTTGGCGAAAGCCCGCACTATCTGGTGCGCTACACCCTGCATACCACCGCTGGTGCGCTGAGCATTCTTGAACTCGGGGAAGCCTACAAACAGCACAACCGCCACTTGCTGCGCGGTTACCTGATGGTGGTCGACAATGTATTCGAGGAAGCACAACCGCTGCCGTCCGTCGACCTGGAAACGCAGAATTCGCGCCTGCAAATTGCCCTTGAGCTCAATCAGCGCGCCCAGCAGGAACAGCTGCAACATCTGGAGCGGGTGCGCGCCCAGCAGGATCTGATCCTGTTGCTGGCCCGCCAGCGCTACAGTAGCCAGAACTCCCTGCAGGAAGCTGCCGAGTTGATTACCCGCTGCGCCTGCGATATCTACGAAATCGACTGCGCCAGCCTGTGGAACCTCGAAGGCCAGAAGCTGATACCGATCTCGGCCTACCACCGCGCCACCCAGGAATACATCCTGCCGGAGGTGATCGACGTCAGCGGCTTCCCCGATTACATGGACGCCCTGCACGGCAGTCGCGCCATCGACGCGCACAACGCAATGCGCGACCCGCGCACCCGGGAAATGGCCGAAGCCCTGCGCCCGCGCGACGTCAATGCCATGCTCGACGCCAGCATCCGCGTCGACGGCCAGGTGGTGGGCGTGTTGTGCCTGGAGCAGACCGGCGTCACCCGCGCCTGGCAGTCCGACGAAATCGCCTTTGCCGGTGAACTCGCCGACCAGTTCGCCCAGGTCATCAACAATCACAACCGCCGCACCGCCACCAGCGCGCTGCACCTGTTCCAGCGCGCGGTCGAGCAAAGTGCCAACGCCTTTTTGCTGGTCAATTGCGACGGCGTGGTCGAATACGTCAATCCGAGCTTCACGGCGATCACCCAGTACACCACCGAGGAAGTCCACGGCCAGCGCCTGTCGGAGCTGCCAGCCCTGGAAAACTTAAGCGAGCTGCTGTTCGACGCACCCTCGGCGCTGGCCAAGAGCAACAGCTGGCAGGGCGAGTTCAAGAGCCGCCGCAAGAACCTCGAACCCTACTGGGGCCAGCTGTCGATCTCCAAGGTCTACGGTGACAACCGTGAGCTGACGCACTACATCGGCATCTACGAAGACATCACCCAGACCAAACTGGCGCAGCAGCGCATCGAGCGCCTGGCCTACACCGACAACCTGACCAACCTCGGTAACCGGCCTGCATTTATCCGCAATCTGGATGAACGCTTCGCCCGGGATAGCGATACCCCGATCAGCCTGCTGCTGGTGGACATCGACAACTTCAAGCGAATCAACGACAGTCTCGGCCACCAGACCGGCGACAAACTGTTGATCAGCCTGGCCCGGCGCCTGCGCAACAGCCTGAGCCCGAGCGGCAGCCTGGCACGGTTCGCCAGTAACGAATTCGCCGTGTTGCTCGACGACACTGACCTTGCCACCGGGCAGCAGATCGCCAACCAATTGCTGGCGACGCTGGATAAACCGATGTTCGTCGACAACCAGCTGATCAGCGTCACCGGCTCCGTGGGCCTGGCCTGCGCACCGCTGCACGGTCGCGACCCGCAGACCTTGATGCGCAACGCCGGCCTGGCCCTGCACAAGGCCAAGGCCAACGGCAAACATCAGGTGCAGGTGTTCACCGAAGCGCTGAACGCCGAAGCCAGCTACAAACTGTTCGTCGAGAACAACCTGCGCCGAGCCCTGACCCAGAACGAGCTGGACGTGTTCTACCAGCCGAAGCTGTGCCTGCGCAGCGGTCGGTTGCTGGGCATGGAAGCGCTGCTGCGCTGGAACCACCCGGAGCGCGGCATGATCCGCCCGGACCAGTTCATCAGCGTCGCCGAGGAAACCGGACTGATCATACCGATCGGCAAGTGGATCGCCCGCCAGGCCTGCCGCATGAGCAAGGCGCTGACCGCCGCTGGCATGGGCAATCTGCAAGTGGCGATCAACCTGTCGCCCAAGCAGTTCTCCGACCCGGATCTGGTGGCCTCCATCGCCAACATCCTCAAGGAAGAAGCACTGCCGGCCAATTTGCTGGAGCTGGAGCTGACCGAGGGCCTGCTGCTGGAAGCCACCGAAGACACCCACTTGCAGCTCGACCAGCTCAAGCGCCTGGGCCTGACCCTGGCCATGGACGACTTCGGCACCGGTTACTCGTCGCTCAGCTACCTGAAGAAATTCCCGATCGACATCATCAAGATCGATCGCAGCTTCATCCATGAAATTCCGGACAACCAGGACGACATGGAAATCACTTCCGCCGTGATCGCCATGGCCCACAACCTGAAACTCAAGGTCGTGGCCGAAGGCATCGAGACCGCCGAGCAGCTGGCGTTCCTGCGTCGCCACCGCTGCGACGTCGGCCAGGGCTACCTGTTCGACCGGCCGATTCCGGGCGGCGAGCTGATCCAGGCGCTCAAGCGCTACCCGCGTGGTCCGCTCTCTCTGTAACCCACAGGACACTATCCGCACATTTTGCCTGGTGATTAACCGGGCATCATTGGGCACACTGTGGGTCTGCTTATAGACATCCCATCCTGACTGAGAGGAACGATCATGGTTCTGCGCTCGGAAATTCTGGTGAACAAAAACGTGCTACCGACTAAAGAACAAGCTCTGCCTGGCCGCGAAACCCCGATGGCCCTGCCTGAAAAACACTTTGTTTTCACCGAGACGCCGTTGCTGGGCCCGTTCTTTCAGGACGTCGACTTCGCGATCTTCGGCCTGGGTTGCTTCTGGGGTGCCGAGCGCCGCTTCTGGCAGCGCGAAGGCGTAGTCAGTACCGTGGTCGGTTACGCCGGCGGTTTCACGCCGAACCCGACCTACGAAGAGGTCTGCTCGGGTCTGACCGGCCATGCCGAAGTGGTGCTGGTGGTGTTCGACAAGGCCAAGGTCAGCTACGAAGAGCTGCTGGCGATGTTCTGGGAATTGCACAACCCGACGCAGGGCATGCGTCAGGGCAATGACATCGGCACCCAGTACCGTTCGGTGATCTACGCGACCCATCCGGAGCAACTGGAGGCGGCACTGAAGAGCAAGGCTGTCTATCAGGCTGAGTTGTCGAAGGCGGGCCTGGGTGAAATCAGCACCGAGATTGAACAGGCGCCGACCGTTTACTTCGCCGAGACCTATCACCAGCAGTACCTGGCGAAAAATCCGGAAGGCTACTGCGGGATTGGCGGCACGGGTGTGTGCATGCCACCGAGTCTGGCGGGTAACTAAGCCCGCCCTGATCGCTCCCGCGCTATGTGCGGGAGCGATTGACGGTTGATCAGCTCTCGGCGATCAACCAGTCCATCTGCCACCCACCCTGGGTCTGCCCCAGTTTCCTGGACAGCCACGGCAGCAACTCACGCAATTCTTCCTCCAGCCCCCACGGCGGATTGGCAATCGCCAGGCCAGAACCGTTCAGGCTGTTCGGCGTGTCCAGCGGATGCACCAGCAGTTCGACCCGCAGCAGTTTCGGCGCACCGGTGCCGGCCAGATCCTGATAGAAACGACGCAGCGCGCGCTGATCCTTCACCGGATACCAGATCGCCGCGACGGTCTGGCGCATCCGCGAGATCGCCTCTTTCAGCGACGCCGCACAACGCTGCATCTCGTCGAGTTTCTCGAACGGCGGATCGATCAACATCACTGCACGCTTCTCGGCCACCGGCAGCAGCGCCCGCGCTACATGCCAGCCCTCGCCCAGATGCACGGCCACACGGCGGTCACCCTTCATGTTGTCCTTGAGCAGCACGCCGTCTTCCGGGTGCTTCTCGTTGAGCAACACACGATCCTGGGAACGGGTCAGACGCCGCGCCAGCTCCGGCGAACCCGGGTAATAACGCAACTGGCCATCCGGGTTCATCTCGTGCAGCACCCTCATGTAGTCGGCGGTCAGCGCCGGCAGATCCGGCTGATCCCACAACCGCGCGATGCCTTCCAGGTACTCGCCGGTACGATTGGCCTGATCGCCCTGCAGGTCATACAGACCGATGCCAGCGTGGCTGTCGAGATAGGCAAACGGCTGCTCCTTGCGCGACATCAGGGCGATGAGGCGGGTCAAGGTCAGGTGTTTGAACACATCGGCGTGATTGCCGGCATGGAAGGCGTGACGATAATTCATGGCTGCTCCTGCGAGGGCCGTGAAGTTTACCTTTTACCGGGCGGCAAGTCAGGGGCTCGCAGCTGAGTGGCGTGCCGCTGCACTAATGATCGTTCCCACGCTCCGCGTGGGAATGCAGCCCGTGACGCTCCGCGTCGCATGGGGTATCAGCCACAATTGCGGTGGACGCCTGGAACGCGGTGCATCCCTGGAGGCATTCCCACGTAGACGGTTTGACGCCTCGACGTGGGAACGATCGAGTCAGGACGGTATGGCGTGTAGGCGCTTGCCAATCACATCCAACACATCACAGCCATCACGCAATGGAATCACACAGAGCTGGGCGAAGTCGCTGAGGATGACCGAGTCGCACTCGACCGAGCCGCGCATGCACATGTTTTCCAGGACCTGGATCACGGCGCGGATGCGGTAGTTGGCGGCGTCCATCAGGATGTCGAGCGGGGCGTGGGTGTCGATGAACAGGGTGGGCATGTCGTTGCAGTTGCTGGTCAGCGCCATGAGGCGGTTGTCGGGGTGGGGGATGAAGGGCTCGTAGGGTGGATCGGGATGAAGCTTGCTCATTTTTTAACCTCTGGTAGTGAAGTGAACGTCCACCGTTTCCTCCTACGGATTGGGTGGCAGCCATGCGCGGGGTAGGAGGACTGAGACCAGAGCACTCAGCCACGCCGAAGCGTGCCCGCGCATAACCGCCGCAAAAGATCTTACGGTCGAGCGAAGACTGCCGCAAATCGGGCAACGACGCTTATGCACTGCTCTGAAATCAGGGCTCCTACGCCCTGTCTCCACACTTGCGGAGACAGCCAAAGACTATCCCCGCACCACCGCGCCCACCAGTTCACGCAAACCGCCGCAACTCGCAGGAAACGTCCGAAGCCTTTGCCCGGAAATTTCACTCTGATTCGTCCCGTAAGCAGTCCAGCAATGCCGAAGCCGACGATTCGTCCGACGCTGAAGCCGCAAAGAATCTGACAACCTTGCAGCGCAAGACATCGGCGGGGAACGCTTCGAACAACGCCGGCTGCTCCTCGCTCAACCACTGCAAGGCGTTGTTGATCCGGGCATCATCGCCGAATTGCGCCAGCAGCTTTTCCGGCACCGACCACCAAGGAAACTCCCGACCCGAGACCCGCGCCCTGCCCCCGATCTCGACGGCCTGACCGTTGATCAATCCTCGCGAGAGGACCGGCAGTAATCGCCCGGCATCCACCTCGGGCCACTCAAGGATCGGCAACCAATACCGCCCATCCCAAAATCGGAAAAACACCGCTTTCCCGTCAGGCATCAGCACCTGGGTCAAACTGCGGAAGTGCTCGACCACCGCTTCAAGCCCCGCCGAAGATACGGCCAACCAACCCCAGTCGCGAGACTCCGTGGTCGCCACCCAATCCAGAAACTCACTGTCCGCTTCGACGATTCCCACGTAGGGCATCACCGCATCCCACTCGGCGTAGATCGTTTCCGCCCAGATCGGTTTCGGCACCTGCGCTTTCAGCGGCCAGGCCTTCAGTGGCTCTGCCGCACTGGCGCTACTGAAAATCGCGAACAACTGCTCCGACGGTTTCAGCGGCTCATCCTTCAACCATTGATCAGGCCGCACAGACACCGTCCTTGCAGCGCTCGCATTCTTCGCAGAACGGCGCATCACTTTTAAGGCTCATGATTTGCGCGGCAGTCAGAATAGCTGCCGGTGCCGCCATCAGGTTTTCCGGCAAGCCGGGCACTGTCGGCGCTGCACTCATCGCCGCCATCGGCGCGCCACCCACCACAATCGGCACGCTGCTGAAGATTCCGCCGGGGCCAATGTTGATCCACTGCCCGCCCGCCTGAATCGTCGCGCTCGCCCCGCCGTCGATCACCACTTGCTGGCCGGCGCTGACGTGAAATTGAGCACTGGCGTTGATCGCCTGATTGTTCACGCGGATGTGCCGGTCGCCGGTCACCGTGAGGTGGTCGTCCTGCTTCACTTCGGTCTGACGCTGGCCGTGGGTGATGCGCTGCTCATCGGCTTTCAGTTCATGTTTAGCAAGGCCCGTGACGACGACGCTGCGCTGGTTGTCGACCTGCACCTGCTGATCATTCAACACGTGCTGCGTCCAGTTTCGTTGGGCGCGCAGGTAGATTTCCTCGGCGCCTTTGCGATCCTCGATGCGCAATTCGTTGTAGCCCCCGCCGCCCGGACTACTCTGACTGCGGAAAATGCTGCGGGTCTTGTCGGCCGGCAGCTCCAGCGGAACCGGCGTGGCGGCGTTCGGCAGGCAACCCATGACCAGCGGTCTGTCGGCGTCGGAATCGATGAACCCCACCAGCACTTCCATGCCGACCCGGGGGATCAGCACACTGCCATAACGATCATGGGCCCAGCCGCTGGCGACCCGCAGCCAGCAGCTGGAATGCTCGTTGAGTTCACCGTCGCGATCCCAGGCCAGTTGCACCTTGACCCGGCCATATTCGTCGCAATGGATTTCACTGTCTTTCGGGCCGGTGACCACGGCCGGTTGATAGCCAAGCATCCGTGGTTTTTCCGGGCCGATGGGGGGGCGGAAGAACACGTCCCACGGCGTGGCGAGAAAGGTATTACGGTAACCCTGGAATTCTTCGCCATCGCTGGTCACCGATTCCTCCAGCACTTGCGGCTGCCGGCCATGGTGTTCGAGCGAGGTCAGCAGCCAGAGATCATTCAAATCCTGGCGCGGATGCTCACTCAGTTGCAGGAAATGTCCGCTGACCAAGGCGGATTGATCGCTGCGGCCCTCGGCCTGACGGTAGTCGGCGACATGTCGTTCAAGGGTGCGCTGGGCCAGTTGCTTGCCGGTTTCGCGCTCGGTGAACTGGCCAGGAAAGTGGTAATCCTCCAGCACCGGGCGCTGTTCGCTTTCGGCGCGACTTTGCAGCGCCAGCCGGGGTTTGGTGAAGTCGTAATCACGCCGGGTGACCACGCTGGTGCGGGTTTCAACGCGAACGGTGAAACGCTTGATCGCCGGTGCCGATGCGGCCATGCCGCTGCCCGGCAGGTACAGCGTCGGCCCGGCCAGACGCGGGAATACCGTCTGATCGTCGCCGAACACCAACAGATGTCCGTCCGGGCTGTGCTGAAAATGGAAATGAATGCCCACTTCGGCACACAGCCGCTGAATGAACGCCAGATCGCTCTCGGCGTACTGCACACAATATTCACGGGGCGGGTAATCGCTGCCGAGACGAAACGCGAAGGCATCGCGCAGGATCGCGTGATCCTTGAGGATCTGCGTCACGATCTGCGGCACGCTCTGGTGCTGGAAGATTCGCTGATTGATCCGATGCCCCAGATAGGCCAGACGCGGAACGAGACTGACGTGATAGCGGGTCAGACGCTTGCCGGAATCCCCCTGCCCGACCCGATAGATCTGACCGTGGATACCGGAACCGTCTTCATCAAAACCCAGAAACGCCTGACAGTGCAGCAGGCTTTCCAGATCCAGATCCGGCCGTTCACTGACCAGCTCCAGGTCAAAACGGAAGGGTTGGCTGATGGCTTCCTTGCCCGTGAACTCAAGGACTTTGAGGTCAAACTGGGCGCCTTCGACGGTCAACGTGAAACGCGGTTGATTGGCAGGCGCGAACATCCGATGTCTCTCTGCAGATGGAGGGCGGGCGATTCTGCATGAGGGGCAAGGGGTGCAGGTTGAGTGACTGGAAAATCAGATTTGCCCTACTTGAAACTTCGATATTCCCTTCAATAATCGGCGCATTCGACTACAGACTTTTCCTTCGGAAAAATCGCAGGCAATAAAAAACGGCTCGCTTCCTGGTAGGAAACGAGCCGTTTTCTTGTGAGCCTCAGCTCATTCCCATCACTTGTTCAGATGGAAATCCTTCTCGGCTGCTTCAAAGCGCTGAACCATGCCGGCGCTCGGCTGGCCCATCAGGCTGACCAGGTAGATCGCCAGGCTGGCGAAGATGAAGCCCGGGATGATTTCGTACAGGCCCAGCAGTTCGAAATGCTTCCACACGATCACGGTGATCGCGCCGACCAGGATGCCGGCCAGTGCGCCGTTACGGGTCATCTTTTTCCAGATCACCGAGATCAGCACCACCGGACCGAAGGCAGCACCGAAACCGGCCCAGGCGTAGGACACCAGACCCAGCACACGGTTGTCCGGGTTGGCGGCCATCGCGATGGCGATCAGTGCAACCAGCAACACCATCGCTCGACCGACCCATACCAGCTCGACTTGCGAAGCGGATTTACGCAGGAAAGCCTTGTAGAAGTCTTCGGTCAGGGCGCTGGAGCACACCAGCAACTGGCAGCTCAGGGTGCTCATCACCGCGGCGAGAATCGCCGACAACAGCACGCCGGCCACCCACGGGTTGAACAGGATTTTCGCCAGCTCGATGAACACGCGCTCGTGGTTCTCGGTCACTGGACCCGCGACTTCCGGGTGCGCCGAGAAGTAGGCGATACCGAAGAAGCCCACGGCCACGGTGCCGCCCAGGCACAGGATCATCCAGGTCATGGAGATGCGACGGGCCTTGGCGATCGATTTCACCGAGTCAGCGGCCATGAAGCGCGCCAGGATGTGCGGCTGGCCAAAGTAGCCCAGACCCCAACCCATCAGCGAGATGATGCCGATGAAAGTGGTGCCTTTGAGCATGTCGAAGTTGCTCGGGTCCTGTGCTTCGATGGCCAGGAACGTGGTGTCGACGCCGCCGGTAGCCAGCAGCACGATGATCGGCGTCAGCAGCAGGGCGAAGATCATCAGGGTGGCTTGCACGGTGTCGGTCCAGCTCACCGCGAGGAAACCGCCGACGAAGGTGTAGGCAATTGTCGCCGCAGCACCGGCCCACAGCGCGGTCTCGTAGGACATGCCGAAGGTGCTTTCGAACAGGCGTGCACCGGCCACGATGCCGGAAGCGCAGTAGATAGTGAAGAACACCAGAATCACGACGGCCGAAATGATCCGCAGCAGACCGCTTTTGTCTTCGAAACGGCTGGCGAAGTAGTCCGGCAGGGTCAGCGCATCGCCGTTGTGTTCGGTTTGAACACGCAGACGACCGGCGACGAACAGCCAGTTCAGGTAGGCACCGATGACCAGGCCGATGGCGATCCAGCCTTCGGACAGACCGGACATGTAGATGGCGCCCGGCAGGCCCATCAGCAACCAGCCGCTCATGTCGGAAGCGCCGGCGGACAATGCCGTCACCACGCTGCCCAGGCTGCGGCCGCCCAGAATGTAGTCAGAAAGGTTGTTGGTGGAGCGATAGGCCATGAAGCCGATCAGCACCATTGCTGCGATGTAGATCACGAACGTGATCAGGGTTGGGTTGCTTGCGCTCATTACGTACGTGCCCTGGCTTTGTTTTTATTTAGCGGCGGCGGTTGCACCGTTTGCAGACTGACGTCTGACAGACGATTCGCACGGCCGCGCATTTATGACCAATGTTTCCCCAGGAAAGCCATTGGCCGGTGCGCCGGGTTTCCCGGTTGCACCTTGGGCGCGAATCCTATGCAACAAAGCAAAACAGGTGCAACCAGTTTCTGGCGAATTAGTTGCACCCAGTCGGATTTATCCTACGGAAGGGATTTTTTGCTCCCTTTTAATGCAGTCACAACACTTTTCTAGAAGCAAAAGCACCAAGCAGGAGCAGCACTTTCGTACCAGAAATTATTTCCTGACGAGCTGCAGAATATTCCGACAAAAAAAGGGTTGCACCCGGTTGCACCTCATTCGGCTCGCGGCTAATCTTGCCGCCAGCTGTTGTCGCGCAACTGCGGCACCTATGAGGATAAAAATATGGCTACCACCACCCTTGGGGTCAAACTTGACGACCCGACCCGCGAACGCCTGAAGGCCGCCGCAACCTCGATTGATCGCACACCACACTGGCTGATCAAGCAGGCAATTTTCAATTACCTGGAAAAACTCGAGGGTGGTGCAACCCTGACCGAGCTGAACGGTCTGACCGCCAAGGACGCCGACGACGCGGGCGAAGTCCATACCGATCACGCTCACCAATGCTTCCTTGAATTCGCCGAAAGCATCCTGCCGCAATCGGTGCTGCGTGCCTCGATTACCGCCGCTTACCGTCGCCCAGAGCCGGAAGTGGTGCCGATGCTGATCGAACAGGCTCGCCTGCCGGCACCGATGGCCGAAGCCACCAACAAACTCGCCGCGACCATCGCGGAAAAACTGCGTAACCAGAAGAGTGCCGGCGGTCGTGCAGGCATTGTTCAGGGCCTGCTGCAGGAGTTTTCCCTGTCGTCCCAGGAAGGCGTGGCGCTGATGTGCCTGGCCGAAGCACTGCTGCGTATTCCGGACAAAGGCACTCGCGATGCGCTGATCCGCGACAAGATCAGCACCGGCAACTGGCAGCCACATTTGGGCAACAGCCCGTCGCTATTCGTCAACGCGGCGACCTGGGGCCTGCTGCTGACCGGCAAACTGGTCTCCACCCATAACGAAGCCGGCCTGACTTCGTCCCTGAGCCGCATCATTGGCAAGAGCGGCGAGCCGATGATCCGCAAGGGCGTCGACATGGCCATGCGCCTGATGGGCGAGCAGTTCGTGACCGGTGAAACCATCGCCGAAGCCCTGGCCAATGCGAGCAAGTTCGAAGCCAAGGGCTTCCGTTATTCCTACGACATGCTCGGTGAAGCGGCGCTGACCGAACACGACGCCCAGAAGTACCTGGCCTCGTACGAACAAGCCATTCACTCGATCGGCAAAGCGTCCCACGGCCGTGGGATTTATGAAGGCCCGGGCATCTCGATCAAACTGTCGGCCCTGCACCCGCGTTACAGCCGTGCCCAGTACGAGCGCGTCATGGACGAGCTGTACCCGCGCCTGCTGTCGCTGACCCTGCTGGCCAAGCAATACGACATCGGCCTGAACATCGACGCCGAAGAAGCCGACCGCCTGGAGCTGTCGCTGGATCTGCTCGAGCGCCTGTGCTTCGAGCCGCAACTGACCGGCTGGAACGGCATCGGTTTCGTGATCCAGGCTTACCAGAAGCGTTGCCCGTACGTGATCGACTACGTGATCGACCTGGCTCGCCGCAGCCGTCATCGCCTGATGATCCGCCTGGTGAAAGGCGCGTACTGGGACAGCGAAATCAAGCGCGCCCAGGTCGAAGGCCTGGAAGGCTATCCGGTCTACACCCGCAAGGTGTACACCGACGTTTCCTACATCGCCTGCGCGCGCAAACTGCTGTCGGTACCGGAAGTCATCTACCCGCAGTTCGCCACGCACAACGCCCACACCCTGTCGGCGATTTATCACATTGCCGGTCAGAACTATTACCCGGGCCAGTATGAGTTCCAGTGCCTGCACGGCATGGGCGAACCTTTGTACGAGCAGGTTGTAGGCAAAGTTTCCGAAGGCAAGCTGAACCGTCCGTGCCGCGTGTACGCTCCGGTCGGCACCCACGAAACCCTGCTGGCGTACCTTGTACGTCGTCTGCTGGAAAACGGCGCCAACACTTCGTTCGTCAACCGTATCGCCGACCAGTCGATTTCGATTCAGGAACTGGTGGCCGATCCGGTGGCCAGCATCGAGCAGATGGCGACCGTGGAAGGTGGTTTCGGCCTGCCGCACCCGCGCATTCCGCTGCCACGTGACCTGTATGGTTCCGAGCGCGCCAACTCCAGCGGCATCGACATGGCCAACGAACATCGCCTGGCATCGCTGTCCTGCGCCCTGCTGGCGACCGCGCACAACAACTGGAAAGCTGCGCCGATGCTCGGTTGCGCTTCCAGCAACGAAGCGCCGGCACCGGTGCTCAACCCGTCCGATCTGCGTGACATGGTCGGCCACGTGCAGGAAGCCACGGTCGAAGACGTCGACAACGCCATTCAGTGCGCCCTGAACGCCGCACCGATCTGGCAGGCCACCCCGCCGGCCGAACGTGCCGCGATTCTGGAACGTGCCGCTGACTTGATGGAAGGCGAGATCCAGCCGCTGATGGGCCTGCTGGCCCGCGAAGCCGGCAAGACCTTCGCCAACGCCATCGCCGAAGTCCGCGAAGCCGTCGATTTCCTGCGTTATTACGCGGTGCAGGCGCGCAACGATTTCAGCAACGACGCCCACCGCCCACTGGGCCCGGTGGTCTGCATCAGCCCGTGGAACTTCCCGCTGGCGATCTTCAGCGGCCAGGTTGCCGCCGCACTGGCCGCCGGTAACCCGGTGCTGGCCAAACCGGCTGAACAGACTCCGCTGGTGGCCGCACAAGCCGTACGCTTGCTGCTCGAAGCCGGGATTCCGGAAGGCGTATTGCAACTGCTGCCGGGTCGCGGTGAAACCGTCGGCGCCGGTCTGGTGGGCGATGAGCGCGTCAAAGGCGTGATGTTCACCGGTTCCACCGAAGTCGCGCGCCTGCTGCAACGCAACATCGCCGGTCGCCTCGACAACCAGGGCCGTCCGATTCCGCTGATCGCCGAAACTGGCGGCCAGAACGCGATGATCGTCGACTCTTCGGCACTGACCGAACAGGTGGTGATCGACGTGGTGTCGTCGGCCTTCGACAGCGCCGGCCAACGTTGCTCGGCCCTGCGTGTCCTGTGCTTGCAGGAAGATTCCGCAGATCGCGTCATCGAAATGCTTAAAGGCGCGATGGCTGAAAGCCGTCTCGGCAACCCGGAGCGCCTGTCCGTGGACATCGGCCCGGTAATCGACGCCGAAGCCAAGGCCGGTATCGAGAAGCACATCCAGGGCATGCGCGACAAAGGTCGCAACGTGTACCAGGTGGCCATCGCCGACACCGAGGAAGTCAAGCGCGGCACCTTCGTCATGCCGACCCTGATCGAGCTGGAAAGCTTCGACGAGCTGCAACGCGAGATCTTCGGCCCGGTGCTGCACGTGGTGCGCTACAAGCGCAAAGAGATCGACCAGTTGATCGCCCAGATCAACGCCTCCGGTTACGGCCTGACCCTCGGCGTGCACACCCGCATCGACGAGACCATCGCCAAGGTGATCGACAACGTCAACGCCGGTAACGTCTACGTCAACCGCAACATTGTGGGTGCCGTGGTCGGCGTCCAGCCGTTCGGTGGCGAAGGTCTGTCGGGTACGGGTCCGAAGGCCGGTGGCCCGCTGTACCTGTACCGTCTGCTGTCGACGCGTCCTACCGACGCCATCGAACAATCCTTCGCTCGCGGTGATGCTACCGTGGCGCCGGATGTTCGTCTGCGCGACGCCATGAGCAAACCGCTGACCGCCCTGAAAGCCTGGGCCGACAGCAACAAGTTCGCGGATCTGAGCACTCTGTGCGTGCAGTACGCAGCGCAGTCACAAAGCGGTATCACCCGCGTGCTGGCCGGCCCGACCGGCGAGAAGAACAGCTACGCGATCCTGCCACGCGAGCACGTGCTGTGCCTGGCGGACATCGAAGGTGATCTGCTGACCCAGCTGGCTGCAGTACTGGCGGTGGGCGGTTCGGCAGTCTGGCCGGAATCCGACACCAGCAAGGCATTGTTCGCACGCCTGCCGAAGGAGATTCAGGCGCGGATCAAACTGGTTTCCGACTGGAACAAGGACGACGTGGTGTTCGATGCGGTTCTGCATCACGGCCATTCCGACCAGTTGCGTGCGGTCTGCCAGCAGATTGCCAAGCGTGCCGGCGCCATTGTCGGGGTTCAGGGCCTGTCCCAGGGCGAGACCAACATTGCGCTGGAGCGCCTGGTGATCGAGCGCGCGCTGAGCGTCAACACTGCGGCGGCGGGCGGTAACGCCAGCCTGATGACCATCGGCTAACTCTCGCGAGAGCGTGGGAACGATCAGTACAGCAACCTGAAAATGGGCGTCCTCACCGGCGCCCATTTTTTTGGCCTGTCTATCACCGTTATCAATCTTGCTGTTCAGCCTTTATTCGCACACCTAGACTCGGCCCATTCCAAAAAAGGTAGGCCGCCATGTCCGAGACGCTGCTCAGTTCCCGCAATCTGGCTTTCGAGCTGTACGAAGTCCTCGATGCCGAGGGCCTGACCCGGCGCGAGCGGTTTGCCGAACACAACCGGGAAACCTTCGACGCCGCCATTGGCACGGCGCGCAACATCGCCGAAAAGTACTTCGCACCGCACAACCGCAAGGGCGATGAGAACGAGCCGCGCTATGAGAACGGTCAGGCGATTCTGATTCCCGAGGTGAAACCGGCGGTGGATGCCTTCCTCGAAGCCGGATTCCTCAACGCGGCGCGCAGTTTCGACGCCGGCGGCATGCAACTTCCTACACTGTTGTCCCAGGCCTGTTTCGCCCACTTCCAGTCGGCCAACGCGGCATCGACTTCCTATCCGTTCCTGACCATGGGCGCGGCCAACCTGATCGAAAGTTTCGGCACCGAAGAGCAGAAGCAACGCTTCCTGCAGCCGATGATCGACGGCCGCTTCTTCGGCACCATGGCCCTGACCGAACCCCATGCCGGTTCGTCGCTGTCGGATATTCGTACCCGCGCGGAGCCTGCGTCCGACGGCACTTATCGCCTCAAGGGCAACAAGATCTTCATCTCCGGCGGCGACCACCCGCTCTCGGAAAACATCGTGCACATGGTGCTGGCCAAGCTGCCGGACGCGCCGGCCGGGGTGAAAGGTATTTCGCTGTTTATCGTGCCGAAGTTTCTGGTCAATGATGACGGCAGTCTGGGCAAGCGGAATGACGTGTTGCTGGCCGGGCTGTTCCACAAGATGGGCTGGCGCGGCACCACGTCCACGGCGCTGAACTTCGGCGATAACGGTGAGTGCGTCGGCTATCTGGTGGGCAAGCCGCACCACGGTTTGAGCTACATGTTCCAGATGATGAACGAGGCGCGGATCGGCGTCGGCATGGGTGCAGTGATGCTCGGCTATGCCGGTTACCTGTACTCGCTGGAATACGCCCGCGAACGCCCGCAGGGCCGAGTGCCGGACAGCAAGGATCCGACCACGGCACCGGTGGCGATCATTCAGCACGCCGATGTCAGACGCATGCTGTTGACGCAGAAATCCTACGTCGAAGGGGCATTTGATCTCGGTCTGTACGCGGCGCGGCTGTTCGATGACACCACCACGCTGGAAACCGAAGCCGAGCGCAAACAGGCCCACGAACTGCTGGACTTGCTGACCCCGATCGTCAAATCCTGGCCGTCGGAGTTCTGCCTGAAGGCCAACGAACTGGCGATCCAGATTCTCGGTGGCCATGGTTACACCCGCGAATACCCGGTGGAGCAGTACTACCGCGACAACCGCCTGAACCCGATCCACGAAGGCACCCACGGCATTCAGTCGCTGGATTTGCTGGGGCGCAAACTGGCGCAGAACGGTGGCGCCGGACTCAAGCAACTGATCCGTCTGATCGCCGACACCGCCGAGCGCGCGGTGGCGTACGAATCGTTGACTACATTGCGTGAGCCGCTGGAGACACTGGTGGCGCGCTTGCAGAGCGTGACCATCGGTCTGCTGACCGATCTGGCCCAGGGCAAGGTCAACAGCAGCCTGGCGAATTCGGCGCTGTACCTGAAAGTGTTCGGGCACGCGGTGATTGGCTGGCGCTGGCTGGAGCAGGCGATACGTGCCGAGGAAGGCCTGGCCAAGGGGAATGCGGCAGATGCCGACTTCTATAAGGGCAAGTTGCAGGCGGCGCGGTACTTTCTGACGTGGGAAGTGCCGGGGTGTCAGCATGAGCTGGCGTTGCTGGAGGCGCGGGATGATACGTGTCTGGCAATGCAGGATGCGTGGTTTTGACCTCTTAATGATCGTTCCCACGCTCTGCGTGGGAACGATCAGTGCCTCGACAGGGAACGATCAGTCAGCTCAGTTTGAACCCACCCATCTGCCGCGCCAGATCATCTGCCAACCGCTGCAGCATCTGACAATCCTCACGACACGCCCGAACCTCCCCCGCCGTCGCCCGGGCCAGATCGGAGATGCCCTGCACGTTGCGGTTGATCTCCTCGGTCACCGCCGACTGCTCTTCCGTCGCCGTCGCGACCTGATGGTTCATGTCGCTGATGCGCTCGACCTGCCCGGTTATCGCCGTCAGCGACGCCCCGGTACGCTGGCTCGACTCGACTCCGGTGCCCGTCGCGGCCTGGCCGGTGCGCATCGATGACACCGCATTCTCCGCACCTTGCTTGAGGCTGCCGATCATCTGCTGAATTTCGTCGGTAGACGCCTGAGTCCGGCGCGCCAGCGTCCGAACCTCATCGGCCACCACCGCAAAACCACGCCCCATGTCCCCGGCCCGCGCCGCTTCAATCGCCGCGTTCAATGCCAAAAGGTTGGTCTGCTCGGACACCCCGCGAATCACCGCCAGCACCTGATCGATGGACGCCACCTGATGCGCCAGCTCACCCACCGCGCCGGCGGCGACGCCGATGTCATCGGACATGCTTTCAATATGGCGAATCGAACTGCCGACCACTTCCCGCGCCTGCATCGCTTCGTCACGGGCGGTTTGCGAGGCGAGCGCAGCATTGCCAGCGTTTTGGGCAATCTCCTGCACGGTCAGGCCCATTTCGTGGACGGCGGTAGCGACCATGTCGGTCATTTCCTGCTGACGGCCGGAGCGTTCGGCGGTGTTGTCCACAACCCTGGCCACCTGGCTGACGGCAACGCGCAGGCGCTCGCTGGTGGTCAGCACTTCGCCGATCATCCCACGCTGGCTGTCGAGGAAACGGTTGAAGCCCCGTGCAAGATCGCCCAGTTCATCGGCGCGACTGGAATCTAACCGGTGAGTCAAATCTCCACCACCGCTACCGATGGCTACCAGCGCAGCTGTTACCTGACGAATCGGTCGCACCAGCCCCTGGGCCAGCCAGATCACCAGCGCCAGACAAACCAGCGCCACCGTCAGACCGATCCCGCTGCTCATCCACATCGCCCGGCGGGCTTCGGCGTAGATCTGCGACTGTGGCACTTCGGCCACCAGGGTCCAGCCGAGGTCGCGCAAAGGCAGGCTGAAGGCGAGGAAATCTTCGCCGTCGCGCTGGAAGCTGCTGTTGCTCGCCGCTTTATGGCCCATGACTGCTTGTGCTGCTGAGGCGCCGATCTGCTCGCTCAAGGTGCGCTTGCCGCTGAACTGTGCCTCGGGATGGACCTGGATCAAACCGTCGGAACGCACGAGATAGACCTTGCCGCGCTCGCCGAAGCTGAAATTGTGGATCAGCTCCGACAGCTCTTTCATGCTCAGCCCGAGCCCCGCGACGCCCACCACTTTGCCGGCCTGCTCCACCTTCAAATCGATGAACAGCGCCAGCTCTCCGGTGGCTCCGTCGTTGTCGATGTTCAGGGTTCGCGGCTGATTGCTGTCGAGAAACGAGTAGAACCACGCATCGGCCGGTTTGTCGCGACTGAGGGTGCGATCCAGGCCTTTCTCGGTGATGTAGTGATTGGATCCGGTGCCGATGATCAAAGCAGTAAAAGCCTTGTGTTCGGCGCGGATGCCTTCCAGATACTGCGCGAAGCCCGCCGTTTTGCCGGATTCCTCACCATTGGCCAGCCAGTCGCGGACCATGGTGTTGCTGGCGATGTCCTTGGCGGCGGTGAGAGGTTGAACGAGGATTCGTTCGATGTCGTTGCGCGTCGCTTCGATGCTCGACGGCAGGGCCTGCTCGACCAGATAGCTCTGGGCGAGACGGTTGACCACCAGGGTATAAATGCCAACCACGATCAGAATGCTGACCAGCAGGGCGGTGCCCATGCCGAGGATCAACTGCCATTGAATACTGCGACGCCAGAACTGCATGGAGCACCCCCAAAGAATAAGAGGCTGAAACACTGCAACAGCCGTGCCGATTGTATACAACGCAATCGACAATCTTATTCCTTGGTTGTGCGCAACCCCATCAGCCCTGATTGATGGTTTTGGCGATGGTCTCGACCGTGGCGCTGACTTGCTCTTGGTAACGCTCGAGTTCCTGCTGGTGCTGCTTCTTCATTTCAATCTGCTGCGAGCACAGATTCATTGCCGCCAGCACCAGCAGGCGGTCACCGATCAGGGTCGGGTATTTCTTCTTGGTGTCGGCCAGTGCGGCCTTGAGCATCAACGCAGCGTCCAGCAGGGTCTGTTCTTCCCCGGCCGGTGCCTTGATCGAATAGTCCTCCCCCATGATGGAGATGACCTTTACCCCTGCTGTGCCGTGGTTCATGCGCTGACAGGACCTGCGTTGACGCGATCAACCAGGGCCTGGATGCGTGCGGCGGTGGCGCCGTGCTTTTCTTCCTGTTCCATCAGGCTCAGTTGCAGGCTTTCGTTTTCATCCTTGGCCTGGGCCAGTTCCGTGGACAGGGTCTGGTTGGTTTCCGACAGGGTCTGGTTCTGTTGCACCAGATCGCTGACGAGCTGTTCCAATTGGCTGAGGGATGCTTCCAACATTTTGATCTTCCAGGGCTTTTTCAAAGGGCGCGTACGATAAAGAAAAGTCGTCGTTGACGCCAGGGTTAAACCGGCGCAAGGCCTTGATTTTCCTGGCGGCCGACCGTTCTTGCGAGTGTTAGAGACTGTGATCTGCCGATCTGGTTCCTGCACTTCGTCGCCCGACGCCCCATGCGACAAATACGCACACGGCCTCAAGACTTTAGTCGTATGACCGATAAGTCACCCAACAGCAGTCTCAGCCCGCACGGATGCGGCCCTTCCCTGGTATTCGCACCATGTCCCTTCGCAACATGAATATCGCCCCCCGGGCGTTCACCGGTTTCGCCCTGATCGGCGGCCTGATGCTGATTCTCGGCGTGTTCGCCCTGAACCAGATGAGCAAAATCCGTGCGGCGGGCGAAGACATCGCCACGGCCAGCGTGCCATCGATCAAGGCCCTCGACGAATTCACCCAGTTGACCCTGCGCCTGCGCGTGCTGTCGTATCGGTTGCTGATCAACCGTGAGCCAGATGTCCAGCAAAAAACCATCGAACTGTTTGATCTGCGCAACCGGCAGATCGCCGACGCGCAACGCGCCTACGAACCCCTGATCAGTGGCTCGCAAGAACGCGCGGCGTACGATCAGTACCTGCAGTTGCTGGCGCAGTACCGCCAGCTCGAAGACCGCATGAAGACTCTGTCGCGCAACAACCAGGTCGATGAACTGCGGCAACTGCTCAACACCGATTTGCTCGCCAACTCCGAAGCGGTGAATACCGCCCTCGCGCGTTTGCTGGAGATCAACACCCAACAGATCGCCGAGACCAATCAGGGCGCCACTGATCAGTATTCGATGTCGTTCAATCTGGTGGTGACCCTGCTGGTGATTGCCACCGGCCTGACCTTGCTGTTCGCCTGGCTGTTGACCAGCAGCATCACCAAGCCGATCGCCAAGGCGCTGGATGCAGCGGAAACCATCGCCGAAGGCAACCTGACCCAGCCGATCCACGTGGACGGCACCGACGAAGCCGGACGCCTGCTGGCCGCCATGGCCAAAATGCAATCGAAGCTGCGCGACACGCTGCAACGGATTTCCGGCTCGGCCACCCAACTGGCCTCTGCCGCCGAAGAGCTGAACAGCGTCACCGATGAAAGCGCCCGAGGCCTGACCCAGCAGAACAACGAAATCGAGCAGGCCGCCACGGCGGTCAACGAGATGACCAGCGCCGTGGAAGAAGTTGCGCGCAACGCGGTCAGCACCTCGGAAGCCTCGAAGAACGCCACCACCTCCGCCGGCGACGGCCGTGATCTGGTGCAGGAAACCGTCAGCGCCATCGAACGCATGAGCGCCGACGTGCAGAGCACCGCGACCCTGATCGGCGATCTGGCCAACGAATCCCGCGATATCGGCAAGGTGCTGGACGTGATCCGTGGTCTGGCTGACCAGACCAACCTGCTGGCACTGAACGCGGCCATCGAAGCGGCCCGTGCCGGTGAAGCCGGTCGTGGTTTTGCCGTGGTGGCCGATGAGGTCCGTGCCCTGGCCCACCGCACCCAGCAGTCGACCAGCGAAATCGAGCGCATGATCGGCAGCATCCAGAGCGGCACCGAACACGCCGTGGACTCGATGCGCAACAGCACCGAACGCGCCGAGTCGACCCTGAACATCGCCCGTGGCGCCGGCCTGTCGCTGGACACGATCAACACGGCCATCGTCGAAATCAACGAGCGCAACCTGGTGATCGCCAGCGCCGCCGAAGAGCAGGCGCAAGTGGCGCGGGAAGTGGATCGCAACCTGGTGAACATCCGCGATCTGTCGGTGCAATCGGCGACCGGCGCGAATCAGACCAGTGCGGCGAGCAACGAGCTGTCGCGCCTGGCGCTGGATCTGAACAATATGGTTGGGCGGTTCAGCCTCTAACCCTCTGCATTGATCGCTCCCACGTCGAGGCGTCGAACCGTCTGCGTGGGAACGATCTTGCGCCAAGCTGAAAAAGCTTTTTGACAGCATCACATTTCAACAGGTTAGAATCGCTGGCACGCAGACTGCATGGTCAGTTTGTGCCCGTCTTTCCGCTTCTGGAGTACTGCCTTTGAATGCGACGACCATCAACAGCCTGTTCTTGATCGGCGCGTTGCTGGTAGGCGCAAGTATTCTTGTCAGCTCCCTGTCTTCGCGTCTCGGCATCCCGATTCTGGTGATCATCCTCGCGGTCGGCATGGCTGCCGGGGTCGATGGCGGCGGGATCATTTTCGATAACTACCCGACGGCCTATCTGGTCGGCAACCTCGCGCTGGCAGTGATCCTGCTCGACGGCGGCTTGCGCACCCGGGTGTCCAGTTTCCGCGTGGCCCTGTGGCCGGCCTTGTCGCTGGCGACGGTCGGGGTTCTTATCACCACCGGCCTCACCGGCATGGCCGCCGCGTGGCTGTTTGACCTCAATCTGATACAAGGCCTGCTGATCGGCGCCATCGTCGGCTCCACGGACGCCGCCGCGGTGTTCTCGCTGCTCGGCGGCAAGGGCCTGAACGAGCGGGTGACCGCCAGCCTGGAAATCGAATCCGGCAGCAACGACCCGATGGCGGTGTTCCTCACCGTGACCCTGATCGACATGCTTGCCAGCGGCCAGACCGGCCTGCACTGGAGCCTGTTGACCCACCTGATCCGCGAGTTCGGCATCGGTGGCGTGATCGGTCTGGGTGGGGGCTGGCTGATGCTGCAAATGGTCAACCGGATCAATCTTGCCGCCGGTCTGTATCCGATTCTGGTGATCGCCGGCGGCCTGGTGGTGTTCGCCCTGACCAACGCCCTGCACGGCAGCGGCTTCCTCGCCGTGTACCTGTGCGGCCTGGTGATCGGTAACCGCCCGGTGCGCAGCCGTCACGGCATTCTGCACATGCTCGACGGCATGGCGTGGCTGGCGCAGATCGGCATGTTCCTGGTGCTGGGCCTGCTGGTCACGCCGCATGATCTGCTGCCGATCGCCGTGCCTGCCCTGGGTCTGGCGCTGTGGATGATTCTGTTCGCACGGCCGCTGTCGGTGCTGGTCGGGCTGCTGCCGTTCAAGGCCTTCCACGGCCGCGAGAAAGCCTTCATTTCCTGGGTGGGCCTGCGCGGCGCGGTGCCGATCATTCTGGCGGTGTTCCCGCTGATGGCCGGGCTGCCGAATGCGCAGCTGTACTTCAACCTCGCGTTCTTTATCGTGCTGGTGTCACTGCTGGTGCAGGGCACGAGCCTGCCGTGGGTGGCCAAGCTGCTCAAGGTGACCGTGCCGCCGGAACCGGCGCCGATCTCCCGCGCCGCCCTCGAAGTGCACGTCACCAGCGAGTGGGAGCTGTTCGTCTACAAGCTCGGCGCGGAAAAATGGTGCATCGGCTCGCCCCTGCGCGAACTGAAGATGCCTGAAGGCACACGTATCGCGGCCCTGTTTCGCGGTCAGCAATTGCTCCATCCGTCGGGTAGTACGGTGCTGGAGGTCGATGATTTGCTGTGCGTCATCGGCCATGAACACAACCTTCCGGCCCTCGGAAAACTGTTCAGCCAGGCGCCACAACGCGGCCTGGATCTGCGTTTCTTCGGCGACTTCGTACTCGAAGGAGACGCCCAGCTCAAAGCGGTTGCCGCCCTGTACGGCCTGCCCGCCGAAGGCATCGATCCGGACATGACCCTGGGCCACTTCATTGCCCAGAAAGTCGGCGGTGCACCGATCGTTGGCGACCAGGTGGAATGGAACAACACCCACTGGACGGTTGCGGTCATGGACGGGAACAAGATCGCCAAAGTGGGCGTCAGATTCCCCGAAGGAAGTCGCCCGGGCCCCGGACTCTTCCTCTAAACTGCGTCCACTCTCACTTGCTTGACCGGTCTCTATGCCTACCCTGCGCTCCTTTTTCCTCGCGGCCCTGTTGGGCCTGAGTCTTTCCGTCGGCCCGCTGCAAGCCGCCGAACCGCCGTCCAGCGACGCCGTGCAGGCCAGCCTGGACAAACTCACCGACAGCAAACTGCCCGAGGCCGACAAGAAGGCCCTGCAGACGGTCCTGCAAAACACGCTGAACCAGCTCAACAACCGGCGTGACTACGAACAGAAGCTGATCGACCTCAAGCAGCAGTTGGCCACTGCGCCGAAGCAGACCATCGAGAATTCGCGCGAACTGACCCGCCTCAAGGCCAGCGCCGTGGTGCCGGTGGCGCAGCGCTTCCCCAAGGAAAACATCCAGCAGCTGGAGCAGATGCTCACCGAGCGTTCGACCCAGCAAAGCGATCTGCAAAAGGCCCTGGCCGACGCCAACAGCCTGATCATCACCGCCCAGACCCGCCCCGAGCGCGCCCAGGCCGAGATTTCCAGCAGCCAGACGCGCATCCAGCAGATCAACAACATCCTCAAGTCCGGCAAGGACGCCGGCAAGACCGTCAGCGCCGAGCAGCGCGACCTGCTCAACGCCGAGCTGGCGGCGCTCAACGCGTTGATCCCGCTGCGCCGTCAGGAGCTGGCCGGCAACAGCCAGTTGCAGGATCTGGGCAACAGTCAGCATGACCTGCTCTCGGAAAAATCCGACCGTCTGGATCGCGAGATCCAGGAACTGCAAACCCTGATCAACCAGAAGCGCTTGACCCTGTCGCAGGAAACCGTGACGCAGCAGTCGATCGAGGCGCAGAAGTCCGGCAGCAGCACTCTGCTCGCCACGGAAAGCGCGGCCAACCTCAAGCTCTCCGACTATCTGCTGAAAAGCACTGACCGCCTCAACGAACTGACCCAGCAGAACCTGCAGACCAAACAGCAACTCGACAGCGTGACCCAGAGCGACTCGGCTCTCGACGAGCAGATCAACGTGCTCAAGGGCAGCCTGCTGCTGTCGAAGATTCTCTATAAGCAGAAGCAAGCGCTGCCGCGCCTCAAGGTCGACCGCGACCTGGCGGATCAGATCGCCGACATTCGCCTGTACCAGTTCGAAATCAACCAACAGCGCGAACAACTGAGCAATCCGGCGACTTACGTCGACAACCTGCTGTCCACCCAGCCGCCGGAGCAAGTCACGCCACAACTGCGCAAGAGTCTGCTGGAGCTGGCCAACACCCGCGTCGATCTGCTGGAGCGGCTGAGTCGCGAACTGAGCGCGATGCTCAACGAGTCGATCACCCTGCAACTGAACCAGAAACAACTGCTGAGCACCGCGCAAAGCCTGCGCGCGACCCTCGACGAGCAGATGTTCTGGATTCCGAGCAACAAGCCGCTGGACACCGAATGGATGCGCGGCGTGCCGGAACGTCTCAAGCGTCAGATCGACACCTTGCCGCTGGCCTCGAGCTTGAGCGAACTGACCGACGGCCTGACCCAGCGACCGTTGTTGTTCCTGCCGCTGGCGCTGCTGATCGGCGCACTGCTGTGGCGGCGCAAGCAACTTTATTCGCGCCTGAACAAGGTTCACCAGGACATCGGTCACTTCAAGCGTGACAGCCAGTGGCACACGCCGCAGGCGATCCTGATCAATATTCTGCTGGCAATGCCCGTGGCGCTGGGCCTGGCCCTGTGCGGGCTGGCGTTGCAGATCGACGCTCGCGGGCAGAACGCCAACATGGGCGCGGCGCTGCTGCAAATGGCCCAGGCGTGGCTGGTGTTCTACACCGCTTACCGGATCCTCGCGCCGGGCGGCGTCGCCGAATTGCACTTCCGCTGGGAAAAGCCGCAGGTCGAATTCCTGCAAGGCTGGGTCCGTCGCCTCGGTCTGGTGGTCATGGCATTGGTGGCGGTGGTGGCGGTTGCCGAGCTGCAACCGGCGGCGCTGGCCGATGACGTTATCGGCATGCCGGTGGTGCTGACCTGCTACGCCCTGATGGCGTGGCTGCTCAGCCGCCTGCTGATCAGCAGCCCGACCCACGAAAACGCCTCGCTGTTTCGCAAGGCCGTGGGCGTGATGTTTACCTTGCTGCCCATCGCGCTGTTCGTCGCCGTGTGCTTCGGCTACTACTACACCGCGCTGAAGCTCAGCGACCGCTTGATCAACACCCTGTACCTGCTGATGTTCTGGCTGGTGATCGAAGCGACTTTCGTCCGTGGACTGGCGGTTGCGGCACGCCGCCTGGCTTACCAGCGCGCCCTGGCCAAACGTCAGGCCGCGAAAGAAGCCGGCGACGGCGAAGCGGTGATCGAAGAGCCGACCCTGGACATCGAAAAGGTCAACGAACAGTCCCTGCGCCTGATCCGTCTGGCACTGCTCGGCGGTTTCATCGCCGCGCTGTACTGGGTCTGGGCCGACCTGATCACGGTGTTCTCGTACCTCGACAACATCACCCTCTACGAATACACCAGCGGCACCGGCGCCAACATGAGCATGGTGCCGATCAGCATCGGCGACATGCTCGGCGCGCTGATCATCATCGGCATCACCTTTGCGCTCGCCCGCAACTTGCCGGGCCTGCTTGAAGTGTTCGTATTGTCGAAGCTCAATCTGGCCCAGGGCAGCGCCTACGCGACCACGACGCTGCTGTCGTACGTGATCGCCGGGGTCGGTTTCGTCTCGACCCTGTCGACCCTCGGCGTCAGCTGGGACAAGCTGCAATGGCTGGTGGCGGCGCTGTCGGTGGGCCTGGGTTTCGGCATGCAGGAGATCTTCGCGAACTTCATCTCCGGCATCATGATCCTGTTCGAACGTCCGGTGCGGATCGGCGACACCATCACCATCGGCAACCTCTCGGGTACGGTGAGCAAGATCCGTATCCGCGCCACGACCATCACCGACTTCGACCGCAAGGACATCATTGTCCCGAACAAGACGTTCATTACCGGGCAACTGATCAACTGGTCGCTGACCGACACCATCACCCGGGTAACCCTGAAACTGGGCGTGGATTACGGCTCCGACCTGGATCTGGTCAAGGAACTGCTGCTCAAGGCCGCCCGGGAAAACCCGCGCGTGCTCAAGGAGCCCGAGCCGCACGTGTACTTCCTCAACTTCGGCGAAAGCACCCTCGACCACGAACTGCGCATGCACGTGCGTGATCTCGGCGACCGTAACCCGGTGCTCGATGAGGTCAACCGCTTCATCAACCGCGAGTTCAAGAAGCAGCACATCAACATCTCGTTCCGCCAGATGGAGATTTACCTGAAGAACCTCCAGGGCCAGGAATACAAGATGGTGCCAATCGAGCCGGAAACCAAAACCATTGCGCCGGTCAGCGACGAGCAGAAACCGTTGCAGGATCCGCCACCGGCCAAACTCGACTAACCCGGCTAATCCCAGCAGAATGCTCGGACATTCTGCTGGAGCCGGTCCTTGAAATCCCTCGACGAACTGACCTTCGACAACCGCTTCGCCCGCCTGGGCGATGCGTTCTCGGCCCATGTGCTGCCTGAACCGATCGACAATCCGCGACTGGTGGTGGCCAGCCCTGCGGCCCTGGCGCTGCTGGATCTCGACCCGGCGGTGGCCGACACCCAGGAATTTGCCGAACTGTTCGGCGGCCACAAGTTGTGGGCCGATGCCGAGCCACGGGCGATGGTCTATTCCGGGCATCAGTTCGGCGGCTACACCCCGCAACTGGGCGATGGGCGCGGATTGTTGCTGGGCGAGGTCTACAACGCCGCCGGCGAGCACTGGGACCTGCACCTGAAGGGCGCCGGGCAGACGCCGTTCTCGCGCATGGGCGACGGTCGTGCGGTGCTGCGTTCGTCAATCCGCGAGTTTCTCGCCTCCGAAGCGCTGCATGCGCTGAATATTCCTTCGTCACGCGCCGCCTGCGTGATCGGCTCCGACACTCCAGTCTGGCGTGAAAAACAGGAGCGCGCCGCGATGGTGCTGCGTCTGGCGCCGAGCCACATCCGTTTCGGCCATTTCGAATATTTCTATTACACCAAGCGTCCTGAACACCAGAAGCAACTTGGCGAGCACGTATTGGCGATCCACTACCCCGAGTGCCTGGAACAGCCGGAACCGTATCTGGCGATGTTCCGAGAAATCGTCGAGCGCAACGCCGAACTGATTGCCAAGTGGCAGGCGTACGGCTTCTGCCACGGGGTGATGAACACCGACAACATGTCGATCCTCGGCATCACCTTTGACTTCGGCCCGTTCGCCTTCCTCGACGATTTCGACGCGAACTTCATTTGCAACCACTCCGACGATCAGGGCCGCTACTCCTTCAGCAATCAGGTGCCGGTCGGCCAGTGGAACCTCAGCGCCCTGGCCCAGGCGCTGACGCCGTTCATCAGCGTTGAAGCCCTGCGCGAAACCCTCGGCCTGTACCTGCCGCTGTTCCAGGCGCACTACCTCGACCTGATGCGCCGGCGCTTCGGCTTCACCACCGCTGAGGACGACGACCAGCAACTGCTGGAGCAGTTGCTGCAACTGATGCAGAACAGCGGCGTCGACTACACCCTGTTCTTCCGCCGACTGGGCGAAGAGTCAGCCGAACAGGCCGTCGCTCGCCTGCGCGATGACTTTGTGGATATCAAAGGATTCGATGCCTGGGGCGAGCGTTATGTCGCCCGCGTCGCACGCGATGGCGCGACCGATCAGGAACAGCGCCGTGCGCGGATGCATGCGGTGAATCCGCTGTACATCCTGCGCAACTATCTGGCGCAGAAGGCGATTGATGCCGCCGGGCAGGGTGACTATTCCGAAGTGCGACGGCTGCATGCGGTGCTGAGCAATCCATTCGAGGAACAGCCTGGAATGGAGAGCTACGCGGAACGGCCGCCGGAGTGGGGCAAGCATTTGGAGATCAGTTGCTCGTCGTGATCAAGGTCAGGTAAACACGTCGATCGGTACGTTGAAGCGCTCGGCCAACCAGCGGATCTGACGCAGGTTGAGCTTGCGTTTACCACTCAAAATTTCCGAAACAACCGATTGAGTACCGACACCTGGCAGGTCGCTTTGTGTCAGACCATGCTCGCGCATCATATAGCCGAGGACTTCTTCGCCGCTCGCCTCGGCCATGGGGTGATGCGTGCGATCCCATTCCGCAATCCAGTCACCAATGATGTCGACCAGACTCATCAATGGATGCGATTCATTATCACCGGTTATGTCGAGTATTTCTTCGACAGCCCGCACCAGCATGTCGTAATCCTGCTCACTTTTCGGCTTTCGAAGCAAAGGCGAGACAAACTCCCAGTGCTCGGCAACCGTTTTGATCAGAATGCTCATACCTTTCCCTCCTTCCATTTACCGCGCTCGTATTCGCGGTGATCAAGCACATGCTTTATGTAGAGCGTCCGAGATCGATAACTGACGAAAGCGATCAACCTCAGCTTGTTGCCTCCAATATCGAAAACATGAAACTCACCGACTTTATCTGTCGCAGGAAAAATTGCTTTCATCGCCGCGAAATCACACGGATTACTTCTTTTTGCCAAACGAAACCACTGTGCCAATGCACTTGCTGCCTGTGGCCAAATTTCCTTGGCCTCTCGAATAGGTTTTTCACTAAACACATGCATGCAACATCCTTATCGCATTCTGCTATGGGGAGTTAATCACAGATCAAAATTATCGCAAGTTGCGATACAGCCGAGCAGACCAACGGACTCAATCGGTTCATCTCAGCCTAGGCTCACAGCCAAACACTGCACGATTGAAAATATGAGCAAACGTCTCCAACTAAGAGTTATCAGCTCTCCACTGGATCCCGATCATGACCGACCCACTCCTCATCCCCTGCCCCTCCTGCAACGGTCTCAACCGCATCCCCGCCGAGCGCCTCAACGACCACCCGAAGTGCGGGCGCTGCAAGTCAGAGGTGTTGTTGAACAAGCCGTTTGAACTCAAGCAAGGCGATTACGCCAGTCAGATCAAGGGTGATCTGCCGTTGCTGGTGGACGTGTGGGCGGATTGGTGCGGGCCGTGCAAGTCGTTTGCGCCGGTGTTCGAGCAGGCGGCCGCGCAACTGGCGGGCAAGTGCCGGCTGGCCAAGCTGGACAGCGAGGCCAACCAGCCGTTGTCGGCGCAGTTGGGGATTCGTTCGATTCCGAGCCTGATTCTGTTTCGCAACGGCCGGGAAGTGGCCCGTCAGAGCGGGGCCTTCCCGTTGCCACAGTTGATGGCCTGGCTGCGCAGCCAGGGCATCTGACGGGGTTCAGGCGTCTTCGAGCAGGTTGTGCAGTTCGACGAACTGCTGCGTCAGCTTGTGCCGTGGATCGAGGTGGATCAGCGGCGTATTGGCCTGATGGGATTCGCGCATGCGCACTGAACTGGCGAGGTAGACCGGCAGCACCGGCAGGCCCTCGGCGATCAGTTCGTCGAGGATCTGCTGCGGCAGGCTGGCCCGGGCCTGGAACTGGTTGACCACAATGCCTTCGACTTCCAGGCCCTCGTTGTGGTCTTCCTTCAACTCGAAGATCTCGGCGATCAGACCATAGAGGGCCTGACGCGAAAAGCTGTCGCAGTCGAAGGGAATCAGTACCCGATCGGCGGCAATCAGTGCAGAGACTGCATAGAAATTCAGCGCCGGCGGCGTATCCAGATAAATCCGGTCGTAATCTTCCGACAGCTCGTCGAGCAGTTTTCGCAGCTTGTTGATCTTGTGTTTGGCCTCGAGCTTGGGCTGCAAGTCGGCCAGTTCGGCGGTGGCGGTGATGATGTGCAGGTTGTCGAACGGCGTTTCGTAGATATCCGCCTGATTCTTTTTCGAGAACGGCCCTGAAGACAGGGTCTGCTTGAAGAAGTCGGCAATGCCCATCGGAATGTCGTCACCCGTGAGCCCGGTCAGATACTGAGTGGAATTGGCCTGGGCATCGAGGTCGACCAACAGCGTGCGATAACCCTCGCTGGCGCTCACCGCTGCCAGATTGCAGGCAATGCTGGATTTGCCCACGCCACCTTTCTGATTGAACACCACGCGCCGCATGACAAAACCTCCGTGTATCAAAGAATGACCGAGTGTAGTGGTGCCCGGTGCCGGTTCGCTACCTCGATGGACACGGACTACAGCGTCAGACGCCAATATCCCAATGAATACGGCGTAAAGCCCCCCGTTGATCGCCGATCTGCCCGACAGACAGACGCCTGCCAATCTGGATAATGGCCAAGTGACAGTTTCTTGCTGCGTACCATTCGGTCCATTTCACTGCGCAAAGTGTAACCAGCATTTGCTACACACTCGTCGCACCGGGATAATGCGCGCCACCCGGCGCCACGCGCCATGCCATTTCCGGCTAAATCAGCTCAGCGGCGACGTTGGCGAAACCGCGTCAAATCAGCCGCAGGGGCGGGATAAATGTCCGTGATCAACTTCAACATCGCCCAATGGCGGGCCTGGGCTCCCGGGCTCGACAGTGTGCAAGCCTGGCAAGCCTGGAGCCGACAGCCGGTCGTGCTTGAAGGCAGCGATGCCGCACCCGACGTGTCGTTTCTGCCGGCCATGCAGCGCCGTCGTCTCAGTCGTCTGGCGCGGATGGCGTTCAGTGTCGGCTGGCCGCTGGCCGACGGTCGGGAAAATCTGCCGCTGGTGTTCGTCTCCCGACATGGCGAAACCCCGCGCACCTTTGAAATTCTCAGCGATCTGGCCAACGAACAGCCGCTGTCGCCGACCCAGTTCAGCCTGTCGGTGCATAACGCGATCATCGGCCTGTGGTCGATCATGCGTGGCGAAACCAGCGAAATGACCGCACTCGCCGCCGCTGGTGACGGCCTCGAACACGGCATGCTTGAAGCGGCGGCATTGCTGAACGAAGGCGCCCCGGCGGTGCTGCTGGTGATCACCGAGGAACAACCGCCCGAAGCCTATTCAACATGGATCGACGACGTTCCGTTTCCCTATGCAGTCGGGCTGCTGCTCACCCCCGGTACCGACTGGCGGCTGACGCTGAACAGCGCCCCGCAAGCACGGTCAAAAACGCAGTGGCCCCACGCACTGAATCTGCTGCGAACCCTGCTCGATCAGCAATCCCATTGCCAACATGCCTGGAAAAATCGTCTATGGACCTGGCAACGCAACCCGTGATCGGAAAAAACCGCGACGGCTATTACTGGCGCCTGCTGGCCACTGCCACCAGCTTCGCCCTGTTCGGGCTCGGTGGCCTGTGCCTGCGCCTGCTGGTATTTCCATTGCTCGGTTGCCTGCCGGGCGACGCCATTGCGCATCGCGAACGGGCACGCCAGACCGTCAGTCGGCTGTTCTGGTTTTTCGTCCGGTTCATGGCCCGTACCGGCGTGCTGACCTACGACATTCAGGGCGCCGAACGACTCGGCCGTCCGGGGCAGATGATCATCGCCAACCATCCCTCGCTGATCGACGTGGTGTTCCTGATCGGTCTGGTGCGCGGGGCCAATTGCGTGGTGAAGAAAAGCCTGTGGGAAAACCCCTTCACCCGCGGCCCGCTGCGCAGCACCGAATACATCAGCAACGATGGCAGCATGGACATGCTCGATGCTGCCGCCGGCGCGTTGCAGAGCGGGCAGACCCTGATCATTTTCCCCGAAGGCACCCGCACTCAACCGGGTCAGGCACCGGCCTTTCATCGGGGCGCGGCGGCCATCGCGCTGCGCGGTGCGAAAATCATTACCCCGGTGGTGATCAAGGTCAGTCCGACCACCCTGACCAAGGCCGAGCCCTGGTATCGCATTCCCAGTCGCCGCGTGCACTTCAGTTTTCACGTCGGGGCCGATATAGACCCACAGACGTTTGCCGCGCAGGGCCCCGCGCCCCAGGCTTCGCGCAAGCTCAACGACTATTTGCACCAATTTTTTATCAAGGAGCTCGCCGAAGATGAGCGATCTAAACCGTGACATCAAAGAGCTGATCATCGACGCCCTGGGCCTCGAAGACATCAGCGCAGAGGACATCGGCGACGACCAGACGCTGTTCGGCGAAGGCCTGGGCCTGGATTCCGTCGACGCCCTGGAGCTCGGCCTGGCGATCCAGAAAAAGTACGGCATCAAGATCGACGCCGACGCCAAGGACACCCGCAACCATTTCACCAACGTGGCGAGCCTTGCGGCGTTCGTCACGGCAAAACAGGCAGCTTGAGACCGGACCATGCAAACTCGTGACGACATTTTCAACACCCTGCGCGATGCCCTGGTCGAGCTGTTCGAACTGGACCCGGCCCGCGTGAGCCTGGAATCCAACCTGTATCAGGATCTGGAAATCGACAGCATCGACGCGGTCGACCTGATCGATCACATCAAGCGCCAGACCGGCAAGAAAATCGCCGCCGAGGAATTCAAGTCGGTGCGCACCGTCAGCGACGTGGTCGAGGCGGTCTACCGTCTGGTTCAACCGGCCGCATGAGCCGACTGATCGGCCTCGGCCTGCTGCTGGCGGGCCTGCTGTATCCCTTCGCGGTGTATTTCGGCATGGAGCATTTTGCGCCATGGCAGTTCGGTCTGCTGCTGGGCGGCCTGTGGCTGGCCCGCGCGCTGACCGGCGAACGCAAGCCCGGCAGCCTGTGGATGGCCGTTGTGGCGATCGTGTTCTGCCTGCTGCTGGCGGTGTTCGACAGCCCTCTGCTGTTGCGTTGGTACCCGGTGCTGATCAGCGGCTTCATGCTCGTGCTGTTCAGCCTGAGCCTGAAATACGGCCCGCCGATGGTCGAGCGTCTGGCTCGCCTGCGGGAACCGCAACTGCCGCTCAAGGCGATTCGTTACACGCGCCGGGTCACCGTGGCCTGGAGCGTGTTTTTCTTTTGCAACGGTTTGTGCGCCGCCCTGCTGACACTCTGGGCGCCGCTGAACTGGTGGATGTTGTACACCGGCCTGATCTCCTATGGATTGATCGGCCTGATGTTTGCCATTGAATGGCTGATACGACAACGGGTAAGAGGTCGCCCATGAACTGGATAAAACTTGAGCAGCTGTTGCTCAAGGCCCTGCCGGCGCGTGCTGTAACAAGCGCACCGGCACTCGATCACGCACAACTGCGCGAACAGGCCCTGGGCCTGGCCGCCGGTCTGCAAGCCAAGGGCGTGCAGCGCCTGGCGGTGCATCTGGAAGATGCCGCCGATCTGGCTATCGCGCTGCTCGGTGCCTGGCGCGTCGGCGTCAGCGTGCTGCTGCCCTCGGATCTGCAAGCGCAGACCCGTCAGCGCTGGTCGAACGACGTCGATCTGTGGCTGACCGATCAGCCCGATGACGCTCGCCTGAGCGATCTGCAGCAACCGGCCCTGCCCGCTGCCGAACTGGATCTCGACCAGTGCCGCCTGAGCCTGTGCACCTCCGGCTCCAGTGGCGAGCCCAAGCGCATCGACAAATCCCTGCGGCAACTGGCCAACGAAGTCGAAGCGCTTGAGCAATTGTGGGGCGCGGATCTCGGCGAAGCCTGCATCCTCGGCAGCGTCGCCACCCAGCACATCTACGGTTTGCTGTTCCGCGTGCTGTGGCCGCTGTGCGCCGGGCGGCCGTTTCTGCGCAAGCAACTGGCTTTTCCGGAAGACCTGCAACGGGCCAGCCGCGAGCACCCGGCCTTCGCCTGGGTCGCCAGCCCGGCGCTGCTCAAGCGCATGGGCGACAACCTCGACTGGCCGGCGCTGAGCGCCGTGCGCCGGGTGTTTTCCTCCGGTGGCGCACTGCCCGCAGACGCCGCGCACAGCCTGAATCAACGCCTGGGACAGTGGCCGACGGAAATCCTCGGCAGCTCGGAAACCGGTGGCATCGCCTGGCGTCAGGGCGAATCGTTGTGGCAGCCGTTTGCCGGGGTCGAGTTGAGCCAGGACAGTGACGGTGCCTTGCTGATCGCTTCGCCTTATCTGCCCGGCGGCCATGTCGAACACACCGCCGATGCGGCGCGCATTCAGGCCGATGGCCGCTTTGAGTTGCTCGGGCGGCTCGACCGGATCGTCAAACTCGAAGAAAAACGTATTTCACTGCCGATGCTTGAACAGGCGCTGATGGCCCACGACTGGGTTGCCGAAGCGCGTCTGGGCGTGGTGCAGGAAAACCGCGCGTCCCTCGGTGCCCTGCTGGTGCTCAGCGAATCGGGCCTGTTTGCCCTGCGCGAACACGGTCGGCGCAGTCTGACCGAAACCCTGCGCCGTCATCTCGGCGACCATTGCGAAGCCCTGGCCCTGCCCCGCCGCTGGCGCCTGCTGCGACAGTTGCCGCTGAACTCGCAGGGCAAGTTGCCTCAGGCCGACGTCGAAGCCTTGCTGCTGGCACCACGGCCAAAGGCGCCGGAGATTCTGGAGCAGGCCGAAACCGAGGGCGAATGGAACCTGCAGTTGAGCGTCCCGCCGGACCTCGCGTACTTCAGCGGGCACTTTCCCAAGGCCCCGGTGCTCCCCGGTGTGGTGCAAGTCGAATGGGCGCTGAACCTGGGTCGGCAACTGCTGAACCTGCCCGGCGCGTTCGCCGGCATGGAAGTGTTGAAATTCCAGCAACTGGTGCGCCCCGGCGATGAAATCCAGTTGCACCTGCGCTTCGACCCGGAACGCGGCAAGTTGTATTTCGCCTACCGCAACGACACCGCCACCTGCTCCAGCGGGCGGATTCTGCTGGGGGCTGGCGATGCATAACCCTTGCGCCGTGATCCCGGTCTACAACCACGAAACCGCCATCGGCACGGTGGTCGACGCTCTGCTCGCCGAGGATCTGCCGTGCATTCTGGTGGACGATGCCAGCAGCAAATCCTGTGCGGCAGTGCTGGACGTGCTGGCCGAGCGTGAGCGGGTTCATCTGGTGCGCCTCACCGCCAACCAGGGCAAGGGCGGCGCAGTGATGACCGGTCTGCGCGAAGCGGCGCGACTGGGCTTCAGCCATGCCCTGCAGGTCGACGCCGACGGTCAGCACGACTTGCAGGATGTCGCGCGCTTCATCGAAGAATCTCGCGCTCACCCCAGGTCGCTGATCTGCGGCTATCCGCTGTACGACGCCAGCGTGCCCAAGGGCCGTTTGTATGCGCGTTATCTGACCCACGTGATGGTGTGGATCAACACCCTGTCGCTGCAGATCCGCGACTCGATGTGTGGCTTTCGGGTGTATCCGCTGGAACCGACGCTGGGCGTGATCGACTCGGCGCGGATCGGCAAGCGCATGGATTTCGACTCGGACATTCTGGTGCGCCTGGCCTGGCGCAATCAGCCGATGCGCTGGCTGCAGACCAGCGTGCATTACCCGCTGGACGGCGTGTCGCACTTTCGCCTGTTCCACGACAACGTGCTGATCTCGAGCATGCACACGCGCCTGTTCTTCGGCATGTTGCTGCGCCTGCCCGCGATCCTCTGGCGACGGTGGCGCCCATGAGCGTCGAGACCGACAAAAAGCACTGGGCCGACCGCGAAGAACGCGGCAGTTTCCTGCTGATGAAATTCACCGCGTTCGCCGCCAAGGTTCTTGGCCGACGCCTGCTGAGCCCGTTGCTGTACGGCATCGTTCTGTACTTTTTCCTGTTCGGCCGCACTGCCCGGCGCAGTGCCTGGCAGTATCAGCAGCGCCTGGCCGACTGGAGCGGTCGCCACGAATTGCGCCCGACCCGGTGGCGGGTGTTCCGTCAGTTCATGGCATTCGCCGATTCGCTGCTCGACAAGCTCGACGTGTGGAACGGCAAGCTGAAGATCGAGCAGATCGAAATCATCGACCCGGCGCTGTTGCGCAACCAGTTGCGCGGCAGTCGCGGGCAACTGCTGGTGGGCGCGCATCTGGGCAACCTCGAGGTGTGCCGGGCGCTGGCGGAGCTGGGCGAGAAAGTCACGATGAACGTGCTGGTGCACACCAAGCACGCCGAGCAATTCAATCGCCTGCTGGGCGAAGCCGGGGCGACCAACCTGCGGCTGATTCAGGTCAGCGAGCTGGACCCGGTGATCATGCTGCAACTGCACGAACGGCTGGAGCGCGGCGAGTGGCTGGCCATTGCCGGCGACCGCGTGCCGCTGCATGGCGGGCGCAGCGTGACCGTGGACTTTCTCGGTCACCCGGCGCCGTTCCCGCAAGGGCCGTGGCTGCTGGCCGGCCTGCTGAAATGCCCGGTCAATCTGCTGATGTGCCTGAAACAGCCCGACGGCCACTATCGCCTGACGCTGGAACCGTTCGCCGATGCCGTGGTGTGGTCACGCCGCGAGCGCGAACAGGTCATTCATCAGTGGGCCACCCGCTATGCGCAACGCCTGAGTCACTATTGCCTCGAAGCACCGTGCCAATGGTTCAACTTTTACCCATTCTGGAAAACCGATGACAACGCCAACTCCTGAGCCGGTCACCTTCGGCGAACGCCCTTTGCGCATCGAAGACGTGCTGGCCCTGGCCAACCGTCAGGCGCCTGTGCAGTTGCAGAGCGACGCACCGTATCGCGAACGCATCGCCAAGGGCGCACGGTTCCTCGATTCGCTGCTGGACAAGGAAGGCGTGATCTACGGCGTGACCACCGGTTACGGCGACTCTTGCGTGGTCGCGGTGCCGCTGCATCACGTCGAGGCGCTGCCGCGTCATCTCTACACGTTCCACGGTTGCGGACTCGGCAAGCTGCTCGACGCCCAGGCCACCCGCGCGGTGCTGGCGGCGCGTTTGCAGTCGTTGTGCCACGGTGTATCCGGGGTGCGCATCGAACTGCTCGAACGTCTGCATGCCTTCCTTGAACACGACATTTTGCCGCTGATCCCCGAAGAAGGTTCGGTGGGCGCCAGTGGCGATCTGACGCCGTTGTCCTACGTCGCCGCGACCCTGTCCGGCGAGCGTGAAGTGATGTTCCGTGGCGAGCGTCGCCAGGCTGCCGACGTGCACCGCGAACTGGGCTGGACGCCTTTGGTGTTGCGCCCGAAAGAAGCGCTGGCACTGATGAACGGCACCGCCGTGATGACCGGCCTGGCGTGCCTGGCTTATGCCCGCGCCGATTACCTGCTGCAACTGGCCACCCGCATCACCGCGCTGAACGTGGTGGCGCTGCAAGGCAATCCAGAGCACTTCGACGAGCGCCTGTTCGCCGCCAAGCCGCATCCGGGGCAGATGCAGGTTGCCGCGTGGCTGCGCAAGGATCTGGCGATCGACGCGCCGACCGCGCCGCTGCACCGTTTGCAGGATCGCTACTCGCTGCGCTGCGCACCGCATGTGCTCGGCGTGCTGGCCGACAGCCTGAACTGGCTGCGCTCGTTCATCGAGACCGAACTCAATAGCGCCAACGACAACCCGATCATCGACGCCGAAGCCGAGCGCGTGCTGCACGGCGGGCATTTCTACGGCGGACACATCGCGTTCGCCATGGACAGCCTGAAAAACCTCGTGGCCAACGTCGCCGACCTGCTCGACCGACAACTCGCGCTGCTGGTGGACCAGCGTTACAACCACGGTTTGCCGAGCAACCTGTCCGGCGCCAGCGCCGACCGGGCGATGCTCAACCACGGTTTCAAGGCTGTGCAGATCGGCGCCAGCGCCTGGACTGCCGAAGCGTTGAAAAACACCATGCCGGCCAGTGTGTTCTCGCGCTCCACCGAGTGCCACAACCAGGACAAGGTGAGCATGGGCACCATCGCCGCCCGCGACGCCATTCGCGTGCTGGAACTGACCGAACAGGTCGCCGCCGCCACGCTGCTGGCGGCCAATCAGGGCGTGTGGCTGCGCGGCCGCGATGCAGACGCCCGTCCGCTGCCGCCATCGCTGGCCGCCATGCATGAACAACTGGCCGAGGACTTCCCGCCGGTCATCGAAGACCGCGCCCTGGAAGGCGAACTGCGCCTGTGCCTGCAACGCATCGCCGAACAACACTGGAGGCTGCATGCGTAGTGCCGGAGTGCTTCACGCCGATACGGAAATCCTCGTGCCGTTCTTTGACGTGGACACCATGCACGTCGTCTGGCACGGCCATTACGTGAAATACCTGGAAGTGGCGCGTTGCGCATTGCTCGACAAGATCGGCCACAACTACAACCAGATGGTCGACTCGGGCTACGCCTGGCCGGTGATCGACCTGCAACTGCGCTACGTGCGCGGCGCGGTGTTCGGTCAACGGTTGAACGTGCGCGCCAGTCTGGTGGAGTGGGAAAACCGCCTGAAGATTAACTACCTGATCACTGACGCCCAGACCGGCGAACGCCTGACCCGCGCCAGTTCGGTGCAGGTCGCCGTCGAAGTCAGCAGCCGCGAGATGCAACTGGCCTCACCGAAAGTCTTCACCGATGCCGTGGAAAGGATGCTGCGATGAATGTGTGGTTGAAATCCCTTGGGGCCCTGGCGCTGCTGACGCTGTCGTCACTGGCCAATGCCTTCGACCTGCAACAGTTGAGCGAGCAACTGGCGAAGCCGGACGTGATCCACGGCCAGTTCATCCAGGAAAAACACCTGCGCGCCCTGCCCCAGCCGCTGATCAGCAAGGGCAGTTTTGTCCTCGCCAGAAACCACGGCTTGCTGTGGCTGCTGAAAACCCCGCTGCAACAGGATTACCGGATCAGCGCCAAGGGCATTGCCCGTCGTGACGTCAGCGGTTGGCAACTGTTGCCCGGCAAGAGCGCCGGCGCCGAACAGAACCGCTTGTTCCTCGCCGTACTGCAAGGCGACAGCAGCGGTCTGCAACGGGATTTCGAACTGGCCCTGAGCGGCGATGCGCAGCAATGGCAATTGACCCTGACCCCGCGCTCGGTGCTGCTCAAGCAGGTGTTCAATCAGATCAACATCAGCGGCGGCACGCTGGTGAACACCATCGAACTGCTGGAAACCCAGGGCGACAGCACCGTATTGCGCATGCAGGACAGCACCGCCGACCAACCTCTGAGCGACGCGGAGCAACATGACTTTGCCGAGTGAACGCAGGCTGCCCTGGCTGTTCCTGATCCTGCTGCTGGCGGTCGTCGCACTGGGCGCCTGGCAGTGGCGCGACGGTGCGCCGCTGTCGGCCAACCTGATGGAACTGGTGCCCGGCACCCACCCGGACGCCCTCGAACTGCGCGCCGAACAACGCATGCAGGAACCGCTCAACCGCGACATGCTGGTGCTGGTCGGCCACGCCGATCGCCAGCAAGCCGTCGCCATGGCCCAGACCCTGGGCGAGCAATGGCAGGCCAGCGGGCTGTTCGAAAAGGTCCAGTGGAACCTGCAAGCCGACCTGCCGGCCCTGCGCACGCAATTGCTGCAAGGGCGGCTGGCGATGCTTTCGGCGGATGACCGGCAACTGCTGACCGAACATCCCGACGCTTTCATCCAGCAACGGGTGCAGGCACTGTTCGATCCGTTCACCGGCTTCAGTCTGGTGCCGAGTCAGGACGACTGGCTGGGCCTGACCGGACGCATCCAGAACAGCCAGCCGCAACATGGCGCGGTGCAACTGGACATCGGCAGCGGCGCGTTGATCGCCGACGCCGATGGCAAGAGCTGGGTGCTGCTGCGCGCACGCACCACCGGCAGTGCCTTCGACATGAATCAACCGCTGCAAGTCGCCGCCCTGCTGCAACACAGCCGTGAACAAGCGGCTCGCGCCGACGTGCAATTGCTGGCCGCCAGCGGTCTGCTGTACGCCGCCAACGGTCAGCAGCAGGCGACCCGGGAAATGACCTGGGTCGGCGGCGGCGCCACCATCGGCATCCTGTTGCTGTTGCTGCTCGCCTTCCGCCGCTGGCGGGTGCTGTTGGCGTTCATTCCGGTGCTGGTGGGCATGTTGTTCGGCGCGGTGGCCTGTGTCGCGCTGTTCGGGCACATGCACGTGATGACCCTGGTGCTCGGTTCCAGCCTGATCGGGGTGGCGGTGGATTACCCGCTGCACTACCTGTCCAAGAGCTGGAGCCTCAAGCCGTGGCACAGTTGGCCGGCGTTGCGTCTGACCCTGTCCGGGCTGACGCTGAGCCTGATCACCAGCGCCGTCGGCTACCTGGCGCTGGCCTGGACACCGTTCCCGGCACTGACGCAGATCGCCGTGTTCTCCGCCGCCGGTTTGCTCGGTGCCTACCTGTCGGCGGTGTGCCTGTTGCCGGCGCTGCTAAAAAACGTCGAGCTGCGCCCGGCACAATGGCCGTTGCAACTGGCCGAGCGTCTGCTGCGCCTGCGGGAAAACCTGCTCGAACACATCAAGACGCCGGTGCTGCTGGCCCTGCTGATCGCCTTCTGCGTCGGCGGCCTGCTGCAACTGGAGAGCAAGAACGACATTCGCCAGTGGGTCGGTGCGCCGCAACGCCTGACCGATGAAGCGCAGACCATCGCGCGGATTACCGGCTATCAGCCGACCAGCCAGTTCTTCCTGGTGCGCGCCGCCGATCAGCAGCAATTGCTGGAACGGCAAGCGGCCCTGAGCGAGCGCCTGGATCAACTGGTCAACCTCGACAAACTGCAAGGTTATCTGGCGCTCAATCAACTGGTCAGCCCGCCGGCACAGCAGCAACAGGTGCGTGAAGCGCTGAGCAAGTTGCCGCAAGTCTGGCAGCCGTTGCTGGAGGTCGGCGTGCCGCTGGCGGCGCTGCAAACCGAACTGCAACAGTTGCAGGCCCTGCCCGCCGAAGACATCGATACGGCGCTGGCCGGCCCGCTCGGCGAGCCGTACCGCACGCTGTGGCTGGGGCCGACCGAGGACGGCGTGGCGGCGATGGTCAGCCTGCAAGGCCTGAACAATCCTTCGCTGCTGCGGGTGCAGGCGCTGGACCTGCCCGGCGTGATGCTGGTGGACCGGCTCGGTGATCTGAACAAGGTGTTCGCCCAGACCCAGATCAGCGCCGCTGAACTGAAACTCGCGTCCTGCGTGTTGATCGTGTTGGTGCTGATGCTGCCGTTCGGTCTCGGTGGCGCGCTGCGGATCGTTGCTCTACCGCTGCTCGCTGCGCTGTGCAGCCTCGCCAGCCTGGGCTGGCTCGGTCAGCCGCTGACCCTGTTCAGCCTGTTCGGCCTGCTGCTGGTGACGGCGATCAGCGTCGACTACGCGATCCTCATGCGCGAGCAGGTCGGCGGCGCGGCCGTCAGCCTGCTTGGCACCTTGCTCGCGGCGGTCACCACCTGGCTGTCGTTCGGCCTCTTGGCGGTGTCGAGCACACCGGCGGTGAGCAACTTCGGCCTGTCGGTAAGTCTCGGGCTGGCCTTCAGCTTCATGCTTGCGCCGTGGGCCGGGCGTCAGGCCCACGCGGTTGCCGTCACGGAGCCTTCAGCATGATGGTGGTGATGTTCTGGCTGATGGCCCTGGCGCTGTTCTTCGTCGCCACCCGGGTCGGCCGGCATTTCGGGCTGATCCCGATCGTCAGTCAATTGCTGCTGGCCAGCTTCGGCCTGCCGCTGCTGATGTACTTCTGGATCGCACCGGGCTGGCAACTCAACGGCGCCGAACTGATCGCGCCGGGCTGGCTGAAAAATCTCTACAGCCTGAGTTTCGCCCTGCTGCTGGGGCACATCCTCAGCGACGTGATCGACCTGCGCCTGGACCGTCAGAGCGTGAAAATCGCCCTGCCGAGTTTCGCTGTGCCGTTCGCCTGCGGCCTGGCGACGGCATACTGGCTGTTGCCGACGCAACCGTGGATCAACTCGCTGGCGATCGGTCTGGTGTTCGCCATCACCGCGATCCCGGTGTTGTACCTGTACCTGCGCCACATCGACTATCCGCCCGCCGCCACCCGGCGTCTGGTGCAGACCGCGATTCTGATCGACCTGACCTGCTGGACCCTCTTCGGCCTAGCTCAGGGCAGCCTGCACCTGAGCAGTCTGTTGCTGCCGCTTGGGCTGGCCTGCGTACCGGTGCTGCTGCGGGTGTTCGGCCTACACCGGCCATTGACCTACAGCCTCGGTTTCTTTGCCCTGTTGGTGCTGGCCGAACACTACAAACTCAACGCACTGATTTTCGGCATCGGTTACCTGCTGTGCATGGCCGCGCTCAAGGTGCCACTGGTGTTGCCGCTGCCGGCGCACTGGATGAACCGCTTGCAGACCTGGATCGCAATTCCGCTGATCCTGACTTTCGGCATCGTCCAGATCGATGTGCACAGCGCCCTCGCCAGCCTCGGCGCCATGCAATGGGCAGCGCTGCTGCTGT
Organism: Pseudomonas sputi; assembly: GCF_021603585.1. Lineage (GTDB taxonomy): Bacteria > Pseudomonadota > Gammaproteobacteria > Pseudomonadales > Pseudomonadaceae > Aquipseudomonas > Aquipseudomonas sputi. The sequence goes on along the minus strand of NZ_BQHI01000011.1, from coordinate 56,426 downwards.
TGCCGGTCGCCAGCAAAATCGTGGGCAACTGGCTCGGCCTCGGCTGGGCCGGCGCGTCATTCGCAGGCGCCAGTCGCTGGCGCGAAAGCGTGCTGCTGAACATTCGCGGCTTGAGCGAAATCGTCTTTCTCAACCTGCTGTTGCAACAACAGCTCATCAGCCCGGCGCTGTACTTTGCGCTGATGCTGATGGGTCTGATCGCGACGCTGCTGCCGGCCTTCATCGGCCTGCACCGGGCGTCACTGAACCCTATTGCCGTCCCCAGGAGCTCGCGTGCCAATCGTTGAAATGGAATCCCGTCAGGTCGTGATCATCGGCGCCGGCCCCTCCGGCGCCATCGCCGCCGCACTGCTCAAGCGCAAGGGACACGACGTGCTGGTGATCGAGCGCCAGCACTTTCCGAGGTTCTCCATCGGTGAAAGCCTGCTCTGCCATTGCCTGGATTTCGTCGAAGAGGCCGGCATGCTCGAGGCGGTGAATGCCGCCGGTTTCCAACGCAAGAACGGTGCGGCCTTCGCTTGGGGCGAGCGCTACAGCGCCTTCGATTTTGCTGACACCTTCACCACCGGCAAGCCCACGACCTTGCAGGTGCAACGCGCCGACTTCGACAAGTTGCTGGCCGATCAGGCGGCATTGCAGGGCGCGGAAATCCGCTATGGCGACGCGATTGTCAGCGTCGATTTCGAGCGCCCGCGACCGCTGCTGGATGTACGCCGCGAAGACGGCAGCGAGTACCGCGTCGAAGCCGATTTTGTCCTCGATGCCAGCGGCTACGGTCGCGTGCTGTCGCGTCTGCTCGACCTGGAAGCACCGTCGAATTTCCCGGTGCGCCAGGCCGTCTTCACCCACGTTGAAGACCACATCGATCACCCCGGTTTCGACCGGGAAAAGATCCTTATCACCACTCACCCGCAGCACCGCGACATCTGGTTCTGGTCGATCCCGTTCAGCAACGGTCGCTGCTCGGTGGGTGTGGTAGCGGCTGCCGAACATTTTGCAGGCCGCGATACCGACCTCGATGCCTGCCTGCGCGGGTTCATCGCCGAAACCCCGAGCCTGGCCAAGGTGCTGAACAACGCCGTGTGGGATACCCCGGCGCGCACGCTCGGCGGGTATGCGGCCAACGTCAAAACCCTGCATGGCCCGGGCTTTGCGCTGTTGGGCAACGCCGCGGAATTTCTCGATCCAGTGTTCTCCTCGGGCGTGACCATTGCCATGCGTTCGGCGAGCATGGCCGCCGCTGTGCTGCATCGACAGTTGCAGGGCGAACCGGTGGACTGGCAACGGGAATTCGCCGAGCCACTGAAACGCGGGGTCGACACCTTCCGCTGCTACGTCGAAGGCTGGTACGCCGGCACCTTTCAGGACGTGATTTTCCACGAGCAAGGCTCGCCGGAAATCCGCCGCATGATCTGCTCGATCCTCGCCGGTTACGCCTGGGACGAACGCAACCCGTTCGTCAGTGAAGCGCGCCGTCGGCTGAAGACCATCTCCGAACTCTGTGCAAGGGACGACACATGAATTACTTGAGCGACAGCTACGTCGAGGAAACCCGCTTCGGCTTCTGGTTCCTGCGCAGCCACACCTGGCAGCACCATGTGCTGCGCGTGGCGATCAACGATCTGCGCGGGCTGTTCAGCGAATCGTTACCGGCCAATCCAGTGCTGCTGGATGCCGGCTGCGGCCAGGGCAAGTCGTTCGGCCACCTGCGCCAGACCTTCGCGCCCCAGCGCCTGATCGGCGTCGATGCCGACCCGCACAGCCTGGAATTGAGCGCAGAAGAAGCGGCGCGCCAGGGCTTCACCGTCGAGCTGATCGGCAGCGACTGCGCGACACTCAATGTTCCCGATGCCAGCGTCGACCTGCTGTTCTGTCACCAGACCTTCCATCATCTGGTGGAGCAGGAAAAAGCCCTGGCCGAGTTCTATCGGGTGCTCAAGCCGGGCGGTTATCTGCTGTTCGCCGAGTCCACCGAGGCTTACATTGATACGTGGGTGATTCGCTGGCTGTTCCGGCATCCGATGCACGTGCAAAAGAGTGCGGCACAGTACCTGGAGATGATTCGCCAGCAGGGTTTTGAGTTCGGCGAACAGAACGTTTCGTACCCGTATCTGTGGTGGAGCCGGTCTAAGGATTTCGGTCTGCTTGAACGTTTCGGTCTGCGCCAGCCCAAGCCCTTTGGCCAGCGGGAAGAAACCCTGGTCAACGTGGTGGCCCGCAAACCCTTGAACGAGGCTGTCTGATGTTGCGTGTTCTGTTGCTCGCCTGCGTCCTCCTGCTCGGTGCCTGCGCCAGTCAGGCGCCGCTGCCGGCCGGCAACCCGAGCCTGCCGCTGCCGCTGCAATTGCATATCGAGCGTTACCTGGCCGGGCAGCAGCAAGACTGGTTGCTGGTGATCCAGCGCGAAGGATCCGGCATCCGCTGGTCGATGATGGATCCGCTGGGCATTCCCCAGGCCCGTCAGCAGTTGATCGACGGGCACTGGCAGGCCGACGGCCTGCTGCCGCCCAACCCGGAAGCGCGGGAGCTGTTCGCCGCGCTGCTGTTCGCCCTGACCCCCTCGGGCGAGCTGGCGCGCAACTACCCTGACGCGCAGCAACGGGGCGGCCAACGTTCCCTGCCGGCGCGCTGGGACATCCACTACACCCAACCCTTGAGCTTCGAATTGAACCTGCCACAAGGCCCGCACTATCGCGTAACGCCACTCGGTGAACCGACGTCATGACCGCCTACCTCAATGCCCTCGGCGTGATCTGCGCCCTGGGACGCGACAAGCAAACCGTGGCACGCAACCTGTTTGCCGGCGACTGCTCGGGCATGCGCCGCGAGTCCGGCTGGGTGCCGGAGCGCGAGCTGCCGGTGGCCGCTGTGCATGGCGATCTGGCGCCCATTCCCGAGGCGCTGGCCGACCAGCGCAGCCGCAACAATCAACTGTTGCTGGAAGCCGCGTTGCAGATTCACGATGACATCGAACAGGCGATCCAGACTTACGGCCGCGACCGCATCGGCGTGGTGCTCGGCACCAGCACTTCCGGCATCGACGAGGCCAGTCGTGGCCTGGCGCACTACATTCACGACCGACAGTTCCCGGCCGATTACGACTACCGGCAACAGGAACTCGGCGCCCCGGCGAATTTCCTCGCCGACTGGCTGCAACTGAGCGGCCCGACCTATGTGATCTCCACTGCCTGCACCTCCAGCGCACGCGCGCTGATGAGCGCCCGGCGCCTGCTCGATCTGGGTCTGTGCGACGTCGTGCTGTGCGGCGGGGTCGACAGCCTGTGCAAACTGACCCTCAACGGTTTCAGTGCCCTGGAAGCGGTGTCGGACCAGCGCTGCAATCCGTTTTCCGCCAACCGCAACGGCATCAACATCGGCGAAGCGGCGGTGCTGTTCGTGATGAGCAAAGCGCGCGGCACAGGGCCGGGCATCGCCCTGCTCGGCGCTGGCGCCAGCTCCGACGCGCACCATATTTCCGCGCCGGAACCGACCGGCCGTGGCGCCCTGCAATCGATGCAGAAGGCGCTCGACCAAGCCCATCTGCAAGCCGGCGACATCAGCTACCTGAACCTGCACGGCACCGCGACCCAGCACAACGACGCCATGGAAAGCCTGGCCGTCGCCGCTCTGTTTGCCGAAGGCGTGGCGTGTTCCTCGACCAAACCGATGACCGGCCACACCCTCGGCGCCGCCGGCGCACTGGAAGCGGCGTTCTGCTGGTTGAGCCTGAGTGCCGACAACCCTGACCACGCCTTGCCACCGCACGTCTGGGACGGCCAGCCAGATCCCAACCTGCCAGCGCTCAAGTGGGTGACCGCAAGCGAACGCCTGGCGTCCATTGCACCCCGCTACCTGATGAGCAACTCATTTGCCTTCGGTGGCAATAACGTCAGCCTGATTATCGGAGACGCTCCATGACCGACTGGCCGCTCGCCGAACTGCTGCCCCACGCAGGCGACATGATCCTGATCGACCGGATCCTGAGCTTTGACGACGAACAGATCCACACCACCCTCACCGTCCGGCCCGGCGGCCTGTTCAGCCTGCCCGACGGCAGCCTGCCGGCGTGGGTCGGCGTCGAGCTGATGGCGCAAACCGTCGCCGCATTCGCCGGCTGCCATGCGCGGCAGAAAGGCAACCCGGTGGAGCTGGGCTTTCTGCTCGGCACACGCAAGTTCGAATGCAACGTGGCGGCTTTCCCGGTCGGCAGTGAACTGACCATCCATGGCTTGCGCTCGCTGGAAGACGACAACGGCATGGGTGTATTCGAATGCCATATCAACGCGCCCGGCATCGAGGCCAGCGCCCGGCTGAACGTGTTCCGCCCGCCGCAGGCGGCGGACTATCTGGAACAATCCAAGGAGTCGAACGATGACTGAATCCATCCTGGTCACCGGCTCCAGCCGTGGCATCGGCCGCGCCATCGCCCTGCGTCTGGCCAACGCCGGTCACGATATCGTCCTGCATTGCCGCAGCGGCGTGAGCGACGCGCAGGCGGTACAGGCTGAAATCCAGGCCCTGGGCCGCCAAGCGCGCATCCTGCAATTCGACGTGGCTGACCGCGAAACCTGCAAAGCCATCCTCGAAGCCGACGTTGAAGCCCACGGCGCCTACTACGGCGTGGTGCTCAATGCCGGCCTGACCCGCGACGGCGCCTTTCCGGCCCTGAGCGACGACGACTGGGACGTGGTGTTGCGCACCAACCTCGACGGTTTCTACAACGTCCTGCACCCGGTGATGATGCCGATGATCCGTCGCCGCGCGGCCGGGCGCATCGTCTGCATCACCTCGGTCTCGGGGCTGATCGGCAACCGTGGCCAGGTCAATTACAGCGCGTCGAAGGCCGGCGTGATCGGCGCGGCAAAGGCCTTGGCGATCGAACTGGCCAAGCGCAAGATCACGGTCAACTGTGTTGCGCCGGGCCTGATCGACACGGCGATGCTCGATGAAAACGTGCCGGTGGAAGAGCTGATGAAAATGATCCCCGCGCAACGCATGGGCACACCTGAAGAGGTGGCCGGTGCGGTGAATTTCCTGATGTCGGCGGAAGCGTCGTACATCACCCGCCAGGTGCTGGCGGTCAACGGAGGCTTGTGCTGATGAAGCGCGTCGTCGTCACCGGCATGGCCGGCATTACTTCGCTGGGCAGCGACTGGGACACCATCGCCGACAATTTCGCCGCCAATCGCAGCGGCATCCGCCGGATGGACGAGTGGGATCGCTTCAGCGAGCTCAACACCCGTCTGGCTGGGCCCATCGACGATTTCCAGGTGCCGGCGCACTGGACCCGCAAACAGCTGCGCAGCATGGGCCGGGTTTCACGGCTGGCCGTCGGCGCGGCGGAAAAAGCGCTGGCCGATGCCGGCCTGCTCGGCGACGAATCGATCAAGGACGGGCGCATGGGCGTGGCCTGTGGTTCGTCCACCGGCAGCACCGACGAGATCAAGGCGTTCGGCAACATGCTGCTCAACTCGGTGGCCGAAGGCCTCAACGCCAATTCCTACGTGCGGATGATGCCGCACACCACGGCGGCGAACATCAGCATCTTCTTCGGCCTCACCGGCCGTTTGATCCCGACCTCCAGCGCCTGCACCAGCGGCAGCCAGGGCATCGGTTACGCCTACGAGGCAATCAAGTTCGGGCGCCTGCCGCTGATGCTGGCCGGTGGCGCCGAAGAGCTGTGCCCGACCGAGGCCATGGTGTTCGACGCGCTGTACGCCACCAGCCTGAAAAACGATGCCCCGCACACCTCGCCACGCCCGTACGACAAGGGCCGCGACGGTCTGGTCATCGGTGAAGGCGGCGGCATGCTGGTGCTCGAAGAGCTGGAGCACGCCTTGGCACGCGGTGCGCACATTCACGCCGAAATCGTCGGTTTCGGCAGCAACGCCGACGGCCAGCACACCACCCGTCCGGAACAGGTCACCATGCGCCGGGCAATGGAACTGGCACTGGAAGACGCAGGCCTTGCGCCGGACGTCATCGGCTATGTCAACGGCCACGGCACCGCCACCGAACAAGGCGATGTCGCTGAAACCCTGGCCACCAGTGCCCTGTTCGGCGAGCGCATGCCGATCAGCTCGCAAAAGAGCTTCCTGGGCCACACCCTCGGCGCCTGCGGGGCGCTGGAATCGTGGTTCAGCATCGAGATGCTCAACCGCGACCTGTACGTGCACACGCTCAACCTCGACGAGGTCGATCCGCATTGCGGCAAGCTCGACTACCTGCGCGGCGAGTTCCGGCAGATGAGCCACGAATACGTAATGAACAACAATTTCGCTTTCGGCGGGGTCAACACCTCGCTGATCTTCCGTCGCTGGCCCCAACCGAATTAATCCAGGTCAAGGAGACCTCCATGCACTTCAAGAAACTCGCTGCCACCCTGCTCATCTGCGCCTTGCCGGCCGTCAGCCAGGCCCGTGACACGGCGGTGTACCTGCCGTTCGACAAGGCCGTCGCCGAAGCAACCCGCACCGGCAAGATCGATGGCAGCGTGAAGTTCTATCTGGCGGGCAACGCCCCGGCCGGCAAAGTCACCGTCGTCAGCCCCGGCGCCGTGACCAACAAAAAGACCAACGCCTTCAACAAGACCGACCAGGAAGCCTGCGAGTGGGTCGTGCAATCGGCCATCATCAGCCTGCACCAGGCCGCGAAAAACGCCGGCGCCAACGCCGTGACCAACATCGTCAGCTTCTACAAGAGCAACGAGCGCAAGGATGCGAAAACCTACGAATGCCACGCGGGCGCCATCATGGCCGGCGTAGCGTTGAAGGGCGATCTGGCGACGGTTCAGTAACCGCCGGAACGACGAAGGGCGCCTTTCGGCGCCCTTTTTTTCATCTATTGCACAAAAAACTGCACACAAGGAAAGCTCAGCGTTTCTTTTCGGAAACGTCCCACATTCAGCGCATTTTCTACTCTGTAAGGTCAGTGGTGCCGCGATCAAGCGGCACACCTCAAGGACGAAAAAATGCGTAAAAAGGCGGTTATCGTTTTCAGCGGCGGTCAGGATTCAACCACCTGTTTGATCCATGCCTTGCCGATGTACGACGAAATTCACTGTATTACGTTTGATTATGGCCAACGCCATCGCGCAGAAATCGACGTAGCACGTCGACTAGCGAAAGAGTTGGGTGTGACTGCACACAGCGTGCTGGACGTGAAGGTACTCAACGACTTGACCATCAGTAGCCTGACGCGTGACAACATCCCCGTACCGTCCGCCAATTCATTCGGAAGCGATTTGCCCAACACGTTCGTACCTGGAAGAAACATTCTGTTTTTAACGCTGGCGTCGGTTTATGCGTATCAAATTCGGGCTCAGACTGTGATTACAGGTGTCTGCGAAACAGATTTTTCTGGCTACCCGGATTGTCGTGATGATTTCGTTAAAACGCTAAATGAAGCTATCAACTTAGGCATGGAATATGAACTGCAGCTTGAAACGCCATTGATGTGGCTGACCAAGGCCGAAATCTGGGCGCTGGCCAACTATCATGGCCAACTCGATTTTGTTCGCGAACATACACTGTCTTGCTATAACGGAATAAAGGCTAGTGGCTGTGAGGAATGTGATGCTTGTGGCCTTCGCTCGAAGGGGCTAGACGACTTCCTGAAAAACAAGAAAAAATTCACAAACAGTTTGAGATATCGATTGAGCTTAAGCTAACTCCCCAACGAACAGGAGGAGCGTAATAACGCCCCTCCCCTGATGCCATTACGCGACCTTACTCTCCGCAACAAACCTTCTAAAAAGCGACCTTGCTCCGTACGCGGGAAAAACATTGAAAAATGCGAAAAACATCTTGATAGTGATTTGCACCATCACGATTGACAATATTTCATTACTCTCCAGCACACCATAAAAAGCTATAAAGCAAAAAAGTACACTATCGATCAAAACTGCAAAAAACGTGCTAAAAAAGACACGCAAGAAGAGATACTTGGAGTTTGTCAACTGCTTAATTTTGCACAAGAGGTATGAATTAATATATTCGGAAAACAGAAACGAAACCGATGAGGCCAACAACACTGAGGAAACATGCGATACCACCTCACCATAAGGTGCATCAAGTTTCCAATCCGGCACTCCCGGCATCATTTTTGCCGCACTCAACAATAAAATGATCAGCGTATTGCTCAGGAATCCAAAAAAAATTGCTCTTCTTGCTAGCTTGAACCCATACAACTCATTCAACATATCGACTACAAGAAAGGTTAGAGGATAGAGAAAAACTCCTGGAGTTAAAACGACGTCAAATTGCTCGATATATATCAGCTTCGTGGCACCAATATTCGAGAACACATACAACACCAAGAGCAACAGGTTTAATACAACGTAGACCATCCAGGATCGCTCATGCCGATCGGTCATATCATAGGCGGTCACGGCTGTACTCGTAGAATAATATTTCCTGTATATACTTTTGACTTCGGCTCTACTGAGATTATCTATCAAATCACTTTTTATCAGCTCTGCCAATTTCAGTTTAATCAGCTTCCCGGTTGAGACAACCATTACTACAGCGAGCTTCTTATCCGGCTCAAACCCCAGCAGCTTATATTTGCTGCTTACAGCCTCAATACCTTCCGACATTAAACCTTTCCTCTATCAATTCCCCTATGACAAGTACATCAGCATCAAACTCCGAGTCGGCGACGATGGCGAGTTTTCTAGTACGCTTGTCATATACAAGCTTTTCACCCCTACTAATCGATACGCCTTTCCTAACTATCAGAAGGTCACCCACTTCATTGGCACCGACTATCTCACTCTCCAAAAGCACACCTATCAGATTACTCGCCGCTCCGAAGTAATAGGTCAAAGGGTGCGATATAGCCAATTCGCCAATCCTTTTCTCCAAACTCTGAAGCAACAAGCTTTCCTTGATGACCGGCACTGCGGCTGGATTCATATTTCCGTGCAAAGAAACAGTGGATTCAATTATCTCCCGCTCTTCAAAATCGACTGTTTCTATCTCTTTGTAAGACACCCCGAAAAAATCCGAGATCTTGCGGATTGTAGATTGCTGTACATTAACTACTCTACCTTCCAGAATATTGTAGATTGTTGTCCTGGTTAACCCGCTGGAGTTACACAGCGAAATTCTTGTCTCGCCCCGGCTTTCTATCAGGTACTTAATATTCCTTTTTAGCTTTTCTGTTTTTTCTTTCTTATGCATTAAATATCTGCCAATCACTTGATAGTTTGAAACGCATCCGCCATTCGTTGGAATTATGCAGAATACTGCCACACGCGGATAAATTGTACATCCACAGCAGCATGTTTAATTCGATGTTGAATACCAAACACCATAGATAGGATAAATCCCACAACATTGAGAGAGCTTGCTTACATACGCCTACAAAGAATCATTTAATTACACAAACGTTCAATTATTTGATTAATAGAAGCGAAATTATTAGTTATAAATACGTTCGTTATCCACGCCCTTCGCTGAGCACCTATGAATAACTGGAATTGGATGTTGCTATTCACTAAAAAACCAGAGGGAGTTCCGAAATGAAAAAAGTTGATTCCGACCACCCGCAATTCTTGGGCAAAAGTAATCCAGACATGCCCGACCAAACCCGAACTACTGCCCCCGTCACCTCCCACCGCTCGCGTAAACCGGAGCCGCTCAGCCACATTTTCACGATACTGCCGGATGTCGACACTGAGTCATTGCTTTGCCATGCATGCGAAAACCTCGCTTCGCTCAATGTCATGGCTACGAATCTCGCGGGCGAGGTAGAAGGGCCGCAGCGGAACGTAACGTTGGCTATTCAGCAGCTCACCGTCCTGAGCGAATTGCTGGTCAATAGGGCGCTGGACAACCTGGATCCGCCTTGAGAGAGCCCGCGCTTTCACTGAACACTGACTACCGAGTACCCGCGCCTTTTACCTAATGGAGTTGTTCTGTCATGGATCGATACAGACCTATCACCGGAATTGACTGCGAAATACCTTCACTGCTGATCGACACTGAAGCACCACTGGACGTACTTCACGAAATAGCCGCCTACCGCATACGCACAGCGACACAGTTTCTCGAAAACCTGGCGTTCGCTGAGGGCATTTACAGCGAGTTGGCGAAGGTATTGGTCACATCGTTGCGCGATGGCTGCGACTTGTTGGATGTGATCGGGCGCAGATTGCAGGATGAGGCTTCGGCTCAGGAAGTAACGCAATCAAACCTTCAAAAATGACAAAGGGCGCCTTTCGGCGCCCTTTTACAAACAGATTCGCTTGTCATCGCCTCTCATCTGTTTGGCTCTGCGATGGCTGGTTGCCCAGGATTCTCGGAGTCTCACAAGCCCCTTTCGGCAACGCCGGCAGTATTGCCTGAAAAGGTACTCCCGACAGCGCTGGCATTTCGCTGCACCTTCGCAAGCACCATCTACACTCGCTCAAACAGGCCAACGCACAGCGCCTGCCGGAACGGCGAGCCCTGCCGGTCAAGTACTCGCCGTTCTCTTTCACCGTCAAGGAGACAACCATGCAAGCGAAAGCCCTGATCGCCGCCGCCCTTCTCGGCCTGCTGCCCGGTACCAGCCACGCCACCAATCTGATGTACATGCCGTTCGAAACAGTCGTGTCAGATGCGATGCGCGCCGGGCGGCTGGATGGCAGTGTGAAGTTTTATCTGATCGGCAACGGACCTCAGGGCACTCAGCGGTTGTTGCAGCGCGGGGTGGTCAGCGATTTGAAGACCAACGGTTTCAACAAGAGCGATCACGACTCCTGCGAGTGGGTGTTGCAGTCGAATCTGATTGCGCTGCAGGCCGAGGCCAAGCGTGTCGGGGCGAATGCGGTGACCAATATCGTCAGCTATTACGACCAGCATGTGCGCAAGGATCTGAACACTTACGAGTGTCGGGCCGGGGTGTTTGTAACGCGGGTGGCGTTGAAGGGGGATCTGGTTCGGCTGCCCTGATCAACCGGCTTCGACCTTGCGCGTGAGCAGTTCGACAAACGCCTTGGCCATCGGCGATTTCTGATCCTTGCGCTGCACCAGCCACACCGCCGTCACGGCCTCGGGATCGAGCAGCGGCCGATAGACCACGCCGTCGATGCGCATCCGCTGATACGAGGCCGGCATCACCGATACGCCCAGACCGGCTGCCACCAGACCGATGATGGTCATGGCTTCGCCGGCCTCCTGGGCGAAGTGCGGACTGAACCCGGCATCACGGGCCAGGCTGATCAACTGTGAATACAGACCGCTGCCGTAGCTGCGCGGGAAGAACACGAACGGTTCAAGCGCCAGTGCCGAAAGGAACAGCCCCTCTTCAGTGCCCTGCGCCAACGGATGCTTGGAGCTGAGCACGGCCACCAGCGGCTCGCGCGTGAGCTCGACCACGCTCAATGAATCCGGCAAACCCAGCGGACGCATGATGCCGACTTCGATCGATTGGTCCACCAACGCGTCGGCGACCATGGTGCTGCTCATCTCGCGCAGATTCAGGTGCACCGCCGGGAAGCGCTGGCGGAAGGAAAAAATCGCCTGGGGAATGGTCGAGTTGAATGGCGCCGAGGAGGTGAAGCCGATCTTCAATTCACCCAGCTCGCCGAGTTGCGCGCGGCGGGCCACGTCGGCCGCTTTATCGACTTGCGCGAGCACCAGCCGCGCTTCCTCCAGAAACAGTCGCCCGGCCTCGCTGAGCTCGACCCGACGATTGGTACGCTCGAACAGTCGCGCGCCGACTTCCTGTTCCAGCGCCTGGATCTGCTGGCTCAGCGGTGGCTGGGAGATGCCCAGCACCTGTGCAGCACGGCCGAAGTGCAGTTCTTCGGCGACGGCGATGAAGTAGCGCAGATGACGTAATTCCATGGGCACCCCATTAGGTCGTTAAAGCTATCAAACAGGTCGAACAATATATTGGATAGAAACATTAGCCAGCTATATGATTTTTTCATTGCCTGCCTGCCCGCGCCCTCCGAGGTCTGATGTGAAAACCGCCGTCGCTCCACTGGCCCATGAAGTCCCGCCCGCTGCGGCGGACGATGTGATGACCGAACTGCAAGAGATCTACATCGAAAAAGGCACGCCGGCGTTCATGCGCACGGTACTCGCGCTGTTCAGCGGCGGCTTTGCGACCTTCGCCCTGCTCTACTGTGTGCAGCCGATGATGCCGCTGCTGTCCCACGAATATTCGATCAACGCGGCGCAGAGCAGCCTGATCCTCTCGGTGGCCACCGGCATGCTGGCTTTCGGCCTGCTGATCACCGGTCCGATTTCCGATCGGGTCGGGCGCAAACCGGTGATGGTCGCCGCGCTGTTTGCCGCGGCGCTGTGCACCATCGCCAGTTCGATGATGCCGAGCTGGCACGGTGTGCTGATCATGCGTGCGCTGATCGGGCTGTCATTGAGTGGTCTGGCGGCGGTGGCGATGACTTACCTGAGCGAGGAAATCCATCCACAGCACATTGGTCTGGCGATGGGTTTGTATATCGGTGGCAACGCGATTGGCGGGATGAGCGGACGGTTGATCACTGGCGTGCTGATCGACTTCGTCAGTTGGCACACGGCGATGATGGTGATCGGCGGCCTGGCGCTGATCGCAGCGGCGGTGTTCTGGAAAATCCTGCCAGAGTCGCGCAACTTCCGCTCCCGCTCGTTGCATCCGCGCAGCCTGCTCGACGGCTTCACCATGCACTTTCGCGATGCCGGCCTGCCGCTGCTGTTCCTCGAAGCGTTCGTGCTGATGGGCGCATTCGTCACCCTGTTCAACTACATCGGTTATCGGCTGTTGGCCGCCCCGTACCACATGGATCAAGTGTTCGTGGGGCTGTTGTCGGTGGTCTACCTGTCGGGCATCTACAGCTCGGCGAAAATCGGTTCGCTGGCCGACAAACTGGGCCGCCGCAAAGTGCTGTGGGCGACCATCGCCCTGATGTTCGCCGGCCTCGCCCTGACGATGTTCACACCGCTGCCGCTGGTGATCATCGGCATGCTGATCTTCACCTTCGGCTTCTTCGGCGCCCACTCGGTGGCCAGCAGCTGGATCGGCCGTCGGGCGCTCAAGGCCAAGGGCCAGGCGTCGTCGCTGTACCTGTTCAGTTATTACGCCGGTTCGAGCATTGCCGGGACGGCGGGCGGGGTGTTCTGGCACCTGGCGGGGTGGAACGGGATCGGCCTGTTCATCGGCGCGTTGTTGCTGGTGGCGCTGTTGGTGGCGTTGAAGCTGGCGAAGTTGCCGCCGCTGGGTGGTGGCGAAAAGGTTTAGCCACAACTGCGCCCTAGCGGTAATCACGGGCCAAGGTACACTGACGGCATTCATCTGCTTTGGTAAAGGAAGCCAGAATGCGCCTGGACCGTCTCCACATTAAAAATTTTCGTTGCTACGAAGATGCCACATTCGACTTTCAACCAGGATTCAATCTGGTGGTGGGGGTTAATGGGAGCGGGAAGACTTCTTTGTTGCAGGCGGCGGCGGCATCCTTCCATGAATTTGGCGCTGTGATGGCATCAGACAGCCTCAAGTTAAATGACGAAAACGTTCGTTTTTTCATTGATAAGTTTGAAGGCCGCAGTCGCTTTGAGAGAAAGTTTCCGCATCTGATAGAAGCCAAAGGAAAACTGCTGGGCGCCTCTGAGTGGAAGATCATCAGACAAGCAATAGAATCGCCTCACCTCACAGACACGGGTGTTGCTGATGAACTTTTTGAACTGACCAACAAAATCAATCGACGAGAACAGATTGATTTACCGGTGCTTGCTTTTTATCGATCCAACCGCCGCTGGAAGGCCGCGGGTGTTTCTGCGGAGTCGGCAGCGCAACAAAAAATATCTCGTTATGACGGCTATTCAAACTGGCTGGATGCGGTCACCGATCTGAAAGACTTTGAGACCTGGCTGATCGGACGAACGCTGGATCGAATACAAGACATGCTGGACTCGGGATCTGCCAGTTCAGAATTCGACGATGAATTAGCGTGGGTAAATGCCGCTATTCAAATCGCGTTGCCGGATGTCAGAGATTTGCGTTACGACTTGAGACTACAAAGTCTGCTGATCGATTTTCACGGCGGCGTAACTGTGCCTTTCAACGAACTTAGCGACGGACAAAGAGGCATGATCGCGCTGTTCGCCGATATCGCTCGACGCATGTGCATTCTCAACCCACACATGGGCATGAACGTTCTGACTAGGACTTCAGGAGTAGTGATCATTGATGAGTTGGACATCCACCTTCATCCAGCTTGGCAGCGGAGTATCGCACCGGCATTAAAACAGGCGTTTCCCAAGGTCCAGTTCATTGCAGCCAGCCACTCCCCACAGATCATTGGCAGCCTCAGACCCGAAGAGGTCGTAGTACTAAACAATGGTGACCCATCTCACCCACAAGTAACTTACGGCCTGGATTCGAGCAGTGTGCTCGAAGAGGTCATGGGTGTTAAGCAGCGTGAGCCAGAGATTGAAAACCTCCTCTCTGAGCTCTTTTCAACATTGGAAGATAACGATCTAAAAAAAGCAAAATCGCAGCTTGCTGCGTTGAAGAAAAAAGCTCCTGACCTTCCAGAATTTGCAGGCGCAGAGGCTCTGATCAGGCGCAAGGAGATTCTCGGCAAATGAAGCGAGTGCTCAAAGGAACTGAACCCGCTTCATTTACAGATTGGAAAAACTCGGCGAACGAGGAGTGGAGTCCGACCTACCCCACTCTGCAAAACCCAGAGAAACGAGATCTGCACAACGCCCTTCTGCGGGAGCAAGGCTTCTTCTGCTGTTATTGCGGCCGGGAAATAGATGCTTCGACCAGCCATATCGAACACTTCAGACCACAAGAGCATTTCGAAGAGCTGGCGTTGGAGTTTCACAACCTTCATGCCTCCTGCCTGCGAGAAACCAAGCCCGGCAACCCGTTGCACTGCGGCCATAAGAAGGGCAACTGGTTCGACGAAAACCAACACATTTCTCCCACCGACGAGAACTGTGAAAAGCGCTTCCGATATCTGCGAACCGGCGAAATCCAGCCAAAAGATTCTGACGACCTTCCCGCCACAAAGATGATCGAGGTATTGGCGCTAGACATCGCCTACCTCAAAAATCGACGTCAGGACACAATCCGCCGCTTCTTCGATGATGAGTTCGTCATGCAAGTCAGCGAAGAAGAGCTTGAGCGGTTAGTGACGGCGATCAGAACTACCGCTATCCCCAATCAAAAGCCTTTCGACCACATCATCGCCCGCTACGCCGAACAACTCCTCGGTCGTTAAACACATCGCAAACAAAAACGCCCGGCATAAGCCGGGCGTTTTTGTTTTCTACCCTTAGAGCTGAGCGCCGATCACTCGTGATACTGCGCCGACAACTCGTGCACCGCACGCAGGAACGCGCCGGCGTGTTCCGGATCGACTTCAGGCGTGATGCCGTGGCCAAGGTTAAACACGTGGCCGCTGCCCTTGCCGTAGCTGGCGAGGATGCGCCCGACTTCGGTGCGGATCGCTTCCGGCTTGGCGTAGAGCACGGTCGGGTCCATGTTGCCTTGCAGCGCGACCTTGTCGCCAACGCGGGCGCGGGCGTTGCCGATGTCGCAGGTCCAGTCCAGGCCCAGTGCGTCAGCGCCGGCGTCGGCGATGCTTTCCAGCCATAGGCCGCCGTTTTTGGTGAACAGGATCACCGGCACTTTGCGACCGTCGTGCTCACGGATCAGGCCGCTGACGATTTTCTTCATGTAGGCCAGGGAGAATTCCTGATACGCCGCCGCCGACAGGTTGCCGCCCCAGGTATCGAAGATCTGCACCGCTTGGGCGCCGGCCTGGATCTGGCCGTTGAGGTACGAAGTCACCGACTGTGCCAGCTTGTCCAGCAGCAGGTGCATGGCTTGCGGGTTGTCGTAGAGCATCGCCTTGGTCTTGCGGAAGTCTTTCGACGAGCCGCCTTCGACCATGTAGGTGGCGAGGGTCCACGGACTGCCGGAGAAACCGATCAACGGTACACGGCCGTTCAGTTCGCGGCGAATGGTGCTGACCGCGTCCATTACGTAACCGAGGTCTTTGTGCGGATCCGGGATCGGCAGGGCTTCGATGTCGGCCAGGGTGCTGACGACTTTCTTGAAGCGCGGACCTTCACCCGTCTCGAAGTACAGGCCCTGGCCCATGGCATCGGGAATGGTGAGGATGTCGGAGAACAGGATCGCCGCGTCCAGTTGCGGATAGCGGTCGAGCGGTTGCAGCGTGACTTCGCAGGCGAATTCCGGATTCATGCACAGGCTCATGAAGTCACCGGCCTGGGCGCGGCTGGCGCGGTATTCCGGCAGGTAGCGGCCGGCCTGGCGCATCATCCACACAGGGGTGACGTCTACGGGTTGCTTGAGCAGGGCGCGGAGGAAACGGTCGTTCTTCAGGGCAGTCATGTCGGCATCCGGAAAAAAAGTGCGGGCATTTTCTCAGAGCGCGACGCAAAAGGCACGAATGCAGGTCAGCCTTTTGTCTATCGGGTCAATTTGTCGCGGTTTTCTCACAGAAAATCGTTCCCACGCAGACGGTTCGACGCCTCGACGTGGGAACGATCAGAGGAAGGTTTAGACGCCCAGGTAATCCAGGATCCCTTCCGCCGCATTGCGGCCTTCGAAGATCGCCGTCACCACGAGGTCGGAACCGCGCACCATGTCACCACCGGCGAAGATTTTCGGGTTGCTGGTCTGGTGCTTGTACTGACCCTGCTCGGGCGCAACGACGCGGCCCTGGCTGTCGGTCTGGATTTCGAACTGCTCGAACCACGGCGCCGGGCTCGGGCGGAAACCGAAAGCGATGACCACGGCGTCGGCCGGGATGATCTCTTCGGAGCCCGGGATCGGCTCGGGGCTGCGACGGCCACGGGCGTCCGGCTCGCCGAGACGGGTCTCGACCACTTTCACACCTTCGACCTTGTCCTCGCCAACGATGGCGATCGGCTGGCGGTTGTAGAGGAACTTCACGCCTTCTTCCTTGGCGTTTTTCACCTCTTTGCGCGAGCCCGGCATGTTCGCTTCGTCACGACGATAGGCGCAGGTCACCGATTTGGCGCCCTGGCGGATCGACGTGCGGTTGCAGTCCATCGCCGTGTCGCCACCGCCCAGCACCACGACCTTCTTGCCTTTCATGTCGACGAAATCTTCCGGCGACTTTTCAAAGCCCAGGTTGCGGTTGACGTTGGCGATCAGGAAATCCAGCGCGTCATAGACGCCTGGCAGGTCCTCACCGGCAAAACCGCCCTTCATGTAGGTGTAGGTGCCCATGCCCATGAACACGGCATCGTATTCGGCGAGCAGTTGCTCCATGGTCACGTCCTTGCCGACCTCGGTGTTGAGGCGGAACTCGATGCCCATGCCGGTGAAGACTTCGCGGCGATTGCTCAGCACGGTCTTCTCGAGCTTGAACTCGGGGATGCCGAAGGTCAGCAGACCGCCGATTTCCGGGTTCTTGTCGAACACCACCGGGGTCACGCCGCCGCGCACCAGCACGTCGGCACAACCGAGGCCCGCCGGGCCTGCGCCGATGATCGCGACACGTTTGCCGGTCGGTTTGACCTTGGACATGTCCGGGCGCCAGCCCATGGCGAACGCGGTGTCGGTGATGTACTTCTCGACCGAACCGATGGTCACCGCGCCGAAGCCGTCGTTAAGGGTGCAGGCACCCTCGCACAGACGATCCTGCGGGCACACCCGGCCGCAGACTTCCGGCAGGGTGTTGGTCTGGTGCGACAGCTCGGCGGCCTGGAGGATGTTGCCCTCGGCCACCAGCTTCAGCCAGTTCGGAATGAAGTTGTGCACCGGGCACTTCCATTCACAATACGGGTTGCCGCAACCCAGGCAGCGGTGGGCCTGGTCGGCCGACTGCTGGGGTTTGAACGGTTCGTAGATTTCCACGAACTCTTTCTTGCGTTGACGCAACAGTTTCTTCTTCGGATCCTTGCGCCCGACATCGATGAACTGGAAGTCGTTATTCAGACGTTCAGCCATTGTTAAAACCTCATCAAACTCTTCAGGCGCATATCACTGCGGGTTGGCACGGGTGCTGGAAAGCAACGACTTCAGGTTGGCAGCCTTCGGCTTGACCAGCCAGAAGCGGCGCAAGTAGTCATCGAGGTTCTCGGCGAGTTCACGACCCCACTCGCTGTCGGTTTCCGCGACGTACTCGTTCAGCACGTTCTGCAGGTGGCTGCGATAGGCTTCCATCGCCTCGCCGCTGATCCGCTGGATTTCCACCAGTTCGTGGTTGACCCGGTCAACGAAGGTGTTGTCCTGGTCGAGCACGTAGGCGAAACCGCCGGTCATGCCAGAGCCGAAGTTGTAACCGGTCTTGCCCAGAACGCAGACAAAACCACCGGTCATGTACTCACAGCAGTGATCGCCAGTGCCTTCCACGACCGTGTGGGCACCGGAGTTGCGCACGGCGAAACGCTCGCCGGCGGTGCCGGCGGCGAACAGCTTGCCGCCCGTGGCGCCGTACAGGCAGGTGTTGCCGATGATGGCGCTTTCCTGAGTCTTATAAACGCTGCCCTTCGGCGGCACGATGGTCAGCTTGCCACCGGTCATGCCTTTGCCGACGTAGTCGTTGGCGTCGCCTTCCAGGTACATGTTCAGACCGCCGGCGTTCCACACGCCGAAGCTCTGACCTGCAGTGCCCTTGAAGCGGAAGGTGATTGGCGCTTTCGCCATGCCCTGGTTGCCGTGCTTGCGCGCGATTTCGCCGGAGATCCGTGCGCCGATAGAACGGTCGCAGTTGCAGATATCCAGATCGAACTCGGCGCCGCTGAGGTCGTTGATCGCCGACGTCGCCATCTCGACCATTTTCTCGGCCAGCAGGCCCTGGTCGAATGGCGGGTTGCGCTCGACGCCGCAGAACTGAGGCTTGTCCGCCGGGATGTGATCGCTGCCCAGCAGCGGGGTCAGATCCAGGTGATGCTGCTTGGCGGTCTGGCCTTCGAGGACTTCCAGCAGATCGGTGCGGCCGATCAGCTCTTCGAGGGAACGCACGCCCAGCTTGGCCAGCCATTCACGGGTCTCTTCGGCGACGTAGGTGAAGAAATTCACCACCATGTCGACGGTGCCGATGTAGTGATCCTTGCGCAGCTTCTCGTTCTGGGTCGCGACGCCGGTGGCGCAGTTGTTCAGGTGGCAGATACGCAGGTATTTGCAGCCCAGCGCGATCATTGGCGCGGTGCCGAAGCCGAAGCTTTCGGCGCCGAGGATGGCTGCCTTGATCACGTCGAGGCCGGTTTTCAGGCCGCCATCGGTCTGTACCCGAACCTTGCCGCGCAGGTCGTTGCCGCGCAGGGTCTGGTGGGTTTCGGCCAGGCCGAGTTCCCACGGTGCACCAGCGTATTTGATCGAGGTCAGCGGCGAAGCACCGGTGCCACCGTCGTAACCGGAGATGGTGATCAAGTCCGCGTAGGCCTTGGCCACACCGGCGGCGATGGTGCCGACGCCCGCTTCAGCCACCAATTTTACCGAGACCAGCGCCTTCGGGTTGACCTGTTTCAGGTCGAAGATCAGCTGCGACAAGTCCTCGATCGAATAGATGTCATGGTGCGGCGGTGGCGAAATCAGGGTCACGCCCGGCACTGCGTAACGCAGTTTGGCGATCAGCCCGTTCACTTTACCGCCCGGCAGTTGCCCGCCCTCGCCCGGCTTGGCGCCCTGGGCGACCTTGATCTGCAGCACTTCGGCGTTGACCAGGTATTCCGGGGTCACCCCGAAACGGCCGGTCGCGACCTGTTTGATTTTCGAGCTCTTGATGGTGCCGTAGCGCGCCGGGTCTTCGCCGCCTTCGCCGGAGTTGGAACGCGCACCGAGGCGGTTCATGGCTTCGGCCAGGGCTTCGTGAGCTTCCGGCGACAGGGCGCCCAGCGAGATGCCAGCGGAGTCGAAGCGCTTGAGCACCGATTCCAGCGGCTCGACTTCACTGATGTCCAGCGGCGTGTCGAGGGTCTTGACCTTGAACAGGTCACGGATCATCGACACCGGACGGTTGTCCACCAGCGAGGTGTATTCCTTGAACTTGGCGTAGTCGCCCTGCTGCACGGCGGCTTGCAGGGTGTTGACCACGTCCGGGTTGTACGCGTGGTATTCGCCACCGTGAACGAACTTCAGCAGACCGCCCTGCTGGATCGGCTTGCGCGGACTCCAGGCTTCGGTGGCCAAGGCTTTCTGTTCGGCTTCGATGTCGACGAAGCGCGCACCCTTGATACGGCTCGGTACGCCACGGAAGCTCAGCTCGCAGACTTCTTCGGACAGGCCGATGGCTTCGAACAGCTGCGCACCGCGGTACGAAGCGATGGTCGAGATGCCCATCTTCGACAGGATCTTCAACAGACCTTTGGTGATGCCTTTGCGGTAGTTCTTGAACACCTCGTAGAGGTCGCCCAGCACTTCACCGGTGCGGATCAGGTCGCCCAGCACTTCGTAGGCCAGGAACGGGTAGACCGCCGAGGCGCCAAAGCCGATCAGCACGGCGAAGTGGTGCGGATCGCGTGCGGTGGCGGTTTCCACCAGGATGTTGGAGTCGCAGCGCAGGCCTTTTTCGGTCAGGCGGTGGTGCACCGCGCCGGTGGCCAGCGAGGCGTGGATCGGCAGTTTGCCCGGAGCGATATGGCGGTCGCTCAGAACGATCTGGGTACGACCGGCACGCACGGCTTCTTCAGCCTGATCGGCGACGTTGCGGATCGCCGCTTCGAGGCCGACGCTTTCGTCGTAGTTGAGGTCGATGATCTGCCGCTCGAAACCCGGGCGGTCGAGGTTCATCAGCGAACGCCACTTGGCCGGGGAAATGACCGGCGAGCTGAGGATCACGCGCGAAGCGTGTTCCGGCGATTCCTGGAAGATGTTGCGCTCGGCACCGAGGCAGATTTCCAGCGACATCACGATCGCTTCACGCAGCGGGTCGATCGGCGGGTTGGTCACCTGCGCGAACTGCTGGCGGAAATAGTCGTACGGCGTGCGCACGCGCTGGGACAGCACGGCCATCGGCGTGTCGTCGCCCATCGAGCCAACGGCTTCGTAGCCCTGCTCGCCGAGCGGACGCAGTACCTGATCGCGCTCTTCGAACGTGACCTGATACATCTTCATGTATTGCTTGAGCTGATCGACGTCGTAGAAAGCCGAACCGTGATCGTTGTCTTCCATGGTGGCCTGGATGCGCAGGGCATTCTTGCGCAGCCATTGCTTGTACGGATGACGGGATTTCAGACGGTTGTCGATCGCGTCGGTGTCGAGGATCTGCCCGGTTTCGGTGTCCACGGCGAAGATCTGGCCCGGGCCGACACGGCCTTTGGCAAGCACGTCTTCAGGCTGGTAGTTCCAGACGCCGATTTCCGAAGCCAGGGTGATGAAGCCGTTCTTGGTGGTGACCCAGCGCGCCGGGCGCAGACCGTTACGGTCGAGCAGGCACACCGCGTAGCGACCGTCGGTCATGACCACGCCGGCCGGGCCGTCCCACGGCTCCATGTGCATCGAGTTGTACTCGTAGAACGCACGCAGATCCGGGTCCATGGTTTCGACGTTCTGCCACGCTGGCGGAATGATCATCCGCACGCCACGGAACAGGTCGATGCCACCGGTGACCATCAGCTCGAGCATGTTGTCCATGCTCGAGGAGTCGGATCCGACACGGTTGACCAGCGGGCCGAGTTCTTCCAGATCCATCAGATCGTTGGTGAACTTGGTGCGACGGGCCTGGGCCCAGTTGCGGTTGCCGGTGATGGTGTTGATCTCGCCGTTGTGGGCGAGGAAGCGGAATGGCTGGGCCAGCGGCCATTTCGGCAGGGTGTTGGTGGAGAAGCGCTGGTGGAACACGCAGATCGCGGTTTGCAGGCGCTGGTCACCCAGGTCCGGATAGAACGCGGCCAGGTCGGCCGGCATCATCAAGCCTTTATAGATGATGGTCTTGTGGGAAAAGCTGCAGATGTAGTGGTCGGTATCCGCGGCGTTGGCCACCGACGAACGACGACGGGCGCTGAACAGCTTGACCGCCATGTCCTGATCGCTCAGGCCTTCGCCACCGATGTACACCTGCTCGATCTGCGGCAGGCGCTCAAGGGCCAGGCGGCCGAGGACGCTGGTGTCGATCGGCACTTTGCGCCAACCAATCAGTTGCAGGCCTTCGGCCAGGATCTCACGGTTCATGTTCTCGCGAGCGGCTTCGGCCTTGGCCGGATCCTGGTTGAAGAAGACCATGCCCACGGCATATTGCTTGGGCAGCTCGACGCTGAAGGCTTCCCGGGCAATGGCACGCAGGAAGGCGTCGGGTTTTTGAATCAGCAGACCGCAACCGTCACCGGTCTTGCCGTCGGCATTAATCCCACCGCGGTGGGTCATGCAGGTCAGGGCCTCAATGGCCGTTTGCAAAAGGGTATGACTGGGTTCGCCCTGCATATGGGCTATCAGGCCGAAACCGCAGTTATCCTTGAATTCATCTGGTTGGTACAGACCTGCTTTCATAGACACTTTCTCACCAGGCTGCCTCTTTACGAGGCAAATTTCTTTTCAATTCAACCACTTGCATCTCGCGCCGAACGTACGCCGGCTTTGCGGGGGCAAAAGGGTGGTCATTGTACACAGCGACACAGAGGCTCACAAATTTGACGACGAAATGTCGCAAATTCATGTCGCATTTGTGAAAGGTTTAAAGCGATCTGCTGTGCTAGTCAAAACTTTTTTAATTTTGACCGCAACGACTCAAAGACTACTGTGACGCAGACACCACAAGGCACGCGACCTGAAAGGAAGCGCGCACTTGTAGAAATTTTGAGGTGCTTGGAGAGGCGGCCTGGGTAAGGCCGCCGAATCTTCAGCGAGTTGTTGCCAGTTCCTGTTGGACGCTGGCGACAGTGCGAGGCCAAGGTTTACCAGCCTGAACCTTCGCTGGCAAGGCCTTGATGGCAGAAACGGCTGCATCACGATTGGCGAAGTTGCCGTAGGTGATCACGTAGAGAGGCTTGCCGTTGAGGACTTTCTTGAAATAACGGTACTCGCCGCCCTGCTCCTTGACGAAGTTTTGCGCAGTCGCTTCGGAGCTGGTGCCGAGGATCTGCACCACGTAGTTGCTGGTCGGCTGACCGGCGTACCAGCTGCCACCGGCAGCCTTGGCGACGGTAACCGGCTTCTCGGCAGGTTTGGTGGTGGCAACAGGCTTGGCAGGCGCCGGAGCCGGTTTGGCCACTGGAGCGGCCGGAGCAGGTGCCGGCTTGGCGGTAGCAACCTGGGTTGGTGCGGGGGTCGGTTTGGCCGCCGGGACAGGAACCGGGGTCGGTGCAGGACCGGCCTGAACGCCCGCGGGAGGGGCGGTGGTGGTCACGGTCGGCGGCGTATTGCTGGAACCTTCGACCGGCACGCCGTCGTCGCCCTCGGTGATTCCACCCGCCGCTTCAGCCAGCGGACCGCGCATCACCGGCTGCGAGTTGCCGACCAGCGGCAGCGGCATCGGCTGAGTATTGCCGTTGAATTCGACGGACGGCGCGCCACCCGCCTGCGGCGTGCCCTGGCCCAATGGCAGTTGCGCCTGCTCGTTGGCCGGCGCACCGGTGGTCGGTGCCTTGTTGCGACCCGGCATCAGCCAGGCCGCCGCGACCGCGACCACGACCACGGCGGATATCGCCAATACGTGTTTCTTCGGCATGTTGAACCCCATACTTGGACGCTTGACCGCAGAGCGGCTGGCAATCATGACTTCGATCAGAGCATCGCGAGCGACCTGGTTGATGTTGCCCGGCCAACCCTCTGAGCTTTCGTGAATATCAGAGATCTGATCCGCGGTGAAAAGTTCGACACCCCGGCCGGCGCCTTCGAGCCGCTGGTCGAGATACTCGCGGGTTTCTTCTTCGGTGTACGGCTGCAGTTCAATGACGTGAAAGCGCTCTTCCTCAAGGTGCAAAGCCTCGAGCTGCGCGATCAGCGACGACTCGCCGAACAGGAACACATGCGGGCGGCCTTCCGGTGCGCCGGCGCCCAGCGCCATCAGGGCTTCAAGGGCGGACTCGTCGAGCTGCTCGGCATCATCCACCAGCAGATAGACTTCCTGCCCCGTCAGCGCCAATTGAACGACCTGATCGAGGATCGCCCCGACCTCGGCCTGCGCCACGTCCAGCGCCTGGGCCACCTGACGCAGCACACCAGCGGCATCGCCGGCACCACGAGCGGAAACGACGACGCTCTGCACCGATTGCTTGTTGGTGCTGGCAACCAGCGCCTGACGCAGCAGGGTCTTGCCGCTGCCCTGGGGGCCGGTGACCACCAGCAGCAACTGGCTGTAACGCGCCAGATGATGCAGTTGACCCAGCACCGGCTTGCGCTGGGCCGGGAAGAATTTGAAGCCCGGCACCCGCGGCGCGAAAGGGTCGTGACTTAACTGGAAATGGCCGAGGAACGCCTCGTCGGCATGCAAACTAGTCATCGGAATCTTATTAACCTTTAAGCTGAGCCAGAGCGCGGTAATCCGCTCCCAGCGTGGCCTGTAGAACCTCTTTCGGATAATCGTCGGTCACCACCGCTTCGCCCATCCGGCGCAGCAGCACCAGACGCAAGCGACCGTCGATCACTTTTTTGTCAATTGCCATGTGTTCAAGAAAATCGGCTTCGGTCATCTCTTCCGGCGGGATCACCGGCAGACCGGCACGCTGGAACAAACGGATGCCGCGATCGCGCTCCTGCTCGCTGATCCAGCCCAGGCGCGCAGACATTTCCAGCGCCATCACGGTGCCAGCGGCGACCGCTTCACCATGCAACCAGACACCATAGCCCATGTGGGTTTCGATGGCGTGGCCAAAGGTGTGGCCGAGGTTGAGGGTGGCTCGTACGCCGGTTTCTTTCTCATCGGCGCCGACCACCGCTGCCTTGGCGGCGCAGGAGCGTTCGATGGCATAGGTCAGGGCCGATTGATCCAGCGCACGCAGGGCGTCGACGTTGTCTTCGAGCCAGGTCAGGAACGGTTCGTCGCAGATCAGACCGTACTTGATGACTTCCGCCAGGCCGGCCGACAGCTCGCGCGCTGGCAGGGTTTTCAGGGACGCGGTATCGATCAGCACCACGTTCGGCTGATAGAACGCGCCAACCATGTTCTTGCCCAGCGGATGGTTGATCCCGGTCTTGCCACCCACCGACGAATCGACCTGGGACAGGAGTGTGGTCGGAATCTGGATGAAATCGACGCCGCGCTGGTAGCAGGCGGCCGCGAAACCGGCCATGTCGCCGATCACACCGCCACCGAGGGCGATCACCGTGGTACGACGGTCATGACGGGCGGTCAGCAGTCCGTCGAAGATCAGTTGCAGGGTTTCCCAGTTCTTGAAAGCTTCACCGTCGGGAAGCACCACGGAAACCACCGAGAACTGCGCCAGGCTGCGGGTCAGACGCTCGAGATAGAGCGGCGCAACGGTCTCGTTGGAGACGATTGCCACTTGCCGCCCGTGGATGTGCGGAGCCAGCAGCTCAGGCTGATCCAGTAATCCTTCGCCAATGTGAATCGGGTAGCTGCGCTCGCCGAGGTCGACCTTGAGTGTCTGCATGTGTCCCCACAGTGAAGATGGAAGCAGGCGTCCTGCCCTGAATTATTGGTTGTCTGCCGCCTGTAGCGGGTATGACGCCGCTCGCACGCCATCCGCCACAACCTCGGCGGGTTGTGACAGGACGCCGAGGATAGCGCATTTCGAGCGACGCTTTAACGGGGCGGAAGCTGTGCCAGGCGGTCGAGAATATCGAGCACGACCATGCGGGGCGGCCGCTCGTCGGTTTCCACCACCAGATCGGCAATTTCCCGATAGAGCGGATCACGGATCGCCAGCAGATCACGCAGGGTTTTCTCGGGATTGGCGGTGCGCAGCAACGGCCGGTTGCGATCGCGGGAGGTGCGGCCGACCTGCTGCTCGACGGAGGCATGCAGATACACCACCCGCCCGCCCTCGTGCAGGGCCTTGCGATTGGCATCGCGCATCACCGCGCCGCCGCCGGTCGCCAGCACCACACCGTCGAACGCGCACAGCTCGGCGATCATCGCCTGCTCTCGGTCACGAAAGCCGGGCTCGCCTTCCTTGTCGAAGATCCACGGAATATTGGCGCCCGTACGCAGTTCAATTTCCTTGTCGGAATCCTTGAACGGCAGGCGCAGCTCTTTGGCCAGTAATCGGCCGATGGTGCTTTTTCCAGCCCCCATCGGTCCTACAAGAATCAAATTTCGCACAGAATCAACGACTCACAGCAATCGCCTGGTTATTCATGATACGCGGAGTGAGAAATACCAGCAGCTCGGATTTTTTCTCCGAAACCACATCACGCCGGAAAAGGCGGCCAAGATACGGCACATCGCCAAGAAATGGCACCTTATCTACAACCTTGCTTTGAGTATTTGAGAAAACGCCCCCGATCACGATGGTCTCGCCGTCGTTCACCAGCACCTTGGCATTGACCTCGTTTTTCTTGATCGGCGGTACATCCTGCACTTTGTTAAGGTAGTCCGGTTCGTCCTTGGTGACCTTCACCTCCATGATGATGCGGTTGTCCGGAGTGATCTGCGGCGTCACTTCCAGCGACAGCGACGCCTCCTTGAAGGACACCGACGTAGCGCCGCTGGAGCTGGCTTCCTGGTACGGAATCTCGGTGCCCTTGAGGATCTTCGCGGTTTCCTTGTCAGAGGTGACCACCTTGGGCTGCGAGACGATTTCGCCGTTGCCGGTCTTCTCCATCGCCGTCAGTTCAAGGTCGAGCAAGACATTGTCGGTGATGAACGCGATGCCGATTCCGGAGGTGTTGTTGACCGTGCCCATGTCGACGAACGGCGAGTTGGTGCTGGTGCTGCCCGGCGTGCCGATGGTGGTCGACGAACCGTTGCTGACCCCGGAGGTGTTCCAGTTGCCCTTGTTCTGGATCGAACCGCCCCAGCGCACGCCCAGGCTCTTGTCGTAGTCGACGTTGGCCTCGACGATCCGCGCCTCGATCATCACCTGGCGCACCGGGATATCCAGTTGCGCCACGATTCGCCGCAGCTCGTCGAGGCGATCCTGGGTCTGGTAGGCAATGATGTTGTTGGTTCGCTCATCGACGGTGATCGAACCCCGTTCGTCGACCTTGGCTTCTGCGCTGGTGACCGACTGGAACAGCTTGGCGATGTCGGCGGCCTTGGCGTAATTCACTTGCAGCAGCTCACGGCGCAGCGGGGCCAATTCGGCGATCTGTTTCTGCGATTCCAGTTCCTGCCGCTCACGGGCGGCGATTTCGTCCGCCGGCGCCACCAACAACACGTTGCCGACCTTGCGCTTGTCCAGGCCTTTGGTCTTGAGCACCAGATCCAGCGCCTGATCCCACGGCACGTTCTGCAGGCGCAAGGTGATCCCGCCTTGCACCGTATCGCTGGCTACCAGATTGAGGTTGGTGAAGTCGGCGATCAGTTGCAGCACCGAACGCACATCAATGTCCTGGAAATTGAGAGAGAGCTTTTCGCCGCTATAGCTGTTGCGGTCGGCGTTGCGCTTTTGCAGGTCATCGACGGTCAGCGGCCGGATGCTGACGGTCAGCTTGTTGTCGGTCTGGTAAGTGGAATAGTCGAAAGTACCGCTGGGTTCGACAGTGATCGTCGCCCGATCACCGCTGACACCGGCATTGACGAATTGCACCGGGGTGGCGAAATCCTTGACGTCGAGGCGCACCCGCAGCGGTTCGGGCAATTGGGTACGCGCAAAGTTGAGGATGATCTTGCCGTCGTGTTCCTGGATGTCCGGTGCGATGGCCGGATCGGACAAATCGATGACCACATTGCCCTCGCCCGCCGTGCCACGCTGGAAATCCACGCCGCGAATGGCCCTGGCGGTCGGCGCAAACGTGCGGACCGGCGCTGCCGCCGGTGCTGCGCGCGGCGCACGAGCCGCCGTACGCGGGGCAGCGGTCTTGCTGCCTTGCCCGACCACAATGAACACCGTATTGCCTTCGACCCGGGTGTCGTAAGGGGCCAGTTGCGTCAGGTTGATGATCAGTCGCGTACGATTATTGGCTTCGACCACCGTGGCCGTGCGGGCATTGCCACTGCCCAGGTCACGGATCTTGCTTGCCAGCTGACTGGCGACACCCGGCAGATCAAGGGCGATCCGTGCCGGCGAATCGGTGGTGTAGCCCTTGGGCTGCGGAGGCGGGCCGTCGAACGACAGCTTCAGCTCGACCCGGTCGCCCGGCAACGCCGCGACGTCCAGCGCCTTGAGATTGGCTGCCTGTACCATCGGCGAAAGCAGCGCTATCCATAGCGAAAAACCGAGGGTGGAGAAAATCCTGTTCATTGTTCGACTTCCACTTATGAATGCTCTTTCAAAGGAATGGTGCGTGGCCGCTCAAGCCAGGCGCCCTGGCCATCCGGAACGATTTCCACCACGTCGACCTGTGAAGCGCTGATGGCGACGATGCGCCCGTCGTTGCGGCCCAGGTAGTCGCCGACCTTGAGCCGATGGACACCGCCCGCACCCCGCAGCAGCGCGAAAGAACCTGAGGCGTTGGCAATTGTGCCGACCATTTCGAATTGCTCGATGTTGAAACCTTCGAGGTATTGCTTGACCCGGTGGGGATCGGGCTTCACGTCACGCGAACCCTGTTTCTGCCCGGCGAGATCGACCCGCAGTTGACGCGAAAACGGACTGCGCAGGTTGGCGGCGCTGTAGGTGAACGTCGGGAAGGCGCGGAATGTCGGGGTCGGCTCGATCTTGCCCGGCGGGCGCAGGCGCACTTCATTCATGTAGGCGTCGAGGTCGCTGAAGTCATCGCCGCCACAGCCACCGAGCACCGATAACAGTGCCGACAAGGCGATAAAACGGATCGGGGTCATTTCTGCTGCCCCTTGTCGTTATAGCGGTAGGTCTTGGCGAGAATGCTCATGCGCAACTTCGGCCCGCCTTCAGGACTGGCCGGCGCCAGCTCGAAATCGTGCAGGGTGACGATGCGGGGCAGCCCGGCCACGCCACTGACGAAGGTCGCAAGGTCATGATAGGCACCGGTCACGGTAATCTGGATGGGCAGCTCGATGTAGAACTGCTGGGTAACCTCCTGCAGCAGTTTGATCTCTTCGAACTCAAGACCGCTGCCCAGCCCGGTACGGGTGATGTCTTCCAGCAAACCCGGCACTTCGGTGTCACTGGGCAGTTGCCGCAACAGCACACCGAACGAGTTTTCCATCTCTTTCATCTGCTGGGTGTACAGCTCCAGATTGGCCGCCATACGCGCCTTGCTCGCGAACTGCTCCTTGAGGGTGATCTCTTCCTCACGCTTGAGTTCGAGCTGACTCTGCATGTCACTGATGAAAAAGTTATAGCCAAGCGCCAGAACCAGCACCATCAACAGCCCGCCGGCCAGGCTTTTGACCGCCGGGGGCCAGGAGCCGATATTGCTGGTGTCCAGGTCGTTGAAATCGACATTGCGCAGGCTTTCCAGCCATTCGGACGGCTTCATTGGTCGTCCTCCTCGAGCCGGGGTCGAGTCTGGCGAACGGTCAGCTGAAAAACGTTGGCCTGATCCACCTGTCCGGCGGTGGTGGCCTTCACTTCATTGAGGTTGGGCGCATCGAACCAGTCGGAGGCGTCGAGGTTGCGCATCAGGTCGGACACCCGATTGTTCGACTCCGCCGCACCGCTGATCGAGAGGGTCTCGCCGACCCTTTTCACGTCGGTGAAATACACCCCGTCGGGCAAGGTGCGCGCCAACTGATCGAAGATCCGTCCGCTGATCTGCCGGTTGCCCTGCAAGTCCTGGATGATGCGCATGCGCTCCACCAGTTGCTGGCGGTGAGCCTTGAGGTCGCTGATCTGCTTGATCCGTTCGTCGACCACGGCGATCTGCTTGCCGATGTAGTCATTGCGTACAACCTGCCGGGCGATGGCGCCGCTGATGATCTGATCAGCGATGAGCACTGCCCCCACCGAACCGACCACCACACCGATCAAGGCCAGCAGGAAGCGTTTGCGCCGCTCTTCGCGACGCTCCTCGCGCCAGGGTAAAAGGTTGATCCGCGCCATCAGTCGAAACTCCTGAGCGCGAGCCCGCAGGCAATCATCAGGGCCGGTGCATCGCTCGCCAGGGCCCCGGCGTTGACCTTGCTGCTCAAGGCCATGTCGGAAAACGGGTTGGCGACCTGGGTCGGGGTGTTCAAACGTTCTTCGATCAGCCGGTCGAGCCCGGGCACCGACGCTGTGCCGCCCGCCAGCAGAATATGGTCGACGGCGTTGTACTGGCCGGAGGCGAAAAAGAACTGCAGGGAACGCGATACCTGCTGCACCAGCGCCTCGCGAAACGGCTGCAGCACCTCGCTGACGTAGTCGTCCGGCAGGCCGCCCTGCTTCTTGGCAAGTCCCGCCTGCTCAAGGGTCAGGCCATAGCGACGCTGGATTTCCTCGGTCAGTTGTCGACCGCCGAACAGCTGTTCGCGGGTGTAGATGATCCGGCCGTCGTGCAGGACGCTGAGGGTGGTCATGGTGGCGCCGATGTCGACCACCGCCACCGTCAACCGATCCTGGGACGCGGCCAGTTGCCGGGCCAGCAGGCCGAACGAACGCTCCAGCGCATAGGCTTCGACATCCACCACCCGCGCCGTCAACCCGGCGAGGGCAAGCGCCGCCTCGCGGACCTCGACGTTTTCCTTGCGACAGGCGGCCAGCAGCACGTTGACCCGCTCAGGGTTGCGCGGCGAAACGCCCTGGACTTCGAAGTCGATGGCGACCTCGTCCAGCGGATAGGGGATGTACTGATCGGCCTCGATCCTGAGCTGGTTTTCCAGTTCATCGTCGGACAGCCCGGCGTCCATCTCGATGACCTTGGTGATCACCGCCGAGCCGGCCACCGCCACCGCCACGGTTTTCAGCCCGGTGCGCGCCTTGACCAGCACCCGGGACAGGGCCTGACCGACGCCCTCGAGTTCGGCGATGTTCTTTTCGACCACGGCACTCGCCGGCAACGGCTCCACCGCATACGCCTCGACCCGGTAGCGCTCTCCCTGACGGCTCAGCTCCAGCAGCTTCACCGACGTGGAGCTGATGTCGATCCCCAGTAACGTATTGGCCTTTTTATTGAAGAGTCCTAGCACTACCAATTCCCTATGACTTTCCGTGAGTTACGGACTCTGTAATGCGCATTGCGTTCCCTCGCCCCGTCTTGACAGAAGCGCAAATGACGCCCCCTGCGGAAAAGTGCTTATAATGCCCAGCGATTTTTTCCGCTTTTTACTGCTGGCGCGGGTCGTTCTGTGTGTTGCCCGGAACCCTGTCGCCCAATTCATTCTTTGCGTGGATGTCCAAAAGCCTTGATTCGTCTGCTGAAATTTTTCGGTTGGTCCATCGTCGCCGTTTTCTGCGGACTGCTTTTAGGTCTCAGCGGCGCGTTTCTTTACCTTAGTCCGGGTTTGCCGTCTGTGGAGGCGCTGAGAAGCATTCAGTTGCAGATTCCCCTGCGGGTGTACAGCAGCGACAACAAGCTGATCGCAGAATTTGGCGAAATGCGCCGCACACCGATCCGTTTCGCCGACATTCCCCCCAATTTCATCAATGCGTTACTAAGTGCTGAAGACGACAACTTCGCCAACCACTACGGCGTCGATCCGAGCAGCCTGATGCGTGCCGCGACCCAACTGGTCAAGAGCGGCCACATCCAGTCCGGTGGCAGCACCATCACCATGCAAGTGGCGAAGAACTTCTTCCTGACCAGCGAACGCAGCTTTTCGCGCAAGGCCACGGAAATCCTTCTGGCCCTGCAGATCGAACGACAGCTGACCAAGGACGAGATCCTGGAGCTGTACGTGAACAAGATCTATCTGGGCAACCGCGCCTACGGCATCGAGGCGGCGGCGCAGGTGTATTACGGCAAGTCGATCCGCGACGTCAGCCTGGCGCAGATGGCGATGATTGCCGGCCTGCCGAAAGCCCCGTCGCGCTTCAACCCGCTGGCCAACCCGGCGCGCAGCAAGGAGCGGCGTGACTGGATCCTCGGCCGCATGTACAAACTCGGCAAGATCAGCGAAGCCGACTACACCGCCGCGATCAACGAGCCACTGAACGCCAGCTATCACGTGCCGACCCCGGAAGTGAACGCGCCGTACATCGCCGAGATGGCCCGTGCGGAAATGGTCGGCCGCTACGGCAGCGACGCCTATACCGAAGGTTTCCGCGTCACCACCACGGTGTCGAGCACCCTCCAGGAAATGGCCAACACCGCGCTGCACGAAGGCCTGATGACCTACGACCAGCGTCACGGCTACCGTGGCCCCGAGTCGCGCCTGCCGGGTAAGACCCGTGAGGCCTGGGCCACTGAACTGACCAAGCAACGCACCATCAGCAGCCTTGAACCGGCCATCGTTACCCAGGTCGACAAGAACGGCCTGCAAGTACTCACCCGCACCGGCGAAGAGCACGTGGCGTGGGACACCATGAAATGGGCCCGTCCGTTCCTCAATACCAACAGCATGGGTGCCAACCCGCGCCAGCCGTCGGATGTGGCACAGATCGGCGACCTGATTCGCGTGCAGCGCCAGCCGAACAATTCGTTGAAGTTCAGCCAGATTCCACAGGCGCAGGGCGCGCTGGTGTCGCTGGATCCGCAGAACGGCGCGATCCGTTCGCTGGTCGGCGGTTTCGCCTTCGAGCAGAGCAACTACAACCGCGCGATGCAGGCCAAGCGGCAGCCGGGCTCGAGCTTCAAGCCATTCGTCTACAGCGCTGCGCTGGATAACGGCTACACCGCCGCCAGCCTGGTCAACGACGCGCCGATCGTGTTCGTCGACGAATACCTGGACAAGGTCTGGCGTCCAAAGAACGACAACAACACCTTCCTCGGTCCGATCCGCCTGCGTGAGGCGCTGTACAAGTCGCGCAACCTGGTGTCGATCCGCCTGCTGCAGGCGATGGGCGTGGGCAAGACCATCGACTACATCACCCGCTTCGGCTTCAACAAGCAGGACCTGCCGCCCAACCTGTCCCTGGCACTGGGCACCGCGACCCTGACGCCGATGGAAATCGCCACCGGCTGGAGCACCTTCGCCAACGGCGGCTACAAGATCACTCCGTTCATCATCGACAGGATCGAAAGCCGCAACGGCGACACGCTGTTCGTCGCCAACCCGCCGACCGTACCGCAGGGCGACGCAGCCACCGACGGCATCGCAGCACCGGCAACCCAGTCGTTCACCGTCAACGCAGCGCCGGTTCCGGGCGAAGCACCAGGCAGTACTGCCGTGCCGCAAGCCCCCGCAGTCGCCGAGCGAATCGTCGATGGCCGTACCACTTACATCCTCAACAGCATGTTGCAGGACGTGATCAAGCTCGGCACCGGCCGTCGCGCACTGGCCCTGGGTCGCAGCGACATCGCCGGCAAGACCGGTACCACCAACGAATCCAAGGATGCGTGGTTCTCCGGCTACAACGCCGATTACGTGACCACCGTGTGGACCGGTTTCGACCAGCCGGAAAGCCTCGGTCGCCGGGAGTTCGGCGGCACCGTGGCACTGCCGATCTGGATGAACTACATGGCCGCCGCGCTCAAGGACAAGCCACCGCATGTCCAGCCGGAGCCGGAAGGCATCCTCAGCCTGCGGGTGGATCCAGTCAGCGGTCGCGCAGCATCGCCGAGCACACCGGGCGCCTACTTCGAGTTGTTCAAGGCCGAAGACACGCCACCGTCGGTCAACGAGATCGGCAGTGGCGCAGTGCCGGGCAGTCCGTTGCCGGCGGATGAACAGGCGCCGATCGATCTGTTCTGATCCTGATCCGCTGAAAAGCCCCGCCTTCGTGAGAAGTGCGGGGCTTTTTATTGCCTGCGTTTTTTGCAGCGATGCGGCCGGCCCGATGCAAAACCCTCAGGCAATAAAAAGCCCCGACTCTCAGGAGCCGGGGCTTTCGGTTGAAGCGCTACAACGACTTAGCCGTTGAACACGTCATCCACGCTTTTCAGCGGGTAGTTCTTCGGATACGGCAGGGTCGCCACACCAGTCTCGATCGCGGCCTTGGCCACGGCGTCGGAGATCACGGTGATCAGGCGCTTGTCCATTGGCTTCGGAATGATGTACTCACGGCCGAATTCCAGGGAGATACCGCCGTAGGCGTCGCAGACTTCCTGCGGTACCGGCAGCTTGGCCAGTTCGCGCAGGGCGTTGGCGGCAGCGATCTTCATTTCTTCGTTGATGCGCTTGGCGCGAACGTCCAGGGCACCCCGGAAGATGAACGGGAAGCCCAGTACGTTGTTGACCTGGTTCGGGTAGTCCGAACGGCCGGTGGCCATGATCACGTCGTTACGGGTGGCGTGAGCCAGTTCCGGGGAGATTTCCGGATCCGGGTTGGAGCAGGCGAAGACGATCGGGTTGGCCGCCATGCGCTTGAGTTGCTCGGCGCTCAGCAGGTTCGGGCCCGACAGGCCGACGAATACGTCAGCGCCTTCGATGGCGTCGTCCAGGGTGCGTTTCTCGGTAGGGTGAGCAAACACAGCCTTGTACTGGTTCAGGTCGTCACGGCCAGCGTGGATCACGCCAGTACGGTCAACCATGAAGATGTTTTCGACCTTGGCGCCCATGCTCACCAGCAATTTCATGCAGGAGATGGCGGCGGCGCCAGCACCCAGGCAGACGATCTTGGCGTCGGCCAGGGTTTTGCCAGCGATTTCCAGGGCGTTGATCATGCCCGCAGCGGTCACGATCGCGGTGCCGTGCTGGTCATCGTGGAAGACCGGAATGTCGCACTGCTCGATCAGCGCGCGTTCGATCTCAAAGCACTCGGGTGCCTTGATGTCTTCCAGGTTGATGCCACCGAAGGTGATAGAGATGCGTTTTACGGTGTCGATAAAGGCTTGCGGGCTTTCGGAGTCGACTTCGATGTCGAAGACGTCGATGCCGGCGAAGCGCTTGAACAGCACGCCTTTACCTTCCATGACGGGCTTGGAAGCCAGTGGGCCGAGGTTACCCAGACCCAGAATCGCGGTGCCATCGGAAATGACTGCAACCAGGTTGCCCTTGCCGGTGTACTTGTAGGCCAGTTCAGGATCGCGGGCGATCTCGCGCACTGGTTCAGCTACGCCGGGGCTGTAGGCCAGCGAGAGGTCGCGGGCGGTAGCAGTGGCCTTGGTGAGCTCGACACTCAGCTTTCCTGGACGAGGATTGGCATGATATTCGAGAGCGGCAGTTTTCAGATCAGACATTTTGGCATTCCGCTTTTTACTGTTGGACAGACTGGTCAGCGAGGATACGCGCCTCGCAAAGTCCCCACAAGACTGACCGGTCACCCCTGTCAAGCGCCCTGCCCTACGACTTTGGGCCAAGAGCCACGGCGCACAAGGGCTACACTGTTCACAATCGACAGAAAAAATGTCTACAATTTTTTCTCAACGGGACGGCTGGAGCATCGAGGGATCGGTCAGCGGCAAGAGCCAACGCGCCTGACCTGATTTCAACCCACCGCGCCGAGCACGGTCGACCACCCAGCCACGGGCCTCGATCCTCTTGCCCTTCAACGCTTGCAGCGAAGTGCCGGCGAAGCGATCCAGCAGATTGGGTGCAACGCGCAGTACAAGCTTGTCCTGTAACTCGATCCAGATTCCGCCGCGATTGCGTTGGACCTTGCTCACACGACCGCTGACCAGCGCGAAACCCGAGCGCTCGATCTGCTCCGCTTTCAGTACAGGAGAGCGCTTCCAGAGGCCAAACCCGGCCTGCCGCGCACGGCGTTCGGCGGCTTGCTGACAATCGACCAGATCGACATTCGGCGCGACCGCGACCTGGAAACCAAGGCCATCGGCGAGCATCTGCGCTTCGAGGTTCTCACCCTTGGCATTGAACACGTGGGCCAGGGTACGGCCGTAATGGTCTTTGGCCTGGGCACCCAGTCGCAGTCCAACCCGCCCGTCGCTCTCGGCGACCAGCGCTTCGAGGCGCCTGCGCGCAGCCACCGCAAACGGCTCGTCGCTGCGGCCCTGCTTGCCGAGTTCGGGCGTATTGAGGCCGATCATCCGCACATTGCGCCCGTCGCTCAGGCGCAGGGTGTCGCCGTCGACCACCCGCTGCACCGTGACGCTGTCCAGCCCGGCCGGCGCCGGACAGAAGGCCTGGGCGGCGGAGAGCCAAATCGCGGACACAAAAAAGGCGCCCGCAAGGGACGCCTTTTTCATCAGACCGGAAAAGCCGCTGAGGTTTTCCAGAATGAAGGGCCTTAGGCCTTTTTCGCGCCGAAAGCACCGAAACGGTCGGCGAACTTCTGAACGCGACCACCGGTGTCCAGAGTCTTCTGCTTACCGGTGTAGAACGGGTGGCACTCGTTGCAAACGTCGATCGCCAGGGCTTTGCCGAAGGTCGAACGGGTTTCGAACTTGTTGCCGCAGCTGCAAGTTACTGCAACTTCTGGGTAATTCGGGTGGACATCGGCTTTCATGGTGTTTTCCTCAGCTGGCGTGCCGCCATCCAACACGATTGTTGAATACCGCACGTAATTAGGCCGCGGATTCTACCAGACAATGCTAATCACGCAAGCTGTCAGGGGTGCCCTCCATCAGAAAAGACTGTTCAATGTTGACGGCGTCTTTTGACGTCAGGCTGCGTTGCTACTCCTCCCCATAGCAAGCGATGAGTCGTCGTAGCGCCTTGCCTCACGCCAAAATCCACTCGTCAACATTTGAACGCTTTCCTGATGGAGGACACAGAACCGACCGTCTGCTAGGCTCCCGCCCTTCTCCACCGCCCCGCCTATGAGAATCCCCCGCGTGCCCGACGCCATTCTGCGCCTCGCCCTGCCTTCGCCCCTGCGCCGCCTGTTCGACTATCGGGCCCCGGCCGGCGTGCTGCGTTCGCAGTTGCAAGCGGGCATGCGCCTGCGGGTGCCGTTCGGCCGGCGGGAGATGATCGGGATTCTGGTGGAAGTGACCGACACCAGCGAAGTGCCGGTGGAAAAGCTCAAACCGGCGCTGGCCCTGCTCGACGCCACCGCTCCGCTACCGCCGGCACTGTTCAAGCTGTGCCTATGGACGGCCCAGTATTATCAGCACAGCCTCGGCGACACCCTGAGCTGGGCCCTGCCGGTGCTGCTACGCCAGGGCGAGCTGGCCGAAGCCCGTCAGGAGCGCTTCTGGTCGGTGACTCCCGGCGCCAGCCTCGATGACCCGCGCATCGCCCGCGCCCCGCGCCAGCGTGAAGCCTTGGCGACGCTGGCCCAGCACCCCCACGGCGTCGCCCATCAGTTGCTGAGCAAACTGATGCTGAGCAAGGACAGCCTCGATCTGCTGCTGGCCAAGGATCTGGTGCAGGTCGAAGTGCGCCGCCACGCCCCCGGCGCACGCCATGAACACTGGCTCGCCCAGCCCGAGCTGCCGCTCAACAGCGAACAACGTGCTGCCTACGAGGCGATCCGCGCCGGGTTCGACAGTTATCACGCGTTTCTGCTCGCCGGGGTCACCGGCAGCGGCAAGACCGAAGTCTATTTGCAGCTGATCCGCGAAACCCTCGAGGCCGGCAAACAGGCGCTGGTGCTGATCCCGGAGATCAACCTCGGCCCGCAGACCCTGGCCCGTTTCGAACAACGCTTCAATGCGCGCATCGCCCTGCTGCACTCGGCGGTCAACGATCGCGATCGCCTCGACGCCTGGCTCGCCGCCCGCGATGGCGAGGCCGACATTATTATCGGCACCCGCTCGGCGCTGTTCACCCCGATGAAAAATCCGGGGCTGATCATCATCGACGAAGAACACGACGGTTCCTATAAACAGCAGGAAGGCCTGCGCTACCACGCGCGGGATCTGGCGCTGGTGCGGGCGCGGCAGGAAAACATCCCGATCGTGCTCGGTTCCGCGACGCCATCGCTGGAAAGCCTGCACAACGCCTACACCGGTCGCTACGGACTCCTACGCCTGAACGAACGGGCCGGTGGCGCCAAGCAACCGCGTTTCCTGCGCCTGGATGTGAAAAGTCGCCCACTGGACAGCGGCATCTCCGGGCCGATGCAGCAAGCCATCGGCCAGACCCTCGCCGCCGGCCAGCAGGTATTGGTGTTCCTCAACCGCCGGGGTTTTGCTCCGACACTGCTGTGCCACGATTGCGGCTGGATGTCCGAGTGTCAACGCTGCGATGCGCGGATGACCGTGCACCAGCGCTACGGCGAACTGCGCTGCCACCACTGCGGTTACGTCGAGCGCGTGCCGCGCCAGTGCCCGAAGTGCAACAAGGTCGATCTGCGGCCCGTGGGCG
Organism: Pseudomonas sputi; assembly: GCF_021603585.1. Lineage (GTDB taxonomy): Bacteria > Pseudomonadota > Gammaproteobacteria > Pseudomonadales > Pseudomonadaceae > Aquipseudomonas > Aquipseudomonas sputi. The sequence goes on along the minus strand of NZ_BQHI01000011.1, from coordinate 18,277 downwards.
CCGGCACCGAGCGGGCCGAGGAACGGCTGGCGATTCTGTTCCCGGATTATCCGGTGTTGCGCGTCGACCGTGACAGCACGTCGCGCAAGGACGCGATGAACCAGTTGTTCGCCACGATCCAGAAAGGTCAGCCGTGCATTCTGGTCGGCACCCAGATGTTGGCCAAGGGGCACCATTTTCCCCGAGTCACCCTGGTGTCGATCCTCGATGCCGACGGTGGGCTGTTCTCCGGCGACTTCCGCGCCAGCGAGCGCATGGCGCAGCTGATCGTGCAGGTCGCCGGGCGCGCCGGGCGTGCAGAAGAGCCGGGCAAGGTGATCATCCAGACCCACCTCGCCGACCATCCTTTATTGGTGCAATTGACCGAGCAGGGTTACTTCGCCTTCGCCGAACAGGCCCTGAGCGAACGCCGCGCCGCCGGCCTGCCGCCGTTCGCCCATCTGGCGCTGCTGCGCGCCGAAGCGCACAAACCGGGACAGGCCGAAGGTTTTCTCGATGAAGCCTGCAGCGAGGCCGAGCGCTTGCTGACCGAGCAGAACCTGAGCGGCATTGAACTGCTTGGCCCCGTGCCGGCGCCGATGGAACGTCGGGCCGGACGCTACCGCGCGCAGCTGCTGTTGCAGGCCACGGCCCGGGCGCCGCTGCACCGATTGCTGGCGAGCTGGCTGCTGGTGCTGGAACAGATGCCAAGCGGCCGGGCGGTGCGCTGGTCGCTGGATGTCGATCCGGTGGATCTGTACTGACCGGGCAAAACCGGCCGAATTGTCACCACACATCCACATCCTGCCTGCTAAGGTTGGCAAGCCCGTCTTCGCAACGGATAATGCCCAGTTTTTCCACCCGCGCATCGATGCGCCGCCGCGCTTGCGGTCGAAAGAGAAGACCATGAAAGACACCATTCGCCAGCTGATCCAACAAGCCCTCACCCAACTCGTCAACGAAGGTGTGTTGCCTGAAGGCCTGACGCCGGCGATCCAGGTGGAAAACGCCCGGGACAAGACCCACGGCGACTTCGCCAGCAACATCGCGATGATGCTGGCCAAGCCTGCCGGCATGAAGCCGCGCGATCTGGCGGAAAAAATCATCGCCGCCCTGCCGGCTGACGAAAACGTCACCAAGGCCGAAATCGCCGGCCCAGGCTTCATCAACTTCTTCCAGAACACTCAAGCACTGGCCTCGCGCCTCGACGCCGCCCTGGCCGACGATCACGTTGGCGTACGCAAGGCCGGCCCGACGCAACGCACCGTGGTCGACCTGTCGGCACCGAACCTGGCCAAAGAGATGCACGTCGGCCACTTGCGCTCGACCATCATCGGCGACGGCGTGGCCCGTGTGCTCGAGTTCCTCGGCGACACCGTGATCCGCCAGAACCACGTCGGCGACTGGGGCACCCAGTTCGGCATGCTGATGGCGTACCTGCAGGAAAACCCGATCACCAGCGACGAGCTGTCGGACCTGGAAAACTTCTACCGCGCCGCCAAGCAGCGTTTCGACGAGTCCCCGGAATTCGCCGACCGCGCCCGTGGTCTGGTGGTCAAGTTGCAGGCCGGCGATGTCGAATGCCTGGCGCTGTGGACCAGGTTCAAGGACATCTCGCTGTCGCACTGCCAGAAGATCTACGAACTGCTCAACGTCAAACTGACCATGGCCGACGTGATGGGCGAAAGCGCCTACAACGACGACCTGATCAACGTGGTCAACGACCTGAAAGCCGCCGGCATGCTGGTCGAAAGCAACGGCGCCCAGTGCGTGTTCCTCGACGAATTCAAGAACGCCGAAGGCGAGCCGCTGCCGGTGATCATCGTCAAGGCTGATGGCGGCTATCTGTACGCCACCACCGACCTGGCGGCCGTGCGTTATCGCAGCGGCAAGCTGAAGGCCGACCGAGCGCTGTACTTTGTCGACCAGCGTCAGGCCCTGCACTTCCAGCAGGTGTTCGCCGTGGCGCGCAAGGCCGGCTTCGTGACCCATCCGATGGAAATGGAACACATGGGCTTCGGCACCATGAACGGCGCCGACGGCCGTCCGTTCAAGACCCGTGACGGCGGCACCGTGAAGTTGATCGATCTGCTGACCGAAGCGCAGGAACGTGCCTACAGCCTGGTGAAGGAAAAGAACCCGACACTGGCCGAAGAAGAACTGCGTGCCATCGCCAAAGTGGTCGGCATCGGCGCGGTGAAATACGCCGACCTGTCCAAGCACCGCACCAGCGACTACAGCTTCAACTTCGACCTGATGCTCAACTTCGAAGGCAACACCGCGCCATACCTGCTGTACGCCTACACCCGCGTGGCCGGTGTGTTCCGCAAACTGGGCAAGGATTTCAGCGAAGTCGACGGCCAGATCGTCCTCGAAGCGGCGCACGAACAGGAACTGGCGGCCAAACTGGCGCAGTTCGGTGAAGTGCTGAACAACGTCGCGGAAAAGGGTACGCCGCACACCCTGTGCACCTACCTGTACGACGTTGCCGGCCTGTTCTCCAGCTTCTACGAGAACTGCCCGATCCTCGCCGCCGATACCCCGGCACAAATGCAAAGCCGTCTGCGCCTTGCCGCGCTGACCGGCCGTACCCTCAAGCAAGGCCTGGAACTGCTCGGCCTGGAAACCCTGGAGCGCATGTAAGTTGGCTGCCAAGAAAAAACCTGCACCCAAGCGTGGCGCCAGCCGTTACCAAGCTCCAGCGAAGCAGCCGATTCCGGGCTGGCTGTGGATGGCCATCGGCCTGACGGTCGGCGCGTTCATCGTGTTCCTGATGAAACTGGAGCCGGGCAAGGGCAGCGACACGGTCAAGCGCGAGAAGGTCGAGCAACAGCAACAACAGAAAGCCACCAGGATCGCCGAGGCCAACAAGACCCCGCCGAGCCCGACGCAACCGGTGAAGCCGAAGTACGACTTCTACACCCTGCTGCCGGAATCGGAAGTGATCGTGCCGCCGGAGGCGGTGCCGGAGAAAACCCTGCCGACGCCACAAGTGCCGGCGATCCCGACCACGCCGGTGACCCCGGCCGAAGCGGCGAAGATCGACACGGCGCGCGCCCAGGCAGCACTGGCCGGGATCACCCCGCCGCCAGCGCCACCGGTGAAGGCTGCACCCGTGACCAAGTTCTTCCTCCAGGCCGGCTCGTTCCGCAAAGAGACGGATGCCGACAAGGTGCGCGCGCAGATCATTCTGCTCGGTCAGGCGGTGGCGGTTGAGTCCGGGACGGTGAAGGATGAAACCTGGTATCGCGTACTGGTCGGCCCGTTCAGCAACCGCGAACAGCTGACCACTGCCCAGAAACAACTGGCGGGCGCGGGTTTCAGCAACCTGTTGTTACAACAACGCCAGAGCCGCTAACAACTCCCCACTGATCGTTCCCACGCTCTGCGTGGGGACGATCACCTGGAAACCACCGCTCGTCCCCTCTCCCGCCCCGCAGTTGAAATCCTCTCCATCACCCCCATATGAATGGGCATAAGGCATTTTCGCCCCGCAGTGTGGAGACTCTTCCCTTGACCACCATCGTTTCAGTCCGCCGCCACGGCAAAGTCGTCATGGGCGGCGACGGCCAGGTTTCTCTCGGCAATACCGTGATGAAAGGCAACGCGAAGAAAGTTCGTCGCCTGTACCACGGCGAAGTCATCGCCGGTTTCGCCGGTGCCACCGCCGACGCCTTCACCCTGTTCGAACGTTTCGAAGGCCAGCTCGAGAAACACCAGGGCCACCTGATCCGCGCCGCCGTCGAACTCGCCAAAGAATGGCGCACCGACCGCTCCCTGAGCCGCCTCGAAGCGATGCTCGCGGTCGCCAACAAGGACGCCTCGCTGATCATCACCGGCAACGGTGACGTGGTCGAACCCGAAGACGGCCTGATCGCCATGGGTTCCGGAGGCGGCTATGCGCAAGCCGCCGCCAGCGCCCTGCTGAAGAAGACCGATCTGTCGGCCCGGGAAATCGTCGAGACCGCTCTCGGCATCGCCGGCGACATCTGTGTATTCACCAACCACAACCAGACCATTGAGGAGCAGGATCTCGCTGACCAAGCCTGACGCGGCCCCTGTGCCACGGCTTGTTTCTGCTTGAGGACCGTCAATTATTATGTCCATGACTCCCCGCGAAATCGTCCACGAACTCAACCGCCACATCATCGGCCAGGACGATGCCAAGCGCGCTGTCGCGATTGCCCTGCGCAACCGCTGGCGCCGCATGCAGCTGCCTGAAGAGCTGCGCGTTGAAGTGACCCCGAAGAACATCCTGATGATCGGCCCGACCGGCGTCGGTAAAACCGAGATCGCCCGTCGCCTGGCCAAACTGGCCAACGCGCCGTTCATCAAGGTCGAAGCGACCAAATTCACCGAAGTCGGCTATGTCGGCCGCGATGTCGAATCGATCATCCGTGATCTGGCCGACGCCGCGATCAAGATGCTGCGCGAGCAGGAAATGACCCGCGTTCGCCACCGTGCCGAAGACGCCGCCGAGGACCGTATTCTCGATGCTCTGCTGCCGCCGGCCCGCATGGGCTTCAGCAACGAAGAAGCGCCGAGCCAGGATTCCAACACCCGCCAACTGTTCCGCAAACGCCTGCGCGAAGGTCAGCTGGACGACAAGGAAATCGAGATCGAAGTCGCCGAAATGGCCGGCATCGAAATCGCCACGCCTCCGGGCATGGAAGAAATGACCAACCAGTTGCAGAACCTGTTCGCCAACATGGGCAAGGGCAAGAAGAAGGCCCGCAAGCTCAAGGTCAAGGAAGCACTGAAGCTGGTCCGCGACGAAGAAGCCGGTCGCCTGGTCAACGAAGAAGAGTTGAAGGCCAAGGCCCTGGAAGCGGTCGAGCAGCACGGCATCGTGTTCATCGACGAGATCGACAAGGTCGCCAAGCGCGGCAATGTCGGCGGTGCCGATGTGTCCCGCGAGGGCGTGCAACGTGACCTGCTGCCGCTGATCGAAGGCTGCACCGTCAACACCAAGCTGGGCATGGTCAAGACCGATCACATCCTGTTCATCGCCTCCGGTGCGTTCCACCTGAGCAAGCCGAGCGACCTGGTGCCGGAGCTGCAAGGTCGCCTGCCGATCCGTGTCGAGCTCAAGGCCCTGAGCCCGCAGGACTTCGAACGCATCCTCAGCGAACCGCACGCCTCGCTCACCGAGCAATACTGCGCGCTGCTGAAGACCGAAGGCCTGAACATCCAGTTCCAGCCGGAAGGTATCAAGCGTCTGGCGGAGATCGCCTGGCAGGTCAACGAGAAGACCGAGAACATCGGTGCCCGTCGCCTGCACACGCTGCTCGAGCGTCTGCTGGAAGAGGTGTCGTTCAGTGCCGGCGACCTGGCCAGCGCCCACGACGACAAGGCGATCCAGATCGACGCCGAGTACGTCAACAGCCACCTGGGCGAATTGGCGCAGAACGAAGACCTGTCCCGTTATATCCTGTAAGCCATACTTACAGTGGTCGTGAAACTGTGGGAGCCATCGGCTCCCACAATTTTTTCCACCTGACGGAACGCCGGCGATGACCCAACTCCCCACCGACATCAAACTGCACAAAGCCTCGAAAACCCTGTCGCTCAAATACGCGTCCGGCGAGGAATACACCCTGCCCGCCGAATTCCTGCGCGTGCATTCCCCCTCCGCCGAGGTCCAGGGCCACGGCAAACCGATCCTGCAATTCGGCAAGCTGCACGTCGGCCTGACCAAAGTAGAACCGGCCGGTCAGTACGCACTGAAACTGACCTTCGACGACGGTCACGACAGCGGTCTGTTCACCTGGGATTATCTTTACGAGCTGGGGCGACGTCATGACGCACTCTGGGCCGATTATCTGGCCGAGCTCAAAGCCGCCGGCAAAACCCGCGACCCGGACCAGTCCGTCGTCAAGCTGATGCTCTAGTCCGCGCCTCGGACTGTTTAGAGGGCATTTTCTAGATTCATCTGTTTGAATGCTCCGCTAAAGCGGCCCGGGATCGGCTGCTTGCGAAAAAAATCAATCTCGGGTAACCAATGGAACTGGCAAGTTCCCTGCAGTGCTCTACGACTGTAAAGCAGCTATGCAGAATCAACGGTCACCCGAGCAGTAGTACCTGGCATTGGCTGTGGAACTGCACAGCAGAAAACCGGGTACTCGTCTCAGGACAATGGAGCGTCGTAGATGAGTAACAAGAATAACGATGATTTGAAGTACCAGGCCTCGGAGAACACCCTGGGGCTGAATCCTGTCGTTGGGCTTCGCGGAAAGGATCTGCTGGCCTCTGCTCGAATGGTGCTGACCCAGGCCATCAAACAACCGATCCATAGCGTCAAACACGTCACCCAGTTCGGCCTCGAACTGAAGAACGTGCTGTTCGGCAAATCCGACCTGCAACCGGCGGGCGATGACCGTCGCTTCGTCGATCCGGCGTGGAGTCAGAACCCGCTGTACAAACGTTATCTGCAAACCTACCTGGCGTGGCGCAAGGAACTCCATGCCTGGATCGACGACAGCAGCCTCTCGCCCAAGGACATCGCACGCGGCCACTTCGTGATCAACCTGATGACCGAGGCCATGGCGCCCACCAACACGGCAGCCAACCCGGCGGCGGTCAAACGTTTCTTCGAGACCGGCGGCAAGAGCCTGCTCGACGGGCTCTCGCACCTGGCCAAGGATCTGGTGCACAACGGCGGCATGCCGAGCCAGGTCAACATGGGCGCGTTCGAGGTCGGCAAAAGCCTGGGCGTGACCGAGGGCGCGGTGGTGTTTCGCAACGACGTGCTGGAGCTGATCCAGTACAAGCCGATCACCGAACAGGTGCACGAGCGCCCGCTGCTGGTGGTGCCGCCGCAGATCAACAAGTTCTATGTATTTGACCTGAGCCCGGACAAGAGCCTGGCGCGTTTCTGCCTGCGCAACAATGTGCAGACCTTCATCGTCAGCTGGCGCAACCCGACCAAGGAACAGCGCGAGTGGGGCCTCTCGACTTACATCGAAGCCCTGAAGGAAGCGGTCGACGTGGTCACCGCGATCACCGGCAGCAAGGACGTCAACATGCTCGGCGCCTGCTCCGGCGGCATCACCTGCACCGCCCTGCTCGGCCACTACGCGGCGATCGGCGAGAACAAGGTCAACGCCCTGACCCTGCTGGTCAGCGTGCTCGATACAACGCTGGACAGCGACGTCGCGCTCTTCGTCGACGAGCAGACCCTGGAGACCGCCAAGCGCCATTCGTATCAGGCCGGCGTGCTCGAAGGCAAAGACATGGCCAAGGTCTTCGCCTGGATGCGCCCCAACGATCTGATCTGGAACTACTGGGTCAACAACTACCTGCTCGGCAACGAGCCGCCGGTGTTCGACATCCTGTTCTGGAACAACGATACGACTCGACTGCCGGCCGCGTTCCACGGCGACCTGATCGAGATGTTCAAAAACAACCCACTGATTCGCCCCAATGCACTGGAAGTGTGCGGCACGCCGATCGACCTCAAGCAGGTGACCGCCGACATCTTCTCGCTGGCCGGCACCAACGACCACATCACGCCATGGAAGTCCTGCTACAAGTCGGCGCAGCTGTTCGGTGGCAAGGTGGAATTCGTGCTGTCCAGCAGCGGGCATATCCAGAGCATCCTGAACCCGCCGGGCAACCCGAAATCGCGCTACATGACCAGCGACGAAATGACCGCCAATGCCGATGACTGGCAGGAAAACTCGACCAAGCACGCCGACTCCTGGTGGCTGTACTGGCAGGCGTGGCAGGCCGCGCGTTCGGGCGAGCTGAAAAAGGCGCCAACCAAACTGGGCAACAAGGCGTATCCGGCAGGTGAAGCTTCACCAGGCACTTACGTACACGAGCGGTAACCGACACACCTCACTCCCTTTTCGGGAGTGAGGTGAACACTGAGATTGCGACCCACAGGGCCTTGAAGCATGCCGCACCCGTTCATCTTTCGAACTGTCGAGCTCGATGGCCAGACCATCCGCACGGCGGTCCGCCCCGGCAAGCCTCACTTGACGCCCTTGCTGATATTCAACGGCATCGGCGCCAACCTGGAGCTGGTGTTTCCTTTTGTCGCGGCGCTGGATCCGGACCTGGAAGTGATCGCCTTCGACGTGCCCGGTGTCGGTGGTTCTTCGACGCCGAGCCGACCGTATCGCTTCCCCGGGCTGGCGAAACTCACCGCGCGGATGCTCGATTACCTCGACTACGGACAGGTCAACGTGATCGGCGTGTCGTGGGGTGGCGCGCTGGCGCAGCAGTTCGCCTACGACTATCCCGAGCGCTGCAAGAAGCTGGTGCTGGCGGCGACCGCGGCCGGTGCGGTGATGGTGCCGGGCAAGCCGAAAGTGCTGTGGATGATGGCCAGCCCACGGCGCTACATCCAGCCGTCCCATGTGATCCGCATCGCCCCGATGATCTACGGTGGCTCGTTCCGTCGCGACCCGACACTCGCCGCCAGCCATGCGGCCAAGGTGCGTTCGGCGGGCAAACTCGGCTACTACTGGCAACTGTTCGCGGGCCTGGGCTGGACCAGCATTCACTGGCTGCACAAGATCCACCAGCCGACGCTGGTGCTGGCCGGCGATGACGATCCGCTGATTCCGCTGATCAACATGCGCATGCTCGCCTGGCGAATCCCCAACGCGCAGCTGCACATCATCGACGACGGGCATCTGTTCCTGATTACCCGGGCCGAGGCGGTGGCGCCGATCATCATGAAATTCCTCCAGGAGGAACGTCAGCGTGCGGTGATGCATCCGCACCCGACACCGCTGGGCGGATAACGGTCCCGACCCGGTTTTCTGGACAGTTCCTTGCACAGTATTTTTTGAACATGCGTGGCAGGACGCCGCGCAGGCAACAACCCGCAACAGCGTCTATGGTGTTCTGGTTCGGTGTGTTTGTTTTTGGCCTGAAGACGAAGGAGTGTTGAGTCATGCGTGACAAACCAGCGACGGGCGTCGTGCCCAGCCCCGCCGTGTTCATCAATGCACAGAGTGCCATGACCGGTCTGCGTGGCCGCGATCTGATCTCGACCTTGCGCAGCGTGGCGGCCCACGGCCTGCGCAATCCGATCCACAGTGCAAAACACGCCTTGAAGCTGGGGGGCGCGCTCGGACGCGTGCTGCTCGGCGAAACCCTGCATCCGACCAATCCACAGGACAGCCGTTTCGCCGATCCGGCGTGGAGCCTGAACCCGTTCTATCGGCGCAGCCTTCAGGCTTATCTGGCCTGGCAGAAACAGGTCAAGAGCTGGATCGACGAGAGCAGCATGAGCGACGACGACCGCGCCCGCGCGCACTTCGCCTTCACCCTGCTCAACGATGCCGTGGCGCCCTCCAACACCCTGCTCAATCCGCTGGCGGTCAAGGAACTGTTCAACTCCGGCGGCCACAGTCTGGTGCGCGGTCTGAGCCATCTGGTCGATGATCTGCTGCACAACGACGGTCTGCCCCGGCAGGTGACCAAACAGGCTTTCGAAGTCGGCAAGACCGTCGCCACCACCACAGGGTCAGTGGTGTTTCGCAACGAAATGCTCGAGCTGATCCAGTACCGGCCGATGAGCGAAAAACAGTATGCGAAACCGCTGCTGGTGGTGCCGCCGCAAATCAACAAGTACTACATTTTCGACCTCAGCCCGAGCAACAGCTTCGTCCAGTTCGCCCTGAAAAACGGTTTGCAGACCTTCATGATCAGCTGGCGCAACCCGGATGTACGGCATCGCGAATGGGGCCTGTCGACCTACGTCGAAGCCGTGGAAGAAGCGATGAACATCTGCCGGGCGATCACCGGCGCCCGCGAGGTCAACCTGATGGGCGCCTGCGCAGGCGGGCTGACCATCGCCGCGCTGCAGGGGCATCTGCAAGCCAAGCGGCAGTTGCGGCGGGTCTCCAGCGCCACCTATCTGGTGAGCCTGCTCGACAGTGAAATGAACACCCCGGCCACTCTGTTTGCTGATGAACAGACCCTGGAAGCGGCCAAGCGGCGCTCCTATCAGAAAGGCGTGCTGGACGGCCGCGACATGGCCAAGGTGTTTGCCTGGATGCGCCCCAACGACCTGATCTGGAGTTACTTCGTCAACAACTACCTGCTGGGCAAGGAGCCGCCGGCGTTCGACATCCTCTACTGGAACAACGACAGCACCCGCCTGCCCGCCGCGTTTCACGGCGACATTCTGGACTTCTTCAAGCACAACCCGTTGACCCATCCGGGCGGCCTGGAAGTGTGCGGCACGCCGATCGACCTGCAGAAGGTCACGGTCGACAGTTTCAGCGTGGCCGGCATGAACGACCACATCACACCCTGGGATGCGGTGTATCGCTCGACGCTGTTGCTGGGCGGTGAGCGGCGCTTCGTGCTGTCCAACAGCGGCCACGTGCAGAGCATTCTCAACCCGCCGGGCAACCCGAAAGCCCATTACGTCGAGAACAGCAAGCTCAGCGGTGATCCGCGCGCCTGGTACTACGACGCCAGGAAAGTCGACGGCAGCTGGTGGCCGCAGTGGCTGGAGTGGGTGCAGCAGCGCTCCGGTACCCTGCACGAAACCCAGATGACCCTCGGCAACGCCAATTATCCACCGATGGAAGCGGCACCCGGTACCTATGTGCGTGTGCGCTGACTGACCCGAACCCTTTTAAGAAGACTGGATGAAAACAAGCGAACGGATCCTCGAATGTGCCCTGCAGTTGTTCAATGAAAAGGGCGAGCCGAACGTCTCCACGATGGAGGTTGCCAATGAAATGGGGATCAGCCCCGGCAACCTCTACTACCACTTCCACGGCAAGGAACCGCTGATTCTCGGATTGTTCGAGCGTTTCCAGAACGACCTCGCCCCGCTGCTCGACCCGCCCGCCGATGTCGAACTGGCGCCGGAGGATTACTGGCTGTTCCTGCACCTGATCGTCGAACGGCTGGCGCAATATCGTTTCCTGTTCCAGGACCTGTCGAACCTCGCCGGGCGCCTGCCGAAACTGGCCAAGGGCATTCGCCAGTTCCTCAATGTACTCAAGCGTACGCTGGCCTCATTGCTGGCTCGGCTGAAGGCGTCGGGGCAACTGGTCAGCGACACCCAGGCACTGGGGCAACTGGTGGAGCAGATCACCATGACGTTGCTGTTCTCGCTGGATTATCAGCGGATTCTTGATCGTGAAGGGGAAGTGCGGCTGGTGGTGTACCAGATCATGATGCTGGTGGCGCCGCATCTGTTGCCGCCGGTGAAGGTGGCGACAGAGAGGATGGCTTTGCAGTACCTCGAGGATCAGGAGTAACGGAAAAGCCCTCTCCTTTGGGGAGAGAGACGACTTCTAAATCGCCCAAACAAAAACGCCCGACCTTCACAGGCCGGGCGTTTTCTTGAGCCCTGAAAAATCAGGACTGACTGGTTGGCGTCGACGGCGTCGATGCAGCAGTCGGAGCAGGCGCCGGGGTTGGAGCCGAGGCGGAGTTCGACGTGCTTGCCAATGCTTGCGGTGTGGTCACCGGTTTTGGTGCTGCAGCTTTCGGCGCAGCGGCTTTCGGCGCGGCCGGTTTTTTCACTGCAGGCTTTTTCGCCGCAGCCGGTTTGGTGGCAGGCTTGGCAGCGGGTTTGGCGGCAGCGGTTTTCGCGGCCGGTTTGGCCGCAGTTTTAGCGGCTGGTTTTGCAGCTGGCTTGGCGGCAGCCTTGGCGGCAACCGGTTTGGCCGCGGCTTTCGCTGCAGGCTTGGCGGCAGCGGTTTTGGCTGCTGGTTTTGCGGCCGGTTTGGCGGCGGCTTTAGCCAGTGGCTTGGCAGCGGTTTTGGCCGCAGGCTTGGCTGCTGCGGTTTTCGCCGCGACAGGTTGAGCTTTCAGGCCGGTGAGTTTTTCGATCTGCTTGGTCAGGGTATCGACCTTTTTGTGCAGATCCTTCACCTCATTGCGGCTCGGTACGCCCAGGCGCGAAATCGCACTGTTCAGGCGCTTGTCGAAAGCCCCTTCCAGTTGATCCCAGGTGCCCAGCGCGCGATCTTTCACGCCGCTGATGCGCGATTTTGCCGAGCTTGCAGAATCCTTGGCAGCATCGACTTTCTTGCCTACTGCAGCCTTGGTGAGCTTCTCGGCTTTCTCGCCGTCTTTGACCAATGTATCGAAGAGCTTGCTGCCGTCAGTGTCGATCTTCGAGTACACGCCTAAACCAGCCAGCCAGATCTTGCGGGAATAGTCTTCGACTTTTCCGATCCACGAGCTGCCTTCTTTATCGGTGTTCTTTTTACCAGCCATCCCGTTCTCCTTAAGATTTACGCGCGACGCGTTCGAGCAATGCCGTCAGCTCATCGAGCTTAGCAGAGAGTGTCTCAACGTCATGTTTAGACGGAATGCCGATACGATTCAAGGCACTGGCGACACGTGTGTCGAACGCCTTCTCGACCTTGTCGAGCTGAACTTCGACACGCCCTTTGAAAGAGCTGACTTCGCTCTTGGCTTCATCGATCTCGGCGTTGGCCGCTTCGAGTTTTTCGGTGACGGCTTTTTTGCCTTTCTTTTCAACAGTTTGACCAGCCTTGATCAACTCCTGAAAGTACTCGCTGCCCTCCTGACCGACCTTGGTGTAGGCACCCAGGCCTGCCAGCCAGATCTTGCGGGCATAGGACTTGACGTCGCTCAGAGCAGAAGTCGAGGCGTCGATTTTTTTCTTCAAAATGACTTTGGCCATGGTGCACCTCACGCGCAGAAGATTTGAGGAACTGCCCTGACGAGTGTCGGGCTCAGGCACAAAGTAGGGAGAAAAATTAGAAACGGCACCCTAACAACTGACATAAAAGGCAGGTGCACGAGAAAAAAACGGGGAGCCCGAAGCTCCCCGTTTTGTCCTGATCAGACCAGCGCTTTGTCCAGCGCCTTTTCGATCTCGGCTTTGATCATGCCGCTCATGGCCGACATCATCAGGCCCAGTTCCACGTCGACCCGGATCGAATCCTCGGCCACATGCACCGCGCCCTTCACGCCCGACCGCTTGAGGTTCAGGACATCACCCGACCACTGCGGCTCCAGGCCATATTGATCGGAGAGTTTCTGCGCCAGTTTGTCGGCTTTCTCGCGGGCTGCTTCCTTGCCCAGGCTGTGGGCACGCTCAACACTGATATGGGCCATTGAATGACTCCTGCTTTTGAATGGGGCTATGAATGCCTGCAACGAATCTTGACCGCCACTGCGGCAAATCGTCCCGAAGGTTGCCCATCTTACCTTTAGCCATTCCAAGACAAAGCATGGCTTGGGGATTAGAATGTCGCGCATTCTCTTTTGGTGACAGCGATATGACTGATCAGCGCAAAGGCAGCGATGCCGAACCCACCACTCACTTCGGCTTCAAAAACGTTCCGGAAAGCCAGAAAGCGGAAAAAGTCGCTGAGGTGTTCCACTCCGTGGCCGCCAAGTACGACCTGATGAACGACCTTCTGTCGGGCGGCATGCACCGTCTGTGGAAGCGTTTCGCGATCGAACTGTCGGGCGTGCGCGCCGGCAACCGCGTGCTGGACATCGCCGGCGGCACGGGCGATCTGACCAAGAAGTTCTCGCACCTGGTCGGCCCGACCGGTCAGGTGGTGCTGGCCGACATCAACGAATCCATGCTCAAGGTCGGTCGTGACCGCCTGCTAGATGTCGGCGTGTCCGGCAATGTCGAGTTCGTCCAGGCCGACGCTGAAAAGCTGCCGTTCCCGGACAACCACTTTGACTGCGTGACCATCGCTTTCGGCCTGCGCAACGTGACGCATAAAGAAGACGCCCTGCGCTCGATGCTGCGCGTGCTCAAGCCGGGCGGCCGCCTGCTGGTGCTGGAATTCTCCAAACCGACCAATGCGCTGATGTCCAAGGCCTACGACGCCTACTCGTTTGCCTTCATGCCGCTGATGGGCAAGCTGATCACCAACGACTCGGAAAGCTATCGCTACCTGGCCGAATCGATCCGCATGCACCCGAATCAGGAAACCCTGAAGTCGATGATGGTCGACGCCGGTTTCGACCGCGTGACCTATCACAACATGACCGCAGGCATCGTCGCCCTGCACCGCGGCATCAAGCCCTGATGCTGCTGACCGGGCTGCTGGCCAGCGTCGAACTCGGCCTGAACCGCATGGTGCGTCTCGACAGCACGGCGCTGCCGCGACTGGCCCACCTGACCGGCAAAGTGATTGCCGTGGATTGCCGCAGCCCGGCGCTGCAACTGTTCATCCTGCCGAGCGACGAAGGCCTGATGCTGTCATCCCATTGGGAAACCGGCGTCGACTGCACCCTGCGCGCCCCGGCCTCGAGTCTGATGAAACTGGCCCTGAGCAAGGACAAGACGGCGGTGCTGCACGCACCGGAAGTCGAACTCGACGGCGACAGCGGCGTGCTGCTGGAGCTGGCGGGCGTGCTGCAGGACCTGGAGCTGGACTGGGAGTACGAACTCTCGCGCTGGCTGGGACCTGTCGCCACGCAACTGGTCGGCGGTCACCTGCGCAGCCGCGCCCGCTGGTATCAACAAGGATTTGCCAGCCTCAACCAGAACCTCGCCGAATACCTGGCCGAAGAGTCGCGCACCCTCGTCGGGCAGCGCGAAGCCGAAGCCCGCTTCAGCGAACTGGACCGGATCAAACTCGATCTGGAACGTCTCGAGGCGCGCTTCGAGCGCCTTTCCCGATCCCTCGACCCAAGCGATAACGCATGAAGCTGCTCGCCGTCCGCCGTCTGTTGCGCATCCAGCGCGTCGTGATCCGCTACCGCCTCGATGACCTGCTGTTCGATCTGCCTTTGCCGTGGTTCCTGCTGGCGCTGCGCTACGTCCTGCCGTGGCGCTGGTTCCCGCGCAAACCGCTGGAGCTCAGCCGTGGGGCACGCCTGCGCCTGGCGTTGCAGGACCTGGGGCCGATTTTCATCAAGTTCGGGCAGATCCTCTCGACCCGCCGCGACCTGCTGCCGGAAGACATCGCCGATGAGCTGATGCGGTTGCAGGATCGCGTGCCGCCGTTCGATTCGCAGCTGTCGGTCAAGCTGATCGAAGAGCAACTGGGCAAGAAGATCAGCGAAGTGTTCAGCCGTTTTGACGTCGAGCCGCTGGCCTCGGCCTCGGTGGCGCAGGTACACGCCGCGCAACTGAAGACCGGCGAAGAAGTGGTGGTCAAGGTGATCCGCCCGGGCCTGAAACCGGTGATCGCTCAGGATCTGGCGTGGTTGTTCATCCTCGCCCGCGCCGCCGAAAAGGTCTCCGCCGACGCCCGTCTGCTGCACCCGGTGGACGTGGTCAGCGACTACGAAAAAACCATCTACGACGAACTCGACCTGTTGCGCGAGGCGGCCAACGCCAGCCAGTTGAAGCGCAACTTCGAAGGCTCGCCGCTGTTGTATGTGCCACAAGTCTATTGGGACTGGTGCCGGCCGAAAGTGCTGGTGATGGAGCGCATCTACGGGATTCAGGTGACCGATCTGGCGACCCTCGCCGACCAGCGCACCGACATGAAGATGCTTGCCGAACGCGGCGTGGAGATTTTCTTCACCCAGGTGTTCCGCGACAGTTTCTTCCACGCCGACATGCACCCGGGCAACATCTTCGTCAGCACCGTCAACCCGTGGAGCCCGCAGTACATCGCGATCGACTGCGGCATCGTCGGCAGCCTGACCCCGGAAGACCAGGATTATCTGGCGCGCAACCTGTTCGCCTTCTTCAAACGCGACTACCGCCGCGTGGCGCAATTGCACATCGATTCAGGCTGGGTGCCGGCGGAAACCAAGCTCAACGAATTCGAAGCGGCGATCCGGACCGTGTGCGAACCGATCTTCGAAAAACCATTAAAAGATATTTCATTTGGCCAGGTGCTGATGCGCCTGTTCCAGACTGCGCGGCGCTTCAACATGGAAGTGCAGCCGCAACTCGTATTGCTGCAAAAGACCCTGCTGAACATCGAAGGCCTGGGCCGTCAGCTGTACCCGGACCTCGATCTGTGGAACACCGCGCAGCCGTTCCTCGAACGCTGGATGCGCGAGCGTGTCAGCCCCAAAGCCTTGCTCGGCAACGTCCAGAGCCAGTTCGAACAGCTGCCGCACCTGGCCAACATGGCCCGCGACCTGCTCGAACGGATGTCCCAACCCCACGCCAACGACCCGCCACAACCGTGGAAAAAACGCAAGGACGACTGGTTCCTGCGCCTGCTCGGCAGCGCTCATCTGGCGGGCGGTACGATCCTCGCCGCCGGTGGCCCGTTGCACGAACTGGGGCATTGGCCCGCCGGGATCATGGTGGCCGTCGGCTTGTATCTGGTCGTTCGCCGATAGCCAGTTCCGTGAACGGCTGGCACACTGTTTCAACGCCTGAACCCGACTATTGAAGTGTGGGTTCGCTGTCGGAGTCGAAGATGAAAAACTGGCTGGACGAGATCAAGTGGGACGCCGATGGCCTGGTGCCGGCGATTGCCCAGGATCACAAGACCGGACGCGTATTGATGATGGCCTGGATGAACCGCGAAGCCCTGGAGCTGACTGCCGCGGAAAACCGTGCCATCTATTGGTCACGTTCCCGTGGCAAGCTGTGGCGCAAGGGCGAAGAGTCCGGCCACGTACAGACGCTGCATGAAATGCGGCTGGACTGCGACGCCGACGTCATCATCCTGATGGTCGAACAGATCGGCGACATCGCTTGCCATACCGGCCGTCAAAGCTGCTTCTACCGCGTCTTCGAAAACGGCGACTGGAAAACGGTCGACCCGGTCCTGAAAGACCCGCACGCCATCTATTCCGCAGGACACAAACATGAGTGACACCCTGACCCGCCTTGCTCAGGTACTTGAGGAGCGCAAAGGCGCAGCCGCCGACAGCTCGTATGTCGCCAGCCTGTACCACAAGGGTCTGAACAAGATTCTGGAAAAGGTCGGCGAAGAGTCGGTCGAAACGATCATTGCCGCCAAGGACGCCGCCGTCAGCGGCGACTGCAGCGACGTGATCTACGAGACGGCCGACCTGTGGTTTCACAGCATGGTCATGCTCGCCCAACTGGGGCAGCATCCGCAGGCGGTGCTGGATGAACTGGATCGCCGTTTCGGCCTGTCCGGACACGTCGAGAAAGCCTCGCGTCCGTCCACCTGAACAACTATCAGAGAGGAACAGCAACATGGGCATTTTTGACTGGAAACACTGGATCGTCATCCTGGTGGTCGTGGTACTGGTGTTCGGTACCAAGAAACTGAAAAACCTCGGCACCGACGTTGGCGAATCGATCAAGGGCTTCCGTAAAGCCATGAACGACGACGAAAAACCGGCCGATCCGACCGTCACGCCTGCGCAACCGGTGCCACCGGTCCAGCCGCAAGCCACCGCTCAGGCCAACCCGCCGCACACCATCGACGTGCAGGCGCAGAAAGTCGAAGAGCCGATCCGCAAAGACGTGTGAGCACTGACGAATGTTTGGTATCAGCTTCTCTGAACTGCTGCTCGTCGGCCTCGTTGCCCTGCTGGTGCTGGGCCCCGAGCGTCTGCCGGGTGCTGCGCGCACCGCCGGCCTGTGGGTCGGACGGCTGAAGCGCAGCTTCAACGCGATCAAACAGGAAGTTGAGCGTGAAATCGGTGCCGACGAAATCCGTCGGCAACTGCACAACGAGCACATCCTGTCGCTGGAACAGGAGGCGCGGAAGATTTTCACGCCGGTTCAGCAGGAGCCGACGCCGGTCGAGCATGTGGGTGAGCAGACGATTCACAGCCCTGCCGCTCCAACGCCAGCGGCACCTGCTGTAGCGCCAACCGAATCAGCGCCTGTCGTCGCGCCAGCCTCGGTTGAACACGTAGCCCAAACCGCCGCGCCGACCACACCAGCGCCTCACGACACCACTCAGCCGCCGCGAGCCCCATGAGCGATCTCCCCGAAAACGACCAGCACATGCCGCTGGTTTCGCACCTCACCGAGTTGCGCACCCGCCTGCTGCGTTGCGTGGCGGCGATCTTCATCATCTTCGCCGGGCTGTTTGCCTTCACCCAGCAGATCTACACCTTCGTCTCGACGCCGCTGCGTGAATACCTGCCGGCCGGCGCGACGATGATCGCCACCGACGTGTCGTCGCCGTTCCTGACGCCGCTGAAGCTGACGATGATGGTCTCGCTGTTCCTGGCGATCCCGGTGATCCTGCATCAGATCTGGGGCTTCATCGCACCCGGCCTGTACAAGCACGAGAAGCGTATCGCGGTGCCGTTGCTGATCTCCAGCATCCTGCTGTTCTACACCGGCATGGCGTTCGCCTACTTCTTCGTGTTCCCGCTGATCTTCAAGTTCTTCGCCTCGGCCACCCCGGCCGGCGTGGAAATGATGACCGACATCACCAGCTACCTCGATTTCGTCATGACGCTGTTCTTC
>NZ_BQHI01000010.1 GCF_021603585.1 Pseudomonas sputi | reverse complement strand
GGCCTGCGGGGGCCGCGGGGTCTGTCACCGTACAGAGCCTGTAATCGATTGCTCCCACCCTCTATGTTGATCGTTCCCACGCGGAGCGTGGGAACGATCAGGTAAAACGCGCTCGTCAGAACGACGGGCGGGCAGTCGCCACGGCTACCAGCACCACTCCGACCAGCAGATTGAACCCCACCACCTTGCGAATCCGCCCCAGCACCGCCGCACCGGCCGGCCAGTCCTTGGCCTGCACCGCCGTGCGCAGTTCGGGCAGCATCAATGCCTGAATCCGGATGAACAGCGCGGTCATCACCACATACAACCCCATCATCACCTGCACATAACGCGGCGCGTTGTCGAAGGCGATGTGTTGCAGATGCAGCATGCCCACTCCGGTCACCGGCAGCAGAATCACCGCCCCCCACACCCAACGAAAAAAACCTTGAAACACTTCCACCCAGAGCGTCAGGCGCCCGGGACCGTCCAGGGCCTTCATCGCTGCAGGGCGCAGCACCATCCAGGCGAAAAACATACCGCCGACCCACACCAGCGCGGCCAGTACATGGATGGGGTAAACGAGGCTAAAAGGTGTCATTGGGGTACTCCGATCTGCGCAGGATTGATTCGCGGGGTATGATAGCCCCCCATCCGAACCACTGAAAATTTATCCAGCGTTTTTTGCGCCCGACACTCAATGATCAGCACTGAACTCAAAACCACGATCCAGGGCGCCTACTCGCGTTTTCTAGAGGCCAAGAGCCTCAAGCCGCGTTACGGCCAACGTCTGATGATCGCTGAAGTCGCCAAGGTCCTCGGGGATATCGACACCGACGAAGAAGGCCGGCGCAGTGGCGACCCCGCGATCGTCGCGGTGGAAGCCGGCACCGGTACCGGCAAGACCGTGGCCTACAGCCTGGCCGCGATCCCGACGGCGAAACTCGCCGGCAAACGCCTGGTGATCGCCACTGCCACCGTCGCCCTGCAAGAGCAGATCGTCTACAAGGATTTGCCCGACCTGATGCGCAACAGCGGGCTGAACTTCAGCTTCGCCCTGGCCAAGGGCCGTGGCCGCTACATGTGCCTGTCCAAGCTCGACATGCTGCTGCAGGAAGGCCACGCGCAGACTGCCACGGCCCAGCTGTTCGAAGAAGAAGGTTTCAAGATCGAGGTCGATGAGGCCAGCCAGAAGCTGTTCACCAGCATGATCGAGAAGCTCGCCGGCAATAAATGGGACGGCGACCGCGACAGCTGGCCCAACGCGCTGGAAGACGCCGACTGGGCGCGCCTGACCACCGATCACAGCCAGTGCACCAACCGTCATTGTCCGAACTTCGGCCAGTGCGCCTTCTACAAGGCCCGCGAAGGCATGGGCAAGGTCGATGTGATCGTCACCAACCACGACATGGTGCTGGCCGACCTGGCACTGGGCGGCGGGGCGGTTCTGCCGGATCCGCGCGACACCATTTATGTGTTCGACGAAGGCCACCACCTGCCGGACAAGGCCATCGGCCACTTCGCCCATTACACGCGCCTGCGTTCCACCGCCGACTGGCTGGAAACCACCGCCAAGAACCTCACCAAACTGCTGGCCCAGCATCCGCTGCCGGGTGACCTCGGCAAACTGATCGAGCAGGTGCCGGAGCTGGCGCGGGAGATCAAGACCCAGCAGCAGTTCATGTTCACCGCCTGCGAACAGATCGCCGACTTCAAGCCCGGCGAAGACGTCGAAGGCCGCGAGCGTCCGCGTCACCGCTTCATCGGCGGGGTGATTCCCGAGCACATGCGTGAGATGGGCATCGAGCTGAAAAAAGGCTTCGCCCGCCTCAACGACCTGTTCACCCGTCTGACGGATTTGCTCAAGGAAGGCATGGACGGCGAGGTCAATATCGGCATCGCCAGCAATCAGGCCGAAGAGTGGTATCCGCTGTTCGGCAGCCTGTTGTCCCGTGCCTCCGGCAACTGGGAATTGTGGACTGCGTTCACCGCCGAAGACCCGGAAGAGAGCCCGCCGATGGCCCGCTGGCTGACCCTGGCCGAAAGCGGTTCGCTGTTCGACATCGAGGTCAACGCCAGCCCGATCCTCGCCGCCGAAACCCTGCGCCGCAGCCTGTGGAACGTGGCCTACGGCTGTCTGGTGACCTCGGCGACCTTGACTGCACTCGGCACGTTCGACCGTTTCCGCATGCGCGCCGGTTTGCCGAAAAAAGCCGTCACCGCCGTGGTGCCGAGCCCGTTCCATCACGCCGATGCCGGTGTGTTGCGGGTGCCGGACCTGAAGGCCGACCCGCGAGATGCCGCCGCCCACACCGCCGCGATCATCCGCGATCTGCCGGAACTGGTCGAAGGCTCGCGCGGCAGTCTGGTGCTGTTCTCGTCGCGCAAACAGATGCAGGACGTTTTTGACGGCCTCGACCGTGACTGGCGCAAGCAAGTGTTCATTCAAGGCAACCTGTCGAAACAGGAAACCCTGAACAAGCACAAGGCGCGGGTCGATGGCGGCGATTCCAGCGTGCTGTTCGGCCTCGCCAGTTTCGCGGAGGGCGTGGACTTGCCCGGCGCCTACTGCGAACACGTAGTGATCGCCAAGATCCCGTTCTCGGTGCCGGACGACCCGGTCGAAGCCGCACTGTCGGAATGGATCGAAGCCCGGGGCGGCAATCCGTTCATGGAAATCTCGGTGCCCGACGCCTCGCTGAAGCTGGTCCAGGCGTGCGGCCGTCTACTGCGCACCGAAGAAGACCGCGGCACCATCACCTTGCTGGATCGGCGGCTGGTGACCCAGCGCTACGGCAAGGCGATCCTCAATGCGTTGCCTCCTTTCCGTCGTGAAATATCCTGAGACATCGGTGGGCCGTTTCGCCCGCCGCGTTGTCTATCTCTCTGTCATTGCTTTTCCATTGGCCCTTGCGGGTCGTTAGGGAGAATTCCGTTCTCATGATTCGTCGTTCGTTGCCTGCCGTTTTTGCCCTGGTTTTCGCTGCACCTTTATTCGCAGCACCTGCCGGCCAGCAGACCCTGTTCAACTTTGTCCGCCCCGCCGATGTGGTGAAAGTGGCGACCGAAAACGCCGATTTGCCACAAGCCAACGCCGAGCAGACCCCCGAGGGTGAAGTGCTGCGCCGGGTGACGTTCAACCCGACGGCCCGCCCGACTTTGCGTCTGTCCCCGCAGACTGGCGCCTGGGACTGGTCGCAGTCCGGCATGATGAGCCTGCGCATCCAGAGCGCGATGAACTGGGCGGTGACCGTCTACGTGCAAATCCAGAGCAACGATGGCAAGACCCTGGTCAGTCGCGTTGATCTGCCGGCCGGTCCGGCGCAGACCCTACTGGTGCCGTTGACCCCGACTTCGCCACTGAGTCAGGGCATGAAGGCCGGGCCGGTGATGCCGATGACGATCGACGGGCAGCGCGTCCTGCTGGCGAGCAGCAGCGGTGAGCTGGATCGCAGCCAGGTGGTATCGGTCAGCCTGTCGATGGATCAACCGAAAGCCGCGCAAAGTCTGTTGCTCGAGCGTTTTGGCGTGCAGGACGAGGGCGAATTGATCAAATCCGCCTATGGCCATCTGGTGGATGCCTATGGCCAGTCGACCCGCGGCAAGTGGCCGGAGAAAGTCGCCAATGACGAACAACTGAAATCCGCCGCCGCCAAAGAACAGCAACAACTGAACACCTGGCTGGCCGAGCGCGAAAAGTCCTCGCTGGACAAGTTCGGTGGCTGGAGCAAAGGCCCGGCGTTCAAGGCCAGTGGTTTCTTCCGTACCGAAAAGCGTGACGGCCGCTGGTATCTGGTGACGCCCGAGGGCCATCCGTTCTATTCCCTGGGCGTGAACACCGTCAGCCCCGAGGTCAACCAGACCTACGTGGCCGGCCGTGAATGGATGTTCGAATCCCTGCCAAAACCGGAAGAGCCGCTGGCCAGCCATTTTGGCGAGGGTGACAACCGTGGCGGCAACGGCGCGGATCAGGGCCGTGGCTTCAACTACGGGCGTTGGTACGACTTCTATGGCGCCAACCTTCAGCGCCTGTATGGCGAGCCATGCACCCCGGACAGCGGCAACAAGGCCGGTGTCGCCGAAGCCGCCAAGGCTGGCGCCGCAGAAGAGGCGGCAACCAACGCCCGTGCACCGGTAGCCGCCTCCGAACAGCCGAAAGCCGGGGTCGCCGAGTCGGCAGCCACCAGCGACCAAAGCGCTGCGACACCGTGCAAAAACACCGTCGACGAACAAAAGTGGGCCACTCACACGCTTGATCGTCTGCAAGCCTGGGGTTTCAACACCGTCGGTAACTGGAGCGCCCCCGTCCTCGGTGACGCCGAGCGCCTGCCGTACACCTTGCCGCTGTCGATCGTCGGCGATTACACCAGCATCAGCACCGGTACCGACTGGTGGGGCGGCATGCCTGACCCGTTCGATCCACGTTTCGCCATGGCCACCGAACGCGCCGTGGCGATTGCTGCCCGCGATCATCGCGATGATCCATGGCTGATCGGCTACTTCGCCGACAACGAACTGGCCTGGGCCGGCCCCGGCGATGATCCGAAATCCCGTTACGCGCTGGCCTACGGCACCTTGAAAATGACCACCGACGTCCCGGCCAAACGCGCGTTTCTCAAGCAATTGCGCGACAAGTACCGCAATCAGGCGGGGCTGTCGAAGGCCTGGGGGATTGATCTGCCCGCCTGGGAATTGATGGAAGATCCTGGGTTCGAGGCGCCGCTGCCGAATCCGGAGCATCCGCAAATCGAAGCTGACTTCAAACACTTCCAGAAGGTTTTCGCCGACACCTACTTCAAGACCATTTCCGACTCGCTGAAATGGCATGCGCCGAACCAGTTGCTGCTCGGTGGCCGTTTCGCCACCAGCACCCCGGAAGCCGTGGCGTCCTGCGCCCAGTATTGCGACGTGCTGAGCTTCAACATGTACACCCTGCAACCGCAGGACGGTTATGACTTCGCCGCGCTGCGCAGTCTCGACAAACCGGTGCTGATCACCGAATTCAACTTCGGCTCCACCGACCGTGGCCCGTTCTGGGGCGGCGTGACCCCGTTGAGCAAGGAAGAAGACCGCGGCCCGGCCTACGCCAACTTTCTCAGGCAGGCGCTGAGCGAACCGTCGATTGTCGGCGTGCATTGGTTCCAGTATCTGGATCAACCGGTGACCGGGCGCCTGCTCGATGGCGAGAATGGTCACTTCGGCCTGGTCGGTGTCACCGATTTGCCATTCCAGGGTTTTGTCGAGGCCGTGCGCAAGAGCAACCTGGCGACCGTCGATCAGTTGAGCAAAGAGGCGCAGAAGGCGGCTGCCGCAGCGGACAAGACCGGCCACGAAGCCGAAGGCGGCCGTAAGGCTGATGCCGGCAAAGGCCCGGGGCAGGGCGCAGGCCATTCCGGCGGGCATTCCGGCAACGGTCACTGATCGATACGAAACCTGAAGACCGCCCGGCCCGCAGCGGTTCCCAAAACCCTCACGGGCTGGAACAATGCGGGCCACTTTGTAGAGCGTTTTCGCGGGGGAGTTGCGGGTGCAGATTCAGGGACATTACGAGCTTCAATTCGAAGCGGTGCGCGAAGCCTTCGCCGCACTGTTCGACGATCCTCAGGAGCGCGGCGCCGCGTTGTGCATCCGGGTCGGCGGAGAAACCGTTCTTGACCTCTGGTCCGGCACCGCCGACAAGGACGGCACGGAAGCCTGGCACAGCGACACCATTGCCAACCTGTTCTCCTGCACCAAGACCTTCACCGCCGTCACCGCGCTGCAACTGGTGGCCGAAGGCAAATTGCAGCTTGATGCGCCGGTCGCCCGTTACTGGCCGGAATTCGCCGCTGCGGGTAAAGAGTCCGTCACCCTGCGCCAACTGCTTTGCCATCAGGCCGGTCTGCCGGCCCTGCGCGAATTGCTGGCGCCTGAAGCGCTGTATGACTGGCAAACCATGGTCGATGCCCTTGCAGCCGAAGCTCCGTGGTGGACGCCGGGCACCGGTCACGGCTACGCCGCGATCACCTACGGCTGGCTGATCGGCGAATTGCTGCGGCGCGCCGACGGTCGTGGGCCGGGGGAATCCATTGTGGCGCGGGTCGCCAAGCCGCTGGGGCTGGATTTTCATGTCGGTCTGGCCGACGAAGAATTCCATCGCGTGGCGCACATTGCCCGTGGCAAGGGCAACACCGGCGATGCCGCCGCCCAGCGCCTGCTGCAAGTGACCATGCGCGAGCCGACGGCCATGACCACCCGGGCCTTCACCAATCCGCCGTCGGTGCTCACCAGCACCAACAAACCGGAATGGCGGCGCATGCAGCAACCGGCGGCCAACGGCCACGGCAATGCGCGCAGTCTGGCCGGGTTCTACGCCGGTCTGCTCGACGGCAGCCTGCTGGAAAGCGAAATGCTTGATGAGCTGACCCGCGAACACAGCCTCGGCGAGGACAAGACCTTGCTGACCCGTACCCGTTTCGGTCTTGGTTGCATGCTCGATCAACCCGACGTGCCGAACGCCACCTACGGCCTCGGCCCGCGTGCATTCGGCCATCCGGGTGCAGGCGGTTCCATCGGTTTTGCTGATCCGGAGCATGATGTGGCCTTCGGATTTGTGACAAATACCCTTGGGCCGTACGTCTTGATGGATCCGCGCGCGCAGAAGCTGGCGCGGGTGCTTGCCACTTGTCTGTAAAGCCTCGCCCAGGGTTCCAGGGCCGGAACCTCATGGCGTTTTTTGTTTCAAAGCGTCTGTTTATCCGGGCGAAAGTCCTCTGATTGTTCACTACTTCTTTTTGTGGGTTTCCAATGTCGTCCAAACAAACTCTCGCCCTGGCCCTGTGTTTCGCAATCACCGGTTGTGCACAGACTCCGAAGACCGACGCCGATGGCGGCAGCTGGTGGCCGTTCGGCTCTTCCGACAAAGTCGCAGCCAAGGAGTCGGCTCCGGCGCCTGCTCCGTTGAAACCGGCCGCTGCGGCCCCTGTGGCCAAGGCCGAGAGCAGCAGTCCCTGGTACTGGCCGTTTGGCTCGGACGACTCGGCTGACAAGGCTGAAGTAAAAGCTGAAGCCAAGACCGAGGCCAAACCGGTCGAAGTCGCCAAGGCCGAGGCCGCCAAGGGCGGCAAATGGTGGTGGCCGTTCGGCGGCAAGGAGCAGGACACGGCCAAAGTCGTGCCGATGCCCGATCCGAAAGTGACTCAGGCGTGGCTGGATGACTACGAACCGCGCCTGCGCACCGCGATCAAGGACAGCAACCTGCAACTCGAGCGCCGTGAAAACGTGCTGGTCGTGACCGCGCCGGTGGAAGGCTCGTTCAACCCGGATCGTCCGGCCATGTTGCTGCCGGTGACCCTCGGTCCGTTCACCCGCGTCGCGAAAATCCTCGAAGCCGATCCGAAAACCGCCGTTCTGGTGCTCGGTCACAGCGATACCAGCGGTGCCGCTCCGGCCAACGTCAAGTTGAGCCAGGAACGCGCCCAGGCTGTGGCGGCCATCTTCCGTCTCAGCGGTCTGCAACGTGATCGGTTGATGCTGCGCGGTATGGGGTCCGAAGCACCGCGTGCAGCCAACGACAGCGTTGAGGGCCGTGCCCTGAACCGCCGTGTCGAACTGCTGGTGACCCCGCAGAACACCATGGTCGCGCTGCTGAGCAAATACAACATGCCCGCACCCAAGCCAGTGACCCTGGTCGCGGCCCAGGACGTCAAGCCTGCTGCCAAACCGGTGACCCCGGCGCCGGCTGCGAAGAAAGCTGCCGTACCGGCCACCAAGAAGGCCCCGGCCAAGAAAGCCGCTGCCAAGGCTCCAGCGAAGAAGGCCCCGGCCAAAGCTCCGGCGAAAAAGACCGCGCCCGCCAAAGCCGCTGCAACCGACAAGAAAGTCGCTGCGACCGATACCACCAAAAAGTGATCCGCTAACGAAAAGGAATGCGCCGTGACCCAGTCTCTGGCAGATATGCGTCGTGATTACACCCGGGATGGCCTGACCGAGGCGCAAGCCCCGGCCGAGCCCTTTGCGTTGTTTCACCAGTGGTTCGCCGAAGCGGTGAAAACCGAACAGGCGCCGGTGGAAGCCAACGCGATGACCCTGGCCACGGTGGATGCGGACGGCCGTCCGCATTGCCGCATTCTGCTGCTCAAGGGCCTGGACGAGCAGGGCTTCACCTTCTTCACCAACTACGAAAGTGCCAAGGGCCAGCATCTGGCGGCGAACCCGTTTGCCGCCATGACATTCTTCTGGCCGACCCTTGAGCGCCAGGTGCGCATCGAAGGTCGGGTGGTGAAGGTCACGCCTGAAGAGTCGGATGCGTACTATCAGGTGCGACCGCTGGGCAGCCGACTCGGCGCCTGGGCTTCACCGCAGAGCCGGGTGATCAACGGCCGGGGTGAACTGGAAGATTTGCTCAAGGCGACCGAACAGCGCTTCACCGACACTCAGCCACACTGCCCGGAGCACTGGGGCGGCTACCGCTTGCTCCCCGAGCGCATCGAGTTCTGGCAGGGCCGCGCGAGCCGTCTGCACGATCGCCTCAACTACCGTGTGCAGGGCGCCGGCTGGATTCTTGAACGTCTGGCACCTTAAGCAGTCTACCGAGCGGGATAGCCTGCCGCAGCGGCTTCGAGCCATTTCGGCAGGTCCCGGCGCTTGATCTTTTGCGAATGAGCCTGCTTCAGCCGTTCGAGCATGAAGGCACGTTTGTCTTCATCCTTGCCCGCCAGTGACAAGGCAAGGTCGCGATCCATCCAGCGTTTGATCCGTACATACAGCCACCCGTGGAAGTACAGACCGGCGGCAGTGGTGACGACAATGATGAAGTAATCCATGGAAATCCTTGGGTCGACGGCGCAGGAAACGGAATTTGGCGCTACTGTTGGGTGAGTTCGCGGGCGCCTGTACCGGGCCTGAATGAAAGCAATTTTATCCGGGCGACGCCGTGACAGGCGTCAAGCTGCGGAGTTTAATGAATACCTGTCCTTTGGAGTTGATGCTATGCGTAAGTCTGTTCTGCTGGTTGCTTCCTTTTCCACGATGGCGATGTTGCTGACCGGCTGCCAGTCGAGCCTGACCGGTGACTCCTACTCCCGTGACGAAGCGCGTCGCGTGCAGACGATTCGCATGGGCACGATCGAATCCCTGCGTCCGGTGAAAATCGAAGGCACCAAGACCCCGATCGGCGGCGCTGCCGGTGCAGTGGTTGGCGGTGTTGGCGGCAGTGCCATCGGCGGCGGCAAAGGCAGCATTGTGGCAGCCGTTATCGGTGCCGTGGCCGGCGGCCTGATCGGTTCGGCCACTGAAGAAGGCCTGACTCGCACTCAGGGTGTTGAAATCACCGTGCGTGAAGACGACGGCAGCATGCGTGCCTATGTGCAGCAAGTGCAGGAGAATGAAGTGTTCCGCGTGGGTGAGCGGGTACGGATTTCCACCGTTGGCGGGACCAGCCGCGTTTCGCACTAAGCGCAAACAAGCGGTAAAAGAAAACCCCGATCAGGTGACTGGTCGGGGTTTTTTATTGGTTGTTTACGAGCCCGCCCGAGTGCCAATGAAATATTCCAGACCTTTCGGAAAGTCGACTTTCAAAAGCTCTGACGCCTGCCTGACCTGACTTTCAGTCATCTCCAGCTCTCCTGGTTCAACTTCCTCAAGAGTTTTGGATTCAGTGATTTGCGCTAATGCTTGGCTCAGTTCGTAATCTTTTACCTTGAGCTCGAATTGCAATGAGTCATCCTGTTTCTCATCCGGGAAAAATCCGGTGATCGATAAATAGCGCATCTTTCTCTCTTTAGTGAGTTATCGGGGAGTCGTTCTGCCTGGCTTTGCTTTTTTTGTTCGCTCTCCCGTCAAATGATTGAATTCTCCCAAATGAATTCCCAGCTTGTCGTACAGCTCTATAGCGCCGGTTTTGGAGTCCCATTCATATATCCGGCCTTTTCCATCAAGCCAGCGGGCTCTCCTTTTCCCACCACCTCGCACTGAGGCCTTTGACTTCACCCTTTGAGTGTCGGGGAACGCAGGAAGCGTTTCGGGATCATCGTAGTACTTATGGTCTCCAGGTTTGCTGACAACAATGTACAGCGGCCGAACTCCAGAATCCGCCGGGAAAACCAATATGAAATCCCGATACTCCGGCGGATAAACCGGGTTCACCAGAATCCCGTCCGCCGCTTTCGTCGGTGGGTACACCCAGATATGCGGTGCCTGCGGAGCAGCCTCCAGTGCCGGAATACCGAGGATGTCGGCCCCGTCTACAGCTGGCGTCCAAACCAGCTCAACACCTTCGCCAAGGTCTGCAATAAACCGGCTACCGCGTGCCGCGAACTGCACAACATCAACCATCTCCCAATCGCGATTCTTGCCGGTATAGAAGCCGTAACCCTTGAGGCTCCCGTCGGCCTGCTGTTCAACGCGCAAGCGCACGCGGGTTCGGGCCTGTTTGAGGGCGAGCAACTGGTCTTCGGTGTAGAGCGCGCTGTCGCCCAGGTTCGAGGGCATGAACATCGCCACCAAACCGAGCAGCGGGGTCGCGACAGCAGCAGAGGCCATCGCGGGCAATGCCTTGAACGCTTCACCGGCAAGGGCAAAACTGCCCAGGCCCGCAGGAATGGCAGTGCCGCTGATTTTCTTGAGCTCAACCCCGCCGCTGTCATCGACCTGACGGCCACCGAGCAAAATCAGCTCGCCGTAGTCCTTCAGGCTGTCAGTCGGCACCATCCCCGACGGATTTGAGTAATCGATGATCGCGTCCGGCAGCTTGCAAGACTTGGCGAACACGCAGCCGGCGCGCACCGGCTCAGGCTTGTTCGCCGCGACCTCATGGCTGCGTTCGAAGGCGTCCTGTCTCGCCAGCATGGCGTCGTACTTGTCTTGTCGGTCTTGCTGACCGGCCAGTTCGGTAGCCGTCATATAGCGGTAGGAGACGTGATGCCCGTCGCCTGCCGGTGGGTTGGGAACCCGGGGAATGTTCTTTTGACCAGCCACTGATTGTCCTTTCGTTCATGCATCGACAACCCCTCGAAAGGGGCTGCACGAAGTTAACGAAGCAGGAAAATCGTGGCTGTAGGATGCGTCTCTAAAGACGTGAGGATTGTTCGCTACAGCTATCGCAGCGCGGTGTTCTTTCTACTTGCCGCCAATGTCACCGCATAACCGATCAATGCCGCAAACACCGAGCCGGTGAGAATGCCCATCCGGTCCATCCCGGCGTATTCGCTGGAGCCCGGCACAAAGGCGAGGGAGCCGACAAACAGGCTCATGGTGAAGCCGATCCCGCAGAGAATCGCCACGCCCAGCACCTGACCCCAGTTGGCGCCCTGGGGCAGGGCGGCGATGCCGATTTTTACGGCGAGCCAGGTCAGGCCGAACACGCCGAGGGTCTTGCCCAGCAGCAGGCCGACGGCGATGCCCATCGGGACGTGGTGGGTGAAGCTTTCGGCGGTCACGCCGGTCAACGACAGGCCGGCGTTGGCGAAGGCGAACAGCGGCAGAATGCCGTAGGCGACCCACGGGTGCAGCGCGTGTTCGAGGGCCAACAGCGGCGAAGGCTCGGCGTTTTTCGTGCGCAGCGGGATGCAGAACGCCAGGGTCACGCCGGCCAGCGTCGCGTGGACACCGCTTTTGAGTACGCAGACCCAGAGGATCAAACCGATGATCATGTACGGCCCGAGCTTGACCACGCCGAGCCGGTTCATCGCCACCAGCGCTGCGATGCACGCGGCCGCCAGGCCCAGCGACAGGGTCGAGAGTTCGCCGGAGTAGAAGATGGCGATGATCACGATGGCACCGAGGTCGTCGATGATCGCCAGGGTCATCAGAAACAGCTTCAGCGACACCGGCACCCGCTTGCCGAGCAAGGCCAAGACACCGAGGGCGAAGGCAATGTCGGTGGCGGTCGGAATCGCCCAGCCGTCGAGGGCGGCCGGGTTGTCGCGGTTGAGGAACCAGTAGATCAGTGCCGGCACCAGCATGCCGCCGATCGCCGCCGCACCGGGCAGGACAATCTGCGACGGTTTCGACAACTGGCCGTCGAGGACTTCGCGCTTCACTTCCAGGCCGATCAGCAGGAAGAACAGCGCCATCAGGCCGTCGTTGATCCACAGCAGCAAGGGTTTGGCGATCTTCAACGCGCCGATCTGCGCCACCACAGGGGTGTCGAGCAGGCCGCTGTACAACCACGACAGCGGCGAGTTGTTGATGATTAGAGCCAGAATGGCCGCGGCGATCAGTAACAGACCGCTGGCAGCTTCCAACTGAAAGAAACGCGTGAAAGTGCTACGCAGAGGCAAGGTCGCTCTCCATCGATAAAGTCAAAAGGTGGGACACCCTAACCCGTACCGTTAGTTGTTAAAACAAAAGTTATATTCTTTTTTGTTATATATGGTTACAAGAGCGCCAGGCCGACATGCAGCAGAGCCTAGCAGTTGCCCAAGGGATTGAAGCTCAGCTGTATCTGTTGGTGCTGCAGGTTTTTTCCTAAGCTTGGGGGCTGAGCCTTTGAAGGCACTTCTGCCCGATTCACGAGAACAAACAGTCATGAGCGACAACCGACAGTGGGCCCGCGAAGCCATCCGGATCATCGAAGCGGACTTCCAGCGCAGCGCCGACACCCACCTGATCCCCTTGCCGCTGCCGGGTTTTCCGGGCATCGAGTTGTATTTCAAGGATGAATCCAGCCACCCGACCGGCAGCCTCAAACATCGGCTGGCCCGTTCGCTGTTTCTCTACGCCTTGTGTAATGGCTGGCTCAAACCCGGCGCACCGGTGATCGAGGCGTCCAGCGGTTCGACGGCGATTTCCGAAGCGTATTTCGCGCGGATGCTCGGCCTGCCGTTCATTGCGGTGATGCCGGCGACCACCTCCAGGGAAAAGATTGCACAGATTGCGTTTTACGGTGGCCAGAGTCATCTGGTGGACGATCCCACGCAGATCTACGCCGAATCCGAACGCCTGGCCCGGGAACACGACGGTCACTTCATCGACCAGTTCACCTATGCCGAACGCGCCACCGACTGGCGGGCGAACAACAACATCGCCGAGTCGATCTTTCAGCAGATGCGTTACGAGCAGCACCCATGCCCGGCCTGGCTGATTTCCAGCCCCGGCACCGGCGGCACCACCGCGACTCTCGGTCGTTACGTGCGTTATCGCCAGCACTGCACCCGCGTGCTGTGCGCCGATGCCGAACGTTCGGTGTTCTTCGACTACTACCAGACCGGCGACGCCAGCCTGCGTCTGGACCACGGTTCGCGCATCGAAGGCATCGGCCGGCCACGGGTGGAAGCGTCGTTCCTGCCCAAGGTGATCGATGCGATGGTCAAGGTGCCGGATGCGTTGTCGCTGGCGGCCATGCATTACCTGGCGCAGCGGTTGGGGCGGCATGTGGGCGGGTCGAGCGGGACTAACCTGATCGGCGCGCTGATGGCGGCGCAGCAGATGAAAGCCGCGGGGGAGTCGGGCTCGATCGTGGCGATTCTGTGCGATGGCGGCGAGCGTTACGCGGACACTTATTACGATCAGGCGTGGCTCAAGGCGCAGGGCTATGAGCTGGATGGATTGATGACGGCCGTGGCCGCGAGTGCCGAGCAGGGTGAGGCGCTGCCGGCCTCGGTTCTGCGCGCCAATATCTGACGCCGAAAACGACTGAGGGAGCGAATTCGCTCCCTCAGTCTTTTACAGTGTTTCAGGTCGTGCAGATCAGTCTTTCAGACCGAGAATGTCACGCGCCACGGCTTCCGCGATACGAATCCCGTCAACACCCGCCGACAGAATCCCGCCCGCATACCCCGCGCCTTCACCGGCCGGGAACAGACCTTTGACGTTCATGCTCTGCAGCGCCTCGTTACGCGTGATGCGCAGCGGCGACGAGGTGCGGGTCTCGATCCCGGTCAGCACTGCATCATGCAGCGAATAACCGCGAATTTGCTTCTCGAACGCCGGCAGTGCTTCGCGAATCGCTTCGATGGCGAAATCCGGCAGGGCCAGGGCCAGATCGCCCAGTGCCACGCCCGGTTTGTACGAGGGTTCGACTTCACCCAGCTCGGTCGACGGCGTGCCATTGATGAAGTCGCCGACCAGTTGCGCCGGCGCCTTGTAGTCGCTGCCGCCGAGGATGAAGGCGTGGGATTCCAGACGCTCTTGCAACTCGATCCCCGCCAACGGGCCGCCCGGATAGTCGACTTCCGGAGTGATGCCAACGACGATGCCGGAGTTGGCGTTGCGTTCGTTACGCGAGTACTGGCTCATGCCGTTGGTGACCACGCGGTTCGGCTCGGAGGTCGCCGCCACCACGGTACCGCCCGGGCACATGCAGAAGCTGTAGACCGAACGGCCGTTCCTGGCGTGGTGCACCAGCTTGTAGTCGGCGGCGCCCAATTTGGGGTGGCCGGCGTATTTGCCAAGGCGTGCGCGGTCGATCAGCGATTGCGGGTGCTCGATGCGGAAACCCACCGAGAACGGCTTGGCTTCCATGAACACGCCACGGCTGTGGAGCATGCGGAACGTATCGCGGGCACTGTGGCCCAGCGCCAGGATCACGTGTCTGGAGTGCAGGATTTCGCCGCTGGCCAGCTCGACGCCGACCAGTTGACCGTCTTCGATCAGCACGTCGGTGACGCGCTCCTGGAAGCGTACTTCACCGCCCAGAGCGCGGATCTCTTCACGCATGGTCTCGACCATGCCGGTCAGACGGAACGTGCCGATATGCGGCTTGCTGACGTAAAGGATTTCTTCCGGCGCACCGGCCTTGACGAACTCGTGCAGGACTTTACGGCCGAGGAACTTCGGATCCTTGATCTGGCTGTACAGCTTGCCGTCAGAGAACGTGCCCGCGCCGCCTTCACCGAACTGCACGTTGGACTCGGGGTTGAGCACGCTTTTGCGCCACAGGCCCCAGGTGTCCTTGGTGCGCTGGCGCACTTCGGTGCCGCGTTCGAGGATGATCGGCTTGAAGCCCATCTGCGCCAGCAACAGGCCGGCAAAGATACCGCACGGGCCGAAACCGACCACGATCGGGCGCTGGCTCAGGTCGCTCGGCGCCTGGCCGACGAATTTGTAGCTGACATCCGGCGCCACGTTGACGTTACGGTCGTCGGTGAACTTGCCCAGCACCTTGGCCTCGTCGCGCACTTCGAGGTCAATGGTGTAGATGAAGCACAGCTCGGAGGACTTTTTGCGCGCATCGTAGCTGCGCTTGAACAAGGTGAAATCGAGCAGGTCATCGCTGGCAATGCCCAGGCGTTGCACGATGGCAGCGCGCAGGTCTTCGTCGGGATGGTCGATCGGCAGCTTGAGTTCGGTGATTCGTAACATGACAGGATCCGGTTCGCGGGGCGCACAACTGCGCCAGGGCGTTTGAAGGCGGCGATTATAAGCCGCATCGGCCGGATCCCGTGAGGGTAAAACGATCAGTCGTTACGCGAACCGCCGAAATACCCACAACCACGCTGCACCTGGCCGTCGATGCGCAACTCGGCGCTCATGTGCTGCACGCTGCCGGTGCTGCTGTCGACGCAGCGCTGCGGCGCCACCCACAGCTCGATGCGCTGGTTGTTGGCTTCGCTGCTGAGGTTGAAGCGGCCATCGCCCAGTTGTTCTTCGACGTAGGGGACGGCGAGCGGCGGCTGGCCTTCGCGGTCGATGACCAGGCCCTTGCCGCTGACCTTGACGTTCCATTCCGGGCCATGGCCGGCGGCGCGCAGGATCAACTGCTTGAAGTTGGGATCGTCGCAGGCTGTGCCGGAGCGTTCGACACGATAGAGCCGGGTCAGGTCGAGGCGGTCGCCGGCGATCTTCCCGCGCACGTCGGCGAACAGCTTGCCCTGCTCATCGGCAAGGGTGGCGGCCTCCTGCAGGACGCTGGTGCCGCCGATATCGTTGACCACGTACTGGCGCTGCTCGCCACAGGCCTGGAACACCAGTTTGCCGTCGGCAGCGGTCAGTTGCCCCTGCATTCGCGTCTGGCCGACGTGGGAGGCGCTTTCCCGCGCGCCATCGAACAACTGGCACGCGGCAAACAACGGGAGCAGGGCAACAACGATCAGGGAACGGGCAACACGCATCTTTGGCTCTCCAGACAAGTGCCGCCACGTTACGCAGGCTGACCGTTCATCACAAGGGTTTAGCCCACGTGAAACGTCTGACCTGTCTGCAAGCCTTCGACACTCTTGGCGTAGGCCAATGCCACATCCGCCGCAGGAACCGGCTTGTAGCCACGAAAGTACGGGGCGTAGCTGCCCATGGCCTCCACCAGCACGGTCGGGCTGATCGAATTCACGCGCAGACCGCGTGGCAGTTCGATGGCGGCGGCACGCACGAAGCTGTCGAGTGCGCCGTTGACCAGTGCAGCCGAGGCACCGCTGCGGATCGGGTCGTGGCTGAGCACGCCGGAGGTGAAGGTGAACGAGGCGCCGTCGTTGGCGAATTCACGGCCGATCAGCAGTAGATTGACCTGGCCCATCAACTTGTCTTTCAGCCCAAGGGCGAAGCTGTCTTCGGTCATGTCACCCAGCGGGGCGAAGGTGACGTTGCCGGCGGCGCAGACCAGGGCGTCGAACTTGCCGGTCTGTTCGAACAGCTTGCGGATCGATGCGCTGTCGCTGATATCCACCTGGAAATCGCCGCTGCTGCGACCGATACGAATGACTTCATGACGCTGCGACAGCTCTTTGTCCACCGCCGAACCGATGGTGCCGCCGGCGCCGATCAACAGAATTTTCATCGTGATTGCCTCAAGTGATTGAACGAGGTTGCAGTCTAGAGTGGTTTTTTCCGCTGATAAGCGCGCTAATGGGCAACCTTTGGTTTTCAAATGGAAACAATCCATGAGCGAGATGGATGATCTGGCGGCGTTCGCGGTGTTGATCGAGGCCGGCAGTTTTACCTTGGCGGCGCAGCAACTGGGGTGCAGCAAGGGACAGTTGTCCAAGCGCATCAGTCAGCTGGAGGCGCGGTTTTCTGTGGTGTTGCTGCAACGCACCACGCGCCGGCTGAGCCTGACGGCGGCCGGTGCGGCGCTGTTACCGCAGGCTCAGGCGCTTGTCGTCCAGGTCGAAAAAGCGCGTCAGGCATTGGCGCGATTGAAGGACGACATGGCAGGTCCCGTGCGTATGACGGTTCCGGTGTCGCTGGGGGAAACCTTCTTCGACGGACTGCTGCTGGATTTTTCCCGGAAATACCCCGAAGTGCAGATCGAACTGGAGCTGAACAACAGCTACCGCGACCTGTCCCGCGACGGCTTCGATCTGGCGATCCGCACCGAGGTCGCCAATGACGAGCGACTGGTGGCCAGACCGCTGCTGGCCTGGCAGGAAATGACCTGCGCCAGCCCTGTGTATCTGCAACGTTTTGGCGAACCGCTGACGCCGCAGGCACTGGCCGAACATCGCTGCCTGCTCAACAGTCATTACAGCGGTCGCGAGGAGTGGCTCTATCACCAGCAGCACGAACTGCTGCGGGTAAGGGTGTCGGGGCCGTTCGCCAGCAATCACTACAACCTGTTGAAGAAAGCCGCACTGGCCGGCGCCGGGATCGCTCGCCTGCCGTCCTATCTGCTGCAGGCGGAATTGGCTGATGGCCGATTGCGCTGGCTCCTTCGCGATTTTCAGACCCGACGCATGCCGATGTACCTGGTGCACCCGTATCAGGGCGGGCTACCGAAACGCACTCAGGTACTGGCGGATTATTTGATCGGCTGGTTCAAACTCAGCGGCGAAGCGCTGGACCGGTTGTAGTGCCGGGCGATCAGGTGATCGATCGACACTTTGCCCGGTCCGGTCGCCATCAGGTACAGCAACACCGCCATCCAGGTGCCGTGGGTCGGGTAGGCATCCGGATACACGAACAGTTGAATGGTCAGGGTCATGCCCAGCAATGCCAGCGCCGAAAAACGTGTGGCGAAGCCGATCAGGATCAGAATCGGGAAGAAATGCTCGGCAAACGCCGCCAGATGCGCAGCGATTTCCGGTGACAGCAGCGGTACTTGGTATTCGCTCTTGAAGAGCGGAATCGTCGAGTCGGCCAGACGCGGCCAGCCGAACTCGAAGGTGCCATCGATCAGGTCGACGGCCAGCCCTTCGACCTTGGTCTGCCCGGACTTCCAGAATACGGCTGCGATGGAAAAACGCGCGATGAAGGCGATCAGGCTGTGAGGGGTTTTTTCCAGCAGCGCGATGGCGCGAGTAACGAAACTGTTCATGACGACACCTTCGGGTGGAAATTGATGATGACTTGGCGGCTGATGAGCAGGGCGAGGGTCTGACTGAGGTCAAAGGCCTCGGCGGATTCCAGCGCCCGGGTCAGTGACAGACCGGCCTTGAGCTGGCGAATGAACTGGCTGGCGCCGCGCTCCACGGCGAACACCTCGACCTCCAGCCCATTGCGCAGGATCAACGCGTGTTGAGCGTGATGAAGATCGACTCCGGCCAGCGTGGCGTCGTGCTGATGCGCGGCCCAGATGTCCACCACGGGGAAGTTTGAATCGAGCAGATACAGCGAAGGATGCAGACCGATGTGCAGTTCGTTCAGCGCATCGGCATCTGCGAATACGGCAGCGATCCGCTCCTGACTCAGAGGCAACGCATCGGCAGCGTGGTAGGCCTGCGTGCGCAAGCGTTCCAGCCTCGCGACGTCGGCCAGATAGGGAACGCTCGCGACAGGTTCGAATCCGCTGATGAAGTCCGCCAGCTCACGGCCGTAGTCGCTCATCAACGGACTGAGTGGCGGATGGCTTTGCACGAAAACTCCGGCCATGGCCCGGAAGAATTCGTCACCCACCAACTGCATCACCACGGGATAGCTGTCGGCTAAAGCGTTGATCAACGAACCCTGCACGTTGTTGCGGTACACCGCGAAACGGCTGGCCGGATCGGCGCCGTTGGCGCTGCACAAACCGTCGGGGCAGGGCCGGTCGATATCGAGCAATGCGGCGCTGAACGCGGCTTGCGTGCTCATGGCCGACCTCCCGCGCACAGCAACAGTTCATCGGCTTGTTGCGCTTCTGCCAACAGCACGCTGAAGGCCGGCACCTGATTGTCCCGTTCGATCAATGTCGCCACCGGGCCGATGCGTTCCAGCGCTTGCCGGTACAGCGACCAGACCGCTTGATCGATTGGCGCGCCGTGATCGTCGATCAACAGACGATCACCGAGGCTGTCGGAATCTTCAGCAAAACCCGCCAGATGAATCTCGCCCACCGCGTGCAGCGGCAGTGCGTCGAGGTAAGCCTGGGGATCGCGCTGATGGTTGATGCACGAGACGTAGATATTGTTCACGTCCAGCAACAGACCGCAGCCAGTGCGCCGGATGACTTCACGGATGAAATCCGCTTCGTCGATGGTCGAGCGCTGGAACGCCAGATAGGTTGCCGGGTTCTCCAGCAGCATCGGACGCTTGAGGGTGTTCTGCACCTGGTCGATGTGGTCGCAGACGCGGTTCAGCGTCGGCGTGTCGTACGCCAGAGGCAGCAAATCATTGAGGAACACCGGGCCGTGGCTCGACCAGGCCAGGTGTTCGGAAAAGGAGTGGGGTTGATAGCGCTCGATCAGCGCCGCCAGACGTTTGAGGTGCTGAACATCCAGCGGGCCCTCGGCACCGATGGACAGCCCGACGCCGTGCAGCGACAGCGGATACGCCTCGCGAATCAAACCCAGAAAGTGATGAAACGGGCCGCCGGCCACCATGTAGTTTTCGGCGTGGACTTCAAAGAAACCGATGTCCGGTCGTGAATCGAGCACTTCCCTGAAGTGCTCGCTCTTGAGTCCCAGCCCGGCACGGGACGGGAGCCCGCAAAGGGCTGCCCGAGTGCGGCGCAAGGCATGGTCGCAGGATGTGATCATGATCGACACTCGGGAGGCTCCCGGATCAGGACTTGGCTTTGAACGCTTCGAGCTGACCGAAACCGGTCGGCGAGGTTTTGCTTTCGGTGGTGGTGCAGGTGCCTTTCGGAACCAGTTTCCAGGCGTTGGCCTGATGATCCATTTTCGCGGTGCCGGCACAGGTGGTGCCCGCGCCTGCGGCGCAATCGTTCTTGCCTTTCATGGCCACGCCGAAGCATTTTTCCATGTTGTCGTCAGCAGCGTGGGCGGTGGAGACGGCAGCGATGCTCAGAGCAGAACCGAGGGCCAGAACCAGGGCGGTGGCGGACAGGGTGCGGGAGGTAGCAGTCATGATGTTTCTCCGGTTTGAACTTGGGTTTGAACAAGCGATTGCGCTTGCTTGCCCCACTAGAGAAACGACTGTGCGATGCGTTACAGCCGACGGCAAAAAAAAACAAAGACATTTGGAATAAGTATTCGAGGCTGATCGCGAACGGTTATCCGTCCCTGTCATTTCTGACAGTGGGCGGCAGGCAATCAGTTGAGTAGATTCAAAGCAGGCCAAGTCGTTTGCGAGGAACACGTTATGACCAGGGTTGAATTGATCAAATTCGTTCAGTCGAAAATCGATGAAAAGGCGAACACCCTTCTTGATGAAAGAGTGAGGTATGACGATGCGGCGTTTGGGGAGCTGAAGATCTATTCGTGCCTGCGCCGGATCTTGAACCGGAAGGCAACACTCGAAGACATGGGAATGCTCCACGCCGTCAGCGACCTGATGCAGGCGCTGGGTGTTATCTCTCCCAATGAGACGCTGGGCGCGAAGCTCAAACGCTGAGTTTCATTCGGTCGTGTTGACAGCTTTGAATCATCAATGCGTGAGGTATTGAAGATGGAAAGTATCGAGCAAAGAGTCAAAAAGATTGTGGCCGAGAATTTAGGCGTGAAGCTCGAGGACATCGCTCCCCAAAACAAGTTTGTCGAAGACCTTGGGGCGGACTCCCTGGACACCGTTGAATTGGTTATGGCACTGGAAGAAGAATTCGAGATGGAAATCCCGGACGAAGAGGCCGAGAAAATTACCACGGTTCAACAGGCGATCGACTATGCAGAGAAGCATTCGAGCGTTTGAGGCGTGCGTGGGACAGCAAAAAAAACGGCCCGAAGGCCGTTTTCTGTTTCAAGCGATCCATCAACCGCCGAGGTACGCCTCGCGCACTTTCGGGTCGGTCAGCAGTGCTTCGCCGGTGCCTTGCATCACCACCCGGCCATTCTCCAGAACGTACGCACGGTCGGCGATTTTCAGCGCCTGGTTGGCGTTCTGTTCGACCAGGAACACCGTCACACCGTCCTTGCGCAGCTGTTCGATGATGTCGAAGATCTGCTGGATGATGATCGGTGCCAGGCCCAGCGACGGCTCGTCGAGCAGCAGCAGTTTCGGCTTGCTCATCAGCGCCCGGCCGATGGCGAGCATTTGCTGTTCGCCGCCGGACATGGTGCCGCCGCGCTGGTTGAAGCGTTCTTTCAGACGTGGGAAAAGGCCGAGCACCTTGTCCATCTGTTCCTGATAGTCGCCCTTGTCGGTGAAGAACCCGCCCATGGACAGGTTTTCCTCGACGGTCAGGCGGGCAAACACCCGACGACCTTCCGGCACCACGGCGATGCTCTTGCGCATGATCTGCGACGAGTCCTGGCCGACCAGTTCCTCACCCATGTAGCGGATGCTGCCGCTGTGCGCCTGCGGCGAACCGCACAGCGTCATCAGCAGGGTGGACTTGCCGGCACCGTTGGCGCCGATCAGGGTCACGATCTCGCCCTGGCGGACTTCGACGTTGACGCTGTGCAGGGCCTGGATCTTGCCGTAGAAGGTGGAAACGTTTTCGAACTGCAGCATTTACGCTTCCCCCAGGTAGGCTTTGATCACTTCAGGATTGTCGCGGATCTGCTCCGGCGTGCCGTCGGCCAGGGGCGTGCCCTGGTTGATCACGACGATGTGGTCGGAAATGCTCATGACCAGTTTCATGTCGTGTTCGATCAGCAGCACGGTCACGTTGTGCTCTT
Source organism: Pseudomonas sputi (assembly GCF_021603585.1). GTDB lineage: Bacteria > Pseudomonadota > Gammaproteobacteria > Pseudomonadales > Pseudomonadaceae > Aquipseudomonas > Aquipseudomonas sputi. Next base: position 156,380 of record NZ_BQHI01000010.1, on the reverse strand, counting down.
CACGCAGCACGCTGATCAGCGCCTTGAGGTCTTCGGTTTCCTTCGGGTTCAGGCCGGCGGCCGGTTCGTCGAGCATGAGGATCCGCGGACGGGTCATCATGCAGCGGGCGATTTCCAGACGACGCTGCTGACCGTAGGCCAGCGTGCCGGCAGGACGGTTGGCGAACTCTTTGAGGTTGACCTTTTCCAGCCAGTACTCGGCGAACTCCATGGCCTCGCGCTCGCTCTTGCGAAACGCCGGGGTCTTGAACAGGCCGGACAGGAAGTTGGTGTTCAGGTGACGGTGCTGGGCGATCAACAGGTTCTCGATCGCCGTCATGTCCTTGAACAACCGCACGTTCTGGAAGGTGCGCACCACGCCCTTGAGGGCGATCTTGTGGCCCGGCAGGCCTTGGATCGGCTCGCCGTCCAGCAAGATGCTGCCACCCGATGGCTGGTAGAAACCGGTCAGGCAGTTGAAGACGGTGGTCTTGCCCGCGCCGTTCGGCCCGATCAGTGCCACCACCTGTTTTTCCTTCACGGTCAGGGCCACGCCGTTGACCGCCAGCAGGCCGCCGAAGCGCATGCTCAGATTTTCGACTTTCAGGATCTCGCGGCTCATTTGCGCAGCTCCATGTGAGGACGTTGCATGGGCAGCAGACCTTGAGGTCGCCAGATCATCATCAGCACCATCAGGGCACCGAACATCAACATGCGGTACTCACTGAACTCACGCATCATTTCCGGCAGCAGGATCATTACCACGGCCGCGAGAATCACGCCCAGCTGCGAGCCCATGCCACCCAGTACCACGATGGCGAGGATGATCGCCGACTCGATGAAGGTGAACGATTCCGGCGTCACCAGACCCTGACGGGCGGCGAAGAAGCTGCCGGCGAAACCGGCGAAGCTCGCGCCCAGGGTGAACGCCGACAGCTTGATCACGGTCGGGTTGAGACCCAGTGCGCGGCAGGCGATTTCATCTTCACGCAGCGCTTCCCACGCACGGCCGATCGGCATGCGCAGCAGGCGGTTGATGATGAACAGCGCAGCCAGCGCCAGCAGCAGGGCAACCAGGTAGAGGAAGATCACCTTGTTGATCGAGTTGTATTGCAGGCCGAAATACTCGTGGAAGGTTTGCAGGCCTTCCGCAGCCTTGCGTTCGAAGGTCAGACCGAAGAACGTCGGTTTCTCGATGTTGCTGATGCCGTTCGGGCCGCCGGTGATGTCGGTCAGGTTACGCAGGAACAGGCGGATGATTTCCCCGAAACCGAGGGTCACGATCGCCAGGTAGTCGCCGCGCAGACGCAACACCGGGAAGCCGAGCAGAAAGCCGAACGTGGCGGCCATCAGGCCGGCAATCGGCAGGCAGATCCAGAAGCTCAGGCCGTAGTAGTGCGACAGCAGCGCGTAGCTGTAGGCACCGACGGCGTAGAAGCCGACGTAACCCAGGTCGAGCAGACCGGCCAGACCGACCACGATGTTCAGGCCCAGGCCGAGCATCACGTAGATCAGGATCAGCGTCGCGATGTCCACCGCGCCACGGGAGCCGAAGAACGGCCACACCAGCGCACCGATGATCAGCGCGATGATGAAGTAGCGCTGGGTGGTCGGCAGGGTCAGGAAGTTGCTGGCCTTGGCCGGGATCAGCGGCATGCCCGGCGAGGAACGCCACGCCTTGCTGATCTGCTGGTTGAACAGCACTCGCAGGAACATCAGCACCGAGCAGATGGCGATGGTCGCCAGAATGGCCGGGCTGGTGTTGTGCACTTCCAGGTTGGTGCCGACGATGGTCAGTTTCAGACCCAGTACCGGATAGGCCACGGCCCAGACCAGCAAGGCGCTGAACAGCGCCTGTTTAAGATTCCTAGTCATACTTTCTCAACCTCCGGACGGCCCAGAATGCCGGTCGGACGGAACAACAGCACCAGAACCAACAAGCCGAAAGCCACGACGTCCTTGTACTGGTCGCCGAAGATATCGGCGCCAAAGGCTTCCGCCACCCCGAGCACCAGCCCGCCGAGCATGGCGCCGGGGATGCTGCCGATCCCGCCCAGTACCGCGGCGGTGAAGGCCTTGAGGCCGACGAGGAAACCGGCGTTCGGGTTGATCACGCCGTATTGCATGCTCAGCAGCACGGCCGCGACGGCCGCCAGCGCAGCACCGATGACGAAGGTCAGGGCGATGATGTTGTTGGTGTTGATGCCCAGCAGGTTGGCCATCTTGATGTCTTCGGCGCAGGCGCGGCAGGCGCGGCCCAGGCGAGAGCGGGAGATGAACAGCGTGAGGCCGAGCATGGCGATCAGGGTGACCACGAACACCACGATTTGCATGTAGGAAATCAGCACTTCATGTGCGCCACCTGGGCCGAAGGCGAAATTGCCCGGAATCAGGTTGGGGATTGCTTTGTCCTTGGAGTCTTGCGCCAGCAGAACCGTGTTCTGCAGGAAGATCGACATACCGATCGCGGAAATCAGCGGGATCAGACGGTTGCTGCCGCGCAACGGGCGGTAGGCAATGCGTTCGATGCTGTAACCGTAGGAGCTGGTGACGACGATGCTGGCGATGAACGCCACGGTCATCAACAGCGGGACGCTTTCGAGTCCCATCATGGTCAGCCCGGCGATGGCGATGAACGCCACGTAGGAACCGATCATGTACACCTCGCCGTGGGCGAAGTTGATCATTCCAATGATGCCGTAGACCATCGTGTAGCCGATGGCAATCAGGGCATACATGCTGCCAACGTTCAAGCCGTTAACCAGCTGTTGGAAGAAGTGATAGATGTCAGGCATTACAGCGCTCCTAAAAACCTGATACGCATTTCACTGGTGGAGTCATTTTCCCGCCCGGTCCCGTGGATCTTTATCCACTTCGAATCCGGGTTTTGCCAGCGAACCGCTGATGACGGTTTTGAGATTTTCAGGTGGGGAGACTGGCGGATCACGCCAGCGCGGCCCAATACATTCGTAAAACAAAGCCCACGGCACGCCGTGGGCTTTATTGGCAGTCAGTCAGGCAGCGCCTTACTGAGGCGACGCTTCAGTTTTTGGGCCGTTGGCGTGCCATGTGTAAACCACGAACTTGAAGTCCTTCAGGTCGCCCTTGTCGTCGAAGCTCAGGTCGCCGGTCGGGGTCTTGAAGGTGCCTTTGTGGATGGCTTCAGCCACTTTGGCAGTATCTTCGGACTTGGCAGCCTTGATACCTTCGGCAATCACTTCAACGGCCGAGTAGGACGGGAACACGAACGGGCCGCTCGGGTCTTCTTTCTTGGCCTTGAATGCATCGGCCAGGGCCACGTTGGCCGGATCCTGGTCGAAGGATTTCGGCAGGGTCACCAACAGGCCTTCGGCCGCGTCCTTGGCGATCTGGGTGATCGAGTCGTTACCCACGCCTTCCGGCCCCATGAACTTGGCTTTCAGGCCTTTTTCCTGGGCTTGACGCAGGATCAGACCCAGCTCCGGGTGGTAGCCGCCGTAGTAGACGAAGTCGACGTTGGCTTGCTTGAGCTTGGCGATGATTGCGGAGAAGTCCTTGTCGCCGGCGTTGACGCCTTCGAACACGGCAACCTTGGTGCCTTTCTTCTCGAGAGTGGATTTGACGGCAGTGGCGATGCCTTCACCGTACTGCTGCTTGTCGTGCAGCACGCCGACGATTTTCGGCTTCACGTGATCGGCGATGTAGTTACCGGCGGCAGGGCCCTGGGCGCTGTCCAGACCGATGGTGCGGAAGACCATTTTGTAACCACGGTTGGTGATGTCCGGGCTGGTGGCAGCCGGAGTGATCATGATCACGCCTTCGTCTTCGTAGATGTCCGAAGCAGGCTGGGTGGAGCTGGAGCACAGGTGACCGACCACGAACTTGACGCCGTCGTTGACGACCTTGTTCGCAACCGCTACCGCTTGTTTAGGATCGCAAGCGTCATCGTATTCGACGGCTTCGAGCTTCTTGCCGTCGACGCCGCCTTTGGCGTTGATCTGTTCGATGGCCATTTTCGCGCCACTGAACTGCATGTCGCCGTACTGGGCTACTGGACCGGTTTTAGGGCCGGCGATACCGATCTTGATGGTGTCAGCTGCGAACGAATGGCTGGCAACCCCGGCCAGAACCATAGCGGCAAACAGTTTGGAAATCTGCTTAGTAGCCTTAGTCATAGTGCTCCACTCTTACTGTTGTATTTTTTTAGAGTCCTGACGCCGTAGCAGCAGAACCGGGACAGATATCTAAGGCGATACCCTCCGGAAATGCCCCCGGCAACTGTACCGGTACAGTGTAGAGCGCCGGTTGTTGGCCTGGGAAGCTGGCGCCAGGGGGCAAAACCTGAGGGTGTCGCTTAAGTGAAAGAAAAAGACAGAATTGCGGCGGGACGTTCAGAGGGCTTATGCCCCAATCATCAGCATTCCTTGGCGTTCCTGCTCTTTTCGTTCGGTACGGCCTTTTGCAACCGGGTTTTTCTGCCGGACCACCGACGTTATCATTCGCGCCGATTTCTATTCCGGACAGTCCCATGAATCAAGAACCTAGCACCCTCTATGCCAAGCTGCTTGGTGAAACCGCATCTATTACCTGGAAAGAGCTGGAGCGCTTCTACGCCCAGGGTGCCCTATTGTGGGTCGACCCCAGCCTGGATTTGATCGCGGTCGCCGAGGCCGTGGCGTCGGATCAGGGCGAGAAAGTCGCTGCCTGGCTGGCCGAAGACAAGGTCGCCAAGCTGTCTGAAACGCGGGCGCTGGATATTTTCGAGCGCGACCCCGAGATGTGGGCGGTGGTGGTCCGGCCGTGGATCCTGGTCCAGGAAAGGGCGTCGGCCTGAAGGGTTGCACCTTGTTGGTGCGAGTGATGAGCGGCGTAAAGTGTGTAGCGCAGTAGCGTGATGGCCGATTGCCGTAGAGAAATGCCACAAGCGTGGGTGGCATAACGGTGACGTAAACGTAACGGGCACAGTTTAGTAAGCCGCCTAACGGCTGCTTAATTGTTTCGGGATGTTGGAAAGGCTGAAATCTTCAGTGAATGCCAGGCCCCATCGCTGGCTTGCCAGCGATGGGGGCGACGCGGTCTTTGATCAGACCGAATAAGACTTGCCGGTGTGGTTATTGAGGGAAATAACCTTGGTCTTGCCGATCCGGTGACGGTAGATCTCGCGCAGGTACTTGATCGACTTCTTCACGCAATCGCGCGACAGGCGAATGTCATTGATCGAGACAAACTTCTCTTTGTCGTTGATCAACTCGCGGTATTTCTTCTCGTACATCGGCTTGATCGCGTACCAGTTGGTGTCGAGGATCTTCGCCGGGTTTTCGAATTCGTTGAGCAGGTCGTCGATGCGATCCTCGTCGAACTCTTCCTGAATGATGAAATCGAGGATCGAGTTGTCCAGGGTTTCGTCGAAACGGTACGGTGTCTTGGCGAAGCAACGCTTGATGAACGCCACGATCAGCGTCAGGAAGTCGTCCGACAGGCACGGGCTCTTGGCGATCAGGGTGGTCAGCGACAGGTTGGCCGAGGCGCCGATCACCAGCGCGTAACGCTTGAGCGTGGTGTTGGGGAACAGGCTGTTGAGGTGGGTCTTCAACCGGTTCAGGTCCATGTACGACAGTTTGTAGTCTTTGGGCAGCGAAACGATCGAGACCACCGACGAGCAGTTCTTGAAGAAATGCAGGTCATGCAGCGCGGCGGCGTCGTAGCCCGAGTTCTTGTACTGCTCCAGCGACGCGCGATAGCGCTTGGACTCGATCGGCAGCAGGCTGATGCCTTCGATGGCCTGGGTCACCTTGTTGAAGTGCGGCAGGTCGATCGAGCGGAAGAACAGGTCGTCGATGTTCAGGCGCTGCGGCTCTTTGTCGAACACCTTGAATTTGTCGCTGCTTGGCGGCGGGGTTTCCGGCACCACGGATTCGGCGTAGGCAATCGCCACCGGGCCGGCCAGACTCATGAACAGGTCGTTGGCGTCCAGGCGAATGGTCTCACCGATGTCGATGCCGGCACGACGGAAATAGTTCTGGTCATAGTCGGTCGTAACCGCCTGGGCCGTCAGAATGTTGAAGATCTGCTGCGAGATGTACTGGTTGGCATGCTTCTCCATCGCATTGACATCAATGTTCTGGATGTTGCCGTCATCGCTCTCTTCGGCGTAACGCATGATGTCGTTGGAGATCAGCATCATCGCGTTCCACGGGCGGATACGGCCCATGACGCTGGCTTCGCTACTGTCTTCGTTGGCGAAGTTGTAGGAGAAATCCCATTCTTCCGACAGGTATTTGCACAGCAGGCGACCGGCGTTGATGTGCAGCGCCTCGGACATTTCGCTGCGGTGGTCGGAGATGTTCGGCAGCACGCAGATGCCGCTGGTGAAAATCGGCTCGAACACGAACGAATGACCGCTCTTGCCGTCATGCTCGTCCATCGGCTTGGTGTCGAACGTCTTGTTCATGTACGAGTGCTGCTGGGCCAGGCCGAATTCCGAGGCCATGCCCGAACCGGTACCGCCGCCGGCACTGAAGATCGAGAAATACAGGCGCGACTGGTTGGCCTTGATGCCGCAGCTGTCGATCAGGTACGAGTGGATCATTTTCCAGTCAGGGCTGGAGAAACGCTGGGTGTCCTTGTTGAGGATGATCTTCGCCAGGTACTGGCCGAGGATCGGCGCGTTACCGGCGCCACCGGCGTGGACTTCGGACAAGTCCATGATCTTCATCTTGCTGTAGTCGCGCAGAAAACCGCTTTTTTCGCCCTTGCGCGAGAAGCGGATACGCCCGGCGATGTCCTTGTCCAGGTCGCCGAGCATCACCAGCGGTTCCACCAGGAACACCGGTTTGCTGCCCTTGTTCGGGCCGATCCGCAGGTTGGTCTTGATCCACTGGGCCGGGCTGTAGCCCTTGTCGGCCAGGCGACGATCGCTCGAAGGGCGATCTTCGTTGTTGAATTCGTTGAGGTAGAACTTGCGCGCGTTGTACACCAGCTCCGCCACGTCGAGGGCGATGTTGGAACCGCAGCGACCGAGTCCGATCAGGCACACCGACGGGAATTCCTGATCGTTGTGCTGTTCGTTGTCGCCTTCCAGGTGCGGCGGGCGCGGGAACACCAGGTCACGCAAACCGTCGAGGTTGTCGAGGATGCGGTCAGTGTTGGTTTCGGTGAAGTACAGGTATTGCTGGGTGCCCAGCGGGCGCGAGGGTGGCAATGGCTTCATCGGGGCAGGGCTGTTTGCCGCAGGGCTCAGAGTCAGATCGGATACCGCAGTGGCCGGATTGTTTTTAGAAGTCATTGTGCGCCATCTACCTGGACTGGTTGGTTCGACGACCGCTGTCGTCGAACCTCACGGAATGGGAATCTCGCGTCTTTTTTCTGCGCGTGTTTGGCCCGCGTGTCAGGGGTATGGCCTGAGTGCCGCGCGGGGGAATCCTTTCCTGATTGATGATGGATCGGCCATTATTCGGCGATCTTTAATCAAAAGGAGGCTAAATGATGTCAACGCGACCTTCGTTGGGTTTTGCCGGAATCGGCCTGATGGGCCTGCCGATGGGCCGCCGACTTCTGGCCGCCGGTTATCCGTTGACCGTGTGGAACCGCAACCCGGCCAAGTGCGCGCCGCTGGTCGAGGCCGGCGCCCGGCAGGTGGCGACCCCCGCTGAACTCTGTGAGCAGGCCGATGTGGTGATGCTGTGCCTGGCCGACACGGCGGTGGTGCGCGAAGTGGTGTTCGGCCCGGCCGGCGTGGCCGAAGGGGCGAAGCCCGGTCAGTTGCTGGTGGATTTTTCCAGCCTTGAACCGACGGCCACCCGTGAAATGGCAGCCGAGCTGGCCGGCAGGACGGGTATGAGCTGGCTTGATTCGCCGGTGTCCGGCGGGGTGGTCGGCGCCGAGGCCGGCAGTCTGGCGATCATGGTGGGCGGTGATGCAGCGGATCTTGATCGCGTACGACCGGTATTGCTCGAACTCGGGCAGCGCGTCACGCACATGGGCGGCATCGGCGCCGGTCAGGTGACCAAGGCCTGCAATCAGATGATCGTCGCCTGCAACGCCCTGGTGATCGCCGAAGTGGTGGCGCTGGCCGAACAGGCCGGGGTTGATGCCAGCCTGATCGCCGAGGCGCTGGCCGGTGGTTTTGCCGATTCGAAACCGTTGCAGATTCTCGCCCCGCAAATGGCCGAAAGCCGTTTCGAGCCGGTGAAGTGGCACGTGCGCACGCTGCTGAAAGATCTGGATACCGCAGTGAAGTTTTCCCGGGAAACCGGTTCGGCCACGCCGATCAGCGGATTGGCCGCACAACTGATGCGCCTGCATGGGGCGCAGGGCTTTTTGCAGAAGGATCCAGCGACACTGGTGCAAATGTACCGCGGGCCAGACTCAGCGGATTGAGCGTGTGCGCGTGTTTGCGCTGGTTGATTTCCTCCAGCACCGGGCGCAGTTCGGCCAGTGGCACCGGGCGACTGAGCAGGTAACCCTGAATGAAGTCGCAGCCCGAACGCTCGAGAAACTCGTATTGCTCCAGGCTTTCGACGCCTTCGGTGACCACCTGCAAGTGCAGGGTGTGCGCCATGACGATGATCGCCTGGACGATCTCCATGTCGGCGGTGGCCTTGGGAATATCGAGGATGAACGAGCGGTCGACCTTCAGGGTATTGAGCGGCAGGCGCTTGAGGTAGGCCAGCGACGAATAGCCGGTGCCGAAGTCATCGATCGACAGTGACACGCCGAGGGCGCGGATCTGCCGCAGCAGCACCAGCGTGTTGGCGATGTTGCCCATCAAGGCGTTTTCGGTGACTTCCAGTTCCAGCCGTTCCGGGGCAACACCGGCGCTGCGCAGGGCGTGCTCGATTTCATTGGCCAGTTCTTCCCGGGCCAGATTCAGCGGCGAGCAGTTCCAGGCAATCTTCAAGTCTTCGCAACCATGGCGCGACAGCTCGCCGAGGTCTTCACAGGCCTTGCGCAATACCCAGTTGTCGAGTTCGGCGATCAGGCCGTTGTTTTCAGCGATGGCAATGAAGCGATCCGGAGTGAGCAGGCCGTGCACCGGGTGCTGCCAGCGGATCAGCGCTTCGAGCTTGGTGACCTTGCCGGTCTTGAGTTCGAAGATCGGCTGGTAATACAGCAGCAGGCCGTTCTCTTCACGCAGGGCGTGGCGCAGCTCTTCCTCCAGTTGCAGTTCGAGGCTGGCGCGGTTTTTCAGGTTGGCATCGAAAAAATGCACCCCGTTGCGCCCGGCGCCTTTGGATTGGTACAGCGCCAGATCCGCGTGCTTGAGCAGTTCATCGCAGGTGGAGCCGTCCTCGGGAAACAGGCTGATGCCGATGCTGGTGGTCATCACCATGCGCCGTCCGGCGAGTTCGATCGGCTCTTTCATCTTGAGCATGATGCGCTGGGCAAGATTGCGCGCTTCCTCGCGGTCGCGCAGGCCGATCAGGATGCAGAACTCGTCGCCGCCGAACCTCGCGACCACATCTTCGTGGCTGCGCACGGAGCCCTTGATGTGCTGCGCGATGACTTTGAGCAGGGCGTCGCCGGCATCATGGCCGAGGCTGTCATTGATGCGCTTGAAGTGGTCGATGTCGAGAAACATGACCGCGAGCATGCCGCCTTCACTGGTTTTCTGGCTGAGTTTTTCGGCGAAGATCTGATTGAAGCCGCGCCGGTTGATCAGGTTGGTCAGGGCGTCGTAATTGGCCACGTGCTGCAGCGACATGCGCGCCTGATCGAGCTGACTGAGCAGGGCGTTGACCCGGCGCAGATCGTGTTCCTTGTTCTGCAGCTTCTTGTCGGCCAGCGCGGCGATGATGGCACTGCCGAGGATCAGCAAGGTGATCAGTGCCACGCTCAGCCCCAACTGCAATTGACTGGTCTGCGCGGCCAGGGTCGGCAGTTCTCCCTCGGGCAGCACCAGTTGCAGCGCCGCCATGCCGGTGAAGTGCATGCTGAGGATGCCGGCGCCGAGTATCAGCGCGGCCAGGTACTTGAGCATCTGAATGTTCAGGCCACTGCCTTCGCGCAAGTAGCCGGCGACCCATAACGCCGCGAAGCTGGCGCCGATGGCGATCACGATCGACGACAGGAACAGGGTTGGCTCGTAGTAGGGCGTAGCGGCGGATTCCATGGCGGCCATGCCGACATAATGCATGCCGGCGATGCCCAGGCCGATGACGATGGCGGTCTTGACGTATTGCAGCAGGCTCGGTTGGGGCGTGCTCAGGGTGTGCATTGCCAGCCAGGACGCCAGTAACGCGATCAGCAGGGAAAACAGGGTGACGGGCAGGTCGTACTGGATGTCGATCGGCGCCTGGAACGCCAGCATGCTGATGAAGTGCATGGCCCAGATGCCGCCGGCCAGGCAGGTTGCACCGATCCAGCGCCACAGGCGTTGCGAACCGGGCTCTTCAGCGTGGACGACCCGTTCGGCCATGTCGAGGGTGGCAAAACTCGCGGCGCAGGCAACCAGATAGGCCACCAGCACCAGCAGGGAATTGTGTGTGCAATTGAGGATGACCTGCCCGCTCTCCGACTGCTCGGCAACAAACTGCAAACCAAGCCACTCCATAGCATGCCCCGTCTCTGAGTGCGTCCCTACTGCGTCATCAACGCAGGCGAATGTTTGCAGTATAGAGGCGGTTTTTGCCGTGCAAGCGGTAGTGGCACATTGGCGCTAATGATTTCGGCATGAGCGTCATAGCGTTTGGCGCTAAGCGTTGAAATGCCTGAACTCAGGCGACTTCGTTCCAGTGCGGTTGCAGCGGCGGCAGGCCGAAGCGGGCTCGGGCCTTGTCGCAGTCGGTGTTCTGTTCGCCGTTTTCCCACGACGCTTCGAACTCGCGGCAGGCGCTGGAGCGCTTGTCGTAGATCGTGCAACTCACGGCTGTTCCGACTTCGCCTTCCAGCGCGGTGCAGCGCGGCGCCTTGCGGTCGGTACCGATCATCGCGACCCGGCTGGGCGTGATCTGGGTGACCAGTTCATCAGGGACGGTCCCGCCGGAGGATGCGCATTCACCCCAGAAAAATGACACACGAAAATGGGAACAGCAGGCACCGCAATTCAGACACGGACTGACATCGGACATAGGGGGGGCATCAAAGGGATTGATCGGCAGGATCCGGACGGATCCGGCGGCCATTCTAGGCTTTGCCACGGCGTTGGGAAGGGGGGCGTGAAAGTATTTTTTCATTGCCGGATTTTTCCGCAAAACCCCCGGTTTTCGGGGGATTCGAAGCATTTCAAGGGCTTACGTTTCGTTACGCGGCCATGGCCCGTCATCAGGCTGACGAATGATCACAGACAGCCCCGACGAGCGTGACTAGATTGCAGGTTCCGGGCTCGGATGCGTTGGCAGTGAAGCCCTCATAACAATAAAGAGACGGACCCATGCAGAACTCGACCCAAGCGGCGAATGCCTGGCGCATTCTGTTCCTGCTGTTCCTCGCCAACCTGTTCAATTTCTTTGACCGCACCATCCCGGCGATCATCATCGAACCGATCCGCATGGAGTGGCACCTCAGTGACTTCCAGTTGGGGATCGTCGGTACCGCGTTCACCCTGGTCTACGCGATTGCCGGATTACCACTGGGCCGCATGGCCGACACCGGTTCGCGCAGCAAACTGATGGGCTGGGGCCTGGCGACCTGGAGCGCGCTGACGGCGGTCAACGGTCTGGTCGGCAGTTTCTGGAGTTTCCTGCTGGTGCGCATGGGCATCGGCATTGGTGAAGCCAGTTACGCGCCCGCCGCCAACTCGCTGATCGGTGACCTGTTCCCGGCCCATCGCCGGGCTCGGGCCATGGGCATTTTCATGCTCGGCCTGCCGTTGGGGCTGCTGCTCGCCTTCTTCACCATCGGCTGGATGGTCAAGGCGTTCGACAGCTGGCGCGCGCCATTCTTCATCGCCGCCGTGCCGGGGTTGGTGCTGGCGGTGTTCATGTTCTTCATCAAGGAACCCAAGCGCGGCGCGGCGGAAACCGTGCAGGTGTCGCAAGAGAAAGTCGACAGGCCGATCCGCCGGGTGCTCGCCGTGCCGACCTTCCTGTGGCTGGTGATGGCCGGGCTGTGCTTCAACTTCGCGACCTATGCCTGCAACTCCTTTCTGGTGCCGATGCTGCAGCGTTATTTCCTGATGCCGTTGCAGGAAGCGGCAGTGGCGACCGGGGTGATCGTCGGGGTGACCGGGCTGATCGGCCTGACCCTCGGCGGCTGGATCGCCGACAAGATTCACCAGCGGGTGGCCAACGGGCGACTGCTGTTTGCCGGGTTCAGCCTGATCATCTCGACCCTGTGCACGGCGTGGGCGCTGCATGCCGGGCGCATCGAAATCGGGGTATTCGTCGCGGTGTTCAGCGTGGGCTGGCTGTTCGCCTACAACTTCTATACCTGCGTTTATACGGCGATTCAGGACGTGGTCGAGCCACGCCTGCGGGCCACGGCGATGGCGCTGTTCTTTGCCGGGTTGTATTTGCTGGGTGGCGGTCTGGGGCCGGTGGTGGTGGGCGGTTTGTCCGATCACTTCGCCAAATCGGCAATGGTCTCGGCGGGCGCCGATCAGATGACCGAAGCGTTCAAGGCCGTCGGCCTGCATGATGCGATGTACCTGATCCCGGTGGCGCTGTTCCTGACCATGGTGTTCCTGTTCCTCGCGGCACGCTGTTTTGTGCGGGATGCGAAGCGGATGAAGGAAGGGCTGGTGGCGGTGGTTGAGCCGCAGAGTCAGGCCGTTACCGCTTGATGACCTGCATCGCCTGATCGTTCCCACGCGGAGCGTGGGAACGATCAGGCGAGGGGGGGGGCAGACAAAAAAAGGCCCGCATCGCTGCGGGCCTTTTCATTTGTGGCGATGGAGCAGGACGATTTAACCCGCCACCAGCACCCGGATCGCTTCCAGTCGCAGCGCGGCCTTGTCGAGCATCGCCAGACCTTGTTCACGCTGCTTGCGCAGGGCGTCCAGTTCGCTGTCGCGCACGGTCGGGTTGACGGCCTGCAACGCGGTCAGGCGTGCCAGTTCTTCGTCGGTGTCGGCTGCCAGACGGCGGCGGGCCTCGGCCACGCGCTCGGCGTGGCGCGGGGTGACTTTGTCTTCACCGGCGTTGATCCGTGGCGTCAGCTGATCGCGCTGGGCTTGGATGAACTTGTTGGCGCTGGCGCGCGGCACGCTTTCCAGTTGATCGTTCAGGGTTTCGAACGCCACCCGCGACGACAGGTCGTTGCCGTTGGCGTCGAGCAGGCAGCGCAGGGCGGCCGGCGGCAGGTAACGGCCCAGTTGCAGCGAACGCGGGGCAACCACTTCGCTGACGTAGAGCAGTTCCAGCAGCACGGTGCCTGGCTTGAGCGCCTTGTTCTTGATCAGCGCGACGGCGGTGTTGCCCATCGAACCGGACAGCACCAGATCCATACCGCCCTGCACCATCGGGTGTTCCCAGGTGATGAACTGCATGTCTTCGCGCGACAGCGCCTGGTTGCGGTCGTAGGTGATGGTCACGCCTTCGTCGTCGCCCAGCGGGAAACTGGCGTCGAGCATCTTCTCGCTCGGCTTGAGGATCAGGGCGTTTTCCGAATGGTCTTCGCTGTCGATGCCGAACGCGTCGAACAGGGTTTCCATGTAGATCGGCAGGGCGAACTGGTCGTCCTGCTCGAGGATGGCCTCGACCAGCGCTTCACCTTCGCCGGCGCCGCCGGAGTTGAGTTCCAGCAGGCGGTCACGGCCGGTGTGCAGCTCGGCTTCCAGACGCTCGCGCTCGGTGCGCGCCTCGTCAATCAGCGCTTGCCACTCGCCGTCGTCGGCTTCTTCGAGCAGCGGCAGCAGGCGCGGGCCGAACTGATGCTGCAAGGCGTTGCCGGTCGGGCAGGTGTTGAGGAACGCGTTCAGTGCTTCGTGGTACCACTGGAACAGTCGCTCCTGCGGGCTGGTTTCCAGGTACGGCACGTGCAGTTCGATGATGTGCTTCTGGCCGATCCGGTCCAGACGACCGATCCGCTGCTCCAGCAGGTCCGGGTGCGACGGCAGATCGAACAGCACCAGATGGTGGGCGAACTGGAAGTTGCGACCCTCACTGCCGATTTCCGAGCAGATCAGCACCTGCGCGCCGAACTCTTCATCGGCGAAGTAGGCGGCAGCGCGGTCACGCTCGAGGATGTTCATGCCTTCGTGGAACACCGTGGCCGGGATCCCGGAGCGCACGCGCAGGGCGTCTTCCAGGTCCATCGCGGTTTCGGCGTGGGCACAGATCACCAGCACTTTGGTGCGCTTGAGCATTTTCAGTTGGTCGATCAGCCACTCGACGCGCGGGTCGAATTTCCACCAGCGTTCTTCTTCGCTGGCGTCCGGCTGGGCCTGGAAGCTGACTTCCGGGTACAGCTCGGCGTGTTCGCCCAGCGGCAGTTCGAGGTATTCGTCCGGGCATGGCAGCGGGTACGGGTGCAGTTTGCGCTCCGGGAAACCCTGCACGGCGGCGCGGGTATTACGGAACAGCACGCGGCCGGTGCCGTGGCGGTCGAGCAGTTCACGCACGAGGCGGGCACTGGCTTCGGTATCGCCATCGTTGACGGCGGTGAGCAGGGCTTCACCTTCGTTGCCGAGGAAACCGTGGATGGTCTGGTGCGCGGCCGGCGACAGGCGACCCTTGTCCAGCAGTTCCTGAACGGCTTCGGCCACCGGGCGGTAGTTTTCGCTCTCGGCGCGGAAGGCGGCCAGGTCGTGGAAACGGTTCGGATCGAGCAGACGCAGGCGGGCGAAGTGGCTGTCCTGGCCGAGTTGTTCCGGGGTGGCGGTGAGCAGCAGCACGCCGGGAATAACTTCGGCCAGCTGTTCAACCAGCGAGTATTCCGGGCTGACTTTATCTTCGTGCCATACCAGGTGGTGGGCTTCGTCGACCACCATCAGGTCCCAACCGGCAGCGAACAGGGCGTCCTGCGCCTTCTCATCGTCAACCAGCCACTCCAGCGCCACCAGGGCCAGTTGGGTGTCTTCGAACGGGTTGGTCGCATCGCTTTCGATGAAGCGTTCTTCGTCGAACAGCGCGACCTGCAGGTTGAAGCGGCGGCGCATTTCCACCAGCCATTGGTGCTGGAGGTTTTCCGGCACCAGGATCAGCACGCGGTTGGCGCGGCCCGACAGCAACTGGCGATGGATCACCAGACCGGCTTCGATGGTCTTGCCCAGGCCCACTTCGTCCGCGAGCAGAACGCGCGGCGCGATGCGGTCGGCGACTTCACGGGCAATGTGCAACTGGTGAGCAATCGGTTGTGCGCGTACGCCGCCCAGTCCCCAGAGCGCGGACTGCAACTGGCGGCTGGTGTGTTCCAGGGTGTGATAACGCAGGGAGAACCACGACAGCGGATCGATCTGGCCGGCGAACAGGCGGTCGCTGGCCAGACGGAACTGAATGAAGTTCGACAGCTGGGTTTCCGGCAGGGTGACCGCTTCGTTCTGCGCGTTGAGGCCGTGGTAGACCATCAGGCCGTCGACGTCGTCGACCTGCTGGACAGTCATCTTCCAGCCTTCGAAGTGAGTGATCGAATCGCCCGGCGAGAACCGCACGCGGGTGAGGGGCGCATTCCGTAGCGCGTACTGGCGAGTCTCGCCAGTGGCCGGGTAAAGCACGGTCAACAAGCGGCCGTCCTGTGCCAGAACGGTGCCTAAACCAAGCTCTGCTTCGCTGTCACTGATCCAGCGTTGCCCCGGTTGATACTGCTGCGCCATGCTGCCTGACTCCCACCTTGAAAAAGCGGGCTATCTTAACGGAATGAGGGCCCGAGGCCAAAGGATAAGGAGCCTCTGTCCGGCTTTTAACCGCAATCGGCCAATTGCAGGGAAGATTAGGTCATGCATCGGTTTTACGGGATGTTGCGGCACCCCTGAGTGCCAAACCGGTCACAAGTTTGCGACCGATGGCTCAAGGCCCCCCTGGCGCCGCCGATAACCTGCTGACAGGAGACCCTTCATATGCTGCCACCGATGCTCCCCCTGAGCGCCGTGCCGATCACCTCCCAGCAGGATCCGATCCGCCAGCGACCGGATATTCCCCCTGTGGTGCCGGTACAGGAAAGCTCCAACGAAAGTACCATCGACCTGCAAAAGCGCGACCCGGAAGAAGACGGCTATCTGCTGCGCGAAGAGCAGCGCCGGCAGCAGGAACGCGAGCGCCGTCGCCGCGAAGCCGACGACGACCCCGAGGCGCACCTCGCCGTGCCCGGCACCGAACTCAATGCCGACAACACCGTGCCGGTGGCGCCGTTGATGGAAGATCAACCGCGTCAGGGGCTTTGGGTCGACATCGAAATCTGAGGCCGGGCGGCCAGCTCTGTCAGGTTCTCCAATAGCACGTCGATTTCTTCTTGCGTGTTCAAGTAGCTCACCGCCACCCGCGCAATATTCGTCAGCCCACGCGCCTGCATGTCCAGCGGCGTGTAGGCCACACCGTTGGCGCCGATGTTGATTCGCCGTTCGGCCAATGCCTGCTTGAGCGCCACACTGTCCCAGCCTTCGAGCGTGAAGGCGATCAGCCCGGATTGTTGATTGGCCGCGCCGAGATCCCTCAGCGTCAGGCCGGGAATGGCTTTCAGGCGTTGACGCAATCGGTTGCTCAGGTGCTCGATGCGCTGGCGGATGGGAATCGCGCCGAGACGGTTGTATTCCTCCAGCGCGTTGGCCAGTCCGGCCAGCAGCGCCAGTGACACTTCACTGGTTTCAAAACGACGGGCATCGTCACGCAAGGTAAAGCGCTTGCCGTCCCACGGCGCCGACAAAACATCGCGCTGCACGGGGAGCAGCCGCTGCAGGAATTGCGGCCGGATGTACGTCAACGCCGTGCCGCGCGGCCCGCGCAGGAATTTGCGTCCGGCGCCCTTGAGCACATCGCACTGCAAGTCTTGAACATCACAGGGCAACTGCCCCAGCGCCTGACCGGCGTCGATGAAATAGGGGATGCCATGCCGCCGCGCCACGCAGCCGATCTGCGCGGCAGGGTTGATCAGGCCACCGTTGGCCGGCAGCCAGGTCAGGGCGATCAGGCGCACCTGGCCGTCGATCATCTGCGCCAGGGCTTGCGGATCGACCGCACCGTGGGCATCGCAAGGAATCACTTCGAGCCGCGCGCCGGCCTTCACCGCTTCGGCCATGCACGCCAGATTGCCGGCCCATTCATGGCGCCCCACCAGAATCCGTTCGCCGGGCTGCCACGGCCCCAGCGCGTTGAACGCCTGGCTCCAGGCTGCCGAGCCACTGCTGGCAAAGGCGATGTCCTCGGGGTGGGCGTTGAGCAGGGCGGCGGCCGCGTGGCGCGCGCGTTCCTGTACCCGGTTGTCCGCCGCTTCCATCGGCCCGCCGAGCGCTTCGCGCTGCAACTGTTCGGTCACCGCGTCGAGGGTGGCCTGGCTCGGCAGCGAGGCGCCGGCGTGGTTGAAGTGGATCACCTGAGCGCAACCGGGTGTGGCGGCGCGCAGACGCGAGAGGTCATCGATGTTCACGGCTTGAGCTCGAAGATCGCGTCGATTTCCACCGCAACACCGGCCGGCAGGCTCGATACGCCGACCGCGGTGCGCACGTGTCGGCCCTTGTCGCCGAGGGCGTTGACCAGCAGGTTCGAGGCGCCATTAGCGACCACGCCCTGAGCCTTGAAGTCCGGTGTGGCGGCCACGAAAACCCCGAGACGCAGGATGCGCACCAGTTTCGACAGGTCGTCACCCAGCGCATGGCTGAGTTGGGCAAGTAGTCCAAGAGCGGCCAGTTCGGCGGCTTTAACCCCTTCTTCGTCGGAGATTGCTTCGCCCAGTCGCCCGATGAACGCGGGTTTGCCGTCGAGCAATGGAATCTGCCCGGAGATGAACAGCTGGTTCTGGCTGACCACATGGTTGACGTAATTGGCGATCGGCTGGCTCGGCTCGGGCAGGCGCAGGCCGAGTGGTTGAACGCGTTGGCTGAGGGAATCGGTCATGGGAAGTCCTCCTGAGTGAGGGCTTCAGCATGTTGGTGCGAGCAACGGGCGACAAACGGATAGATTTAATCCGACGCATCGAAATAACTCATGCGTTCGCGGTGTCCTCCAGCCACTGGCAGAAACGCTGCGCCGCTGGCGTGGGTGGGCGTTGCGAGGTGACCAGCCAATAACCGATCTCGCCAAGCATCGGCGGCGTGTCGAAGGCCGGCACCAGCGCGCCGTCCTTGATCCGCCGTTCGATCAATCGCTGACGGCCCATGGCAATGCCCTGGCCGGCAACCGCGGCTTCGACGACGATGTTGTAGTCGTGCAGCATGACGCTGGGCACATGAGCCAGATCGATGCCGCTGTGTTGCTGCCAGTCGATCCATTCGAACGGCTGGTGCGACTTGGCCATCAGCAACGGCCCGTTGCTCACGCCCTTGGCCTTGAAGGCCGGGCTGCACACCGGCGTCAGGGTTTCGCCCATGAATCGGCGTGCCTGGACTTTCGGCCAGCCGCCCTTGCCATAGCGGATCGCCAGATCCACCTCGCCGGCGTCGACATCGGCCAGTTGCACGGCGGGCAGCAGTTCGACATGGATATTCGGATAGTTTGCGTTGAAATCCGTCAGACGCGGTGCCAGCCACAAGCTGGCGAAGGAGGCGAGCAGACCGATGCGCAGGGTGGTGGGGCGCTCGCCGCGCAGGTTGTGGGTGGCGGCGGCAATCGCGGCGAGGGCCGGTTCGATCTGTCGGTAGTAATGTTCGCCGGCCGGGGTCAGGTCGATGGCACGGGTACGGCGCACGAACAGTCGCTGATCGAGGCATTCTTCGAGTTTGTGCACCTGATGGCTGATCGCGCTTTGGGTCACCGACAGCTCATCGGCAGCCTTGATGAAGCTCAAATGGCGGGCCACGGCCTCAAAGGCGCGCAAGGCCAACAGCGGTGGCAGATCCTGATGCAGGGGCACGGCGCAGATCCTTGGGGTTCAGGGCGAGGCGCCGATTGTGCAAGCAAACCCGGTGGGCGGTACATGAAATGTTATCGAGCGTTCAGGCGAGTGGCTGGTCAGCGCCCGCGCCAGGCCGCATTATTGGCGCAGTCCTGTCGGTGATCCGGCAGTTGTGATTCAGTCCAAGCGATGCACCGAACGCCATGAGCCAAGACGACAAGCTGATTGACCTCAACACCGAACGCGCCAAGCGGGTTCATGACCTCAACGAAAAGCGCCTGAATGAAGTCCGCCAGGCTTTCGAGCAGGCCATGCCGCTGGGCAAAACGAAGAAAAAGCCGAAAAACAAACCGAAAAAGCGTTGATCTCCCCTGCATCCGTTGATGCAGGTCAGTTATTTCCCCTCCTTTGCTCCGCACGTTGACCGGCATTGATCCCGGTCAATTCCTGCGCCTGCCTGATTGGTTAACTTAGCTCCATCGCAGCAGAGCAGGGGCCAGGAGGCCAGTCATGTTTTTCGATAACGTGGTGTTTGCCGGGGTCCTGACTGTGGGCCTGATGGTTCTGTTTTTTGCAGGGTTTGGATTTTTTATCTGGAAGGATGCGAACAAGCGCAAGAAGCCTTGATTCTTCCGGGTTTGATGAGCACGCAAGGCATTTTGGGGCGACTTCGGTTGCCCTTTTTTTTGTCTTCTTGGCGGCCTTTGGGTTGTTTGGGGTGAATATCCGTTTCTGCGGGTGTTGCCGCTGACGGTTTCGCCCTTACGGCGAGTCCCTTTGGCAAACGCCCCAAAGGAACCAAAGGTCTGGGCCCCGGCGTTCGGCACCTCGCTTTGGCTCGGCGTTCCTTCGTTCCGGGATTCATCCGGGGGCATCGCCTACGGTTTGCTTCGCTGCACCTCCTCTCGATGTGTTTGGCTCCGCCAAACGGTCGCTGCGCTCCCACCCCCGGATAAATCCCTCCACTCAGCCTGCCGATGGGGCCGGCACGTCAAGAGCGGTACTCGAGCTAACGCTCATCGTGTTGAGTGGTTAGAGGCGAAAAGCGACTGCTTTTGCTTTTGCTTTGATCGTTCCCACGCTCCGCGTGGGAATGCAGCCCGGGACGCTCTGCGTTCCATTTCTGGAGGCAACAAAAAAGGCGTGATCCTTTCGAATCACGCCTTCTTCACTACTTCAATCTATCAGCTACCCAGCGCCTTCGACGCCAGCCAGAACAGGCCGGCCGACAGGGCCACGGTGGCTGGCAGGGTCAGGACCCAGGCCAGCAGGATGGTTTTCACCGTGCCGCCTTGCAGGCCGCTTTTGTTGGCGACCATGGTGCCGGCCACGCCCGAGGAGAGGACGTGGGTGGTGGACACCGGCAGGCTGAAGATGTTGGCCATGCCGATCAGGCTGGCGGTGGTGATCTGGGCCGACATGCCTTGCGAGTAGGTCATGCCCTGCTTGCCGATCTTCTCGCCGATGGTCAGTACCACGCGTTTCCAGCCGACCATGGTGCCCAGGCCCAGGGCCAGGGCGACCGCCAAAATCACCCAGAACGGGGCGTATTCGGTGGTGGTGGTCAGGTCTTTGCGCAGCTTGTCCAGGTCGGCCTTCTCACGCGGTGCCAGGCCTGGCAGTTTGCTGACTTTCTTCGCGGTGTCGTCCAGGCAGAGCAGGTAGCGACGCACTTCGATGCGGCTTTCTGCGGACAGCGAGTGGTAGTCGGCTACGCCTTTAAGGGTGTCGAGCAGGGCGGCGATGGTCGGTTCGGTCTGTTGCGGGTTGCAACGGAATTTCTCCGGCAGGTCGCCGTCCACGCTTTTGCCCAGGGCCAGGAACTCGCCCAGGGTGTCGGCGTTGCGCTTGTAGAACTGGCTCAGGTGCAGCGTCGCGTCGCGTGTGCGTTCGATCTGGTAGGTGGTGCTGTTCAAGTCGAGTACGAACTGCGCAGGCACGATGCCGATCAGTACCAGCATGATCAGGCCGATACCTTTCTGGCCGTCGTTGGAGCCGTGCACGAAGCTCACGGCCATGGCCGAGATCACCAGAACCAGACGGTTCCAGAACGGTGGGTGCTTCTTGTCGTCGATCTTGCGGCGCTGTTCCGGTGTCTTGTGCATCTTCGACAGCGGGCGCCACCATTTCAGGCCGATCAGCACCAGCGCGGCGATCAGGAAACCGGCCATCGGCGAGAACACCAGCGAGGCGCCGATATCGATCGCTTTCTGCCAGTTGACCCCGTCGGCCAGTGGAATTTCGTTGATCAGGGCGTTGGCCAGGCCGACACCGAGGATCGAACCGATCAGCGTGTGCGAACTGGAGGCCGGGATACCGAAGTACCAGGTGCCCAGGTTCCAGGCGATCGCGGCGGCGAGCAGCGAGAACACCATTGCCAGGCCATGGCCGGTGTTCACGTTGATCAACAGTTCTACCGGCAGCAGATGCACGATGGCATACGCCACGCCAACGCCGCCCAGCAGCACGCCGAGGAAGTTGAACACGCCCGAGAAGAACACCGCCAGGTGAGGCGGCATCGCTTTGGTGTAGATAACAGTGGCTACCGCGTTAGCGGTGTCATGAAATCCATTGATGAACTCGAAGGCGAGGACAAATGTCAGGGCGAGCAGGAGGCTCACAAGCACCCAGGCATCCAGTCCGCTGAATAAATCGATCATGAAGGTTTTCTGACCCGGTCATAAGGGGGCGCGATTATGCCAGAAAAGACTGGAAATCGATCCCCTACCTGCTCATCGGTAACATTCTTCAACGAATTAATTTGTATCAGGGGGCATTACCCAAGCTTTTTACAGGGTTTTTCAACCCATTGATTACATTAATAAAAATGCGAATCGCCGGCGTGCTGGCCGGTTGCCGGGAGGGGACAGAAGCTTGTATGAAATATCTTGGAAACGCGTCTGACATGCTCCAAACCTGTGCAATACAGGGGAGTCGGCCGCTGCCCGCGGGTAGCGGGCGCGCAAGGCATCGTCAGTCCACCGTGCTTGTAACCCGGTGAATACGCTTACCCTCGAAAGATGCAAGGGACGACTTCAAGGCTCTTCGGCTTTGAGTTCCTCTTGCATTTTTTTCAGCTCTTGCTGAAACACCTGATCCTGAACGGTAGGGCGTTTGCGCCAGGCTTTGCGTTCTGGTTCGGGCTGGGCGGCGTAGGTGGTGACTTCCCCGCCGTAAACTTCCTTGTAACGTTGTTCCTGGCGCTCAAGTTCCGCGCGCAGTTCGTCTTTCGTCACAGTGCTACCTGTATGAGTTGAGATAAATGTCTGGTGAACGCACTGCAACGAATTATTTAACCGGTTCGCCAACAAGCGCTTGCCCTTGCAGGCAGCGCGGTTGTCGGGAAGACGGTCAGGACTTCCATGTTGCAGGCGGCTACGGCACCAGATTAAAACTGACGCAGCATCAGTTTCCTGTTTCAGCGAGCGCGCTGGCGGTGCATGAGTAATGCGCATCAGGCGCTGGCCGGGGCTGGCGGCGATGGACATCGCGCCAGCGGGTGGCACCGTCGGCATATAAAAGCGCGGTGTCACTGAGGTGCATTATAGCGGCCGAATCGGGATTGACTATCTTTGCCAAGTTAAAAACGGTTCCGGATGTGTGAGTGTTTTGTGACGTGCAACTTTCATCAATAGTTGCATCGCTGTTGCGCAGCGATTGGTTTCTGGCGCCATTTAGCCGAACAACTAAGGTGCTCAACCGCACAGGCGTTTCAAGTTCAAATTCGCGCTGCGAAGCCCGGCCGGGCAGGAGAGGACGATTGCGATTATCGGTCGATGGTTCGATAATCGCCCGGTGTTGGCGGTCTGTCGCTTGTGTATCCGCCGGCGAGCCGCTTGTATAGCCGTTGATCCGAACAAGAAAAAAAGGACCCGACATGAACGATCAAATGCGCAATTCCTTCACTTCGGTAGCGCCGCCGATCGTCGCTTCGCCGGCCAAGCGTATCCAGGCCCTGACCGGCGATCCGGATTTCATGACCTCCCTGGCCCGCGGCCTGGCGGTGGTGCAGGCATTTCAGGAGCGCAAGCGCCACCTGACCATCGCCCAGATCAGCCATCGCACGGAAATTCCTCGCGCCGCCGTGCGCCGTTGCCTGCACACCTTGATCAAACTCGGCTACGCCACCACTGACGGGCGCACTTACTCGTTATTGCCAAAGGTGCTGACCCTCGGTCACGCCTATCTGTCGTCGACGCCGCTGGCGGTCTCGGCCCAGCCGTACCTCGACCGCATGAGCGAGCAATTGCACGAGGCCTGCAACATGGCCACGCTCGAAGGTGACGACATCCTCTACATCGCCCGTTCGGCCACCACTCAGCGTCTGATTTCGGTGGACCTCTCGGTGGGCGGGCGCTTGCCGGCGTATTGCACGTCGATGGGGCGAATCCTGCTGGCGGCACTGGACGACACCTCGCTGCGCGAATACCTCGACCACGCCGAACTGGTGGCCAAGACCAGCCGCACGATTCACACCCCCGACGCCTTGCTCGAATGTCTGCAGGAAGTCCGGCAGCAGGGCTGGTGCATCGTCGATCAGGAACTGGAGCAGGGCCTGCGTTCGATTGCCGTGCCGGTGTACGACGCTTCCGGTCAGGTGGTGGCAGCGCTCAACGTCAGCACCCACGCCGGTCGCGTCAGTCGCACCGAACTTGAGCAGCGCTTTCTCCCCGGCCTGTTGAGCGCCAGCCGCGACCTCAGTGCGCAGTTGTTCGCTTGATGAACCTGTTCGATAAACGCACAGAGTTGCGTTTATCGAATTGACGCTAAAACCCCTGGATCATTAATGTCGCGGCAGCGTCATCCGGCGCGAATGTGAATGAGCCCGCCGGATTGTCGACTCCCATAATAATGACAAGAGGCAACTTCCCATGCGCACGTTCCCCGACTGTCGCCACCCCCGTTCCTGTTGCCGGTATTAGCGCAACGCCTGATTTCTTCCTTATATAGATGTGACCGTGCCACTCTCTGGCCGGCCGCCGTTCGACTGCGTTTTCTTGCGTGGAATAAAAATAATGAACCAGCCTCAGTCTGCTGTGGGTCACTGCCTCGACGTGCAGTCCTTCATCAACGCCCAACCGATCTCGCGCTATCAGTGGCGCGTCGTGATCCTGTGTTTCCTGATTGTGTTCCTCGATGGCCTCGACACCGCGGCCATGGGCTTTATTGCGCCAGCGCTTTCCCAGGACTGGGGCATCGACCGCGCCAGCCTCGGCCCGGTGATGAGTGCCGCGCTGATCGGCATGGTCTTCGGTGCGCTGGGTTCCGGTCCGCTGGCTGACCGCTTCGGGCGAAAAGTCGTACTGGTGGGCGCGGTTTTTCTGTTCGGTGCTTTCAGCCTGGCCTCGGCCTATGCCACCAACGTCGATCAATTGCTGGTGCTGCGCTTCCTCACCGGTCTGGGACTGGGCGCCGGTATGCCGAACGCCACCACGCTGCTGTCGGAATACACACCGGAGCGTAAAAAGTCGTTGCTGGTGACCAGCATGTTCTGCGGTTTCAACCTCGGCATGGCCGGCGGCGGATTCATTTCGGCCAAGCTGATTCCAGCGTTCGGCTGGCACAGCTTGTTGCTGATCGGCGGGATTCTGCCGCTGATCCTCGCCGTGGTGCTGCTGCGCTGGCTGCCGGAATCGGCGCGTTATCTGGTGGTGCGCAATCGCGGCACCGACAAAGTGCGCAAGACCCTTGCACCCATTGACCCTGCCACCGTTGCTCAGGCCGCGAGTTTCAGCGTGCCGGAACAGAGCACCGTAAAAGCGCGCAACGTGTTTGCGGTGATTTTCTCCGGCACCTACAGCGTCGGCACGTTGCTGCTGTGGCTGACCTACTTCATGGGCCTGGTGATCGTTTACTTGCTGACCAGCTGGCTGCCGACCCTGATGCGCGACAGCGGCGCGAGTATGGAGCAGGCGGCGTTCATCGGCGCGCTGTTCCAGTTCGGCGGGGTGTTGAGTGCGGTCGGCGTAGGCTGGGCGATGGATCGGTTCAATCCGCACAAGGTGATTGGCATTTTCTACCTGCTGGCCGGGGTGTTTGCCTACGCGGTCGGGCAGAGTCTGGGCAACATCACACTGCTGGCGACGCTGGTGCTGGTGGCGGGCATGTGCGTCAACGGCGCGCAATCGGCGATGCCGTCGCTGGCGGCGCGGTTTTATCCGACTCAGGGCCGGGCGACCGGTGTGTCGTGGATGCTCGGGATCGGCCGCTTCGGCGCGATTCTCGGAGCCTGGATGGGCGCGACCCTGCTGGGGCTGGGCTGGAATTTCGAGCAAGTGCTGACGGCGCTGGTGATTCCGGCGGGCCTGGCCACGGCAGCGGTGGTGATCAAGGGCCTGGTCAGTCACGCGGACGCGACCTGAGCTTGACTGCTTGCCTCAACGGATGCTCCGCGTTCTTTTCCCAGAACGGACGCGGAGCGTCCCGGGCTGCATTCCCACGCAGAGCGTGGGAACGATCAGCGCTTCTCCCGCACGCAGTGCGGGAGTAATCATTAGGCAGATAACAATCTGTTCGATAAACGAACACTCAGTCGATTATCGGATTGTTTGGCGAAAATCAGCGGCTTAATCTTCAGTGACTCCGGCGCAGAACCTCGCGCCTTTTTATCACTGGCGATCCACTACAAAAACGGGAGCCCGCTCCATGGCTGAGATCCTTTCGCTGCACGACGCGGTGAAGCAATTCGTCAACGACGGCGATACCGTCGCGCTCGAAGGCTTCACTCACCTGATCCCTACGGCGGCGGGTCATGAAATCATTCGTCAGGGCAAGAAAGATCTGACCCTGGTGCGGATGACACCTGACCTGATCTACGACCAACTGATCGGCGCCGGCTGTGCACGCAAGCTGATCTTCTCCTGGGGTGGCAACCCTGGCGTGGGTTCGCTGCACCGTCTGCGCGACGCGGTCGAGAAACAATGGCCGCATGCATTGGAAATCGAAGAGCACAGCCACGCCGACCTGGCCAACGCCTACGTCGCCGGCGCCTCCGGCCTGCCGTTTGCGGTACTGCGGGCCTACGCCGGTTCCGACCTGCCGAAGGTCAACCCGCTGATCAAATCCGTGACTTGCCCGTTCACCGGCGAAGTGCTGGCGGCGGTGCCGTCGGTGCGTCCGGACGTGACCGTGATCCACGCCCAGAAAGCCGACCGTCAGGGCAACGTGCTGCTGTGGGGTATTCTCGGTGTGCAGAAAGAAGCCGCACTGGCCGCCAAGCGTTGCATCGTCACGGTCGAAGAAATCGTCGATAACCTCAACGCGCCGATGAACGCCTGCGTGCTGCCGACCTGGGCCTTGAGCGCGGTCTGCCATGTACCCGGTGGCGCGCATCCGTCCTACGCCCACGGTTACACCGAGCGTGACAACCGTTTCTATCAGGCGTGGGATCCGATCGCCCGCGACCGTGAGACGTTTACCGCGTGGATCAACGAATACATCCATGGCTGCGCTGACTTCAGCGAGTTTCAGGCCAAGTTGGCCGCTGCTTCGGAGGCCAAGTAATGACTTACACCACCAATGAAATGATGACCGTTGCCGCGGCCCGTCGCCTGAAGAACGGCTCGGTGTGCTTCGTCGGCATCGGCCTGCCGTCGAAAGCTGCCAACCTGGCGCGCCTGACCTCGTCGCCGGACGTGGTGCTGATCTACGAATCCGGTCCGATTGGGGCCAAACCCAGCGTATTGCCCCTGTCGATCGGTGACGGCGAACTGGCGGAAACCGCTGACACCGTCGTGCCGACCGGTGAGATTTTTCGCTACTGGCTGCAGGGCGGGCGCATCGACGTTGGCTTCCTCGGCGCAGCCCAGGTCGACCGTTTCGGCAACATCAACACCACGGTGGTCGGTGATTATCACCAGCCGAAAGTGCGTCTCCCGGGTGCCGGTGGCGCGCCGGAAATTGCCGGTTCCGCCAAAAGCGTGCTGATCATCCTTAAACAGTCGGCGCGTTCGTTTGTCGACAAGCTCGATTTCATTACCTCGGTCGGCCATGGCGAGGGCGGTGATTCGCGCAAACGCCTGGGCCTGCCGGGCGCCGGTCCGGTCGGGATCATCACTGACCTGTGCATCATGGAGCCGGAAGAGGGCACCCACGAATTCGTAGTCACCGCACTGCATCCGGGCGTGACCCGCGAACAAGTGGTCGCCGCCACCGGTTGGCCGATCCGTTTTGCCGATAGCGTGGCTACCACTGCTGAGCCGACCGAGGTCGAGCTGACTGCTCTGCGCGATCTTGAAGCCCGCACCGCCGCGGCCCACGGCCAGGCACCGGGAGAAGCATGATGCGCGACGTTTATATCTGCGATGCGATTCGTACCCCCATCGGCCGTTTCGGTGGCGGTCTGGCGGCAGTTCGCGCCGACGACCTGGCCGCCGTGCCGATCAAGGCCCTGATGGAGCGCAACCCGTCGGTGGACTGGAGCGCCATCGACGAAGTATTTCTCGGCTGCGCCAACCAGGCTGGCGAAGACAACCGCAACGTGGCACGCATGGCGTTGCTGCTGGCCGGTCTGCCGGACAGCGTTCCGGGGGTCACCCTCAATCGCCTCTGCGCGTCGGGCATGGACGCTATCGGCACGGCGTTCCGCGCCATCGCCAGCGGTGAAATGGAGCTGGCGATTGCCGGCGGTGTCGAGTCGATGTCCCGCGCGCCGTTCGTGATGGGCAAGGCTGACGCGGCGTTCTCGCGCAACATGAAGCTGGAAGACACCACCATCGGCTGGCGCTTCATCAACCCGCTGATGAAGGCACAGTACGGCGTCGATGCGATGCCGCAGACCGCCGACAACGTCGCCGACGACTACGAAGTTTCCCGCGAGGATCAGGACGCTTTCGCCCTGCGCAGTCAGCAACGTACGGCTGCCGCCCAGGCTGCCGGCTACTTCGCCGAGGAAATCGTCGAAGTGCGGATTGCCCACAAGAAGGGCGAAACCGTGGTCAGCCAGGACGAGCATCCTCGCGCCGACACCTCGCTTGAAGCGCTGAGCAAACTGAAACCGGTCAACGGCCCGGACAAGACCGTCACCGCCGGCAACGCTTCGGGCGTGAATGACGGTGCCGCCGCGCTGATCCTGGCCTCGGCCGAAGCGGTGAAAAAACACGGCCTGACCGCCCGCGCCAAGGTGCTCGGGATGGCCAGTGCCGGTGTTGCGCCACGGGTAATGGGCATCGGCCCGGTGCCGGCGGTGCGCAAACTCACCGAACGCCTCGGCGTGGCCGTCAGCGATTTCGATGTGATCGAACTCAACGAAGCGTTTGCCAGCCAGGGTCTGGCGGTGCTGCGCGAGCTGGGACTGGCGGACGACGCGGCCCAGGTCAACCCGAACGGCGGCGCGATTGCCTTGGGTCATCCGTTGGGCATGAGCGGTGCGCGTCTGGTGCTGACGGCGCTGCATCAGCTGGAAAAGACTGGTGGCAAGAAAGGTCTGGCGACCATGTGCGTCGGTGTCGGCCAGGGTCTGGCCCTGGCCATCGAACGCGTCTGACGCAAGCCGTGACGAAAAAGAACAGAGGAAAGCGAAATGACTGACAAGCCTGGTTACCGCCGCCCGCAGGAAGGCACCCAGCCGCCGTACCTGCACCCGACCTATCAATCCACCAATCTGCGCTCGCCGTCCAAGCCGTTGGTGTTTCTGCCGCATTCGCTGTCGGAAATCACCGGCCCGACCATCGGTGCCGAACGTGTGGCCGACACCGACAACGATCTGACCGCCCAGCATCAGGGTGAACCGCTCGGTGAGCGGATCATCATTCATGGGCGTGTGCTCGACGAAGACGGTCTGCCGGTGCCGGGGATTCTGGTGGAGATCTGGCAGGCCAATGCCGCCGGTCGCTACAACCATGCCCGTGACCTGCACGACGCGCCGCTGGACCCGAATTTCACCGGCACCGGCCGCACCGTGACCGACGCCGACGGCTGGTATCAGTTCCAGACCATCAAGCCCGGCGCCTATCCGTGGGGCAATCACCACAACGCCTGGCGTCCGGCGCATGTGCATTTCTCGCTGTTTGGGCCGAGCATCCTGACCCGTCTGGTTACGCAGATGTATTTCCCGGGCGATCCGCTGCTGGCCTACGACCCGATCTACAACTGCGTGCCGGATACCTCGGCCAAGGAACGCCTGATCGCCGCTTTCGATCTGGAAAAAACCATTCCGTCCTACGCCCTCGCTTATCGCTGGGACATCGTGCTGCGCGGCCGCGAAGCCACGCCGATGGAGAAATGAGATGACCCTGACTGCGACCACGTCCCACACCGTCGGGCCGTATTACCACATCGGCCTGACCTGGCTGAACCGTGAAAACCTCGCCAACGAACTGACCCTCGGCCAGCGCGTGGCGATCACCGGGCAAGTGGTGGACGGCAATGGCGATGTCGTCAATGACGCCATGCTCGAAGTCTGGCAGGCCAACGCCGCCGGCAAATACGACCACCCGGAAGACGAGCAGGCCAAACCGCTCGACCCGAACTTCGAAGGTTTCGGCCGGGTGCCGGTGGACGCCGAAGGACGTTTCCGTTTCACCACGATCAAGCCGGGTACGGTCGAAGGCCTGAAGGGCTCGACCCAGGCGCCGCATCTGGTGGTGCTGGTGTTTGCGCGCGGTCTGGTGAAGCACTTGCTGACGCGGATTTACTTCGAAGGCGATCCGGCGAATGCCAATGATCCGCTGCTCGAGTGCGTACCGGCCGAGCGCCGCACCACGTTGCTGGCGAAACCGGATGCGGCGGGGGTTTATCAGTGGAATGTGATTCTGCAGGGCACAGATGCGGAGACCGTGTTCTTCGATTATTGAACCGGATACTGATCGTTCCCACGCTCTGCGTGGGAATGCATACCGTGACGCTCCGCGTCACAGTGGACGCAGAGCGTCCATGGCGGCGTTCCCACGCGGAGCGTGGGAACGATCAGAGATCGGGTCTGGTTGGTGATCCAATGTGGAACGGGATTGTTGCAAAGTGTGTCTAGACTCTCACTGTCCCTATCGAGTGAAAAACAATGACAACCCTCACCTCCCATTACACCGGTGAAGAGCGCAGCAAGCGCATCTTCGCCATTGTCGGGGCGTCGTCCTGCAACCTCGTTGAATGGTTCGACTTCTACGTCTACGCCTTCTGTGCGATCTATTTCGCCCCGGCGTTTTTCCCCTCCGACAACCCCACGGTGCAGCTGGTCAACACGGCAGGCGTATTCGCCGCCGGGTTCCTGATGCGACCGATCGGCGGCTGGATTTTCGGCCGGGTGGCGGACAAGCACGGGCGCAAGAACTCGATGCTGATCTCGATCCTGATGATGTGCTTCGGCTCGTTGCTGATCGCCTGCCTGCCGACCTACAACGATATCGGCGTCTGGGCGCCGCTGCTGCTGTTGTTCGCGCGTCTGCTGCAAGGCCTGTCGGTGGGCGGCGAGTACGGCACCACCGCGACCTACATGAGCGAAGTTGCGCTCAGGGGCCAGCGCGGGTTTTTCGCCTCGTTCCAGTACGTGACGCTGATCGGCGGGCAACTGCTGGCGGTGCTGCTGGTGGTGATTCTGCAGCAGTTCCTTTCTGAAGAAGAATTGCGTGCCTACGGCTGGCGGATCCCGTTCGTGGTCGGTGCGGGCGCCGCGCTGATTTCGCTGTTCCTGCGCCGCTCGCTGAAAGAAACCACCAGCAAGCAAATGCGCGAGAACAAGGACGCCGGCAGCATCCGCGCCTTGTTCCGCGACCACAAGGCTGCGTTCATCACAGTGCTCGGCTACACCGCCGGCGGCTCGTTGATTTTCTACACCTTCACCACGTATATGCAGAAGTACCTGGTGAACACCGCCGGCATGCACGCCAAGACCGCCAGCTACATCATGACCGGCGCATTGTTCCTGTACATGTGCATGCAGCCGCTGTTCGGCATGCTCGCCGACAAGATCGGCCGGCGTAACTCGATGCTCTGGTTCGGTGGCCTCGGCACGTTGTTCACGGTGCCGATCCTGCTCAGCCTGAAAAGTGTCGGCAGCCCGTTCCTGGCCTTCGTGCTGATCACCGTGGCGCTGGCGATCGTCAGCTTCTACACCTCGATCAGCGGTCTGGTGAAGGCCGAGATGTTTCCACCGCAAGTCCGCGCCCTCGGCGTCGGCCTGGCGTATGCGGTGGCGAATGCGATCTTTGGTGGTTCAGCAGAATACGTTGCTCTGAGCCTCAAGGCCGGCGGGATGGAAAACGCGTTCTACTGGTATGTCACGATCATGATGGCCGTGGCGTTCCTGTTCAGCCTGCGCCTGCCCAAAGAAGCGAAGTATTTGCACCACGACCTTTAAACCGATGCGCGCGGGCCACCACGGCCCGCGCCGGCAAGGACTGTTTATGACTCAGCGACCGGACAATCAATTGTTCGATGCCTACTTTACTGCCCGCGACATGCGCGAAGTGTTCTGCGATCAGGGCCGGGTGCAGGCGATGCTCGACTTCGAAGCGGCGCTGGCCCGGGCCGAGGCGCGGGTCGGGTTGATTCCGGCGGATGCTGTCGCGGCCATCGAAAACGCCTGCCGCGCCGGGCTGTTTGATTTCGCAGCGCTGGGCGAGGCGATTGCCACGGCCGGCAATTCGGCGATTCCACTGGTCAAGGCATTGGGCAAACAGATTGCCGCGACCGATGCCGAAGCCGAGCGCTATGTGCATCTGGGCGCCACCAGCCAGGACGTGATGGATTCCGGGCTGGTGCTGCAAATGCGTCAGGCGCTGGAGTTGATCGAAGGGGCGTTGGCGCAATTGGCCGACGCCCTCGCCATTCAGGCGCTGCGCCACGCCGCGACGCCGCTGGCCGGACGTACCTGGCTGCAACATGCGACGCCGGTGACACTCGGCATGAAGATCGCCGGTTGGCTCGGCGCAATCACCCGCAGCCGTCAGCGTCTGCGCGAGCTCAAACCTCGGCTGCTGGTGCTGCAATTCGGCGGTGCATCCGGCACCCTCGCGGCGCTCGGCGAACAGGCGTTGCCGATCGCCCAGGCGCTGGCCGAAGAACTGCAACTGAGCTTGCCGGAACAACCGTGGCACACCCAGCGTGATCGCATCGTCGAGTTCGGCGCGGTGCTCGGCCTGATCGCCGGCAGCCTCGGCAAATTCGGCCGCGACATCAGTCTGTTGATGCAGACTGAAGCGGCGGAAGTGTTCGAGCCGTCGGCGCCGGGCAAGGGCGGTTCCTCGACCATGCCGCACAAACGCAATCCGGTGGGCGCCGCGGTCCTGATCGGTGCGGCGACCCGTGTGCCGGGGCTGGTCTCGACGCTGTTCAGCGCCATGCCGCAGGAACACGAACGCAGTCTCGGTTTGTGGCACGCCGAATGGGAAACCCTGCCGGACATCTGCTGCCTGGTGTCGGGCGCGCTGCAACAGGCCCGGCTGCTGGCCGACGGTCTGGAGGTCGATGCCGCGCGCATGGCCCGCAACCTGGAATTGACCCAAGGCCTGGTGCTGGCTGAAGCGGTAAGCATCGTGCTGGCGCAACGGGTCGGTCGCGATACCGCGCATCATCTGCTCGAACAGTGCTGCAAACGGGCGGTGGCCGAACAGCGTCACCTGCGAGCGGTACTCGGTGACGAACCGCAGGTGACCGCCGAGCTGAGCGCAACCGAACTGGATCATCTGCTCGATCCCGCCCGTTACCTCGGTCAGGCGCAGGTCTGGGTCGAGCGGGCAGTGGCCGAACACAACGCATTGTCTGACTGAAAGGAGAGGGCTGTGGCTTTCGTTCAACTCGCCGACGGCGAACTGCATTACTCATTGGAAGGCCCGGTCGATGCGCCGGTACTGGTGCTGTCGAACTCGTTGGGCACCGACCTGCACATGTGGGACGTGCAGATGCCAGCCTTCACCGAGCACTTTCGCGTACTGCGTTTTGATACGCGCGGGCACGGCCAGTCGCTGGTGACGCCGGGCCCTTACAGCATCGAGCAACTGGGCCGCGACGTGCTGGCGCTGCTGGATGCGCTGCACATCGAACGCGCGCATTTCTGCGGCCTGTCGATGGGCGGCCTGATCGGTCAGTGGCTGGGGATCAATGCCGGCCAGCGGCTGAACAAACTGGTCGTCTGCAACACGGCGGCGAAAATCGGCGACCCGTCGGTGTGGAATCCGCGCATCGAAACCGTGCTGCGCGACGGCCCGGCGGCGATGGTTGCGTTGCGTGATGCGTCGATTGCCCGTTGGTTTACTCCGGACTTTTCTGCCGCTAATCCTGCCGCAGCGAAGCAGATCACCGACATGCTGGCCGCGACCCATCCTGAAGGTTACGCAGCCAATTGCGCGGCGGTGCGTGATGCGGACTTCCGCGAGCAGTTGTCGTCGATCAAGGGGCCGCTGCTGGTAATCGCCGGTATCGAGGATGCGGTGACACCACCGTCCGGCGGCCATTTCATTCAGGAGCATGTGAGCGGCGCCGAGTACGCCGAGTTTTATGCGGCGCATCTTTCCAACGTTCAGGCCGGCGACGCGTTCAGCGACCGTGTGCTGACATTCCTGCTGGCTGACTGAAGGGGATTTCCGTGGACGAGAAACAACGTTACGACGACGGCATGCAAGTGCGCCGCGCAGTGCTCGGCGACGCTCACGTCGATCGCAGCCTGACCACGCTGACCGAGTTCAACTCGGAGTTCCAGGAGATGATTACCCGTCACGCCTGGGGCGACATCTGGACCCGCCCGGGCCTGCCACGCCACACCCGCAGCCTGATCACCATCGCCATGCTGATCGGCATGAACCGCGAAGGTGAACTCAAGTTGCACCTGCGGGCGGCGGCCAACAACGGTGTGAGCCGGGGCGAGATCAAGGAAGTGATCATGCAGAGCGCGATCTACTGCGGGATTCCGGCGGCGAATGCGACGTTTCACCTGGCCGAATCAGTGTGGGATGAACTGGGTACCGAATCACGCGAGTGATCGTTGAACTCAAGGGATCGCAGCCTTCAACTGGCTGCGATCCTTTGAAACTCACACCTTGGCAACAATGAAAATCCGCTTGAACGCAAACAACGTATGGCCGTTTTCCTCCTGCGGATAATGCGCGTGCACCCGCATCAGGTAGTGATAAATGAAGCGCGCCTGTTCCTCTGACGTCAGTCCCTGCATCACCGGCCGCAGCGCCGAGACTTTCACCCAGTCATAAACCGGCGACTTGCCGTCTACCACCTGCAACTGCTCGGTTTCCCAAATATCCAGCGACTCGGTCAGCGGGGCCAGCAACCGGTAGTAATCCTCCAGCGACAACAACGGCCGCGCGGCCATGCGCTGGCGCAATTGTGCAGTGCCAATGGGGCGACCGCAGGGGCCGGCATCGTCGAGGGTGTCGAGCATCAGCTGATACCACAGTGCATCGCGCCAGTCCGGCATATGCGCGGCCAGGCACCCGCCGGGGTTGAGGTGGCGGAGCAACCCCGGCAACAGCGTTCGATGGTCATCGATGAAATGCAGCACGGCGGCGGCGAACAACAGATCGGCCCGTTTGCGGGGCTTCCAGTGTTGCAGTTCGGCGTGTTGCCAGCGTGCCTTGATCGGCAGGCAACGGGCGACCTGGAGCATGTCTTTCGAACTGTCGATGCCCTTGAGGTCTGCCTGGGGCCAGCGATCTGCCAGAGCCTTCGTGGCGATGCCGGTGCCGCAGCCGAGGTCGTAAATGCGTTTCGGATCGTTCAGTTCGACGCGGCCGAGCAATTCATCGACCGGGCGTTGCCTGAGACGGGAAAACTGCTGGTATGCCCTGGCGTCCCAGTCGGGTGTGGTGTTGAGGCGAGTGAGCATGAGGTGGTCCTCCGGTGATCAGCAGTGTCTTCCGATGACAGCCTGGCTCGAGTCTTGGGACCAACATCAACAGATAACGGAAGCGGGAAGGGTGGGGCGCCTGAGTCCTTCAGGTTTTTCCACTTTAATTGATGCCCGCTGAAGTGCCACACATCCTGACCGGTGGCACCTCAGCGGGATTGATGCCTACAGCAAACTGATCGGATAGCTGACGATCAGGCGGTTCTCGTCGAACTCGTTGTTGCTGAAGTCGCGGCGCATGGTCGAGTTGCGCCATCTGACGTTCAGGTTCTTCAGCGCGCCGCTCTGCACGGTGTAGCCCAGTTCCGATTCGCTGCCCCATTCCTTGCCGTCGGTGATGGTGCCGGTGTGCACGTTGTCGCCGCTGATGTAACGGTTCATCAGGGTCAGGCCGGGGATGCCCAGGGCAACGAAGTTGTAGTCGTGGCGGACCTGCCAGGAGCGTTCCTGCGCGTTGTCGTAGCTGGCGTTGTAGCTGTCGTTGGCCAGGGTGCCGCCGCTGGTGCCGTTGACGCGCATCCAGGCGCTGTCGCCGGTGAGTTTCTGCAGGCCGACGTAGAAGGTGTGGCCACCGTATTTTGCCGAGAACAGGCCTGACCAGGTCTTGTTGTCGAGCTCGCCGGCGCGGGCGCTGCCGTCGTCCTTGCCATAGAAGAAACCGAGGTTGGCGCCGAGGGTCCAGTCGCCGACTGGCTGACTGTGAATCAGGTTGACGTACTGCTGACTGTAGATGTCCTTGAGCTCGGCGTTCCACAGGCCGATCTGTGTGCGCTTGTCATTGAATACGTATTCGCCGCCCTGGAAGTTGAAGCGGTCGGAGGTGAACGCGGCTTTGCCGGTCATCGACATGTCGCTCATGCTGCTGTCGTCACGCGGGCTGTTGGCGCGGAACTGACCGCCGTAAAGGGTCAGGCCGTCGATTTCCTTCGAGGTGATCTGGCCGCCGCGAAAGGTTTGCGGCAGCGAGCGCCCGTCGTCGGAGCGCAGGATCGGCAGCACCGGCATCCACTCGCCGACCTTCACTTCGGTCTGCGACAGCTTCGCCTTGAACGCCACGTTGGTGCGGCCGAAGTTGTCCGCCGGGCGACCGTCATGATCCAGCGGCAGCAATTGCGTGCCGCCGGTGCCTTTACCGCCATCGAGCTTCACCGAGTACAACCCCAGCACATCCATGCCGAACCCGACGGTGCCTTGGGTGAAGCCGGATTTGGCGTCGAGGATGAAGTTCTGCGTCCATTCTTCAGCCTTGCCCTGAGCCTTGGTCGGGTTGGTGAAGTTGCGGTTGATGTAGAAGTTGCGCAGGTTCAGGTTGACCTTGGCCCCGTCGATAAAACCGGTTTCTTCTGCCGCAGCGGGCAGCGCGATGCCGGCCAGGGCGAGGGCGATCAGACCGGGAAGTGCGTAGGGCGCAGGGGAGGTTGTCATGGGCTCGGGTCTCTCTTGTTTTTTTGGGGCAAACGGGGGCGCTGCGGCCGTTTTTTGAGGCGCAGAAATGCGATGGAGTCAGAAGGCGAAACGGCGGCGATCAGCCGGATGGAGCAGGGCGCGGGAGCATGGTGTCGAACCTGTTGTTATTGGTTTTGTGGCTCGAATGGTGCGGGGCGTGGGTGAGGCGATTCAATCGGTGAAAGTGGATTTGGGGCGATTACCGAACGCAAGATTCGCAGGCAACAAAAAGCCCGCCAATCGGCGGGCTCCTTGTGTTCACCGAATGATCAGAACAACTTCATCTTCGGCGCTTCTTCTTTGAGCGGCTCGTTCTGCGCGGTCTGCGCATTCCAGCCGCCGCCCAGGGCCTTGTACAGGTTGACCGCACTGGTCAGCTGCGCGAGGCGGTCGGTGATCAGCGATTGTTGCGCGCTGAACAGCTGACGCTGGGCATCAAGGAAGGTCAGGTTGCTGTCGACGCCAATGCGATAGCGACGCTCGGCCAGGCGGTAGTAGTCCTGGTTGGCCTGAACGAAATCACGCTGGGCCTGCAACTGCTCGGTGTAGGTCTGGCGGGCGGCCAGGCCGTCGGCGACTTCCTGGAAGGCCGTTTGAATGGACTTCTCGTAGTTCGCCACGCCAATGTCCTTCTGGATCTTGGCGTAGTCGAGGCTGGCGCGCAGGCTGCCGGCGTTGAAGATCGGCAGGTTGATCTGCGGCTGGAACAGCCAGGTGCCCGAGCCGCCCTTGAACAGGCCGGACAGATCCGGGCTCAGGCTGCCCGCGTTGGCGGTCAGGCTGATGCTCGGGAAGAACGCCGCACGGGCCGCGCCGATGTTGGCGTTGGCGGCCTTCAGGTTGTACTCGGCCTGCAGGATGTCCGGACGGCGTTGCAGCAGATCCGACGGCAGACCGGCCGGCACGGCGGCCAGCAGGTCATCCGACAGCGGCTTGGCCGCTTGCAGGTTGGCCGGGATGCCGGTGCCGAGCAGCAGGGTCAGGCTGTTTTCGTCCTGAGCGACCTGGCGGGTGTAACGCGCCAGTTGCGCCCGGGCGTTCTCGACCGAAGTGCGCGACTGCGCCAGGTCCAGCGCCGAAGCCACACCGACTTCGTTGCTGCGGCTGGTCAGCTTGTAGCTTTCCTCGAAGGCACCGAGGGTGTCCTGCGTCAGCTTGAGCAGTTCCTTGTCGGCCTGCCAGGTCAGGTAGGCGTTGGCCACGCTGGCCACCAGGCTGATCTGGGTGCTGCGGCGCGCTTCTTCGGTGGCGAAGTATTGTTGCAACGCTTGTTCGCTCAGGCTGCGAACCCGACCGAACAGGTCGAGTTCGTAGGCGCTGATACCGACGGTGGCGGAGTAGGAACTGCTGATGGCCGCTTCACCGGTCTGCGACGCACGGGCCGGAACCCGCTGACGACTGCCGCTGGCATTGGCCGACACGGCCGGGAACAGGTCGGCGCGCTGGATGCGGTATTGAGCCGCGTAGGCATCGATGTTCAACGCCGCGACACGCAGGTCGCGGTTGTTTTCCAGGGCGACCTGGATCAGCTGTTGCAGGGCCGGGTCATGGAAAAACTGCTTCCAGCCCTGCTCGGCAGCGGCCTGCGCCGGTGCCTGGGCCGGCGAGTACGCCGGGCCCTGCGGGTATTGGCCTGCCACCGGTGCTTCCGGCTGCTGATAATCCGGTATCAGCGAGCAACCGCTCAGCACGAAGGCGGCGACTGCGAGGGAGAGTAGCGACTTGCTCATTGGCCAGCCTCTTTAGGAGTTTCTATGGCGTCATCCTTGCCGGCGTTTTTGCGCTGACCCATGGACGACACAGTGACGAAGAACAGTGGGACCCAGAAGATCGCCAGGATTGTTGCGGTGAGCATACCGCCAATCACGCCGGTACCGATCGCGTGTTGACTGCCCGAGCCTGCGCCGGTGGAGATAGCCAGCGGTACAACACCGAGGACGAAGGCCAGCGACGTCATGATGATCGGTCGCAGACGCATGCGACAGGCTTCGATGGCCGCATCGCGCAGGCTGCGTCCCTGCTCGTGCAATTCCTTGGCGAACTCGACGATCAGAATGGCGTTTTTAGCCGCCAGACCGATGGTCGTCAACAGACCCACCTGGAAGTACACGTCGTTCGACAGACCGCGCAGGCTGGTGGCCATCAGCGCACCGATGATCCCCAGCGGTACCACCAGCATGACCGCGATCGGAATCGACCAGCTTTCATACAGCGCCGCCAGACACAGGAACACCATCAGCAGCGACAGCGCGTACAGCGCCGGAGCCTGCGAACCGGACAGTCGTTCTTCGTACGACAGACCGGTCCACGAGATACCCACACCGGCCGGCAGCTTCTTGGCTATCGCTTCGACTTCGGCCATCGCCTCACCAGTGGAGTAACCCGGAGCCGGAGCGCCGAGGATCTCGACCGCTTCAACGCCGTTGTAACGCGCCAGCTTCGGCGAACCGTAGATCCACTCGCCCTTGGCGAATGCGGAGAACGGAACCATGGTGCCGCTGGCGTTGCGTACGTACCACTTCTTCAGGTCTTCCGGGTTCATGCGCGAGTCTGGCCGGCCCTGTACGTACACCTTCTTCACCCGACCGCGGTCGATGAAGTCGTTGACGTAGCTACTGCCCAAGGCAATCGACAGGGTGTTGTTGATGTCGGAGATGGTGATGCCCAGGGCACTGGCCTTCTCGTCGTCGATTTCCAGCTGGAACTGTGGTTCGTCGTTCAGACCGTTCGGACGAACCTGAGTCAGCACTTTGCTTTGAGCGGCCATGCCCAGGAACTGGTTGCGCGCCGCCATCAGTTTTTCGTGACCGATACCGGCGCGGTCCTGCAGGAACACGTCGAAACCGGTGGCGTTACCCAACTCCAGTACGGCCGGCGGGGCGAAGGCGAACACCATCGCATCGCGGAAGCTGAAGAAGTGCTGCTGGGCGCGGGCGGCGAGCTTGAACACGCTGTTGTCGGCGTTACGTTCGTCCCACGGCTTGAGCATGATGAACGCCATCCCCGAACTCTGGCCACGGCCGGCGAAGTTGAAGCCGGTCACGGTGAACACCGAGGCTACGGCGTCGCCTTCACCGCCGTCCTTGGTCGGACGCAGCAGGAATTCACGCATCTCATCCACCACCACCTGAGTGCGCTGGGCACTGGAGCCGGCTGGCGTCTGCACCTGGGCAAACAGAACGCCCTGGTCTTCTTCCGGCAGGAACGCGGTCGGAATGCGGGTGAACAACCAGATCATGCCGACCACGATCAGCAGGTAGGCCAGCAGGTAAGGGGCCTTGCGCTGCAGGATGTTGCCGACACCGCGCTCGTAGCCACGAACGCCACGGTCGAAGTTGCGATTGAACCAGCCGAAGAAGCCTTTTTTCGGCGCGCCGTGCTCACCGTGCGGGATCGCCTTGAGCATGGTGGCGCACAGCGCCGGTGTGAAGATCAGCGCGACCAGTACCGACAACGCCATGGCCGACACGATGGTGATCGAGAACTGCTTGTAGATCACACCGGTAGAGCCGCTGAAGAACGCCATCGGCAGCAGTACCGCCGACAGTACCAGGGCAATACCGACCAGGGCGCCCTGGATCTGGCCCATGGATTTCTTGGTCGCTTCCTTGGGTGACAAGCCTTCTTCGCTCATCACCCGCTCGACGTTTTCCACCACGACGATGGCGTCGTCCACCAGCAGGCCGATGGCGAGCACCATACCGAACATGGTCAGGGTGTTGATGCTGAAACCGGCCGCCGCGAGGATGCCGAACGTACCGAGCAATACCACCGGCACGGTCATGGTGGTGATGACGGTGGCGCGGAAGTTCTGCAGGAACAGGAACATCACCAGGAACACCAGCACGATCGCTTCGACCAGGGTTTCAACCACACCCTTGATCGACTCGGTCACCACCGGGGTGGTGTCGTACGGGAACACCACTTCCATGCCTTGCGGGAAGAATGGCTTGAGGTCGTCAATCGTCTTGCGCAGAGCCTTGGCGGTGTCGAGGGCGTTGGCGCCGTTGGCCAGTTTCACCGCCAGACCGGAAGCCGGGCTGCCATTGAACTGGGCGCTGATCGCATAGTTCTCGCCACCCAGGCCGACGTCGGCGACGTCTTTGAGGCGAACCTGCGAGCCGTCTTTGTTGACCTTGAGCAGAATCTCCTTGAACTGCTCGGCAGTCTGCAGACGGGTCTTGCCGATGATCGTGGCGTTCAGTTGCTGGCCCTGCACGGCAGGCAAGCCACCGAGCTGACCGGACGAAACCTGGACGTTCTGCGCCGCAATCGCGGTTTTCACATCGACCGGGGTCAGGTTGAAGTTGTTCAGCTTGGCCGGGTCGAGCCAGATGCGCATCGCGTACTGGGCACCGAAGACCTGGAAGTCACCGACACCGGCGGTCCGCGAGATCGGGTCCTGCATGTTCGACACGATGTAGTTGGACAGGTCGTCCTTGGTCATGCTGCCGTCACGCGAGACCACGCCGATCACCAGCAGGAAGTTCTTCACTGCCTTGGTCACGCGGATACCCTGTTGCTGCACTTCCTGCGGCAGCAGCGGGGTGGCCAGGTTCAGCTTGTTCTGGACCTGGACCTGCGCGGTGTCGGAGTTGGTGCCTTGCTCGAAGGTTGCGGTGATGGTCATGCTGCCGTCGGAGTTACTTTCCGAGGACACATAACGCAGGTTGTCGATACCGTTGAGCTGCTGCTCGATCACCTGGACCACGGTGTCCTGAACCGTTTGTGCCGAAGCACCCGGGTAGGTCACGGAGATCGCAATGGCCGGTGGCGCAATGCTCGGGTACTGGTTGATCGGCAACTTCAGGATCGAAAGTGCCCCGACCAGCATGATCACCAGGGCAATTACCCAGGCGAAAATCGGACGGTCGATGAAAAATTTTGACATGGATTACTCCCCTTTGCCGCCGGCGGCTTTGTCAGCTGCCTGAGCGGGGGCCGGGTTTTTGTTGCCGACGTTGGTGGCTTCGGTCGGTTTGACCTCAACACCCGGTTTGACGAATTGCAGCCCTTCGGTGATCAGACGATCGCCGGCCTTCAGGCCGTCTTCGATCAGCCACTGGCTGCCGACAGTGCGGCTGGCCTTGAGCTGACGCAGTTCGACCTTGTTATCCGGGCCGACGACCAGTGCGGTCGGGGTGCCTTTGAGGTCGCGGGTCACGCCTTGCTGCGGTGCGAGGATCGCAGCGCTGTTCACGCCGGCCTGCAACTGGGCGTGGACGAACATGCCCGGCAACAGGGTGTGATCCGGGTTCGGGAACACGGCGCGCAGGGTCACGGAACCGGTGGTCTGATCAACCGACACTTCGGAGAATTCCAGCTTACCGTCGAGCTTGTACTGGCTGCCGTCTTCAAGGGTCAGCTTGACCGCAGCGGCGTTGTCGCCGGCCTTCTGCAGACGACCGCTTTCCAGTTCGCGACGCAGTTCCAGCAACTCGACCGAGGACTGGGTGACGTCGACGTAGATCGGGTCCAGTTGCTGGATCACGGCCATCGCGTCGGTCTGGCCGTTGCTGACCAGTGCGCCTTCGGTCACCGAAGAGCGGCCGATACGGCCGGAAATCGGTGCATAGACCTTGGTGTAGCGCACGTTGATCTGTGCGCTCTGCAACGACGCTTCCGACTGCAGGCGGTTGGCCACGGCAGTGTCGTATTCCTGACGGCTGACGGCCTGCTCGTCGACCAGTTGCTTGTAGCGGTCGGAGATCGACTTGGTCGAACGCAGGTTGGCTTCGGCGCTTTTCAGGGTCGCTTCATAGACCGACGGATCGATCTGATACAGCTGCTGGCCGGCTTTGACATCGCCGCCTTCCTTGAACAGACGCTTGAGAATGATGCCGTTGACCTGCGGACGAACCTCGGCAATGCGGAACGCACTGGTGCGCCCCGGCAGTTCGGAAGTCAGGGTAAAGGCTTGTGGTTGCAGGGTGACGACGCCGACCTGAGGAGGTGGTGCGGCGGGAGCCGCCTCTTCCTTTTTACATCCGCTGAGCAGCGATGCCAGGGCGACGGCAGTGACCAGAGCGGTAACAGCTGGCTTGAATTGCATGAAGATCCTCGGGTCAGGCGCGCGAAAAGCGCACAAGAAGTGTGGAAGGGTAAAAAAGGGTTATCGGGTGGATAAGTAGCTTGCTAAGGAATATACTTACGTTCATGGTTGTTTGTAAACACCTTGGCGTCGTATCCACCCTGTTACAAAAATCGTCGCAAGGTCTGAAATTGTAGGCCGGGGAGCCGATCCGCGAGAGATCAACCCTTTTTTATTCAGCGGATATTCAGCCATCCCTGAAACATCCTGTTTGAGGTTTTACTGCCATGGTCCGTCGTACCAAAGAGGAAGCTCAGGAAACGCGCAACCAGATTCTCGAAGCGGCCGAGAAAGCCTTCTATGAGCGGGGCGTGGCCCGCACGACGCTGTCGGACATTGCGACCCTGGCCGGAGTGACGCGCGGTGCCATCTACTGGCACTTCAGCAACAAGGCCGATCTGTTGCAAGCCATGCTCGATACCCTGCATGAGCCGCTGGACGAACTGGCCAAGGCCAGCGAAAGCGAGGACGAACCCGATCCGCTGGGTTGCATGCGCCAATTGCTGATTCATTTGTTTCATCAGGTTGCGCTGGACCCGAAGACCCGGCGTATCAACGAAATTCTGTTTCATAAGTGCGAGTTCACCGATGAAATGTGCGATCTGCGCCAGCAGCGCCGGACCGCCAGCCTCGATTGCAATGTGCGGATCGCGCTGACATTGGGTAACGCGGTCAATCGTGGGCAGTTGCCGGCGGACCTCGACACCGCCCGGGCAGCCATCAGCATTCACGCCTATATCGACGGCCTTCTTTATGGATGGCTCCTGGCGCCGGACAGCTTCGATCTGTACGCCGAGGCGGAGCGTTGGGTCGATACCGGGCTGGACATGCTGCGCTGGAGCCCCAGCCTGCGCAAATGAAACAAAATGGGTTATTGGATCAGTTTGTGTCAATGACGGAGGAGGGTGAAGATCCCTGTTCATTCGCCCCCGCTGCAATGGGATGCTTTTATATACCGCTGCGGCGCGGGTTGATATGTAGCGAGCTACGTATTTTGTAGGGATTTTGTGTCGAGCCTGTGAACGAATGTGAACGGTTCAGCCACCGGCGACCAATAAAAAGCCCCCGACTCTCGCGAGTCGGGGGCTTTTGTGTTTCTGCGGTGTGGCTTATAGCGTCGGGTAGTCGAGGTAGCCGACTGCGCCTTTGCCGTAGAAGGTTTCCGGGTGCGGTTCGTTCAGCGGCGCATCGGCCTTCAAACGGGCCGGGAGGTCCGGGTTGGCAATGAACGGGATGCCGAATGCCACCGCGTCAGCCTTGCCTTCGGCCAGCCAGGCGTTGGCGCTGTCCTTGGTGAAGCGCTCGTTGGCGATGTACGCGCCGCCGAAGGCTTCCTTCAGTTGTGGGCCGAGGCTGTCGGCACCTTCTTTCTCGCGGGAGCAGATGAAGGCGATGCCACGCTTGCCCAGTTCGCGAGCGACGTAGGTGAAGGTTTCGGCCAGGTTGTCGTCGCCCATGTCATGGGAGTCGGCGCGCGGTGCCAGGTGTACGCCGACACGACCGGCGCCCCAGACTTCGATCGCCGCGTCAGTGACTTCCAGCAGCAGGCGGGCACGGTTTTCCAGGGAGCCGCCGTAGTGGTCGGTGCGCTGGTTGGTGCTGCTTTGCAGGAACTGGTCGAGCAGGTAGCCGTTGGCGCCGTGGATTTCCACGCCGTCGAAACCGGCGGCCTTGGCGTTTTCTGCACCGACGCGGTAGGCGTCGACGATGTCGGCGATTTCAGCGGTTTCCAGGGCACGCGGGGTTGGATAATCGGCCAGCGGGCGAACCAGACTGACATGGCCTTTAGGCTGGATGGCGCTCGGTGCAACCGGTGTTTCGCCGTTCAGGTACGACGGGTGGGAGATCCGGCCGACGTGCCACAGTTGCAGGACGATCTTGCCGCCGGCGGCGTGAACGGCCTTGGTCACGTTGGTCCAGCCGCGCACCTGGTCGTTGGACCAGATACCCGGCGTGTCCGGGTAGCCGACGCCCATCGGGGTGACCGACGTGGCTTCGCTGAGGATCAGGCCGGCCGAGGCGCGTTGTACGTAGTACTCGGCCATCAGTGCGTTCGGCACGCGGCCCTCGTCGGCGCGGCAGCGGGTCAGCGGCGCCATGATGATGCGGTTGGACAGCTCAAGGTCGCCCAGTTTGATCGGATCGAAAATTGTTGCCATGAGATACAACCCTCGTGAGGTAAGTGAGTGAATCAGTTAGCGGTGGCCAGTTCGGGATTGCCGTTCTGGCGGAATGTGATCAGGGTCACCAGCAGGGCCAGGACCGCGAGTGCCGCAGCGGCGAGAGGCACGCTGGTCAGGCCGTAGCCGTGGGCGATGACGCTGCCGCCGACCCAGGCGCCGAGGGCGTTGCCGACGTTGAAGGCGCCGATGTTCAGGGTCGACACCAGGTTCGGTGCGGCCTGGCCGTAGGTCACAACGTTCACTTGCAGGGCCGGCACGGCGGCGAAACACGCGGTGGCCCAGAGGAACAGGGTGATTTCGGTGGGGATCAGCGCGATGCTGGTCCAGGTCAGGACAGTGGAGGTCACGGCCATCGCGATGAACACGCCGATCAGCGTCGCGGCCAGGCCCTTGTCGGCCAGTTTGCCGCCAATGATGTTGCCGACGGTCAGCCCCAGGCCGATGAGCATCAGGGTCCAGGTCACGCCACGGGGCGAGACACCGGTGACATCGCCCAGCAGCGGTGCGACGTAAGTGAAG
Organism: Pseudomonas sputi; assembly: GCF_021603585.1. Classification (GTDB taxonomy): domain Bacteria; phylum Pseudomonadota; class Gammaproteobacteria; order Pseudomonadales; family Pseudomonadaceae; genus Aquipseudomonas; species Aquipseudomonas sputi. The sequence goes on along the minus strand of NZ_BQHI01000010.1, from coordinate 111,532 downwards.
AGGGTGAACACCGAGGCGGCGAACAGCGCGGTCATGCTCAGCGACAGCCAGATGCCGGCGCCCTTGAGCGCGGCCAGTTCGGCGCGCATGTCGAGCTTTTCTTCGTCACGCTTGGCCGGCAGGAAGCGGATCAGGCCGATCAGTGCAATCACACCGATCACGGTCACGGCCCAGAAGGTCGAGCGCCAGCCGGCTTCCTGACCGAGGGCGGTGCCCAGCGGCACGCCGAGCACGTTGGCCAGGGTCAGGCCGGTGAACATCAGGGCCACGGCCGAGGCGCGTTTGTTTGGCGCCACCAGATTCGCCGCGACCACCGAACCGATGCCGAAGAACGCACCGTGGCAGAGGGCGGTAACCACTCGGGCGAACATCAGCACGTTGTAATCAGTGGCGATGGCGCAGAGCAGGTTGCCGATAATGAAGATGCCCATCAGCGTTACCAGTGCAGCTTTGCGCGGCAATTTTGCAGTGGCCATTGCCATGAACGGTGCACCAATCGCCACGCCCAGGGCGTAGCCGGTCACCAGCCAGCCAGCACCAGGGATCGACACACCGAGGTCAGCCGCGACATTGGGCAGCAGGCCCATGATGACGAACTCGGTGGTGCCGATGGCGAAGGCGCTCAAGGCGAGTATGAGAAGCGAGAGGGGCATTGTCTGGTCCTTTTGGCTGGCTGACGTTAAGGGTCAGAGCTCTTTGCTGAGGGTGCTGAGGAACGCCTGGATCACGTCCTCGTTGCGTTTGAAAAAGTGCCACTGGCCGGCCTTCTGGCTGCTGATCAGCCCGGCCCGTTGCAGGGTGGCCAGGTGGGCGGAAACGGTTGATTGCGACAGGCCGCAGCGTTGATCGATCTGCCCGGCGCAGATGCCGTATTCGTGGTTGTGGATTTGTTCCGGAAACTGGGCCTTCGGGTCTTTCAGCCAGTTGAGGATGTCTCGCCGTACTGGATGTGCCAGGGCTTTTATTATTTCGTCGAGGTCAATGTTCATGGCTGGGTGCTCGTGATGTGTGTAGCGCTATATCGCGATGAGGCGAACTTTATATCGGTACTTCGCGATACACCAATATGAATTTGATCTGACGACCGCATAAATCGGTATATCGGGTTATAACGATATGTGAGGTGTAAACAAACGCGGGCGCGGTGCTAAGCTGCGCCCATGAACTATCTCGCACATTTACACCTGGGTGGACAGCGCCCCGGTCAACTGCTCGGCAGTCTGTATGGCGATTTCGTCAAAGGGCGGCTGCAAGGGCAGTTCGATCCGGAGATCGAAGCGGCGATTGCCCTGCATCGGCAAATCGACGTGTTCACCGATCGCCATCCGCTGGTGGATGCCTCGCTGGCGCGGTTCTCCACGACCCGCCGCCGTTACGCGGGCATCGTCCTCGACGTGTTTTTCGACCATTGTCTGGCCCGTGACTGGACGCTGTACGCCGACCGACCGCTGGGCCAATTCACCACCGACGTTTATCGCGTGCTGTCCAGCGAGCGGCAATTGCCCGAGCGCCTGGCAACGATCGCCCCGCACATGGTGGCCAATGACTGGTTGGGCTCGTATCAGCAATTCGAAGTGCTGGAGCAGGTGTTGCGCGGGATCTCCCGGCGCCTGACTCGGCCGGAAGAATTGGCGGGGGCGATGGAGGAATTGCGCCGGTTGTATGAGCCGTTGAGCGAGGACTTTCGTTTGTTCTACCCACAGCTGCAGGACTTTGCCGGCCGGCAGCTGTAGGCAGACGCCGTCGATCAGGCCGCGATCAGATCGCGGGCGTGTTGCGCTTCGACCGGTTTGAGCACATCGCCGAACAAGGCTTTCTGCACCGCCTGCTGCGCCTCGAACGCTAATGCAGCGCGTTCCCGGCCCAGGCAGGCAATCGGCTTGAGCAGATGGATTTCGACATCGCCGCAGTCGTTGCTGAACAGGCGCATCAGGTGCGACAGCAGATCATCGTCACCAATGAATGGCGCCAGCGAATCGATCTTGCCCTCGCGCAGATAACGGATCGCCACCGGTTGCAGCTTCACCTCGGAATCGATTGCCGCCGACAGCAGGCGACCATGAAAGGTACGCAGCGAACGGCCATCGGTGGTGGTGCCTTCCGGGAACATCAGCAGCGGATGATCGGTTTGCAGGTGACGGGTCATCTGTTTGCGGATCAACTGGCTGTCGCCCGAACCGCGACGGATGAACAGACTGCCGGCCTTCGCCGCCAGCCAGCCGGCCACCGGCCAGGTGCGCACTTCAGCCTTGGACAGAAACGACAACGGCGCCAGCATGCCCAGCAGCGGAATGTCGGTCCACGACACATGGTTGCTGACCCACAGCATCGGCTGTTTCGGCAGCTCACCGTGAACGGTCACGCGAAAGGGCAGGGCATTGCTCAGGCGCGCCATGAAGAACCGCGACCAGCGCTGCCGGCGCACCATCGAATGGGCCAGTCCCAGGCGCTCGAAAACCCCGAAGACACCGGCCATGCTCAGGCCCAGCGTCACCACCAGCAGCACTCGCGCGATCCGCGCGTACACCCGCAGCCGGCTCATCACACGGCCGCCTTGAAGTGCTTGGCGTAGCGCGGGCAGAGTTCTTCGCGCTTGAGCAGGATGAACACGTCGGCGACCTGGAAGTCTTCGTCCCAGCACGGCTCGCCGCAGATCTTCGCGCCCAGGCGCATGTAGGCCTTGAGCAGCGGTGGCATTTCGGCGATCACGTTCGACGGAATGTCGAGGCTCGGCAGCGGATTCTTCGGCTCGGCGCGCAGGTGTTCGGTGCACAGATAGCGTTCGCGCAGGCGCTGCATGATCGCGTGGGCCTGTACGCCGCCATCCTGCATCGGGATGCTCGCGCAGCCCATCAGGTAGCTGTAGCCGCCCTGGTTCAGGACTTCGGCCAGTTCGCCCCAGAGCACGGCGATGGTGCCGCCATTGCGGTAGGCCGGGTCGACGCAGGTGCGGCCGATTTCCAGGATCGGGCCTTGCAGATGCGCGAGGCCATGCAGGCTGAATTCTTCTTCGCTGTAGAACTTGCCCAGGCTGCTGGCGGCGGTGTGATCGAGCAGACGAGTGGTCGCCACCAGACGACCGGTGTTCAGGTCACGCACGCCGATGTGGCTGCAGTGAACATCATAGTCATCCATGTCCAGGCCCAGCTCCGCGCCGTTCAGCTTGGCGTTGAACTCGCCGCTGAACACGTTGAAGCGCAAGGCCTGGGCTTGCTGCAGGGCCTCGGCGCCGATCAGGCGTTCGGCTTGCAGGCGGCGTTCATTGCCGGTGTCGCTGATGCGGGCGATCTGAGTCATGTGAATCTCCGTACGGGCCTTGAACCCGTCATGGGTTGCAGCCGATCGACTTTCTTTATGCAGCCGTGTTGTGCAAAGTCAGGCTATGTAGCCCCGGTGTCATCGCCATGAATGTTTGGTGATGCTTATATGACAGCCCACGAGGAGCCTCTGATGACCTGGCCGACCCTGCTTGAATGCCGCGAACGCCTGCCCGCCGCTGCCGACCTGGCGGAGGGGTTCGCCACGTTGCTGCATCCACTGGGCAGCGTCACGCCGTTCGAACTGGCGGTGGCCGGCGGGCGGCGGATGGCGACGCCGGGGCTGGCGTTTCTGGTGGGGTATCAGGCGGCGCTGCGCATGCTCTGGCCGAGCGCGCCGCCGAGCCTCGGCGCGCTGTGTGCGACCGAGCAGCGCAGCCTGCGCCCGGCGGACATGCAGACCCGGCTTACGGATCTGCGCCTCACCGGGCAAAAGGATTTCGTCACCGCCGGCGATGCGGCGGACTGGCTGCTGATCGCCGCGCGCAGTGAACAACCCGGCGAATCACCGCGCCTGAGCCTGGCGGTGGTGTATCCCGGCGAACCCGGCGTGCGGGTGGAAAAACTCCCGGCGCTGCCGCTGATGCCGGACATCAGTCATGGCCGGCTGCATCTTGATGATGCGTTGTGTGAGCTGCTCGCCGGGGATGGTTGGGATGCCTACGTCAAACCGTTCCGCACCCTTGAAGACGTTTACGTGTTGAGCGCAATGACTGCATGGCTGTACGGCATCGGTCAGGACAGCGGCTGGCCGCAGCCGCTGCAATTGAGCTTGCTGGCGCTGTTGGCCGGTTGTGCGGAAGTCAGTCGCCAGCCGCCGAACAATCCTGCCGGGCATGTGTTGCTCGGCGGATTGTTTGCGCAGTTCGACGGGCTCAAAGCGGAAGTCGATCAGGCCTTGCGTGATGGCAATCCTGAGTGGGCGACGATGTGGCAGCGCGATCAGTCGGTCATGCAACTGGCGGCGGGTGCGCGGGCCAAACGACTGGCCAAGGCCTTGGCGGCTAGCCAAAACACATCTGTCATGAACCCCGGCTAGTCTTGTCAGGTTCATCCCCAGAGCCCTCACCATGTGCAAAGGCCTGTCCCTGTTTCTGCTGCTGCTCAGCTTCACGGTTCAGGCCGGACAATGGCCGGGCGAGCAATGGCCGACCGGCGTGAAAATCACCGGTCCCGCCGTCGAGGCACTGGCGGCCTATGCCTTCCCGGCCCGCGATGACAGCACCCGCAAAGGCATCCGCACCGACGCCTTGCTGGTGATCCGTGACGGTCAGGTCATCTACGAACGCTACGCCGGCGCGACCACCGCCGACACGCCGCACCTGACCTGGTCGATCAGCAAAAGCCTCATGGCCACGGTGCTCGGCGTGGCGTACAGCGAAGGCCTGTTCAAGCTCGATGACCCGGCCGCGAAATATTACCCGACGCTGGAAAAACACCCGGCCATCACGATCAAGGATCTGCTGCACTGGGCCTCGGGCATCGACTGGCAGGAAGACTACGAATACGCCCCGCTGAAATCCTCAGTGGTGGCGATGCTCTACACCCGTGGTCACCGCGACATGGCTGCATTCACCGCCGATCACGACAGTTACGCGCCAGCGGGCCAGGCGTTCCGCTATTCCAGCGGCGACAGCAATCTGTTGGCGGCGGCGCTGAAAACCATCGTCGGCCCGCAACGTTATCCGGACTATCCGTGGGCAGCGCTTTTCGATCCCTTGGGCATCCGCCATGCCACCTGGGAAACCGACGCCACAGGCACTTTCGTCGCGTCTTCTTACGCTTATATGAGCGCCCGGGATCTGGCGCGAATCGGCCTGCTGATGGAGCGGGACGGACGCTGGAACGACCGGCAATTGCTGCCCAAGGATTGGGTCGTCTTCAACCGCCAACCCTTCGCTGGCTACAAGGCCCGCCAGGACGAAGCCGTGCCCGGCGGCCACTGGTGGCTCAATCGCCCGGCAGACGGCGCACCCTCGCCATGGCCTGACGCACCGCCCGACACCTTCGCCGCCCTCGGTCACTGGGGCCAGGCGCTGTACGTGATCCCGAGCGAAAAACTGGTGATCGTGCGCTACGCCGATGACCGCGACGGCCGCTATCGCCACAACGAATTGCTCAAGCGCGTACTCGGGGCGGTGCGGCCATGAAACTGTTCAAACGCATCCTGCTGGTGCTGCTGGTCGTGCTGCTGGGCTGGGGCTGGCACGAGCGCGAAAACCTATGGGCCTTCCCCGACATCATCAGCGCCTACACCGCCAAGGAATATTGTTCGTGCCGCTACGTGATGAACAACGACGCCGAATATTGCCGGGGCTACGTGAAGCAGTGGCTGCCCAGTGAACTGACCGATGACCGCACACAAAAAATCGTCACCGCCAGCGGCCTGGGACGCAGCAACAGCGCCCAGTGGCAGGGCGAACGGCAGGGCTGTCGCCTGCAACCCTGATCCGGTTCCACCCTGTGGAACCACATTCGATTGTCCTCTCGCGTGTCTCGCGTTTATCTGGCGGTGAGCACGACCTGCCGTTCACGTGTCGTGAAACAACACCGAACAACAAGACCGGGAACACCCGCGCGAGGAGATCCGTCATGCCCCGACATCAGCACATTCTGGCCTGGCTCAACGACGTGGCCGGCGACCTGCACGCCACCCGACAGGACATTCATGCTCACCCTGAACTCGGTTTCGAGGAAAACCGCACCTCGGCGCTGGTCGCCCGTTCGCTCGAAGAGTGGGGCTATGAAGTCCACACCGGCATCGGCAAGACCGGCGTGGTCGGCGTGCTGCGCAATGGCAGCAGCACGCGCAGACTCGGGCTGCGGGCCGACATGGATGCGCTGCCGATCATCGAGAACACCGGCGTCGCTTACAGCAGTCGTCATGAAGGCTGCATGCACGCTTGCGGGCATGACGGGCACACCGCGATGCTGCTCGGCGCGGCGCGTTATCTGGCGGCGACCCGCCAGTTCGACGGCATCCTGACGCTGATTTTCCAGCCCGCTGAAGAGGGCCAGGGCGGCGCCGAGGCGATGCTCGCCGATGGCCTGCTCGAACGCTTCCCGTGTGATGCGCTGTTTGGCATGCACAACATGCCGGGCCTGCCGGCGGGGCATCTGGGCTTTCGCGAAGGGCCGATGATGGCTTCGCAGGACTTGCTCACGGTGACCCTCGAAGGCGTCGGCGGTCACGGCTCGATGCCGCATCTGGCGGTGGATCCGCTGGTCGCCGCAGCCAGTGTGGTGATGGCTTTGCAAACCGTGGTCGCCCGCAACATTGATGCGCAGCAGGCGGCGGTGGTGACAGTCGGTGCGTTGCAGGCCGGCGAGGCGGCGAACGTGATTCCGCAACAGGCGATCCTGCGCCTGAGCCTGCGTGCACTGAACGCCGAGGTCCGCGTTCAGACATTGGACCGCGTGCGCTCGATCATCGAGTCCCAGGCCGAAAGCTTCGGCTGCACCTCGACCATCGAACACCGTCCGGCCTATCCGGTGCTGGTCAACCACGCCGCCGAAACCGAGTTCGCCCGTCAGGTTGGCGTCGAACTGGTCGGCGCCGATGCCGTCGATGGCAACACTGCGAAACTGATGGGCAGCGAAGACTTCGCCTGGATGCTCCAGCGCTGCCCCGGCGCGTACCTGTTCATTGGTAACGGCGTGGCACAGCCGATGGTGCATAACCCGGCCTACGATTTTAACGATGACATTCTGCTGACCGGCGCGGCGTATTGGGGCGCGCTCACCGAGAGCTGGCTCGAGCCGGCCTGATTTCTTCACTTTTTGCTGCCGCTGGAACGCAGGTGCGCACGCGCCTGCGTGGTCAACCCACAGCTTCTGGAGAATCCCCATGCAGACTTCGAACGCAGGCGTTTCGCGCACCCGGCAAGTGGTTGCCGCCGTCATCGGCAACGCCCTGGAATGGTACGACTTCATCGTTTACGGCTTTCTGGCGAGCATCATCGCCCGGCAGTTTTTCCCGTCCGACGACGACTATGCCTCGCTGCTGATGGCGCTGGCGACCTTTGGCGTCGGCTTTTTCATGCGCCCGGTGGGCGGCATCCTGCTCGGCATCTACTCCGACCGCAAAGGGCGCAAGGCGGCGATGCAGATGATCATTCGCCTGATGACCGTGTCCATCGCCCTGATCGCGTTCGCGCCGAACTACGCCGCCATCGGCATGGGCGCGCCGTTGCTGATCGTGGTAGCGCGGATGCTTCAGGGTTTTGCCACGGGCGGTGAATACGCCAGCGCCACGGCGTTTCTGGTGGAGAGCGCGCCGGCCCATCGCAAGGGCCTGTACGGTTCGTGGCAACTGGTCGGTCAATGCCTGGCGGTGTTCAGCGGCGCGGCGATGGTGGCGCTGGTCACGCACCTGTTTTCCCCCGAGGCGCTGGACAGTTGGGGCTGGCGGATTCCGTTCGTGCTCGGCCTGTTGATCGGCCCGGTGGGCTTGTGGATTCGCAAGCACATGGAAGAACCGGAAGAATTTCTCGAAGCGCGCAAGAAAGCCAAAGGCGCAGCACCGGGCCTGTGGCAGGTGCTGCGCGAACATCGCCGCAGCCTGTTGGTGTCGATGGGCCTGGCGTGCGGGGCGACGGTGTCGTTCTACGTGGTGCTGGTGAACATGCCGACCTTCGCCCACAAGAACCTCGGCCTGCCGCTGGATCAAGTGCTGCTGGTGCAGATGCTTGCGGTGGGGCTGATGACCGTGGTGATTCCATTGTCCGGCGCGCTGTCGGATCGCCTCGGTCGGCGGCCGGTGCTGATGGCCTTCACCCTGGCGTTTTTCGTCATGGTTTATCCGTTGTATGTGTGGGTCGCGGCAGCGCCTTCGATCGAGCGCTTGCTGGTGATGCAACTGCTGCTGTGCGCGGCGATTGGCGGGTTCTTCGGCCCGGCGCCGACGGCGCTGGCCGAGCAGTTCCCGATTGAGGTGCGCTCTACCGGTGTGTCGGTGGCCTACAACGTGGCGGTGATGGTGTTCGGTGGTTTCGCGCCGCTGATCGTCACCTGGCTGAGCAAAGTTCTGAACACCCCGGTGGCGCCGTCGTTCTATGTGTTGTTCGCTTGCCTGCTGACCCTGCTCGGTACTTACTGTTTGCAGGAGGCACCGTGTGCGAAGAAATCCGTTGCGCTCAACCTGGGAGTGAAACCGTGAGTCCGTTAGCCATTGATCCGATTGTCGCCCTCGACGCCGATGCGCTGTCCCGGGTGATCCATGCCCGCAAGGTATCGTGCCGTGAGGTGATGCAGGCCTACCTGACGCACATCGATCGCTTCAATCCGGCGGTCAATGCACTGGTTTCGCTGCGCCCGCAAGACGTGCTGCTGCGCGAGGCCGATGAATGCGACCGGCAACTGGATCGCGGTGAGTCCCGGGGCTGGATGCACGGCATGCCCCAGGCGATCAAAGACCTGGCGGCCACCGCCGGGTTGCGCACGACCTTGGGTTCGCCGCTGTTCGCCGAGCAAGTGCCGCAGCACGATGCGATCAGTGTGGCGCGGGTTCGCGACGGCGGCGCGATCATCATCGGCAAGAGCAACGTCCCGGAGTTCGGCCTCGGTTCGCAGACCTACAACAGCGTGTTCGGCACCACCACCAACGCCTACGATCCGAGCCTGATCGCCGGCGGCAGCAGCGGCGGGGCAGCGGTGGCACTGGCCCTGCGCCTGCTGCCGGTGGCCGACGGCAGTGACATGATGGGCTCGCTACGCAACCCGGCGGCGTTCAACAACGTGTTCGGCTTCCGCCCGTCCCAGGGGCGCGTGCCTCACGGCCCGATGCCGGAAGTGTTCGTCCAGCAACTGGCCACCGAAGGGCCGATGGGGCGCACGGTCACCGACGTCGCGCGGTTGCTCTCGACCCAGGCCGGTTACGATCCGCGGGTGCCGCTATCACTGGCCGATGAACCACGGGACTTCGGCCTGGATCTGCAACAGGACTGCAGTGGCCTGCGCCTCGGCTGGCTTGGCGATTACAACGGCTATCTGCCGATGGACGACGGTGTGTTGAGTCTGTGCGAAGCGGCGCTGGCAGATTTCAGTGCGCTGGGCTGTCACGTTGAGGCCTGTCAGCCGGACTTTTCCATGGAACGCCTGTGGCAGACCTGGCTCACGCACCGGCATTTCCTCGTTCAGGGCAGCCTCGGCGCCGCGTATGCCGACCCGCAAAAACGCGCGCTGCTCAAACCCGAAGCGCAATGGGAAGTCGAGGGCGGTTTGCGTCTGACCGCTGCCGAGGTCTATCAGGCGTCGGTCGCGCGCAGCGAGTGGTATCGCGCGTTGAGCGAGTTGTTCGAGCGTTACGATTTCCTGCTGCTGCCCACCGCCCAGGTGTTCCCTTTTGATGCACAGCAAGCGTGGCCGCGAGTCGTCGGCGGGCAAACCATGGACACCTATCACCGCTGGATGGAAGTGGTGATCGGCCCGACCCTGGCGGGGTTGCCGAGCATCAGCGTGCCGGTCGGTTTCAACCCGGCCGGGCTGCCGATGGGCCTGCAAATCATCGGGCCGGCGCAGGCGGATCGGGCGGTGCTGCAACTGGCCTACGCCCATGAACAGCTGACCCGCTGGGTCGAACGGCGACCGCCGGCATGCCTGCAATCAGCCTGAGCGGCCCGCATCTTGCTGCACGAAGTGATCTTTCATCCGTATCCATGGAGGTCGAACACATGGGCAGCAAGGCAGACACCGGTAGCGTGCGCTCGGTCGAACGGGCGCTGGCCATCGTCGAGTTGCTCGGCGAGCATCAGGCGTTGGGGCTGGAAGAGCTGCACTACCTGACGACTCTGCCCAAAGCCACGGTGTCGCGGATGCTCGCGACCTTGCAGGAGCAGGGCTGGATCTATCGCGGCCTCAGCGACCGCCGCTACCGGTTGTGCGCCAGGCGACTGTTCGGTGATCGTCAGCAACGCTTCAAACGCCACCTGGTGGAAAGCGCCGCGCCGATGCTGCTGGAGCTGAGCGAGCGTACCGGGCTGGTGGCGGATCTGTCGTGCTTCGACGGCGAACGGGTTGAAGTGATGGAAAGTGCGATTCCGCAGGTCTTGCGCAAACGCTATCCGAACAACTGTCAGATCGTTGGCCATCACGCCAGCCTGTTTCATTCGGCGATGGGCCGCGCGTGCCTTGGCGAACTCGACAGCCAGGACGTGAAACGTCTGGCCGAGCGCGAACAGCTGGCGGATGACGGTGTATGGCAGGCCACCGAGCAAGCCTTGCATCAGGGTTTCGGCCAGCGCACCGAAGGTTATTGGGAATACCCGGTGCGCCTGCCGTTCCTGATTCGCGCGGTGGCGTTGCCGATTCGTGCGCAAGGGCGACTGGTCGGCAGCATGGCGCTGCACTGGCCGATGGATCAGGCGCCGGTGGAACGGGTGCTGAGCCTGCACCTCAACAGACTCGCATCGACCATCGGCGAGGTGCAGCAGGCATTGGCCTGAGTGTTTGCACAGACTGACAGTTTGCAATAACGCCACGGCCAGTTAAGGTTCGTGCAGGTTTATCGGCCCCACGAGTCTTCAATGTTCAACCGTTCTCTGTGCAACGCCTTCGCCGGCCTGCTGCTGGGCGCCGCTGCGCTGCCGGCCCAGGCCAACTGGTATCTGGACGGCGAGTCGTCGCGGCTGTCGTTCGTCAGTACAAAAAACGCCAATGTTTCTGAAGTGCAGCGCTTTCTGGTGCTGCACGGCAAGGTCGATCCCGATGGCCGCGCCGTGGTCGAAGTCGAGCTGGACTCGATCAACAGCGGCATCCCGCTGCGCGACGAGCGCATGCGCAAGGAGTTGTTCCAGATCGAGCAATTCCCCGAAGCGACCATCACCACGCAAATCGACCTGCGCCCGATCAACGATCTGGCCCCCGGCGCGCAGCTTGAGTTGCGCCTGCCGCTGACCGTCAACCTGCACGGCAAGCAGCACGAATACCCCGCCGAACTGCTCGCCACGCGCCTCGATGACCGACGCTTTCAGGTGGTGACCCTGGAGCCGCTGGTGATCAGTGCCGAGGATTTCGATCTGTTGCCGGGGCTGGAAAGCCTGCGCAACCTGGCCGGCCTGTCGGCCATCAGTCTGTCGGTGCCGGTGGGTGCGGTGCTGATTTTCACGGCGCGCTGACATGCGTGGCGCGGTGTTTCCGTGGCGTGATGGCAATCGCTTTGAGCTGTTGATCGACGGCCCGCAATTCTTCCCGCGCATGCTCGACGAGATCGCCCGCGCCCGCGAGCAGATCGAACTGGAGCTGTATCTGGTGGAGGCCGGCGCCTGTGCCGAAACCATCGTGCAGGCGCTGGTGCTGGCGGCGGAGCGGGGCGTGCGGGTGCGTTGCCTGTTCGACGATTACGGCAGCCTCGCGTTCACCCTCACGCTGCGCCGGCGCCTGACCGGTGCCGGGGTCGAGCTGCGTTTTTACAATCGGTTGAACTGGCGACGCTGGGTCGCCAATTTCTATCGCGATCATCGCAAGCTGTTGCTGGTCGATCAGCGTCTGGCGGTGGTCGGCGGCACCGGGGTCACTGATGAATTCTGGACGCCGGGCCACGACACCAGCGAATGGCACGAGGTCATGGTGCAAATCACCGGCCCGCTGGTGCTCGACTGGCAATTGCTGTTCGACCGCCAATGGATCGCCAACCGCCATCGCCGGGCCTGGCGGCCCAACGCGCATTTCGGCCTGCCACGCTTGCCCCGCGTGCCGGACACGGGCGAGGGCATGGGCCGCGTGGCCTACGCCGACGCCCGCCAGCATCGCGACATTCTGCAATCGTTGTTCCGCGCCTTGAACAGTGGCCAGAAGCGTATCTGGCTGGCCACGCCGTACTTCCTGCCGACCTGGAAAATCCGCCGCTCCCTGCGCAAGGCCGCCGCCCGTGGCCTTGACGTGCGCCTGCTGCTGACCGGGCCGCGCACCGATCATCCGTCGGTGCGTTACGCCGGGCACCGTTACTACCCGCGCCTGCTCAAGGCCGGGGTAAAAATCTACGAATACCAGCCGTGTTTCCTGCACCTGAAAATGGTGCTGGTGGACGATTGGGTCAGCATCGGTTCGTGCAATTTCGATCACTGGAACCTGCGCTTCAACCTTGAGGCGAATCTGGAAGCGCTGGACCCGTCATTGACGGCCGCGGTGGCGGCGAGTTTCGAGAAGGACTTCGGCCTGAGTCAGCAGGTGAGCCTGGAGCAATGGCAGCGCCGACCGGTGTGGCGGCGGGTGAAGCAGCGGATCTGGGGCTGGGTGGATCGGGTGGTGGTCAACTTGCTCGACAGACGCGGCTAAGCGCAGTTGATCGTTCCCACGCAGACGGTTCGACGCCTCGACGTGGGAACGATCAGGGTGCAGGGATTACAGCAATTCAAAGCTCTGCTGCGTCACGTCCTGGGAATCCAGGCCGATCTGCACGTTGAACTTGCCAGGCTCGGCCGCGTACTTGAGCTGGGCGTTGTAGAACTTCAGGTCATCTTCGGTGATGGTGAAGTGCACGACCTTCTGCTCGCCGGCCTTGAGCATGATTTTCTGGAAGTTCTTCAGTTCCTTGACCGGGCGGATCATTGAGCCGGTGACGTCCTGGATATACAGCTGCACCACGGTTTCGCCGTCACGCTTGCCGGTGTTCTTGACCATGACACTGGCGTCGAGCTTGCCGGTGGCGTTCAGGGTGGTCGAGGACAGCGCCATGTCGCTCAGGCTGAAATCGGTGTAGCTCAGGCCGTAACCGAACGGGAACAGGGGACCGGTGGTGTCATCGAAATACTGCGAGGTGTAGTTGCCCGGTTTGCCCGGCGTAAACGGCCGGCCAATGCTCAGGTGGTTGTAGTAGGTCGGGATCTGGCCCACGGAGCGCGGGAAGGTCACCGGCAGTTTGCCCGACGGGTTGTAGTCGCCGAACAGCACGTCGGCGATGGCGGTGCCGCCCTCGGTGCCGCTGAACCAGGTTTCCAGAATCGCGTCGGCCTGTTCCTTCTCTTCAAGGATGGTCAGCGGACGACCGTTCATCAGCACCAGCACCAGCGGCTTGCCGGTGGCTTTCAGGGCTCGGATCAGCTCGCGCTGGTTTTCCGGGATGTTCAGGTCGGTGCGGCTCGACGATTCGTGGGACATGCCACGGGATTCGCCCACCGCTGCAACCACGACGTCTGCATCCTTGGCGGCTTTCACCGCTTCGTCGATCAACACGTTGGCCGGGCGTGGGTCATCGACCACTTCCGGCGCGTCGAAATTGAGGAAGTTCAGGTAGTCGAGAACCTTCTTGTCGCTGGTGATGTTGGCGCCACGGGCGTAGATCAGGTTCGCCTTGTCGCCGATTACATGGCTCATGCCGTCGAACAGGGTCACCGACTGCGCCGGACGACCGGCGGCGGCCCAGCTGCCCATCATGTCGATCGGGGCCTTGGCCAGCGGGCCGACCAGCGCGACTTTGGCGGTTTTCTTCAGTGGCAGGGTTTCGTTCTGGTTTTTCAGCAGCACCAGGCTGCGGCGGGCCACTTCACGGGCGTCGGCGCGGTGCAGGCGGCTTTCGGCGTAGGTGTCGGCCGGATCGTCTTCGGCCTTGCCGATGCGCAGGTACGGGTCCTTGAACAGGCCCATGTCGTACTTGGCGGCGAGGACTTCACGCACCGCGTTGTCGATGTCTTTCTGTTCGATCTCGCCGGATTTGAGCAGCCCCGGCAGTTCTTTGCCGTACAAGGTGTCGTTCATGCTCATGTCGATGCCGGCCTTGATCGCCAGCTTCGCCGCTTCACGACCGTCGCGGGCCACGCCGTGCTTGATCAGTTCGAAGATCGCGCCGTGGTCGCTGACCGCCAGGCCCTTGAAGCCCCAGTCCTTGCGCAGCAGGTCGTTCATCAGCCAGGTGTTGGCGGTGGCCGGTATGCCGTTGATCGAGTTCAACGCCACCATCACGCCGCCGGCGCCAGCGTCGATGGCTGCGCGGTACGGTGGCAGATAGTCCTGGTACATCTTCACCGGGCTCATGTCGACGGTGTTGTAGTCGCGACCGCCCTCGACCGCGCCGTACAGGGCGAAGTGCTTGACGCTGGCCATGATGCTGTCGGCCGCGCTCGGGGTCTCGCCCTGATAGGCCTTGACCATGACTTTGGCGATGCGCGAGGTCAGGTAGGTGTCTTCACCGAACCCTTCGGAGCTGCGGCCCCAGCGCGGGTCGCGGGAGATATCGACCATTGGCGCAAAGGTGATGTCGAGGCTGTCGGCAGCCGCTTCCTTGGCGGCAACGCGACCGGAGCGGCCAATGGCGTCCATGTCCCAGCTCGACGCCAGGGCCAGGGGAATCGGGAAAATCGTACGGTGACCGTGGATCACGTCGTACGCAAAAAACATCGGGATCTTCAGCCGGCTGCGCATGGCCGCGTCCTGCATCGGACGGTTTTCCGGGCGGGTGATCGAGTTGAACGTGCCGCCGATGTGGCCGGCGGCAATCTCCTTGCGGATCAGCTCGCGGGGCATTTCCGGGCCGATGCTGATCAGGCGCAACTGGCCGATCTTCTCGTCGAGGGTCATTTGCTTCATCAGGTGGCTGATGAACGCGTCCTTGTTTTCCAGGGGTACCGGGGTCGTGGCGGCCAGTACTTGATGACTGGCCAGGCTGACGAACAGGCCCAGCAAACACAGCTTCTTCATGAATAGTTTTCTCAAGGGCCTAAACGGCGTTACAACACCGGCCAGCCAAAATGTAGGGAGCGACTATTGTTGTTCGGGTGCTGATTCAGAAAACGACAGCCGAATGTACGTCGAACGTTTCGGCGACGTGATCGCGCAGGGCCTCTTTTTAGCCCATCGGCCCGCCGCAATCCAGTGGCGCGGGCGATTATGCCCCAACCGTCGGCCGAGAATGTTTCGCGATTCATTATTCATGAAATGTGCAAGGGAGCACCCGTCCGATGAATGTCAGTCCTGTCTACCGCTCGCGTTTGCAGGTGGCCACCCTGCTGGTGCTGGCCACGTTGTTGACCGCTTGCGGCATCAACAATATTCCGACCCTCGACGAGCAGGCCAAGGCTGCCTGGGGCCAGGTGCAGAACCAGTACCAGCGCCGCGCCGACCTGATCCCCAATCTGGTGGAAACCGTCAAGGGCTATGCCAAACACGAGGAAGCAACCCTGACGGCGGTTATCGAGGCGCGGGCCAAGGCGACGTCGATCCAGGTCGATGCCAGCACCCTCGACAACCCGGAAAAGCTCAAGCAGTTCCAGCAGGCCCAGGATCAACTGACCGGTGCCTTGAGCCGGTTGATGGTGGTGTCCGAGCGCTATCCGGACCTGAAGGCCAACCAGAACTTCCTCGCCCTGCAATCGCAACTCGAGGGCACGGAAAACCGCATCGCCGTGGCCCGTCGCGATTTCATTCTGGCGGTGCAGAAATACAACACCGAGATCCGCACCTTCCCCGGTCGCTTGTGGCACAGCGTGATGTACAGCAATTTGCCGATCCGCGAGACCTTCGAAGCCACCAGCCCCGGCGCGGACAAGGCCCCGGAAGTGAAGTTCTGAGCCGGGGATGCCCATGCGTGTGTTGAAGATGGGTCTGGTGCTGATGCTGTGGCTGTTCGCCGTCAGCGCCCGGGCCGAATTGACCTTCCCGGCGCTGACCGGGCGGGTGGTGGACGATGCGCAGATGATCGAGCCGTCGGTGCGCACGCAACTGAGCCAGCAATTGCAGGCCCACGAGCAGGCGACCGGCGAACAGTTGGTGGTGGTGACGTTGCCGAATCTGCAAGGCGCGACCATCGAGGACTATGGCGTCGAACTCGGCCGGCACTGGGGCATCGGCCAGAAGGACAAGAACAACGGCGCCCTGTTGATCGTCGCCCGGGACGAGCGCAAGTTGCGCATCGAGGTCGGCTACGGGCTGGAGGATCGCCTGACCGATGCCCAGAGTTCGGTGATCATCCATCAGGTGATCACGCCGTCGTTCAAGGCCGGCAATTTCAGCAAGGGCATCAGCGACGGTGTCGCGGCCATGCTGGTGGTGCTGGGCGGCAATCCGCTGGACGAGCCGTCCACGGTGTATGAATCGGCCGGCGATCCTGCGGATGATTTCGTCTCGCGGCATCCGGCGTTGTTCGTATTTCTGGTGATGTTGTTCATCCTGACTGTTTTTGTCTGCCAGATGCTCGGTATCCTTCCCGCCGGCCGGGGCGGCTCCGGAGGAGGGGGCGGCTTTGGCGGTGGTGGATTTGGCGGCGGCGGAGGCGGCGGAGGCTTCAGCGGCGGCGGTGGCAGTTTCGGCGGGGGCGGGTCTTCCGGCGGCTGGTGATAACAATAATGAGCAGGCACTTCACGACATGGCACTACTGACTGAACACGAACAACGCAAGGTCGCCGAGGCCATCGCCCGGGTCGAGCGTGACACCGACGCCGAACTGGTGACGGTGCTCGCGGCACGCGCCGACGACTACGCGTACATCCCGTTGCTGTGGGCCAGCCTGCTGGCGCTGGTGGTGCCGGGGATCGTGCATTACCTGACCGGCTGGCTGACCATGCACAGCCTGTTGCTGGTGCAGTGGGGCATTTTCATCGTGCTGTGTCTGTTGTTTCGCCTGCCGAAGATCACTACCCATCTGGTGCCGCGCCGTGTCCGGCACTGGCGCGCCTCGAACCTGGCGCGGCGGCAGTTTCTCGAGCAGAACCTGCATCACACGGTGGGCAGCACCGGTGTGCTGATTTTTGTCTGTGAGGCCGAGCGGTACGTGGAGATTCTGGTGGACGAAGGGATTTCCAGAAAACTGGATAACAAGAGCTGGGATTCGATTGTCGCGACGTTTACCGAGCAGGTGCGGCGGGGGCAGACGTTGCAGGGCTTTGTCACTTGCATCGAGGCGTGCGGGGAGTTGCTCAAGGTGCATGTGCCGGTGACCCAGGTGCGCAATGAGTTGCCCAATCGTCTGGTGGTTCTGGGATAAGCCGTTCGGGAAATTAGCCGTGCCCTCGAACGCCATCCCCCCTAAACTAGCGGCCATTCCCGATTTGCCCGTCCGAGGCCGCTTTTTCCCATGTCCGTTACCGCTCCCTCCGCACCTGCCAAACCGGCGCCCGATCACCACGCCCGGTTCATCGAGCTGCTGCAAACCAGCCTCGAACAGAACGGCTTCATCAAACTGGTGCTGGCCAAGTACGTCGGCGAAGAAGCGGACCTGCAGCGGATCATCATCAAACCGGTGACGGTCAAGGCGCAACCGTGCCTGTCCTTTGTATATCGCTACAAGACCCGCGACATCACCAAGAACCTGCCGCTGGACGAAGCGGTGGCGACGATTGCCGGGCTGCTGCCGGCGGCGTTCAAGAATGCGCACTTGCTGGCACTGACGGACGAAGCCCAGCTCGAATACAGCAAAAAGGGCAAGAGCTCACTGTTCATGAGCAAACCCCAGCAATTGCGCGAAGTGCCGTCCGCCGAGCATAACCGCGAGAAAAACCGCTTCCTCGATCTGAACCGGCCGTTCCTCAAGGACTTGGGCGTGACCAACGCCCAGCACGAGCTGATCCCGGCGATGTCGCGCAAATGGAAGCAGATCAACAAGTTCATCGAAGTCTTCAGCCACGCGCTGACCTCGTCGCCGCTGGCCCTGGACAAACCGGTGCGGGTGGCGGATTTCGGATCGGGCAAGGGTTACCTGACGTTCGCCATCCATGACTATTTGCGCAACACCTTGAAGGCCGAGGGCGAAGTCACTGGCGTCGAATTGCGCGAAGAAATGGTCAACCTGTGCAACGCCGCCGCTGCGAAGCTGGAGCACCCGGGGCTGGTGTTCAAATGCGGTGATGTGCGCAGCGTGGCGCCGAGCGAACTGGACGTGATGATCGCCCTGCATGCCTGCGACATCGCCACCGACTACGCGATCCACACCGGCATCCGCTCCGGCGCGTCGATCATCATGTGCTCGCCGTGCTGCCACAAACAGATCCGCTTGCAGATCCAGAGCCCGGCGCTGCTCAAGCCGATGCTGCAATACGGTTTGCACCTGGGCCAGCAGGCGGAAATGGTCACCGACAGCCTGCGTGCGCTGTTCCTTGAAGCTTGCGGTTACGAGACCAAGGTGTTCGAGTTCATTTCCCTGGACCACACCAACAAGAACAAGATGATCCTCGCCGTGAAACGCGCCGAGCCCGGGGACCCGACCCAGTTGCTGATGAAAATTCAGGAATTGAAAGCGTTCTACCAGATCAGCGAGCACTGCCTCGAAACCCTGCTGCTCGCTGACGGCCTTCTGAAGCTCAAGGCTTGAGCTGAATGCCCGCCGGTAACGTGCCCGGTTGAGCCGGGCGCACCGCGGTCTTGCGCCCGAGCATCACCGTCGCGATCACCCCGCAGGCGAACAGCCAGGTGATTGGCTCCACGTGTTCGCCGAAGAACAGCGCGGAAAACGCGATGGTGAAGAAAATCTGCAACAACTGAATCTGACTGACCCGGGCAATGCCACCCATGGCCAGCCCGGCGTACCAGGCGAAGAAACCCAGGAACTGCGAAAACAGCGCGACGTAACCGAACGCCCACCAGGTTTTCGCCGATACCGCGCCCTGATGCTGCAACGCCAGGTACAGCACCGGGCCGATCAGCAGCGGCGTCGACAGCACCAGTGCCCAGCAGATCACCTGCCAGCCACCCATCTCCCGGGCCAGCCGCCCGCCCTCGGCGTAACCCAGACCGCCTACCGCAATCGCACCCAGCATCAGCAGATCCCCGGCCTGAATGCTGCCGGCGCCGGTGTACAACGCGTATCCCAGCACCAGCGCACTGCCCAATGCGGCGCACGCCCAGAAAGCTTTCGACGGCCGTTCATGGGACAGCCACGCGGCGTAAAGCGCCACGCACAGCGGCTGCAAACCGTTGACCAGCGCGCCGTGGGACGCCGGCAAAGTCTGCATGGCCCACGCCGACAGTACCGGGAAACCGAGGATCACTCCGGCAATCACCAGGCTCAGGCCTTTGACCTGCTTCCAGGTCGGCCACGTTTCCCGACGCCACAACAACAGCGCTGCTGCCGGAATCGCCGCGAACAGCGCACGGCCCAGGCCGTTGAGCAGCGGGTGCAGTTCCTGCACCACGATGCGGGTGAAGGGCAGGGTGAGGCTGAAAATCACCACGCCAAGCAGGCCGAGGGCCATGCCGGTGTTTTCGCGCGAAGACATGAGGGCAACTCGATTCGAAGGTGACAGGAAGGTGCCTTCATCTAGCCACAAACCACGGCAATCGGGCTGTTACAGCTGGGCGCA
Organism: Pseudomonas sputi; assembly: GCF_021603585.1. Classification (GTDB taxonomy): domain Bacteria; phylum Pseudomonadota; class Gammaproteobacteria; order Pseudomonadales; family Pseudomonadaceae; genus Aquipseudomonas; species Aquipseudomonas sputi. Next base: position 91,992 of record NZ_BQHI01000010.1, on the reverse strand, counting down.
GAGTTATCCATACAGTTTGCGAACGCGATCGCGGTCCTTGGGCTACTGTGAATATTCCTGCGCATTCACCAGAGGAGCCCTGCCCATGGCCGCGAAAAAGATTCTGATGCTGGTCGGCGATTACGTCGAAGACTACGAAGTGATGGTGCCGTTCCAGGCCCTGCAGATGGTGGGCCACACCGTCCACGCCGTTTGCCCGGACAAGGCCGCCGGCCAGACTGTGCGTACCGCGATCCATGACTTTGAAGGCGATCAGACCTACAGCGAGAAACCCGGTCATCAGTTTGCCCTGAACTTCGATTTCGCCAAGGTCGATGCCAAGGATTACGACGCCTTGCTGGTGCCCGGTGGGCGTGCGCCGGAATACCTGCGGCTGAACGAAAAAGTCCTGGAACTGGTGCGCGCCTTCGACAAGGCCGGCAAGCCGATTGCCGCTGTCTGCCATGGCGCGCAACTGCTGGCAGCGGCGGGGATTCTCGAAGGCCGTGAATGCAGCGCCTATCCGGCCTGTGCCCCGGAAGTGCGGCTGGCCGGCGGCACCTACATCGACATCCCGGTCACGGACGGCCATGTCCAGGGCAACCTGGCCACCGCGCCCGCCTGGTCGGCGCACCCGAACTGGCTGGCCGGTTTCCTGGGGTTGCTTGGAACCAAAATCACCCTGTGACACATCGATAAGGAGACACACCATGTCCGGATGGTATGAGTTGAGCAAAAGCAGCAACGGCCAGTACAAGTTCGTGCTGAAAGCGGCGAATGCCGAAACCATTCTGACCAGCGAGCTGTACACCACCCGCACGGCCGCCGAAAACGGCATCGCCTCGGTGCAGGCGAACAGCCCGCTGGACGAGCGCTACGAGAAGAAGTCGACGAAGGACGGTCACCCCTATTTCAACCTCAAGGCGGCCAATCACCAGATCATCGGCAGCAGCGAATCCTATTCATCCGACGCGGCATGTGCCAAAGGCATCGCCAGCGTCAAGGCCAACGGGCCCTCCAAGGTGATCAAGGACAAAACCCTGCCGGTGCTTTGAATTCACCTTCAGCCCAAAACCCCGTGGGTCCGACAGTGCGTCGATCCCACAGGGTTTTTGCCGTGGCTGAAATCAGCTCAGTGTGTTGAGAATGGCCTGCAACTGGTTACGCCCGGCCTCGCTCAGCGGGGACACCGGCAAACGCGGATCGCCGACTTCCAGATCGGTCAGGCGCAGACCGGCCTTGATCGTCGCCGGCAAGCCGCCCTTGAGAATGAAGTCCAGCAGCGGCAACTGGCGATAGAACAGTGCTCGCGCCTTGTCGAGATCTCCGGCCAGCGTGGCTTCGTACAAATCCAGGTTGAGTTGCGGGATCAGGTTCGGCGCCGCCGTGCACCAGCCCTTGGCTCCGGCGGCGAACGCTTCGAGCGCCAGCGGGTTGCAGCCGTTGTAGAACGGCACCCGGCCTTCGCCGAGCAGTTGCAGCTTGTGCATGCGCTGGATGTCACCGGTGCTCTCCTTGACCATGGTCACGTTTTCCACGCCGTTGACGATGCGCAGGATCAATTCCACCGACAGGTCGGTGCCGCTGGTGGCCGGGTTGTTGTAGAGCATGATCGGCACGCCGATGCTGTCACCGATGGCGCGGTAGTGGGCGAGGATTTCCGCCTCGGTGAGTTTCCAGTAGGAGGTCGGCAGCACCATCACCACGTCGGCGCCATGGGCTTCGGCAAAGCGTGCGCGGCGTACCGCTTTGGCGGTGGTCAGGTCGGACACGCTGACCACGGTCGGTACACGTTTGGCGACGTGCTTGATGCTGAACTCGGCGACCTGATCCCACTCCGCATCGCTCAGGTAGGCGCCTTCGCCGGTGCTGCCCAGTGGCGCGATGGCGTGGACGCCGCCGGCGATCAGGCGGTCGATGGAGCGGCCGAGGGCCGGCAGGTCAACGCCTTCGCCGTTGGCGCCGAACGGGGTGATGGTGTAGCCGATGATGCCGTGAATATTGGACATGAGGGTGCTCCGCAGGGATGAGAGGTTCAGTTCAGGCAATCGGCGTGCTGACGCAGGTTCTGCCGGGCGTAGTAGTTAAAGGCCGCGGCGTGGCGTTTGGGTTTCGAGACCCAGTCATGGGCCTCGCGGCCGAGTTCGGGGATGATCGGTTTGATCGTCCCGGCGGCCATTGCCAGCAGTTGCAGCTTGGCCGCGCGTTCGATCAGTTGCGCGATGACACAGGCTTCCTCGATGGTCGCCCCTGTGGACAGCTGTCCGTGGTGGGAAAGCAGGATCGCCCGTTTGTCGCCCAGCGCGCCGGCAATCAGTTCGCCTTCTTCGTTACCGACCGGCACACCCGGCCAGCCTTCAAGGAACGCGCAATCGTCGTACAGTGGGCACAGGTCCATGTGGGAAATCTGCAGCGGCACTTCCAGCATCGACAGCGCGGCAATGTGCGTCGGGTGGGTGTGGATGATGCAGTTCACGTCCGGCCGGGCGCGGTATACCCAACTGTGGAAACGGTTGGCCGGGTTGGCCATGCCGTGGCCTTCGAGCACTTCCAGGTCTTCGTTGACCAGCAGCAGATTGCTCGCGGTGATTTCATCGAAACCCAGGCCCAATTGCTGAGTGTAGTAAGTGCCCGGCTGCGGGCCGCGGGCGGTGATCTGCCCGGCGAGGCCCGAATCGTGGCCGTTCTCGAACAGAATCCGGCAGGTCAGGGCCAGCTTTTGCCGGTTTGTCCACGTATTATCCGCCAGGCTTTTTTGCATCTGGGTCAGCGCTTGCTTGACCAGTTCGTCTTTGGGTAGTGCTAATGTCTTGGCCATATCCGTGTCCTGTGGTGGTTGCCATGGATGACACTTTAGAGGCTATATGACACTTTGTGTCATTGGCAAGGACAACTCGTCTTTCCTTTGCTGGATTAATCGCTTCGCATGTCTATCCGTTTGAAATTATTGAGAAAAAAACTTGGCGTAACCCTTGAGGCACTGGCCGAGAAATCCGGCATGACCAAGAGTTACCTGTCGAAGGTCGAGCGCGGGTTGAACACACCGTCGATTGCTGCCGCGCTGAAACTGGCCAAGGCGCTGAACGTGAAAGTCGAGGAGCTGTTCTCTGAAGACAACGTCAGCCTCGACAGCTACAGCCTGGTGCGCAGCCACGAGCGCCAGTCGCTGGCAGCCAACGATCACAGCCCCGGCTACGCGGTGCTGGCCCATCAGGTCAGCGAGCGCAGCCTGTTGCCGTTCATCATTTACCCGCCGAGCGAATTCACTGACAAGACCTTCAAGGAGCACTTGGGCGAGGAGTTTCTGTTCGTCCACGAAGGCCGGGTCGAAGTGGACTTCGGGAACGAACGGGTGCTGCTGGAGCGGGGCGATGCGCTGCACTTCAATGCGCAGAAACCCCATCGCATCCGCTCAGTGGGCGAGGTGCAGGCGCAGTTGCTGGTGGTGGTGCACAGCAGCGAGGAGTGATCAGACCTCGACCGGTACCGACAGCTTCGGATGGCCCAGCGCATGGCTCTTGGAATCAAAAAAACGCAACTCGACGCCCGTGCCCTCGAACACCTTGGCGTAGTGGCGCTTCTGGTGCTGGATGAACGCCGCGCTGCGCGGGTAGATCGAGATCGCCACGGTCTTCGGTTTCGCCAGGCGCAGGGCACGCACGAGGTGGCTGTCCTGCTCGCCGAGGGCGTGGCCGAAGATGCACAGGTTGTCGCCGTGACCGAGTAACTGGTCGTAGCAGAACGACAGATAATCCGAACTGCGGATGGTCTTGAGTTTGTCGGCGCTCGGCCCTTCGTTGACGAACAGCGGCACGTCGTCGAGCGTCTTGATCGTGTTGTTGATCGCGAAACTGCCGAGCAGGGTACCCTCGGTGGCGGTCAGCTTGCGCGCGGTGCCGTCCTGGTTGCGCACCAGATGCAGGCCGCCGTGCAGGTACAGCAGACGCGGTTTTTCAGTGTGGCTTTCGCACAGATCGAAACTGGCGTCGGGGCCGTTGAACAGGTCATCGATCGCCTCGCCCTGATGTTGCAGCGCCCAGTAATTGAGCAAATCGTAATTGGTGGTGAACACCGTGCGATAACGCGCCAGTTCGCTGTTCAGGGTCGCCAAAGTCGAGGCTTCGATCAGCCGCCACGGGATGTGCACCGCGTGCACGGTGTTGATCAGCGCTTCCTTGATCGCGTAGTAGCGGTTGCGCGGCGCGGCCGAGCTGACGGCCAGCGCCTTGTTGACCCGACTGGTGGTTTTCAGTGCGCCGAGCACCTGCTCGAAACTGCGCGTTTGCAGGGCGTCGAACACGCTCAGCTCCGACGGGCTCAACGGTTTTTCTTCCACCGTACGGGCGTTTTCGAACAGCGAGTCGTAGCCGAAATCGTCCCACACCGCACGACTGGCGCCGTTGCCCAGCAGCAGGCCGCTGAAGTCGGTGGTGGCGCGCAACGCGGTCCAGTCTTCGAGGGTGGCGTCGACATCCAGAAAATCGGTCATTGCAGGGCACGTCTCAAAACTAAGGGGCAGATGGACGGCGACTTTATCACGAGCGGGCATTGAGCCAGATCAACATCCGCGGTGACCGATCGGTCGATCCTGTGTGCACCCCGCCGAATCGCAGAACTCGACTCGGTCCCTGTCAGGAGATGCGCCATGAGCAGCACCTTTTTCATTCCAGCAGTCAACATCATGGGCAGCGGCTGCCTGGACGACGCCATGAATGCAATTCGCAACTACGGTTTTCGCAAGGCGTTGATCGTCACCGATGCCGGGCTGGCGAAGGCCGGTGTGGCGACGATGATTGCCGAGAAACTGGCGATGCAGGACATTGATTCGGTGATCTTCGATGGCGCCAGGCCCAACCCGAGCATTGCCAACGTCGAGTCAGGCCTGGCGCTGCTCAAGGAGAGTCGCTGCGACTTCGTCGTGTCCCTCGGCGGCGGCTCGCCCCACGACTGCGCCAAGGGCATCGCGTTGTGCGCCACCAACGGCGGGCAGATCCGCGATTACGAAGGCGTCGATCAATCGACCAAACCCCAATTGCCGCTGATCGCCATCAACACCACCGCCGGCACCGCCAGCGAGATGACCCGGTTCTGCATCATCACCGACGAAACCCGTCACGTGAAAATGGCCATCGTCGATCGCAACGTCACGCCGCTGCTGTCGGTCAACGACCCGGCGCTGATGGTCGCAATGCCGAAAGGCCTGACCGCCGCCACTGGCATGGACGCGCTGACCCACGCCATCGAAGCCTACGTTTCCACAGCCGCCAACCCGATCACCGATGCCTGTGCGCTGAAGGCGATGACCCTGATCAGCAACAACCTGCGCCTGGCCGTGCGCGACGGCAGCGACCTGGCCGCACGGGAAAACATGGCGTATGCGCAGTTCCTCGCGGGCATGGCGTTCAACAATGCCTCCCTTGGGTACGTGCATGCGATGGCGCACCAGTTGGGCGGTTTCTATGATCTGCCTCACGGGGTGTGCAACGCAGTGCTGCTGCCCCATGTACAGACGTTCAACGCGCAGGTCTGCGCCGATCGTCTGACCGACGTGGCCCATGCCATGGGCGCCGACGTTCGTGGCTTCAGTCCGGAGGAGGGCGCAAAAGCCGCGATTGATGCGATTCGCTGCCTGGCCAGGGACGTCGAGATTCCCGGTGGGCTGCGTGATCTGGGCGCCAAGTGCACCGACATCCCGGTGCTCGCCGCCAACGCCCTGAAAGACGCCTGCGGCTTCACCAATCCGCGCGCAGCGGATCAGCGGCAGATCGAGGAGATTTTCCGCAGCGCGTTTTAAGCGGACAGGCGAACGGGCGTGCCTCTCGTGCAGAGCAGCGCGCCCAACGCCAGAACGCAGCACAGCGACGACAGTGGCCACGCTTGCGGGCTGGCGAGCAGGCTGGCCACGGCGCCGATCAGCGCCGCCATCAACTGGTGGATGAACCCGCTCAGGGCCATCGCGTAGGCGCCGGCAATCGGCGCGCCATCGTTGGCCCGTGACAGGCTGATCGGATAGTTCAGCGACTGGCCGAACACGGCAACGCAATAAGGCAGCCAAAGCAGCCAGGCAACCGAGCTGGCCAACAGGCTGCCCGCCAGCATCAGCCCACTGCCGGCCATCACCAGCCCAACCCCCATTGCCATCAACCGCTGTTGACCGGTGCGCAGGACAAAGCGATTGACCGCCAGCGCCCCCAGAAAATACGCCGCACTGATCGGCCAGCCCAGCAGCCCGTAGTCGGTCGTCGACCAATTGAACGGGCCTTGCAGAATCAACGGTGCAGCGCTGTTGAACGCGATGATCACGCCATACCCCAGACCGCCCGCGAGCGCCGGCAGAAGAAACGCCCGATGGAGCAGAATCGTTCGGTAGACCGCCCAGGGCGAAGCGGTTGCGGGCGCTTCGACGAGTTGCGGAAAATTCAGGCGCGAGACCATCGCGGCCATCGACAGGCTGACCGCACCCAGCAGATAAAAGATCGCCTGCCAGCCCAGCGTCACCTGAATGAGTGAGCCGGCGTATTGCCCGATCCCGAGCGCGACAACGAACGAAATCGAAATCCACGACAGCGCCTTCGCCAGCAGATCGCCCCGGAAGCTGTCACGGATCAACACCCGCGCCATCACCGAAATGCCGCTGGCGCCGATCCCCTGAACCAGTCGCAGCAGCAGAAACGACTCCAGTGTCGAGCCCAGCGGCAGTGCCAGATTCGCCAGGCCATAAATCCCCAGCGCCGCCAGCAGCACCGGTTTGCGCCCGATGCGCTGGGCCAGACTGCCCCACAGCAGCATCGGCAGCGCCATGCCGACCAGGTACAGCGACAAACCCCAGGCCACCTGCGGTGCATCGACCTGCAAATGCCCGGCGATCTGTGGCAGTGCCGGCAAGTAAATGCTCATGCCCAGTTGGGCGAGGAACACGGTGGAGCAGGTGATGAGCAGGATGAGGCTGGGGTTCATGAGGCGTCCGTGAAGGTTCAGCGGTCGCGATGGCCGCTGTGAGTCAGTAACAATCCGGTGATCAAATCACAGAAGTGGTGGATCAGGGTCGATTCCATGTCGGCGCGCAGGGTAACGCGGATCGCGGCTTTGCCTTGGGCGACCACCGGGAAAAACACCGCGCTCGTGAAAAAACCGTGCTCGGCCAGTTCAATCGCGATTCGGGTGGCCAGAGTGGCCTCGCCGCAGTGGATCAAGCGGATGGCCATGGGGCTGCTGTGCTGTTCGGTGCTCAACAGGCTGTCGAACAGGCGAATATTGGCCTGGAGCCGAACCTGCAAGGCCTTCAATTCTGCACTGCGATGCAGCTGGATCGACGCGAGGCCGGCACCAATGGCCGCGCAATTGAGGCTTTGCGACCAGTTGCTCGGCCTGCCGTAACGCTGGATCAACTTCCTCTGCCGCTCATTCCCGAGCATCACCAGCCCGCCGCTGGCCCCGAACGATTTGGCCAGTGAGGCGACGATCAGGCAGTCCTCTTCCAGCGCCGGCATTCTTGGCCGTACCAGACCGGCGCCGTTGCTGCCGACCGCCGACAACGCATGGGAGTCATCGAGATAAAGAAACAGGCCGTAACGCTCCTTCAGATACAGAAGACCGTCCAGATTGGCCACGCCACCCATGCTGTAGGCACCGTCGGCGACATAGGCGACGGTGGAGTGACGCTGGCACACCGATTCGAGAAAATCCATGTCGTTGTGAGGGCAGGTCAGTACCTGGGTTTCGTCGGCGCAACTGGCTTTCAGGTGATGCATCGAATAGTGGGCCAGGCGATCGAACACCATCACTGGGGGACGGTTGTGTGTAAACACGCCACTGGCCAGCAACGGCAGGATGCCAGCGCTCGCGGCGCTGCAGGACAGACTGCTCAGGCACACCGCGCCAAACAATTGCGACAGCTCGTTTTCGTATTGAGCGAGCAGCGCCAGCTTGCAGCGGTTTTTCGAGTTGGCAACGCGCAGTGTCCCGGTTTCACGCAGCGCCGCGATGGCGCCTTCCAGCAGGGCAGGGTGGTGGTCGAGGCCCAGATAGGACGTGGTGCAAAAATGATGGAGCTGGCGCCCGTGCTGATCGAGCAAGCGATTGCAGCCTTTGACCTCGACGTTGAGGGCGGCAATTTTTCCAGCTTCGGCGGCTTCCCAATCGTGGTCCGCCAGTGCGATGACTTTGCGGTAATTGGAGAAGAAGTGGGCGGATTCCGGCAGATGATTCAAAGGCAGCTCTCCTTGAGCGTGGCAATCCATGGGGTGTTTCAATTTGTGTGTGTTGCCAGACTTTACAGAGAGCTACACAGGCTCAGAATCGGCTGTGTCCGATAGCATTGAGGGCTGTTGGAGATTTGCTTGTAGGGCGAAACCCTGCCGGCCTGTGAGGCGATGAAAAAACCGACAAACCCGGCGCTGGAGTGCCTACGCTTGAACCCTTATCCGACGGCTCTGGCGCTCTTCTCCAGCGCCGGGGAGAACTGGATCAGCACCACCCCCGCCATCAATAGCACCGCGCCGAATACGCGCGGCAATGTCAGATGCTTCTCCACCAGCCCGAACAGGCCGAAGTGATCCAGCACGATTGACGTGAACATTTGCCCGGCCAGGGCCAGCGCCAGAAATCCCGAAGCCCCCAGTTTCGGCAGCAACACCACCGCCAAGGCCACGAAGCACACCCCGAACGCCCCGCCGGTCCACATCCACAGCGGCAATTTGCCGAGAAGGGACGGCGACGGCAGTGGCAAGCGCAAGACGACAATCACCGGCAACAACACCAGCACGCTCACCACCAGCGAGGTGAACGTCGCCCACAGCGGATGCCCCAACCCCCGCGCCAGATTGATATTGATCGCACTCTGAAACGGCACCACCGCCCCGGCAAATACCGCCAACAGCAGCAAACCGACCCACTGCATCGTTCCCATGATCGTTCTCCGGCAAGGTTTTGCTGGACTCTAGGGTATTCGTCGCGCAGATTTAAATTCTGTTTTGGTATTCGGAACATGCATCGAATGAATGATCTGCGCCGCATCGACCTCAACCTGCTGGTGATCCTCGACGCCTTGCTCGGCGAACAACACGTGACCCGCGCCGCTGAGCGCCTGCACCTGAGTCAACCGGCGGTCAGCCACGCGTTGGCGCGTCTGCGTGACTTGCTCGGCGATCCGCTGCTGGTGCGGGCCGGTTCGGGATTGGTCCCCACCGCTCGGGCGCTGGAACTGGCGGCGCCGCTGGCCGAAACCCTGGCCCAGGTGCAATCGCTGCTGGCGCCGAACACCTTTGATCCGGCCAGCGCCCGACGGACCTTTCGGCTTGCGATGTCGGACTACGGCGCGGCGATCATTCTGCCTGGCCTGATTCGCACGCTACGCAAGGAAGCGCCGGGCATCGATCTGCAAATCAGCCACGCCAGCCGCGAAGGCATGGTCGAAGGTTTGCTCAACGGCGACATCGACCTCGCCGCCGGCGTACTCCCGGAATTGCCCGGCGAATTGCGCAGCTCGCCGCTGTTCGAGGAGCGCTACGTCTGCCTCCTGGATCGCCAGAGCCTGCCGGAAGACGGCCAGCTCGACCTGCCAACCTATCTCTCCCGTCCCCATGTCTTGCTGGAAATGCGCGGCAGCGGCACCCCGGAAATCGAACGCACCCTGACCGCTCTTCGCGAACGCCGCCGCGTCGCCATCAGCCTGCCGCACTGGAGCGTCGCGCCGCGGTTCATCAGCGGCACGGATCTGATCCTGACCGTCGCTTCGCGGGCGTTGAACGAGGTGGATGACGAATCGCTGATCGTCGTGCCGCCGCCGTTTGAAATTGCGCCGTTCACGTTTGTGTCGGCATGGCACAAGCGGCGGGGCGGGGATCAGGCGTTGAACTGGTTGAATCGGCGGATTGAGCAGGGGATAGTGCGCGGCTGAAAAACATCAAGGAGCGGGGCGTGACATTGAAGTCTGGGGTCGTTGGTTGGGTGGCGCTGTGTGGGGCGATGATGGCGGGGCAGGTGTTGGCTGATTGTGTGCCTGCGCCGGTGACGGGAGAGCTGGACTATTCCGTATGCAAGGAATGGCCGGCGTATCCGGGGTTGACTATTGGCGCCAAGGCTCTGTTCAAGCGTAAACCTACGCCGGGTGATGTCGACTCGAACGGCATCTATGACTTCGACTTGTCAGTTTTTCAGGACGGCAAAACAGATCCACTTGCTACCTATCACCAAGCCGCTGCGTTTGAGCAAAATGGTGTGGCGGTGTATGAGCTGACTCTTGATACTGCCCGTTACAAGCTCACTTCTGACCTTCGAGCGTTTGGTGTCCGAGTGCGGCTTTCAAACGGATCTCGTCTTACTCCGGTGGATGAAACTCAACTCTCGCTCTACGTGAGAGAGGGCGAAAAGTTACGCCCGGTCCTGCGTCAGTTGGTTGTTTATGAGTATGGCGGCGAATGGGATGGCAATTGCGATAGCCAGCGTTTCGAGATTTCGAGGACAGTCGAAATCGCTAAAACCAGCTCTCACGGCTATGCGGATCTGATTGTCAAAACCCAGCAAACAGATACGACTAGTGTGGGAGAGGGGGATGCCTGCGAAGATAAAACCAGTGTCGGCAGCCCGGTGTTGACGACCCTTCGCTACGACGGAAAATCCTACGTCTTGCCTAAAGGTTTCCAGGCGATCGAGTGATACAGAACCAACGCGACTTTTATCAAGGAAGAACAATGCTCACCCCAACCCGACTTTTCATCGCCCTCAGCTTTTTCGCGATCACCGCCCAGGCGCAACCGGCCTGCGTAACAAAGAAGCATGACGACCAATCGCTCTCGCGCTGCAAACCATGGCCGGCGTTCAAGGAGCAGGTGATTGCCCTCAAGTCCACTTATGTACCGGATGCCGGTAATGACGATGCGGGCGTGTTTGATCTGGATCTGGCGGTGCTGAACAGCACCAACGCCAAACCGATTGCCACTTACTCCAAACCCGGGGCCTACAACTCTGATGCCATCCGGTTCGACGATCTGGTGATCGACACTGCCCGCTACAGGCTGGCTCCGGATGTCCGTGCCTTTGGTTTGCGTTCGAAGTTCGAGCACAGCTCCCGCGCCAATCCATACGAAAAAACCGATCTGGCGCTGTATGTGCGTGAAGGTGGCAAACTGCGCCCGGTACTGGAAGGTCTGGTGGTCTACAAGAACCATGGTGAGTGGATGGATGAATGCGAAGGTGAAGGTCAGCAAATCCGCCGAACCTTGGAAATCGGCCCGACCAGCCACAATGGCTATTCCGACCTGATCATCACCTCAAGCGGCACGGCGATGAAAACCGTCAAGGCCGGTAAGGAATGCGTTTCCCAGGATTCCCCACTGAAGAAAACCCAAATCACCCTGACCTACGACGGCAAGCAATACACCGTCCCCGAAGACCTCAGAGGTTACTGACCGATGCTCACCGGCCTCAACCACCTGACCCTCGCCGTCACCGACCTGGACCGCAGCCTCGCGTTCTACCGCGACATCCTGAAGCTGCGAGTCGAGGCCACCTGGGACGCCGGAGCCTACCTGTCGCTTCCGGGCCTGTGGTTATGCCTGTCCCTTGATCCGAAGCGCCATCCCGACCCCGCCGCCGACTACACCCACTACGCCTTCAGCATTGGCGCTGAGGATTTTCCACTGTTCGTACAGCAGCTTCGTGCCGCCAACGTGCAGGAATGGCGCGACAACCGCAGCGAAGGTGCGTCGTTCTACTTCCTCGACCCGGACGGTCATAAACTCGAGGCCCATGTCGGCGATCTGGCCTCGCGACTGGCCGCGTGTCGGCAAAAAACCTACGCGGGCATGGGTTTTTTCAACGAGCCGTGAACATTCGCCGGACGCTGGGATAGACTGGCGGCCACGTTTTCCGGGACTTGCAGGTTTTCCATGACTCCATCGTTGCTAATGGCCGTGCTGGCTTCGGGGTTCATCTACGGCATCACGCCGGGGCCGGGCGTGCTGGCGGTGTTCGGCATCGGCGCCGCGCGAGGGCGGCGGGCCGGGGCGGGGTTTCTGTGCGGGCACCTGCTGGGGGATGTGATCTGGTGCAGCACCGCGCTGATCGCGATTGTCGGCGCCCGGGAAATCGGCAGCACCGCATTCGATGTGCTCGGCGTACTCAGCGGCCTGTACCTGTTCTGGCTCGGCTGGCGTGCGGTGCGGGCCAAGCGCAGCAACGGCGAGCAGCCGCAGGGCGCAGCGCGTCAGCCGTTCTGGCACGGCATCCTGTTTGGCCTGACCAACCCCAAGGCCTACCCGGTGGCGGTGGCCACATTCACCGCATTGCTGTCGAGCCGCGCCGAACTGCTCAACTGGTCGATGCTGCCGATGCTGATCGCCTTGAGTTTCCTCGGCGGATTGCTCGCCTACGCTATCCTCATTGGCATCGTCGGGGCGCGGCAGGTGCGTACGCTGTACCAGCGCCATGAACTGGCGATCACCCGGTTGTGCGGGATCATGTTCATCGGTTTTGCCATCAACGCGCTGGCGCATGCGCTGCCGGGGTTGATGCCGAACAAGGCTTGAAAACATTCGCTGGGATGCGAGTTCGAGGTCACGGATGGTTGAACAGTGCTGCATTGTCCGGACACCTTTTCTGAACCATGGAAAGCCGAAATTCCACGCCGTTGGCGAGTTACATCGATCTGTTGCTGGACGCCGTCTGTGCCGTGGACAAGCAGGGCCGTTTCGTTTTTGTCAGCGCGGCCTGCGAGCGGATTCTCGGCTACACGCCTGACGAACTGATCGGCCAGTCGATGATCGACTACGTCTACCCGGCCGACCGGGAGCGCACCCTGGCCGCCGCCAGCGACATCATGGGCGGCGAGCCCAAGCACAATTTCGAAAACCGCTACGTGCGCAAGGATGGCAGCGTCGTGCATATCCTGTGGTCGGCGCGCTGGTCGGAAGTCGACCAACTGCGCATCGCCGTCGCCCGGGACATCACCGAGCGCAAATTGGCCGAGTCGCGTCAGGCGGCGCTGTACGCCATCTCCGAAGCGGCGCACGCGGCGGAGGATCTGCTGGCGCTGTTCAAGCGCATTCACCTGATCATCGGCGAGTGGCTGCCGGCGCTGAATTTCTCCGTGGCGCTGTACGACGAGCATTGCGCGCAGCTGAATTTCCCCTATCACGTCGACGATGACGAGTTGCAACCAGAGCAACCCGGCACTGTCACCGGACGCCTGTGCGCGCAAGTGATTCGCAGCGGCCAGCCAATCCTCCTGACCCCGGATTGCCCCCACGCGCCGCCGGAGTTCGCTGCGCTGGTGGCGGGGCAACAATCGCCGTGCTGGCTCGGCGTACCGCTGAGCTCGAAAGACCGCACCATTGGCGCGCTGATCGTCAAAAGCCTGCCCGGCGGCGAGCGCTACACCGAACGCGACAAGGAATTGCTGCAATACGTCTGCGCCCAGGTCGCCACCGCCATCGAGCGCCAACAACTGCACGCCCGCCTGCGACGCATGGCGCAATACGATCAACTGACCCAGTTGCCCAACCGCGAATTGCTGCGTGAACGCCTCAAGGCTGCGCTGACCTGCGCCCGGGAGCGGTCCGGGCACATGGCGCTGCTTTACGTCGATCTGGACCGTTTCAAGCAGGTCAACGACACCTTCGGACACACGGTCGGCGACATGCTGTTGCAGGCGGTGGCCAACCGGCTCAAGGGCTGCGTGCGCGAGACCGACACCGTGGCGCGGATCGGCGGCGACGAGTTCGTGGTGCTGTTGCACAGCGTCCATGCCGCCGAAGATGCCGACAGCGTGGCGGAAAAAATCCGACAGGTACTGGTGCAACCCCTGCGCCTGGACGGGCACAACCTGCACATCGAACCGAGCATCGGCGTGGCCCGCTATCCCGAGCATGGCGATGAGGAACAGCAACTGTTTCGTCACGCCGACCAGGTGATGTACGCCGCCAAACGGCAGAATCATAAGAGGCTGGACCGCTGATCGGCGGGTCACCGTTCGTCGCGGCGGCGGCAACTTTTCTAAACCTTTGGCAGTCAGGAAATTCTCAATCTAGGCGGGCACCTGCTCGCTTACGGTCAATGCCAAGAGGTAGAGAATCATGCCTAACTCAAGAAACTCGAACTCGGGAAACTTCGCCAACGATCGAACGAAGGCGTCTGAAGCCGGTCGCAAAGGTGGGAAAACCACCACCACGACGGTCGACAAAGAGCCTAAAACCGACATGGGCCGCAAGCCTGCTCAGAAATCGAAGTAGTCGGCGAAGGTTGTTTTGATTGAGAGGCGGGGGCGCAAGCTCCCGCTTGAATTTTGAGAGAAGGAGGGCGCGATCATGAACCGCATGGCCACCCGAGTACGCCACATCAGTTTTGTCAGCCTGCTGGGGTTGTTCGCCAGCAGCGCGTTTGCCCAGTCGCCCGCCGATTTCATCAATGAGGCCTCGGCCAAAGGCATGGCCGACATCGAAGCCAGTCGTCTGGCGCACAGCAAGGCCGAGTCCAAAGAGGTCAAGGATTACACCATCGTCGTCATCAACGACCGCACCACCGCCAACCAGCATCTGGCGAAAATTGCCAAGAAACTGGACCTGCCGGTGGCGCCCCGCGAAGAAGTCGCCGACAAGGCCAAAGCGCTGATGCCCGAAGTCAAAGAGGGCGCCAGCTTCGATCAGGCCTACGCCGCCAGCCAGGTCAAAGCCACGGAAGAGGCCATTCAGCAGATCCAGCAGGAGGCCCAGACCACTGACGTGCCCGAGATCAAGGCGTTTGCCGACGAGACCCTGCCGAAATTGCAGAGTCATCTGGAAATGGCCCGGGCCCTTCAGGCCAGTCGCTGAATCCGCAGCAATGAAAACGGCGCTTTTTTAGCGCCGTTTTTTTTGCCTGTCAGCATTCATTCAGATCCTGCTTCGGCTTGCTCTTGTCCCCCAGACCTTGCAGGTCAAACACCTCATTCTCCCCCATCGCCCGGTAATGCCGACGCAACGCTTCCAGCTGCTTGAGATCCAGCGACTCCAGCCCGAGCATCGCGTTCTGCGCCTCCTTGTTCACCCGCAGCAGTTCATCGAGTTTCAAATGCAGGATGTCGGTGTCGCGGTTCTGGGTGTTCTGAATCAGGAACACCATCAGGAACGTGATGATCGTGGTCGAGGTGTTGATGATCAGTTGCCAGGTATCGTTGTAATCGAAAATCGGCCCGCTCAACCCCCAGAGCCCGATCAGAATCAGCGCCGCCATGAACGTCTTGGGGCTGCCGGCCCAGAGGGCGAGCGTCTGGGAGATCTTTGCGAATTTCATGGCTGTGTTCCTTGTGGGGCGCTTGAAATTCAGACATCGGGGGTGGTGTGAAAATTCTACTGACAGTTTTCTGTTCCGGTGGGCACGGACGACGCCTGTAATCCTGGCGATATCGGACGTACGTAGGGGAAGGCAGGTCAACATGATCGCTGTATCGTGATGGCAGCCGCTTTTCCCCGCTTCGCCAATACGTCCAAGACAGGAGAACGCAATGACCTGGTCCGCCAAGCAATACGTCACTTTCGAAGATGAACGCACCCGCCCGGCCCGCGACCTGCTGGCGGCGATCCCTACGGCCGAGGCGCGTTCCGTGGTGGATATCGGGTGTGGTCCGGGCAACTCGACCGAGTTGTTGGTGGAGCGGTTTCCGGGGGCGAAAGTGCAGGGGCTCGACAGTTCGCCGGACATGATCGATGCCGCGCGCAAGCGTCTGCCGCAGTTGCAGTTCGAGGTGGCGGACATCGATAAATGGGCGGATGCGGGGCCGTTCGATGTGATCTTCGCCAACGCGGTTTTGCAGTGGGTGCCGGATCACGCCACGTTGCTGCCGACACTGGCGGGCAAGTTGACGCAGGGTGGCAGTCTGGCGATCCAGATGCCGGACAATCTCAACGAGCCGTCCCATCGGTTGATGCGTGAAGTGGCTGCCAACGGGCCGTGGGCCAGCAAACTGTCGGGCGCGGCGGGGCAGCGGACCGAGATGGCGGATGCCAGTGCCTATTTCTCGATGTTGCGGCCGCATTGCGCACGGGTCGATGTGTGGCGCACCACCTATCACCATCAATTGACGGGCGGGGCTTCAGGCGTTGTCGAGTGGTTCAAGGGCAGCGGTTTGATTCCGTTCCTCAGTCCGCTGACTGAGGCCGAGCGGGCGGACTATCTGGCGCAGTATCTGGCGGAGGTCGCGAAGGCTTATCCGGCGCTGGCGGATGGTTCGGTGTTGTTGCCGTTTCCGCGGTTGTTCATTGTCGCCACACGTTGAAATGAAAAAGGGCCGATTTGATCGGCCCTTTCTTTTGCGGTCAGCGCTGTACGGCGACCAGCATCATCATCGGGCGCTCACGCTCTTCAGCGAGGGCCGGTTGCGCGGCCACTTCCGCGTCACTCGGGCCCCATTCATTGACGTGTTGAATCGTGAACCCGGCGTCGATCAATGCATTAAGCAGCGTCCCGACCGTGCGGTGCTGCTTGATCACACCATCGGCGAGCCAGTTGGTCACCCGTTCGCCTTCCCTCTGATAACTGTCCAGCGGCCAGCGCTTGTTGCCCTCGCTGTCGATCAGCCAGCCCGGATTGCGCGGCGCCATGAAGATCGGGTGCTCGATGGAAAACACAAAGTGCGCGCCGGGTTTAAGCGCCGCATGCAGCTTGTTAAACAGCCCCGAAAGATCCTTGATGTAGTGCAGGGCCAGTGAGCTGTAGGCCAGATCGTAAGTGCACGCAGGCAAGTCGAGGTGTTCCAGGTCGGCGCGTTCGTAGCGGATGTTTGCAGCTGAGGTGGTTTCTTTCGCTCGCTCGAGCATTTTCTCCGAGACATCCAGACCCAGCACTTGGGCAGCGCCGTGTTCGCTGGCCCAGCGGCAGAACCAGCCATAGCCGCAGCCCAGATCCACCACCTGCAAACCGTGCAGGGAGGGCAACAAGGCTTTCAGCGCCGGCCATTCCGGCGCGGCATCGAGGCCGCCGATGGAGCGGTTCATCTGGCTGTAGCCGTGGAAAAACTCGGGGTCGTCGTAGATGTTCTGGGTCATGGGTTTGCTGCTCTTTTGAATTTGATTTGGGTGGCTCGCAGGCCACGGTTTTGAATCCCTCGAAACGTGATGGCGCGTATTCGTCGATGGCCGCGCAGGGGGAGGGTGGTGGGCGATGGGGAAATGCTAGCGGGTCGTGGCGAATGTGAGAACTGGCGGAGTGTTGGGGATCTGTAAACGTGGTTTTTCGATACGAGATGTTTAAAGCGTTGGCTCTGTTTACTGAACCTTCCCACATGGTTTTCAGGTTGTCCGTCGGAAGGGCGGGCTCTAGCCTGTGAGGGTCGCTGATGAATCGGCGATCGGGATTGGAACCCCGAGTAGAGTTGACGACGCACAAGCGTTGTTCATGACGTATGCTGCGCACCTTGAATGTGTGCACTCAGTTATGGCGGCTGTGCGCGGGAGACCTTTGTGTCTGTCGGGTTGTCTCTCCCCGGGTTCCAACCCGCGTACAGCTGCCTCCTCTCGCGTGGAACCGAGTGGATCAGCTCAAACCTTTGCTTTGAGAGATGAAATCATGTTCAAGCCAACACCTAATCCCCCTGAAGTCGAAACCGACCCAACGTCCCCGTACGTCTCGATCGACTGCAGAAAACTCAACGACGCCGCCAACCGCGCCCTCGATCATTACCTCCGCCCCGGCGCCCATGTCATGGGCACGAACAACCAGCCCGACCCGATGTACTTCGCCAACCCGGCGTACGACACCGAATCCCTGCTGGCCAACGCCAGCGAATCACTGGGCTCGGCCTCCGAGATGCTCAACAATTTCGCCGCCACCCTCGACCCCGCCCACCGCAGAACCGCGATAGGCATTGCGCAGTTGGTGATGCTGGGGGAATTGGCGGTGAATCAGGCGCTGGATCATGTTGAGGTGAAGGACTGAATTGCAGCTGTTCTGGCAGGCATAAAAAAACCGGTCATCGCGACCGGTTTTTTCATTCCCGTATCCCTGGATGTTTTCTGTCAAGAAACGCCCGAAAGCAAACTTTCATAAGGAATTCGCAATCCATCGTGCAGACGTTTAATCATCGACAGGCTTAATTTTCGTTTGCGGTTCAGTACTTCTGACACGCGTCCGCTGGTGCCAATGAAAGGCTCCAGGTCACGAGGAGTCAGGCCTTGCTGTTCCATGCGAAATTTAATCGCCTCAATCGGATCAGACGGCGGTATTGGGTAATGTTCTTCTTCGTACTTCTCGATGAGTAGCACGAGGATTTCCAGTTCATCACCTTCAGTCGAGCCGACTTCGGCTCCCCAGAGCTGTTCCACTCGTGTCAACGCCGCAGTCAGGTCTTCCGGGCTGCGAATTGGCTTGATGTTCATTACACGGTCTCCGCGTTGATCTGGTCATATTGGGCATGGGTGCCGACGAACCGGATGAAGCCAAGCTGCCGCTGGTAATCAATTGCCAGAATCACTCGATATTTGTTGCCACCGATATTGAAGACAACCCTTGCACCCTTGAGGATGCTGGCTGTTCTGAGCTCGGCCTTGATCTCTTGTGGCGTGCGGTAGAGTGCCTTTTCCATATGGCGATACCATTCAACCAGCGGGGTCTGGGAATCAAGATGAGCCGGGTTGCTCTCCCAAAATTCCCGTAAGGTTGCTCTTGCAATTATCCGCATCCATGCCTCCTCCCGTTTTGGGAGATATTAGTCTTCGCCTAACAGAGATGCAATCTCTGATATCCATTGAGCAAAGCGGGTGAGTCGCTTTGTCGTAAGCGTAGGGGCACACGTTGAAGCATGTGATCTGAATTATTTATCAAGGAGTGACGGCCTGAGGTTCCATCAAAGATAGACATTAAAAAACCGGTCATCAGGACCGGTTTCTCAATTCACTTTCAACGTTGTTGCAAAACCTTGAGCGCCGCCGAGGCCAGGAATCCGGAGCGGCTTTTCTCTTCCGGATGGTGCAATACGTATTCATCAATGCGGTTGAGTAAATAGCCGGGCAATGTGATGTTGAGTTTCTGAGCTTTGCCCAGGTATTTGGTCACATCGATATCCACCACCGCCCAAGTGCAGCCGGCGTATTTAGGGTTGGCAGCATGCAGCGTGACCTTGTTGGCTGGCGGGATAGGCGAGCCGTCTTCGGCCAGTATCTCGAAATGGCCTTCGATGGCTTCGCGGGCCATTGCCATGGCTTCATCCAGATCATCTCCAGCAGAGAAGCAGCCCGGAATATCCGGCACCTCCACTCCCCAGGCATGTCCTTCATCACCCACTGAAATCGCGATCGGGTAAAGCATGTGTGTCGTCCTCCACGGCGCAATTGACCTGATAAGTCAAAGCAGCGCCTGCTGCAAAATACTGATGGCCGTTTTCTTGAGCAGATCCTTCTTCGGGTGAGGCACTGTGACCAGACCAGGTTTGGTCGGATGCTTGAAATGATGATGACTGCCCCTGACCCGCACCAGATACCAACCGTCTGCGACGAGCTGGCCAATTAGAAAACGGCTATTCACAACACCTCCCTGTGGTGTGCTTGGTGGGTACTATACCCACGATTTTTTATCGATCAACACTATAACCACCGAGCGGTCATCGTCCTTTGATGGGGGCGGTGGTCACGAAGAAGTCTAGGCGGGGATACTTCAGCGGGATGGGGAGTGTATTGCGGGCCGTTGCTGCGAAATGAAACGGGCACAAAAAACCGGTCATCAAGACCGGTTGGATTCGGGTGGGTACTACTGCGGCACAGCGAACACCGCGCTGGCACGGGCAACCATTCGATCACCGACATGCAACCCGACGGTGGCAAACGCCAGTTGCCGTCCTTTTTTGGAGTGCTCAACGCGTACCTCGAGCCACTCATTGATCTGCACCGCGCTGAGATAGTCCAGGGTCATACTCGCCGTGATCAATGGCAGGGGAGGGTCGCTGGAGAATGCCATGGCGTACCCCATGCCGACATCCGCCAACGTCGCCAATACACCGCCATGCAACGTGCCCCGTCCATTGGCATGTCGTGAGTCTGTCCGCAGACCGATTTCAAGTTGCAAGCCACTGCCTCTGGTATAGATCGGGCCAAGCAAGTCGAGCAGCGGACTGCTGCGGGTCAGCGGAGTGAAGCCCTCGGGAATAGCCGTGTCGTTCATGGTCGATCCCTCTGCCGGTTGGTTACCAGCTTCTTTAGCCTGGATACGGAGCGTTGCTTATGAGGGTTTAATCCTGATTTCGCCGTCGGAGAAGGATCATACGTATGGGGAATTTGCAGCGATAAGCTGATCACGAATGAGCAGTAGGGGCAGCAGCCCCCATGGTTCGTGCTGAACCACAAAGCCTCACTGCAAGATTGCCTTTGGCACCACCTTTGACATGAGGCGTAATCGCTCGAAGGCCGGTTGGAACAGTGTCAGATGTACACCAGAGCACGTAAAGAACATCAACGGCAGAATGAAAAAGCCCGGCACTTGGCCGGGCAATTTTGGAATCCACTAACGTAATCAGGCTTGCTTTTCACGTACAGCCAGCATCACTTCATTCTGTTTTTTGGTGGCTTCGGTCAGCACTTCACTGTAAACGCGCTTTTTTTCTTCCGATTTCGCATTACGAATGAAGTCTGCGAATGGACTCGTGGACTCCTTTGTGGATCCGAGTTTCATGGAAAACATGGGGTTGCTCCGTCATTTATCCCAAGCATGGCCATCAGGTCGTGTCTCGTATGCTTCTCTGGGATATGGTAGTCGATCTTGTCAACGCCAGCCTTGTAGAGACGGCCAGAATTATCAATGTGCTTCACAAGCAGATCGACATGAAGATCCTTGCCAAACTCTAGCTTAAGCGTATTTACCACGTCACGTGCTGCAAAATATTGGTCGACGAAATGCTCCGGTCGAATCCTACGTCCTTCGGCTTCCTCACGAGCCTTGACAAAGGACCAGGCAAGCCTGGGGTCTTGATAGACATAGAGAATTTGTACAAATCTTCCCTTGTCCAGGCAACGCCGCACATTGTTCCTTGCGATTTCTATATTCGAAAGCGTCCCGTCGAGCAGGAAAGATTGTTTTCGATCCAGGGCAAGATCAATCAGCTTCCCTACCAGAATTGAAACGGCGCCTTGGAAAAGCCAGGCATTGCCACCTTGATAGGCTTCAAATTCGTTTCTGAGGTCGTCTGGATCGATTCGCAGGATCGGCGTATCAGAGAAAAGGTTCAGCAGGGCTAATGATGCCTCTGTCTTGCCAGCGCCCGGCGATCCAGCCATGAAAACTGAAACAGGCTCTTTTTCGGGCGGATACCGGGTCTGATCCGTGAGTCGCTTGCCAATAGCCTTCTTGTTTGATCGTGCGAACCTGATCGCATCGTCCCAGATGGCCTGTTCTTCATCCGTCATTCCAAGCCTTTTGTCTTCTTGCACTGGATGTGAACCCTCTTCGATTGAAAGGCCATTTACGGTTTGCGCTCTGGATTTACCGCAGTGTAGTGGTTTCCAATCGGTCAAAATCTTGATGGGAAATCGTACTTATGGACCATTCCTTTGAGCAAACTGTGTTTCTTGTTGCTGGAGAGAATGAAGAGTAGAGAGGGATACCGTATCTGCAATCAACGGTGTGTTTCTGAATTGTTCTTTGCCGAACAAGCAGTTGACCTCAAAACGCAGACACAAAAAAACCGGCCATCAAGGCCGGTTTTTTTCATCCCCCGTCAAACCACGACGCAGGATATAAATTCGATTGGAGCGGGTGAAGGGAATCGAACCCTCGTTATCAGCTTGGGAAGCTGGAGTAATGCCATTATACGACACCCGCTCAGAGCGGCTGACTTTGTACCAGACTCGGCCACGGATTTGAAGTTTTCTTTGCACACGAACTACGCAAAGTCCTGAAACAGAGCCGAAATCGGTCATTCGCGGGCAAGCGCTGCGGGTTGGGGAACGGCTTAATCTCAGCCTCGCAGGCTTGCTCGCGACGACACTGTTTCAAATGGCCAATGCATGGTGATCCTGGACAAACTGGTAACGCGTTCGGCTGGCCTGTTGCGCCGGTTTCAGGAAACCGAGCAGGGCGTTCTGGCTGTCACGGCAGGCTGATTTGTGTTCCATGTCGAGGAAGTGCCCGGTGGCCTGCAGGGTGGTGAAGGTGCTCTGCGCGACATGGTTGCCGAACAGTCGGGCGTCTTCGGCGGCGGTGTATTCGTCCCATTCGCCGTTCAGGAACAGCACCGGTACGTTGATTTTCTTCGCCGCGTTCAGATAGCACTGGCGGTCGCTGTGCAGCACGTCGTTGATGTGAAAATGCATCTGCCCGTATTCGTGCTCGGCCAGGCTGCTGACGTGGCGATAGTTGAAGCGCTTGAACAGCGACGGCAAGTGTTTGCCGATGGTGTCGTTGACGAGGTGCCCGACCCGATCGCCGTCGCGTTTGCCGAGGCATTCGACGCCGCGTTCGAGGTAATCAAGCATGTGCGCGTTGATTACTGGCGAGAACGAGCTGATCACGGCTTTTTCGATCCGCCGAGGCTGACGGGCGAGGGCAACCAGGGTCGCGGCGCCACCCCAGGAGAACGACAGAACGTGCTCGGCGGCGAAGTGGTCGATCAGCTCCAGCAGGATCAGACCTTCAACTTCTTTCGTCAGATGTTTCTCGTGGCGGTTGTGGACTTTCGACTTGCCCGCGTAGGGCTGGTCGTAGCAGACCACGTTGAATTGCGGGTGCAGATTTTTCACGGTTTGTGCAAACGACGCAGTCGTGGCCATCGAGCCGTTGACCAGGATGATGGTCTTTTCTGCGGCGTCTGCGCGATAGAACTCCGTGTAAACCCGATACTGACCCTGTATATCCAGCACAGCGATTTCTGGCCTCATGTCATAAGACTCCTGGCAAGCAAGCGGGTATGCGCGCAAATGAGATTGCACGAGCTTTGTGACAGGTAGGCATATGCCTGGAATTTTGTGGCCCATGTCGATCCGGTACGGCAGGTCGACGGGTGTTGTTATTGGCGGGCAGTCTGTCGGCTGAGGCGCAGCCCTGATGGGCTGTCTACCGACAAAAAGTTTCTTGGATGTTATGTGTGACTCATCGGTCACAATTTGGCCGACGACCTGATTCAAGCAGGGGGATCCGGATCGCGCAAGTGCCGTTGGTAAATTGTTCGACAACTTCTGCTGAGCGGTCGGCTGCTCAGAACAAATGAATCTCTTCGGTGCGCAAAGCACGGTACTCGCCCGGTTTTAGCGCGTGATCCAGTGGCAGTGGGCCCATGGATTCGCGGTGCAGGCGCAGTACTTTATTGTTGAAGTGGCCGAACATGCGCTTCACCTGATGGTAACGACCTTCGACGATGCTCAGCCGCGCGATTCGCGGGCCAAGCACTTGCAGTTGCGCCGGTTGGGTGGTCAGGTCTTCGAAGGCGAAGTAGATCCCTTCAGCGAACTTGACCGCATATTCCGGGCCGATGTCCTGTTCGGTCTCGACGTAATAGACCTTCGGCAGTTTGGTCTGCGGCTGGGTCAGGCGCCGCGACCAGCTGCCGTCGTTGGTGATCAGCATCAGCCCGGTGGTGTTGAAATCCAGACGCCCGGCGATGTGCAGGTCATCCTTGTCCGGCTCATGGATCAGGTCGAGCACGGTCGAGTGCTCGGGATCGCGGGTGGCGCTGACGCAGCCCTGCGGTTTGTACAGCATGAAGTAGCGCGCCTCTTTGCCGGGTTGCAGCACTTCGTCGTCAACTTCGACGCGGCTGAATGCCAGGACGTCGCTGTGGGGGTCGCTGACGACTTTTCCGTCAATGCGCACGCGCTTTTCCACCAGCAACAGGCGAACCTGCTGACGGTTGTAGCGGGGCAGGTTACTGAGGAAACGGTCGACACGCATGATCAGCAATCGGCAGGAAGCGGGGCGCGCATCTTACGGGATCGACGGCCTGGCCGCTTGCAGTTGCGCTTCGACCTGGGCGCAGCGCGGGCACAGGCAGGACTTGTCGCGCAGTTCCGTCGGCAGGGCTTCGAGCACTGCCGGGTCAATCGATACGCCGTAGCACCAGCAGGCGCGGTCGGCGGTGCGCGGGTCGGCCAGGGTGCAGTCGTTGCGGGCGCCGCAGGCCGGGCAGAGGTCAGGTGTGTTCTTGGCGTCAGGCATAGGTCGAGTGAGGCATTTCCATGCAGGTGCGGTTACGGCCGGTCTGTTTGGCCCGGTACATCGCATGATCGGCCCGGGACAGCAGACTGTGCAAGGTGTCATCCGGTTGCAGGGTGGTGGCGCCGATGCTGACGGTCAGATTCAGGGTGTGACCGTTGTAGGCATATTCATGCTGTTCGACGTGCTGGCGGATCTTCTCGGCAATCTTCTGACCGGTCTCGCCGTCGGTGTCCTTCAGCAGCACGATAAATTCCTCACCGCCCCAACGGCAGACGATGTCGGAATGCCGCAGGCAACTCTGCAGGTCCCGGGCGAAACCGATCAGCACCTGATCGCCGGCCATGTGCCCGTACGTGTCGTTCAAGGCCTTGAAGTGGTCCAGATCCAGCAACAGCGCCGTCAGCGGTTTCGGCTCGCGATGGGCCTCAGTTAAAGCTTGCGCGGCCAGCAGGTCGAAGCCACGGCGGTTGGGCAGTTCGGTGAGGCTGTCGAGGGTGGCCTGGGCGTGGATCTTTTCCTGATAGCGGCGGATCAAGCGGTTGACCAGCGCCAGCACGATCAGCGTCACCAGCAGACAGATGAACAGGTTGAGGTACAGCGACTGGCGGATTTCACTCAGCGCGCCGTCTTCGCGTTTGTCGACGAACAGGTACCAATTCAATTCCGGAATAAACCGCACGTTGAGGAAATGTCCCTGGCCGTGGGTGGAATATTCGTAGCTGCCGCTATGGGGTTTGGGCAATTGGCTGACCAGGCTTTTCATGCTGTCGAGGTCGTTCAGGCTTTTCCCGACCTGGGCACCTTCCGGTCCACCCTCGGCGCCGGTCAGTACCAGTCGGCCGAAGGTGTCGACGAAGTACACACTGCGTTGATAGCGCTGTTGATACTTGTCGATCAGCTTGATCACCGCGTCTACCGTGAGCCCCACGCCAGCGGCGCCGATGAAGCGATTGTCGTAGTCGTAGACCTTGTAGTTGATGAAGAAGGTCATGTTGTCTTTGTTGGCCAGGTCCGGGTCGACGTTGATTTCGTACGGATCCTTCATGTCGCGCACGCGGAAGTACCAGGCGTCGCGCGGTTCGTCGATTTTCACCTGCTTGAGCACGCCCTTGGCGTGGTAATAGGTGTGGGTGCTGTTGGAGACGAAAAACGCGGTGTAGGCGCCGTAGTGGGTCATGACCTCGTCGAGGTAGCGGGTCATCTGGTCGCTGTCTTTTTCGCCGTTCACCACCCAGTCGCGCATGAAGGTATCGCGCGACATCATCGAGGAAATCAGGATCGGTCTGACAAGGTCTTTCTGGATTTCCGAGTACACCGTGTCGGAGGTCAGCGGCAATTCGGTGTTGACGATGTTGTCGCGGATCGACGCGCGCGAGGCGTAGTAGCTGAGCAGCGAGGTGGCGAGAAAACCTGCGCCGAGCAGGGCGACCAGGGTCAGGACCAGCGAACGTTGGGAGTGAAACGCAGATCTGAGCGGCATTGGCAATTCCGTTGACAGTGACCCGATGGGCAGCATTCTAGTGGCACGGCGGGGAAAAGACTGCGGGATTTGTGCCTGAAATGCGGGGGGATCAGCCGGGCAGGGGTGTCTGGAGAATGGCTTGCTCATCCAGCCCCCTCCCGGAAGGAGAGGGGGCCGGTGTTTGGATCAGCCTCTGGTTTGCAGATACGCTCGCCACCCACCCAAATGGCTGATATCGATTGCACCTTCCAGGCCGTAAGGTTCGCAGATGAATCCGCTTTCCCATCGGCCATCCGCCAACTGCACCTTGCCCAGGCCCAGCGGCGCCGGGATGCCGGTCAGGAACGAGCCCAGTTCGCTGCTCGGCAACTCCCAGACTTCCACCGCAATCGCCACGCCACCCTCCGCCACGCGCAGCATCCCCGGGCGCAACGGCGGGCCGCCGGCCAGCGCATAGAGTTTGTAGTCCTTCGAGCTGTGGGTGGCTTCGATCAGGCGTGCGCCGCGCTGGCGCAGTTGCCAGTTCAGTGCCAGACCGTCCAGGTGCGCACCGCAGACCACCAGCCGTGCACGGTCATGGCGCGCCGGGTTGTCCGGCGTCGGCAGCGCGGGATCCTGCTGGCGCTGCAAGGCATCGGCCACACCCAGCAAGTACTGGTCGGTGAACGCCCGACCGAACAGCGTCACACCCCACGGCAGCCCGTTGGCCATGAAGCCGGCGGGCACGGCGACGGCGGCGTAATCGAGCAGGTTCATGAAGTTGGTGTAGTAGCCCAGTTCGGAATTGCGCAGCACCGGTTCCGCGTCGAGTTCCGCCAGCGTCACCGGACGACCGATGGTGGGTGTGAGTACGCAGTCGAGTCCTTCCAGTGCTTTATCGCAAACGGCTTTCAGCGCTTGCAGGCGGTATTGCGCGCGGAACGTCTGCACGCCGCTGACGGCCGGTGCTTTGGCCAGCACCGCGCGGATCACCGGCAGCACCGCTGCGGGATTTTTTTCCATCAACTCGCCGGCCACGCTGTAGCGCTCGGCCACCCACGGCCCTTCATAGAGCAGCCGCGCCGCTTCGAGGAACGGCGACAGGTCCAGTTCGACCGCTTCACCGCCCAGAGCTTTCAGACGGTCGATGGCATCGCCGAACAGCCGCGGGCCTTCCTCACAGCCGAAAAACGCCAGGTCTTGCGCACGCGGTACACCGAAGCGGAACGGCCGTGGCACGCCGAACGCGGAACCGTCATTCCAAGACGGATTGCAGCGGCTGTACTCGTCCCGTGGATCGAGGCGCGCGGTGAGCGCCAGCAGTTGGCTGGCTTCCCGGGCCGTTGCGGTGAACGTGGTGACGCAGTCCAGCGTGCGACAGGCCGGCAGCACGCCGGCGGTGG
Organism: Pseudomonas sputi; assembly: GCF_021603585.1. GTDB lineage: Bacteria > Pseudomonadota > Gammaproteobacteria > Pseudomonadales > Pseudomonadaceae > Aquipseudomonas > Aquipseudomonas sputi. The sequence continues at coordinate 65,064 of NZ_BQHI01000010.1, read as the reverse complement.
AGATCAGCCCTTTGCTGGCCTTCAGCCCCACCAGATTGTTCAACGCCGCCGGCACCCGGCCGGAGCCGGCGGTGTCGGTGCCCAACGCGAAACTGGCTACACCGAGCGCCACGGCCAGCGACGAACCGGCACTCGAACCGCCCGATGGATATTCCGGCAATACGCTGTTCGGGCAGGCGCCGTAAGGCGAACGACTGCCGTTGAGGCCGGTGGCGAACTGGTCGAGGTTGGTCTTGCCCAGTGGAACCGCCCCCAGCGCCAGCAGTTGCTCGACGATGGTCGCCGAATGCTCAGGCACATAGGCGAACGCCGGGCACGCGGCGGTGGTGGGAATGCCGGCGAGGTCAATGTTGTCCTTGATCGCGAATGGCACGCCATACAACGGCAGGCTGTCGAGATCGCGACCGTCGAGGGCGGCCAGATACGGTTCCAGTTCTTCGACGCTGAGCAGGTGAATGAACAGGTGATAGTCCGGGTTCAGCGCCGCCGCTTTGTCCCGCAGCGCCAGCAGCAGTTGCCGGGGTGTGGTGTCACCATTGCGGTAGGCCTGGCGCAGGGCATCGAGTTGCAGATTCATGGGTTGATCCTTTGGCAAATGGTTTCAGTCGAGTTGCAGCACCACGACCCGTTGTCCGGCACGCACCGCCGATCCCGGCTGTACGCGAATGTCCTGCACCACCCCGGCCATGGGTGCGAGCACCGGGATTTCCATCTTCATCGACTCCAGAATCACCAGCACATCACCGGCCGCCACGCGGCTGCCGACCTCGACCTGCACCTGCCAGAGGTTGCCGGCGATGTGGCTGTCGATGCTTTGTTGGCCGCTGGTCAGCGGTGTGTCTTCGCTGCTGTCCGGCACGGCTTCTTCGCTGTCGAAGTGCGCCTGGCCGCTGGCAATCCAGCGTTCGCGCTCGGCCTGGAAAGCGCCCTGTTGCTGCGTCCGGAAGGCGTCGATGCTCTCGGCTTCGCGTTGCAGAAAGGCCTGGTAGTCACCGAGGTTGAGCTGGCTGTGTTCGATGTTCAGATCGAACCGCCCGAGGGGAAAGTCGCGGCGGATGCGCAGCAGTTCGTCGGCGCTGACCGGGTAGAAACGGATCTGATCGAAAAACCGCAGCAGCCAGGGTTTGCCGTCAAACGCGGCGACCTCGCGATAGCGGTTCCACATCTGCAAGGTGCGCCCGACAAACTGGTAACCGCCGGGGCCTTCCATGCCGTAGACGCACAGGTAAGCGCCACCGATGCCCACCGAGTTCTCGGCGGTCCAGGTGCGCGCCGGGTTGTACTTGGTGGTCACCAGCCGATGGCGCGGATCGAGCGGGGTGGCGACCGGTGCGCCGAGATACACATCCCCGAGGCCCATCACCAGATAACTCGCGTCGAACACCGTGCGCTGCACCTCGTCGAGGTTCGGCAGGTCGTTGATGCGGCGGATGAACTCCAGGTTGCTCGGGCACCACGGTGCGTCCTTGCGCACGGTGGTCATGTATTTCTCGATGGCCAACTGGCAGGCCGGATCGTCCCAGGACAGCGGCAGATGAACAATGCGCGACGGCACTTGCAAGTCCTGGGCGGCGCACACCGCATCCCATTCACCAGCGACGATCCCGAGCAGATCGGCCAGCGGCAGTTGTTCGGGCTGGTAGTGGATCTGCAGCGAACGAATGCCCGGTGTCAGGTCGATCACGCCGTGCAGGTTTTTGCTTTCCAGCGCCTGCATCAGGGCATGGGCGCGAAAGCGCAGGACGAGGTCCAGTTCCGGCGCGCCGATTTCCAGCAGCAGATGGGTATCGCCGGACAGCCGCCCGACCAGCCGCTTGTCGCCCTGACCCAACTCCAGAACCACAGGTGAAACCAGACCCGGTGGGAGCTGGCTTGCCAGCGATGAAGTCGATGCGCTGTCTGCTCGGGTCCCATCGCCGGTCTCCCATTTCCGGGCGAGATCGCGGGCAGTCTTGAGATCGACCGGCTCAAACTGCACCTTGTCCCCGGCCTTCAGTTGCCCGAGCTGCCAGAGATCCGCCTCGATCACCGTCACCGGGCACACGAAACCGCCAAGGCTCGGGCCGTCCGGGCCGAGGATCACCGGCATGTCGCCGGTGAAGTCCACCGCACCGATGGCGTAGGGGTTGTCGTGAATGTTCGACGGATGCAGCCCGGCCTCGCCGCCGTCGGCGCGCACCCATTCGGGCTTTGGTCCGATCAGGCGCACGCCGGTACGGCTGGAGTTGAAATGCACTTCCCAGTGCGTGGCGAAAAAAGTGTCGATGTAGTGTTCAGTGAAATATTCCGGCGCACCGTGGGGACCGTAGATCACCCGGATCCGGCGCACGGCGGGCAGTTCGCTGACGTGATGCGACGCCAGAGTCTGACCGGCGCTGCGGTCGCTCAGTGGGGCCAGGTGCAACACGTCCCCGGCGCGTAGAGCCCGCCCGCCATGACCGCCGAACTGACCGAGGGTGAAGGTGCTTTTGCTGCCCAGATAGTCCGGCACCTGCAAGCCGCCCCGCAGGCACAGGTAGCTGCGGGCGCCAGCGTCGAGCAAACCGCCGAGATGTAACTGGCTGCCTTCTTCAATCAACAGCGCGGTGTTCATCGGCACGGCTTCGCCGTCGAGTGTCAGCGTCAACGGTGCCCCGGTCACCGCCACCACCGCGTCGCAATTGAAGCGCAGCAGCGGCCCGTTCATGGTGATTTCCAGTGCCGCCGCGCCTTCGTCATTGCTCAGTAAGCGATTGCCCAGACGCAACGCGCGGCTGTCCATCGGCCCCGAGGGTGGCACGCCGACCGCCCAGTAGCCGAGACGACCGGGGTAGTCCTGAACGCTGGTCTGGGTGCCGGCGCTCAGCACTTCAAACGTGTTGGCGCGATACACCAGGCCTTCCAGGCAACGGGTCCACGGTTGGCCACTGGCGAACGGCGTATCGAGCAGAATCTGCCGCAGGTAATCGCGGTTGGTTTCCACGCCGTACAGCAGGCTGTTGCCGAGGGCCTGGTGCAGATCGGCGCGGGCCTGTTCGCGGCTTGACGCCCAAGTGATGACTTTGGCGATCATCGGATCGAAGTAGGGCGGGATCTCGCAGCCAGCCTCGACCCAGGTGTCGATGCGCAGATGCCGGCCATCGGCGACGGGGAAATCGACCGCCGTCAGCAAGCCTGGGCTGGGCTGGAAATCGCGGCCCGGATCCTCGGCATACAGCCGCGCCTGAATCGCATGGCCCTGCGGTTGCAGGCCTGCGAACAACTCGGCCAGCGGCGGCAAGTCACCGGCCGCCAACTCGACCATCCAGCGCACCAGATCGACGCCCCACACCTGTTCGGTGACGCCGTGCTCAACCTGCAACCGGGTGTTCACTTCCAGAAAATAGAAGCGCTGCGCATCGCTGTCGAAAACGAATTCGACGGTGCCGGCGCTGCGGTAATTCACCGCTTTGGCCAGTTTGATCGCCGCCGCGCACAGCGCATCGGCCATGCCGTCGGGCAGGTTCGGCGCCGGGGTTTCCTCGAGGACTTTCTGATTGCGCCGCTGCACCGAGCAGTCGCGCACGCCGAGGGCGATCACTTCGCCGTGGCCGTCGCCGAATACTTGCACTTCCAGATGCCGTGCACGTTCGATGTATTTCTCGATGAACACCCCGGCGTCGCTGAAATTGTTCTGGCCCAGGCGTTTTACCGCTTCGAACGATTCGCTCAATTCGCTGGCGTTGCGGCACACGCGCATGCCGATGCCGCCACCACCGGCGGTGCTTTTGAGCATCACCGGATAACCGACCTGTGCCCCGGCAATCAGTGCGGCGTCGAGGCTGTCGAGCAGTTCGGTGCCTTCGAGCATCGGCACGCCATGCTGTTTGGCCAGGGCCCGTGCGGTGTGCTTGAGGCCGAATACCCGCAGTTGCTCCGGGGTCGGGCCGATGAAGGTCATGCCTTGGTTTGCGCAGGCTTCGGCGAACGCCGCGTTTTCCGAGAGAAAGCCGTAGCCCGGATGGATCGCGGTGGCGCCAGTGGCTTTGGCGATGGCGAGAATCTTGTCCACGGCCAGATAGGTGCCGGCTGCTGCGCCGTCGCCGAGGCTGTGGGCTTCGTCCGCTTGCAGGATGTGCAGGCTGGCGGCGTCGGCTTCGGAGTACACCGCGACGCCTTCGACGTGCAGTTCACGCAAGGTGCGCAGAATGCGGCAGGCAATCGCGCCACGGTTGGCAATCAGGACTTTTTCGAACATGGAGAAACCCCCGGAGTCCGCGCAGGGTGCGGGCTCGACTGGGAGGCGGGCCGTCCCGCCGTTTTTGTTCAGGCGCCAGGGTCGTCCCCGACGGCAAAATCACTTCACTTTTTCAGGCACTGGCCTGAGCGCGCCTGGCACAGGGCAAACAACCAACGACGCAGACGGACGAATGTCAGTTCCATACCAATAGCTCCGCCGGTGTCGGGTTGTAGGCGTTGCACGGGTTGTTCAGTTGCGGGCAGTTGGAGATCAACACGATCACGTCCATCTCGGCGCGCAGGTCGACGTACTTGCCCGGTGCGGAAATGCCGTCCTCGAAGGTCAGGCCGCCGTCGGCGGTCACGGGCACGTTCATGAAGAAATTGATGTTCGGCCCGATGTCACCTTTGCCCAGCCGACCGTCATGGGCGCAGGCACGCAGGTAGTTGTCGCGGCAGCTGTGCATGTAGCGTTTTTCCAGGGCGTAGCGCACGGTGTTGCTCTCTTGCGCGCAGGCGCCGCCGAGGGTGTCGTGGCGGCCACAGGTGTCGGCGATGATGGTCAACATCGGTTTGCCGAGATTGGAATACAGCACGCTGCCGGTGCTCAGGTAGACGTTGTTTTGTCGGCGCAATGTGCGTTGCACGTCGTAGCGCTCACGGGGGTTGGCGAGGCTGTAGAACAGCGTATCGACCGCCTGGTTGCCCTCAAGGTCGAGAATGCGCAGGGTCTGGCCGGCCTTGACCTCCATCAGCCAGGGTTCGCCGGCGGGAATGGTGGCGCGGTACACCGCCGCGTCGGGTTGTTTTTGCGAAGTGGCGACAGCAACTGACATGGCGATGATCCTCAGGCGAACAAACGGTCGGTGTTGATAAAGCCGCGCTCATTCTCCGGGCGCGAGGTACGGCAGTGTTCGGCGACGCTGGCGTCGGCGTTCATCCAGCTCAGCTTCAGCGGTTTGGGCGCGTATTGCGGCGACGGATCCAGCGGATGTTGCAGGGCGGTGAGCACGACCAGGGTGTCCATCGGTGCATACAGTTCGATGTAGTCACCGGCCTGCGAATGGCCCTCGACGAAGTGCAAGCGTCCGTCGTCGTCGACGTTGACCCGGCTGAACAGGTTGAGGGTCATCAGCAGGTCGGACAGGCCCAGCCCCCACTTGCCCAGTTCCACCAGCAGGTTGTCGGTGCCATTGCGAAAGAAGCCGTTGCGCAGTTCCTGATAGCGACCCCGGCCGTATTTTTCTGCGACCTCCTCGGCGCACAGCACGCCGCCCAGGCTGTCGCTCCAGCCACAGGTGTCGGCAGTGATCGCCGCCAGCACGCGGCCCATGTCCGAGTACAGGCAGTGACCAACAGTCAGCTTGGCGGTGTGTTGGCATTTGAGGCTGTCGGGCAGGTTCAGGCGCTCGGTTTTCTCGTTGGCGTTGAGCAGGGTCAGGCTGACGTTGGCGCCGCCACGCAGGTCGGTCAGGCGCAGCAACTGGCCGCGTTTCAGGACGAAGGAGCGGTGGCCGCCGCCGGGCAGGGTTTCTTCGGCGAAGGGGGGAAACAGTTGGGTCGAATCAGTCATGGGAGCAGTCCTCTCAGGCAATGCGAAGCGTGCCGGCCAGCGCGGCGGGCAGGGCGTCGACGGCGGCGCGTTGGGCGCGGCGGTCGCTGTTCAAAGGGATGTCATAGGTGATGCGGGCGCCATAGGCGCCGGGGGCGTGCGGATCGAGGCGCACCTTGTCGAACACCAGCAAACGGGTGCCGAGGCTGAAACCTTCGGACAGGTCGTGGGTGACCATGAACACGGTCAGTTGCGTCTCGCGCCACAGCTCCAGCAGCAGGGCGTGCATGTCCTTGCGGATGCCCGGATCGAGCGCGCCGAACGGTTCGTCCAGCAGCAACACCCGCGGTTTCATGATCAGCGCCTGGGCGATCGCCAGCCGCTGTTGCATGCCGCCGGACAGTTGCGCGGGGTACTTGTCCAGCGCATGGCCGAGGCCGACTTTGTGCAGCAGCGCCGAGGCCTGTTCGCGGGCGTCCCGTTTGGCGCTGCCGAACAGACGCCCGAGCAGTGGCGCACGCGGCAGCTCCAGGCCGATCGCAACGTTGTCCAGCACGCTCAGGTGCGGGAATACCGAGTAACGCTGGAACACCACGCCACGGCTGGCATCCGGTTCGCGGGCCAGTGGCTGGCCGTCGAGCAGAATTTCGCCGCGACTGGCGGTTTCCTGACCCAGCAGCAGGCGCAGGAAGGTCGACTTGCCGCAACCCGAGGCGCCGACCAGCGTGCAGAACTCGCCCTCATTGACGTTTAGGTTCAAGCCTTCGAGTACCACTTGGTCGGCGTATTGCTGCCAGACGTTTTTCACCGTGATGAAGCTCATTTGGCGGCCCCCTCATACCAGGGGAATGCCCGACGGGTCAGGTATTTGAGGCCCCAATCCATCAGCCAGGCGAGCAGGGTGATCCAGACCACGTACGGCAGGATCACGTCCATCGCCAGGTAGCGGCGCACGAGGAAAATCCGGTAGCCCAGACCGTCGGTGGACGCGATGGCTTCGGCGGCAATCAGGAACAGCCACGCCGAGCCGAGCATCAGCCGCAGTGAAATCAGCAGGCGCGGCAACAGTTGCGGCAGCACCACACGCAGCATCAGGGTCCAGGTCGAGGCGCCGAGGGTCTGCGCCTTGATCAGCAGTTCGACCGGAATGTCCCGCGCGCGCTGTTCCAGATCTCGGGCGAGGGCCGGGGTGATGCCGATCACGATCAGCATCACCTTCGACAACTCGCCGAGGCCGAAAACAATGAACAGGATCGGCAGGATCGCCAGCGGCGGCACCATCGACAGCACCGTCAGTATCGGCGACAACGGTGCGCCGAACAGCGGCAGGGTGCCGGCGGCCATGCCCAGGCACAACCCGGCCAGTGCGGCGATACCGAGACCGACAGCCAGGCGTTGCAGGCTCGACGCGGTGTCCTGCCATAACAGGTATTCACCGGTGCGGCGGTCGGCGTTGAAGGCCAGGCGTTTCACCGCGTCGGTCATCTGCACCGCGCTGGGCAGCAGTTTGTCGTTGGGATTGTCCGCCAGACGCTCGGCCGAGCCCATGAAATAGGCGAACAGCACCAGAGCGAACGGCAGGATCACCAGCAACAGGCGACTCGGACGATCCGGGTGGCGATTGATCAGGCGCATGGCCAAATCCTCCGTGGCTTACAGCTTGGCGTCGGCAGCCATCTGCACGTAGGTCGGATCGAAACGCAGCTTGAGATTGCCGGTGTCGCCGCTGGTCACGCCGTTGGCGAACGCCATGCCGACCGCGCTGGTGTCTTTCGCGCCTTCGCCGAGCAAACCGTGCTGGAACGAGAACTCGGCGACCCGGCGCATGGTTTCCGGCAGTTGTTTACTGGTGGCGAACGCCAGGGCTTCTTTCGGTGTGGCGAACAGTCTGGTGGTGTCCAGTTGCGCCTGGAATCCGGCCAGATCGGTGCCCGAGGCTTTGGCCATGTGCTCCAGCGCGGCTTTGCTCGCCGCGTTTTTCGCGTTCATCAACTCGACCACTTCGAACCAGGCACCGGTCAGCGCCTTGCCCAGGGCCGGGTTGTCTTTGAGGGTGGCGCTGTTGACCACCATCATGTCCATGATTTCGCCGGGGATCTGGCTGGAATTGAAGACTTCGGTCACACCGGGTTTGGCCTTGATGTCCGAAAGCATCGGGTTCCAGGTGGTGACGGCGTTGACCTGCTCGGTGTTGAAGGCGGCGGAGATGTCGGCATCAGAGGTGTTGACCACTTTCAGGTCTTTCTCGGTGAGATCCACCGAGTCCAGTGCGCGGGCCAACAGGTAATGGGAAACCGACAGCTCGACCAGATTGACGTCCATGCCCTTGAGGTCGGCGACTTTCTTGCCTTCGCCCTTGAGGACGATGCCGTCGTTGCCGTTGGAGAAATCGCTGACGATCAGCGCAGTGCTGTCGACGCCGCCGGCGGCCGGAATGGTGAGGGCATCCATGTTGGTCATGGTGCAGCCGTCGAACTGGCCGGCGGTGTATTGGTTGATCGACTCGACGTAATCGTTGAGTTGCACGACATCAATCTTGATCCCGTACTTCTTCGCCCATTTGTCGACGATGCCCTGGCTGCCGGCGTATTCCCATGGCATCCAGCCGGCGTAGATCGTCCAGCAGACACTGAAATGGTCTTTCTGCGCGGCGGGGGATTGAGTGCTGATGAGCGCGGCGAACGCGGCGGCGAGCAGGGCGGGCAAACGTGGTCGGGACATGGTGGCTTCTCCAGTTGATCGAGGGCGGACAGGAAGGCAACGCGGCACCGCGAACGGTGGCTTGTCTCCCGGGCTTTTGTCCCGCCGTGTAACCTCAACTGGAGGTCGCCAACTCTCGGACCAGCCACTCGCAGATGCGAGCCGGAACCCTAGTCAGCCATTGCAAATTGTGGTGCCGCGAACCTGTGATGACTCCTGCACGGGTTTGTTAAAGCGAGAGGCGTGCCAAGTCGGGTCGGACGCTCTGCTACGGGCTTTCGTGACGTTGCGGCGGACGGCGAACGCCTGTGGGCGCTTTGTGTTGGTGCGCGGTTGCACCGTCATGCAGCGTCCGCTGCCGCTGATCCGATGCCCGTAAGGGTTGGGCACTCGTTGCCGGTCCGCCAGTCAAATCTGGTGTCAGCCGGTCTGTGCCGACTGCTGTCACAGGTCTTTCAGGAGGCCGCCATGCTGCTCAAGAAAATGCTGCGTCGAGCACTGTTCGCTGCGGTGTTCGGTCTAGGGCTGTCCGGTTGTTACTACTACGCCGGCGGCTACTACGATGTTTACCCCACGCCCTATTACTATCCCGGCTATTACTCGCCCTATTACTACGGTGGTTATTACGGTCCGCGTTACTACGGTGGCGCCCGCTATTACTACGGCGGCCATGGCTATCGCGGTGGTTACGGACGGGGTTATCACGGCGGCGGATACCATGGCCGGCACCATTAATCAGCGGCTGAATGACGGCGTTTTTGCATGAACAAGGTTTCATGAATCACTTGTTTCAAGTTGTTGCAGAAACGCACCGGATGCCGAAATCGCTGTCAGATATTTCGTCAGTCGCCGAATGAAAGACTGACGCCTGCCAGCGTCGCTGGTGTGGCTACCCGCGGTCCAGGAGGCCGCCATGTATCGCCGAATTCTTCTGTTTACCGTGATGCTTTTTTCCCTTGGCGGATGCGTCCCTTATTCCTACGGAGATGGCTACTACAGCTCAGAGGTCTACACATCGCAGGCACCTTCGTATTACAGCGGTGGCACTTATTACACCGGCGGCAGCACGTATTATTCGGCGCCGCGCTACTACCAGCCAGCACCGCGCTATTACCAACCGGCTCCACGCTACTACTCGGCGCCTCGTTACTACCAACCGGCCCCGCGCTATCACGAGAACCGTCGCTGGCACGGTCATGATCGCGGACGCTGGGATGACCATCGTCGCGGTGGCTGGGATGACCGCCGGGGTCGTGGCCACTACGACCGTCACAGTGGACGTGGCGACTACAACCGACACGGCAACCGCTGGTAACCCCCCGCAAAAAAGCGGCGCATTGAGCGCCGCTTTTTTTGTGCCTGTTTTTTATGTTGGTGTGAATTGCACCATCTCCTAGGAGGTTCTCGGAACCCTCCTACAGTTTTATTTCTGACCATTTGTTAGCGTTTGTATGCACATGTTGACGTTGAAAAACTTCAATTTCATGGAGGTGTATAAGCGCGGGTTATTGCTCAGATATGAATCTTCTTATCATTCATCAGAATTTTCCCGGTCAGTTTCGTCATGTGGCGTTGGAAGCATTGCGCAGGCGTCTTGGCGTCATTGCAATTGGACGCGATACAGCGCCAGGTATTGCCGGGGTAAAGTTATTTCGATATCGACCCTCAAGGAAGATGATTAATGGCGTTCATAACTATTTGTACAGATACGAAGAGGCTGTTTCGGACGGGCAACAAGTTCAACGAATATTGAAGAGGATCAGTCAGGCAGGCTTTCGGCCTGACGTAGTTCTCGCTCATCCTGGGTGGGGTGAATCGCTATTCGTCAAAGATGTGTATCCCGATGTACCTCTGGTTCATTTCTGTGAGTACTATTACCGAGCGCACGGGGCCGACTCTGGTTTTGATCCTGAATTTTCCAGTGCGATGGACGCGACTTCAAGGCTTAGAGTCTTGAACTCGATGCATCTCCTGAATGTTGAACAGTGTGATGCCGGGATTGCACCTACACAATGGCAGCGCGGTCTTTTTCCTAAAACATATCAGTCTAAAATTCGTGTCATTCACGAAGGCATTGTTCAATTTGCCGAATCAGAAAAGGTCGAGTCTGTAACGCTGCCGAGTGGGCGCGTGATAAGAGCAGGTCAGCCTATTGTGACTTATGTCGCCAGAAACCTCGAACCTTACCGAGGCTTTCATAGTTTTATGAGATCCATTCCCTATATTCAGGAAAAGTGCCCGAGCGCGCAGGTCATTGTAGTGGGTGGGGACAATGTCAGTTATGGGCGGATGCCCATTGGATACCCGAACTGGCGAAGCAAGATGGTCGCGGAGGTGGATGTTGATATTTCCAATGTTCACTTTGTTGGGAAGTTGCCTTGTCAAACATACAGGTCGGTTCTGAGTCTTTCAAAGGCTCACGTGTATTTGACATATCCGTTTGTTTTGTCTTGGTCTCTGTTGGAAGCCATGGCATCTGGCTGTGTTGTCATAGGTTCAAATACCGCTCCCGTGCAGGAAGTTATCGAAGATGGAATCAGCGGGATACTTGTTGATTTTTTTGACGCTGAAGAAATCGCCACGGCAGTGTGCAGGGTTTTAACGTCTTTCGGTAGTTTTGAGTCTATGAAGGATGCGGCGAGGTTGAAGGCAAGCGAATTCGATGTGGTTAAAGGAGTAAGCGGTTACTTTGAAGTGTTTAAGGAGTTGATGAGGTGAGTTGTTTAGAGTGATGTGATTGGTCATTTTAAAATGGAGATTTGAAATGCTTAAGATGTCTCGCAAGGAAGTTTTCCGCCAGTGCAGAAGGGGAATTAAATATGGCGTGTTACTAGCGATCTGTTACTGGGTCGTTGATTTCTGTATCCGATGGGAGGAGGCCGCAGAAGCGCGGGAGATTTATCAGAAGAAACAAGGGGAATGCAGCAGGAAGCTGGCGGGTATGGAGCAGATCCCGATACTTGGCGGCAGCCTGCTGGATCGTACAAGGATTCCCGGGTTCTATTTTGGATCGACTTTAAGGAGCGACGGTTCCTGTATTGCCGATCTTCTTGATGGGTCATTCTGGTGGACGGGAAAAGAACTGGTTCCTGTGTATGAAACTCTTGGGGTAGAACCACCCACCAGCTGGACGCATTTCCACGTTACCGCCAGGCTTTTCACAAGAAGGGATACCACGGCACCGCACAACATGGGCGGGCGGCATGTGAATTGGCCGGATGAACTGATTGTTAAGCTGAAAAATTATCCAGGCCTGGAACTTTGGCTTACCGCGCCACCACCCAGTATTAAAAATGAATTCTCTGTTGTAACTTTTGTTATGCAGGACTGGCGCCGGCGTGATGGAACGCCACGGAGGATAAATTGTAATGGTTTGAATTCGCCAGAATCTAAAGCTTCGGCCAGTGGTTTGAGTAAAGCATATCTTTTGAAAATGAATAAGGAGCAGTTGGAGAATTTGGAGTTTGGGAGTTTACGTACGTATTGTACGGTCGAGTTGCACCATTTCGACTTTGCAGGTGGGGATGCTCGCATACATTTGGGTACCGAGGGCTTGCGGGGTGCTCCAGAAGCGCTTAAGGCTGTCAGCGACTATCTTTCACATTCAATTATTACAGGGAAGTGAATATGAGCTATATGTTCAGTGATTTGGAAAAGTCGGAAATTTTGCAGGCTGCAAATATTTGTGAGGGAATGAAATTCAATGTCGAGGAGGAAAAGTATATTGCGATGGCAGTGGAGGGGCGAAGCTGTGCTGTACTTTATCGCACATTGTCGAATATTTTGGGTGAGAAATTTTTAGACGGTTCTGCGTTCGATGAGAACGTAATGGGAATTTTTAAAGATGCCAAACTCTGGCTCGATGTAGCAATTGATGCAAATGGCGGGGTGGGCGCTTACTCTACGTTGATCCGAGCCTACACCCTGCGGCAGGGGGAGTTGAGGCTAAATAAAAAGTTTAGCGATTTCAAGATGCAAGAGTCATCTAATCAGGTGGCTGTCAATCTCATGAATACGCTGATAAAAGGCTCCGTTGAACATGATTTGGCTCCATGGACTGTGCCCTCCATAAGCCAAATTGCAGAAATCGATGCGAGCGCTATTGGTAAAGTATTATTTCGTGAAGATGTTGGTGACATTGATACAGCTACCAGTCGTAATGCGGGATGGTCTGGAACAATCGGCTTCAGCCTGTTGGGTGGAGAAAAACCCTATGAAACCTGGCGGGTCGAATATGGTTGAAAGCCTGTTTTCAGTCCTGCCCGAACAAATAAATATCGCTCTTGCCAGTGGCAGCATCAATCCGCTGATTCAGCATGTGGTGAAAGGTACGCCCATCTCACCCATTGTCAGCCTGATATTGCGATATAACCTGAATGGTTTCTTTGACATGCTCAGGCGAACCTACGACGGAAACTCGGCCGCCACGCCTACCACCGATGAAACCTTCGCCTCCAACGCCTACACCTTTTTCTCCGCACTTTCTCCGTCTCAATCGCAAAGCATCGTTACCAGTACCATTGGCGAGTATGGCAGTGCCAAGGACTGGGCAACGTTGGCCAGTCAGGCAACGCCCATCGGCGCCGCGTTACGCAATTCCCTCAAGCAGCTAAGTGAAATCGTGATTGAGCGGGCCGACGGTTTTTCCGGACCCGGCCTGGAGCTTTACGACCCCGAAACGGGGGAAGGCTTCATCACTGAACAGTGGCTTGCCGATCGCTCTGAAATGCTGGCCCGGCTGATTTCCCGAACCAATGGATCGTTCGGTCGAAACACTGTCCAGACCTTTTCCTATTCGGATTTGGCTTCTGGCAAACAGGCCTCGATGAATACAGGTGTCTTGAACCCTCTGGTCATGTTTGGTGATGACGGCGGTCGATCATTTGGTGGCGGAACGAATACCGATCATCTTTACGGCGGTGGTGGCAACGATTCCATCAGCGGACTGTCCGGTAATGACTTTATCCAGGGGGCTCGCGGTAACGACCTTTTGAGTGGAGGCGATGGGAATGACGCGTTGCACGGGATGGTTGGTGATGATGTTTTGGTGGGTGGAAAGGGCAACGACTCTCTGATTGGAGGGGCGGGTAACGATCGGTATGAGTTCTCCAGCGGAGATGGAATAGACGAGATTATCGAGGCGGACATTGATGGCGCGTTGTTGATAAATGGAGTTGCTATCCCGCCTCTCGAACGCAGTGCTCCGCTCAGCAATATCTGGTTTACGAAGGATCGAGCCATTACCTTGACGCTCATTGAAGATCTGGCTGAAACCACGCTGAACATTAAATACGGACTGAGTGATCTCATCGTCATAAAGAACTTTAAGCCGGGGATGCTCGGCATTGATCTTCCTGATTACCAGGACCAGGCGTTCCCCGCTCCCGATCTGGTCCTTCAAGGCGACTGGAAAGTCAAAGATTCCGACCCGGATGTTCGTGGGGATCAGCCTTCCTATGATGAGTTGGGCAACGCCTTGCTTTTGCCTAATGTTAAACAGAGGAACAAAGCCGACCTGCTCTACGGATCACCGAAAGATGACCTCATCGTTGGTCTTGGCGGGTCTGATCGATTGTTCGGCAAAGAAGGCAACGATCGTTTATTCGGCGACAAGCAGTCGTCTCTTGAAAAAGCCTTTGCCGATGCCACAAAAGGAAAGGCCAGCCGTGGCGACTGGCTGGATGGTGGGCAGGGTGATGACCTGCTTGTCGGCACTGCATCGCGAGACGTGCTGCTCGGCGGCAACGGTCGAGACACGCTGATTGGAGGAGCAGGTGATGACAATTTGTCCGGTGATCAAACAACCGGAGCACATGAGCAAAATTGGACAATCAAGCGCATCGACGTTCCACTCAGTGATGGCGTCATCAGCATGCGTAGCGTCTTTGACAAAATTTCATTAAATAGTCCCACCGAGGGCAGTGACGACATCCTCTATGGGCAGGGTGGCCGAGATTTTATTATCGGTGGCTGGGGAGATGACCTGCTCGATGGCGGAAGTGACGACGACACGCTGTGCGGCGAAGAGGGTAATGACACGCTGGCTGGCGGGAGTGGCAATGACACATTGCTGGGAGACAACCTGGATTGGGGTGGCGGTCTCGACAGTCGCCATCATGGCAACGATTTGTTGGCGGGTGGCAGTGGCGATGACTCCCTTGCCGGAAACGGTGGTAGCGACGTGTTGTACGGCGGCAGCGGCAATGATGTGCTGAAAGGTGATGACGAGGTGCTGCGAGGCGTTTCGGGTGATGCCGTAGACTTTTTAGGAAGTGATTTTCTGGATGGCGGTGAGGGAAATGACACCCTTTGGGGCGGCGGTGCCGGTGATTCGCTTTTCGGTGGCAGCGGTAACGACGAATTGGTCGGTGATTACCATGAACACCCGATTCGTTATCACGGTGATGATTATCTCGATGGCGGTGCGGGTGACGACACACTCCGTGGATTGGGTGGCTCCGACACACTGGTAGGCGGATCAGGTGCAGATGCTCTGGATGGCGATGAGCCCAACTTGAAAGCGGGCGGAACCAACGATGATCACATTCAAGGTAATTCAGGAAACGATACGCTCTGGGGTGGTTTGGGCGCCGATACGCTCTTGGGCGGTGCCGATGATGACTTTTTGATGGGGGACTACGGGCAAACATCCGAAGCAGAACATGGCGCCGATTATCTTGACGGCGGTTCAGGCAACGACACTTTGCTGGGCGGTGGCGGAAACGACACGCTGGTTGGCGGGGAGGGAGTCGATTATCTGCGCGGCGGCCCTGGCGATAACGTGTTTGAGGGTGGTGCCGGCAACGATTATCTGGAAGGGATGCAGGGTAACGATGTTTTCTACTTCGGAGTGGGTGATGGACTGGATGTTGTTACCGATACAGGTGGCAACAACGTCGTAAGTTTTGGCGATGGATTTTCTGCGGAGAACTTACAAGCCAAGATCGTTAATCTTGATGCGGGCACGGCGTTGCGGCTGTCGAATGGTATTGGTGACGCGCTTCTGATTCTTCACCATGAAAAGTGGGCAGGTTCGACGTTCAGGTTCAGCGACGGCGTGATCCTGAATTTCCAGGATGTAATCAAATTAACGGTGCAACCGGTAGATGTAGGAGATCCGTCCGCGACAATTGCTACGGTGCCCGATGCCGGAAAAATGCAGGACATTGAGAGCGAAGCAGTCGTCCAGACACTGCCCGATGACTTAGCCGCTTCTACTGAGAGGCAAGGCAGTGAAACCAGTCGTCACATCGACTGGGATAGCCTTTTTCTTTTGGAACTGAAAGCAAAGCGCTCAGCGGACAGGCAGGCATCAGGATTTGCACTGAACGATCAGGGTGTTTGGGTTAGAAGTCATATTGCTACCGACGAAAGTGGCTATGCCATCAGCGCCGAACTGATCCATGAGGACGTTGAAGCCGGAGTCTTTTCCAATACACCTGAGTGGATGGGGGCGATTGCCGCAGACGCCGTGGTGAGTGAAAGGCAGTCAATTTCTGAAACGAAAACCACGTTCAAGTTTGTAAAAGCTGAAACTGCGCAATTACCGAAACAAAAGCCAAAATATTACCCGTCTGGCTCCAGTTATTCGGGGTTCTCGTTCAACGTGGGTGATGCTGTAGTCGAAGATATAGACCACTCGGGCGCCATTAAGGGGTGGTACGTGTACCCCGCTGGCAGTTTTGAAAATCATGAAACTGTTCGTAAAGCGTTTCGCTGGAGCTCTACTACCCAAACGATCAAGCATAAAGTTGTTCATGGTAATGACGCTGGCGGCAGGGTAAATCTCGAAGTGGGAAATCTCTTTCATGGCGGTGCAGGAGATGACTTGGTGGTTACCTATGCTGGTTCAGTGCTTGAGTACGGCGGGGTGAACGACAGGATCCCAGGCGCATTTTTATCGGCTGGCGCAGGCAGCGACACACTGCTTGGCTCCGCGGGGGCCGATTATTTGATCAGTGGACCGGGAGAAGATTGGCTTTACGGTGAAAACGGCCCCGACACTTACATAGTTCAAGCGCAGGATGGTGCAACCACCATTATTGCGGACGTGCTTAACCCTGTTTTTTCGAGTCCTGAGGTTGGCGCTTCCGGGTGGAGTGAAGAGTTTGGGGCGCTTGATATTGATACAGTCGTTCTTCCGGAAGAGGCGAAACCAGATAAGTTGAAGCTAACCTGGGGCGCTGTGTTGGTTGAGACGGTAAATATCGAACTCTCACCCGCCCCACCACGTAGCGCTCATCGTCAACCGCCTCGGGCCCAGATGTTGTACACCACACTCGATATCGAATGGGGCGGAACTCAAAAAGTACGAATCGTTTTGCCCAATCCGGATGACATCGGTGGTTCCGGTATTGAACGGGTGAGGTTTTCTGACGGGTCGAGCATCAGTTTTAAAGATCTCGTTAGCCGATTAGGCATCGCCCCCGATACCTATCATCACGGCATCAACGTTCAGGACGCTACTCAGGTTAAGTCCTTTCGAGACAACCGTTTTCTCCCCCTCGTGGGCGGTCGTGGTAATGACACCCTCAGAGGCGCTGGTGAAATAAGAGGGATGCAAGGCGATGATCTGCTTTGCGGTGGCTCTGGCGATGATGTGCTTTACGGTGGGCAGGGCAATGACACTTTGTCCGGTGGCGGGGGTAATGATGTGTATAAATATGATGGTCTCGGACGAGATCTGGTAGTCAATGCCGGTGGCGGAACTGACGGTATAGACTTTTCAGAAGTCGGACTGTCCATTGACCATCTAAAGTTCCACCGTGAACAGGATGATCTCGTCATCGTAGTCAGTTATGGCATGTCTCCAAAGATTCGTGTCTCCGAACACTTTTCAGGAGGCGATGCCGCTATCAGCTTCATCAGCGTTCAAGGAGAAGAGGGAGCTGTTGAAAATTACACGGCGAATCAACTCGCTGAGCTTTTGCACCCTCTACCTCCGTTGCGGGACGTAGAGGATATCTTGCCGAGAAATGATGAAGAGGCGTTGCGGGCAATGAAGGAAATAATCGCGTTTTACGAGTTGAATGTTTGATCGCAGATAGTTTTGCAACTGGCTCAAACTTCCCGCGACAGAGCTCAAGAGACTGCCATCGCGGGCAATTATCGGTTTTAGTATTGCGACAGATCCGCCAACGGATGCCGCCCCTCCCAGACCTTGTGAAAATGCGCCTCGACCACCGCGTCCGGCACCCGGGCGATGTCCGGCCAGTGCCAGTGCGGTTTGTGATCCTTGTCGATCAGCCGCGCCCGGACCCCTTCGCTGAATTCCGGATGCCGGCAGCAATTGAGGCTCAGGGTGTATTCCATCTGAAAGACTTCGGCCAGCGACAAATGGCGGGCGCGGATGATCTGTTCCCAGACCAGATGCGCAGTAAGCGGCGAACCTTCACTCATGGTTTTCGCGGCACGGGCCATCAACAGGTCGCTGCTGTCGCGATGCAGGCTGATGGCTTTCCAGGCGCAGATCACGTCGCTGACATCCAGCCATTCATCGATCTGCTGCCGACGCGGCAGCCATTGCGCCTCAGGCATTTGCGCCACGGCTTCCTGCTGCAGCGCCTTGAGCAGGCTGTTGAGCTGCATGGCGGTCTGTTCCTGCCAGTTCAGCTGCAACAAACCGTCGATCAGTTCCTGCTGCTGTTCGTCGAGCAGGAAACGGTCGGCCAAGTCCAGATCGATCGCATCGCGACCGTTCATGTGTGCGCCGGTCAAGCCAAGGAACAAACCGAGCTTGCCCGGCAGCCGCGACAGAAACCAACTGGCGCCGACATCCGGGTACAGGCCAATGCTGATTTCCGGCATCGCCAGACGACTGCTCGGCGTGACGATCCGGATGCTCGCGCCTTGCAAGAGGCCCATGCCGCCGCCGAGTACATAACCATGGCCCCAGCAGATCAAGGGTTTCGGGTAGGTGTGCAGGCTGTAATCCAGGCGATATTCCGCGTTGAAAAACTGCGCGGCCAGCGGCGGCACCTCGCCGGGATGCGCTCGGCAGGCTTCCACCAGGCTGCGCACTTCGCCGCCGGCACAGAAGGCCTTGGCGCCGTTGCCGCGCAGCAGCACGCAGACGATTTGCGGATCCTTGGCCCAGGTGTTCAGTTTGTCGCTCAGGGCGTGGATCATCGGCAGGGACAGCGCATTGAGCGACTTTTCGGCGTCCAGCGTGGCCACGCCGATGCGCGCGCCGTCGGTGCCGGTGAGTTCTTCGAAGTGCAGATTCATCGTGACCTCGATTGGGAATTTGAACGATCAGTATGATCGCTGTGTGGGAAAGTGCCGGATCTGCGTCAGATCAATTGACAAGCGTGGTCGGCTTTCCTAGGGTTCGCCCCATTGTTTTTGCCGGGTGTGACCATGACTGCTGACGACCGTATCAAACTCGAACCGAGCTGGAAGGAGGCACTGCGTGCCGAATTCGACCAGCCCTACATGGCAGAGTTGCGCACTTTTCTGCAGCAGGAGCGGGCGGCCGGCAAGGAAATCTATCCGCCAGGCCCGATGATCTTCAACGCGCTGAACTCGACGCCGCTGGACAAGGTGAAAGTGGTCATCCTCGGCCAGGATCCGTACCACGGCCCGGGCCAGGCCCACGGCTTGTGCTTCTCGGTGCAGCCGGGCGTACCGGCGCCGCCCTCGCTGGTCAACATCTATAAAGAGTTGAAGCGCGACCTGAACATCGACATCCCCAACCACGGCTATCTGCAGAGCTGGGCCGACCAGGGCGTGCTGATGCTCAACACCACCATGACCGTCGAACGCGCCAACGCCAATGCGCACAAGGACAAGGGCTGGCAGTTCTTCACGGATCGGATCATTGAGGTGGTCAGCCAGAAACAACCGCATCTGGTGTTCATGCTCTGGGGCGCCCATGCGCAGAGCAAGCAGAAGCTGATCGATGCCACCAAGCATCTGGTGCTGACCTCGGTGCACCCGTCGCCGCTGTCGGCCTATCGCGGCTTCCTCGGTTGCGGGCACTTCAGCCGCACCAACAAATTCCTGGAGCAGAATGGCGAAGCGCCGATCGAGTGGCGCCTTCCGTCGGTGGTCTGACGTTCAGGGCTGGCGGTTAATCTCGTTCCCACGTCGAACCGTCTGCGTGGGAACGATCAATAACCGGCTCAGGCTTCGGGATTACGGTTCCAGTATTTGAACAACGGTTCCGCCAGAAACAACACGAACAGCAACCGCATCACCTGCATCGCCGTCACCAGCGGTACCGACAGTTGCAGGGTTTCTGCCGTCAGGCTCATCTCGGCAATCCCGCCGGGCATCATGCCCAGGGTCAGCGAGCGCAGGTCCAGATGGGTCAGCGCACTCAATCCCAACGCCGCCAGTGTCGCGATCAACATGGTCAGCGCCGTGCCGATCAACGTGCGCCCCATGAACGACGGGGCGCGGCGGAAGAACTGTCGGTTGAAGTGACAACCCAGCCCACTGCCGATCAACCACTGGCCGATCTGACTGCCGCCATTGGGCAAACTGATGTGCAGATCCCAGCCGATGCTCACCGCTGCGCTGACCAGCAGCGGGCCGAACAGCCAAGGGTTGGGTTGACGCAGGCGTTGCCAGAGCCAGGCGAGCAGGCCGCCCGCCGGAAAAAGAATCGCCAGCCAGCGCCAGTCGACGCTGCCGGCGTGTGAAATCGGGGTGCCGTCACCCAGCAGATACTTGAACGCCGCCGGTACACACAACACCACCACCAACACCCGCAGACTCTGCCCGGCCGCGACATGGCTTAGCAGCGCGCCGTTGCGGGCGCCGAGGTTGACCATCTCGCCGGAGCCGCCCGGCATGCTGGAGAAGAAAGCGGTGGCGCGATCTTCGCCGGTACGGCGCATCAGCCACACGCCGACTACCGCCGACAGGCTGGTGACCAGTGCGCCGAAGAAGATCAGGCCGAAATGACTCAGCACCTGCTCTATCACCAGTGGGGTGAAGTGCAGGCCGATACCGATGCCGACGATCCACTGGCCGCACTTGCGGCCGCCAGGGATTTCGGTCAATTGCCACGGGGTCAGGCAGCGCACCAGGATGATCGCCAGCAACGAGCCGACCATCCACGGCAGTGGCCAGCCGATCTGGCTGGCGATGTAACCGCCAAGCAGACCGACCAGCGGGGTTCCCCACCAGGTTTTGAGGGAGAACCGATCAGGCATCGGCAATGGCGCGTTGCGCGGCCGAGCGTTTGCGCCAGATGCGGATGATCGGCATCAGCAGCATGATCGCCGTCAGAATCCAGCAACCGAACGTGATCGGGCTCGACCAGAGGATTTCCAGGGCTCCGTTGGAGATCGACAGCGCCCGGCGCAGGTTCTGTTCCATCAGACCGCCGAGGATGAAGCCCAGCAGCAGTGGCGACAGCGGGAAGTCCAGCTTGCGCAGGATGTAACCGAAGATGCCGATGCCAATCATCAGGAACAGATCGAAGGTCGTCGCGTGCACGGCATAAACGCCGATCCCGGTAATGATCGCAATGATCGGCACCAGCGCCCAGTTAGGCACGGCGAGGATGCGGGTGAAGAGGCGGATCATCGGGATGTTGAGGATCACCAGCATGACGTTGGCGATGAACAGCGAAGCGATCAGGCCCCAGACGATGTCGGGTTGTTGCTGGAACAGCAACGGCCCCGGCGTGATGTTGTACAGCGACAGGGCTCCGATCATCACCGCTGTGGTACCCGAACCCGGAACGCCGAGGGTCAGCATCGGCACCAGTGCGCCGCACGCCGCTCCGCCGATAGCGGTTTCCGGTGCCGCCAGTCCACGGGCATCGCCCTGACCGAATTTACCGCTGGCACCGGCAATGCGCTTCTCGGTCATGTACGCCACGGCACTGGCGAGTGTCGCGCCGGCACCCGGCAACACGCCCATGATGAAACCGAGCACGCCACAACGGACGTTCACCACGAACACCGAAGCCGCTTCCTTGAAGTTGAACATCATCCGGCCGGTGGCTTTAACCACCTCCTGGCCGTGGTGGGTTTTCTCGAGCAGCAGGAGGATTTCGCTGATCGAGAACAGGCCCAGCACCAGCACCACAAACTGTATGCCGTCGGTCAGGTGAATGTTGTCACCGGTGAAGCGGTACACGCCGCTGTTGGCGTCGATGCCAACGGTCGACAGAAACAGGCCGATCAATGCCGCGATAAAGGTTTTCAGCGGACGGTCACCGGCCATGCCGCCGAGACAGACAATCGCGAACACCATCAGTACGAAATATTCCGCGGGGCCGAAGGCAATCGCCCATTTCGCCAGCAGCGGAGCGAACAGCACCATGCCGCAGGTGGCGATGAACGCGCCGATGAACGAGCTCCAGGCCGACAACGACAGCGCCACACCGGCCAGGCCTTTGCGGGCCATCGGGTAACCGTCGAGGGTGGTCATCACGGTGGAGGCTTCGCCAGGGATGTTCAGCAGAATCGAGCTGATCCGGCCACCGTATTCGCAGCCCAGATACACCGCTGCCAACAGGATCAATGCCGACTCCGGCGGCAGGCCGAGAGCAAACGCGATCGGGATCAGCAGCGCTACGCCGTTGATCGGACCGAGCCCCGGCAGCAGGCCGACGACCGTGCCGATCAGCGTGCCGCACAGTGCGGTCACCAGGTTGTAAGGGCTCAGTGCAACGCCGAAGCCCTGTCCCAAATAGCCAAGAGTATCCATATCAGTTCTCCAGAACGTCGAGCAGGCCGAGGGGCAGCGGAACGTCCATCAAACGGTCGAACAGCAGGTAAAGACCAACGGCCATCAGGCTGATGATCACCACGCTCGGCAACCAGCGGCCGCCATACAGTCGGGCCATCGGTACGCCGGTGATGATGCTGGCGACGATGAAGCCAAGGGGTTCGAAAGTGCCGGCGAACACGAGCAACAGGGCCACGCAGATGCCGATTTTGGTCAGGGTTTCGCGGTCCAGTGGCGGCTCGTCTTCGCTGTGCTTGATGGGCGCTGGACGAAAAACCATGTACAGCAGCGCCAGGCCCATCAGGCCGAGCATCAGCAACGGAAATGCCCGTGGCCCCACCGGTTCGTAGGAAAACGCCGCCTGATATGGCCACGCCATCAGTGCCAGGCCGGCACAGGCCAGCAACAGCACCGAGGCAAAAATGCGTTGAATAAGCATGAGGGAACTCCTGCCATGGCCCCGGTGAGAGGGCCATGGACGCTAGACAGAGACGATCACTGAATCAGGCCGAACTCTTTGGCCAGCACCTTGTAGTCCGCCACTTGTTTCTTGACGTAGGTGTCCAGCTCGGGACCGGTCATGGCAAACGGGAACAGCTCACGCTGATCGCGCAGCTTGGCGAAGTCTTCCGAGGCCAGCAGTTTGTCGAAGGAGTCTTTCCACCAGGCGTAGTCTTCGTCGCTGACTTTCGGCCCGAGGTAGAAACCGCGCACCACGGGCCAGATGATGTCGTAGCCTTGCTCGCGAGCGGTCGGGATGTCCTTCATTTCCGGCTCGTCCAGGCGTTTTTCGGCAAACACCGCCAGCAGGCGCATGTCACCGCTCTGGATATGCGGCATGGAGTCGGAGATGTCGGTACTGCCGACCTGGATGTGGCCGCCGAGCAGGGCGGTGGCGATCTCGCCGCCCCCTTCGAGGGCGACGTAACGCAGGTCGCGCGGGTTGATCCCGGCGGCTTTTGCGATCAGTGCGGTCTGCATCCAGTCCTGGCTGCCGACGGTACCGCCGGAGCCGATGACCACGGAGCTCGGATCTTTCTTCAGCGCCTGCACGAGATCATCGAGGGTTTTGTAGGGCGAATCGCTTTTCACCGCGATGGCGCCATAGCTGGTGCCAACCGCTGCCAGCCAGCGCACGTTGGTTTCATCGAACCGGCCGAACTTGCCCTGGGCCAGGTTCAACAGCGAACCGCTGGACCACGCCACCAGTGTGCCGGCGTCGGCCGGACGCTGGGCCACGACGGCGTTGTACGCCACCGCGCCGACGCCGCCGGGCATGTAAGTCACGCGCATCGGCTTGGTCAGCAGCTTTTCATTGACCAGCGCGCTTTGCGCCAGTTTGCAGGTCAGGTCGAAGCCGCCACCGGGGGAGGCCGGGGCGATGCATTCGGGGCGTTTCGGTTCGGCCATCAGTTGGCCGGCGAACAGCACGCAACCGGCGGCGAGGGCGAAACGGCGCAGGGATCGGTTCATGAGTGTCTCCACGGGAGTTGTTGTTTTTGGGGATGTTCAGGTGCGGCAGTTTCGCGCGCGCAGGCTAACAGGCTCAGACCCGGACGGGTTGAGCGCCGCGCAGCCGACGATGGCGCTGACAAGCGAAAACGGGGAAATACGAGAAAAAGAATGGAACGGGTCAACCTGGAGCTGTGTGGACAGCATGGTGCAGTACCTCGTTATTGTTCTTATTGGCGAAAACGCATCGTGGCGTTTTTCGAGAGCTACGTTTTGAAGCTACGGTGTATGGACAGACCAAACGGCGAAGGTCGGCAGTCGGGACCTTCGGTGAAGCGACTCTAACGCCCCAAGCTTTCGCTAACCTTTCAGTATTCTTTCGCGTGTTTTCGGGCTTCACAGTGGCGGTTGCGGCTGTAAACTCCGCCGCAAAGAATGGCGTCGGCCATCCCTGAATGAGGTAGAGATCCATGCGTGTCCTGCTCGTCGAAGACCATTTGCCGCTGGCCGAAAGCGTCGCCCAGGCGCTCAAGAGCACCGGTCTGACCGTGGATGTGTTGCACGATGGCGTGGCTGCCGACCTGGCCCTGGGCAGCGAGGAATACGCGGTGGCGATCCTCGATGTCGGCCTGCCGCGCATGGACGGCTTTGAAGTGCTGGCGCGCCTGCGGGCCCGGGGCAAGAACCTGCCGGTGCTGATGCTGACCGCCCGCAGTGACGTCAAGGATCGGGTCCATGGGCTCAATCTCGGCGCCGATGATTACCTGGCCAAGCCGTTCGAGCTCACCGAGCTGGAGGCGCGGGTCAAGGCGCTGCTGCGCCGTAGCGTGCTCGGTGGCGAACGTCAGCAGCGTTGCGGTGTGCTGGCCTATGACCTCGACACTCGACGCTTTACCCTCGGCGAAGAATTGCTGACGTTGACCTCTCGCGAACAGGCAGTGCTCGAAGCGCTGATTGCCCGTCCGGGGCGGGTGATGAGCAAGGAACAACTGGCTGCGCAGGTGTTCGGTCTCGACGAAGAGGCAAGCCCCGACGCTATCGAAATCTACGTGCATCGCCTGCGCAAGAAGCTCGACGGTCATTCGGTGGCCATCGTGACCTTTCGGGGCCTGGGCTATCTGCTGGAAAGCCGCGATGCATAAGCCCAGCAGCCTGCGCTGGCGCTTGCTGTGGAACCTCGCGCTGTTGCTGGTGGTGTTGATGCTCGCCAGTGGATTGAGCGCCTACTGGAACGGTCGCGAAGCCGCCGACACCGCCTACGACCGCACGCTGCTGGCCTCGGCGCGGACCATCGCCGCCGGTCTGTCGCAGCGCGATGGCAGTCTCAGTGCCGACGTGCCTTATGTGGCGCTCGATACGTTTGCTTACGACAGTGCGGGTCGCATCTATTACCAGGTCAATGACATCAACCAGAAGTTGATTTCCGGCTATGAAAACCTGCCGGGCCCGCCGCCCGGCACGCCGAGAACCGACAGTTATCCCGCCCTGGCGCGCTTTTACGACGCGAAGTATCAGGGGCAGAACGTGCGTGTGGTGAGTCTGCTCAAAGCGGTCAGCGAGCCGAACATGAACGGTATGGCGGAAATCCGCGTTGCTGAAACCGATGAGGCGCGCGTCAGCATGGCCCGCAGTCTGGCCGCCGATACCTTGCTGCGGCTGGGCATGTTGGCGATTGGCGCGTTGTTGCTGGTGTGGTTTGCGGTGAGTGCCGCGCTGCGGCCGATCGAACGTCTGCGCACGGCAGTGGAAGAGCGTCAGCCCGATGACCTGCGTCCGTTGCCGTTGGTCGAAGTGCAACACGAGTTGTGGCCACTGGTACGGGCGCTCAATCACTTTACCGAGCGTTTGCGCGGCCAGTTCGAGCGCCAGGCGCAATTCATCGCCGATGCGGCCCACGAACTGCGCACGCCACTGGCGGCGCTCAAGGCGCGTCTTGAGTTGGGCCTGCGTTCAAACGAGCCGCAGACCTGGCGTGACACGCTGGAGTCCTCGGCACATAGCACGGATCGCCTGACCCATTTGGCCAACCAGTTGCTGTCGCTGGCTCGCGTAGAAAACGGCGCCCGGGCGATCGCCGAGGGCGGTGCGCAGTTGCTCGATCTGAGTCAGTTGGCCCGCGAACTGGGCATGGCCATGGCGCCGTTGGCCCACGCTCGCGGGGTCGCCTTGGCGCTGGAGGCGGACGAGCCGGTTTGGCTGCGCGGCGAGCCGACATTGCTCAACGAATTGCTGAGCAATCTGGTGGACAACGCGCTGGCCCACACGCCACCGGGCGGCAACGTGATTCTGCGGGTCACGGCGCCGGCGGTGCTGGAGGTTGAAGACGATGGGCCGGGCATTCCACTGGAAGAGCGGGATCGGGTGTTCGAACGCTTTTACCGGCGTAACCAGCAGGTCGCCGGTTCGGGGCTGGGGTTGGCCATTGTCGGGGAAATCTGCCGCGCGCATCTGGCGCAGATCAGTCTGCATGATGGTGAGCAGGCAGGTTTGAAGGTGCGGGTGAGTTTTATCGCCGGTTGATCAATAGAACATCGACCGCGATTCTTCCAGATCGGCGCACAACGCCTTGTTGTCCGGGTCGATGCCGAGTTTGCGGAACGCCGGCACGCTGAACGGATCGATGCGCGCCAGCGGATGGTCGGTGTCCTTGTGGCAATACAGGCTGGCCACTTGCACGATGTCGACGTAATCGATCTGCTGCGATTCGCGCTTGAGGTCCTGATACAACCCCGGCAACTCCACCAGACGCTCGGGAAATTCCCAGACCCGCAGCAATTTGTCGCCAAGCAACGGGTGAATGTGGTCGATCACATGGTTGAGGCTGACTGGATCGGACAGCAATTCGTAGTGGTCTTCGGCATAGGTCAGGATCGGCAGTACGCCGATCTGATGAACCAGTCCGCCGAGCGCGGCCTGATCGGGCTTGAGCTGAGTGTGGCGGCGGCACAGGGCGTAGCTGACGCCGGCGATTTCCAGGCTCTTGCGCCAGACTTCGCGCATCTTCTGTTCGACCACATCGGAGCGGGCGTGGAAGATCTGCTCCATCACCAGACCGATCGCCAGGTTGCTGCTGTAGTTGACGCCCAGCCGGGTGATGGCGGTGTGCAGGTCGGTGACTTCCTGAGTCGCGCGCAACAGCGGGCTGTTGACCACTTTGATCAGGCGCGCCGACAGCGCCGTGTCGCGGCCGATCACTTTGCTCAGGTCGCTGACGCTGATGTCCGGATCTTCGGCGGCCTTGCGAATCTGCAGGGCCACTTCCGGTAACGTTGGCAGAACCAGGTCATCGTTATCGATGGCCTCAACCAAATCCTGTTGGACCTTATCCGCCAGCTCACTCATGTCGTTTCTCTAGGGTGTTGCAACAAATGCTGCGATCAGCGCTGGATTTCGCGGTCGCGATCCAGTTCGTATGGCAGGTCGAGCAAGTGCAGCGCCGGACCTTCGGCCGAGCCCAGATGCAAGTCGCCCGCTTCGGCAGCTTCGGCCTGCAACACCGCCAGCAGTTCAATATTCTTTTCGCTGTGGGCGGCCAGCACCACTTCGCCGATGGAACTGCCGTGGCTCGGGGCGAACAGCGGGGTGCCGGGCTCCGGCAATTCACTGGCGTCCAGTTGCACGCGGTACAGGCGGCGCTTGAGTTTGCCCAGGTACTGCATGCGCGCGACGATTTCCTGGCCGGTGTAACAGCCTTTCTTGAAGCTCACGCCGCCGACGGCCTGGAGATTGAGCATCTGCGGGATGAACAGCTCACGGGTGGACGGCATGACCTGACCGATACCGGCGCGGATCTGGCCCAGCAGCCATTGATTGAGTTCGCCTTCGCTCAACTGCGCGGACAGTTTGCCTTTGACGGGCTCGGCCTGATCGGCGGGCACCCAGAGTTCGGCACGGTCAGGGGAGACGCGAATCGCGATCAGCCCTTCGTGGCGGGCCACGCTGTCGGCTTCTGCCGGTAGTTCCAGACCCAGGTTGCTCAGCGCCGTATCGCCATGATCGAGGCCGAAACGCACCCATGAGGCGCTTTCGTCGGTCAGTTTCGATTTGGAGAACACCGCGTACTTTTTCAGGTCCGCCAGTTGTGGCTCCAGCAGCTCGACGGCCATCGCCAGCAGCACACCGTCGCCTTCAAGCACGATGCGGAAACTCGACTGCATTCGGCCTTTCTGCGTGCAGCGGGCGCCGAGGCTGGCCTGGGTTTCGCTCAGGTAATTGATGTTGCAGGTCAGCTGGCCTTGCAGGAATTTGCCGGCATCCGCGCCGCGGACCGCGAGAACGCCTTCATGAGACAGGGTGCAGAAAAAAGCAGAATCGGCCATGGGTCATCGCAGGGTAAATAGACTGGGGCACATCATAAGGGGGTGGTGTTGAAATGGGTAGTTCATAAAGGATCGATGGTGCCCGACCAAAGCCGACTGTTCGGGCCGCTTCGGGCCTGTATACTTGCGGCCTATTTGAGGAGGGCTCCATGGTCGAACAAGTTGAACTGAATCGCCTCTTTTGGCACAGCCGTCGCGGCATGCTGGAACTCGACGTGTTGCTGGTGCCGTTCGTGAAAGAGGTCTACGCCAATCTGAACGAGGTGGATCGCGCGCTCTATGTCCGCCTGCTCGAGTGCGAGGATCAGGACATGTTCGGCTGGTTCATGGAGCGCAGCGAATCGGAAGATCCCGAGCTGCAACGCATGGTTCGCATGATTCTGGATCGTGTCCAGCCCAAGTAACACGTTCGAATGCCGCTGGCATGCCTCACGGCAGTTGCTGGCGGCGTATCTGCTGGCCCAGGCATTCGCGCTGGGTACTCTGCTTATATTGTCGATTCCGTTCTGGGCTTCTCTGCTCGGGGCATTTGCGTGTCTCGGCCATGCGGCGTGGGTGTTGCCGCGGCAGATCCTGTTGAGTCATTCCAAGGCATTTTGCCGATTGCGCCGGGACGCCGATGGCTGGCAATTGTGGAACCGGGCCGATGGCTGGCAAGCGGTGCAATTGCGTCCGGACAGCCTGGCGCTGCCACTGATCGTGGTGCTGCGCTTTCGATTGCGCGGTGAGCGGCGGGTCAGGTCGATCTGTGTGCCGCGGGATGCGCAGGCGGCGGATCTGCACCGACGCCTGCGGGTTCGCCTGAAGTTCAGCCGACGTAGGTGGGCGGCACCAGAATAGTGTCGAGCGCTTCGGGCAGCAGGTCCGGGTAGTCGAGGGTGTAATGCAGACCTCGGCTCTCCTTGCGCTCCATGGCCGAGCGGATCATCAGTTCCGCTACCTGCGCCAGGTTGCGCAACTCGATCAGGTCACGGCTGACTTTATAGTTGCTGTAGAACTCGTCGATTTCGTCCAGCAGCAGACGCACCCGATGCTGTGCCCGTTGCAGGCGCTTGTTGGTGCGCACGATGCCCACATAGTCCCACATGAAACGCCGCAATTCGTCCCAGTTGTGGGCGATGATCACGTCTTCATCGGAGTCAGTCACCTGGCTGGCGTCCCAGGCGGGCAGCGCGCGCGGGATCGCGACGTCGGGCAGTTGTTCGAGAATATCCGCCGCTGCCGAGCGGGCGTAGACGAAGCATTCGAGCAGCGAGTTGCTGGCCATGCGGTTGGCCCCGTGCAGGCCGGTGAAGCTGGTTTCGCCGATGGCGTACAGACCGGGTACGTCGGTGCGGCCCTGCTGGTCGACCATCACGCCGCCGCAGGTATAGTGCGCGGCCGGTACGACCGGGATCGGTTGTTTGGTGATGTCGATGCCGAATCCGAGGCAGCGCTCGTAGACGGTCGGGAAGTGCGTCTTGATGAACGCTTCGGGTTTGTGGCTGATGTCGAGGTAGACGCAATCGACGCCCAGACGCTTCATTTCGTGGTCGATGGCGCGGGCGACGATGTCCCGTGGCGCCAGTTCGGCGCGCGGATCGAAGCGTTGCATGAAGCGCTCGCCGTTCGGCAGCTTCAAATGGGCGCCTTCGCCGCGCAGGGCTTCGGTTACCAAAAAACTCTTGGCTTGCGGGTGATAGAGGCAAGTGGGGTGGAACTGGTTGAACTCCAGGTTCGCCACCCGGCAGCCCGAACGCCAGGCCATGGCGATGCCATCACCACAGGCCCCGTCGGGGTTGCTCGTATAGAGATAGACTTTGGCTGCACCGCCGGACGCCAGAATTACGAAGCGTGCTCCGAAGGTGTCGACTTCCCCGCTTGTACGGTTGAGCACATAGGCACCCAGGCAGCGTTCGCCTTCCAGACCCAGTCGACGCTCGGTGATCAGATCGACCGCCACTCGCTGTTCCAGCAGTTCGATGTTCGGCCGCTCTTTGGCTTGAGCCAGCAGGGTCGTGAAGATTGCGGCGCCGGTGGCGTCGGCGGCGTGGATGATTCGTCGGTGGCTGTGGCCGCCTTCGCGGGTCAGGTGGAATTCGAAGCCGCCGTCTTCAGTACCGGACTGTTCGTCTCGCGTGAACGGCACGCCTTGGTCGATCAGCCACTGGATCGCTTCTTTACTGTGCTCTACGGTGAAACGCACCGCGTCTTCGTGGCACAGTCCGCCGCCGGCATTCAAGGTGTCATCGACATGGGATTCGACGGTGTCGGTGTCATCCAGCACGGCCGCGACGCCACCTTGCGCCCAATAGGTCGAGCCGTTGGCGAGATCGCCTTTGCTCAGGACGGCGATGCGCAAGTGACCGGGCAGGGTCAGCGCGAGACTCAAACCGGCAGCGCCGCTGCCAATCACCAGAACATCGTGTTGAAACTGTTGGCTCATTTCAGGATTCCGCTCAAAGCGACCCGGGTCGGGGTTGGCGCAGGACAGGCGGATGGGCGAGTCCAGACAGCCACACAGCCCACTAGTATATAGAGGGGTGGGGCGGCACAATAGCCGGGCCGATATGGCATTGTGAGACTACCGTGATGGAAAAATACGAACGCTTTGTCGGAAGTTTTTTCGGTGGTGTTGGGAAAAAGCGACTGTATCGCAGATGAAACAGGCTTTTTCCTCTCACGGTTGCACAATGTCGGCGCGGCACGTCTATAAATATTTGGAACTTTTGCCAGAGGCCCAAGATCAATAGACAGTTGCCCGAAACAAGGGACAGTGTCGGCTTCAATGCGGAACCTGCGGTTGGGTTCTTGCCGGCGAGCCGATGACAAGATTATTCGCGCAGCCGGTTCATCCCGCGCTGCGTTTTTCGTGCGTGCCAAATCAGAGCCCGCAGGAAACTTGCTTGGAGGGGGAGAACTTTTGCGAAAAGCCCGAGTCTATGTTTGCAAGTCCGGTCGTTTGGTCATGCAAGCCTCCTTCGAGTTTATCGAGGAGTGTTCATGCTAACCCAGGAAGAGGATCAGCAGCTGGTCGAACGCGTTCAGCGTGGCGACAAGCGAGCTTTCGATCTGCTGGTGCTGAAGTATCAGCACAAAATTCTCGGGTTGATCGTGCGTTTTGTGCACGACACCCATGAAGCCCAGGACGTCGCACAAGAAGCCTTTATCAAGGCGTATCGAGCGCTTGGAAATTTCCGCGGTGACAGTGCGTTTTATACGTGGCTGTACCGTATCGCCATTAACACGGCGAAGAACTATCTGGTTTCACGCGGCCGTCGGCCGCCGGATAGTGATGTAAGTTCCGAGGATGCAGAGTTCTATGACGGCGATCACGGCCTGAAAGATCTCGAGTCTCCTGAACGGGCATTACTGCGGGATGAGATCGAAGGCACCGTCCATCGAACCATTCAGCAACTGCCAGAGGATTTGCGCACAGCATTAACTTTGCGCGAATTCGATGGTCTGAGTTACGAGGACATCGCGAGCGTCATGCAATGTCCGGTTGGTACCGTGCGCTCCCGGATTTTCCGCGCCCGGGAGGCCATCGACAAAGCCCTGCAGCCGTTGTTGCAGGAAAACTAAAGACAGCGGCGACAGCCAAGAGAGGAACGCCATGAGTCGTGAAGCCCTGCAGGAATCGCTGTCCGCAGTGATGGATAACGAAGCGGACGAACTGGAATTGCGTCGAGTGCTCAATGCACTGGACGATGTTGAAACCCGTGAAACCTGGGCTCGTTACCAGATCGCTCGGGCAGCCATGCACAAGGATCTGTTGCTTCCACGTCTGGATCTCGCTTCGGCGGTTTCTGCTGCGCTGGAAGATGAAGCCACCCCTGCCAAAGTGTCTCGTGGCCCATGGCGCAGCCTCGGTCGTCTGGCCGTAGCCGCTTCGGTGACCGTTGCCGTACTGGCGGGTGTTCGTCTGTACAACCAGGACGAAATCGCCGGCGTCGAGCTTGCTCAGCAATCCAATCAACCAGTCCTGGCCACACCTCAGGTCAAAGGCCCGGCGGTATTGGCAGGCTATAGTGAGAGTTCGGAAGCTACTGGCCCAATGGCCAATGGCGTATTGCAAGGTCAGCCAGGCTGGCACGATCAGCGTCTGCCAGGTTACCTGCGTCAACACGCTCAACAGGCTGCCTTGAAAGGCACCGAGAGCGCGCTGCCTTATGCACGTGCAGCAAGCCTGGAAAACCGTTAAGGGGGATCATGCGCGCCATACCTCTACTTTCGCTTCTGCTCAGCGGCTGGTTCATTGTGCCAGCCCACGCCGACGAGGCTCAGGACTGGTTGACCCGCCTGGGCCAGGCCGAGCAGCAGCAAAGCTTTCACGGCACATTCGTTTACGAGCGTAACGGTAGTTTTTCTACCCATAACATCTGGCATCGCGTCCAGAATGGCCAGGTTCGCGAACGTTTGCTTCAGCTCGACGGATCGGCTCAGGAAGTCGTGCGCATTGATGGACATACCCAATGTATCAGCGGCACCCTGATTGCGGGCCTGGGGGATTCACCCAATTCCGCCGCTCGCCCTCTCGATCCTCAAAAGCTCAAGAACTGGTATGAGCTTGCCGTCATTGGCAAGTCACGTGTTGCCGGGCGTGAAGCGGTGATAGTAGCGCTGACACCGCGCGATCAGCACCGCTATGGTTTCGAACTGCATCTGGATAAGGAAACGGGCTTGCCGCTCAAGTCGCTGCTGTTGAACGACAAGGGGCAGTTGCTCGAGAGATTCCAGTTCGCGCGGCTGGATACCTCTGGAGTTCCATCCGATAAAGATCTGCAAGCCGACTCCGATTGCAAGGCGGTCACGCTCGACAGCGACAAGGCTTCTGCGGTCAAGGCTGCACAGGTCTGGCGTTCTGACTGGTTACCTCCCGGCTTCGAACTCACCAGCAGTTCCTCGCACAAGGATCCGGAGACCAAGACTCAGGTCAACAGCCTGATGTATGACGATGGACTTGCCCGATTCTCTGTATTCCTGGAGCCGCTAAACGGCGCAACCGTCACCGATACCCGGACTCAGCTAGGTCCGACCGTGGCCGTATCCCGCCGCCTGACAACGCCTCAAGGCGAAATGATGGTGACGGTAGTGGGTGAGATCCCAATCGGGACCGCCGAACGGATTGCCCTGTCGATGCGCAACGATGGCGCTGCAACCAGCAAGCAGTGAGCGGATTTCAGCGATCTCCACTTCGTCTTCGAGACGTGAAATGTTTGCTGAGCATTTTCATTTGCAAAATACCCGAAAATTTTTTATAGGTCAGAGCCTCTCGGCTCTGGCCTTGTTTGTTGTTCCCGGAACAAAAATGCCGGCCTGTGGTTTCCGGTGTTCCTTGCTCCATATCGCTTAACCCTGCTCGTCGTAACGGGAGCTGTATGTCGATACCAAGCTTGAAGTCTTATCTCTCCATTTTCGCCACGGTGCTGGTGCTCGGTCAGGCTGTTCCTGCAGCCATGGCGGCTGAAGCGGTCAGCCCGGCCAGCCTGCCTGATTTCACCCAACTGGTCGAACAGGCCTCGCCTGCGGTGGTGAATATCAGTACCACGCAAAAGCTGCCGGATCGCAAAGTGAACCAGCAGATGCCTGACCTTGAAGGCTTGCCACCGATGCTGCGCGAGTTCTTCGAACGCGGCATGCCGCCACAACAGCGTTCTCCGCGTGGTGATCGCCAGCGTGAAGCGCAATCCCTGGGTTCGGGCTTCATCATTTCGCCGGATGGCTACATTCTGACCAACAACCACGTGATCGCCGATGCCGACGAAATCCTCGTGCGTCTGGCAGATCGCAGTGAAATGAAGGCCAAGCTGATCGGCACCGACCCGCGCTCCGATGTGGCGCTTCTGAAAATCGAAGGCAAGGATCTGCCAGTGCTGAAGCTTGGCAAATCCCAGGATCTGAAAGCCGGTCAGTGGGTGGTCGCAATCGGTTCGCCATTCGGCTTTGACCACACCGTGACCCAAGGCATCGTCAGTGCCGTCGGCCGTAGCCTGCCGAACGAAAACTACGTGCCGTTCATCCAGACCGACGTACCGATTAACCCGGGCAACTCCGGTGGCCCGTTGTTCAACCTGAACGGTGAAGTGGTCGGGATCAACTCGCAGATCTACACCCGTTCCGGTGGCTTCATGGGCGTGTCGTTCGCTATTCCGATCGACGTGGCCATGGACGTTTCCAATCAGTTGAAAAACGGTGGCAAGGTCAGTCGTGGCTGGTTGGGCGTCGTTATCCAGGAAGTGAACAAGGATCTGGCCGAGTCGTTCGGTCTGGACAAACCGGCCGGTGCTCTGGTTGCACAGATTCAGGATGACGGCCCGGCTGCCAAGGGCGGCCTGCAAGTGGGTGACGTGATCCTGAGCATGAACGGTCAGCCGATCGTCATGTCCGCTGACCTGCCACATCTGGTGGGTGCGTTGAAGGCTGGCGCCAAAGCCAATCTTGAAGTGATTCGCGACGGCAAGCGCAAGAATGTCGAGCTGACAGTCGGCGCCATTCCAGATGAAGACAAGGAGCTGGATGCCCTGCCTAAATCCGGTGCCGAGACCAACAGCAATCGCCTGGGGGTATCGGTCGCCGAACTGACCGCCGAGCAGAAGAAAACCTACGACCTCAAAGGTGGTGTGGTGATCAAGGAAGTGCAGGACGGTCCTGCGGCCCTGATCGGTCTGCAACCGGGCGACATCATCACGCACCTGAACAATCAGGCCATTGGTTCTTCCAAGGAGTTTGCCGAGATCGCCAAGGCGCTGCCGAAGAACCGTTCGGTGTCGATGCGCGTTCTGCGTCAGGGCCGAGCCAGCTTCATCACCTTCAAACTGGCTGAATGATCCAGTTGTCTAAGAAGTAAAAAGAACCGCCTCGAAAGAGGCGGTTTTTTTGCGTCCGGAATTTGTCTCGGCGTGGGCTTAACCCATCATGTCCTTGACCATGCGCTCTTGCTCCATCAGTTCGCGCTGACGGGCGTCGATACGTGACGACAGCGGGAAGTTGCTGCCCGCCTTACGCTTGGCAAAATCCAGTTGCTGAATCGCCTGGCGGTAATCGCCGACCAATGCGAAATACTCGGCACGGGCCTGATGCAGGCCAATGATGTTGCCGGACAGTCCGCGAGTCTCTGCGACCTGATACCACACGTCCGGATCGTCCGGACGCGATTTCAACAAACCCTCCAGCGCCTTCTCCGCATCGGCGGTGCGGTTCTGTTTCAGCAACAGATCGACGCGCACCTGATTCAGCGGGTAATTGCCAGGATACTGACTGAGCATCCGGTCAACCCGGGACTGGGCATCAGCCAGCTTGTTGTTGGTGATGTCCAGATCAATCTGCGCCAGGTTGTAGATGATCACGTTCGGCGATTTGGCCAGCAGTTGCGTGAGATTCTCCCGCGCCTCGTTCAGCTGGCCGCCCTTGATCTGGGCAATTGCCAGGCCGTAGCGAGCCACGTCGTTTTTCGGGTTTTCATCCAGCTGAGCGCGGAAGCGTTTGGCGCCAAGGCCGGGCGTTTCTTCGTAGGTCAACTGCACCCGTGCACGGATCAACTGATAGCGCTTGCTGTCTTCGATGCCGCCGGGTTTAGCCTGCTCGGCGCGGTTGCGGGTGTCGGCAATACGCGATTCGGTGACCGGGTGAGTCAGCAGGAATTCCGGCGGTTTGGCGTCAAAACGGTATTGGCGCATCAAGCGCTCGAACATGGTCGGCATCGAGCGCGGATCGTATCCGGCCTTTTCCAGGTTGAGGATGCCGATACGGTCGGCTTCCTGTTCGTTCTGCCGCGAGAAACGCCGTTGCTCCTGGATCGCCGCGGCCTGGGTGCCGGCAATCGCTGCAATCCCGGCATCGCCTGCGCCTGCCGCAGCGATCACGATGCCGGCCAGCAGCGCCGCCATCATCGGCACCTGCATCCGCTGAGAAGCCTCGACACCGCGGGCGAAGTGGCGCTGGGACAAGTGAGCCAGTTCGTGGGCCAGTACCGAAGCATATTCGCCCTCGGTCTGGGCGTTGAGGAACAGACCGCCGTTGACCCCGACAATCCCGCCCGGTGCCGCAAAGGCGTTGAGCTGCGGGCTGTTGATCAGAATGAACTCCAGGCGTCGGTCGTTGACCTGACTGGTTTCCACCAGCTTGTAGACGCTGGACTCGACGTAGTCCTTGAGCTGTGGATCGTTGAGCTGCGAAACCTGGCTGCGCAGCAATGCCAGCCAGGCGCGACCCAGTTGATATTCCTGTTGTGGCGAGACGATGGCAGAGCTGGCGTCACCGAGTGACGGCAGGTCGTCGGCGAAGCCCGGTGAGGCGAGCAGGCAAGCGAGCGTCAGCAGGGTAGGGCGCAGAAATGTCATGCACAAAGCCTTAGTCGACAAAGACCTTACTGTAGCCGGACACCGGGCTTGCGACCAGATATTCTAGGCAGCCTGACCACCTGATCCGGAGTGACGCATGACCGACGCTGTAGCCCATGACTGTGAACTGGACGCCAGTGGCCTGAATTGTCCATTGCCGTTGCTCAAGGCCAAGATGGAACTGAACAAGCTGCCCAGCGGCGCAGTTCTCAAGGTGATCGCCACTGATGCGGGCTCGCAACGTGACTTTCGCACCTTTGCCAAATTGGCCGGTCATACGCTGCTGTGCGAAGAAGACGAGGCGGGTGTCTACCGTTACTGGCTGAAAAAAGCCTGAAACCGACCGCGTAAATGTCCTAAGGAAAATTGATGTTCAAAGTGTTGCGCGACTGGATTCAGCGCTACTTCTCCGATGAGGAGGCGGTGGTGCTGGCGGTGCTGCTGTTTCTCGCCTTCACCGCGGTACTGACGCTGGGCGGAATGCTCGCGCCGGTGCTGGCCGGGATGGTGCTGGCGTACCTGATGCAGGGGCTGGTGCTCACGCTCGAACGTCTGCGCGTGCCCGGTGGCGCGGCGGTCGGTCTGGTGTTTGCGCTGTTCATGGGCGTGCTGATGGTGTTTATCGTCGTGGTGCTGCCGCTGCTATGGCATCAGTTGATCACCCTGTTCAACGAGCTGCCGGGGATGCTCGCCAAATGGCAATCGCTGCTGTTGTTGCTGCCGGAGCGCTATCCGCATCTGGTTTCCGACGAGCAGGTGCTGCAAGCCATCGAAGCGGCGCGAGGCGAGATCGGCAAGTTCGGCCAGTGGGCGTTGACGTTCTCGTTGTCGAGCCTGCCGCTGCTGGTGAACATCATGATCTACCTGGTGCTGGTGCCGATCCTGGTGTTCTTCTTCCTCAAGGATCGGGCAATGATCGGCGAGTGGGTGCGCGGCTATTTGCCACGAGAGCGGGCGCTGATCACTCGGGTCGCCGAGGAAATGAACCGGCAGATCGCTAACTACATTCGCGGCAAGGTCATCGAGATCGTGATTTGTGGGGGCGTGACCTACATCGCGTTCGTCGCCCTCGGATTGAACTACGCAGCGCTGTTGGCGTTACTGGTGGGCGTGTCGGTGGTGGTGCCGTATGTCGGCGCCGTGGTGGTAACCGTGCCGGTGCTGCTGATTGCGCTGTTTCAGTGGGGCTGGAGCGATCAGTTCATCTATTTGATGGCGGTCTACGGCATTATTCAGACGCTGGATGGCAACGTGCTGGTGCCGTTGCTGTTCTCCGAGGCGGTCAACCTGCACCCGGTGGCAATCATCTGCGCGGTGCTGTTGTTCGGCGGGTTGTGGGGATTCTGGGGCGTGTTCTTCGCGATTCCGCTGGCGACGCTGTTCAAGGCTGTGCTTGATGCCTGGCCGCGCAAGGAACCGGTGGTGGCGCCGCTGCTTTGAGAATGAATCGGCGCCCGCAAGGG
Source organism: Pseudomonas sputi (assembly GCF_021603585.1). GTDB lineage: Bacteria > Pseudomonadota > Gammaproteobacteria > Pseudomonadales > Pseudomonadaceae > Aquipseudomonas > Aquipseudomonas sputi. The sequence goes on along the minus strand of NZ_BQHI01000010.1, from coordinate 27,371 downwards.
CGCCGACAGCATCAGGCCTTGTTCAGCGCTTGAGCGGCAGCCAGCACGGCATCGACATGTCCTGGCACTTTCACACCGCGCCATTCCTGGCGCAGTACGCCGTTCTTGTCGATCAGGAAGGTGCTGCGATCAACGCCCAGGTATTCCTTGCCATAGAGCTTTTTCAGCTTGATCACGTCGAACAGCTGGCAGACGGCTTCGTCCTTGTCGCTGATCAGCTCGAACGGAAACGCCTGCTTGCACTTGAAGTTCTCGTGGGACTTCAGGCTGTCGCGGGAGATACCAAAGATTTCCGTGTTGGCAGCCTTGAACGCTGCGTACTGATCGCGAAAGCCCTGGCCTTCGGTCGTGCAGCCCGGGGTGCTGTCCTTCGGATAGAAGTAGATCACCACTTGCTTGCCCTTGAGGGCCGACAGGCTGACAGTCTGCCCGCTGGTGGCAGGTGCTTCGAAATCCGTAACCGGTTGGTCGATGACAACGGCCATGAAAGCTTCCTTACATTGGGTTCTGTGGGCGCCACGGTTCGATCAGTGCATCCAGGTTCATGGCGTCGGCGAAATCCAGGAACTGGTCGCGCAGCCAGCTGATCTGGGTGCCGGCAGGCAGGGTCACGGTGAATGTAGCGTTGAGCATGGTGCCGCCGGTCTGCGGTGCCTGATAGGTATCGCAGGTCAGGTTTTCCAGCTCGACGTTGTGATCCATGAAGAACTGGCACAGCTCGTTGATGATGTCCGGACGGTATGCCGAAGACACGTAAGCCACGTACGGCAAGGCTTGCGGACGATTTTCCAGGGCGGCGCTGCGCACCACGTTGACGGTGAACGCGTGACGCTTGGCCAGCACCGGCAGGCTGCCCTCAAGGCGGGCCAGGGCATCCCAGCTGCCGGAGACTTCGAGCACCAGCGCGCTGCACTCGCCGTGGCGGGTCAGGCGCGAGGTGACGACCGCGCAGCGGTTTTCATGGCTGGCGCGGCACAGGACGTTGGTCAGCTCCATGGGATTGGCGCCGAGGGCACTGATGACAAGGAATTGTTCGCGAACTGTGGGGGTGGACATGCAGCATTCCTAAAGCGATGAGCGGTCGGTAGGGAGAGGGCGTTGATGGCCGGGGCAATGCCTGTCCGGAAGACCCGATTCGTGTGGCGCTACGGCTCCATGAACAAGCAAGCGTACGGCAACGACACTGGAACGGGGTCTGGGAGGCCGAAACGGGAGACTGGAACCCGGCGTACAAGCTGATCAGTACCGATCAAAGTCTGAAGGGTAGCGAAAAGCGGCGCCAAGGGGAATGGCGGCACAGTACTTCGCTTGTGCAAGCATCTTGGCGCCAGTACCATTACCGCTCTCTTTTTCCGGCAGGAGCGGTTTCATGATTGCGGGCAGTATGGTGGCACTGGTCACACCCATGGATGCACAAGGGCGTCTTGACTGGGACAGCCTCAGCAAACTCGTGGACTTCCATCTCAAGAACGGCACCCATGCCATTGTCGCGGTCGGCACCACCGGCGAGTCGGCAACCCTTGATGTAGAAGAACACATCGCCGTCATCAAAGCCGTGGTCAAACAGGTTGCCGGTCGCATTCCGGTGATCGCCGGTACCGGCGCCAACTCGACCCGCGAAGCCGTCGAGCTGACCCGCAACGCCAAGGAAGCCGGCGCCGATGCCTGCCTGCTGGTCGTTCCGTACTACAACAAGCCTACTCAGGAAGGCCTGTACCAGCACTTCAAGCACATCGCCGAAGCGGTCGACATCCCACAGCTTCTTTACAACGTTCCTGGCCGCACCTCCTGCGACATGCAGGCCGAGACCGTGATCCGCCTGTCCACCGTGCCGAACATCATCGGCATCAAGGAAGCGACCGGCGACCTGAAACGCGCCAAGGCGATCATCGACGGCGTGAGCAAGGACTTCATCGTGCTGTCCGGCGATGATCCGACCGCCGTCGAGCTGATCCTGCTGGGCGGCAAGGGCAACATCTCCGTCACCGCCAACGTCGCCCCGCGCGAAATGGCCGACCTGTGCGAGGCTGCGCTCAAGGGCGACGCCGAGACCGCACGGGCCATCAACGAAAAACTGATGCCGCTGCACAAAGACCTGTTCATTGAAGCCAACCCGATTCCGGTGAAGTGGGCTTTGGTCGAAATGGGCCTGATGCATGAAGGCATCCGCCTGCCGCTGACCTGGCTGAGCGCTCCTTGTCATGAAACGCTGCGCTCGGCCCTGCGCCAGTGCAACGTCCTGGTTTAATTGAGGAAGTACAACGCATGAAGCGAATGGCCGGACTTTCCGCACTTGCCTTGATTATCTCCAGCACCAGCGGCTGCGGATGGATCTGGGGCCCGGAAGGTTATTTCCGTGACCGTGGTAGCGACTACCTGGAAGCGCAACAGACTGCACCGATGCAACTGCCACCGGACGTCAGCACCTCCAAGCGTCTGGATCCGCTGCTGCCGATCCCGCGCAACGTGGCCGACGACACCGCCAAGGGTGAGTACATCGTTCCGCGTCCTCAACCACTGTCGACCGTGGCCGACGCCAGCGACTACTCGCTGCAGAAGAGCGGTGATTCGCGTTGGGTCATGGCCCAGCACCCGCCGGCCGAAGTCTGGCCAGTGGCGGTGCAATACTTCCAGGACAACGGTTTCCGTCTGGATGAACAGCGCCCGCAAACCGGCGAATTCACCACCACTTGGCAGCATTCCGACGAACTGTCCGCCGCCATGGCCAAGCGCCTGAGCGCCGCCGGCGTCAGCACCGACAGCGAAACCCGCGTGCGGGTACGCATCGAGCCGGGCGTGCAGCGCAACACCAGTGAAGTCTATGTGGTCAGCGCCGAGCGTCCTGCCGGCAGCACCGCCAATGTCGATTTCACCAACCGTTCGGTCAACACTGGCCTGGACGCTGCGCTGGTCGACGACATGCTCGCAAGCATGAGCCGTACCTCCGAGAAGGGTGGTTCGGTGTCGATGCTGGCTTCGCGTGATTTCGATACCCCGAGCCGTGTCAGCCTGAGTGAAGACGGCAGCGGCAACCCGGTACTGAACGTCGGTACGGACCTGGATCGTGCCTGGTCGAGCGTCGGTCGTGCGCTGGAACAGGGCGAATGGCGCGTTGAAGACATCAACCGCAGCCTGGGTCTCTACTACATCAACTTGTCCGAAAAGGCCGAGAAGAAAGACGAGAAGCCTGGTTTCTTCAGCAGCCTGTTCGGCAGCGCGCCGACCAAGGAAGAAGTTGAAGCCCGCGCCGAGCGTTATCAGGTTCGCCTGAGCAAGGTCGGCGAGAACGTTCAGGTGACCGTCGAGAAAAACATCAACACCGTTGCGCCGGCCGATGTGGCCCGCAAAGTGTTGAGCGTGATTCAGGACAACCTGGGCTGATCCAATGCGTTTTGCCGTTCTCGGCAGCGGTAGCCAAGGGAACGGCACGCTGATCGCCAGTGCTGATACGTATGTACTGGTGGATTGTGGTTTTTCCCTGCGGGAAACCGAAAAACGCCTGTTGCGCCTGGGTGTGAACCCGGCGCAACTGAGCGCGATACTCGTAACCCACGAACATGCCGACCACGTGCATGGCGTGGGTTTGCTGTCTCGGCGCTACAATCTGCCTGTCTACCTCAGTCGTGGCACACTGCGCGGGATGCGCAAACCGATTGAACCTGCCGGTTTCGTGACCGGTGGCGAGCAACTGCAGATCGGTGCTCTGAACATCGGGGTCATTGCCGTGGCCCATGATGCGCAGGAACCGACCCAGTACGTATTCAGCGATCAAGAGCAGCGGCGCTTCGGCCTGCTGACCGACCTGGGTTCCTACTGCGAGCGGGTGCTGGACGGCTATCGGGACCTCGATGCGTTGATGATCGAGTCCAACCATTGTCGCGACATGCTGGCCCGTGGTCATTACCCGTACTTTCTCAAGCAGCGGGTCGGCGGCGAGCTGGGACATTTGAACAACCATCAGGCGGCATTCCTGGTGGCCGAGTTGGGCTGGCAAGGCCTGCAACACCTGGTCCTGGCCCATCTGAGCAGCAAGAACAACCTGCCGCAGCTGGCCCGGCAATGTTTTGTCGACACCCTTGGGTGCGACCCGGACTGGCTGCAACTGGCCGATCAAGATTCAGGGCTCGACTGGCGCCACATCGCCTAGCCCATCTACTTAGCAAGCGGAGCCCATCATGGAAAAACGTGAAGAACTCTACCGCGGCAAAGCCAAATCGGTTTACAAGACCGACGACGCTGACCGCTTGATCCTGCTGTTTCGCAACGACACTTCGGCGTTCGACGGCAAGCGCATCGAGCAGCTCGACCGCAAAGGCATGGTGAACAACAAGTTCAACGCCTTCATCATGCAGAAACTCGAAGCGGCCGGTATTCCGACCCAGTTCGACAAACTGCTGGCCGACAACGAAGTGCTGGTGAAAAAACTCGACATGATCCCGGTCGAGTGCGTCGTGCGTAACTACGCCGCCGGCAGCCTGGTCAAGCGTCTGGGCGTCGAGGAGGGCATGAAGCTCAACCCGTACACCTTCGAACTGTTCCTGAAGGACGACGCCAAGGGCGACCCGTTCATCAACGAATCCCACGTCGTCGCCTTCGGCTGGGGCACCGCCGAGCAACTGGCGCGCATGAAAGAACTGTCGCTCAAGGTCAACGAAGTCCTGAGCAAACTGTTCGACGACGCAGGCCTGCTGCTGGTGGACTTCAAGCTTGAATTCGGTGTGTTCAGCGACGGCTCCATCGTCCTGGGCGACGAATTCAGCCCGGACGGCTGCCGTCTGTGGGACAAGGACACCAAGAAGAAGATGGACAAGGACCGCTTCCGCCAGGGCCTCGGTGACGTCATCGAAGCCTACGAAGAAGTCGCCAACCGTCTGGGCGTACCGCTTTAATCGACGCAAGCATCTGATAGCACGGAAAAAATTTCGTCTGGGGGTTTCCCATTCAGCGAAAGTGTTGTTATGATGCGCGCCGTTGGAGAGATGCCAGAGTGGCCGAATGGGACGGATTCGAAATCCGTTGTACCTTCACCGGTACCTAGGGTTCGAATCCCTATCTCTCCGCCATTATTGAACAAGACGAAGCCCCCGTAATCATTGATGATTACGGGGGCTTTTTCGTTCATAGCGTTTCAGTTAGGGCATTTTTAGGGCAGGAAACGCTGCTCCTACACCGCTTAGGGCCGGCGTTTTGCATTTCTGAAAGGTTGCGTTTGCATTTGAGCCGGGCTAGGTGGCCGTTTGTCACTATGCTTGGTTTGGATCCCTTTTTTGGATGAGGTGAATCCAGCGCATCCACTCACAGAGGCAAGGAAATGCAACCTACAGTGATTGAACAGCTCACAGTGCACATGCTTTGCGCGATCTACAAAAAGCTCGGGATCGAAGATAGCTTTGATCCAGATCTCGTAAGCAGCGCCATAGCATCCAATGACCTATGGGTTCTTGATTGGGCTTACGATATTAAAGATGAGCAAAGTCATAACCCGTCGTACGTTACGGCCGTCGTTGATACCCTGGATATGTATTCGTTTCTTCGAGATAGCTTCGAAAGACTTTCTCCTGCTGATCAAGCGATAGTTGAAGGAGAGGTACCTAACGCGGCTTCCCAAATTCAATTCCATGGCTATGACGGCAATAACGAACTTGACCACAGACGAGCTGCTCGTTACCTGGTTAATGATCTGGATCGATTCGAAACGATGAAGGATGTCGCTACATTGAACTCGCACAGCCCGGTAGTCGAAATGTATGCGCGGATGTATGAAGTATTTGAACCGATACGTGCGCAACTCGGACGACGCCTGATGGAGCCGCATGAGATTGTTGCTGTATTGCAGGCAGCAGTTCATCCAAGTAACCGCTGAAGCTAAAACGGATCATGCCCACGTTGCGTGGGCATGTCGTTAGTTCTCCCGAAAGCCAAGCATTTTTGACACTATTCCAGCCATGCTCTTGGTGTCCTTCGGTATCCATCTGCCGTAGTGCTTTCTCACCATTGTTGTATCGGCATGTCCAAGCTGTCTGGCCACCCATTCGACCGGCACATAGCTAGAAAGCATTTGGCTGGCGAAAGTGTGGCGGCACTGATTAGCACCTCGGTGGCGTACATCGGCCTTTCTCAGATGCGCAGTGAACCAATTGCTCAAGGTCTTACCGCTCCATAGCAACCCGCTGGTGGAACTGCGGAAAAGAAACCTGACTTTCATCTTCTTGGAAATGGGGACGTATTTATTTTGACTCTGGCGCTAGGGATAGTTTCCTTCTCTTTCCATGTCATTGCTCTTGAAAGCCCCGTAGCTGAGCAGCAGTGGGGCGTTTTCGTTTTTTGCTGGATGACCGATCAGGGAAGTAATCGTTATTTTTCCGTTCTCAGCGTTTTCGCAGACCTCGGCGAAACCACCTTCATCACATCATCAACAACCGCCTTACCCATCTCCGTCAGGAAATGCGCTGCCCAGGCATATCGGTCTGTTTCTCGAATGAACGCTGCATCCTCTGCAAGTGCTTTGGCAAGGGCCAACAGGTCAGAGGCTTGTGACAACGCTTCGCTAATGGGAACGCCAGCGCTAACGCTGAATAGTGGGTTGTCTGAGCAGTAGAGAAACGGTGTGGAGCCGATAGTTTTTTCTTCTGTTTTGTCAGTCATTCTTCACCTCCGTATGTACTCGACATGAAGAGAGGTAAAGCGGGGAGGGGAGATTTTCGTAATCGGTTGTTGGTGTGCATTTTTCAGTTCCCTTGATTTTTGAGCTGCCGCATCCGATACCAAGCGAATGGGGTGGCAGCTATGCGCGGGTTGGTAAACCGGGGAATCAAGGAAACCGGCACGGCCGAAGCCGTCCCACGCACAGCCGCCATAAAACAGAACTACAGACGAGTATCGACCGTAATTGTATGGGGACGCTGGTGCGCCTTATTCCGTCGGGTTACCAAGCCCGGCCGCTGAATGTGCAGCGACGTCTTGAGAATATCCCGCCGAAAGAAAGGCCAACAAGGCAGCAACCGGCCGTAATGCACAGCTACAGCCCATTCACACGCAACTCGCGGATTCTGCCTACAAGCTCGTTTTGAGTCACCTGATTATTCTTGTCGGCGTGATGCTCAAACCCGATAGCGACGAGGAAGTACCCTATGAACGTGATGGGCTACAACGGCTTCAGCGCCCGCGTTGAGTACAGCGACGAGGATGGTCTGTTTATCGGTCATATCGCGGGAATAAGGGATGTCGTGGGGTTTCATGGCGAGTCGATCAACGAGCTCCGCAAGGCATTCGAAGAAGCCGTCACAGACTATCTGGAAACCTGCGCCCGACTTGGGGCGAATAAACGAAAGCCCCGTAGCTGAGAAGCCACGGGGCTTTTTCGTTTCTGATCCAACGCAATTCGACACCGCAACTACTTCTGCCCCAGATCCACCACCTCCCAACTATCATCCGGATCGAACCGCGTCATCGCCTTCGCCACCTTCTCTCCATCCGGCCCGAGATCCTTCTGAAACACCTGGCCCTCATGGCTGATCATGAAGCTCATCACCCCGGTGTCGGCATATTTCGCTGGCCACGCGATCAAGGCGAACCCGCGACTCATCTTGTCTCCAATCAGATAGCTGTAAGCGCCGCCCGGGGCTGACGGGCCTTGGGCGTCGAGGATGCGGAAGTGGTAGCCGTGCCAGTCTTCGTCGTTGATGGCCTGGCCGAAGGCGGGGCCGAGGGGGCTGATCTGGTTGGTGTCGTCTTCTGGCCAATAGAGGCCGTCGTGTTTGCCGGGGGAACTGAAGATTTTCTGTGCGTATTCGAGGGCGCCGTCGCCGTCGCGGTCTTGCGAGGCGTAGTCCATTTGTGCATCGTGGTAGGCCAGCGCCGATTGCACGGCCGCCAGTTCGTTACGGCCGATGCGGCGGGCGCGGATTTCGACCTTTGCGGCGTTCATGTCGAAGCGCCAACCGGTTTTGTCTTTGATGAGGGGGATGGGCAGCGTCCAGTGATCGGGCCCGACGGAGAGCACAGCCTTGCTGTCACCGGTCTTTTCCAGAGTGTGCTGTTCGCGGTATTGCTGCAGGAAGGCATCGACATCGCTGCGCTGCACGCCTTCACGGGGGATGAAACTGTGCCATTCCTCGCCCAGCAGTTCGGTCAGGCGTTTTTGGTCGGCGTGTTGCGTACCGAGGGCTTCGACGAAGGCCTCAGCGGCTTTTTCCGGGGTTGGAAATACTTGCTGGGCCAAGGTGAGGCTCGAAAATGCGAGGCCGGCCGAGAGCATCAGGCAGCTCCTGAACAGAGAATGAATGTTCATCGACGGCCACCTCCTCTCTGACGCATGCCCCCGCCGGATGGCCGGCTGATCTGATGTCCGGCGGCGCGTGAGACGTTGGGACGTTGCGCGGAGATCTGGCTGGCCCGGCCACGGTTAGCCTGTAGTCGGGTCTGTGACGGGGAGCGCGCGCCGGCGAAGGCGTTGTTCCGTGCGCTGCCTGCTGCGGGTCGGGCTTGAGATGCACGGGGATCACGTTGATTTAAGCCTGGCTGCCGCGCTTCCCGCGTGTTGCCTTGAGCGCGGTCGGCGACTCTGGGTCTGTCTGCACCACCTTGAATGCGGTTGCCGGCATGGGTGGATTGCGCTTCGCGGACTTGATTGCGGGCTTCCCGATTGCTGGTGGCGGGACGTTCGATACCGGCCCTGTCCATCGAACTGCGGGCCCTTTCCCGAGCCTGCGCCCGCTGCGCGTTGTCGCCGCGATAGGCATCACGCTGAGCCGCGCCGTCCAGTTGCCGGCCAAACTGCGCGCGGCTGCGGTTGTCACGATAAGGCACGCCATCGCGATGCAGGGTGTTGTGCTGCCACTTGTTCTGGTTGTTGGTGATCCGGTTATTGACGTTGATGTTGTTGTAACGGTTCACATCGATGTCGATGTCGTTATGGCCCCAGTCGCAGTTACCCCACAACGAAGCAACGACAGCCACGCCCGTACCGAAGGCCAGTCCGGCCACGAGTGCCTGACCCGGGTAGTAAGCGGGCGGCGGCGGGTAATACACCGGCGGCGAGGCCGGATAAGGCCAGGTGCCATAAGTGGTCGTCGGGTTATAGGTCGGGACGTAGACCACCTGCGGATCGGCGGGCTGAATGATGATGGTCGTGTTGTCGGCAGGCTTGGTTGTCCCGGCAGAGATGGGCGGCGTTACGTTCTGCACTGTCACATTCTGATATTGATTGCTCTGCAGATTGCCCGCCGCCTGGGCCTGACGCCGCAAACGCTGAACGCCGGCCATGAGTTCGTCAGGCTGGGCCAGAAAGGCATCCCCCAGCCGTTGTACCCAGACCGGATCCTGTCCCAGTGTCGCCAAGACCTGCGGGAACGCCACCAAGGCCTGCACGCTCGGATCCCACGTCTGGCTGGCCACTTGCTTGACCGCATCATCGCCCTTGGCGTCCGGATGAGCCTTGGACCAGGTCGCGGCTTCGGCGACTTCTCCCGGATAAGTGGCGGCCATCAGCACTTGTGCGAGCAGGGGGTCGGGATACAGGGCAATCGACGCGAGCATCTGGTCGAGCTGCTCCGTGGTAAACACGGCATCTTTGGCCGGAGCGGTGGTAGCCGCCGGGGCCGCAGGCGCATCGGCGGCCTGCAACAAGAGCGGTGCAGCGCTCAAGGCGAGCATGAGCGACGCGGCACGCAAGAGCGATCTGTGCATGACCTCTTCCCCACATCCAGATGGCAGGTTTGCAACACGCGAGGCATCAACGGCCGACATCGGACGCTGCGCCGTCATGGAGAATGGTTGGCGATTGGCGTTCCGTCAAAAACTGCACGGTTTTTTTCGCAATAAGCACGTTGCCTGAGCGTTACCGCCCCGTTTGCTTGCGTTTTGCGATAAATGACTAAACTTTCCGGTTCCAGGCCATGCAATCCCAAAGAGCCTGGCTGTCGCTCCAACCCGAGAGGTCTGGTCATGGCAAAGGGAAAGAAGAAAGACTCGCCCCGAGTAAAACCTGACGAACATACAAAACTGTCAAACAAGGACTACCTTGCCGAACTGCGCCGCCTGCATGTCGAACTGGTGAAAATGCAGGAATGGGTCAAGGCCGAAGGCATCAAGATCTGCATCATCTTCGAAGGCCGTGACGGTGCGGGCAAGGGCGGCACCATCAAGGCGCTGACCGAGCGGGTCAGCCCGCGGGTGTTTCGCGTCATCGCGTTGCCGGCGCCGACCGATCGCGAGAAGAGCCAGATGTACCTGCAGCGTTATCTGCCGCATTTGCCGGCGGCTGGCGAAGTGGTGATCTTCGATCGCAGTTGGTACAACCGTGCTGGTGTCGAGCGGGTGATGGGCTTTTGCACGGACAAACAGGTCGACAAGTTTCTCAAGTCCGTGCCGCTGGTGGAGCGAGCGGTCGTCGGTTCGGGGGTGATCCTGCTCAAGTACTGGCTGAATGTCAGCCAGGAAGAACAGACCCGGCGGCTGGAGGCGCGAATTGTCGACGGGCGCAAGATTTGGAAACTGTCGCCGATGGACCTCAAGTCCTACAGTCGCTGGTATGACTACTCCCGGGCGCGGGACGAAATGATCGAGGCGACCGACACCGATTACGCACCGTGGCTTGTGGCCAACTCGAACGACAAGCGCCGGGCGCGGCTCAATATCATCTCCGACCTGCTCAGTCGCATCCCCTACAAAGAAGTGCCGCGTGAGAAGGTGACATTACCCAAACGGCAGAAACCGGGCGGTTATAAAGAGTCGGATTATCCGTTCAGGCACATTCCCGAAAGGTTCTAAAGCCAGATCAGAAGTCGCCGGAACTGCCAGCACAGGCAGTCCGGCGTTTTGATCGAATCTTCAGATTTCCTTGACCGGCGTATCCCCCTGCACGCCCTTGATCAACTCGATCACATGCAGGCAGTCCGCCTTGTTCACATACGACTCGCCACTGGCGACGGTCTCGTGATTCCCCGCCCTTAATCTCCAGCGCCATTGGCCCTTGCCGGTGCTCGGGGTGCCTTTGGATTGCCTGTAAATCTCGAAATACATTCAGTTCGCTCCATGCGATTTATGTGCGACAGCCTGTGTGACGCCTCGACGCAAGCCTAGCTGAGCGCGGCTTTTTGGCTATCGCGGATTTGTTTCCAATCGTTCGTGAATGTTTCTGGAAGGCCCGGGCCAGAGCGCAGGGATCGTCCTCCGGATTGGCCGGAACGCCGTTGTTTCACCCTTGCATGACGTTCCGGGCTGCTGCTTAATACGGGACGGCTCATGGCGCTGAACAGTGTTCGGCGACCGACAATCACTATAAGAAAGAGCAGTCCATTGACCCATCCGCACGGAACGCAACACGCGGGCCCGGTGACGTTGTCGCTGGTAGTGCCCGTATTCAATGAAGAGGACAGCCTCGACGGCTTTCTCCTGCGCATTCGACAGGTGTTCGCGCAAGAGACGCTGATCGAACTGGAACTGGTGTTCGTCAATGACGGCAGTTCCGATACGACGCTGGAGCGCTTGCTGCATTGCCAGCAGAGCGATTCGCGCATCCGCATCGTCGATCTGAGCCGCAATTTCGGCAAGGAGGCGGCGCTGTCCGCTGGTTTGCAGACGGCCACCGGGCAAGTCGTGGTGCCAATCGATGTCGATCTGCAGGATCCGCCCGAGGTCATCCTGCAAATGATCGAGCGCTGGCGCGAAGGTTTTGAAGTGGTGCTTGGCCACCGCATCAGCCGGCGCAACGACTCCTGGGCCAAGCAGACTTCCGCCAGTTGGTTCTATCGGCTGCACAACAAAATTGCCGAACAGTCATTGCCGGAAAACGTCGGTGATTTTCGGCTGATGGATCGCTGCGTGGTCGACGCGCTGCTGACGCTGCCCGAATCCCGACGCTTCATGAAAGGTTTGTTCGCCTGGGTCGGCTTTCGCACCACCCAGGTCGAATACGAGCGCCCGGAACGGGCGGCGGGGCAGAGCAAGTTCAATGGCTGGCGGCTGTGGAATTTCGCGCTGGAGGGCATCACCAGTTTCAGCACCGAACCGTTGCGGATCTGGACGTATCTGGGGGCGCTGGTCTCTCTGGTGTCGTTCGCCTTTGCGATGTTCATTGTGGTGCGCACGCTGATTCACGGCGTTGACTTGCCCGGTTACGCCTCGCTGATGGTTGCCGTGACGTTTCTCGGCGGTTTGCAGTTGATCGGCATCGGCGTGCTCGGCGAGTATCTGGGCCGCACTTATATCGAAGCGAAGCGCCGGCCGGTTTTCCTGGTGCGCCGCATCTACGAATCCAAGGACTGACAGATGGACCTCAAGGAAACCGACATCCTCGGCGACAGCATCGGCGAACATTGGTACTACTGCTCCAAAGCGGCCGCCACCCGCCGCTTGCTGGGTGAAGCACCGATCAAACGAATTCTCGATGTCGGCGCCGGTTCAGGGTTCTTCTCCCATCATTTGTTGACCCACACGACAGCGCGCGAAGCGTGGTGCGTGGACATCAGCTACCCGGCTGACTCCAGCGCCACCACCGCCGGAAAACCGGTGCATTACCGCCGCTCTATCGACAGCGTGGACGCAGATCTGGTGCTGCTGATGGATGTGCTGGAGCACGTCGATGACGACCTCGGCCTGCTCAAGTCCTACGTCGATAAAGTGCCGTCCGGCAGTCGCTTCCTGATGACCGTGCCGGCGTTCCAGTTCATGTGGAGCGGTCACGATGACTTCCTCGAACACAAGCGTCGCTACACCCTGACGCAGTTCGAAAACCTGGCCGCCGATGCCGGGTTGCAGGTTGAACGGGGCGCCTACTATTTCGGCGCGGTGTTCCCCATTGCGCTTGCCTCCCGTCTGTTGCCTGGCACTGCCCATGGCTCGGCCCCTCGTTCGCAGCTCAAGCGCCATCATCCGCTGGTCAATTCCGTTCTGAAGACGCTGTGCCGACTTGAGCTGCCTTTGATGGGCACGAACCGTCTGGCGGGTTTGAGTGTGTTCGTGCTGGCGCGCAAACCGTGACGGCCACCGACAGATCCGCCTTGATTCAGCGCGGCTTGCGCTTTGCCGTGACCGGTCTGTTGGTCACCGCATTGCATGCGTTGGTGGCGGTGCTGTTCATCAACGTTGTCAGCCCGCTGCCTCCGTTGGCCAACGGTGTGGCTTTTATTGTGGCGACAGTGGTGTCCTATGTGATCAACACCACCTGGAGTTTTTCTGCCCGACTGCACGGCAAAACCTTGCTGCGTTTCATGCTGGTGTCGGCGGGTGGCTTTCTGTTGGCGATGTTCGTGGCCTGGGCAGCCCAGATAGCCGGGCTGCACTATCTCGCCGGCATCGGTGCCGTGGCGCTGACGATTCCGGCATTCACCTTCGTACTGCATAACTTCTGGACATATCGATGAAGGATTCACGGGAGCACCCGGCGCTTGCCCTGTTGCCGCTGCTGTTGGGTGTTCTGGTGTTTTTTCTGGTGGTCGGGCCGCAGGCGCTCAACCCACAGAACATCGCCTGGCTGCAGCAGGGCGATCCTGCAACGCATTATCTGGGCTGGGCGTTTTTCCGGCATTCGCCGTGGACTTTCCCGCTCGGGCTCAATCCGTCTTACGGGTTGGAATTGGGCAGTGCGATCATTTTTTCCGACTCCAATCCTTTGCTGGCGCTGCTGTTCAAACCTTTCAGTGCCTGGCTGCCGGACACCTTTCAGTATTTCGGATTGTGGCTGCTGGTCTGTTGTGTCCTGCAAGCCTGGTTCGGCTGGAAACTGATCGGGCTGATGACACCCCATTCCTTGATCCGACTGCTGGGCGCCGGGCTGCTGCTGTTCTCGCCAGCGATGTTCTTGCGCATGGGCGGGCATCTTTCTCTGGCGGGGCATTTCCTGATCCTGGCGGCGCTGTATCTCGCGCTGCTGCCGAACCTGAGTCGACGGCGCCTCGCCTGGGGAGCCTTGCTGGCGGTGACGGCATGGGTGCACGCCTACCTGCTGGCCATGGTCGCGCTGATCTGGGTGGCGGATCTGCTGGGCAAGACATTCAATCAGTCTTTGACCCGGCGTCAGGCTGTGATCGAAGGGGGCATGCTTTTCGCCCTGGTGAGCGTGTGTTGCTGGCAGGCCGGGTACTTCAGCATTGCCGATGGCGCGGCCTCCGGTGGGTTTGGTTTGTACCGGATGAATCTGCTGTCGCCCCTCGACCCGGCCGGCTGGTCATTGATCCTGCCCGATCTGCCGAAGGCTGACGGGGATTACGAAGGTTTCAACTACCTTGGCCTGGGCGTTCTCTTATTGGTGCCGCTGGCGCTGTTTGCCTGGTTTCGGAACCGCCAACCTTTTAACGATCAGGTGCGCGCACGTCCATGGCTGTTGATGGCCCTGTTCGGATTATGGCTGTTCGCGCTGTCGAATCAGATTGGCATCGGGGCGTTGAACCTCGATTATCCGCTGCCGAAAAGCCTCGTCGCGCTGGCCAATATCTTTCGTGCCTCGGGCCGGATGTTCTGGCCGGTTCTGTATATCTGCATTCTGGCTGCGATTTTTCTGGTGGTACGCGGTTATCGGCCGCCTGTCGCCATCGGTTTGCTCGCGGTGGCGCTGCTGATCCAGATCGTCGATACACGCAGCGGGTGGATGGGGCTGCGGCAGGGAAAAATGCTGGCATCTTCGGCGGTCTGGGACAGTCCGATGGCTGATCCATTCTGGACGAGTGCCGCTGCGCGTTATGCCAAGGTCCGCAGCCTGATGCCACAGAACCAGGGTGAGCGCTGGCAGATGATTGCCAGTTTCGCAGCGACCCACGGGCTGAAAACCGATGCGGTCTATCTGGGACGCATGAGCACTTCGGCGCTGGCGCGGGCACAGCACAAAGCACGCGCGATGCTCGACTCGGGGCAGTACGACGTGGATGCTCTGTACCTCTTGGACGACGATGCGCTGGTCGATGCCGCCAGAACCATCAACAGTGAAACCGATCTGCTGACGCGCGTGGACGGCGTCGTGGTGCTGGCGCCGGGCTGGAAACGCTGTGCGCAGTGCCTGTCCGTGCAGGATGAGGGGCGGCGGATGTCAATGATCCCCCTCAGTCGCCCGGGACAGGTGCTGGCCTTCAATTATCGAAACCGGCAACTGACCAGCGGCTGGTCGAAGCCGGAAAGCTGGGGGACGTGGACGGAAGGGCAACAGGCGAAAATCGAATTGCGGGTGTTGCCCCCGGTGCGTTCAATCGTGATCGACGCATTGGCATTCATCCAGCCCGGGCACCCCGGCCAGCGGGTGATCGTCAGTCTGAATGGTCAACAGGTACTGGAAACCCGTTTGACGCAGTTTCAAGGCAATCGCCTGGAAATCCCCATCAGCGCCCAGCTCGGTCAGCGCCTCGGGAGCGATGACCGGCTCGATATCGAATTGCGGTTGCCGGATGCCGTCAGTCCCCGACAACTGGGTATCAACGACGATTCGCGGATCATGGGGCTGGGGCTGAAGACGTTGACGGTGCAATGACGCAGCGTTTCGATGGACGCCGCCCCCACGGCCTTTCTACACTGCCGCCATCTGGGGATCGGGGGGCAATGGATGAACCGTAATGAACTACGCAAGGCCGACATCAACCTGATGGTAGTGTTCGAGACTTTGATGCTCGAACGCAACGTGACCCGGGCCGCCGAGAAACTGTTTCTCGGCCAGCCGACCATCAGCTCGGCGCTCAATCGCCTGCGCACCATGCTTAATGACCCGTTGTTCATCCGCGTCGGCCATCGCATGGAGCCGACCGCCCGCGCCGAAGACATTTATCGTCATCTCAAGCCCGCGCTCGATTCGCTGTCGGTGGCCCTGAGCCTGACCCGCGATTTCGACCCCGCCGTCAGCACCATGACCTTTCGCATCGGCCTGTCGGACGACGTTGAATTCGGCCTGCTGCCGCCGCTGTTGCGCGCCTTGCGCCAGGAGGCGCCGAGCGTGGTGTTCGTGGTGCAGCACGCCGATTACTGGCGGATTCCCGACTTGCTGGCGGCGGGCGACATCACCGTCGGCATCAGCCAGACCCGCGGCCTGCCGGCCAATGCCAAGCGCAAACTGCTACGGCACATCCAGCCGAGCATCCTGCGCGCCGACAAGTCCGACACGCCGCTGACCCTCGATGAATATTGCGCACGCCCCCATGTGCTGGTTTCCCACACCGCCAATGTCAGTGGCTATGCCGATGAGTGGCTGGCGGACATCGGTCGCACCCGCCAAGTGGTGTTGTCGGTGCCGCAGTACAGTTCGTTGCCGGCGCTGCTGGCCGGCACCAATCTGATCGCCAGCCTGCCGGACTACACCGCGGAGGCCATGGCCGCTTCCGGGCTGCTGTTCAAAGAGCCGTTCCCGTTCAAGACCCCGACCCTCGACCTGTCGATGGTCTGGCTCAGTCACGTCGACAGTGACCCGGCCGAGCGTTGGTTGCGTTCGCGGCTGGAGCAATTCATGAGTGAGCGACCGGTGATGGCGCCGCTGGCGTGAGTCAGGCGTTGCTGTGTTATATGTACGGCCTTTGTGCCAAACCACCGGAGCACCGATATGCCACACCTGCACCTCGAATACACCGCCAACCTGCCGCAACTGAACGCCGACGTGGCGTTGATCCGGCTCAACAACACCCTGGTGGGGTCAGGTCAGTTCGTCCAGGAGTTCGATATCAAAAGTCGTGCGACCAAGGTTGAGACCTTCAAGGTCGGCACCGCCATGAACGAGCGTGCCTTTGTGGCGGTAAGGCTGGCGCTGCTCAGCGGTCGTTCCCCGGAGATCAAGACGCAACTGTCGCAGAGCCTGCTGGCGGTGTTGCAGGAACTGTGCGAATGGCCGGCCGGGGTCGAGGTGCAGTTGAGCGTGGAACTGCTCGACATCGACCGTGGGTCCTACAACAAGACCGCCATTGGCGTGTAGGACTCAGGCGGCTTCCAGCTCCGCGCAGGTCTTGATGATCTGCTCGCGCAGCCAGAGGTTGGCGCTGTCCTGATCGACGTTGTGGCTCCACTGCATGTCGAGGGTGAATCCCGGCAGGCCATTCGGCGCCTCGCAGTGATTGAACACGGCGTCGTTGGTCAGCAAACGCTGGATCCGCCGGGGCAGGGTGAGGATGAAATCGGTGCCGGTGATCATCTTCAACGCCGCGCTGTAACTGTTGGAGCGGGCGACGATCTGGCGTTTCTGCGCCTGCCGCGCCAGCCAGCCATCGACCATGTTGGTGGTCGACGTCCAGGGTGTCGGGAACACATGCCGGCGTTCGGTGAAGGCTTGCAGGCTCAGGCGCGGCTCCAGCGGCGTGGCGCGTTTGTCAAACACGCAGACCAGGTCGTCTTCCAGCAGCATGCGTGATTTCAGGTCGGCGTGGCTGCGATGGAAGTGCGGGCCGAAGCAGATCACCAGATCGAGACTGCCATCACGCAATTCTTCGACTGGCACGTCGGTTTCGAACTTGTGCATGTTGACCATCACCGGCAAGTCATTGAAGTCGAAGCGCTTCAACATTCGCGGCAGAATCAATTGCTCGAAGTATTCCGGTGCGCAGATGTTGAAGGTCACCGGTTGCGCCATCGGGTCGAAGGTCGGGGCGCCGGCGTGGCAGAGGTTGATGCTTTCGAGGATTTTCTGCACATGGCCATACATGCTGCAGGCTTTGTAGGTCGGGCGCATGCCTGTGCGGGTGTTGACGAACAATTCGTCTTCGAAGCTGTTGCGCAGTTTTTTCAGGCAGTAACTGACGGTGGACTGGCTGACGAACAGCGCCTCCGAAACGTCGGTGACGCTGCTTTGCTCATACACGGCGACAAACACCATGAGATCCTGCATGTCGAGCTTTCTAAGCAAGTTACTGTTCAGCATCCGTTCTGTCTCGCTGTGCTCCTTGCGCCGAATCTGCGCAAACGTGTGCGCATGATCGTAACGGAACGATGGTGCCAGGAGAAAGCCCTGTAGGACTTTTCACGGTCACTTGTGGGACAGAAAGTTTTAGTAACACGACGTGCCCAATCAAACCCGGCAAAGATGGCCAGAAGCCTTTATCCAGACGGGTCGAATTGATCAGTCCATGTGCCGGGCGTAATGCCGCGGGTTGAAACGCAGCACCATCAGCAGCATCAGCGCCATCACTGCCGTCAGTGACCACCACGCCCACTCGAAGCTGCCCAGTCGATCGCGAACCAGTCCGGCCATCAAGGGCGACAGCCCGGCAATCAGGTAGCCGATACCTTGTACGAACGCGGTCAGCCCGCCGGCACGTTGCGGTTCGTCGAGGTGATCGAGGGACACGATGAGACTCATCGGGAACAGTCCGCCGATGCCCAGCCCGAGCAGGCAGGGCCACAGCAGGCTCAGGTGCTGCGGGCTGAGGATCAGACCCAGGAATCCGGCGATGATCAGACTGAGCAGGGCGCCAAGCACCTGGCGTCGGTCACGGCTGCGATTGGCGATGGCGGGCACCACCAGCCCGGAAATCACCTCCATGGCCGTCAGAAAACCCAGCATCAGGCCGGCATTTTGTTCGCTCCAGCCCTTTTCCACGTAGTACGGCGCCAGCCAGGCGAGCACGCAGGTGTAGGACGCGGTGCCGAGACCGAAGAAGATTGCCAGCAGCCAGGCGCGGGAATTCGTGAAGAAGGATTCTTTTCTGACAGCGGCCTGGTTGGTGTCCGGCGCCGTGGCGCGGGTTGTCCACCACACAGGAATGGCGAGCAGTGCCAGAACCGCCCAGACCGCCAGACCCGCCCGCCAGTTGCCGGTCTGCATCAGCACCCACGGTGCGAACGAAGCGGCCAGCGCCGCGCCGCCCATGATCGAGGTGACATAAAGGCCCATGCACAGCGCCACGTTGTCGGGAAACCGCGATTTGATCAGCACGGGCATCAAGGCCTGGATCAGTGCAATGCCGATCCCGGCCAGCACGGCGCTGGCGATCAATCCGCCGGCCGAGTCGAGAAACAAGCGCGACAGCGTTGCTACGCCAATGATCAACAACGACAGCAGCACCGTGCGCTGTTCACCGAGGCGCTGGCTGACCGCCATGCCGAAAAACATCGCCAGCCCCATCGCCATCACCGGTAGCAGGGTCAGCAACGCTGCGAGGCTGAAACTCAGCGCTATATCGCCGCGAATGGCCGAGAGCAAGGGCCCGACCGCCGCCATCGACGGGCGCAGGTTGAGGGCGACCAGGATGATGCCGAGCATCAGCCAGATGGCGGGGCGGGCAGTGGCGCGAACGTTTTCCATCTTCAGACCTTTGAACCAGAGGCTGTCGATTAGGCGGGCAGGCGAGCGGGGCGGCAAATCAGAAAGTCGGAAGCGCTATCGAGAAATTCGATACGCGACCTCGTCGCCCACAACTGAACCACAGCTGAACCATTCTCAAATACGCCGAAAGTTTCACGGTTATTTCTTGAGCCAACTAATCGTTGGCTTCTTTTTCACAAAAAATTGATGGTTGCCTGCTTAAAGTTTGTGTGGTCTGAGTCAATGAAATTTTCACAATTGACGACGGCACTTACTTCAAGGAAATCGCCCCTCGCCATGTTCAAGTTAAAAGCCGTACGCCCGGAATGGGTGACGTTGTTTGCCAGCGCCTTTCTTTTGACCGGATTCAATTTCGTGCTCTGGCAACACCTGTCCGACATCACCACTGCGGACGGCAAGGGCATTGCCATGCGCATTGCGTTCGGGGTGATGATCTTCGCGGCCTATAACATTGTGCTGACGTTGCTGGCGTTTCGACCCGTATTGAAACCGGTGTTGACGTTGTTGTTCATGGTCAGTGCCGGCGTGGCTTATTTCATGAGCCAATACGGGGTCATGATCGATGCCGGCATGTTTCGCAATTTTGCTGAAACCAATGCCACGGAAGTTCGCGATCTGCTGTCTTTGAAGTTGTTCGCTTATATCGTGTTTCTGGGTGTCTTGCCGTCGTGGTTGTTATGGAAAGTTCCAGTCAACTATCGTCGCTGGCATCGCGAGTTGTTAAGTAAAGTTGTAGTAAGTGTCGCGTCGGTCGCGGTTATTGGCGGCGTGGCGTTAGCCAACTATCAGGGTTTGTCCTCGCTGTTTCGCAATCACCATGAAATTCGCCTGATGCTGGTGCCGAGCAACTACATTGGCGCCTCGGCCGGTTATCTGCGTGAGCAAGTAGCTTCGGCGCAGCAACCGTTCGTCACGATCGGTGAAGACGCCCAGCGCAACGCCGCCGTGCAGAACCATCCGCGCAAATCCCTGACGGTGCTGGTGGTGGGGGAAAGTGCCCGGGCGGAAAACTTCGGCATCCTCGGTTATGACCGCGACACCACGCCGACACTGGACAAGGAAGCCGGCCTGATCGCCTTTACCGACGTGCATTCCTGCGGTACGGAAACCGCCGTGTCGGTGCCGTGCATGTTCTCCAACATGGGCCGCAAGGATTACGACGCCAGCAAGGCGAAGAATGAGGAAGGGCTGCTGGACGTGCTCAAGCGTGCCGGGATCGACGTGATCTGGCGCGACAATCAGTCCGGCTGCAAGGGCACCTGCGATCGCGTCACCCTGCAGGATGTCAGCAATCTGAAAGACCCGGCACTGTGCGCCAACAGCGAATGCCGCGACGAAATCCTCTTGCAAGGCCTGCAAAGCTTTATCGATCACCTGGACAAGGACACCGTGTTGGTCCTGCACCAGATGGGTAGCCACGGGCCGGAGTATTTCAAGCGTTATCCAAAGGAATACGAACACTTCACCCCGGTGTGTGAAAGCAACGCACTGAACAATTGCAGCCGCGAGAGCATCGTCAACGGCTACGACAATACGCTGGTGTACACCGACCATGTGCTGTCGAGCCTGATCGATGTGTTGCGCAGCAATCAGGACAAGGTCGATACCGCCATGCTTTACCTGTCCGACCACGGCGAATCCCTGGGCGAGTACAACCTGTTCCTCCACGGCACGCCGTACATGCTGGCGCCGGAGCAGCAAAAACACGTAGCGATGCTGGCCTGGTTCTCCGACAGCTATCAGAAGTCCTACTCGGTCGACACCCATTGCCTGCAAATGAGCCGCGACAAGCCGCTGAGCCAGGACAACCTGTTCCACTCGATGCTCGGTTTGCTGGAAGTGCAGAGCAAGGTCTACCAGCAGGATCTCGACCTGTTTGCCGGTTGCCGGGGCGCGGTGATCGACGGGGTGTTGGCCAAGGAGTGAGCCGGCAGACTCACTCTGTAAGACTATTCTTTCCCTCAGGCAGGAGATTTCATCAAGCTCTTGCCCTGTAGAGGCGCGGAAAGCGCCGGTGGCGATATATACTGCGCGCCATTCTTGAAGGGAGAGCCGTGTGGCCATCGATATTCACTGGATTCGCGACAACGATAGCCTCGCGCAGTTTTGCGCCGAGTGGCAGCAGCTGCCGTTCGTTGCCCTCGACACCGAATTCATGCGGGTCGACACCTTCTACCCGATTGCCGGCCTCTTGCAGGTCGGCGACGGCAAACGCGCCTACCTGATCGACCCGCTGACCATCAACGCCTGGCAACCCTTGGCTGCGTTGCTCGAAAACCCGGCGGTGCTCAAAGTCCTGCACGCCTGCAGCGAAGACCTTGAAGTCCTGCTGCGCCTGACCGGCAGCCTGCCGGCGCCGCTGTTCGACACCCAACTGGCCGCTGCCTACCTGAACCTCGGGTTTTCGATGGGCTATTCGCGTCTGGTGCAGGAAGTGCTTGGCATCGAACTGCCCAAGGGCGAAACCCGTTCCGACTGGTTGCAGCGTCCGTTGTCCGACACGCAAATCAGCTATGCCGCCGAAGACGCCGTGCATCTGGCGGAGGTTTTCGTACAACTGCGTCCGAAACTGTCCGACGACAAATTCGCCTGGGTGCTGGAGGACGGCGCCGAACTGGTCGCCAACCTGCGCCGCGAAACCGATCCGTACGAGGTCTATCGCGAGGCCAAACTGGCGTGGAAACTGTCCCGCGCCCAGCTGGCTGTACTGCGCGAACTGTGCGCCTGGCGTGAGCGCGAAGCCCGCGCCCGCGATCTGCCGCGCAATCGCATCGTCCGTGAACACTCGCTGTGGCCGCTGGCCCGGACCCAACCGGACAACCTCAGCGCGCTGGGCAAGATCGAAGACATGCACCCGCGTACCGTGCGTCAGGACGGCGAGTTTCTGCTTGATCTGATCAAGCGCTCTGGCAGTGTGGGGCCTGATCAATGGCCGCCAGCTGTGCCGGAGCCATTGCCGATCGAAGCCGCCGCGCTGATCAAACAGCTGCGCGCGCTCGGTCAGGCTGAAGCTGAACGTCTGGGCATCGCGCCGGAACTGATGCTGCGCAAGAAAACGCTCGAAGCCCTGGTCAAAAGCGGCTTCCCCGAGGGCCCTTACCAATTGCCTGATTCGCTGCGTGGCTGGCGCCGCGAATTGATGGGCCAGAAGCTGCTCGACAGCCTGGCCACCGCCGGAGAACAGCCTTGAAACGTATTTGTTCCATTTATCAAAGTTCGAAGAAAAGCGGCATGTACCTGTACGTGCTCAAGAGCGATGCGCTGGAGCGCGTGCCGGAAGGTCTGATGGCGGCGTTCGGCAAGGCGAAGCATTCCTTCGATCTGGTGCTGACGCCCGAGCGCAAGCTGGCCAGTGAAGACATCGCCGTGGTCCTGGAAAACCTCGAGAAGCAGGGCTATCACCTGCAAATGCCACCGGCCGAGGAAGAGTACATCGAGCACTTGCCCGAAGAGTTGCTGCGACGCAACGACCCGGTCTGACCTGCGAGGCCCTGTCCTGGGCCTCTTGTTACCCCTGGAACGGTTTTTACGGCGACGGCTGCCACGAAGTGGGCGGCCGCCTGCACGGTTTGCGAAAGGTTTGAAAATGCGCGTTCTGATTGCTGAACACGACCACGCGAAATACGCCCGACTGCTGAGTCAGGCGGCCCCGGAGCTTGAAGTGCTGACCAGCGGCGACTCCGCCGAGCTGGCCCGCCAGGCCGTCGATTGCCCGGTGTGGCTGGGCCAGCCGGATCTGCTGGCGACCCTGTTGCGTCAGGGCCACCAGCCACAATGGCTGCAATCGACCTGGGCCGGCATCACACCGCTGCTGGCCGACGGTTTGCGCCGCGATTACCGCCTGACCCGGGCGGTCGGGATTTTCGGCCAGGTGATGGCTGAATACGTGTTGACCTACATGCTCGGCCACGAGCGCGAAGTGCTGGCGCGGCTGGTCAGCCAGGTCGAGCGCAAATGGGACAACCGCACCGGCCAGAGCCTGGTCGGACGCAAAGTGCTGATCGTCGGCACCGGCGACATCGGCCAGAGCGTGGCGCAGTTCCTGCTGCCGTTCGGCGTCGAGTTGTACGGCATCGCCAGCAGCGCCCGCGAACAGGCGCCGTTTGTCGAAGTCGGTTCGATGGCGGACTTGCCACGGCTGGTGGGCGAAGCGGATTACGTGGTCAACCTGCTGCCCAACACCGAGCACACCCACGACATCTACGACGCTGCGCTGTTCAAGCAATTCAAGCCGACCGGGTTGTTCATCAACGCCGGACGCGGTGTGGCGGTGGTCGATGCGGATCTGGTCGAGGCGTTGAAAGAAGGCCATCTGGCCGGCGCGGTGATCGACGTCTGCCGTCAGGAACCGCTGCCGCAACGGCATCCGTTCTGGACCGCGTGGGGCTTGCTGCTGACCGGGCACAGCTCGGCGCCGACCTCGCCGCCGATGATGGTGCAGTTGTTTCTGGATAACTTGCGCGCGTATCAGGCGGGTGAAGCGTTGCGTGGGGAAGTGGATTTCGCACGCGGTTACTGACTATAGAGATCGTTCCCACGCTCTGCGTGGGAACGATCATCAAAAGGGGCTTAGAGGGTGAAGTCGCCTTCAGCCGCCAGTTCGCTCAGCGGACGACGCGGGCTCGGTACTTCTCGTGCTTGCAGGTAATCCGCCAGGGTGGCCTTGTCACCCAGCTTGCCCACCGCAACGGCGGCGTGCAACGCATAGCCTTCTGGAATGTTCAGCTCCTTGCGGGTCAGCTCCTGATCGAAGCCGGCCATGCCGTGGGTGTGCCAGCCGCTCAGGCTCGCTTGCAGCGCCAGATGGCCCCAGGCCGAACCGGTGTCGAAGGTGTGCCACAGCGCCGGGGTTTCTTCGGTGGCGCCCGGTGCGGTGAAGGTGGTTTTTGAAATCACGATCACCAGCGCCGATGCGTGCTGTGCCCAACTGCGGTTGAATTCATTGAGCAGGCCCAGGAAACGCTCCCAGTTCGGCGTGTCGCGCCGGGCGTAGAGAAAGCGCCATGGCTGCGAGTTGTACGCCGACGGCGCCCAGCGTGCGGCTTCGAAGAAGCTCAGCAGGGTTTCTTCCGGGATCGCTTCGCCGGTGAAGGCGCGGGGCGACCAGCGATCGGTGAACTGCGGGTGAATGGCGTATTCGGCAACGCGAGGGTTGGCACTCATCGAAAGATTCCTTGCTACGTTTGAGGACAGGTTGGAAGCGAAACCCGGCGGGATCAGTTGGGCTGAACGATGGGGTTGTGGCGCAAGCCTGCCGTTCACCGGGTGCGACGCGGTCGAGCGTTAATGGCATCCGGCAAAGGCCTGGTGTGACCGGCAAAGCTACTTGGCCGCGCAAAAACTGACAAGCCCTGCACAACCGGCAGTCGCCGGCGCTTGGAACACAGGGCCTTGGGCACTAGACTGGCGGCTTTTTCACCACCTGATGTTGATGCTTGAGCCATGGCCGCCAAAGTCGAACCGTTCTGGATGCGCAAAACCCTCGATCAACTCGATCACGAGGAATGGGAATCGCTGTGCGACGGCTGCGGCCTGTGCTGCCTGCAAAAGCTCGAGGATGAAGAAGACAACAGCGTCTATTACACGCGCATCGCCTGCAAACTGCTGGACCTCAAGACCTGTCAGTGCAGCGATTACCCGAACCGCATGCAGTTTGTCCCGGACTGCATCCAGCTCACCCCGGGCCAGGCCGAAGCGTTCAAATGGCTGCCGCCGACCTGCGGTTATCGGCTGGTCAGCGAAGGCAAGGACCTGCCGCTGTGGCATCACCTGGTCTGCGGTGATCGCGACGCGGTGCACCACGAACGGATCTCCCAGTCAGGGCGCATGCTCGCCGAAGGCAGCGTGCCGGAAGACGACTGGGAAGATCACCTGATTTTCCGCGCAGGTTAACGACTCACCAAGGAGCAGGCATGGCGACGGGATTGCGCCGGACGCTGATCGTCACGCTGCTGGCGCTCAGTGCGCCGGTGTGGGCGGCAAAGAAAGTCGATCTGGATTATCAGGTACGCCTGCTGCCGCAGAGCGATCAGGCCGAAGTGCGCCTGACCCTTGCCAAGGGCGAAGCGGTGCGCAGTCTGGATTTCGATCTTGGCGATGGCAGCCACTACAGCGAGTTCAAGGCCGACGGCCAGTGGCAACTGACACCGGGCAAACCGGCGCGCGGGATCTGGCGACCAGCGGCGGACAAAGCCAGCCTGACCTACCGCGTGCGCATCAGCCACGGCCGCAAGAACGGCAGCTTCGACACGCGCATGACGCCGACCTGGGCGTTGATGCGCGGCGATGAACTGGTGCCGCCGGCCAAGCTCGATCAACAGGACGGCATTGAGTTGATCGCGCGCCTGCACGTCCAATTGCCCGACGGTTGGAAAAGCGTCGAAACCGCCTGGCCGCGCATCGGCAAGAACACATTCCGCATCGATAATCCGTCACGCCTGTTCGACCGCCCGACTGGCTGGATGCTCGCCGGCCACCTCGGCAGCCGCCGCACCCGGCTGGGCGAAACCGAGGTCACCGTGGCCTCGCCGCAGGGGCAGGGTATGCGCCGGATGGACGTGCTGACGCTGCTGACGTTCGTCTGGCCGCAGGTGCAGGCGGTGTTTCCCCGCCATCCGAGCAAACTGTTGATCGTCGGCGCCAACGACCCGATGTGGCGTGGCAGCCTGGCGGCGCGGGAGTCGATCTACCTCAACACGCGGTTGCCGCTGGTCAGCGAAAGCGGCAGCAGTGCTCTGGTGCGCGAGCTGGCACAGGTGTTCGGGCGGATCAACGACGAACAGCGCAGCGACTGGATCAGCGAAGGGTTCGCCGAGTATTACGCCATTGAACTGGTGCGCCGTGCGGGCGGCATGAGCGACGAGCGTTATCAGAGTTTGCAGGCGAAACTGGCGAAGGACAGCCAGACAGTCACGACCCTGCGCGGCGAACAGATCAGTCCGGCGCAGGTGTCGAAAGCGGTGCTGCTGTTACAGGAACTGGATGGCGAGATTCGCCTGAAGACCCGCAACAAGCGCTCGCTGGATGATGTGCTGCGCGGGGCGATGCATCTGGGGACGGTGGACACCAAAGAGTTCGTGCAACTCGCCGAAAGCATTCTCGGCGAGTCGTCTCTGGTCCTCGATACCGCCTTACTTCGGTAGCGGTCAAACCCCGGCTTTCGGCGATTTCACCGAATCATTGCCGGTCACCGTGGCGGTGTTGGTCGCCGCTTCGGCATTGGCCTTGAGCTTGCTCAGCTCTTCACCGGCCCGCTCGATCTTTGCTCGCACGTTGTTCATGTCCTGACGGCTTTTCTCCAGCAGGCTTTTCACCGAACTGTGCCCGGTGATGCCGCGAGCCATGGCCACGCCGCCAATCGCCACCTGAATCAGCCCGAACACCCCACCACGACGCAGGCCCTTGCCGACCATGATCACGCCGCCGGCCAGCGAGCCGATGCGCTCCCAGCCTTCGACGTTCTGTTCGGAACGGCTCTGGAACGGGGTGGATTCGATACGTTCGACGCGTTTGAGCTCGGTCATGATCTTTCTCCAGGCAATGAGTGATGGATAAACAAGCTGACTGCGCAGGCCGTCAGCTCGTTCCATCGGATGTGCGGCGTTTCAGCGGAATTTCGGCCCGGAGCGGGTGTTCAGGCCTTTGGCCATGCGGTCGTAGAGCACAACGTTGACCGTGGCGGCGAGGTTCATGCAACCGGTGGTCGGGATGTACACGACGTCTTCGCACCAGTCGCGGATCTCCTGATCCAGCGAGCCGTCTTCGGGGCCGAAGATGTACAGGGCACGATCCGGGTGGGTGTATTCGGGCAGCGGGCGGGCGCCGTCGACCAGTTCCACGGCAACCGGGACGCAATTGAGCGGCAGGATCTTCTTCAGGTCGTCGATGCCGATCAGCGGGATGTCGTAGTGCACGCGCTTGGTGTCGGTGACGAAGTCGGCGGCGCGTTCATAGCGCTTGCCGGTGTAGAACACGGTCGATACGCCATAACAGCCTGCGGCGCGCATCACCGAACCGACGTTTTCCGGTGATTTGGGGTTATACAAACCAATGCAGCTGTACCGTTTGTCTGCCACGAGCGGGGTGCCTTCGGGAAAAAGAGGGCGATTATACGGGGATTGGGGGAGGGCGGGCAGATTCAGGACAGATC
>NZ_BQHI01000009.1 GCF_021603585.1 Pseudomonas sputi | reverse complement strand
CCTCTTTGATGTGCACCACAACCGGCACTTTGCCGTCGGCCTCATCCTGGGTCAGCGGTCCGTAGAGCACGAACCGCCCGCCCCACGTCACCTGAATCACGTCACCGGCCGCTGCGTTGGGGTAAGGTTCTGGCCCGTCGCCAGAGGGACCGATGGTGACCTTCACGCCGGCGGCGACGTTATCCTTGTCGATGCCGTCCTTGAGAATCTCCTCGGGGAGGGTCATTTTCAGTTTCGAGTGGCCCGGCCCTTCGTCGCTGTCATGGCCACCGGGACGGGTGAGTTTGACCCGCACCTGCATCACTTCCGACGGTTCGGCCGTTCCGCCCTGGCGGGTGACGGCGTAGGCCAGCGTGGACGTGCCGTCAATGAAACGGGCAGCGGGCACGAACATCGACAGTGTCTTGTCGACTTCATGAGCCTCGACGGTTTTGTTGAATACCGATTGCCCGCCCAGGGAGATCACCAGCTTGTCGCCCCGGCTCATGACTCCCCACGGCCCGGCGCGGCACAGCAGGCCTTGTTTGGGGAAGTTGTCCCGCACGGCTGCAATGCCCAGACCCCAGATTAACGGAGCTTGCGACACGGGCGCGGTGCGACCTGGAACGTCGAGTTCCTTGAGCACCTTCGGTGTGGCGGCAGTGGGGTTATTGACAGTCATGGGCGCGAACTCCGCTCGAGTGGCAGGTGATGGCGGTATTGAGCGGCGCTTTGGCGGGGTTGGCTACTGTCAGAAATTACAGGTTGACGTGGGTTTAAGACGAATGGTCAAAGTGATATGGATGGAAAAAAACGGCCCGCAGGCCGTTTGCCTTGCAACCGGAATGACTAGATCACCGGAATATCCAGCGACACCGACATGAACTGACTGATCCGCGACCGCAGCCATTTCTCCGCCGGATCGTTGTCATGCACCCCGCTCCACGCCATCGACAGTTGCGCCGCATCAATCGGAAACGGCGGATCTTCTGCCCGCAACGCACACCCTTCGACCAAGGCACATGCCGCATAATCCGGCACGGTCGCGATCATCTCGGTGCCCGCCAGCAGCGCGCGCAAGCCGCTGAACTGCGGCACACCGAGCACCACGCGGCGGCTGCGGCCGACCTTGGCCAGATCCACATCGATGTTGCCGCTCAGGTCACCCGAGAACGACACCATCGCGTGAGGTCGCTCGCAGTATTCGTCGAGGGTCAGCGGACCTGGACGGTTATCGCCACGCAAGACCTTGCAGGGAATATCGCGCAGTTTCTTGCGCTTGGCGTTGGCCGGCAGATCGGTGGTGTAACTCACGCCGACGGAGATTTCCCCGGAAGCCAGCAATGTCGGCATCAGCAGGTAATTGGCGCGACGTACCACCACGACAATCCCCGGCGCCTCTTCCTGCAACTGACGCAGCAGCGGCGGGAACAGACCGAATTCGGCATCGTCCGACAAGCCGATGCGAAACACGTCGCAACTGGTGGCCGGATCGAACTCCTTGGCCCGGCTGACTGCGCCGGAAATCACGTCCATCGCCGGTTGCAGTTCCCGCAGAATCGCCAGCGCCCGCGCCGTCGGTTCCATGCCCCGGCCATTGCGCAGCAACAGCGGGTCGTCGAACAGATCGCGCAAACGGCCCAGCGCCGCGCTCACCGCCGGCTGGCCCATGAACAGTTTTTCGGCGACGCGGGTCAGGTTCTTTTCGAACATCAGCGCTTCGAAAATCACCAGCAGGTTCATGTCGACGCGACGCAGATCGTTACGGTTCATGGGGCACGTTTTCCTTGTTTGAGCCTGACGTGAAAGGGTGGCACTTTACTCGATCAGCGGCACGTTGGCCGCGCGTTTGTACGGGCCGTATTCGACCGGCACCCACTGGAAGTGCTTGTCGACCGCCGTGATGTGGCCGATCCCAGGGAACGGCAAGTGCGCAGCCGTGACCCAGGTCTTGCTGGCCGCCGCTGCGCTGAACACGGCGTTACGGCTCTTGATCGCTTGCTGACCGTTGACGTCGAAGCGGATCGACACCTCCGGATGCTCGAACTGCACCGCCAGGTTGTGCACCAGGTCTCCCATGAACACGATGCTCTGGTTCTGCGAAGTGAAGCGGTAGGTGGTACTGCCCGGCGTGTGCCCGGCTTCCAGCGTGGCTTCGACCACTCCCGGCAACGGCGACTGGCCCTCTGCGAACGTCTTGAAGCGCCCGACCGCCACGTAAGGCGCAGTGGACTCCTGGGCGATCTTGAAGAACTCCCGGGCACCGGCTGGCGCCTTCGCCTCGGCCTGCGGATCGAGCCAGTAATCGGCTTCGGCCTTGGCGGCGTAGACCGTGGCATTGGCAAAGATCGGCCGTTGCTGGCCATCGACCAGCCCACAGACGTGATCCAGGTGCAGGTGCGTCAGCAGAATCGCGTCGACCTGCTCAGGCTTGTAACCCGCTGCCTGCATGTTCGCCGAGAGCTGGCCGGCGGTGGCGCCGATGCACTGGCCCGCGCCGGTATCCACAAGAATCAGTTGTTTGCCGGTGTTGACCAGGAACGCATTGAACGCAGTCTGCACGCCCGGCGTTTCAATCGAGCGACGGGCCAACAGCGCGCGAATCTGGCTCTGACTCATGCCCTGCAACAGCTTCGGCGACAAATCGTTGTAGCCATCGAACAGCGCCGTCACCTCGTAGTCGCCCAGCGCCAATCGGAAATAACCCGGCGCCTGGGTGCCGACCTGCGGTGCCTGCGCCATGGCGCTGGACATTGCACCGACCAACGCCATGGCGATAACGCCGTTGAACAAACCTTTCATCTGTATCCCCTCGCCCGCGCCCGATTCTGCGGCCCTTATGGCCCGCCCCCCAATCGTCGTCATCCTGCCCGGTTCCTGTCATGGGGACTTGCAGCGGTGTGCTGAGTTGGCGCCGACGGTGGAATTAACAACGTTTAACTCGTCAGCACTCGCCCTTCGCCAAACAATGAATCCCTCTGCGCAGCGTTGTTTTTTTGACCTGAGGGAAAGCGCTGACCGTGCGTTCCCCCCCGACACGGACCTAGGCCATGGCTCACTCACAGCAAACCGTCGCCCTCGCCCCTGCCAGCGAACCCCGCAAGACCAGCACCGGCGGCCTCAGCCCGCAGCGCGAGAGGCTGGTGAAACAACTGATCCTCGAACGCCTCGGCGACAGCCTTGAAGTCACCGAACTGGCCAACGCCTGCTCACTGTCACGCAGTCATTTTTCCCGGGCGTTCAAATGCAGTACCGGGTATTCGCCGCAAGACTGGATCCGCACTCAGCGCATTGCCCGGGCCAAAATGTTGATCCAGCAGACCAATCACAGCCTCACGCAGATCAGCCTGGAATGCGGCTTCTGCGATCAGGCGCACTTCTGCCACATCTTCACCCGCAGCGAAGGGATCAATCCGTTTGCATGGCGTTGTCAGGTCATGAAAAACCGCTGAGGCGGTTTCACTCCCGAGCCATCCGCTGAGCCAGTCGCGCCACCCGCTCGCCCAGGTGTGCGGCGGTTTGTTGGTCTTCCAGAGGAGGTGCCTGTTCGGGCGGTTGTTCGACGCAGGATTGGGACATGGCGCCGAGGGAGCTGCCGAGGCGATTCAACTGGCCGTCGAAAACACCAGCGCGCGCGCGCGCCGGCAACAGATCGAGCCCGACCCAGATCATCGAATGCTGAGCGGCGAACACGGCCATTTGCAGCAAGGTATTGAGCTTGTCGCCACACAGGCTGCCGGAATTGGTGAAGCCCGCCGCGAGTTTGTCGCGCCATGGCCGGGCGAGGTAGAACGAGGCCGTGGCCTCCATGAATTGCTTGAACGCCGCCGAGGCGCTGCCCATGTAGGTCGGCGCGCCGAAGATGATGGCGTCGGCGCGGTGCAGGTCGTTCCAGTGGGCGTCCACCTCCTCCACCGCCAGCAACAGGCAGGTGCTGCCCACGTGGCGCTCCACACCTTGGGCCACCGCCTGGGCAATGACGCGGGTGTGCCCGTAGCCACTGTGATAGACCACCACCACCTTGCTCATCGCAGCGTCCTCCGGACGTATGCATTCCGTTGACTCGGAGTTTTGGCTCTGGAGCCGGCGCGGACGAGTTAATCGTTGTTAATTTTTTCCGACTGTCGGGCAAACCGCCACGGGTTCTGGCCCTTGAATACAGTGGTGACGGTACTGAATGCCGAGCGATGCAAGGGCCTGGGCGTGGCGCGCAAGTTGCGCTGGCGACAAATCCTGAGGAATATGTCCGGATACTGCGGATCAGACGGCTTGCCTGCCCCTCAAGCCGCTCTGCGCCCTGCCCGTCACGAACGCTTCACCCCGACGGACCAGGACCCTAAAAAACGTTGCAGGAGTGAGCGGTTGAGTCTTTCCCCGAATCAGGCCATCGGTTTCGGCCCCTATCGGATCCACCCCGGCCAGCGGCTGGTACTTGAAGGCGACCAGCCTTTGCGCCTGGGCCGGCGCGCCATGGACATTCTACTGATCCTGCTGGCCAACGCCGGCGAGGTCGTGAGCAAGCAGCAATTGATCGCCGGGGTCTGGCCGGACAGCGTGGTGGAAGACATCAATCTGCGGGTGCACATGGCCGCCCTGCGCAAGGCCCTCGGCGATGGTCAGGCCGGTCAGCGCTACATCGTCACGGTGGCGCAGCGTGGTTACAGTTTCGTCGCGCCGGTCGTGCTGCAATCCATCGAACAACGCCCCGCCGCCACCCACCTCGGCCGACATAACCTGCCATTGCGGCGCACGCGGATGATCGGTCGCCAGTCGGTGGTCGACAGCCTGATGACGCAACTGCCGCGCCAGCGCTGCATCACCCTGGTCGGCCCCGGCGGCATCGGCAAGACCACCGTGGCCCTGCGGGTCGCCGAACAATTGATCGGCCGCTATCGCGACGGTATTCGGCTGCTGGATCTGGCACCGCTCAACGATCCGGGTTCGATCTGCTCGCACCTGGCCACCCTGCTGGATCTTTCGCTGCATGACAGCGAGCCGATGGCCTGTCTGATCAACAGCCTGCGCGAGCGGCAGATGCTGCTGGTGATCGATAACTGCGAGCACTTGATCGACGCCGTGGCATTGCTCAGCGAATGTATCCTGCGTGGCGCGCCGCAGGTGCACATTCTGGCCACCAGCCGCGAAAGCCTGCGCGCCGAGGGCGAGTATGTGCAGCGTCTGGAGTCCCTCGATTGCCCACCACCGATTGCGGTGCTGGACCGCGATCAGGCGATGGGATTTTCGGCGCTGCAACTGTTCGTCGAACGGGCGATGGCAGCTCATGAACACTTTGAGCCAGGCAATGCTGACCTGCCCTCGATCATTGAAATCTGTCGGCGGCTGGATGGCATCCCGCTGGCACTGGAACTGGCGGCCGCGCAAGTGGCAGGCCTTGGACTGGAAGGTTTGCTGAAGCAGCTTCAAGGACATTTGCCGACGGGCAATCAGACTCGCCTTGGCCGGCATGAAACCTTGCGCGCAACACTGGACTGGAGCTTCAACCTGCTCAACGCCTGCGAACAGACCGGTCTGCGCCGACTGGGTGTGTTCCGTGGCGCATTCACGCTGGAATCTGCGGCAGCGGTTATCGTCGGCCAGCACATCGAGCCCAACGAAGTCTTCGCCTCGATCACGCAACTGGTCGCCAAGTCGCTGCTCAACGTCGAGATCGGCGATGAAGAGGTGTTCTATCGCCTGCTCGACACTACCCGCCGCTATGCACTGGAAAAACTCGACCAGGCCGGCGAACTCGGCGAAACCCGCGAACGCCATGCCGAACGCAGCCTGGCGCTGATGCATCAGGCCCAGGCCGATTGGGAAAACACGCCGACCGAAGTCTGGATCGAGCGCTACGCCCGCGGCCTCGAAGACTTGCGCGCGGCGCTTGAGTGGACGCTGAATGACGAAGGCTCGCGCGCGCTCGGCGTCAGCCTGACGGCGACCTCGGCACCGTTGTGGCAGGAACTGTCCCTGCTCAAGGAGTACGGCGTGCATGTGCGCCGGGCACTGGCGTTGCTGGCGTCATCCGACGAGCCTTGCCCGCGACTGGAAATCGCCTTGAAACTGGCCCTCGGCAGCGCCTGCTACCACACCTGGGGCGGCACGCCGGAAACCATCGAAGCCTTCGTCAGCGCTCGCCAGCTGGCGCAACGGCACGACGACAGGGCCGGCCAGTTGCGCGCCGTGTCGGGGCACATGGCGGTCAACCTCAGTTGCGGGCATTACCAAATGGCGCTGGAGCAGAGCGAGCAATTCGAGAGCCTGGGTGTACACGGCGATGCGCAGTTGTCCCTGAGTACCCACCGCTTGCGAGTACTCGCGCTGCATTACGCCGGCGACCAGCATCAGGCACGGATCCATGCCGAAGAAGTCCTTCAGCGCATGGCTCACAGCGGCCACCTCAATCGCTTCACTCACGGTTTCGGCGTGCAATACGACCAGAGCGTTGCCTCGCTGACCGTCCTCGCCCGGGTGTTGTGGTTGCAAGGTTTTCCCGAGCAAGCCTGGCGTACCGCGCGACAGGCGCTGGATATAGCGGTGCAGATCAACCACGGCACCTCGATCTGCTACACCCTGGCACTCGCGTCATGCCTGATCGCCCATTACAACGGCGACGTCCAGAATGCCCGCGCGCTGCTGCAACTGTTGCTTGAACAGGCGCAGAAGCACTCGGTGCTGCTGTTCTATACATGGGCACGGCACTATGCGCAGGTGATCGACGCCGACAAAGCCACCGCCATCCCGCCTGCCGACAGCGGTCTGGTCAGGGAAATCATGGTCACGCTGGATCCGGGGTTCGTTGATGATGTTTTGCTGGAGCGCGCACAAAGTGGCGCGGCCGGATGGAGTTCCGCGGAAATTCTGCGGGCCCGGGCCGAGTGTTTGCTCGCGTCTGAGTCGCCCTGCCATGACACGGCCGAACGCGCCCTGCAGCAGTCCCTTGAGATTGCGCGGACTCAAGGCGCTTTGGCCTGGGAACTGCGCAGTGCGACGTCGCTGGCTCGGTTGTGGCAGCGCCAGTCGCGTTATCGCCAGGCACTCGAATTGCTGACACCGATCTACCAGCGCTTCACCGAAGGTCATGCCACCCCGGACTTGCGCAAAGTGCGTTTATTGCTCGACGAACTGCGAGATCAGTCGGCCGCTTGAGGCTGGCCCTGTACGGCCCAGGTAACGCGCGTGCCGACGCTCGACATCAGTGAGTTCGCCGCCCTGCTCCAGCTGTTCGCGGGCATAGCGGCGCGTAATGTTGAGCATTCGATAGCGCAGCGTTCCGCTGGATCGGTCCGTTGTCAGTAACGATTTGACCGCCAACTGCTCAACGACTGCCACCAGGGTCGAGGGTGGCAGTTGCACGCAACTGATCACACCGATGGCGGCGTCGAGGGTGAATGCCATCTTGAATACCGACAAGCGTTGCAGCACGCGTTGTTCCTGCTCGCTCAAGCGCTGGTAGCTCCAGTCCAGCGCGGCCTTCATCGACTGATGGCGTGGCACGGCGGTGCGCCGCCCATGACTCAAGACTTGCAACCCGTTGTGCAGTTGCGCCTGCAAGCCGACCAGCGCCAGCGCATCGATCTGCGCTGCCGCCAGTTCGATCGCCAGCGGCAGACCGTCGAGCCGCCGACAGATATCGCGCACCGTTTCCAGATCCTGCTCACGCAGACAGAAACCGTGTTGACGCGCGCGGGCGCGACTGACAAACAGCTGCACCGCCGAATAGCCCATGACTTCGTCGACACTGTTGAGCGCCGAGGTTTTGGGCAGGGTCAGGGGCGGCAGTGGCTGGAGGACTTCCAGACCGAGGTTCAACGGTTCGCGGCTGGTGGCAAGAATGGACAGACGCGGCGCTGCGTCGAGCAGCGTTTGCAGCAGCCCCCGGCAGGCTTGATGCAGGTGTTCGCAATTGTCCAGCACCAGCAAGGCGTGGCGCGCGGCCAATGTGGGGAAATCAGTGTCGAGGGTTTTGAGCAGGTGATCGAGGAGCGGGATGTCTTCGCCGACCAGCGACAGATCCACCTGCCACACGCCGTCACGAAAATGTTGCAGCAGCAGTTCCGCTGCGCGCAGGGCCACGGTGCTCTTGCCGACACCGGCGGGCCCCGTCACCGTCAGGAGCCGAGACAGAGGAAGTTGCCGCACCAGACCGCCGACCAGTGAATCGCGCCCGGTGACCGGCGTCAGTCGTGCAGGCAAATTGTGTTGGGGGGCTTGCAGGTTTTCGAATACCACTTGGGCGACGCTGTCGCCCTGCACCGGCGCCACGAAGCTGTACCCGCACTGCGGCACATTGACGATGTAGCGCTGACCGTTTTCGCCGTCGCCGAGGGCCCGGCGCAATGCGGCAATGTGCACCCGCAGGTTGATGTCCTCGACCACCGACGTCGGCCACACCAGCGCGATCAACTGCTCTTTGCTGACGACCTGGCCGGCATGTTCGACCAGCACTTGCAGAATGTCCAACGCACGACCGCCCATGCGCAATTGCCGATCCCCTTCGAGGATCAGCCGCTGGCGCAAATGGAAGGCGTACGGCCCGAAACGCAGGACCGACGCCGCGTTCAATTCGTTGAGGCTGGTCATGTCCGTTATCTTCGCAGGCCTCGATGACGGTACAACCACCACGCGGGGTCCAGCACGGACATCCGGATGCCCGGAACGGACAGAACCGCTCTAGTTGAACTGTTCGCGATACTGCGTGGGGGTCAGCCCGAGTTTTTCGCCGAACAGAAACCGCATGTGCCGCACGCTGCCGAAACCGCTTTTGTAGGCCACGGTCTTGAGCGGCAGATCGCTGGTTTCCAGCAGGTTGCGCGCGCAATCAATGCGCGCACTTTGCAAAAATTCCATGGGCGTCATGTTGACCTCGCGAGCGAACACCCGGGCAAAATGCCGTGCACTCATGTTCGCAAGCCCTGCCATGCGCTCCACGGTAAACGCTTCTTCAAGATGCTCCAGCACATGGTTCTGCACCCGGGTAATCGGCGTTTCCTGGGGCGCGACCGCTGCCATCAACGGGCTGAACTGCGCCTGCCCGCCCTGACGCTTCATGACCACCAGCAGCACCTTGGCCACGTCCTGGGCAATCTTTTTGCCATGATCGCGGGCCACCACCGCCAACGCCATATCGATACCGGCCGTGACGCCTCCGGAGGTGATCAGGTTGCGATCTTCGATAAAAATCTGATCGGTCGCGACGTTTGCCTTCGGAAAGCCCTTGATCAAGCGTTCGGTGTAATTCCAGTGGGTAGTCACACGATAGCCGTCGAGCAAACCGGCGTGCCCCAGCACGAAGGCGCCGGTACAGATCGAGCCGTATTGCCCGGCACGCGCCACCGCGCCTCGCAGCCAGGCGAGCAACGGCGGATGTTTTTCGTTGTAGGCGCCAGGGCCGCCCGGCACCAGCAGCAAGTCGTAGCGCTCATCGGCTTCGTCGATATGCCGATCGGTGTGCACAAGGACGCCATTGGATGCACGCACCGGCTCGCGCTCGGTGCCCAAGGTGGTCAGATGATAGTGGTCTTGCGGTTTCAGGTAGCGGTTGGCAACCGAAAAGACCTCCAGCGGCCCGGCCATGTCGAGCAGCAGAAAATCCGGAAACAGCACCATTGCCACGGTCTTCATGGGGGCATCACCAAAATCCATGTGGAATCATAAGTCTGCGCATTATGGCCGGATACGGCGATCCGTTGAAAAAGAATGCGTGAGCCAGCGTACACAACTGTCAACTCAGTAGAGACAGTATTTCAATTTTTATCTACTTATTGCACCGCAGGGTAACCAGTAACCTTCTCCTCACTCGGACGAATCAACGTCCTGAAAGGAGATTTCATCATGCTGACCCTTCGTAAAGCTTCCGACCGTGGTCTGGCCAATCATGGCTGGTTGAAGTCGTTCCACACCTTTTCCTTTGCCAGCTACCGTGACCCGCGTGAACAGGGTTTCTCCGATCTGCTGGTGATCAACGATGACCGTGTCGCCGCCGGCAAAGGCTTCGGCCAGCACCCGCACCGCGACATGGAGATTTTCTCCTATGTGCTCGAAGGTGCGCTGGAACACAAGGACACCCTCGGCACCGGTTCGGTGATCCGCCCCGGCGATGTGCAACTGATGAGCGCCGGCAGCGGCGTGGCCCACAGCGAGTTCAACCACTCGGCGAGCAAGCCTGTGCACTTCCTGCAGATCTGGATCGTGCCGGACGTCAGCGGCGCCAAACCGCGCTACCAGCAAGAGCACTTCAGCGAACAGAAAAAACGCGGTCGCCTGCAACTGATCATTTCGCCCGAAGGCAGCCACGGCTCGCTGAAAGTACGCCAGGATGCGCGGGTGTATGCCGGGCTGTTCGATGGCGAGGAAAGTGCCACCCTCAAGCTGCCTGCCAACCGTTACGCCTATGTGCACGTTGCTCGCGGCAGCGTTGAACTGAACGGCATGCAGTTGAAGGAAGGCGACGGCGTAAGGGTTCGTGAAGAACAGGCGCTGACCCTGAGCAATGGCCAGGATGCCGAAGTCCTGGTGTT
Source organism: Pseudomonas sputi (assembly GCF_021603585.1). GTDB lineage: Bacteria > Pseudomonadota > Gammaproteobacteria > Pseudomonadales > Pseudomonadaceae > Aquipseudomonas > Aquipseudomonas sputi. The sequence continues at coordinate 208,566 of NZ_BQHI01000009.1, read as the reverse complement.
TGACCTGCGGCCTCAGGAGTTGCCGGAAATGCCATGAGGCAAAGGTTTCAGCGCTGACTAAAAACGGCCTTCAGTGAAGGCCGTTTTTCATTGGCAGAACGACTATTCGTTTTCCAGCACAAACGCTTCGACAATGTGCTCGATCACCGCTCTGACCCGCGCGGTGTGGCGCAAATCGGCATGGGTCACCAGCCACACTTCATAAGGCAACGGACGCGTGCGCGCCGGCCACAGCCTGACCAGTCCATCACGTTCGCCCATGTAGACCGGAATTTCTCCTACCCCCAGCCCGGCGGCGATCGAGCGTCGAACCAATAGGCTGGAGCTCAGACCGGCGACGATCCGCCCGCGAGTCATGGGCTCGGACACGAGGGTCAGATCCTTGTTGCCCTGCAGATACGGCTGGTACACCACCAGATCATGGCCCTCGAACGCACTGCCCGGCGCCGGCACGCCATGGCTGTCGACATAGGCTTGCGAGGCAAACAGCCCCACCGGCCAACGCGCAATGCGTCGGGCGATCAGGTCCGGGTTATCCGGACGGGTGTTGCGCACGGCGATGTCCGCTTCACGTTTGGCCAGGCTGAGGATCTGCGTGGAAGCGTCCAGCTGCACGCGCACGTCCGGATGCTGTTCGTGCAATTGGGCGATGGCCGGAATCAGGAAATCGATGGCCAGCGAATCAGTGGTGCTGACCCGCACGCTACCGGTCAGACGATCGTCCAGCCCCTGAATACGCCGTTCCAGCTCCAGTGCCGAATGCTCCATTTTTTCCACCGACTTGAGCGCCGCTTCGCCGACTGCCGTCAGTGCATAGCCCTCGGAGGTGCGCAGGAACAAGGTCGCGCCCAGCGACTTTTCCAGTGCCGTGATCCGGCGCCCGACCGTCGCCTGATCCACGCCCAGTACACGCGCGGCGCCGCGCAATGTCGACTCGCGGCAGACCGCAAGAAACACCCGTGCATCATCCCAGTTCATAGCGTTCTCCATTGATGCACAAACGCATCACAACCACGCAAACTCGCCGCATTAACGCAGCAACGATAACCGATATGCTGGGCGCCATAAACCTTTCACAGGATTGCCGTCATGCACACTTCAACTGCTTTGCTCGAGCGTCCGGACGCGAGTGTCTGGCTGGCGATCTTCGCCGGACTCTGCGCCAGCCTGGTCAGCATCGGTCTGGCGCGTTTCGCCTACACGCCGCTGATCCCTTCGCTGATTCAGGCGCAGTGGTTTTCCGCCCATGATGTGGTCTATCTCGGCGCGGCCAACCTGGTCGGTTACCTGATCGGCGCCCTCCTCGGTCGCCCGATGGCACGCCGGCTCACCCAGAAAAACGCTCTGCGCCTGATGATGCTGGCGGTGACCGTGGCGTTTTTTGCCTGTGCGTACCCCGTGTCCGTGAGCTGGTATTTCGGCTGGCGTCTGCTGTCGGGAGTCGCGGGCGGCGCGATCATGGTACTGGTGGCCGCGACCGTACTGCCCCATGTACCGGCCGCACGCAAAGGCCTGGCCAGTGGGGCGATTTTCCTCGGCATCGGTCTGGGCATCGCCGGCTCGGGGACGATTGTTCCGCTGCTGTTGGGGCTGGGGCTGCAGGCGACCTGGTTGGGATTGGGCGCTCTGTCGCTCGCGCTGACGGCATTGAGCTGGTTCGGCTGGCCCTCGGAGCTGCCCCACGCAATGACCACCACGGCCCAAGTGGAGCGAGTCGAGCCGACACCGCCTGCTGTTTATCTGCTGTTTGCCCAGTACGCATTCATGGCCGCCGGGCTGGTGCCGGCCATGGTCTTTCTGGTGGATTACGTCGCCCGTGGGCTGGGCGCCGGGTCGCATGTCGGCGCGCTGATCTGGGTCATGTACGGTCTGGGCGCCATCGTCGGCCCGGTGAGTTATGGCTTCCTCGCCGATCATCTTGGCGCGCGGACCGGCATTCGTCTGGTGCTGGTGGTGCAGGCGATCACCCTGGGTTTGCTGGCGGTTTCGCATTCGTTGCTGGCGTTGGCGCTGCTGGCGGTGATCCTTGGTTCATTTCCGCCGGGCATTGTGCCGCTGGCATTGGCCCGGGTGCATGAGCTGGTGCCGGATCACCATCGCCAACAGGTGGCGTGGAGCCGGGCCACGGTGTCGTTCGCCACGTTTCAGGCGCTGGCCGGGTTCGCCTATTCGGCGCTGTTCAACGCCACGGGCGGACAGCATGTGCTGCTCTTCGTGATTGCCGGCGGTGCCATCTTGATCGCTCTGATACTTGAGTTCGCCCTGAAACTGCTGCCGTCTCCCGCCGCACAACACTGCTGCGCCCATTGACGGGAATCATTGCGCCCTCACAGCGCTCCCATCTCCTGATCATTTGTTTTTAGAGGAATCGAAAATGACGTTGCCCACTGAAATGACCCGGATCGAAATCACCGAACCGGGTGGCCCCGAGGTTCTGCAATCCCGACGCGTCCCGCTGCCGGTCGCCGCCGAAGGCGAAGTACTGATTCGCGTGCACGCCGCCGGCATCAATCGCCCGGACGCCCTGCAACGCGCCGGCAAGTACCCGATGAAACCCGGCATGAACCCGATCCCGGGCCTTGAAGTGGCGGGTGAAGTCGTGGCGGTCGGCAATAACGTCAGCACATTCGCGGTGGGTGACCGGGTCTGCGCGCTGACCAATGGCGGCGGTTACGCCGAATATTGCGCGGTTCCGGCGGGCCAGGTCCTGCCAATCCCCGAAGGGCTGGACTGGATCCAGGCAGCAGCCATTCCGGAAACCTTTTTCACCGTATGGGCCAACCTGTTCGGCCTTGGCGGCGCCAGCCGTGGTCAGCGCGCGTTGATCCACGGCGGCACGAGTGGCATCGGCACCACCGCGTTGATGCTGTGCCGCGAGTTTGGTATTGAAGCTTTCGCGACCGCCGGCAGCGCCGACAAATGCGCGGCAATCCGTAACCTTGGCGGTGAAGCGATCAACTACCGGGAACAGGAATTCGCCACTGTCATCGCCGAGCAAACTGCCGGCCAGGGCGTCAATGTGATCCTCGACATCATGGGCGGTTCGTACCTCAACGGGAACATCAGCGCCCTGGCAATGGATGGGCGGTTGGTGATGATCGGCTTCCTCGGCGGCGCGCGGGCCAACGACATTGATCTGCTGGCCATCCTCGGCAAGCGTGCGGTGGTCACCGGCTCCCTCCTGCGCGCTCGCACCTCGTCGGAAAAGGCCGCCATCGCCAGCCAGTTGCGCGAACACGTCTGGCCGGTGCTGGCCGCCGGGCGCTGCCTGCCGATCATTGACCAGGTCTATCCGCTCGCCGACGCTGCCAAGGCTCATGCGCACATGGAAGCGGGTGATCACATCGGCAAGATTGTGCTGAAGATCGACTGAGTCGTTGCAGCTTTTTGTAATCGTTGCAGGCGTGCGGTGGTCGAAAATGTCACGCGCGGGTCAAGGCATCTGGTAAAAAGCGTTCTTTGTCCGCGCCGTGGTGAAACGTTTAATGTTCCTTGCCTTCATGACCCGACTTCGACGCCGCCGTCTGGCATTCGCCTGCATGGCCGCCCTGATCATCGGTGTGCCGGCGAGTTGTGCCGTGCTGGAACACACCGAACGCAAGCTGCTGTTTCGCATCGAACCTGGCACGGCCGGCTGGTATCACGGATTGCCGGGCAGCGTGCAGGAACTCGACCTGCAACCGAAAAGCTTCAAGGCCGGGCAAAACATTCACGCCTGGTGGTGGCCGGCGGAGCGCGCCGATGCACCGGCCATCCTCTATCTGCACGGCGTGCGCTGGAACCTCACCGGGCAGCTGTTTCGTATCGAACAACTGCGCGCGGCAGGTTATTCGGTACTGGCCATCGACTATCGCGGCTTCGGCCAGAGCCGTGGCGACCTGCCGTCGGAGCGCACGGTGTACGAGGATGCGCGGGTGGCGTGGGAACGCTTCCAGCTGTTGCAGCCCGACCCGGACAAGCGCCTGATTTACGGACATTCGCTGGGCGGCGCGGTGGCCATCGACCTGGCTGCCGAACTCGGCCGCGATGCCGCCAGCCATCACACCCCACTGCCGGTTCGCGGGCTGGTCATCGAATCCACATTCACGTCCCTGGCAGATGTCGCGGCGGCGGTGGCCAACACCTCCCTGCCAGTCCGTTGGTTGCTGTCGCAAAAATTCGACTCCATCGACAAGATCGCCGAGATCCACATGCCGTTGCTGGTGGTGCACGGTCTGGCCGACGCCTTCGTGCCGTCACGCTTCAGCGAGCAACTGTTCGCCGCCGCCCGGCAACCGAAACGCCTGCTGCTGGTGCCCGGCGCAACCCACAACAACAGCATGGCGCTGGGTGGGCAGAACTATCGCAAGGCGATCGATGCGCTGATGCAGACCCGGCCTGCCGCTCGTGTGGCGGGCGCTGCAGTGCAGAAGAACCCACGCGATTCCTGACCTACTCCCCGCCGACCATCGGTCACCCCGAAGGGAAATTCTTGCAGCATCGGCTGGCAATCCGGCGTTCTAACGCTTTGCTGGAGGGAGCCCATCCATGACGCTGCTTCGGCACACCCGGCCACGCGGCGTTCCACTGCCTATTCGGGAGCACCACCATGAAAATCAACCCGTACCTGATCTTTAACGGCGACTGCCGCGCTGCCTTCACGTTTTACGAGCAGTGCCTGCAAGGCAAGCTCGAAGCGATGATGACCTTCGGCGAAACGCCAGCCGCCGAACATGTACCGAAAGAGCACCACAACCTGATCATTCACACCTGCCTGAAAGTCGGTGATCAGATGATCATGGCTTCGGACACCACACCCGACCGCCCGACCCAAGGCATGAGCGGTTGCTCGATTTCGCTGAATGTCGACAGCATCGTCGAGGCCGAGCGGGTATTTAACGCCCTGGCCAGAGACGGTCGCGTCGACATGCCGCTGGAAGCCACCTTCTGGGCCGCACGATTCGGCATGCTGGTGGATCGTTTTGGCGTGTCGTGGATGGTCAATTGCGAAAGTGACAAGTGATGCTGTCAGTTCACCGGACATGAAAAAGCCCGGCCTCTTCAGGTCGGGCTTTGATGTTCAACGCTGGGCCAGCTCATGCCGCACGCACTGTTCGTAGTAGGTCTGCTTGACGGCCGCCGGTTTGAGCCGCGACGCGCTGTCGTAGGTCTGCTCGGTGATGCCCATGGCGGTCATGCGCATCCACGGTTGCTGAAACTTGCGTGCCTGCAAGCGCTTGCGCGCGCCATACAGGGAAATTCCCGACAACTTCGATTGTTGCGCGCCGGCGGCGATGTCCGAGCCCCAGGTGCACGCAAAACGATGGCTCTTGCTCAGTTCCCTGGCCTGGGCCTCTACCGCGAACAGAGCGAGGGAAAGCGTTGCTACGGTGATGACAATCGTCCGCATATAGCCCACCTAACCTTTTGAAAAAAGGCGAGTTTGCCGTGATTTGAAACATTCGGGGGCCAGCAGTTTGCCGCCTGTTACACCCTGGCGTGAACTTCAACCTTCAAGCGGTCTGCGCCTTCTTCCTGGCACTGGATGGTGATCGGTACAAATCGCTCGATCACCGAAATGTTGCTGTGCAAATGCTCGGTCATCCTGGGCGTGGTAAACGATCCACCTGCGGCCAGCACCATCGGCAACAGCAATTGGTCGGCCAGATGCTCCCCGACTGCCGCATCGCTGTGCAACCAATCGGTCGCCTGATCGATCGCGGTGTCCGCCACCTTCTCCGAACGCAGTGAGGCTTGACCGAAAGCGCTGAAAACCTCGGTGACGTGTTCAAACGTGTACTCCAGCAGCAACACGTTGCCCGGGCCACAGGCCGGATCAAGAATGACCGCGTTCAACGCCGCTGACGCCATGTTCAATCGCTGGGCCACCCTTTCGAGCTCGCGGACACCGACACTCGGCGCCAGTCCCGCCGTCAGCGCAAACGCCTGTTGCGAAAGCGGCACGCCGCGCTCACACAAGTGCAATGCTGACAATTGCGAGGGTTGCACCCTGACGTCGATTTCACCGCCACCCGCTGGTACGAAACCGTGGCGCAGCAACGTCAGTTCAACCTTCGCGCCCATGCGTCGCAGCAACGGCAACCAGCTGCGGCTGAGAAAATCGGTCGGTGGCGCCAGCGGATTGTGAGTACCGCCACTGATTCGTACCCGACTGGCTTGCGGTGCCAGTAACAAGGCGGGCAGCAAGGTCTGCAACACCAGGGTGCAACTGCCGGCGGTGCCAATGGCAAAGCGATAATCGCCGCCACGAATCGGCCCCGGCTCGAAGCTCAATGTCTGTGAGCCCAGCTCAGCCCCCTGGATCTTCGCACCGCAAACCTGCGCCGCCGCCATCACGGCGGTCAGGTGCTGGCGCAACAGGCCCGGACGACTGCGCCTGGCCCGAATCCGCTCAATGCGAAATGCCTGGCCCGTCACCATCGACAGACTCAACGCACTGCGCAACACCTGACCGCCGCCGATGGCGCCGTCCAGCTCAATAACGTCCTGTTTCATTTTTTTCCTTATGCGTACAGACCCACGGTTTCCCGCAGGTATTGATCGAGCTGACGCGAATCCTCCCGGGTTCTGGGCAATGTCGGCACCGCACGCTCGAGTTCCGCCTCAATGAATTCATGCAGCGCCGGACGACGCGGACCGTAAGCGCTCTCGTCGGCATTGCGTTTGAGCGCGAGCAGTTCGTCGACCTCATCGAGCAATGCCCGGTCATCGACGGTGCTCAGCAGATCGCTGAACGTCATCGGTGGCCGGCCGCGACCCTGATCAATCCAGCGCACCGCCAGCAGCGGCCGCAGTACATAAAAGTACTTCTTGAACCGCACGCTTTCGCCCTGCAGATAACCACGGAAGGTTTTCTTCGCCATCGACAGGTAGTGATTTCGCGCGGCTGGCGGGCTGTAGAACGCCTCGGCCAATGCCCGCAGCTGCGAAACCGCTGCGCCCTCGCTGCGATAAACCAGCGGCGAGTCGAGCCATTCGAGCAAGGTCGGGTTGGATTTGCGCAACAACCCAAGGGTCTTGCGCAGTTCCCAGCCACTGACATCCAGCTCGTCATCCAGCGGTCGCTCGATCACATCCCTTGGCACATCGACCTGGACGAACCACTCCGGTTTCTCCACATAAACGAAGCGCACATCGTAATCACTGTCGGGCGAGGCAAAACCCCACGCCCGGCTGCCCGATTCACAGGCATACAACACCGTGACATTGCGTTCGCGCTCTATGCGCGCCAGTTCTTCCAGCACCCGGGCGCGCATGGCGCTGCACAGCGGGTGACGTTCTTCGAGTTTCATGTCCTTCAATCCTTGTTCCGGCGTGCCTTGCGGCACGCGTTATCCCTTGACGCACACCACCTGACGCAGGGTATGCAGCACCTCAACCAGCTCACGCTGGGCGTGCATGACGTTGTCGATGTCCTTGTAGGCCATCGGAATTTCATCGATCACCGCAGCGTCCTTGCGGCATTCAACGTGCGCGGTGGCACGGATCTGGTCTTCGACGGTGAAGGTGTTCTTGGCCTTGGTACGGCTCATGGTCCGACCGGCACCGTGGCTGCAGGAGCAAAACGCTTCTTCGTTGCCCAGACCGCGCACAATGAAACTCTTGGCGCCCATCGAACCGGGGATGATCCCCAGCTCGCCCTTTTTCGCCGATACCGCGCCTTTGCGGGTGACCAGGATGTCCTCGCCGAAATGTCGCTCCTTCTGCACGTAGTTGTGATGGCAGTTCACCGCTTCCAGCGCGACGTCGAACGGCTTGCGGATAATTTGCCGTGTGGCCTGAATCACCGCGTGCATCATCAACGCACGGTTCTGTTTGGCGAAATCCTGGGCCCAGCCCACTGCTTCCACGTAATCGTCAAAGTGCCGGCTGCCTTCTTCGAAGTACGCCAGATCACGATCCGGCAGGTTGGCGATGTGCTGCCGCATATCCGCCTGGGCCATCTGGATGAACAAGTTGCCAATCGCGTTGCCGACACCGCGCGAGCCGCTGTGCAACATGAACCAGACCCGGTTGGCCTCATCCAGGCACACTTCGATGAAGTGGTTACCGCTGCCCAGTGTTCCGAGATGTCCACGGTTATTGGTGTTGGCCAGTTTCGGATACTTGTCAGTGATGGCCTTGAACCGTGGATTCAGCGCCGCCCAGGCCTGGTCGGCCTGTTGCGGAATCTCGTCCCAGGCGCCTTTGTCACGACGCGACCGGGTTGAACTGCGGCCATGGGGCACCGCTTGTTCGATGGCACTGCGCAGGCCATGCAGGTTGTCCGGCAGATCAGCCGCCGTCAGCGAGGTTCGTGCGGCAATCATGCCGCACCCGATATCCACGCCGACCGCGGCGGGAATGATCGCGCCGACCGTGGGAATCACGCTGCCGATGGTCGACCCCTTGCCCAGATGGACGTCCGGCATGACCGCCAGGTGCTTGAAGATAAAAGGCATCTTCGCCGTATTCATCAACTGCTCGCGGGCTTCGTTTTCCACCGGGACGCCTTCGGTCCAGAGCTTGATCGGTTTGCCGTTGGCGACTTCCAGCAGTTGGTAAGTGTGTTCTTTCATCATCTCGATTCTTCAGGTAGTTCCACCGGCATTCGCCGGCAGATTCAAAAAAGGTGGCACGACAAAGGTTGATGACTGTTGCACGTTGCCGCGCACCGGGGTTAGCCGGCCTCAGATGTACAGCCATCGGCATTCGTGCCGTCACGCGCACTGACAAGGGTTTGGTGAGACGTCTTGGATGTAGTCCCACCGGCATTCAGTGCCCGTGACAAATCAATTCATTGGGCGGCTCATCGCCTCATCCCATGCTTTCAATCGCTTCGACCCAGTGCTGCGGTCCGTATCGGCCGGCAGTGAACTGCTCAATCACATCGAACACCGCATCACTGAAACCGCCGACATTCAGGATGTCGTCACGATCCGCCGCCGGCGTCGCCCAACCCGGTTGCAGGTCAATGCAAATCAGGCGTGCCTGGGGGTTGATCCGCTTGATCCGTTCCCATTGCAGCATCGTCTCGCTGGCGCCCTGGCGTCGCGCATCGATCCAGGATTCGTTGTCCGACACCATGATCAGCGTATCGACCCTGGCCTTGCTGTCCGCCAGTTTCTTCAACGGCGCCGAGCAGCAGGTTCCGCCGCCGAAAATGCCCGCAAGCTTTTCGGCATTGCTGATCACACTGTCGCGCGGGTTGAGGGTGATATCCACCACCTTCCATTCGAACGGCATCACCCGCGCCGTCGGTTGTTTACGCAACACTGCCGCCGCAATCAGCGCCGCCACATCGATGCAGCGCACCGCTGTGGTCGCACCCTGACGGTAACCGGTCAGCGGGCTGCCCATCGAGCCGGAAACATCCGGGCAAACCACCACCGCACCCTGCAGCTTCGGCACATTGGTCAATGACAGCTCCAGGGCGTCCTGCAAAGCCTCGCGAATCAGCGCCGGCACGTCATCGCCGACCATCCGGTACGCCGCCAGCAACTGGTACGGATACACCCGAGCCTTCGCAACGGCTTCGGGATCCGCCAACCGCGCGGCCACATATTCGGTGCAACCCGGTACTTCAAAAGCACCGTGGCGCGCCAGCGTATTGAGGTTGATACGCAGGCCATGCCAGCCCATGTTTCGTGCCTGAGCCGCCCATTGCTCCTTGCTCAATGTTTCGTTACCGAGCAATTGAAAAGGCACTTCAGGCACTTGATCACTCGCACCACTGCGAAATGCCAGCAAATCGCGAGTCAGTGCGGGCAACGCCTGTGCATCCACCGGTTTACCGATCACCCAGGCAAAAAACGCTTCGCGCCAGGCCTCGGACGGTTTTGGGTGAACCATCTTCACCACATCCGCCAGCGAAGGCTGATTGCCGATCGATGCCTGTAACAGCTGTCGCTCGGTCGCGCTGTTCAGCCAGTTCTGCACCAGGCGCTTGGGTTGGGAGCCGAGGGAGCGGCGACCGGTGGCGCCACTGCGCAGGATCTGCACGAAGTTGCGCAGCATCTTGCCGCTGTCCACGACCTGCCCGAACACCTCCGGCACCAGCGCCGAGCGCTGAGCCGTCAGCGCTGCCAGCAACAAGGCCGGCATATCTTTCATGTGTCCTTTCTGGCGAGCATAAAGAGCGGTATTTGCCACGAAACGGCTGTCCAGCTCCGCCACCAGCTTCAACACCTGATCCAACTGACTTTGAGCGGATGCGTAAAAGGTCGAATTCAGGCAACCGGTGACTGCCAGCTGCGCCAATTGATGCTTGGGCGTGTAGGCATAAGCCGCGGCTCCGGAAGCATTCAAAGTGTCGCAGGCCGGCAGGGTTTTCGATTGCGTGTTGAAGAGGTTGAAGTTGGCCATCGTGGCGTCTCGCTGTGTTGTCCTGTTCGTTGCGAGAGATATTGCAGCCGCTGTGCCAGTTTTTTATGACCATCGTGAAATATTTTTATCTATTTGATTTATAACGTTTTTATTTTTAGAACGAGTGTGACCTTATTTTCATCACGACAAATAAAGCCCTATAACCCTATCATTCGATATCGTCATTTATCTTTCAGGATAATCAATGCCCAGCAAACGCACCGTCGCCATCGGCTTCATCGGCGCCACCCTCGATCGCGTCGGCAAAGGCGCCAACCGCTGGAATCATTGGCGGCCTAGCGTGGGCCTGTGCCAGCAGCCGGACATCTTGATCCATCGACTGGAACTGATACACGGCACGGACGCCCGGGACGCGAGCCTGGCCGAACGCATTCGCGAGGACATCCGTCAGGTGTCGCCGGGCACAGAAGTGCGCCTGCACCCGATGGCGTTGCGCAACCCCTGGGATTTCGAAGAGGTCTACGGCGCACTCCACGACTTCACCTGCGAATACACCTTCGATACCGAGCGTGAGGACTATCTGGTACACATCACCACGGGCACCCACGTCGCACAGATTTGCTGGTTCTTGCTGACCGAGGCGCGCTATCTGCCGGCACGCCTGATTCAGACCTCCCCCGCCCGCCGCAAGAGTGAAGACGAGCCGGCCACCGGCACCCACGCCCTGATCGACCTGGATCTGTCGCGCTACGACCGCATTGCCTCACGCTTCACCCACAAACGCCTGGAAGGCCTGGAATTTCTCAAGTCCGGCATCGCCACCCGCAACACCGCGTTCAACCGCTCCATCGAGCAAATCGAACGCGTAGCCGTGCGCTCGAAAGCGCCGATGCTGCTGATCGGCCCAACCGGCGCCGGCAAGTCTTTTCTCGCCCGACGCATCTACGAGCTCAAACGCAGTCGCCATCAAATGCAGGGACGCTTCGTTGAAGTCAACTGCGCCACGCTGCGTGGCGACGGGGCAATGTCCGCGCTGTTCGGCCACGTCAAAGGCGCCTTTACCGGCGCGCAAAATGCCCGCGATGGCCTGCTGCGGGCCGCTGACGGCGGCATGTTGTTTCTCGACGAGATCGGCGAACTGGGGGCAGACGAACAAGCCATGCTGCTCAAGGCCATCGAGGAGAAGCGCTTCTTCCCGCTGGGCTCGGACAAGGAGGTCGACAGCGACTTCCTGATCATCGCCGGCACCCACCGCGACCTGCGCAGTCGCGTCGCCGAAGGCCTGTTCCGGGAAGATCTCTACGCACGAATCAACCTTTGGACGTTCGATCTGCCGGGCCTTGCGGGTCGCCGCGAAGACATCGAACCCAACATCGATTTCGAGCTTGAACGCCACGCGCGCGAACACGGCCAACTGGTGCACTTCAACCTTGAAGCCCGACGGCGCTACCTGAGTTTCGCCAGCTCACAGGAAGCTGCGTGGCTGGGCAATTTTCGCGAACTTTCGGCCTCGATCACGCGCATGGCGACGCTGGCCGACAGCGGGCGAATCGATGAAGCGCAGGTCGAGGAGGAAATTGATCGGCTGCGGTATGCGTGGGGCCTGGCGCAACCGGCCGGGATGACGAATGACTTGCCGGGCGATGCCGAGACGCTGGATCTGTTCGATCGATTGCAATTGAAGGCGGTGCTGGAGGTCTGCAGACAGGCAGACAGCCTGTCGGATGCCGGCAGGCGCCTGTTCGGCGTGTCGCGACAGGCGAAGGCGCAGCCCAACGATGCGGACCGATTGAGGAAGTATCTCGGCCGGTTCGGCATTGAATGGAACCAGTTGCGTGAGCAGTGAAGCATGGCCGCAATCATCTGTACCAGTTAGATAAACTGCGCCACACCTCAACACAGGCACCGAGTGAAGGACAGACACGGATGGACTTACTGGAGTTTTTATCAAACCTGGGATCAGCACTGGACGGCTTCAATACATCCGGGCAAAAGCCTCGCAGAGTCTTCACTCGCGGATTTGTCGTGACCTGCGTCTTTGTAGCGATCATCGAGCTGTTCATATTGAACCAGATCTATAGCGGGCATCCGTGAACGGATAGATACGATTTTCCGCCCGTCACCCTACGGGCACTTTACCCGCCCCTGCTCTTCCAACGTCCATGCACCTTACGCGGAAGCCAGATGATGAACAGAATCACTGCAGCCCTAATGCTTGGAAGTCTTTTATCTGTCAGCGCACCATTTGCGATGGCGGGAAGTACCGTTCCGCCTACTGGTATTCCCGGAATCAACCAGGGAGGCACCGAACCCAGAGAAGAAAAGGCCGACAAAAAGGGTGAAGAAGCCTCGGGATCGAACTCCGGTGCAGAGCCCCACGAGACAGAGAAGGACGCGCAAACATCCAGCGGATCGAAGGATGGAGTTGAAGAAAAGAAACCTTGAACGGTTTTGCTGCAACAGCAGTTTTTCGCAGGCACAAAAAAGCCGATCCAGCTGATCGGCTTAAGTGTCTGATTTTAATCAGGAATTATGGTCGGGACGGAGTGATTCGAACACTCGACCCCTAGCACCCCATGCTAGTGCGCTACCGGACTGCGCTACGCCCCGACTAGGCGTGAAACTGTTTTTCATCTCGAAAGACGCTCAAGAATATATCGCAAGCTTTTGAAAACTGGAAGTATTTAAAAGCAGGAAATTATTTCTTGAGAACCACCAGTACATCTTCGAGCTCGGCGATCATCTGGCGGATCATTTGCTTGTATTGGGTGGTGTCGTCTTTGGCCTCATCACCGGACAGGCGCAGGCGTGCGCCGCCGATGGTGAACCCCTGATCGTAAAGGAGCGCGCGGATCTGCCGGATCATCAGCACGTCCTGGCGCTGATAATACCGGCGATTTCCGCGGCGCTTGACGGGGTTGAGCTGAGGAAACTCCTGCTCCCAGTAGCGCAGCACGTGCGGTTTTACCGCACACAGCTCGCTGACTTCACCGATGGTGAAGTAGCGTTTGCCCGGGATGACGGGGAGTTCGTCGTTATGACTTGGTTCCAGCATAAGCCTCAACTCGGGCCTTCAACTTCTGCCCTGGACGAAAGGTGACCACACGGCGAGCCGTGATCGGGATTTCTTCCCCCGTTTTCGGGTTGCGGCCAGGCCGCTGGCGTTTGTCCCGAAGGTCGAAATTGCCGAAACCCGACAATTTGACCTGCTCGTTGTCTTCAAGAGCGTGCCTGATTTCCTCGAAAAACAGTTCTACCAATTCCTTGGCTTCCCGCTTGTTCAGGCCCAGCTCTTCATACAGACGTTCCGCCATCTCAGCTTTCGTCAAAGCCCCCATACGTCACTTCCTTAACGTGGCGTTCAACCTTTGTTCGAGCGAGGTGAGGATGTTTTGCGTCGTCGAATTCACCTCATCGTCATTAAGAGTGCGCGATGGATGCTGCCAGGTCAAGCCGACTGCAAGGCTTTTTCTATCAGGATCAATGCCTTTACCCTGATACACGTCAAATAGCCTGAGGTCTGTCAGCCATTCACCTGCATTTTCACGGATTACGTCCAGCACAGCCGAGGCTGCAACGTCTTTGTGCGCAATCAGAGCCAGGTCACGGCGCACTTCAGGAAAGCGCGACAACTCGTGGAATTTCGGCATTTTCCCCAGAGCGACTTCAGCCAGAACCAGCTCGAAGACGAAAACCGGACGGTCGAGACCCAGGGATTTCGACAATTCAGGGTGAATCGCGCCGATAAAGCCGACTTCACGCCCATCCCGCTCGATGCGTGCGGTCTGGCCCGGATGCAGCGCAGGATGCTTGCCCGGTGCAAAAGCGAACTGATCCAGCGCACCGGCAAAGCCGAGCACCGCTTCTACGTCAGCCTTGACGTCGAAGAAGTCGACAGTATCGCGACCTTGCGCCCAGCCTTCCGGCAAACGGCTGCCGCACACCACACCGGCGATCATCGGCTCTTGCTTGAGACCTTCCAGCTGACCGACAAAGCGCAGACCGCTCTCGAACAGACGAACACGATCCTGCTGACGGTTGAGGTTGTGCTGCAGCGCCTTGACCAGGCCCGGCCACAACGACGAACGCATGGCGGCCATGTCATTGGAGATCGGATTCGCCAACAGCAGCGGCTCGACGCCTGGGCTGAACAGCTCGAACTGCTTCGGATCGATGAAGCTGTAAGTGATCGCCTCCTGGTAACCACGAGCGACCAGCAGACGACGCAGTTCCGGCAAATCGCTGCGCGCTTCGGCCTTGGCCTGTGGCGCCAGACGAGCTTGCGGGTAACGAACTGGCAGGCGGTTGTAACCGTACAGACGTGCCAGCTCTTCGATCAGATCGACTTCCAGGCTGATATCGAAGCGATGGCTCGGCACTTCTACGCGCCACTGCCCTGCTCCGTCGGCGGAAACCTTCAGACCCAAAGCATTGAGCAGACGCTCGACTTCGGCCGAATCCATTTCCATGCCCAACATCTGGGTGATGCGCTGCGCACGCAGGGTAATCGGCGCGATCGACGGCAGGTGCTGCTCGCTGACGGTCTCGATAATCGGACCTGCTTCGCCACCAGTGATTTCCAGCAGCAGGCCAGTGGCGCGCTCCATGGCTTCACGGGCCAGTTGCCAGTCCACACCACGCTCGTAGCGGTGCGAAGCGTCGGTGTGCAGACCGTAGGAACGAGCCTTGCCCGCCACAGCGATCTGGTCGAAGAACGCACTTTCAAGGAATACATCGCGAGTGGTCGCGGAGACGCCGCTGTGCTCGCCACCCATCACGCCGGCAATGGCCAGAGCACGAGTGTGGTCAGCGATCACCAGCGTATCGTTACGCAGGCTGACTTCCTGACCGTCGAGCAGCACGAGCTTCTCGCCCTCTTCCGCCATGCGCACCCGGATGCCGCCATTGATTTCGGCGAGATCGAAGGCGTGCAGCGGCTGACCCAGCTCAAGCATCACATAATTAGTGATGTCGACGGCGGCGTCGATGCTGCGGACTTCGGCGCGACGCAGGCGCTCAACCATCCACAGCGGCGTCGGCTTGGACAGGTCAACGTTACGAATGACACGGCCCAGATAACGCGGGCAAGCGGCAGGTGCCAGGACTTCTACCGAGCGCACCTCGTCATGCACCGCTGGAACGGTCATCACCACCGGGCGAGTGACCGGAGCGTCGTACAGCGCGCCAACTTCACGGGCCAGACCGGCCAGGGACAGGCAGTCGCCACGGTTCGGAGTCAGATCGACTTCGATGCTGGCATCTTCCAGGTCCAGATAAACACGGAAATCTTCGCCCACCGGCGCATCGGCCGGCAGCTCCATCAGACCGTCATTGCCTTCACCGACCTGCAGCTCGGATTGCGAGCACAGCATGCCGTTGGATTCGACACCGCGCAGCTTGGCCTTCTTGATCTTGAAGTCGCCCGGCAGCTCGGCACCGATCATCGCGAACGGAATCTTCAGGCCCGGACGCACGTTTGGCGCACCGCACACGACCTGAAAAGTTTCCGCGCCATTGCTGACCTGGCATACGCGCAACTTGTCGGCATCGGGATGCTGCTCGGTGCTCAGCACCTCGCCCACCACCACGCCACTGAAAACACCGGCGGCCGGCGTAACGCTGTCGACCTCAAGACCGGCCATCGACAGACGGGCAACCAGCGCGTCGCGATCCACCTGCGGGCTGACCCAGCCACGCAGCCATTGTTCACTGAATTTCATCCTGCTCTCCTAAGAATTCGTTACGACTAGCGAAATTGCGCGAGGAACCGCAAGTCGTTGTCGAAGAACAGACGCAAGTCGTTCACGCCGTAACGCAGCATGGCCAGACGCTCAACGCCCATGCCAAAGGCAAAGCCCGAGAACTCTTCCGGGTCGATCCCGGACATGCGCAGCACGTTCGGGTGAACCATGCCGCAGCCCATCACTTCCAGCCAGCCAGTCTGTTTGCAGACGCGGCAGCCTTTACCGCTGCACATCACGCATTCCATGTCGACTTCGGCGGAAGGTTCGGTGAACGGGAAGTACGAAGGACGGAAACGCACGGCCAGTTCTTTCTCGAAGAACACCCGCAGGAACTCTTCGATCGTGCCTTTGAGGTCGGCGAAGTTGATGTCGCGATCAACCAGCAGGCCTTCAACCTGATGGAACATCGGCGAGTGGGTAATATCGGAGTCGCTGCGATACACACGGCCTGGGCAGACGATGCGGATCGGCGGCTTTTTCGACTCCATGGTGCGGACCTGTACCGGCGAGGTATGGGTGCGCAGCAACATGTTGGCATTGAAATAGAAGGTGTCATGCATCGACCGGGCCGGGTGGTGGCCTGGGATGTTGAGCGCCTCGAAGTTGTGATAGTCGTCTTCGACCTCGGGGCCTTCGGCAATGCCGTAGCCGATATGGGTGAAGAACTGTTCGATACGTTCCAGAGTCCGGGTGACCGGATGCAGACCACCGGAGGTCTGACCGCGGCCCGGCAGGGTCACGTCGATGGATTCGGCAGACAGTTTGGCAGCCAGTTCGGCTTCCTCAAACAGAGCCATGCGCGCATTGAGAACGCCTGTGACACGTTCCTTGGCAACGTTGATCAGGGCGCCGACCTGCGGACGCTCTTCTGCCGGCAAATTTCCCAGGGTCTTCATCACCTGAGTCAATTCACCTTTTTTGCCAAGGTATTGAACCCGGATTTGCTCCAGGGCATTGATATCTTCAGCGCTTTGCACAGCCTCTAGTGCTTGAGAGACCAGCGCATCCAGGTTTTCCATGTACAGACTCCAGATACAAAATAGGGGAAGAGCTTGAAGGCTCTTCCCCTATTTATGACGTTTAACACCTGGCCCCACAGAGGTGAGGCCGGGTGACTGTCGGGGGTACTTAAGCCAAGGTGGCTTTAGCTTTCTCGACAATCGCAGCAAACGCCGCTTTTTCGTTCACTGCCAGATCAGCCAGAACCTTACGGTCGATCTCGATGGACGCTTTTTTCAGGCCAGCGATGAAACGGCTGTAGGACAGACCGTTAACACGAGCACCAGCGTTGATACGAGCGATCCACAGAGCGCGGAACTGACGTTTTTTCTGACGACGGTCACGGTAGGCGTATTGGCCTGCCTTGATTACCGCTTGCTTGGCAACACGGAATACGCGGGAGCGTGCGCCGTAGTAGCCTTTAGCAAGTTTCAGAATTTTTTTGTGACGTTTACGGGCAATGACGCCACGCTTTACACGAGCCATGAGTTACTTCCTCTATTCTTGATCCAAAAATTAACGAAGGCGCAGCATGCGCTCGACTTTTGCCACGTCAGACGGATGCAGCAAGCTGCTACCGCGCAGTTGACGCTTACGCTTGGTCGACATTTTGGTCAGGATGTGGCTCTTGAAAGCGTGCTTGTGCTTGATACCGTTAGCAGTTTTCAGAAACCGCTTAGCAGCACCACTTTTGGTTTTCATCTTTGGCATGTTCGGATACTCCGCATTCAGTTGATAAACATAATCAGAAGGCCTGCCGTGCCCTGTTGATTACTTCTTCTTTTTCGGGGCGATGACCATGATCAGCTGGCGTCCTTCCATCTTAGGATGCTGTTCGACCGAACCGTACTCGAGCAGGTCTTGTTCAACCCGCTTGAGGAGTTCCATCCCCAGCTCCTGGTGGGCCATCTCACGGCCGCGGAATCGCAAGGATACCTTGGCCCTGTCCCCGTCACTCAGGAAACGTACCAGGTTGCGCAGTTTTACCTGGTAATCCCCTTCCTCCGTCCCTGGACGAAACTTGATTTCTTTTACCTGAATCTGCTTCTGGTTTTTCTTCGCCGCAGCAATCTGCTTCTTCTTTTCGAAGATCGATTTGCCGTAGTCCATCACACGGCAAACCGGTGGGACTGCGTCGGCAGAAATTTCTACCAGATCAAGCTTTGCTTCTTCAGCAATACGAAGCGCTTCATCAATCGAGACGATGCCAATCTGCTCGCCATCAGCGCCAATTAACCGAACCTCGCGTGCCGAGATATTCTCGTTGATCGGGGCTTTCGGTGCAGCTCGTTTATCTTGTCTCATTTCACGCTTAATAATAATTACTCCGAATCTGGGCGACCACGCCGGGAAACCGCTTGCGCGAGAAACTCAGCGAACTGGGCGACGGGCATCGAGCCCAGGTCAGCACCTTCACGAGTACGCACAGCGACAGTCTGCATCTCGACTTCCTTATCCCCAATAACCAAGAGATATGGAACCTTGAGCAAAGTATGCTCGCGGATTTTAAAGCCGATCTTTTCATTTCTCAAGTCGGACTTGGCACGAAACCCGCTTTCGTTGAGAGTTTTTTCGACCTGAGCGACGAAATCTGCCTGTTTATCAGTGATATTCATGATCACTGCCTGGGTTGGCGCGAGCCACGCAGGGAATGCACCTTCGTAGTGCTCGATCAGAATCCCGACGAAACGCTCGAACGAACCGAGGATCGCACGGTGCAACATCACCGGATGCTTGCGGCTGTTGTCTTCGGAGACGTATTCGGCTCCCAGACGCACAGGCAGGTTGAAATCGAGCTGCAAGGTACCACACTGCCACACGCGACCGAGGCAATCTTTCAGAGAGAATTCGATCTTCGGACCGTAGAACGCCCCCTCACCCGGCTGCAGATCGTACGGCAGACCCGCGCTATCAAGAGCTGCAGCCAGCGCAGCTTCAGCGCGATCCCACAGCTCGTCGGAACCGACGCGCTTTTCCGGACGAGTGGACAGCTTCATCTCGACGTCGGTAAAGCCGAAATCGCGGTAAACATCCATGGTCAGCTTGATGAACGCAGCGGATTCAGCCTGCATCTGCTCTTCGGTGCAGAAGATGTGCGCGTCGTCCTGAGTGAACGCACGCACACGCATGATGCCGTGCAGCGCACCCGAAGGCTCGTTACGGTGACAGGCACCGAACTCGGCCAGACGCATCGGCAACTCGCGGTAGCTCTTCAGGCCTTGGTTGAACACTTGCACGTGACAAGGGCAGTTCATCGGCTTGATCGCGTAGTCGCGGCTTTCCGACTCGGTGGTGAACATGTTGTCGGCGTAGTTGGCCCAGTGCCCGGACTTTTCCCACAGGCTACGGTCAACGACTTGCGGCGTTTTGATTTCAAGATAGCCGTTGTCGCGCTGCACCTTGCGCATGTACTGCTCAAGTACCTGGTACAACGTCCAGCCATTCGGGTGCCAGAACACCATGCCCGGCGCTTCTTCCTGGGTATGGAACAGGCCCAGGCGCTTGCCGATCTTGCGGTGATCGCGCTTTTCAGCTTCTTCGATACGCTGGATGTAAGCCGCCAACTGCTTCTTGTCAGCCCAAGCGGTGCCGTAGACGCGCTGCAATTGCTCGTTCTTGGCATCACCGCGCCAGTAGGCGCCGGACAGCTTGGTCAGCTTGAAGGATTTCAGGAAGCGGGTATTCGGCACGTGCGGACCGCGGCACATGTCAACGTATTCTTCGTGATAGTACAGGCCCATGGCCTGCTCGTTCGGCATGTCTTCGACCAGGCGCAGCTTGTAGTCTTCGCCACGGGCCTTGAACACTTCGATCACTTCGGCACGCGGAGTGACTTTCTTGATGACGTCATATTCTGTATCGATCAGCTGTTGCATGCGCTGTTCGATAGCCGCCATGTCGTCCGGAGTAAAAGGACGCTCGAAGGCGATGTCGTAATAGAAACCTTCGTCGATGACCGGCCCGATAACCATCTTTGCAGTCGGGTACAGTTGCTTGACCGCATGGCCGACCAGGTGGGCGCAAGAGTGGCGAATGATCTCCAGCCCCTCTTCATCCTTTGGCGTGATGATTTGCAGCGTCGCGTCGCTGTCGATGATATCGCAGGCGTCGACCAGCTTGCCGTTGACCTTGCCGGCCACGGTGGCCTTGGCCAAACCGGCACCAATGGATGCGGCGACCTCGGCTACGGAAACCGGGTGATCGAATGAACGTTGACTGCCGTCGGGAAGAGTAATAGTTGGCATGGCGCCTCCTCTCCTAGTGGTGACCCCTACCAAAGGTCACGTGGGTTGGGATGAGCCAGTACAAGATCCGATCCTGGCCATTCAATGACGAACGCCTGCCTTACAGCGGCAGGAGCCTTGCGGCCAACCGGAAAACCGAACCAGAGTGACTGGGATTCAAATCAGAAAATTCGTGCACTGCCGCTACCGGGACTGAAGGTCATCCGGAGCCTGCGAACGCCCGAGCCAGGCATGCTAGCACAGATGAACGGTCGCCGATGCACTGTGGTTTTATCGGGAGGCAAATCATCTGTTTTATGCCAGAGTGCTGAACTTGATCGGCCTTCGGGCCCTCAGATAACAAGACATTGACCCACAAGGAGCATCCTCGCATGCGTCTTAATACCCTGCTTGCTGCAGTCGCCCCCCTCGTCTTGCTGCTGCCGCTGAGCGCCCACGCTGACTGGCCAAAGGGCGAGCGTGAGAAATACATGGCTCAGTGCACCCAGGCGGCCACTCCGCAAATCGGTGCCGCTGCCGCAAAATCCCACTGCGCGTGCGGTGCCGATGCCATCAAATCCTATCCGGCCAGTGACATTCAGGCGCTGATGGACAACAAGGCCAGCCAGGAATTGCAACAAAAAGCCCTGGGGCAAATTGCCAAATGCAAGGCCAATACCCCGGCGAAAAAATGATGAAAAAGGCCTTTTCACTGCCCCCAGCACCGCTGAAAAGCATCTGATTCAGGCCTTTTCGTACGATTTATGCAGGTTTTACAGGTTTTTTTATTGTCTTTATTTTTCGCTCGAGGCCTTTTAAACCGCGGCCTCCAGCCGAAACAGGCAGTAAAGAAAACACGACTGATTGGCAAACAGCACGTCCGGGGGGCTACCAAAGCGAACATTTCGACTATGATACCCCGGTGTGCCCAGTTGGCCTGAGCAGCACAGTACTACTGAAAATATATGTTTCTTGGAGATACACCATGTCTAATCGCCAAACCGGCACCGTTAAATGGTTCAACGATGAAAAAGGCTTCGGCTTCATCACTCCTCAAGGTGGCGGTGACGACCTGTTCGTACACTTCAAAGCTATCGAAACTGACGGTTTCAAAAGCCTGAAAGAAGGCCAGACCGTCTCCTTCGTGGCTGAGAAAGGCCAAAAGGGTATGCAAGCTGCACAAGTCCGCCCAGAGTAATCTTCCGGCGCACTAAAAAAACCCCGTCCATGTGACGGGGTTTTTTATGGGTGAAACAAAAGCCCGAGAGGCTCAGCCACAGTTGACGCGAGTGATCACCAGGTTCTGATCGGTATTGAGGTTGAGGCGATCGGAGCGGTACTCCAGCGTAATCATGTCATTAGGCTTTAGGAACCGAGCGTTCTGCGCACCGGCCTTCTTGCGCGCCTGCTCCAACAGCTCCGGCGAAGCTTTCTTGCCGAGAGCGAACTCCGCAGCTGATGCCTCACAACGATCATGACCCGCCTCAGTCGTCACGGGATCCTTCTGCGATTCACTGGAGGTTGTACCGCAACCCGCCAACAGAGCAACGATCATCAGTGCACCCAGTGACACGAACTTGCAAGGCATTGAAGCCTCCTTATTTCAATTTTGAGCAGAGATCGTGCGACCGCCAATACGGCGTTTGGTTTCACGGAGAGTGCCATCACCCTGCCCCACGATCGGAAAAACGCCGAGTGTGCCTTAGCCAAGCCTGAAGCATCACCCCGTAAAACGTCACTGAATATTAATGACGTTCAGTAGACGTCTATGTAGTCGTAGGAAGGGTTCGGCCAATTGTCCTTGAGTGCATTGAAGATCTGCATGACCCAGACCTCATCGCTGGCCGCGACATTTCCCACATATCCCGAGCCTTTAGCCCAGGTCTCCAGGCGAAACAGCAGGCCATCGATGTCCTGCCCACCAGTGACACCCGAAGAGATATAGGCAATCCCGCCCTTGGTCACACGCAGCTGAGTGTGATCATCATCACTGGCCGACGCCAGCATCTGGCGGACAGCATCAAGGCTAAGGCCGTCGGGGCTATTCAAATCGATCTGCACTGCTCAATCCTTGTTTTATTGCGGAAACAACCAAGTGTCGCATAGCCCCACGCTCATGCCTAAGTCGCAGTGCCAAACGTTCGGCAAAGTGGTTAACTCAGGACTCAGATCCTGTGACCGAGCCTGCCATGACTACCGTAAGTATTACCGCCGACATCAAGGCCACCTGGCCACAAGGGCACAGTTCTTACAGTCCAGGCAGTCCGGAAGAATTGGCATTGATCAGCATCGATTTACTGGTGAAGACGCTGGGACCGCAGGGCGCGCAGTCGTTCATTGCCCAACTGTTCGAGAAGTATCCCGATGACTTCAAAGGGACATCGGATACCGAGAGGGAGTAAAAGCCCGCAAGCTGAAACCTGCGGGCGCATGGCTTACTTCAGACGTTTCAGACGCTCGGTCAGCAGATCGAAGAAGCCCTGGGCGTCGCCGTTCTCAACCCAGAAGGCGTTCTTCGGTGCCTTGAGGCCGTCATACCAATCGACAATGGTCTGGCCGAACGTCGGGCCTTCACGGCTGTCGACGACCACATTCACCGAACGACCCGTGAACAGTTCAGGCTTGAGCAGATAAGCCACGACGGTGGCATCATGCACCGGACCACCCGGAATGCCGTAGTGCTCCATATCCCCTTTGATGTACTCGTTGAGAATGTCGCCGACAATCTTGCTTGCATTGTTGTTCAGCGCCGCGATCTGCTTCAGGCGCGCATCGCTGGTCAGGATCTTGTGGGTCACGTCCAGCGGCAGGTAGGTCAGTTTCACGCCGCTTTTGAGCACCACCTCCGCTGCCTGCGGGTCGGCGTACAGGTTGAACTCGGCCACTGGCGTGATGTTGCCGCCGTTGAAGTGGGCGCCCCCCATGATCACCACTTCCTTGATCCCCTGAACGATCTCCGGTTCCTGAATCAGTGCCAGGGCCAGGTTAGTCTGTGGACCGAGCATCGCGATGGTGATGCTGTGCGGCTTGGCTTTTTTCAGGGTGTCGATCAAGTAGTTGACCGCACTGCCTTCGGCCAGGCCTTTTTTCGGCTCGTGCACGGTGACACCCGACAGGCCTTCCTTGCCATGGATGTTTTCGGCGTAGATCGGCGTGCGCATCAGCGGTTTCGGCGCACCGGCGTACACCGGGACCTCTTCTCGCCCTGCCCACTCACGGGCCAACCGGGCATTGCGCGAAGTCTTGTCCAGACGCACGTTGCCGGCCACGGTGGTCAACGCGCGAATGTTCAGTTCCTCCGGGGAGGCCAGGGCAAACAACAGGGCGACCACGTCGTCGGCGCCCGGATCGGTGTCGATGATCAGGTCGATCTTTTCTGCCGCCTGGGCGCCGGTCGCGGTTATAACGGACAAAAGCAGCAGACTCCGAATCAGTTGATGCATTTTTTGAGCATAGCGGTGCATGGCGCACTCCTTGTGCAAATGAAATCGAAAGGGTTGAATCCTGTTAGAACGTAACACCGGCTACCAGCACGATGTTGCAGTACGGCTGACATTCGCCCGTACGAACAATCGCTCGTGCCTGTCGGCTGAGTACCTTGAATTGCTCGTGACTGAGCAGGTCACGCCGCCCCAGCGAGCCTTCGTCATTCAGCTCGTCCAGCGTGGACAGCGCAGTCGGTTGCTTGTCGAAAATCTCCTTGGCCAGCGCATGGCTTTCCACCTGCATTTCGCTGAGCACGACTTTCAGGGTACTGACAAAGTCCGGTACGCCGTGCGTCAACGCCAGGTCGATCAGCTCGACACCCGGCGGCACCGGCAGGCCAGCGTCGCCGATCACGACCATGTCGCCATGTCCAAGAGAAGCAATCAGCCTCGACAGGGCGACATTGAGCAAAGGAGTCTTTTTCATGCGGGTTTGAATGCCTGTACGTCGGAGGTGGTAGGAATGGAGGGCTGGGCACCTGCCCGGGTGACCGACAGGGCCGCAGCGACTTGCCCGAAACGAATGGCCTCGTCCTCGGTTTTGCCGGCCGCCAGCGCAGCCGCAAATCCGCCGACAAAGGTATCCCCCGCGGCAGTGGTATCGACAGCCTTTACTTGGGGTGCAGGAAAATGCTGGTAACCCGTGCCGTTGGCGAACAATGAGCCTTGAGCCCCAAGTGTGATGATGACCTTGCCAGCGCCCAGTGAAATCAGGTGCGCCGCAGCTTTTTCAGCGGTCTCCAGCGAGTCCACCGGCAGGCCGCTGAGGGCGGCGGCCTCGCTCTCGTTGGGAATCAGGTAATCGATGGCGGCAAACCAGTCCGCCGGCAGCGGGCGACTGGCCGGTGCCGGGTTGAGGATGACCATTTTGCCCAGCTCACGTCCACGTTTCAGCGCATGGCCGACCGTCGCATCGGGGATTTCCAGCTGGCAGATGATCACGTCGGCAGCCTGCAGCACGGCGTCGAACCGGTCGATAACCGCGGGAGTCATCGAACCATTGGCACCGGCCACGATGACAATCGCGTTCTGACTGTTGTCATCGACCACGATCAGCGCCACGCCACTGGAGTCCTCCACCACACTGACCGACTGACAATCGATCTGCTCGGCCAGCAGGGCTTCGCGCAATTGCACGCCATAGGCATCGTTGCCCACACAGCCGATCATCGACACCTGCGCACCCAGTCGCGCGGCAGCTACGGCCTGATTGGCGCCCTTGCCACCGGACACGGTCGCGAAGGAATGGCCGATCAGCGTCTCGCCGCCCCGGGGCAAGCGCGGCGCCCGGGTGACCAGGTCCATGTTCAGACTGCCTATTACCACTACATTTGCAGACATACATCACTACTCTTCAATTCGTTTCAGCGGTATTCGGTGAACACGCCGGACAGCGGTGCAGTCGATTCGCGCAGGACAATACTCGGGGTCACGATCCGCTGATCCGTCGCCAGATCCGGGGCAGCAATTCTTCGCAACAAGACTTCCGCCGCCATTTCACCTAACTGAAGGATCGACTGGCCCACGGTCGTCAGCGCTGGATACACGTAGCGACTCATCTGAATGTCGTCGAAGCCGATCACCGACAGCTCGGCGGGCACCCGCACGTTACGTTCTGCCGCCGCTCGCAACACGCCAATGCCGATCATGTCGTTACCGGCAAAGATCGCGCTCGGCGGGTTACGCTCAAGCAGGACCGAAGCCGCGCTGTAACCGCCGGTGCTGGTGAAGTCGCTTTCCAGCATGCGCGACGGGGACACCGCAACACCGGCTTCTTTCATCGCGCGACAAAAACCGGCCTGACGCATTTGCGCGACGCTGGTGCTGGCCGGACCACCGATCGTGGCGATATCGCGATGACCGAGCTCAAGCAGATGCCGCGTCGCGAGGTACGCGCCATATTCGTGATCGATGCGCACCAGATCGGCATCCACACCTTCGAGCCCACGGTCGACAATCACCATCGGCGTCTTTACGCCCGCCAGTCCTTGCGCCAGACCGCTGTCGCCACCCGCAGAGGCGACGATCAAGCCGTCGATGCGTTTTTCCAGCAGGACCCGCAGGTAGCTGCGCTGCTTGTCCGGGTTGTCGTCGGAGTTGCAGAGAATCACGCAGTAGCCGTTGCGCTCGCAGTAATCCTCGATCCCGCGCGCCAGTTCGGCGAAGTACGGATTGAGGCTGTTGGGTACCAGCAACCCGATGGTAGCGGTGGTTTTCGCTTTCAGCGAACGGGCCACGGCGCTCGGCACATAGTCGAGACTCTTGATCGCCGCCTCGACCTTGAGCCGCACCTCTTCGCTCACCGGTCGGGTTTTGTTCACTACGTGGGACACGGTCGTGTAGGAAATTCCTGCAAGTGCCGCCACATCCTTGATCGTTGCCATTTATCAGCCCCGTCGGCTTGCGCGTTGACTGCGATAGGTATCGAGCACCACGGCGATCACGATCACCGCACCGGTGATGATGCGCTTGGTCGGCTCGGTCGCGCCAATCTGCGCCAGACCGGCCGCCAGTACGGAGATGATCAATACACCGAAAAAGGTACTGATTACCGAACCACGTCCGCCCATCAGGCTGGTGCCGCCGATCACCACGGCAGCGATCACTTGCAGCTCAAGGCCGGAACCGGCGTTCGGGTCGGCCGCTTCCAGCCGGGAAATCTGGAACAGCGCCGCGATGCCAGCGAGCAGCCCCATCAGGCTGAACACCAGAATTTTGTAGGGCTTGGGATTGATCCCCGCCAGACGCACCGCTTCTTCGTTGGTGCCAATGCCGATCAGATAGCGGCCGAACACGGTACGGGTCAGAACGGCCTGGGCAACGATAATGACCAGCAAGGCGATGATGAACGACGGCGAAATGCCGAAGGCGATCGGGTTCGACAGCCAGGCAAAGGAATCACCGATGTAGGCCGTGCGCGAACCGGTCATCTGATAGGCCAGGCCACGGGCCATCTCCAGAACACCCAGAGACACGATGAACGACGGAATTCGCCACGCCACGGTAATCGAGCCGGTAACCGTGCCGGCCAACGCCGCGACGGCCATACCCAATAAGGCAGCCGGCAACACGCTCCAGCCCCAGCCAAGAATCGCCACGCTGACAGTAGAGGCCGCGAGTGCCAGTACCGAGCCTACCGACAGGTCGATCCCGCCGATGATCAGGACGAACGTCATGCCCACCGCCAGCACCATCAGGTCGGGAATCTGGTTGGCCAGAGTACTGAAGGTGTTGTACGACAGAAAATGGCTGCTCATGACCGAGAACAGCGCAATCATTGCCAGCAATGCGCCGGCGAGGCCCAGATAAGTGCCGAGGCCGTAAAAATTGCCACTGGATTTGCCGGCGGAAGATGCAGTTTTCATGGGAGATCCCTAGGCGCTGCTTCGTTGAGCAACGCATCACGTTTCTGGTAGCCGGCAAACGCGGCGGCAAGCAAGTCATCCTGGGTCCAGCTGTCGCGCTCGAAGGTGTCGATCAGACGCCCCGCCGACAACACGCCGATGCGATCGCAGATCAGCATCAGCTCGCGCAAGTCGCTGGATACCACCACCAGCGCCTTGCCCTGGCGGGTCAATTCGCCAAGCAATGCATAGATATCGAATTTGGCGCCGACGTCGATACCGCGAGTCGGTTCATCGAACAGCAGCACCGAACAATCGCGCTCAAGCCAACGCCCGATCACCACTTTTTGCTGATTACCGCCGGACAGCTCGGACACCAACTGCGTCGGGCTGGAACTGCGGATGCGCATGGCGTCGATCTGCCGCTGTGCGAGCTTCGTTTCATCGCCGTTGTTGACGAATCCACCGCTGGAAATTTCCGGCATGTTGCCCAGGGCAATGTTGGCGCTGATCGACTGACTCAGCAGCAGGCCTTCTCCCTTGCGATCCTCGGTGATCAAGGCGATGCCATTGCGCACGGCATCGACTGGCGAGCGAATGCTCACCGTTTTTGCCGGAGAACCGAGTGCAACGGTGCCACTGTCCGCGATATCGGCGCCGAAGATCAGCCGCAAAAGTTCGGTGCGCCCCGCCCCGATCAGACCCGAGATGCCAAATATCTCACCGGCGCGCACTTCAAAGGACACGTCTCGAACCTTGTCGGAGCGGGTCAGGCCTTTGACTGTCAAGGCTGGCGCACCGATATGACGAGCCCCTAGATCGATATGCTCGCCCAACTCGCGACCGACCATCAGAGTGACCAGTTGCTCGCTGTTGTAATTGGCCATCGGCTCAACGCAAACCAGGTTGCCGTCGCGCAGTACGGCAATACGCTGGGCGACCCGGGCCAGTTCTTCCAGGCGATGGGAGATATAGATGATCGAGACACCACGCGCCTGCAACCGGGTGATCTGCTCGAACAACATCTCGACTTCGCGCGCGGTCAGCATCGCGGTCGGTTCGTCGAGAATCAGCACATGACAATCGCCGATCAGGTTACGGGCGATTTCGACCATTTGCTGGTGACCGATGCCCAGCTCGCCGACCAAAGTGTCCGGGTCGATGGCATCGAGGCCGACTTGAGCCATGGCTTCGATGGCAGCCTTGCGCAGTTGCTTGCGACTGATCCAGCCACCGTTGCTCGGCAGGTTGTCGAGGAACAGGTTTTCCGCCACCGATAGCGTCGGCAGCAGATTGAGCTCTTGCATGACCATGCGCACACCCAGCTCTTCAGCCTGCGTGCGGCTGCCGGGGCGATAATCCTTGCCGTGAAACTGCATCTGGCCGGTGGTGGGCGTGACCAGCCCGCCGATGATCTTCGACAGGGTGCTTTTACCGGCACCGTTCTCACCGGTCAGCGCCAGCACTTCACCGCGCATCAACGTCAGATCGATGCCGGTCAGAACCGGTTGCGCATAGGTCTTGCCGATACCGCTGACCGAGAGGACAGCGTTCGGAGCGGAAACTGACATAAAAATCTCCATGCGCTCGCCCGGGCGGACGAGCGCCGTTGTGTCGCCAAAGGACTTACTTGGTGACCAGCTCGACAGGCGTTTCGATCACGCCATTTGCACCGCTGTCGACTTTCTCGCCCTTCATGATTTTCAGCGCGGTCTCGATGCCAAACACCGCTTGCTTCGCGGCGTACTGGTCGGCCGTCGCCAGAACGCGGCCGTCCTTCAGCATGGGCTTGATGGCATTGATGTTGTCGTAGCCGACAACCTGCACCTGACCGGCCTTGCCGGCAGCGCGCACGGCGGAAACGGCGCCTACGGCCATACTGTCGTTGCCGGCCAGCAGAGCCTTGACGTCCGGGTACTCGCTGAGAATCGAAGCGGCCACCTTGTTGCCCTTGTCAATTTCCCAATCGCCGGACTGCAGGGAAACAACCTTGATCTGCGCAGCCTCCATCGCATCCTTGAAGCCAGCGGTACGCTGCTGGGCGTTGGTCGTCGTGGAAACGCCTTCAATGATGCCGACTTCGTCACCGGCCTTCAGCTGCTTGGCCAGGTACTCGCCCACCAGGCGCGCGCCTTTGCGGTTGTCCGGGCCTACAAACGGAACGCTGATGTTCTTGCTTTTCACCACAGCCGGATCGAGCTGGTTATCGATGTTGATCACGGTGATACCGGCATCGACGGCCTTCTTGATCACCGGCACCATCGCCTTGGAATCAGAAGGCGCGATGACCAGCGCGTTGACCTTAGCCAGAATCATCTGTTCGACGATGCGCGTCTGCCCCGCCGTATCGGTTTCGTCCTTGATGCCGTTGGAGATCAGGTCGAAATCGGCGGAATGTTCTTTCTGGTAGGCCTTGGCGCCGTCTTCCATGGTCAGGAAAAATTCGTTGGCCAGGGATTTCATGACCAGAGCGACTTTGGGTTTTTCAGGGGACTCGGCGAAAGCCGAAGAGACAGGCAGTGCGGCGGATGCGGCAGCCAGCATGGCGACAGCAAGAAGACGTCCAGCGAATGGCAGCTTCATGGGTTCACTCCGATCTTATGATTATTGTGAGCAACGCTTGCGCTGGCGTAAGCTCGCTGCACCCCACGGCGAAATCAATTCACCGCGAAGACCGCGCAAACGTTTGCGTAGACCTAACTATGCGAATCACGCCGACATTTGTCAACAATCAGAAATCGGTATCTTATTGCAGGGCGAATCCACGAATTCGCCCTCGAGTGTTCAAGCCGTAGTGTTGACCACGTTTCCGGCGGAAGAACCCTTCGACATTTCCTTGACCAGTGCAGCCGAGACTTCCAGCAGGGCACCGCTGGTTTGAGCGATCTGCCCCTGGATGGACATCACCGCTTGCGACTTGGCTTCTGGCGTTGGATAACTCGCAGCCTGCGCGGCAGCCAGTTGCTGTTGCTGCTCCTGAAGCTGCTTCTGCAATTCCTGCATGCGTTTGAGCAGCGTCTTGATAGTGACGCTCAGATTATCACCGCCTTCAGCCGTGCCTGTGCTTGCCTCCTGGGCAGGAGTACTGGTTCTGATCTGATTGGTTTCAACCTTTTCAGTACCCAGTGCCTCGTCGGACGCGTCGGCTTCGGCTTCACTCATTGCATTGATCGTTGCTGCGGTTTTTCCGCCGATCGTGACCGCACCGGGATTTGAAATACCGATCGTCAGTGACATGTGAACTCCCTAAATTTCAGTGTCCTTTTAGCTCCCATCGGCCCGGGGGGAGGTTTCTTTAGCAGAAAACGCAAAAACGGCAACCTGATTTGCATCGACAGATGCAGTAGTCCTTTTCGGAGAGCCGAACAAGAAAGCCTCCACTGTTCGGAATACCGAATAAACGACTCCTGCAAAAAAAACAAAATTCAATAAATACTGATATAAATCAGAAGGTTAAATACTTCTCCAAAGCAAAGTACGACTGGTACAGATCCTGCTCCCTCCCTGCACCCCTGGCATTCAGATCGGCCCGGGGCGCATCTAGATGAACCTGCATCAGCACCGTCTCACTACTAGAGAGAAAAATAATGACATCTGCTTTGAAGAATTTCGTTCCGGGCGCTTTGGCCCTTCTCCTGCTCCTGCCAACCGCCCTCCAGGCAAAAGAAGCTGAAACCCAGGCCAAACTGGCGAACGTGGTGGTATTGGCCACCGGCGGCACCATTGCCGGCGCTGGCGCCAGCGCAGCCAATAGTGCGACCTATCAGGCCGCGAAGGTGGGCGTCGAGCAATTGATCGCCGGCATTCCCGAATTGAGCAAGCTGGCCAATGTGCGGGGCGAACAGGTCATGCAAATCGCCTCGGAAAGCATCACCAACGAAAACCTCCTGCAGTTGGGTCGTCGCGTTTCCGAACTGGCCGACAGCAAAGACGTCGATGGCATTGTCATCACTCACGGCACCGACACGCTGGAAGAGACCGCGTACTTCCTGAACCTGGTTGAAAAAACCGACAAGCCGATCATCGTCGTCGGCTCTATGCGCCCCGGCACCGCCATGTCGGCGGACGGCATGCTCAACCTGTACAACGCCGTGGCCGTCGCCAGCAGCAAAGAAGCTCGCGGCAAAGGCGTATTGGTGACCCTGAACGATGAAATCCAGTCGGGTCGAGATGTCAGCAAGATGATCAACATCAAGACCGAAGCCTTCAAAAGCGCCTGGGGCCCGCTCGGCATGGTGGTTGAAGGCAAATCCTACTGGTTCCGACTGCCAGCCAAGCGTCACACCATGGATTCGGAATTCGATATCAAAAACATCAAGACTCTTCCCGATGTAGAAATCGCCTATTCCTACGGCAACGTCAGCGACACAGCCTACAAGGCTTTTGCCCAGTCCGGCGCCAAGGCGATCATCCACGCCGGTACCGGCAACGGCTCGGTTTCCTCCCGCGTGGTTCCGACCCTGCAAGCGCTGCGCAAGGACGGCGTGCAAATCATTCGCTCCTCGCACGTCAATGCCGGTGGTTTCGTTCTGCGCAACGCCGAACAGCCTGACGACAAATACGACTGGGTGGTTGCTCACGACCTGAACCCACAGAAAGCCCGCATCCTGGCCATGGTTGCGCTGACCAAGACCAACGACAGCAAAGAGCTGCAACGGATGTTCTGGGAATACTGATCTGCTTTCGTCCGATCCTTTCCTGATCGGGCACTGGCTTCCCCCTTCGTCAACCTGACGAAGGGGGAAGCTCCCGCCTCCTCCAAAGAAAAATTTCACCCGAGTGACATCAAAACCGGAAAACCGCTGTCAGAGGATTTTCTTGAATTTTAAGCAGTTGCGAAAATGCCTACAGTTAAATACTGTATGCACGTACAGCTTAATAAGGATAACCTCGTGGCCACTTCCCCTGATGCTCCTGACGCTTACGAACGCATGGGCATGCGCGTTCAAAAAATCATCAACTCCCCCACCGCACAAAAAGCCAAAGCCGCACTGATCTTCCGCCTCCCGGAAGAGCCGGCGGACGCGTGGGAGCGCTTGCTGGAGGAAATCGACGAGAACGACAACGTCACCCTCGCCTACCGTGACGATGGCGGCGTACAGATTTTCTGGGTTGTACCGAAGGAAGATTGATTCAATGATTCTGCGTTTTGCTGCTGTGCTGTTGCTGTTTATCTCCCTTGGTGCGCAAGCTGGCGCACCGCGTACGTTCACCGAGGCCAAGAAGGTCGCCTGGAAACTGTACGCCCCACAATCCACCGAGTTCTATTGCGGGTGCAAATACACCGGCAACAAGGTCGATCTGGCCGCCTGCGGCTATGTCCCACGCAAGAACGCCAAGCGGGCGTCCCGCATCGAATGGGAGCACATCGTTCCCGCGTGGCAATTCGGCCATCAGCGTCAATGCTGGCAGGAAGGAGGTCGCAAGAATTGCACACGCTACGACCCGGTTTATCAGAAAGCCGAAGCCGATCTGCACAACCTGGTGCCGAGCATCGGCGAGGTTTATACGGTAGAGAACCAAATCTGACGAAACGTTGACGCTCCCTAACTCACTGATTTACCTTGAATTCAGACAAATAAATTCGAGGCACTGCCCTGTGAGGATCCGTTACGTAGAAAACATCGCATGGTCGGGCGGCGCCATCAGCACCTACGCGATCCTCAAGGATGGGCCGCTTGAAGCAGACAGTATCGTCCCTGCACCCTCCCTTTTTTTGACGCATCTGGCTCAAAAGGGCCACTTCAAAAACAGCCTCAAGGCAGCCGCAGACGACCTGAAAAGCTTCTTCCAAGCCTTGAGCGATCACGATCAGGATTGGAGGAATCTCAGGGACACGGATATGTCCGGATACCTTTATTCGCACCTAGCGATGCAGAGGGCGTTTGTAGACAAATCAATTCAACGGCATATTTCAACACTGAGATCATTCTATAACTTTGCGTGGGAAACTGGCCTACTTATCTCACCTCCGAAATTCAGTTACACGTACCGTACAACAGAATTAAAAAAGCAAGGCGACGCTAAGAAGAAAGTCAACTTCGACTTATATAATCAGTACGTCGACAAGAGCTTATTCGAAACACTATTGGGCAACGTAATTACAAAGTCCGCCTTTGAAAAAGAGCGAGATGAATTGGTACTTCAGCTTGGATACCATTGCGGACTTAGATCTAGCGAAGTTACCGACCCAAGAAACCTCATTACCAGTGATTTGCGGAAACTCATAGCGAGCGCAGAAAAGATTGAGAGCCAAACGATTACTGTATCGATTATTGGCAAAGGCGAGAAATTAAGAAAAGTTGATATCCACCCTAAAGCATTCAGAAAGATAAAGTTCTTTATAGAAGGCCGAAGAAGTTCGATACCAGATGGCTCATTGATATGCAAGGCCGATGGCTCATCCTTATCACTGGAACATGCCACATACGTTTTTAGGGTAGCCAAGAAATCAGCTAGCGCCCATATCGATACCGTCATAGCAAAACTTCACAAAGAAGATCCGCTCATGCATTTCATCAGCGATATATCTTTCCATTCGCTGACATTTCATGCTATGCGACATACATACGCAACAAATCTTGTTGACTTCTGCTACAAACATGGTTACGACCCTTGGCAATACGTACCAGAACAAATGGGGCATGAAGATGAGGAAACGACAGAAGAATATGTAGTCTTCGATGGTAAAATTCATCGTCGAGAAAAAATAAGGCGGGCACTGAACGATGAACCAGATGAATGATGATCCTAATGTTGAAGAGCATAAACCGAAACTCTCCTCTCTGGCTCCTAGCTCATTATTAAACTTTAGTCCATCAGATTTTTTTGCGATTGTGGCAGTGCAGAAAACTATGGGTGGTCAAGTAGAGCAGATGCGCGTTGACATTCCAGAGCAGTTCAAGTCCTGCCCTGTTTTTTTGTGTCTGATTCGTTATCTCAACAGTGGTGCACTCAAAAAAACGTCCCCGCATAACGCCTACTCTAGGGTTAACAGGTTCAAAAACCTTGAGAAGTGGGCAATCACAGAATACCCCAACGCGTCAACATTGCCAGACGCATTTATTCAAGATTATGTTCGTTATTTTCGGACAGTTAAAGAGCTTGAACAAAACTCGATTTGCGCATACATGTCCGGATACCGGACGGCATTCCAATGGTTTGTCGAGGATACGCACGGCGAGCCCCTCCAATCGGAAGCAGCATCCAAAATCAAAAGGGTAATGGCGTATATCCCATCTGTCTCCAATAGGGCAGCGCGCGCCACAAAAAGCCTTGGGCAGATTACAGACCAACTCGAAAAAGACGAACTGAAAATTGTACGTTCGACAATCCGGTTTTGCTGCCAATTTTTGAAAGAGATGAATAGACAGCGCCTAGATTTGTTCAGCAACCCAAAAGTCATGAACAAAGTAGCAGAGATACTGTCGCAATGTGGTGATGACTTTGAAGAGCTCAAATTCAGCACAAAAAATAGCAAACGAAGCGTTCAGTACAAACCCTTAGCATTGGCTATCCTCCACAGCGACAACCTGCAGCTTAAAGAACGTTTGTTGCATAACCAAACTGATTTCCGTTACGCACAAATTGAACAAAGCCAACCTTTAACTCTTGAACAAGCAAATCTGCAGATCAAGCGAGGCTTGCGTGAATCAGGAGCGTTAGATACTCAACCTGAAAATATTGAAGACACATTATATTTTCATAATATCGATTACCTATTCTTGATCAAACACACGCCAAGCGAAGAACTCGCTTTTGCATGGCTCCTTGCCACCGACCGGATACAACTGACTGGCATACTAGACATGTTGGTTAGTGATCTACGGATAACGCCAAGCGCTGCATCTCCAATTTACATTAAAAACCGCAGTGCGAAACGTATCAGAGAGGTAGCTGCACATCCGCCAAGATCAATGCAATACGAAGCCTACGCCGTTTTCGAATCACTGAAGCAAAGTTTTCGTAGATTTTTCCCTTTGAGCAGTGAAAAGCTATTCGACCTGCCTACTACCGGTAATATCCAATGCATCGATAGCGCTGTATTCAGACCTTTGGCAATGGCCTCTTATCCACAAACCGCCCAATACAAAGCGCAGTTTTCCTCATCGCAAGAAGTGGAGCTTTTCTCTGATATTGTTCGACGTGTATCAGAAAACAATCGGGCTATCTGGCGAAATACTAAGACGAGACGAGAAAATGAATCTCGTGGCGTTACTGGAGAATCCCCTACACCGGTGAAGAGACAAACAATCACTGTGACCGCGATAGCCCAATCCCGAGCCATTCTAGATGTTGACGAAGGTAATGCCTCCAACGAAGCTTTTGAAAAGTATTCACAGGAAGTAGTTGGTGCTGATGCAACAGCGCATTCTGTAGGCGTAAAGAAGGTTGTTTACATCAATGCCAGCGAGACAAAATATCGCCTAGACAAGCGCGCAAAATTCGCCACCAGTGTCGGCCATTTAATGGTTGAAGATGCTAGAAAGGTTCAAGCGGCGCTAAGCGAAGAAAGTTTCATTAGCATTGAAGACCTGAAAGTCATGCTAGGTTGGGCGGAGCAAAAGAGCGACCAAGGAGAGCTGGAGGAATTTGACAATTTGCTATTGTCTGCTCAGCAAGCTGGATTTACGGTTTCACCTTTTGGGGAATTGGAAAAGGGTAATGAAAAATTCATTATTACAAATCCAATCACAGCCGCTTTGCTTCTCAATTACCGCGATGCATGCATTAATCATCTCCAATCTCTTTCCGTGGTGGATGACCTGAAAGCATTTTCCATTGCAATGCAGGTAGCTCACATTGAAAGCGCGCTTGAAAAATTCGATCAGAAAACAACTTTTCAGGGAAAAGAAATGATGGATAAGTTTACTTTCCCTACGCCGATTATCAGGTGAGACGATGATACTAGAAAGAGCTGTAGATAACGCCCTTATCACGTTATCGTCCCAAATTGAATCAATGCCCAATCAGTTAGGAGACGATTGCTTTCTGATCCAGGAGCCTCTTCATGGAAAATTCTACACTGTTAGTTTTGAGTGGAATTGCTCTGAGTCGAAGAAAGTTTTTGCACAGATGTATTTTCTGCAAAGCGATATTTCCCAAGGGTATGCTGATGACAAGGGGCGAATTGTCGTAAGCAGTCTATCAAGCGCGCGCCAGGAACTGGCCTACCTTCGCGATATCTGTGAATATTGGGAAAGCTACTTCCCAGACAGGGCACTGCAGTCCCTCTCCAGATTAGAAATGCAGACAATGTATCGTTATTTTATGGTACGTAAGGACAACACCAAAGAGGCAATAGGCGTTCTCGGCACTTCCACAATGGTAATGTTGAGTAAAATTTTCGACAGAACAAATACCATGGTGCACACGGGCGAGCTACCTGATGGAACCACTCATCGGATGACTGAGCTCTTTAGAAAGACCATCATGGAGCCGTTGCTCGCCCCCTTAGAGATTGAATATTCTGAGTGGAAAAAAGGCGGCAGCTACGGGTCGATTCCCATGACCTGCGCCTCAATAATGCTAGCTGAGGCCATAACGCTAATAGAATCAGACGAAGCGAAAATTGCAGTTATTTTCTTTAGCCAGTGGCGCAAGCTCAAATCAAACATTGCGAATTGGTTCGGGACAAAAGATCGGTTAGCTTTATTTCGAAGGATTCAATCTCCTAACTACAAGCTGACTCGCTTTGAGAGGGATTGGGCCGAATCTGCGATAGAAATGGGTGAAGCCATTGATAATGCAACCAATGCATCCTTCGACCGCTTACCGTGGAAAACTATTGGCGAGCTCACTGAGTTTTGCCGTTTGCTTTCAAAGGCCAGTATCGCAACCATTGCGTTGTTGAGCGGCTTTCGTATTCATGAAATTCAAGGCATGAAGATAAACGACTATAAGAAGGATCCCGATGGCTCCTGGTGGTTTAAATCTGTAAACAATAAGACGGAATCTGGATTCTCTCACCCCAGATCCTTACACGGTCTGGCAGCGGCTGCTGCTGACTTGATGAAAGCTATTACGGTTGTAGACACTGACGTATTCAATCTCCCATTAATTCATAGCGGATACCGGGATGGCGCTTTTCAGGTAGCTCGCGGGTGGGGGAAGCTCAGTGCAAAGGAATGGCTTGCTGACGCGGGTTATAGCATTGGTAATTTAACCCTTTGGTTTAAAGAGTTTTACCAGACTCACGTAGTCGAAAAACACCCTGAAGCAGGAAAGATTCACTCTGCCGTATCTCCGCATCAGGCCCGGCATACATTCGCCGAATTTGCTCTGCGCAGGTTTGACGGTAATGTAATGGAAAAAATTCGTGAGCACTTCCGGCATTCGCATGGCTCCTTCCACACTCGAAGATATACGGGTGAAAAATTAAAAGAGTCGATTCGAATGAGCATGGAACGTGACTATCTGAAAGAAGTCATGGGAAGAATCGCCGTAGGTGGTCTCGATGATCGTTTTTATGGGCCTGCAGCGCGGCGAATCGATAAAGAAATGGCAGAGATTTCCATTTTTTCCGCTGATGAGTTTGAATCCCACCTTAACGACTTAGCAGACCAGTTCGTGCGTTTTACCGCTTTCGAGTGGGGCTATTGTGCATTGCGCCAGAGCGAGCAAAATATTGCGAAATGTCATGACCCTGCTACTGGAATCCCGAACGTTGACCAACGTAGCGCACCCGAAATATGCGCAGGTTGTCCGCATAGCATGAATAATAATCTGCAGAAACATGAGCTTGAGCGAATAGCTATTTCACACCAATTCATTGCCGAGAATCATCCCCTTAAGTCCTTAGGAAAAATCAGCTCTGAGGTGGTCAGGAAAATCTCTAAACGTCTGGATGAAGGTGTGGCCGCATGAGATTTAGCCTTGGTAATTATTCCAATGCTGCGAAGCCGACCGAGGAACCCGAATGGGTAACCTCGGACACGAAGCGAAACCTCTACCAGGCTGTTTGCAAGGCTTATGAGCACATCAAGTCTGAGATTGAGGCAGGAGCAAATCTCAGATTGAACAAACGAAAGATTGTTGCTCGGGACATAGCTAAAGCAGGCAATGTCCACGACAGTTTGCTGAATAAAAGGAGGCAACCCGAGATCCATGAACTGATATCTCAACACAATGTTGCTTTAGAACAATTGTGGGACAGTTGTGCTGCAAGGCGGTACGCAACAGGTAGAAAGCTGACAAAACGTCAGATTCAGAATGAATCACGCACGCAAGCTCAAGAAATCGAAAGGCTTTCCAATCTGAAGCTTGCTGATGCTCTCGCAGCTGCTATCGAGAATCAAATGGTGGATAGCCATAAAACATTGATCGTGACAATTGAACACCTCAAAGCAGAAAACGCAGATTTACAGCACAGAAATGCTGAACTCTCAAAACAGCTTCGCCAGATGATGAAAAT
Organism: Pseudomonas sputi; assembly: GCF_021603585.1. GTDB lineage: Bacteria > Pseudomonadota > Gammaproteobacteria > Pseudomonadales > Pseudomonadaceae > Aquipseudomonas > Aquipseudomonas sputi. The sequence goes on along the minus strand of NZ_BQHI01000009.1, from coordinate 170,052 downwards.
GCTTAATACCAAGAAAGAAAAATGATTCAAGTGTGATAGAGAGCGGCACCCTACCCTACAAGCGCTTATCATATGCTATGCGTCATTTGATCAATATTGCTGCAAGCGTGCTAATCATCTTGGCCAACCTGCTCCTATTTTTTGGCCAATTCATGCTTGACGCATCCTTGGTAATACGTGTTCTTGACGGCAGCAGGTTTCAATCTTGATTTACTTTTGTAGGTTTGCTCGGTTATTCCTAACGCCATCTTTGGCATCCATGGCTTAGAATATGTGCGTTTTTTCAGATTATTCTTCGCGCTGTACAATGTGACACCCGAAAGCTTGGATTGTTGCGCAGAGCCCGCGACCCCTGCTCCCCATTTGCAAACTTCAATTTCATTCTTGGTAAGATTTTTCGCTTGCGCTGGTAAGGTCACGATGGCTGCCGTAAGCGCCACCAGTACCAAATTCAATATCCGCATATGATTCCGCTGTATTAATAGAAAGGTAGGTTGTGTCATCTATATCGTGCAATAAGCTTTGTTGGCTAAATACACACTATCTATTTATCCTACCGGAAATCATGAATGTTGCAAAGTCGCGCGCCGAACCAGATACTAATAAACAATACCTGCAAGGTTTGCCAGGAAATAATATCCTCATCCGTTGAGCGTAATGATATATGAGCATATCGAATAGTAGTTCGAACAAGGGTTTACCATCACGGCCACGTCCGGCACCGAATCGACCGTTACCGTGCGACGACCTTGACAACTATGGAGATTACCCGCCAGAAGAAATGGATCTGGACGACGTTGAGGTAATTTGGTGGTCAGTAGGGACGACAATGAACAAGAAAGCGCTACGAGCAAAACTGGCCGTTCTGGCGAAAAGAAATGCGCAAACATATGGCTGCTACCATTATGTGCCGATATCGGACGCGCAATGTCGTGGACGGTATCCTAGGGGTGTCATTAGGGTTATCAAGCAGGTACTTAAACAATATAAAGCAATCGGTGCGTACGATAATCGGTTGTCAATCCAATCAGATATTTGGCACGAGATGACGAGAGCAGCGTTGGATTGGATTCCGGTGAAATCTGTACCTAAGCATTTGCGAGGTACGCGCCTGGAATCTGAGTTGGGTCTTTAGGATACTGTTTCGTGCGTGCCCCTACAGGGGACGGCTGTCGTAAACCGAGCCTTGACGCGAGCGTCTGCGTCTCGGCCCTCCGGGCTTTCATCCTCACGCCTGCGCGCTCCGCTTGCTGCTGTACAACTGCCTCCCCCTTCGCTATGGAGCTTTAGCAAATATCGACAGCGTTTGATTCATCCTTCAATAAATGGAAGAAGCCATAGTGGAGTAATTGTTTGATTGAAAAGACAAGCTACCGATATCAACCATCAGGAAGTTCGTCATATCCATGACGCGTTGCTTATGCTCCTGGTGCGACTAACCGCCTCTCAGAAGCTAACTCGACAATCCTTTCGATGTGCGATGCTCGCAAGATACTGCGAGCATTGATCATTCTTCTCAGAACAGGGTTAGCATCAATCCTCATTCCGCATCTAGACGGACAGATCAAGCTGCGACCAGCAAGATTTCCTTTGACTCATACGCGCGCTCGAGCAAGCCAGGATTACGGCTCTCCAATTCGATCACGTCAGCTTGGTAGGTAAGCGCTGGCAACACATTCTTACCTTGCCGCAGAAAACTACGCAGATCCTCGAATTGTTTGTGGTCAATATTTGATGCGACGTTGCGATCATTGGTGAGGATTTCTATGCGTCGAGTATTAAGCGATATCAGGTCACTCTCAAGCCGTGATACACACTCATGGCTGTATTTGAATGCTCCAATTCTCATTTGAACGTGCGCCGTCAGCAGACCCAAGTTGATCAGGCGATCTTGGAGCAAACCAATCTCATTGAGGCGCTCGACGCTACTCGCACCGATTGACGCATGCCTCTCCAAAACGAGCTTGGTGAACTGATATTCCTTGTGCAAGGGTGCAATGAGGCCCTTCAGTTGTTCGACTTCTCCCATCTCGCAATACTGGCGTGCGGTCTGAGTCAACGCCCAAAACTGAGCCTTATCCATCATGAAACCACGGTCATGAAGGTCGCCCACGATCTGCAAGGTCTGATTAATGGCATGCGACTGAGCATGTATCAGCTCGCTAATACCGTCGAGTTTTTTACAAACGATCACGAATCCCGCGGTGGTAACCGCCAAATTCAATCCAGTCATAACAACGTTGGCTGACTGCAAACCTTGGAGTACGCCCATACTTTGTTGCAGGTGGCCCATTCCGCTTTCAAGCGATTCGAGGCCCTTGGATAGCGTTGCTTGAAGCTGCTGTAGACGCTCCTGAGTTAGCTGACTATCACCTGGGAATAGCAAGTGCCCTACGATCTGCCCGCCTTTTCCGGTATTCGGGGCATACCTAACTACTCCACCGTACAAGCGGTATAAACCACTTTGAATCTTGGCTAGCACGTCTGGTAAATCTGGCAGCGATCGCACCAATGCGTCAGCGTTTATAGGCATGAGCGCAGTTCCTCTTGATAAGCGGCAAAGTCGGCTTCATACCGAATTCGACGGATTCTGGCGATTTGAAGCACCGCCGGGACGGTAATGCGAAATGCGGGCGAGGTCACTTGGTAAATGGTAACGCCGGCTGCTAACACTGCCAGCGGTGGCGCGACTAGCCCTACCAAGCGACTACCAACCGCGCTCGATGCTGCAGCTGCGCCTCCAGTTGCAGCGATACTGCCAAATTTGCTAGCGGAGGAAACCAACGTCTTCACAACCTGCGCAACCTGATGCAATAGTTCTGCATGACTTGAGTAAGTCTTTATACCTTTGATCTGGCTCAGCGCCTGTCGCATGACAAGCTCTTCTATATCAAAGATGTCATGCGAGGCAGTCGGTTTTCCGTCGAGATTTTTCGCCACATCGGTGGCCAATTCCAGATAACTGACGCCACTCGACCTAAACATATTGGCGATGCTGTTGCTTCCAAACGCACGAATCTCAGCTTCCAACACATCGGGTATAGAACCGAGGGAACCTTTCGCACGATGATTCCGGATCGTAATCTTGACCTTACTGTCCAGGGCTACCCTTCCCTTCTCATTATCCGTGATGAGATCGGCCAAGACATTGAGATCAGCAGATGAAGCATTCGATAGCAGATCGACCAGTGGAAGGTCTCGCGGAACGACGGTTGTCATGGTTCTCCCTGTTGATTCAAAAGAAAGCCGCAAGTCTCAAAATTCTAGCCTTTTAGCCATCACGATGTCTTGCCTACGAACGGGCAAACCTAATGTCGGCCAGAAATATTGATCCGTGCGATAGCAAGGGTATGGGCCGGTCGGGAGTCGTTCAACGTGAGACTTTCGATGATTTGAATAGGCCGCAGGTGCGATCAATATTGTGCTGCGATTGGGCATGCACTGTACCAAGGCCGCCGGGCAAATTGAATCATCGTTCTGCGAAGCGCCTCCCGCTAGAGATGCTCCCGATCCCCGTTTCTACGCCACAGCCCCGCGAGAGTTGACTCGATATTTCTTGGCGCAAAATCACCATGGCTTCACAATCTGAATCAATAGAGCGCCACTGATTTAACCCCCGTTTTAAGAGAATTGCCGTGCCAGATGCAAAAATGCTTACAGCTCGAGAGGTCTACCAAATACTGCGAGAAGCTGCTGCCCAGGCACGACCGACTCGGCGAGTTACCAAAGCTGCATGGGATGAAATTTACTGTGGATTGATGACCGTCGACGTAGATGGCTGGGTTATCACGCTTTACAACGACTGCGGCTCTTTGGATTACTGCGACAGCTGTTACAGCCCTGATGGCCGGAAATACGATTTCTCCTCCCGGGACGTTTCAGATCCCATCGAGCTCCTTTCTCCTAGCGAACATCGCCAATTAGAGGAGTTGCTTCGCTATATCTAATCCACCTTCGCACACTGATTGAGGGCCTCTGGTAAATTTCTGGTAGAAAGGCGGTCATGGTTTTGGGCGAGCCCCTGCTCGGGGATGGCTGTCGTGAACCAAGCCTTGGCGCGAGGCGCAAGTCTTGGCCCTGCGGGCGTCCATCCTCACGCCTGCGCGTTCCGCTTGCCTTCGCCCCGCCTCGCCTTCTGAGATCTGTAACGTAGTTTTGTGCGCTGTAACGTAAGCAGAGTTACAAAGCACAAAACTACGTTACAGACCATTGATTGCTAGCTGCTGGAGCCGTTCGCCGGTCAGAAGCGACCGACTGCTCAATGAAGACGGATAGTTAAACTCGGCCAACACAGATCATATTGTGGAGCATGAAATCAGTCACAACGAGCGCAGAAAACGCTGTGCTTAATCGTCTAGAATGCCCTCCTCCAACGCACCGCTCGAATTGACTGGCTCAAAATCAGGAACGTGTTTATGTCGCTTAAAATTGCTTTTGCTTCTGTGCTTAAAGCAATGCGCGCCGGCAAGGGGTTGACTCAGAGAAACCTTGCCGAAGTCAGCAGTCGAACATACGTCTCGAAATTGGAGCGAGCTCAGTCAAGCCCCACGCTGGAGATGATTACTGCCCTGAGTGGCCCGCTGAATGTGAACCCTCTCACTCTCGTGGCCATCACTCTCTGCGCAGAGTCAGGGCAGTCAGTTAGCGCGCTGCTGCGTCGTACCCAAGAAGAACTGGCGGATCTAGCCCAGGCTGGAGTTCTCAGGGATTTGGACATTCCGTCTGACGTGCTGCAAGTGCCGCGCCCCTCTACTGAGCCCTCAAGGAATCGCTCGTCGACGACTTCTCAGCAAGTTGAATTCTGCTTCGCTGAATAGATTGCACTCGTAGCGCCTTATCCCCCCCCTCTCCTGATTTCCAGCTGTGCTTGCCACTGTCTGATGGTCAGCGTATCAGCAAGCCGAGCCCCGTTTGCCCCCTCAAAATAACATACGTACAACATACCTAAGCATATGATGACTTGACCTCATAACTAAGCATACTGTAGGCTTACTCAAAACCTACACACAGCATAGAGTGATTTGCATGCAATCGAATCTCAGTGCAGCTATCGATAAGCTTAAAACCTCGCAAGACGGTAAAACAATCAAGGGGACTCGGGCGTTGATTTCGGCGATCCAAGAAAAAACCGGATTTCCTCAGTCGCGAATTGCCGAAATTAGCCAATGTAGCGTTGCTGGAATACAGCGCTGGGTGAGTTTGGACAGCGGGCAGAAAGCACGCCTCGCACCACTGATCCAATACGCACGCTCGTTAGCTGAGCAGTCTGAGAGTAGAGGTGTTGCAATCGAACAGTCCCCTGTGATCGCAAGCTCATTCGCTGAAGCTATGCGTGCGCTCACTTTAGGTGACATCGAGAAAGAGCTCAGAACCAGCCTGCAACGCCTGTCGGGAGTAGCCTTGGAGACCTGCGAAATCACCAGGCTCGAATCCAGAGACGGATTGGTTAACTTCGAATTGCGAATCAAATAGGCCAGCGAAAGCGTCGGGAGTAAGGAACCTACTCTCAGCGTAGGTATGGCAACACTTCGATCAAAATTGGGAAAGCTGAGCATGTATGACATTCATGAGCACCGCCACCGTGTAGCTGTTTGGGGCGCTGGCCGAGCCTACTCTCGGCAAGGGCCTGGCCACACAATTGCGGTGGCAAAACACCTGATAGAAAAATCTGGTTTGGGAGCCATCAACACAGCAGATCAACTGCCGCCTCCCGATGAAATGAATGAGTTTATTCACCAGCGAATTCAAGCGGTGATTGATGCTTCCAAAGGTCTCTACTACACGAAGCGCGCCAAAGGTGAACCGGATGTTCGCAAGGCATTAGTGTGCACCTACGGCCGGGCACAAAAGCTTGTAAACATGTACTTGAAATTGAAGATCGTCTGCGCTGGTTACCATGACCATCCACACGTGAAGGCAATGCACCCACCACTTGATGCAGTGCTTTTGAAGGCATTGGACTCCTCGGACGCGATTGACCAGGAAAGCGACCTTCGAGTCTTTCGTGAAGAGCTCCAAACTGCGAAGGACATGAGTAAAACTTGGACAACGTTTGATCGCACCACGTACGACGCTTACATTTCGGCCATACGTACTTTCCAAGGAAATCAGCCGCTCTGGGCGATTGAGCGATTGTGGAATCCTGAACGCGAAGCGTTACCTGTCTGACTTCTTGGTAGCAGGTAATCGGAGGGGCATGCATTGTGCACCGCTGCCCCCATCCACTTTCAACGCAGCAAGCGTTACTAGCGAAAAGCACATTAGAGATCATTGACTTGAAGCTTAAGCATTTCGTGAGATAACCGAGGGCATCGCCTAACTCCGTTTCGCTACTGGACGTCTACTCAAGCTGTTTCTCAATCCTTACAAGGCAGCCTGCATCAGCAACAGAGCTCTATATATGTATTGATTGCCATAAGCTGACTCAAGCGACTTTGCGACGAATGAGCTCAAGGTGTCCCCTGCTACACTGCCGTCAAGTTCTCAAAATGCAAAACGTTGCAAGCCGATACCTTTATGGTCACGTCGGGCTACGATTTCAGTGCGGACGAATGATGATAAGTAATCGCAACGGATTAAAGCTCCTCCAAGCAGGGAGCTTGGGCATGCGCGCCCTAGCTCAGCCAGAATGCCATCGAGTAGGGTGAGGTTAGGCGTAACAGCATCTGGCTGCCGATTCGAAGTGGGCCACGCTTCATCCGCTGGCTGATATCAAAGATTTGCGCAGGCGTGCATTCATTCCCAGCGGGCGCGTCAGCCTCCTCCAGAAGTTGCAGAAGGATGGAGTCCGCCAACCTAGCTCCGGCGGGAGAAACGGCAGCTTTTTTCTTTGGCGCTATTGCTAGCGTCTTGAATTCGAGGACTTTATCCGACATAACTGGCCCTCACTTCGAAGCTTTCTTTGCAGCCGGAGGTTCGTCAGCACTGGCAATCAGCGTCTTGATTACGGTATCGCTTATGATCTGACCAATGCCTCCTAATGTCTTGATACGCCCTTCCCTAGCAGCCGCTCCGGAGCTTTCGTTGCCGGTACGTGGGTTGTGATATTTTGCGGTGAATGGATCGGACATAGCGGCGATACCTCTTGTTGAGATAGACCAACTAGATAAGGTTAGTTCCTGGGTAAGAAGCGAGATTTTTTACCGATCAATGGCTCGCCCCAGGGAGCCCACCGAGAGTTCGGAGCTTATCTCGGCTGCCACCTGAACCCTTCAACCGAATTTGATTAAGCCACTAATCGTAGACCGCAAAGCAATAGCCTAGAGTTGATCTGTGGAGTGCCGCTGATCACCTGCGGTACGAATGTGCGACCATTTACAAGCATGAGGCACGGATCAATCACCGCGATATACGATCGCAACAGGCGCGCCGTCGCGGCCATATGCTAGGATCAAAGTTGATAGTTTTCCTCGGACGATTAGCTCTTGCAGGCTGCAAAGCTGCTACAGATTTCAATCAATCAAAAACATCATTCCATACAACGACGGAACGTTTCGATGTCTTTTCTCGTACCAGTCCTACTCGCCTTCCTGACTTTTCCTTTCTTACAAAGCCCCCTCTGCAAAGGACAATACAGTTTTGCGAAAACCTATTTCGGATGGGGGCTTCTAGGGACAGTTGCACTGTCGATTGGCATTTTCTGGCTGCTTGCCCCGATCTTCTTTCAACAGGATCATGGCAGAGGTGATAGAACGATTTCAGTCACCTTCAGGATTTGGAGTTTAGTTACTACTTTTTACATGATAGGGGTCTGCATTGGTCTCAATCACATCCGTAAAAGGGATAATCGTCCGCTGTTGAACCTCTACATCATCATGCTCATCGTTTGCACTGCTGTGTTGTTTCTATCCAGCTTGGCGGCAGCACCCGTTTATTGGTTCATTTACGGACTAACTGCCTTCATCGCATACAAAATTCGGACGAATCAAAATCCTAGTGATTCACCGAAATCCTGGAATGACTGAAGCGATCGTAAGCCAGCGACCTACTTGCCATTACTTGTCCAATGAACAACACAAGGTCGAGGAACGAGTCGCATCGTCACTCGCCAGCAAGATTGTCTCTCCTGTCAAACCCCTTCACTCCTCGAACGCATTGCAGTCAACGCCCCCCTCCCTCCCACACTATTCGTTCCACCGATACAAGGCATGCCACGGTGTGCCTCGTTGGCAGTAGGACAGGTCGTCCATTTTTGTGGGTACGACAGAATCTAATGCCTCGGTACTCCCACCTATGACTTGCGCCCCTTCGACGAAATGCTGGAGTTTGTGACCGACGTGCCGCAATGGGCTGGGAGTTATTTTGCGAGCTCGCATAAGACGAAGGCTGATGGCCCAAGAATGTTCGTAACTACCCTACTGACGCGACAGACTAAAGACGTGGGGCAACGAAGCTTTCCGTTCCATCATGCGCTCCTAGATGCCCGGGACATTGCGCAGATGTGCCGCAGGTAGCTGGAGCTTTAGATAGGCGTATGCATGACGGATTTTGCTTTTTTTAATAAAACAATTTCTTTTGAAGTCAAAAGTGTAGCCGCGACTACGTCGCGAAGGTGCGATTTGCTGATGCATCAAAGGCTTTGTCGCCTCACCACCTGGTTGATGAGCGAAAAAATCTAAACCGAAGGAAAGATTGGAAAGAAAAAGAGCAAACGCTAAGCAATCGATTGATCGCCCCAAGGCCACCACAATGCAAAGAAGTGTACGCCTTAGGAGATTGATGTTTTTTTGGTTTCAAGAGGGGGGCAGTTTTTTTGTCGAGTTGAGTTTTCAAGCGGATCAGCCTGCTCTCCATGAAGCCTATATGCGTTTGGCCATCATGGTGAAACGTGGTCTATGCTCGGCATTGCACACATAATTGTTAGCCCTCTCGATCTAAACGCCTGTTGTCGCGCGCGTTTTGATATCAGTCCCCCAGCAATGGGCCCGGCGCAAAATGTGGGTGGGGAAAAGTGAGGCGTCATCGCCCTTGAAGGGGACGATTGCTTTGAAGGCAACCTAAAAGCAGGAGATTCATCGTGGAGCAAAAATGGATGTTGGTCGCACTACCACTAGCTGCTTTCATCGTTGCATGGATACTTGCCAGCTGGCGCGCGCAACGCAACCATCAACAGATGGTCAAGGACATTGAGATCACTCGTTCCGCTTTAGAACAGGCTAAGGCTGAGTTAGTAATCCAAGAGACCAAGCTCGCTCAGTTGTTGGAGCAAAAAGCCGCCCTGGATATCGCCTATGGACGGATGGAAACGGATCGGGACAACAATAAAGATCAATTAGCCAGGCTGGATGCGGAAATCGCTGACCTTAAAACCGAGCTCAAACGCGCCCAACAATCAGAACAGGCAGCCCGTGAGAGTAACTCGAGGACGCAGGAAACCGCTGCGAAGCTACAGGATCAAATAACCAGCAACGCTGTCACATTCACTGAACGATTGGCCGAGCGCGATCAACAGCGCGAGAAATTGGAAACTCAGCTATCGACGGTCGAAACTCAGATCAAGCAGACTGCATCCCAGCTCGGAGAGACGCGCGAATTGCACGCGCAGGCTCAGACCCAGTTACTAGAGAAGCAAAATGAGCTGAGCACCTATAAAGCGTGGTGGGAAACCACCAAATCTGAACTCAAAATTGCGCAGGAAAACTACGCCGCCCTAGAAAATGCTCACGTAAAACTCAATACTTCATTGCAGGAAAAACAGCTGAGTTTTGACGCTCAATTCAAGCAGTTGAACGAAAATAGGGAAAGTCTTACTAAAGAATTTGAACGCTTGGCCAACGATGTGCTGGAGCGCAAGGGTAAGGCTTTCAAAGAACTCAACCAAGAAAGCATAAACAATCTGATTGCCCCACTGCAGACGGAGATGAAAGGTTTCCGCTCGCGTATCGAAGACATCCATACCAAGGACGCCGAACAAAGAGTTGAACTGCGTACCGAGCTGAAGAACCTCCAGATCTTGAACAAAGATATCACCGACCAGGCGGAAAAACTAACTACGGCCCTGCGTGGCCAGAAGAAAGTCCAAGGCAACTGGGGTGAGTTGATGTTGGAAAACGTTCTCGACAACTCCGGCTTGCGCTTAGGCACTGACTACAAACGCGAGGTGAGCTTCAACACGGAAGACGGCCGCCAGCGTCCGGACGCCATTGTTTATCTGCCGCAGAACAAGCACATGATCATCGACGCCAAGACATCGCTGGTCGCTTACACCGATTTTATCAATGCCGAGGATGACTTAATAAGGGCCCAAACTTTGGCCGCCCACACCGCAGCTGTGCGTGACCGCATCAATGAGCTAGCCGATCGAGATTATTACCGCCTCGCAGGACTGAATTCGCCGGAAGTGGTGATCATGTTTATCCCGATCGAATCCGCCTACGTTGAAGCACTACGGCATGATGAATCGCTTTTCCAGCGAGCGATTGAGCGAAATGTACTGGTAGCTACTCCGACTACATTGTTGACCAGTCTGAAAATCGTCAAGCAGCTGTGGAGCTTTGAAGATCGCAACAAACATACCGCAGAACTGGCCAATCGAGCCCAACGCTTCTACGAGAAGCTTCATGGTTTCCTGACAAGCATGCTGGCTGTAGGCAACCAGCTTGATAAAGCTAAGGATACTTACGAAAAGGCGTTGGGACAGCTTTACACAGGTAGGGGTAACTTGATCAAGCAAGCGTCTGACTTCAAGGAACTGGGCGTGTCCGTGCAGAAAGAGCTACCAGCTGAACTGCTGGAGCGGGCAAAGCTGGAACTCGATACAGATATTGCGCTTGCAGTCGAAGCAGAAGTAGCCAAACCGTTAATAGCCGCTTCATAAAAAGCTGCGGGTAATGTGAGATTTTCTGAGCATGCGAGCGCCCGGAAAATCTCGTCTTTGTTATCGAGTTAAAGAGCGATACTAGCAAAAATCAGGTGGACACCCTCGCCCCTATCCCCAGAACTGCAATGCGTAAACGAACTTTTCATTCCATAGCCTCCGTAAACTCATATCCTCCAAAAACACCGAAAACACCGGCGGCCTGCTATTGATAGCCATGGCGCCTGCGCCGTGGCTATCGCAGCTAATAACATTACTGTAGATATTTAGCAAAACTTCATTGGCACATAGGGTCGCCCCAGCAAACCGGCCGTTGCGCCACACTTGGTTTTTCGCTCTATCTTGAGGGAGTTAAGCGCCCTGCCGTAAGCGATCAACGTATAATGCAGCACCTTTCAAACGTTGATGAAGTTTTCAGATGAAGAAACTGCTGTACGCCCTATCGCTACTCTTCCCACTAATCTCCCCTGCCTTTGCCAGCCCACCGGCGACATTCACCGAAGCGAAAGTCATTGCCAAACAAAAGGTCTACCTTGACCAAGCCAATAGCTCCATGGGCGAGCTGTACTGCGGCTGCAAATGGACGTGGGTTGGCAAATCTGGTGGCCGTATTGACCCGGCATCATGTGGTCTGAAGGCAAGAAAGCAAGAGACTCGGGCAGAGAGAACTGAGTGGGAACATATTGTTCCAGCCTGGACATTCGGCAACCAACGTCAATGCTGGAAAAGCGGTGGTCGAGAGAACTGCGTAGATGATGATCCGGTATTTCGAGCAATGGAGGCAGACCTGTTTAACCTCTACCCGTCCGTAGGTGAAGTGAATGGCGACCGCAGTAATTTCAACTACGGAATGGCCTCCGGAATCGCTCCGCAGTATGGGCAGTGCAAGACCCGAGTGGATTTCGATCAACGCGCTGCCGAACCTCGCGATGAGGTTAAAGGTTTGGTAGCTAGAACCACCTTCTACATGTTCGATAGGTATAAACTCAACATGTCTCGCCAGCAACAGCAGCTACTGATGGCTTGGGACAAGCAGTACCCGGTTTCGCCTTGGGAGAAAGAGCGAGATCGACGCATTGCTGCAATCATGGGGCACTCCAATCCATTCGTGACTGGCGAACGTCAATGGTCACAAGGATACAAGACGGTTGGTGATGGGGTAGTTGGTGCCCTCCCTATTAATCTTCCGAAGGCAGCGGCCAAGCCAACCCTTGCGAGTGCGAACGGAGTAGGCGCTATCATCGGCAACAGAAAGAGTCGGGTGTACCATCTCTCTGTGGGATGCCCTGGTTATGGTCAGGTGTCCGCGAAAAATCAGATCTCGTTCTCTTCGGAATCTGAAGCCCAAGCAGCGGGATACCGCAAAGCAGGCAATTGCAAATAGTTGCTGCACCTAGTAGGACGGCCTCGCACAAGCGAGGCCGGCTGCATTTTTTTACCGGCGCTATCGCGTCAATCTAAGAGAACCCAAATAGGGCTTCACTAAAAGACCTACAGGCCACGTCGCTCTGACACTGGGTTGAGGTGCATTACCGTTGGCTTTCTAAGCGGTGTTCAGACTCTCAGCAAATTAGCCACCTTTCCTCAGATAGCAGGGACAGCGGTTATACCTCCCCCCCCGACGAGAGGCCTTACAAAATGGCAGGGACATTATCCTGCACATCGCTGAAAATGCTGCCATGGAACACGAGAATAGGAGCATGGCATGAAGTGTCTAGGTCGATTGATAAGGTTCATTTGCCGAGACGAACGATCAGACCGCGAGCAAGCCAGAGATCGCGCTTTCATCACTTCTCTAAATAGTCTGCAGTCTCTTCGCGTTACTCCAGACGGCGGTATGTCGATGGATCCAGAGGAGATACGAGAGCAAGTGATTTCGAGTCGCCGGTCACTCAAGCGTTTCGTGCGATGACCATTACGGTTCATTCATTGTCAACGCAGCCGAGCCTATGGCTCGAAGGAGCGATGGCAAGACAGCGACGGCATCGTGCTCGCCAAGGCTTTACCTACAGTCATTCTCTCACGGCGTAAATCCGCCCCCTTTCTAGCTCGCTTTCAACTTGCTCAGTCGACGATAAAGGTCGGTTAAGAGGCGAGCATCCAGTAGCGCGTGATGGGGAAGTTCCGGGAGCGTCACCTTGCCGATATCATCCACTTCAAGATGCCTGAATAGCAGGATTAGGTCGGTTGGACGATTGGCAACGTTAGCTGGCCAACGATGATCGACGTAGGCCAGTTGGCAGAACAGATCCCAGTCCCAATCCGGAGCATCCGAGCAAACCTCGAGCGGGCCTTCAAGGTCGTTCAGGAAAGCAAGCAGTGAGGCTTGAGCTTCGGCCAAGGGCTGCCCATGTTCAAGAAGGTTGAGCTGAGGCAGGACGTTCTGGATCACGAAGTCGCTGCAGTCTCCCACTAGGTAGGTGTCTGTTAGTTCAACGTAGTATTCGTGGCCGGCCTCGGACACGAGTGCCAGCGAAATCAACTTTGTGTCTCGGTTGAGCTGAGTGAACTCACAGTCTAAAAATAGCTTCATCCTCTCCTCCCTGTGAGTACCTGGTTCATGCCTACCGGTGTACCTTTGATTAAACTGTCCGTTTTTGTGCATACTTGTCAAGCGCGCAGAGTATAGATAGATGAGCTATGAAAAAACCTAGTAGTTTTTTATATGGGGAACACCGAACGAGGAAAAACCAGAAAAGTCAGGGTATATAGTCGAATGTTTATATCCGAAAAGTTTTTCCAGTCGCTGTCTTATGTCGGCTTTGGCAGCGGCCTTAATCCTGAAGGTATAAAGTGCGCCCGGCCCAGGGCGTTTACCTTTGGCTGGCTCAAAAACATGAGGCCTGGCAGCGATACAACACGCTTTGCGCCCCTCCTCAATCGACCACCAACCATCGTTAAAATTTGGAGATTTGGGGAACTGAAATTTTTTATTATCCGGTTTGCTGCTGGCAGGAACACCTCCAAAAAGGAAGCCTCCATTTTGAGCTGCAATTCGTGCATCCAGACTCGAAGGCTTCCATGCGTAAACCGAGGTAGTCCACTCCTTTCTATCTAGATCATCGATAGCACCACTCTTCCATGGTCGATGATAGGAATCTTCCCAAGGCCTAAACTCTGCCTTCTCGTTAATCAATCTGTCCGTAACATCGAATGCAAAAAGCCTGGCATCAACATCTTCATTCAGAACACCGTTACTCCATTTTTGTTCAACGGCGAACCATACACCAACCCAAGCATTGAATGTGATGTCAATTAACCTCGTAGGCGCGCCATAGTGCTGCAGCATAGCGAGCTGCTTTAGCACTGATAGCCTCCCACCATGAGGGGATGAGTGGAGACCCCACCTATGTAATTCAATGAGTATTTCCCCTTCTGCTTTTTCAATATCAGCCTCTGGAAGAGTCTTTCCTCGAGTAATGTTCATTCTGCGATAAAGAGAACTATGTAGTGCCCAACTGGCGTCGACTTGTCCGCGCCAAGCGAAACTTATATCTTTTTCTACCGCCTTATCCATCACCTGATTAATTACGTGCACTAATCCGTTGAAGTCATTTATTTCTACCTCAAATGGTTTCCAAAAAGCATCTGCTGTCATAGCGCATCTCCGTTGCATTATTTTTTTGAGACTTGATTAATGGCTGCCCCCCTTCAAATTAGGGTTAGGCGCCCTACTCTTCAGCTTGGAATATCTCAATGAGCTTCTGATTGTAGTCATCAAGGTAGCTTTGAAGACCATCCCGATCGATTAGCCGCACGCCCGCCGTACTGGCCAACTCTTTCGCTGATTTCGTGTAATAGGAGTTCGTAACGACCATGGCCTCGTCACACCCATAGAAGGCTTTAGCAGAGATGGCTTGCTGCACAGCAGCATTGCCTACAGAGCCAGAGTAATTCTTAGCTTGGATAACTATGTTTTTACCAAATCGGGTAACGAAAAGGTCAGCGCCCTGATCAGCAGTCTTCTTGGTCTCTTTGACGTCGTAGCCGATGGTCTGGAAGATCTCAACCAGGAAGGTTTCAAACTGAAACCCATCCATGGCATCCACCAGGTACATGGTGATGAACTGATTCGGATTGAAATGCTCCAGCTGAGACCCTAGCCGCTCAACGAGAATGTCGAAATAGATCTCCTCACAGAGGCTCAGGGCAGTCCGAAAAATCTGTAGAGGGATAAGTGGCACACCAGATGTCGAAGCCGCTTGGGGATTGAAATGGATATTGGGGAATGCAACGTCATTCTCCCACATGTAGTAATAGAACAAAGCCAAGTCAGACCTAAACGTTGTCCCAGCCTCTTCAATCCAAGAGCGCAAGGTGTCGGCCAGGTCAGCTCGGATGTGGCGGGTAAGCTCTCTTGAGAAACCCAGGTAAACTGAGTTGAAGGCGGTTGTTTGCAGCAGCTTGTCCATGAGGGAAGGAAGCCCTTCGAGCTCGTCAAAGCCTTTGCGAATTAAAACCTCCCTGAACAGCTCCCTTTCGCTGTAGACACCATCCAAGCGTGGGCCTGGCACATCCGCGTCATCACTACTACCTGCACTCTCGCGGGTCGTGTGGATGAAGTTTGTGAAATATGGATGCTTCAGCTCCGCGTATTTTCGCAAGACATTGTTCAGTAGCTCGTTGAGCTGGGCTTGCTCTTTCTTCTTACCGAAGAAGTCCTGAATCAAGCCTTTGGATCTGTACTGAAAATCAGGGTAGAACGAAGGATCCAGCGGTGTGAGGTGTCGCAGAGTGACTTCTGATGAAGGAGAAACCTGGGAGCCCATGCACCAAGGACATGCAGTCTCGAAGGTAGTCCTGCTGCATCCGTTGCATTGGTAAATCATCGTACCGATCCCTTTCTTAAGCCATCGCGCAAGCTCGCACGTGATCCTGCAGCGAACATAGCTCAGTGCCATCAGCCCGTCCATTGAGCTTGAGCTGTGAAGACACGAAAGTCTGGCAGCACAGATGTATCCCGCGCCGGTAACGCGGCTTTAACGGGATACTGACAGGTCGCCAAGGCACGGCTAACCCACCTCCTAGAACTAATCGATACATGCAGGGGACATCCGGGCGGTTAGCCTGCGAAAATGGATGTCTTACCTCTGGATGCTTTTCAGCGGAGATCAAGGAGGCAGCGGTATTGAATAGTTACCTCCCTTGTTTCTTCCCTGTAGGGTCATCAGCTAGAGGGTGTATTCAGTCTCGACCTCTAAGGAGCCAATATATCCTGAGTAAGCTCGCTTCCCATGATCCGCGAGATAATCGCGCTCGTACTCTTCATTCGTTACATAGATATCAACCATGTTATCTACGCAATCCATCGTAATATGGCCTGCTTTGTTTTGGGTAATAACATTATAGCCGGTATAGTAGTGAAGATGCCGCGATGGAGCTTCACCGATTACAATGATCTGAGGATCAAGTTTCTCGAGCCAAGAGTCTGGGATCTTTCCGGATGCTCTACCGTGATGAGAGGCGAACACTACGGTTGTTTTTTCCAGTTCGATGTAATCTACAATGCTCTCCATGAAATCAGTCTCGAGATCACCTAACCAAAGAAAGCTTGCCCCTCCTTTTACAGAGTACCTCAATACACAGGACACGTTATTGAAGCTCTCGCCAGCATCGCATTTACGCAAAGCTTCCTTAAAGTCTGCGTTAGAGGTATCCGGCCAAAGAACATGAACCCCGGAAGATCCACGTTCGTCATCGCCTTGATTAAGCCACTTCCGCTTTGAACCTTTCTCAAGGAAAAAAGCCTTCCCGCTATCCCTCAAGGCACAATAATGAAGAAACGAATCGGTTAGATCGGGTTTTTGAGCCTTGTTTTTTACACAATAAAAATTCGCTATAGGAAATTTTTTATCTAGTTTCTCGATGCCTTTAAAATGATCCTCATCCGGATGAGTGCAGATGAAGCGTCGCATACTTTTGGTTTTAGATACCTCCTTGAGTTCGGTGATAATCTCATCAGCATTTTCAGCATTTAGATTACAATCAATCATGGTAAAATTATCACCACCATGAAGGATATAAAACATATCGCCATTACCAACAGATAAGCTTTTTATCGTAGGCATTCTGCCTCCTTGCATAATTATAATTGACTGTTGCTTCTAAAAATAAATCCGTACGAATCTATTCTTCAACCTGGGCTTGAACCGGTTCTTTTTCTTGCCCTCGGATTGGGTAGCGAACCAAGGCACTCGAACAAACGCTCTGCGTATACAAAACCCATTCGCCTTACCGCATCCTTGTCGAAATAAAATAACCAGGCCATCAAAAGTGACCCTGAAATCAAAATTGTGAGCCCTGCTGCGAGTCCTGGATCTGCCAAATGGATCGGTTCAAAATGAGGCGGCTTTACCCGAATTACTCCCGCGATCAGTCCGCCATACCCTAAACCGCAGAGACAAGATAGTATTCCTACGGCCTTCATTGCGACCATATTGCGGTGAAAGCCATAAGCGATGTTTTCTTTCAGCAGGAGATTTTTATTGCCACGCGTTAACTCCCTGAGGCGCTTAGTCGCGCCAATATAGATATCATCAGCTTTAGCAGGATCCGATTTCTCATCCTGCTCGCTAGGCATATCAATACCCAATTTTGACGATATTTGTTGGTGATATCTCTGCTTACTGACGCTATCCAGAAATTTATCGCTGTGCCGCAAAGCTAGTGTCGTAGGCATTCCGCCCCATTTCTCTAACAGCTTTTCTTCTAGCTTTTTCCCTCGACCACGAGCAACGCTCGCTAACGCGTAGATCGCACCACACCCGCCCAACAGTCCTATGACGCTGGTGAGTACCGGATGTTTAGCTCCATAAACGCAGAGTAAAGGCACAAGCAGCGGCAATGAAACCAGCAGCCCTGGTATCACTCTAGCCTTTCGTTCGTAAGGATCTTTCACCAACTCTAATATCGCAACCATGTTTAATCCATCAGTTAGATTTGCAAATATCTTTCTGAATCATTGTATTCGGTGTAAATTACTCACCTAACCATTCTTGGCACTCGTTCGGATTGAGAAGCACCAGTTGCTGTGCTTTGGGATCAGGATTTTGGTTCCTGAGACCAAGTTTCTGTAGCAGATACCAAAGCTGAGATTGCCGGGTGGTCAATGTACTCTGGCCATCCTGCATTCCGTAATCCAGTTCAATTGCACGACGCCGCCCCTCATCTAACTCAGGATGTGCTCCAATTACCACTTGAACATAGGTATGCCATAACTTGTCGAAAGGCGGCGTGGAGGGCAGTTCTTTCGGAGCCAACGAAAGGATTCTTGCGAGAACAAAATCTATGTGTTGGTTACGTCTGAAGCAATAGGCACGTACATGCCATCTATAGCCATCAAACCCTAAAGCATGGGGTGCAACAGTCCTGATGGTTGGATTCGGCCCACTCATCGATTGATAATTGATCTCGAGTGCTTCCTGACTCTGAATAGCTCGTAAAATTTTGATCAGCGCCGGCTTATCCACCAGACGAATCGGGTTAGGCACAGAATCCATTGGGGGCGCCCATCCAATGAAGCTCTCTGCCTCATCAATCACGCCCATTTCCCGCGCTAGGAGCTCATCCAGATAACGCAATCCGTCATCCGGAGCAAATCTCGGGGTGAACGCATCTGTTGCCACATAGGCTTTAACAGTCCTGTCATAGACCGCATTTCCTGGCGCTTGCTCCAGGTAGCTAGCGAAGTCTAAGGAGGCCTGCGGCGCAGAAATCCCAAAGAAATCGAGCAAATCTGCCCGATTTACCCTTCCCTCCCACAAAAGCCGGAAGTCAATGAACTCCAAGCGGCGCATCTGCCCCCACCGGCCTGCTTTTTTCTGTAGGTGGTCAGTCATCTGTTTCTGCCTAGCGTAGTGAATGATGCGATAGTAACACTACTAAAAAGTAGACTCATCTAATTTTTATGGGTACCGTATTGCCATTACGACGATCCGCGTCTTCTTTTTGGGGGTGTGCACCATGGCTGGACAAATTGCGTTTTTCCCGGTGGGTAACGGCGACATGACCATGGTGCGGCTGGCAAATGCCGACGCTACAACCATCATCATTGATGTTCGCATCCGCCTAGCGGCAGATGATCCAGAAGATGAGACGCCGGATGTCGCGGCTGAACTGAGGAAGCAATTGCTGACCGATGCTGACCAAAGGCCCTACGTGGATGCTTTCCTTCTCAGCCATCCTGACGAGGATCACTGTCTCGGAGTGCGCAAGCATTTTTGGCTTGGGCCGATTGAGGACTACCCAGACGATAAAAAGCCGCAAGCTGAAAAGCGAATCGTCATCCGTGAGATGTGGTCGTCTCCTATGATTTTTCGTAGACGTAACTCGCTCGGCCTGACGCTGTGCGATGACGCCCATGCCTTTCACGTTGAGGCTCGACGTCGCGTACTTCGTTGGAAGGAGCTTGGCTACGCGATAGCTGGGAATGGCGTTCGAGTGTTCGGCGAGGATGAAGGTGGAAAAACCGACAATATCCAACCAATCCTTGTGAAGACAGGAGAGACGTTCTCGACGATTGGCGGACACACCTACGGTGACTTCTTCAGCGCCAGGCTCCTGGCGCCTATGCCCAAGCAAGATGACGAGACCGAAAAGACTCTCTCGAAGAATCACTCGAGCGTGATTTTGAGTATCGAATTGGCTCCGTCATCATTCAGCCGAAATAAAACTCGCTTTCTGACTGGTGGAGACGCCCATACCTCCATCTGGGAGCGAATTTGGGATCGTTACAAAGATACCCCTGAAGTGCTGGAATACGATCTGCTACAGGCTCCGCACCACTGTTCGTGGCACGCTCTTTCGCACCACAGCTGGTCGACATATGGGGAAGATGCAGAGGTATCCGAGGGTGCAAGATCTGCGTTGGGTCAAGCTCGTGAGGGTGCGATCATCGTCGCCAGCAGCAAGAAGGTGCTTGACGACAAGAACGATCCACCCTGCATCCGCGCTAAGCGGGAGTACGAATCCATCCTGGATGACGTCAATGGTCTATTCCTTTGTGTAGGTGACAAAGCCAAGCCCGAGACAATCCGATTCGAGATTACATCATCAGGTTTGGTGCGAGCAGCTGTCGGAATAGCGGCAGCGAGCAGCGCAGTAGCAGCAGCTGCACCTCGGGCAGGAGCCAAGAAGTGAGTCCCAATCTCATCGAGTGGGGCAACCCAGTCGAAGATGGTGCACAGGCACTAACACTTCCCTTGTCCAAAGAGATCTATCGAGCATGCGAAAGGCATGAATATTTCCAGATTCAGGAAACACGTTCGCTATTAGACGGCGCAGGCCTGACCGAGATAATTGTGGTGAAGGCAGGAGACGGGTCTGTCGGGGCCCGCAATCCAAACGGCATATTGCGTAAGGAGTGGCTTGCCCTCACTGTGAACATGCAAGAAGACCCTCCTGTAGGGGTAAGGGCTTTAAGAAGCGAGTTCCCCGTCCTAGGCCATCAAAATTACACACGTACCGGAGAGCCTCTTTCCTTATGCTTGTACAACAGCACATGGTCTGAGATTCAGCGCTCTTGGACACCCCAAAAATTTCTCGCTCGGGTGCTTTGGTGGTTGCGTGAATCAGCCGAAAACTCGCTTCACCTGGGCGACCAGCCGTTGGAGCAATTATTTTTCAATACACCATTCCAAATCATCCTGCCCGCCAAGCACGCTGAGGAGTCTTTGAATCCTGCTCGGCGTTTAATTCTCGTTGAAGCCGAGTCAGGTAGCACTGAGGCCACCACTTACCTTGGCTACTATGTAGATGCGAATGCAGCAACGGCATGTGGAATGAAGAGTATCCCTACCCTTCGCGTTAATTTGCCGCCTGTTGAAAGCTCGCGCGTCGAGCGCTTCCCAGCGACCCTAGGAGACCTTGACCAATGGGTGGCGATTCGTGGCGGTTCTTTTTTTGACGAGCTTACCAAAGCAATCAAGCAGTTGATTTCGGTCACTGATCTCTCATCCAATGAACAGCGTCCAAAATGCGTTCTTATTTTGCTATCGGTTCCGAGACTCCGGAACGGGACAGTGGACAAGGTTGACGACCTCGCCTATTGGGTTACCAGTTCCCTGCTCCATCTGGGTGAAGCCTGCGGGTTGCTTTTTTATGATGAATACCGACGAAGCTGGAGCCCCGTTGAGCTCATAGGCCAAACGCTAGAGGAGCGATGGAAAGCTATTTCAATTTTGCCAACCCAGCTTCGATATAAGCTCGACAAGCCACTCATCCGGTCATTGTCGTGCCTGGAATCTGCAGATTCGGATTTCGAAGGAGTGATCGCTGGGGTAGGTGCTCTCGGCAGCTCCATGGTGGAAACGTGGACGAGAGAGTCTTGGGGTCAGTGGACTTTGATAGATCCTGACCAGGCTATGCCTCACAACCTGGCAAGGCACATCATTTCGGATTCTGCTATCGGATCCCCGAAAGTCAGAGCCGTTAAAAGCATTCTGGATCAAATATTCCCCGAACAACCACCGCATATGGCGATTGACGCGAGCGTTGTCGACGAAGATGTGAATGTCTCGGCGGCACTAAGCAACGCAAGCTTAGTAGTGGACGCCACGACGACGTTGCATGTACCGAGGGAATTAGGTGAGCGTGATGGAACACCTCGTACCGCAAGCGTATTCCTCACACCTTCAGGTAGAAGCTCAGTATTGCTTCTCGAAGACCGTGACAGGGGCATTCGGATATCGAGCATTGAAGCCCAATACTACCGTGCAATCCTCGAATCGCCGTGGGGAGAACTCCATCTTGACGGACACAGCAAAGGTGAATGGGTCGGGAACGGGTGCAGAGATATTTCCCTCAGGCTTTCTGTCGAACTGATTCGCTTCCACGCGTCACTCCTCAGCCGGCAGGTAAGGCTGAGCCAAGCCAAATCGGGCGCACGAGCGTGTGTATGGGATGTAAATGATGAAACCGGCGGCGTAGCAGCGCATGAAATAGCCATTTCTGAATCAAAGGAAGCACGGTCAGATGGCTGGACAGTCCGGTGGGATCAAGGATTTATTGAACAAGTTCGCAGCCTGAGAAGCCAGGCGCTACCTAATGAAACAGGTGGAATATTGCTCGGATATACTGACCATCAGTTGAAGACTATCAATATTGTCAAAGGAATGCCCGCCCCTCCAGATAGCATCTCTACACCCGCCTCCTTCATTCGAGGGTACGAGGGCCAGGAAGAAGTGCTTCTTGATACACGTCGAAGAACAGCCGGGATCGTCGATTACATCGGTGACTGGCATTCGCATCCGCCCAAGCACTCGTCACGCCCGAGCTCCGACGACATGAATCTACTAGCATCGTTAGCCTTGACCATGGCCAACGATGGTTTGCCAGTTGTCATGTTCATCATGGGCGAAACTGATTGCACAGTTACTATCGGAACGTGCTCCGACCAATTGAAGGACTATTAAGTGCTGCTTCTGATCGTAGGCTATCTTGTGCTGTTGCTGTTCATCGCGACCTACTCGATAGGCGCAATGGCGCTAGGTTGGCTTGCACAACCTTATGAGGTGCTACGGATTCCATTGATGTGTGGTGCAATTGGTTGCGTGGGGGGCTGCCTTTACTGTCTCAGGGCTGTGTACTTGAACAAATGCGTCCACAAGAGGTGGGATACGGACTGGTATGCGTGGTACTTCATTCGCCCCATTACGAGCGTGATTGCTGGTGCCGTTAGTTATCTTTTCCTCAAAGCGGGCTTGCTGGTATTGGAATCCAGCTCTAAATCTGACGCGAGTGAAATTGGTTTCTTCGCGCTAGCTTTCATCGCAGGGCTCAACGTCGATAAATTTGTCGCGAAAATTGAAGAGATAGCTAAAGCAGTGTGGGGAATAGATAAGAGCCGCGCCTCCGAGGCTCGCTCCCCGCCCGACAATAGATGAACAATGACATTTTACAGCCCAGTACATAATTTCAGGAGCAACAGTGCGCATACGCATTAAGTACCAGGATGGCGCAGGTAATATCACAGAAAGGGATATATCGGATCCCTGCAAGGAAACTGATAAAACCATTGATGCCTTTTGCCACATGCGCAGTGAGCGTAGAAGCTTCCACCTTGACCGTATAATGCATTCCGTGGCAACAAATACCGGCGAGTTGCTCAGTCCGTATCAGCTAGTCCCGCTGATGCGAGCTCCAGACTCCATTGACTCGCTCACCTGGCAAGTCAGACCAGCTATAAAGGCTTTAAAGTTTTTTAGCCTAACCACGCGAGGATTTTCCAAGAGGGAGCGTCAGCACCTGAACAAATTCGTCAAAGAATTGGTTGCCCTTCCGCAAAGCGACGAGGAAATTAGTGCCTGGGTCTACGATCTTTGGTGCGCTGATATGTACCAATACCGTGACGGGGACGACAAAGAATACAAAGGGATACTGGAATACATCCCGCCCTCGATTTTGGAGGTTTGCCGCGCATACGCTATTAGAATAGTAGGAGGGGCCGCCAACAAACCTGAAAACTCAGGATGGGTTGAAAGAATTGATGAAGAATTCGGCCCACACCCGCTGTTCTGAACCCTCGATAGCGGCGCCATGGCTGTTGACGCAAAGAAACGTCCAGCCATGGTACAGTTATGAGCGATCTTATCGCTGATCTACAGCGAGGTGACGCTAACTAGCCAACCAATTGAAACATAGCAAGTTAATTTGCTCCTAGGTAGCCGCAGACCACTGCGTACACTGCAGGTTCTTGGATATAAATAACGGCTAAACTTAGGAGTATCATCCCGAAAATCGCGGACACCACTCCCCTTACGATACCGAAGTCATTGACGCCTCGCTGAAGTTTTACCGAGCAGACGGTAAACGCAAGGTAAAATACGACGATTAAAAAGTTCGACGTCCTCGAAACAGAACTTGCGGATATCGCAGCAGTGACATTCGCTCCAAACTCCCCAAGCTCACAGCTATGCGCTAAAGCGGTCATTCTCGAGCCTAGCGCTGGCATCTCAACGATCTTCATGAAGACTAGGCAAATTGAGATATAAAAAAATGAGTTAATCGTGGAAAACAGCGACCCCTTTCCTAAAATTAAACGTGCACCTAACCAAAAGCAAGCTCCATAGAGGATCAGAAACATGCAATTCAGGACAACCATGACGGATAAAAAGTCCTTGCTTATTTCTATCCCAACCCCCTTCAGCGAGGGAAAACTTAGTAGTGACAATGCTATTGCCATTACTAGCCCGATCAAACTGGCTTGCGCACACCAGTAATTGCGAAGCTTCATATCTTTAAAGAATTCGGCCGGAGTGATGATAGATCGCTGTAGATCTTTAGCCCCAGCCACGAGCGTAGGAAAAACACTCTTGATCATTGAAAATATACCGTCAGACACGCATAACTCCTTGTTAAATTAATGAATATACTTCATCGGCGGCACTCACCGATTCCTTAGCTAAACTTCAAATTTTTTTTCATCGATCTATTTTTGAGAAAAACACTCTCAGCCCGCAGTATTTGTCATAACGTATGGAAATACACAAAGCGCTTAAAGTACGGTTATGACTTACATCCACTAGAACAGTGCGATCCTTCAGCCGCACCCAAACGTCATTGATGAGGCGCCATACCACGAACTGGGGTGCCCTCCGCTTAACCGAATCGGCGCTCATAAATTCAGGAAAGCCCTCATCGCCTAGCCGCTCTTCTACCTTGACCTCAAACGTGTCACGCATCAGCACTGCATAACAGACAGGCCGCCATCAACTTTCCACATCCTGGAAGCACCAAGGGTGGATCGCATTTCCTTTCATATTTTGATCGAGAATCCGGCGTGGCTAAGGTGTCATTGGCTGGCATTCTTTAGCCTGACACCACAGCCTATTTTGGCGAACTTGGCGTCATTGACGTGACCGATGAATTTGCGGAGCGCGGCTGTTCTGTGGAGGGCCGATCTCTGTTGATGGCCCATCACCACCGAGCCGCTGCGGACATGATCGTTAGATGGGCATTGAGTGAGTCCAGCCACTGCAGCATCGAGGTAAATGATTGGTTTTCCTCTAGAGCTGAAAGACAGCGACTGCTTGAGATTCTAGAAACAGGAAAGTCAAAGCCTTCCGAGGTTGGTAGATTGCAAAAGGTGGAAGCTTGGCTCCGTACGTAAACCTGAAGCTCGGGTAGATAAGTATTACCCATCGCTTGCTCCACAGACCAAGCACGGCGGGCGAGCAAAGACGGGGAGTGCAGCCTTCTGGCCCCCTGTCAGTCCTAGTCGTGCTCTGCCAAAACATCGGGCAAACCCGCGCCGTATGGACAGCGGTGAGATGAACTAGGATCTGTGCACCATCACAAGGAAGAGCGCCATGCCAGATAATTAGAACTACAAGATCGCCACGGCGGACGCCCTGACATCGCTGCTGCATAACCAGCACGCACTAGGTGCAGCAATAGGAGAAATAACCAAGTGGCTTTCAGAAAATGGCGTGGGAAGCGTCGCCGCTCATGCGATGTCGGCCATGGAAGCGCTGGACGCAAATGCTCAAGCCATCGCCGATTCCATTTTGAGGATTCGGCAGACTTAGGTGCTGCGCCCCCCGAACCCTGCGCACCTATGAATTGTGGGCATGTCTTGGCATCCAATTCATTTAGACAATTTGACCCATTTTTTGAGGTTCGGATGGCTTGGAAAGCTAGCCGCGACTTAGGTCGCGAACAAACGATCTAGCCGAGACGAGCATTTACCGTTCACAAAGCGCTCAAATCACGTAAGCCTCGAACAACCTTCGCACATTCACCCGCGCCTTCAGCTTCGCGGCCAACAGGTACAAACCTCCGACCTTGCGATGCAGAAACAGTACATCCACAGGTGGTGTGTGCCAGAAGTCGCGGTCGGCACCTAGTTCCCAACCAGTATCACGTAGGCGTACGGCCAGGTCAGACGTCGCAAAGTCATAGGCACCTTGCTGCCTCAGTGGCTCACAGGCCTGAGTAATGAGATCAGTGAGTACCGCTCTGTGTTTGGGGAGCGTTTCAGGCTGAAAGTAGCCGACGTCCAGCGCGGCATTGGTGATGGCGCCACGGTCTTCATGCAGGCCTGCAATCAACAAGCGGCGATAAGCCTCGGTAATGTTGCGGTCATAAACTCGCGTGGCGCCGAAGTCCAACAATACCATCCGGCTGGAGTCTTGCTGATAACGGTAGTTGGCAAAGTTAGGGTCGGTCTGCACGCATTGGAACTCGAACACCTCGCGCAGAAACAGGCCGAATAGCAACATGATGATCCGGTCGCGCTCTGCCTGGGGCGCGTGCTCTAGTGAATCCACCGCTACTCCGTCAACGAAGGACATCACCAAAATATTAGGTGTGCTGAACTGGGCATACGCACGAGGAACCAGAAAGTCAGGACTGTCCGCCAACAGTCGATCAAAGCGCTGTAAGTGCTCGGTTTCTTTCATATAGTCCGCTTCATCCTGCAACTGACGCTTGGCCTCTTGGAGCAATGGGGCGACATCCATGCCCTTAGGCAGCATCCCGGACATGCGCAACAAGGTAGCAACATTATCCACATCGCTCGAAATACTCTCGCGCACGCCAGGGTATTGCACCTTGATCGCCAGTCGTTGGCCGTCCTTTCCTTTTGCAACATGAACCTGGCCGATGGACGCTGCAGCCAATGGCGTGAAGGAAAACCGTTCGAAGCGCCCTTCCCAGCCCTTGCCCCAGTTCTCGTTGAGAACTGCCACCAACTGGCTCATGGGCATAGAGTGAGCGTCGCAACGCAGACGAGAAAGGATTTCGCTGAACTCGCGCGGCAACAAATCACCGGCATCCATCGATAACAACTGGCCAACCTTCATGGCGGCGCCACGCAGTTGCGACAGTTGCTCGACCACCCGATGCACATTACCCGAGGTCAACAGCAGATCGCTGAGCGCCGGACGTTTGCCCTGAATCCACTGCCGAGCACCTTCGGCTAGCATGCCGCCAGCGACGCCCGAGGCCAAACTGCCAAAACGCATCAACCGCGATAAGCGGCTGCCAGGCACGGGCAACGAGCCGGGCACACGAGGTTTCATGAATTAAGCGCTTCAACGATCGCGACAAGCAGCAAGCAGACGCTCGCCACGAGGGTAAGCCGTAATCGCAGCGGCAGGTACCAAGCGGGCAAGCTCATGATCGGGAACAGCTGCCTATCCTGCCGGAGGTGTGCAACAAAGCCGATGACCAATAGCAAGCAACCAATTGGCATTGGCAGTAACGTGGCAATCCAAGCGATAAGCGCCGGAATGACACTCCAGATGAACCGGTTGCGACGCTGCTCGGCGCGCATGTCTAGCACGGTCATGGCGAAGGCCCAATGTAAGGCGCCGACAAAGCTCAGGATGACGGCGCCATAGTTAACAAGCGCAATCGCAAACAACGGCCGATAGTCGAGAGAGAATGGGATCAGCAGCGCCAGAAAAATAAACGGCAACAGACCACCATAACCCAGCAGGCTGACATGCTTTGGCAGAGAGGTTGAAGTCAACGCGTTCATTTGTATTCCTTGCAGTGAGCGACACTCATGACTGTAGGCCCAAAGCCCCGCTTGGGCGAGATTGCCGGCGATCCGAAGCCGAGGTCAGCGTAATGATCCACTTTGTAGAATTAGATCATTGCCCCATTTCTTTTCGGGCAGCAGGAGACTGCATATCCGCTGAATTTGCACACTGCCTGGCGCGGGTGGTTCATTTCACAGTAAGGAATGACCGTGATTGTCAGGTCGTTTTTTTGGGCCTATCTTATACAAAACCTATACAAGACAACCACAAATGTACAACAAAGAGCCTTGGCCACTGACGCTGTACTTTGACGGGCACTGTCCGTTGTGTGCGCGTGAAATCACGATCCTTCGCCGACACGCGGCAGAGACCCGACTGCTGTTTGTTGACATAGAAAGTCCTGAATTCGACGCCAAAGCACTTGGTTTCACGTTCGAGCAAATGCAAGCGACGCTTCATGCCTGTTTTGCCAATGGTCGCTGGGTTAAGGGCCTGGACGCCACTCTATGGAGCTGGCGTGCAGCCGGCCTGGGATTTTGGGCCACGCCGCTAACTTGGCGTGCACTCAGACCGCTGCTTACACTCGGTTATCGCCAGTTTTGCCGTCTCCGTCCCCATTTGGAGTGGTTACCTCACCCTGATGGCCGCCGTCGATGTGTCGATAGCCGTTGCGCGGTGCCGGAAGCAAAACACACACGCGACGAGCTGCTCACTGTCAAAACAGAGCAGCCCTAGAACGTTTCGCTTTGGTAGCACCGATAGACCATGTCTGTCTGCGGAGAGGCTAAATGAATAGTTCCTTCAGGATGAACTCCCTTGGCGAGGGCTACCGTGCATTGGTGATAGGTGCCAGTGGAGCGCTCGGCGCGGCGTTTTGTGAGTTGCTCAACGAAGATCTAGGATGCTCGGTTGTTCGTGAGCTGGGGCGCAACAGTGCTCCAGGATTGGATCTGGAAAAGCCCGACAGTATCGCCAGGGCGGCCGCCGAACTAGCTGAAGAAGCCCCATACCAATTGATTTTACATGCTGGAGGCCTGCTTCATCGCGAAGACATCAAGCCTGAAAAAAGTTACACCTCTATTGAAGCAGATGCGCTTCAGGCGATATTCCAAGTCAACACACTCGGGCCTGCACTGATTTTACGTCACTTCTTACCATTGCTTGACGCTTGCGGCGCAATGGCAGTGCTCTCCGCCAAGGTCGGCAGTATTGGCGACAATCGTCTGGGCGGTTGGTATGCCTATCGCGCCTCCAAGGCAGCGTTGAACATGTTGATTAAAACGGCTGCGATTGAACTGGCACGAACACGCCCTCAGACACGCTTGCTGAGTCTTCATCCAGGTACATTCATTTCGGGTCTGTCCCAGCCCTTTAAAGGCGCTTCTGCCGCGAGGCCTGCAAGCCTCGCCGCCCGCGAGCTGTTATCACTGATTGACCGCTTGGCGCCCGCCGACAGCGGCAATTTCTTTGCTTATAACGGAGAACGCCTACCGTGGTAGACAGGGAGTGAACCTTGAATCTGCAAGCGTTGACCGAACGGGCCGCGAATGGCGAGGTACGAGAGCTGGAGCTGCTGTCTCTGGAAGGCGGCCTTTATCTGGCGCGAGTCGGGCTGGATCACGGCCAGTTCACGCTGTTGGACGACGAAGCGAAGCCTATGCGCCTTCGCTCTATCAATCACCTGCGTGACTTGTTGCAGTTTGTCCCGCCATTTCCCTGCGTGCTTGTGCAGCAGTGCGTCCATGACGAGATGTGCGGTTCACGTGACGAGCCCATTGGGTCGTTACGCATTCCTTTCTCGCTGACTGCGCCTTGGTGAGTAACCTTCCATTGGACTCCGTCGAATGAATAAGACTCACCGACTATGCCTGCTCTTGGGCGAACAGTTGTCTATTGACCTGGCCTCAATGAAGGGGCCGGACAGCGAGCGTACGGTTTTGCCTACGCTGAAAGCCTGCGCCAGTTTCCTATATATAAAGCGAATGTCTGATTACTGCCGTCACTGCGCGTACAAAGTCAGTGAAAGCAAGACCGACGACGCCTGCCCTTTCAATTCGCTTTACTGGCATTTCCTGATACGTCACGGCGACCTGTTGCACAGCAATCAGCGCATGGGCATGGTCTACAAGAACCTCCACCGGATGAGTGAAGCCAAGCAGGAGGCGCTCTGGAAACGAGGCCAAAAACTGGTCGCCAAACTCGATGCAGGTGGGTGTTTTGAAGAAGAGTGAACTACCCGTAAAGGTGTGTGTGGTCTGCGGATTGCCATTCGCCTGGCGCAAGAAATGGGAGCGCTGCTGGGCGGAGGTGCGCTACTGCTCAGAGCGTTGCCGACGGCGCAGAGTTAGTGGATACCATGTCATCCCCTCCCCAACTGCTGGACGAACTCGAAACCCTTCACGAAAACAAGCTGGCGCTATTTAGTGGAAATCAATCTGGATTGATCAGAGGGGATCCACTGGCGTTTCCAGTACCGCCGTTGGCGTTATAGCCACACTCGACTTGAATGCCGAGTCCGTTACTGGCCATATGTCTCAAAGTTGCCAATTCGCTAGGAGGCAGCCGACTAGCGGCCGCCACCTTCTTTGATTTACTCCTGCGAGCCAGCAGAGGCTTGGTCGCGTGTTTTCCAGAGCGACAGCAGCACACCGCCCAGCAGCAGTCCCAAGGTCACGCTCAGGGAAATGACCGCCGGAATCTTGCCGATGATGCCGACCAGGAAGATCTTGCCCCCGATAAAAACCAGCACCAGCGCCAGCGCGTACTTGAGGTAGGCGAAGCGGTGAATCATCGCCGCCAGGGCGAAATACAACGCACGCAGGCCAAGGATGGCGAAGATGTTGGAGGTGTAGACGATAAAGGGGTCTTGGGTGATGGCGAAGATCGCTGGCACGCTGTCCACGGCGAACACCAGGTCGGCAAACTCGATCAGCACCAAGGCTAAGAACAACGGCGTCGCCCAGACCACTGACTCACCGCTGGCATCTGCCTGACGGACAAAGAAGCGCCCCTCATGCAGTTGCTCAGTCACCCGCATGTGTTTGCGCAGGAACTTCACCAGCAGGTTATCGCTGAGGTTTGGCTGGGCATCGACCTTGCTGAACAGCATCTTCACTCCAGTTAACAGCAGGAAGATGCCGAACACATACAAAATCCAGCTGAATTCGGCGATCAGCGCCGCCCCCAAGCCAATCATGATCGCGCGCAGCACGATGACACCGAGAATGCCCCAGAACAGCACCTCGTGCTGATACCTACGCGGGATAGAGAGGAAGCTGAAGATCATCGCCATCAGGAACACGTTGTCCATCGACAACGATTTCTCGATCAGAAAACCGGTGTAGAAATCCATCCCGGCCTCACCGCCCTTAACCTGCCAGACCCAGAGGCCGAACAGTAAGCCAGCCGTGATATAGCCAGCAGACAGCATCAGACTTTCACGAACGCCGATTTCTCGGTGTCCACGGTGTAGCACCCCGAGGTCGAAGATCAATAGGCCCATGACGATGCTGATAAAAACTAGCCAAAGCCAAGTGGCGGTGCCGAGAAACTCGGCTAGGAAGAGCGGTTCCAGGACAGTCATGTGGCCCTCCTCTAAGTGTCGAAGTTATAAAAACTGCAACTCCGACATGGCAGCGGTTAGCTGTCAGAGGGGCCCGGGATTGCGAGATAAAATCTAGAGAGACATGTGGGGTTTCTCAATCACGCAACGGTTGCAAGTTATTTCAAACCGGTAGGCCGTAGAGGAAGTAGGAGTGCCGACAGGCAAAGATTATATCTGCATTCAGATTCATCTCGTGAAGCTCCTCAGAGGCTTCCTGGATTTTATAGTCGGTCTTAGCGATTGAATAAGCCTGAATATCCTAGACGGAAGATCTGTGCCGAAGAAAGACCGCGAATGGAAAGTTCCTCTAAGTTAATAACGCAATTGCGTAAATAAAAACGGACGCCTTGTCGGGCTCCCGTTTTGTAGCACCGATGAGGAGCGCACTTACCTAAGTATGGTTGAAGACGATCCTCATACCACCTACATCGAAGCGATCAGCTAATGGCCAAGCCGAATCTACCAGCCAGAATCGCGAACGATTGGCCGCTGCCCCCCCTGAACTCAGCTAACGTGTATGGCGGCAATGCCGAGAGTTATACTGATTATCCCGTTTACGGCGGATGGCCGCTAAAAATGAGATTTCACTCCCTGGGGCTCTGAAAATGATCGACGCAGAACTGCTAAAACTGGTGGTTGAAACATCCAACGACGGCATCGTGGTAGCAGAGCAGGAAGGCGACGAAAACATCCTGATCTACGCGAACCAAGCCTTTCAGCGCCTGACGGGGTACAGCGTGGACGACATCCTTTACCAGGACTGCCGTTTCCTGCAGGGTACAGACCGTGACCAAGCCGGCTTGACAGTAATCCGCGAGGCGATAAGGAACCTTCTCCCCTGCCGACAAGTGATTCGCAACTATCGCAAGGACGGCAGCGCCTTCTGGAACGAACTATCGATAACCCCGGTGTTCAACGATACCGATCAACTCACCTACTTCATCGGTATCCAGAAAGACGTCAGCGTTGAAGTTGAGGCTAGGGAGCGAGTGCGTGAACTGGAAGCTGAAGTCGCACAACTGAAGACCCAACTGGCTCAATCGCAACCTAAAGCCTAGAGGATCCGCACTTGATGAGTTAACGATCGAGTATCCACTCGTAATAACGTCACTGTTTCTGAAATAGGTACATGTGAATCTCAAACAACGCACCAACCTCCCCTCGCAATCATCCACCATAATTTGCGCACTGCCGTAATCGTAATCAGTGGTGCGCGAGGTCATGGCCCATTCCAGCTATATGGCGAAATAAAAATGGCTGGGCTGCACGGATGTTCTGGTGTAGAAGCTCCTGAAAGAAATCGCTCAACCTGGGGCACTAATTCAACGCTCGCAGAGCTAGCACCCGGCTCAAGACCAGAGAGTCTCTGCGCGTTTCATTTCTTCGCTAAATAGAAGACTCACTAAAAGGCAGCAGTGCAAACTAGCGACAGGGCGCCTTGTTTTCGATCAGACAATTACCGCCATCCACTACCAGTACTTCACCGGTGATGTAGCTGGCTTCCGGGGACGCCAGAAACGCCACTGCAGCGGCAACCTCTTCTGGACGACCAGCGCGGCCAATCGGAGTGTAGTTACCGGCGCGGCTTTCTTCCTCGGTCAATGCCCCCGTATCAATCCAGCCTGGTGCGACGCTATTGACGGTGATGCCCCGTTTACCGACTTCCAGCGCCAGGCCCATATTCATCCCGAGCATAGCTGCCTTTGCCGCACTATAAGCCGCCTCACCTGGATTACTGCCGCGTGTACCGGACGTCGAACTGATGTTGACGATGCGCCCGTAGCGGCGCGTTTTCATCCCGGGCAACACCGCACGAGTCAGCAAAAAAGCACTGGTCAAATTGCGCGCCAGAGATAGATTCCAGATCGTCAAATCCATGTCCGCCACTTCGACGAAGGGTTCCAGACTGCCGACCATAGCCATACCGGCGTTGTTGACCAAAATGTCGATATGGCCGAACTGCTCGTAAGCCCAATCGGTCAGCTTCTTGACCTGCAATTCGTCAGTCAAGTCAGCTGTCATCGCGTGAGCGTCTATACCCTCGACTTGTAACTCGGCTATTCGTTCCTGGATCCGCGCACTGCTGGCAGTGATCAAGACACGAGCGCCTTCGCGGCCCAAACGTCGGGCGATCGCAAAACCAATACCAGTTCCACTGCCCGCACCGCTTACCAGAGCGACTTGCCCCTGCAACATTGGAATCGGCATTTCTTATCTCGTCCACAAGTATCACTTTGTTGGTATCAGGATAGCTCAACGGACATCTAGTAAAATTCACACGTAGCTGAGTCGTTGCTCAGAAAACTGTGATTAGGCGGCACCATTTCCTAACACAGAGGAATTGTTCTCACATGAGCCACGTCCGTAATGCAGAATGTTCAGGGGATAGGCAAAACCCATCCTGCAAGAGTGATCCCATAACCCCAGAACATTGCTGACAATCTATGAATGCGTGCGAGACGATTGTCCTTGCGACAGACGTCGCATCGCGCTCTGCAAGTGTGCTCGAGCGCTTTCTGCATCCCCCAGTCGCATTTGCTCGTAAGCGCGCTGTGCAATTTCGTGAGGGACTGGCTTGAGGTCGCGCTGGGTGGCCATCGCGAGCAACTGCACTTGAGCGGCGCGCTCCAGGTAATAAAGATCGTCCCAGGCCTCGGCGATAGTCGGGCCAGCGACAATCACGCCGTGGTTTTTCAAGAACAAAACATCCGCATTGCCCATAACGCTGGCAATCCGATCGCCCTCTGAATCATCGAGAGCTAGCCCGTTATAGTTCTCGTCCACCGCTGTACGACCATAAAATTTCAAAGCGGTCTGCCCTAACCACAGCAGCGGAGAACCTTGCAGCAGACACAAAGCTGTGGCGTGGGGCATGTGCGTGTGAAACGCCACTTTCACCCGTGGCAGTTGTTTGTGCAGCCTTGCGTGGATGTAAAACGCGGTCGCCTCCGGCATCCCTTCACCGGCCACCACGTTGCCGTGAAAGTCACAAACCAAAAGATTATCGGCAGTGACCTCTTCAAACGCATAGCCGTAGGGGTTAACAAAAAACAGATCTTCGCGCCCCGGCACCATGGCGGAGAAGTGGTTACATATCCCCTCCTCCAGCCCATGTAACGCCGCAAGCTGAAAGCACGCGGCCAACTCGTTTCGCGCCGTGATAATGGCGGGCGTCCCTAAGTCCAGGTCAGCATATCGCGCATGACCGGGACTGCTTTCAAGCGTATGTGCCATGACAGAGACTCCGACCTTTACCAGCCAAGGTTTTTGAACAGAGGCACGACTTGATCCAGCGTGCTCAATGTCTCATCAGGTTGATAGTCTGGCAGCAACTGCCGACCAGTGCCTCGGTCGATCCACACACAGCGAAAGTGCATGTCCCGTGCCGCAGTGTGGTCAAGCGTGGGGCTCGCACAAATATGAACCACCTGATCACGACTGACGCCAAGCTGCTCGTGAGCATAGTCGAACAAGCGCGGATTCGGCTTATAGGCACCAGCCTGCTGGGCGGTGATAACACGATCGATATGTCCACCGAGTTGTGCAACATTGCCGGCGATAATGTCGTCATCGGTGTTAGACACGATGCACAGCTTGAAACCCATTGCCTTAAGCTCCGCTAGCGTAGCGATCACCTCGGGGAACGGCGGCATGCGCGGAATGGCCCCTGCTAGACGTTGGCTGTCTTCAGGCGAACTCTCCAGGCCCAACTCCTCCAGAGCCAGGTGTAAGCCGAAAGTGCTCAACTGGCGAAACGACCGATGTGGCGGGATTTGCTCCAGTCGATGTTCGTGCCGGTCATAAACCTCAATCAGGCGATCGGCATCCACAGTGTGTTCGCCCTTATCGCGCAAAATCTCAGCCACCACTGCTTTCAAACCTTCATCCCATTGAATCAATGTGCCGTAGCAATCGAACGTCAACCATTCTGGGCGCGGAGTACTTTTGAGTGTCATAGCAGCTTTCCTCTGAAATGTGATCTTCAGATTAGGCGCGAACAGTGATAGTGTGAAATTAAATTAGCGACTATTTATCAGTGGAAAATCAAATATCAAGGGTGCCCACCATGCTCGATCTTGAGTTGCTTAAAACCTTCGTCTGCGTGGTGGATGAAGGTAGTTTTACCCGTGCGGCGGAACGCGTACACCGAACTCAATCAACCGTTAGCCAACAAGTGCGTAAGCTCGAAGAATTGGTAGGTCACTCCTTGCTGATGCGTGATCGCACCGGACAAAACATCAATGTCACCGAGCATGGAGAAATGCTGATTCATTATGCTCGGCGCTTGCTGGCGCTGTCTGCGCAAGCGATGGAGGCCCTGGCCAGCGATGTCGATCTTGAGATCCTGCGCATCGGGGTACCTGAGGACTTCGATGCCCGACGCATGGCGCTGATCCTCGCAGGGTTCAACCGGCAAGAGCCCAGGGCGCGCTTGGAAACTGTCAGCGGCATGAGTACCGACCTCAGGCACAGACTCGCCAATGGAGATCTGGATATTGCGCTGGTCAAACGCGAGCCGGACAGCGGCCCATGCTGGGCAGCCTGGCCGGAAGAGCTTGTATGGGTTAAAGGCGCGCAGACAGATTCGGCCAGCAGTGTGTTGCCGCTCGCGCTATTTCCTCAGGGGTGCATTTACCGCCAGCGGGCGATCC
This sequence comes from Pseudomonas sputi, assembly GCF_021603585.1. Classification (GTDB taxonomy): domain Bacteria; phylum Pseudomonadota; class Gammaproteobacteria; order Pseudomonadales; family Pseudomonadaceae; genus Aquipseudomonas; species Aquipseudomonas sputi. The sequence goes on along the minus strand of NZ_BQHI01000009.1, from coordinate 134,496 downwards.
GCCTGTTGGATGTGGCGCAACGGCCTTGGCGAATCGCATTTGGCAGTCATAGCCTGACAGGCATTCAAGCGGCGGTAACGTCAGGACTAGGTGTGTCGGTGCTGCCCGTTTCGTCTGTCTTGCCAGAACATACCGTGTGCACCGATCTACCGGAGTTAGAGCCCACTGAGCTAGCGCTGATCAGTCGTAAAGGAGCGCTGACAGGTTTACAGCGAGGGCTTGTAGACTTTCTGCGGGAGGAATTGGGTCAGGTCTGACAGGAGGAATACCTGGGAATAACAACGCGTTTACGCGACAAATCTCGTCAATGAATGATCTGCAGATCATTCAATCATTCGCTTGTGTTCAGCAATCTCGATTTTCACAGCAAAATGCTGCGCATAATCTCGCCGCTTCATCAAATTAAAAAGCCCGTCAGTCTTCTCACCCGCTCGTAAAAATATGATGAATGACGATGACGCATCACCAGCGCTCTTGTCGTTGAGACCCTACCTGTAGGCCCTCAACATTAGTACGAGTAAATGCTCGAGCACTGAGTTACGACCAATAGCTCTGGAAACCCAAGAAGAAATACCAGAGCAAAAACAACAATTTACAGCCTCCTCCATAACCATCTCCGCCCCTCCTACCACCTAAGGCCACCCTTTCACCGACTGCTAAGTCCCGGTGCCGCATCTACTATCCGCCACATTTATATTAACTATTAATACGATAAAGTTCTCAGCAATACTTCACGATCGTATTTTTGCCTCACACCAACAAACAACAAGTTGAGAGTGAATAAAGTGAAATTTCAAATACTATTTGGCATCGCCTTTTCAGCACTTCACCTAACATTTTCGATGCCTCCACTGCTCTAGCCGAGCCTCAAAAAAAACAAAGTGATATTTTGCAACAGCTCTAAAAATCACTTTAGACAGATACAAGTGTTCACAACAACCCACAGCAACAACCTAATTAAAACTGGAGATACAAATGCCACAGTCCAACGTTTACAAAGACACCACGATTGCTCTGACCACTGAAGTCCTTGACGCAAAAGCTCGTAAAAACCTTTCCTGGCAAGACTTGGCTGATGGTACTGGCCTCGGCTTAGCCTATGTAACGGCAGCCCTTCTCGGTCAACATCCGTTGCCATTAGAGGCTGCACAAATCATCGGTAAAAAACTGGAATTGAGCGCTAACTCGGTGGCACAACTACAGATTATTCCGCTGCGAGGAAGTCTCTCGGGAGTACCAACTGACCCTACAATCTACCGTTTCTACGAAATGATTCAAATTTACGGCACCACGCTTAAATCACTTGTGCACGAACAGTTCGGTGACGGAATCATCAGTGCTATCAACTTCAAGCTTGATATCAAGAAAGTTGATGACCCAGAAGGTGGATCCCGCGCAGTGATTACCCTGGATGGGAAGTTTTTGCCACTTCGCCCATTCTAAATCCGACTTAACAACCATAGGCCCGCAGCATCTGCGGGCCCATTCCAACCAACTTATTTACCTAGAGAATATTGAATGAAAAAAATCCTTCTACTTGGACTTCCCCTTATCGTGTCTTTATCTGCTTACGCGCTTGAGCCTGCGTTCTCCAAAGACTCCGTTGATTATAAATACGGAATGCGATTAGACATTAATAAAGTTGTGAACATTACATCCCCTGCTGACGTGTGCGGCCCTACACCTGTGGAAATGACGTACCTAGATTCTAAAGGTGCGGAGCATGTGCTGCACTACAGTGTAATGGGTACCGGGTGCACAAACTGATCATCAAGATCTTTAAACAGATACGCAAATAAATTTAGGAAAAATACGATGAAAGCGCTTATCGATGGTTTTTTGAAGTTTCAGAAAGAAGTATTTCCTCAGCGCACCGGTCTGTTCAAACACTTGGCGACCACTCAGCATCCAGGTACGCTGTTCATTACTTGCTCTGACAGTCGAGTGGTACCGGAATTGTTAACCCAACAGGAACCAGGTGAGCTTTTCGTGATTCGAAATGCAGGCAACATTGTGCCGTCTTATAGCCCATACCCTGGTGGTGTATCTGCAACTGTCGAATACGCGGTGGCCGTACTGGGTGTGACGGACATCGTAATTTGCGGGCATTCTGACTGTGGCGCTATGACAGCCATTGCAAAATGCAAATGTATGGATCATTTGCCGGCAGTCAGTGGATGGTTACAACATGCGGAATCGGCGAAAGTAATCAATGAGTCGCGCCACCATGTTGACGATGCCGCAAAACTTAGCTCAATGGTACGAGAAAATGTTATCGCGCAGTTGGCCAACATTCAAACACACCCCAGTGTACGCCTTGCCCAAGAGAAAGGTAAGCTCAACCTACACGGCTGGGTCTACGATATCGAAACTGGCTCGATTGACGCACTCTGTGAGGACAAAAGAACATTCAAGGCGCTGGCTGAGCACCCGGATACCTGTGCTGTGCATGCCAAGTCTGATGCCTCCGCAGTCTAAGCACCATTGCCTGGATATCTTGGCTCACGCAAGGAGCGACAATGTGAACCCAACTCGTGAAGAGAGCCATTTGTTTTTTGTCACATCCCGATTGAAGCTACAACGAAAAAGGAGGGCAAATGTGCCCTCCTGGCGCAATCATTCGCCAATTCTCACTGAACATCGAGAACAGAGCTCTAAATTTAGGCGGTAGTATCGACCATTGAGCTGGTCATCAAGTCCGGGCTCAACGCTTCCGCTAAGGTGGACGCAATTTGTTGTAGCGCACCGTTGGTGTCGACGATTTGCCCCTGAACCCCCATTATGGATGTCGTTTTTGCTTAAGCGCTCGGGTAACTGGCTGCTTGGGCTGCCGCCAACTGCTGCTGTTGTTGCCTCAGCTGTTGCTGCAGCTCCTTCATTCTTGAGCAACTCCTGTATAGCGGTACTGACACCCTTCCCTTTAGCACTATTTGACGCCTTATTTGCATCAGTAGAAAGCTTAACTACGACATCTGCCTCTTCCTCCAAACCCCATCTTTTCGCCGCCGTTTCTGAGGTTGTCTTATTGAGCGTATCAATGGACGCTGCGACTGGCGTGCTGATTACCACTTTCAAACCTGATATACCGGAAGAGAGACATATTCAACTCCACAAAAATTTTTATCAACATTTCATCGACAGCATGAGAATTTTTTAACTAATCCTCAACATTTTATGTCTTTAAGCCCCCTTCCCATCAGCCTCTGATTGGAACCGATCGTGCTAACAAACCAGACTTTTAAAGACAAGCAAAAAGCACAAAGATGCGAGATACCCCACTAACTACCTAGTGAGGTTTTTGCATTTACATTACAAAAATCTAAAAGATAAGCGCGTTTCCAATGGGCATATTGATATTGACGGTTTCACTAAGGAATACGTGAACACCTAAAGAACGCGCCAATGGAGCTGTACACCACTCCCCTAAGAAACCTTCGATATAATCTATCAGCTCTCAGACTTAAATAGTTCCCCAACCATTAACAGCGACAATGTCAAAAAAACAACATCATGATGGCGACATTTGCAATCAGAAAAAAAAGGGGTGCAGCGCCGGTGAACCAGGTCGCCTCAGATGTTGAGCCCGCCCTCAGACTTGCAAGAGCTAATGCTGTGATACCAAAACTAAAAGCCCATAGCGAAGGTTTGAAGCCAGACTCACCGAACCAGACAATCAACCGCGTGAGAAACAGAAGCTGGAGAATTCCATACCCCATTAATGCGTAAAAAAACAAATCGACCTGACCATTGGAAACGGACAGGTAAGCAACTGCGCCTACCACAGGTGGAGCAAGCTGAATTCCAAGCGCTGGACGCAAATTAAGTAGCAACGCATCATCGTTCAGTAAACGTTGAAGGATCACTGACTCGAGGGCCATCCAAGAAAAGAAACCCGCACCAAAAAATAGCTTTGCAAGTTCTTCCGAACCGATAGCGTTCAACGCGATTGCAGATACAAAATTACCAGCGACGCTGGGAAGGTACATCACTGGCGTAATATCGCTCGATTTCCGTCCGCCCCTTAACATTCCGCCAAACCTGGTTACTGAAAAACCCAACTGCCCAAATGCGCAAAGAAAAATAAGCGAAGTACCTACCACCGGATACCACTCAAAAAACCATGTTGCAACCAACAACGTTGATACCGGCAAAAGCCCAATGAAACAGCACTGAACGGGATGTTCAACCTCAGCAATCGCTATGGATCTATTTGCAAACCACTTATAAAAGAAACCCACGACCAATAGAGCCCAGACAACCGAGGTCAACGCAAATAGTAAGTCGTCAAACCAGGAATAAATTGGCCAATAGAGCTGTGCAACACGCCAACAACTACTCAGCCCCGCCATGCCAAGGACGATACCGAACGATGAAGCAGGAACAACAAAGGTGGCGGTTCTTAGGACTCTAATATTCTTAGCCACTTGAATAACTCACTTTAGCGAATTATGAACCACTGCTCGGTCACCCCTTTTATATAAACTAACCTGCACTTTGCATAACTTTGTTAAATCTCGCTCGGAGCCATTGTTCAGCAGGGTCAAAATCCAAAGCACTTTGCCATACGATTGACAGCTCAAAATCAGGTGTTGGAAATGGTAAAGACTCCATTCGGAGTCCGAACCCGCATTGTTTAACCATTGCCTCAGCCACATAGCTAGGAACTGTCGCAATCAAATCTGTATTGGACAACAGTGCCGGCAAAGAACTGAATTGAGGTATAGCTAAAATCACCCTTCGCTTACGACCTAGCGATTCTAGAGCCGAATCAACGAAACCACTGATATCCCCCGTATAGGACACTAATGCGTGCGGCCTCGTGCAGTACTCATCAAGACCTATGGGCATCTCCCCAGAGTCTGCCCTTAGGAGAACGGGGTTTAAGTATCTAAGAAATTTACGTTTCGCATTTGCGGGAAGGTCTTTGGTATAGCTAACCCCCATCGAGATTTCACCTGAGGTCAGTAGCAGCGGCATCTGCCAATAATCAACACGCCTAACTATTAATACAACACTTGGAGCCTCGGCACGCAACTCCCGCATTAGTTCAGGGAGCAACCCATACTCTACGTCATCTGAAAGACCAAATTGAAACGTAGCAGTACTTGTTTCCGGGTTGAACTCAAGGTTACTACTCAAAGCAGCTGACATTGTATCAAGTGCAGGTGACAACTGAAGTGCAAGGGCCTCAGCTCGAGACGTAGGCTGCATATCCCGACCATTGCGCACGAAAAGCGGGTCATCAAAATAATCTCGTAGACGGTTAAGTGCCGCGCTAATAGCTGGTTGACTGAGGAACAACTTCTCTGCCGTCCGAGTCAAATTCCGCTCATGCATCATCGTTTCAAAAACAATTAGGATGTTTATGTCTACTCGGCGCAAGTCACCACGATTCATAAAAGCACCTTAAGATGATCAGTGACCCTTCACGAATAAAATTACTAACTCAGCAACTTAGACTCATCATGTCTCGAAAACAGGGCACGATGAGCATTGGCCTTTACTTTTTAACAGGTAATGCAGCAGCAAACTCGTCACGAGATGTAGGATTTCCATCAATCATCTCATAGACTTTTTTCGAGTTTGCGAGGTTTTCCATCAGAGACCTTGGGCCTGCAAAAGGACGTCCACCTATGTGCCAGCCATCAGTATGCAATTCTTCAATCAGTACCCATACAACCTCTCGAAAAGCCTCAGATCCCTCGTATTTTACCATCACGTCAGTCAGGTCTTTTGCCATGGCATGCTTTTCTTCACTTGTAAAAACACCGTCGACGAGTTTAACGTTTACAAAAGGCATTTTTAGAACCCTCGCAAGTGATAATATTTATACTGGAATAACTCACACAGCAGACCGCTCATTCAGTTTAGAAATTTTAAACTCGCAGCGTATGACAGTATTGAATCTTCCTGTCTTTTTTGAATACTTTAGCTAACAACCCCCTGCAGACCTGCGGGCAACACAATAATTTTTCAATTTAAAAGTCTCTATTTAAATAGCAAAAAAGCATATGCATTAAGAAATACAGCCTCGTCACTATCGTTTTGCAATTTCAAGGAGCGGTAGCTTTTCGTCTCCACACCCCAGGGGATGTACCGATTATTTTTTTGAATACTCGCGTGAAATGACTTTGATCAGCAAAACCACACAGAGAGGAGACTTCAGATATAGATAAATTTGTAAGCCTTAATAAGTCGCAAGCACGATATGTTCTTCTCTGCACTAACCAACGATGTGGAGGGGTGCCGACGGTTGCAGCAAATGCTCTGGAAAAATGAGTTGGGGAGAGATTACAAGCTTTCGCGATGGACTCTATACAAACATCTCCCTCAAGTTGAGCGCACATCATTTCTTTAGCCCTATATTCTTGCCAGTGTGCTAGCCGGCCTGCAGGCGTAGGTGTACCAGGAGCGCTGACATGTCTACATAAGACGTGCGCGTGGAGGACGGCAGCGAGGTGTTCCGCAAAGTCATGACTAATCGCACCGTGCTTGTCTAAGGCAACCAAAGCCAGCTGGATTAAACCTTCAATTACCGGATCAATCTCGCTGTAGTGACATTGAAGCTCGACTTTAGTGGCGTTAGAACTATTGCAATAACTGTTGACCGCCGAACTTACATAAGCTTTATTAGCATCAATCGAACTAACAAGATATACAGAGTCGGCACCATCAAGATTGCATACTGCTACACCGCCACGAGCCTTAAAATTACTTGGGTCAACATATCCAGACAACCATAGCTGATGAGACCCTAACTCTTTCAACTGCACCGCGACAACAATCGAACATCCCCCCGAATTAAAGGACTATGTGCCGCGGTATAGTTCAAGGCTTGGGTGAGTCTGGTCGGCAAGCTAGCATCTGAACGAAGACCAGAAAAACTCGAACCCTGCCATACATCCTCCCTTATATTCTGATAATCACTTTCACTATTCATGGAAAAACCCTAGCTCAGTGTTTAACATTATTATGCAGCCTTTTAGATAGCTACAAATAGCTGACCTCCATTTTCGTCATTAACTTATATACACTCCCTCTCCACCAATGCAAATCAGTAATTTAAATATTCACCGTACATCCACAACTAACTTCCCACACGCGCGTCCACTTGCGAGTAGTTCATAGGCTTCATTAACTGCTTGCAAGCCAAATCGATGCGGGTCAATTTTAGGCAGTAGCTTGCCCGATTCTATTAATCGAGTGGCCTCATAAAGAATGTGACCTTGAGACTGGCGCCCCTCCTCGCAGGTCAATAATAGTATGGGAGATACCGCAGAAAAATTTGCTGATTTAGTCGCTAACGCTATTAGCGAGTGCGTCCCCCATCCACATGTACTGATGACATGACCAAAGTATTTTACGGCACGAAAGGCATCGTCCAGTGTAGCGCCGCCGGCCGTATCGAACACAACATCAAATCCTCTGCCACCAGAAAATTTTGCAACGTAATGCTCGACCGTAAGCTTATCGGAATTAATGGAGACTGCGCCTAACTCCTCTATCCTCTCACAGGTACTTCCGGCTCCCGTTGCGTAGACCTTAGCCCCCAAAGCGAGTGAAATTTGTATAGCAAGGTGCGCAAGATCACTTGCACCGTTTTGTACCAGCACAGTATTACCATGCTTCAATCGCGCACGACCCACCAAACCCTCCCAAGCCGAGCAAAACGTTAGGGGGATGGCAGCTGCCTCCCTCATGCTTAGGTTGGTTGGTTTATGAGCTATCAAACGAGCATCAACAACTGCATATTCGGCGAGAGTTCCCTGGAAGCACGCAGCCCCTCCCGCCAAACCGAATACCTCATCACCACGCAAAAAATCCGTAACGCCAGGCCCCGTGGCAGCAACAATGCCTGCCAGATCAATTCCGAGTATCGCTGGCAACGCATAACTCTCGAATAGCACCTCACCAATACGGATGCTGAGGTCTTGTGGATTGACACCGCTTGCAGAGATGTTGACCAGAACCTGACCTACGCTTGGGACAGGACGTGCGACCGTTGCATAGCGAAAAGGGTCGAAGTAGTTCTCTAGAACTGCGGCCTTCATAGAGGTGGTTGGCTTCATTTCGACCCCCTTTTCCCATCGGCATCTCGCAGGCTATATCGGCGGAGACGCTGTGAAAAGAAAAGAGTTCGCACGCGGGGCATACGAATTTGCATCATCATTCGTGCGCGTTTGAACGTATCGTAGCGACACTTAAAGCTAGGGGTTCATTTGTGGATTGGAGTGACGTTCGAATATTTCTAGCCATCGCACGCGAAGGCACACTGCGTGGGGCCGCACGTCAGCTCGGTGGGACTCAGCCCACCATGGGACGACGTCTGAAAGCATTGGAGGAGTCGGTTGGAGAAAAGCTATTTCAACGAACTATTGATGGTTTCGTTCTAACTGACGAAGGCACTGCTTTGTTGGGACATGCCCAAAGAATTGAGGAGGAAATACTGACTTTTCAGAGGCAACTCGCCGGTCATGAGCAAGAACTCGAGGGCATGCTGCGTATAACCTCGTCAGATTGGTTTGGCGCTCATCTTCTGTCGCCAGTGCTCGTTGAGTTCGCCGCCAGTCATCCAAAAGTCATAATCGAACTCCTCACTGACACACGATTTTACAGTCTCGCGCGCTGCGAGGCAGACATGGCATTTCGGATTCAGCCTTTCGATGAACCTAATGTCGTTTCGAGAAAACTGTTAAAGATGCGATACGCGGCATACATTCTCAAAGGAACGGCCCACCCTGTAGCTGGAGATGGTCATGGGACTGCGCTCATCACCATGGACACAGCATTTGAGAGCATGCCTTGCTACAGTTGGGTTCAAAACAAGCTGCCGAGAGCTCATGTAGCGTTCCGAAGCAACAATCGCGACGTTCAGGCGCAGATGTGCGCAAGTGGTGCAGGTCTAGCAATATTACCGATACCGCTTGGAGAGCGATTCGCTCAACTAGAAGTGGTTGATCTGGGAGATGAACCGCCGTCGCGTGATACTTGGGTCGGCTATCACCAAGATCTTCGTCAACTCAAGCGCTTACGGGTGCTGCTAGACCTGGTCATCGAAAGGCTGTCAAACTGATCTTGGGCACGCAATGTTTGACGGCGGACTAATATAAAAGGTGAAGCCCGGGTGAAGACCCGGACTCCTGCCCATGCCTGAAATTTTATACAACGATCACAAACCGTTGAAGACCAATTTAGTGAAAAAATCAGGATTTATCACGAACTGCCCCCACTTGGCATCATACTTTTGCGTCGGTTTCGCAGCTATAATTTGATCAAGGCTCATCCCTTGCATTTTCAACTTCGCTACATTATCTCGTATGTTAGTCAGCATATCCCGATATTCAATAAGCTGAGCACGAGTCCCAACCGGGCCGTGACCTGGCACTATCTGTGTATTATCCGTTGAAACTTTTAACACTGCATTAACGTCATTTATCATGCCACCAATACTACCGCCCTGATCGTTGTCAATGAACGGGTACACTCCATTCCAAAAAAGGTCTCCGAGAAATAATACATCAGCCTTTTTAAAATACACATAGATATCGCCGTCGGTATGACCTGGGGCAACAGGAGTGGCAATAATTGTTTCACCTTCGAACTCATATGTTGTTGGTTCGGTGATGGTCTTTGCAGGGATACCGCCCTTAGGAAATGGCTCAAACGTATAATCCCAATCGTTAACTCTTGTAGTCGTCGACATGTACTTCACAACGTTTGGCGTCGCTATAATGGTCGCACCTTTGCTATGGAGCCACTCATTACCATCAGTGTGATCCCAATGCCAATGGGTATTAACTACATACTTTACTGGTGAAGGGCCGAGCTTATTCAATGCACTTTCAATTTTATCCTTCGACACAGCGATACCTGAATCAACCATGAACTTCCCTTCCTTACCCGCTAACACACCAATGTTCCCACCTGAGCCTTCTAAAACACTAACATTGTTTCTCAACGGTGTGACTGTGATGGGTGACTTGGCGGCTTCCGCATTAATCATCAACACCGGACTTTCTGACCAAGCTTGACCCGATATAAACAGCAAGCTGAGCATCGTGAGATGCGTCGTCAGAGCTGCCATGGAGAATTTTTTAAAATTACATTCAGTTTGCATGTGTCCATCCTCTGTATAGAATTTTGCGGTTTTAGCGCTTATCCCCGAGTCGGCACAACGGTCGCACAAAGTAGTTTGAGGACGAATCGTTGGACAGGCCGCTCCCTGTTCAGGATAGAAATCCGATTACAGAACTTCTTGTTTATTTATGCTTAAGTAGAACTTTCGCACCTCAGAATGTAACAAAAAATGTATTTGATCGATTCTTTATCAATGATAATTATTATCTATCGTGCACAGGTCTGAATCAGTCAATTCTGGCAAAGATAGACAAGAAGAAACTAATTAGCGGGTTCAGCATCTAGCTCCAGATAGAACTGACGGCTAATCGACGCTTGGATTAGCGCCGATATTGAAGTTGCTCCAACTACCTCCACACACGAGAGGTTTTCCTTCCTATGGATCGCAGCAGCCTTGTATCAGCAACGTTTATCAAAGGGGTGGTATCGGCAGCGGGTGAGTTACCTGTCTTTTCGCACGGGGATAGCGTGCGAGTGTTGGAGCGATCTCCTGTAGGGCACTACCGTGTCCCGATTTACTTAAGGGGCAAGGTTGGAATAGTAGAGGCCGTGATGCAGCCAGCAGCGGTTAACAATGAAGACGAAGGCTATGGACACAACGCTGGCTCCAAGCTTCATTACTATCGCATCGCCATTCCAATGACAGAAGTCTGGCCCAATTATGCCGGCTCACCATCTGATGGAATCCGAATTGAGGTTTATGAGACTTGGCTCGAGAGGGTTTCATCATGAGCAAAAGGAATGACGATAAAGCCAAGCATGACCACCCGCACGACGAAATTAGCCACAGCGCCAGTCTCAGCTACTACGAGATTATGGAGACGGCGGTACGTGAATTGCTCATTGAAAGGCAATTGATAGGGCCGGGGGAAATTCGTCGTCAGATTGAAGTGCTCGACTCTCGCAATCCGGCACTCGGTGCCAAGGTGGTTGCTCACGCATGGCTAAATCCCGATTTCAAAGAGCGTCTGTTAAAAAACGGACGCTCCGGTTGCGAAGAACTGGGTATTAGCTTCTACGACGATACTCAGCTCATCGTTCTAGAAAACACTCCTGAAGTACACAACCTTATTGTTTGCACCCTGTGCTCCTGCTATCCACGCCCCGTGCTCGGCCTCCCACCTGATTGGTACAAACTGAAACCATTTCGGGCGCGAGCCATTTATGAGCCCCGAGCAGTCCTAGCTGAGTTCGGCACGATCATCCCCGATGACGTCGAAATCCGCGTCAGTGACTCTACCGCCGTAATTCGATACCTGGTTCTACCGATGCGGCCAGCGGGAACGGAAAAATTCACAGAAGAACAGCTGGCATCGCTGGTAACGCGCGATTCGATGATCGGTGTAATTCCGGCCAATAACCCATCGGAGAAAAGTCCAAAATGAGCCAGACTGAAGACCTGATGAAGCGGCTACCAAATGATATTGGTGGTTTTCCAGCAGACCCCGTTGTACAGGTTGAGCACGAACTTGAACCATGGGAAAAGAGGTGCCACGCCCTGGCGGATGTTCTCGACTTCCACAAGATAATTAACACTGAAGAGAAACGACGGGGCGTAGAAGCTCTCGGAAGCGAGATGATAGGTAAGCTGACTTATTATGAGCGCTGGATAGCAGCATTCGCGAATATTCTATTTCAGAAAGGCATTCTGACACCTTCAGATTTGGCAGTTAAAATGGATGAAGTGAGATCCAGGGAACGCCCCAATACTGAAAGTAAAAATGTGTAGTCCGAGCAGTCATGACCTCTCATTCTGCTACTGACAATGGATCATGCTTTTTTGAGCGAAATCCAAATCTTGAGCTCTCTAGAAGAGCGTTTGTAGAGGGTGTGGGCACGCTATTGCTCATGTTAGTCATCACCGCTTCGGGTTTAACAGCTCAAAGACTTTCCGTAGAAAATGAATTGATTATTTTATTGGTCATCGGTTTTGCAACGAGCGCTGCTCTGGTTGGATTGATACTCGCATTCGGAAGCGTTTCTGGCGGACACTTCAATCCTCTCATTACGGCATTGCAGTGGCTCGCAGGCGATAGAAAACTTAACTGCACCATTGCCTACATTTTCGCCCAATTTATCGGTGGGGTGATGGGAGCACTTGTTGCTAATCAGCTTTTTGACTCAACCTTAAATACTTCTGCCACACTCACCCTAAAGCCGACACTTGTATATAGCGAGATTCTAGCGGCGACTGGCTTGATGATTGTGGTGTTTGGGTGCAGTCGCGGCGGCTTAACCCTAACCGGGCCCTTCGCTGTTGGAGCCTGGCTACTAAGCGCTATTGTGTCGACTCCTTCAACCTCTTACGCAAATCCAGCAATTATTGTTTCTGCGTTGTTCGCAGCCGGCCCTGTCGGACTTCCTCTAGACATCGTATTGATCTATTTACCTGCAGAAGTAGTCGGCGCACTTCTGGCATTTTCTATTATATCTGTGGCATTTCCACGTTCCACGCAGCCCGATGAAAGTACGCAAAGTATCAGGAAGCCATGAAATGAATAGTCCAGGCTTAGTCACCCATATCAGCCAAAATGGCTTACCGGATACGCGAGCTCGATTGATAGCTGCACTGTCACTCCGGGGCATGGACATCATTGCGCGAGTGGATCATTCTGAGGCTGCCAAGCGTGTAGGCATGTTTTTAAACCCTACGGAAGTCTTCATTTTCGGAAACCCTCGCGTAGGTACTCCCTTGATGAATGCAGAACAAACGATTGGCCTCGATCTTCCACTTAAAATTCTCATTTGGCAGAACAGCGAGGGAGCCATTTTCCTGACCTATAACGATCCTAGGTGGCTGTCCAAGCACCACGGACTTGCACTAGAGACTGAAAGTATCGCTTCAGCAATGGCTCAAGCTTTGGAGGCTATTGTCGTTGAAGCCTCTTCTCCTCCAGCCTGATGTATCGAGTTCGCGATTTACCACAAGATAAACTTACGGAGACGATCATGAATTACAACACCGCATCCCCGGTAGGTCATTCGATTCCGACCATTCCATTGGGTGAAATTATACCTTGGGCGATCTTTGGAGGGCTGTTAATGATCGTCGGTATCTATTTCATTGGCGCGGAGCAAGGCGCAACTTCAATTTTCACAGGAACATTTTTTCACGAGTACGTTCATGACAGCAGGCATATCCTCGGATTTCCTTGCCATTAATGCTCACACTAGGTGATTAAAATGACTGGTCGACTGCTCGCAAGAGGAATGATCGCCGGATTGCTCGCCGGCATCCTGGCGTTCACCTTCGCCACCGTCTTTGGAGAGCCACAAATTGAGCTTGCCATAGCCTATGAAGACGTAAGTTCACATAGTCATCAACACGGACACGGCGAGGCTGACTCAGAAATGGGCATGGAAACCGGAGATGTCGTCAGCCGAGAGATACAAAGCACCTTTGGCTTATTGACAGGCATGCTGGTTTATTCGATGTCACTCGGTGGGATTTTTTCTTTGGTTTTCGCTTATGCTTTGGGTCGGACGGGGACGCTCAGCCCGAGGGCTCTGGCCTTGATGCTTGCAGTGAGCGCCTTCATTGTGATCAACCTGATACCAGGGTTGAAGTATCCTGCGAATCCCCCAGCAACCAATAATTCAGAAACGATTGGCCTGCGCACCGTATTGTTTTTTTTGATGATTGTCGTCTCTGTCGTGGCGGCTCTATTCTCTATCAAAGCAGCCCGTAGGATGAGAGCCACATGCGGCGACTGGAATGCAGCAACCGTCGGGATATCTCTTTACATTCTAATCATAGCTGTGGCGGGCTATTTTTTCCCTACTGTAAGTGAGATACCCGATGACTTTTCTGCAGTGCTTCTGTGGAGATTCCGAATAGCGTCAATCGGTGTCCACGTCGTACTTTGGTCAAGCCTTGGGCTTTTATTCGGGTGGCTGTCAGAAAGATTAATTAGCAGTAGGAGTTTGATATCGAGGCGCGTAGACTTCTCTAAGCAATGATGGGCCTGTACCGCACGATCCTGATCCACCATAATTAAACACGAAATCCATGCTTGTATTATTCGTACAATTTTTACAGATTGATGAATATCACGCAGACGCAGCAATGAATGCAGCCGACTGGCTATTATGCGCCCTTCAATTTGGTCTGTAATTGCTTAAGATCCTTTTCGAGTCGAATGCGAAAAGCAAGTATAAATTGGCGAGCGTTCTCTGGCAAAGGTTTACCAGGACGAAATACTAAAAGACTTGTAAATCGAACATCAATACTAAAAGGTTTAACTACCAATCCTCGATCCAAAAAGTCGCGGACTGCTACTTGTGTACGTATCGATTTTTCGTGGGACACAATTACCCTATTCAACGCTTTAGTTCCATGTTGAGCTCATTTAAAGGGATGAAGGATGATGAAATGTCTGATTTGCGGTACCGATGCCAAAGTCACTCTAAGACCGGGCTTATGGTTAGAGACGAATTGCAACAGCGGGTGTGGCGGCTATCGACTAGCGGCAGAGCTCGTGATAAAACTTCCCCTTACACGTCAATCCTTTGATGTAGCGCGTACCCGTAGCTGGCTAGTTCGTAACCGAAAAGTCGTGCCCGTCCCTTTGATTTCAAGTTATGACTATAGATTCTCTTTATTAGGCGGCCAGTGAACGCCTCTTGGTTGAAATCGACAGCAGATCTACCCGTGCACCCTAATTAGCTGTAAACACATTTCGTCGCACAAAACTGACTTACCAGCTCCATTAACCCTTTGGCGGTGTCCAAGCAGCGCCTATGCAACCCGGAATCATTTAGCCCTGATTCACGCCCCCTTAGTCACCCAATCCGACAAAGCCTATCTTGGGGCGTACTGTCTTAGACATCGCCCTCCCCAATCATTTTGGTGGCAATATTCCACAAACGCTGCGCGTTGCCAGGATCAATAGCGTATGGCGCAACGCCGATGTAATCAGCGGGACGATGGTGAACAATCTTCGCCTCGTTGCAATCTTCAAAATAACGTCCACCTATCCCCTCCAACAAAGGCGAGCCTGCTAGAAGTACGGAAGTTGCAGCACCCTGTTGAACCGTTTTTTGCCGTTCAACAGGTGTCTTAAGACCGCCGGTATGCTTTTGTAGGTTGGTCGCGATAGCACCGGGGTTTAGCGCGTTTGCTAAGATCCCCCTATCAGCCCAGCGACGCGTGATTTCCACGGCAATGAGTGCACATGCTGTCTTGGCTTGTGAATACGAGGCGAAAGGTTCGTATGGACGGAAGTCGAAATTGATATCGTCGAAGACTACTGGCCCTAACAGAACTGCACTCGAGGAAAGTGACACGATGCGAGCGCCCTGGGCTTGGGTCAAGGCCTCCTGCAAACCCGTCACCAGCGCAAAATGGCCAAGAAAGTTAGTCGCAAACTGCATCTCCCAACCCTGAGGGGTTAACTCTCGCTCAGGAAGCGCCATGATCCCTGCGTTGTTGACCAGGATATGCAGCGGTTCTGACCAAGCTGAGGTAAATGATCTCACCGAAGCAATGTTCGCAAGATCGATAGATCGAACCTCGACGTTTCCCCTGCCAACGGCACGCAACTCTGCCGCAATAATTTGTGCTGCATCTGGACGTCGAACGGCAAGTGTTACATCTGCTCCGGCATTGACCAACGCCCTAGCGGTCTCAATCCCTATTCCCGCCGCCCCACCCGTAACAATAGCTCGCTTACCGCTCAGGTCGACCCCTTTCAGAACGTCGCTGGCAGTTGAATGAAACCCAAATGGCGTCGTGATTCGTGTCATAAATTTATCCTCGCAAGTGCTTTATCCGTTAAGAACCCACTTAACGGGCCCGCCAGACACCAGGCTTTGAGATCCACCAGGTTTACCTTGCTTACTGCTTCGAGCAGTGAAGCAGGCTCAAGGATTTCTCTCCGGTATAGGTTGGCTGGATAAAATATGCTCATGCGATGAGGCTAACAATCAGGCTAATATTGCATGAATACATGCAGGAATTAGCACAATGCAAAAATCAGGGCTGGTAGAGCTTAACGCCGTGGTAGCGGTTTCTAATCATCGTAGCTTTCGCCGCGCTGCGATGGAAGTGGGCCTATCGCCGTCAGCGCTCAGTCACGCGGTCGCCATGCTCGAACAAAGACTTGGTGTGAGGTTATTTCACAGAACCACTCGCAGCGTTTCACTTACCGAAGCTGGTGAACAGTTTCTACTTCGGATACAGCCCGCACTTCGTGAAATATCAGCGGCGATGGAGGCGGTCGGTGAGTTCAGAGATACACCCTCTGGAACGCTACGCTTGAACACCTCTGAAGGTGCCGCACAGATGGTGATGACTCCAGTGGTATTGGAGTACTTAAATAGGTACCCGGACATGCGGGTGGACATAGTCACTGATCGAGGCTTTGTAGATATCGTCGCCGGAGGATTCGATGCTGGAATCAGGTTGGCAGAAAGCGTCCCCCTGGACATGATTGCAATTCCTATCAGTCCCCCACTACGTTTTGCGGTTGTCGGGTCGCCCCAATATTTCTCCAAATTCCCTGAACCGAAAGTGCCGGCAGATTTGGCCGCTCATAATTGCATCCGAGTTCGCTTCCCAAGCGGCACTTTATGCAAGTGGGAATTCAAAAAAAGGGGTGAGGAGCAGGCGATAGACGTCAGCGGTTCGCTTACGCTCGATAGTCACCATTTAATGATAGAGGCAGCCCTCCAAGGTGCCGGGCTGGCTTGGATGAATGAGTTCGCGGTGTCATCTCACATTGCCTCGGGAAAGCTTGTCCGCGTGCTAGAAGACTGGACTCCTTTCTTTCCGGGCCTGAGCCTCTACTACCCAGCCAATCGCTACATGCCGGGGGGGCTTCGGGCCTTCGTCAACATCGTCCGCGAGAGGATGCCCGCGTAAATTACTCATCCGGTTTTTGTGCTCCTCAGCACCTCAGCCCATGCAGATATCGGTGTCTAGCGCAAACGCGTCCCGCAAGTAATCGGTGAAAGCCCGGACTCTTGCAGACTGTTTTCGATCTGGCGGAGAGACGGCATGGATTGGTAAGGGAGCAGGTGGGTGGCTCTCAAGAAGAACCATTACGCGCCCTTCCAGAAGGTCTTGGCGAAACAACCACAACGGAGAAAGCGAAACCCCTAACCCGTCTAACACCATCTGCCTCACCGCCTCACTATTATTGCTACGCACATTACCACTGACCTGCACGCTTTCCCATTTGCCTTTATGCTCAAATCGCCAACTCGCAAAATGTTCCAGCTGGTTAAAAACAAGGCAATTATGTTTGGTCAAATCCTTCGGTTTGGAAGGTGATCCAAATCGCTCTAGGTAGGCTGGAGCAGCGAACACTCTGCGCCTAGTCAGTCCAATCTGCCTTGCAATCAAACTACTGTCTTTGAGCTCACCAATGCGTATTGCAACGTCAGCCCCTGAGCTTACTAAATCGACATTTTCATCGTTCAGTTGCAAATCGACGGACACTTCGGGGTAAAGCTCTAAAAAACCACGCAGCCTCGACGCAATTTGGATGCGACCGAAGCTGCCCGAGGATGCCACTCGCAATGTTCCGGCAATACGCTCTTGACCGCTCTGAAAAGTGTGCTCAGCATTCTCTACAGCTGCCAGAATTTCTCGACATTGCTGGTAGTAACGCTGCCCCTCATCCGTCATGGACAATTGACGTGTACTGCGAGCGAACAAACGACCACCTAGTCGTTTTTCCAAGGAGCCGATCTGTTTACTGATAGTAGGCTGGCTTGAACCAATTTCCCGGGCAACAGCAGAAAAGCTGCCTCGCTCCACTACTCGGACAAAAATCGCCATTGATTCAAGGATGTCCATGTGACTCCGATTTAGTCGCTTTTTGGAATCATCACTATAGGGATTTACCTACTTATCGGAAACCCGCCGCTAGGTGAAACTGTATTCAACGCCGGATGCCGGCTTGGATCATTTCAAGAGGAAGACCTATGAACAACATCAACATGCGTGCCGCTGTCGCGGTAAACCCAGAATCCCCACTGCAGATCCATAGTCTAGCTCTACCTGTGCCTCAGGCAGGCCAAGTCTTGGTGAAAGTCATTGCCAGCGGAGTCAACCCCTTGGACACGAAGATCAGCCAAGGTAAGGGGGCACACGCTCGCCAACCATTCCCTGCGGTTTTAGGGATGGATTTGGCAGGTGAAGTGGTAGCAGTCGGCGAAGGCGTTAGCGCCTTCCAGCCTGGAGATGAAGTTTATGGCATGGCCGGTGGGATCGGCGGCCAGCAGGGCTCACTGGCGGAGTATATAGCTGT
This sequence comes from Pseudomonas sputi, assembly GCF_021603585.1. Classification (GTDB taxonomy): domain Bacteria; phylum Pseudomonadota; class Gammaproteobacteria; order Pseudomonadales; family Pseudomonadaceae; genus Aquipseudomonas; species Aquipseudomonas sputi. The sequence continues at coordinate 116,104 of NZ_BQHI01000009.1, read as the reverse complement.
AGACGCCGACTTGATTTCACGCAAGCCAAACAATCTGAGTATGCGAGAAGCAGCAGCACTGCCACTGGTATTCATCACAGCGTGGGAAGGTCTGGTAGACCGCGCGAACGTCCATGCGGGCCAAAAAGTGCTGGTTCAAGGCGGTGCAGGTGGCGTGGGTCATATCGCTGTACAGATCGCAAAAGCGCGCGGTGCGCAGGTTTACGCAACTGGCAGCGCAAAGAGCCGTGACGCGATCGAAAGCTTCGGCGCCACTGCCATTGACTACAACGAACAAGTGCCTGCGGAGTACATGACTCAACATACCGATGGAGAAGGATTCGACATCGTTTATGACACAGTCGGCGGCGCTTCCCTGGACGCTTCTTTTGCAGTGACTAAGGTGTACTCGGGTCACGTGGTCAGTTGCTTGGGTTGGGGTGAGCATAAGCTCGCTCCCCTGTCCTTCCGGGGTGCCACCTATTCGGGCGTATTTACACTTCTACCACTGTTGACTGGCAAAGGACGTAAACATCACGGTGAGATATTGGCTGAGGCTACTCGTCTGGCTGAGTCCGGGCAGTTGCGAGTATTGCTTGATGACCGCAAATTCACTCTCGACAACGTCAACGAAGCTTATGCCATTGTGTCCGGCGGCACAGCCAAGGGCAAAATTGTCGTGGACATCTAATACAGATTCGAAAGCGAGCAAAGCTACATAGAACCTGGGAAAAAACTAAATGGGCGCTATTGCGCCCATTTAGTTTTCCCAAACTGACCTTTAGGGAATAAGCAATGACTTCCCAACCGTACGTCGCTCTTCCATATCTTGATGGGCCTGCACCGCGTCTGCCAACGGATAACGTTGACCAATCTGAACGGAGATAAGCCCCTTCTGTATCCAAGTGAATAACTGGCTACTATGTGTTGTTAATGCTTCGTAGGTACGCACCAGATGGTGAACAACAGGAAATGTAACCAGGATACTTTTAGGAAGATCTGTGAGGTCTATCGGGGGGAGGCTCTTGATCGTCTGCCCATAATAGGCAAGCACGCCATAGTAGCCTAGCGACGCTTGAGACCCGTAAAAAGTGTCAGCGCCGGCACCGTCATAAACGACATTGACGCCACTCCCATGAGTCAACCTCATAACCTCTTCGGAAAAATCGCTGTCAGTCGAAACGATCACGTGATCAGCACCCGCTTTACGCGCAAGCTCTGCTTTTTCCTGCGTTGACACCCTACCGATTACATTCCCTCCGAGTAACTTGATCATCTGGGTTAGCATCAACCCAACTCCTCCCGCCGCCGAATGAACGAGTGCAGTATCTCCAGGGCAGATTTTGTAGGTCGCGTGCGTGAGATTCATTGCCGTCAGACCCTGCATCATTGCGCCAGCCGCTACTTCGAAGCTGATGTCTTCAGGTATGGGTACCAACGCATCGACTGAGGCAACAAGTTGCTGGGTGTAACTGCCGACTATGTAAAACCACGCCACCCTGTCACCGACGTTGAAACGGGTCACACCTTCGCCAACTTGAGCCACCCTCCCCGCGCCTTCCGCACCGAGAATCTTCGGCAGGGCTGATATGGAGTAGAGTCCTTTACGTACCCCAACATCCATAAAATTAACGCCGGCGGCCACGACATCAACCAACACCTCTCCAGGGCCCGGGACGGGAGAAGCCAGCTCCTGCAGATAAAGCTCTTCGGAGCCTCCGTGCTGTTTAATCATGATTGCTTTCATTGGTTACTTCCCACAGATCTATAACGGGGGTGTGACGACGATTTCATGAATCGGTACGTGACGTATTCATTACTCAACTGCTTGAGTAACTCCTGACCGGCTCGCCTCTTCGATAGCCGCTAACAACCGATGACGTCGAACGCCATACTCAAAATCGGGCATCGTGTTGGTGCCGTTTCGCAAATCTTTAGCAAAATGCGCGTAAGAACGGAGGACGTTTGCACCGATTTCACCTGATACGCCACCTGGTTCGCTGTCATAGAAACCTGGCAACGGGATAGGTGAAACACCCTCCTCATCACCCGCACCGCCCTCAAGTTTCAAGTCCGCGATTTGAAGGTTTCCAAGCGCTGCGGTGATCACCAAATCACCCTTCGTTCCGTTGATTTCCCAGCGCAGATTGTTGCCGCGAGACACTCCCCCGCGATAGAAAATCGATGCAATCACGCCGCTTTTAAGAATCCCAGATATTGCGATTTGATCGTGGGCGGTCACCGGAAGCGTCGAGCCGTCCTCTGCCAACGTCACTGTTGGCCTACGCACTGCGGAAGTCGCTGCGACTGAGGCAAAGTCACCAAGGACGTAGTTGATGGCTTCCAAAGCATGCAAAGTCGGCACAGAAAGCGTAGTAGCGCCGTTCTTTGCATCGAACCAGTAGGCATGCGTACGGTCAGTAACGCCTCCCCAAGCAATGCCCGACCCCACCAGCGTCGTTCCCAACACCTCTCCGATATAGCCTTCTTCAATCAACGTTCGAGCATGCCGTACGACAGGAGAAAAGCGTGCTTGAAGGCCTATCGCCGTTTTTACTCCGGCAGCTTTAGCCCGAGCGGCGAGATCAATTGCTTCATCTAGCCCGTTACCCAACGGCCATTCACTGAACACCATTTTTCCCGCGTCAAGCGCAGCGGAAATGAGTAGATGGTGATGTGGAACCTTGACGGTGATAACTACCAGATCAACACCAGGATGAGCGATCAAATCTTGATGATTATCGAAGGCAGGCACACCAAAGGCTTCTGCGGCAGCTTTAGCTGATTCAGGCCTACTGGTGCTCACCGCTCGAAGTTCATAATCTGGCAAAGCGAGAATCGCTGGCAGGTGTGCGACGTTTGCCCAGCCAGGACTGAGCGGACTGGCGCCGATCACACCGACGCCAATTCTTTCAGGATTCGTGTTCATACCGATATTCCTCTAATTACAACGTTAACGACGATAGGCCGGATCTTTCTTGTCGCGAGAACTAACAGGCGCGGGCGGGAATTCGACAAGTCCACGATCATCCGCACGATCAAATCGAGCCCAGTCGGTTGTGGCCTCTCTTCTTACGATTGCCCATACACCGTCACGCCGTTCGAACTGGTCGAGATATCGACCTCTGATCAGTAAGTCATCCCCAGGTAACGCCTGAGGAAATGGACTCCAACCCTCACTGCCGATTCTGTGAATTGCCGTGAAGTAGGTTTCAACGTAGGCAGTCTCGCCCCGAATGTCGTATTGGATGTTGCCTGTCTGGTGATGCGTTAAGACAAGCTCAAGCAACATTCCCTCTACAGCAGCACAGAAGTCACGTCCCCCCATCTGAAAGCCGCCTTGATGGAGCGTTGCGTCCGCGTGGAAGCAGCTTTTCATGGCTTCGATATCTATGCGATCCACTGCTCGCGTGTATCGTGACAGAACGTCTTGAATCTCCGCACGAGCCACCAAAGCGGCTAAAGGATCATCAGTCTGCATTGCTACCTCCAATTATCTCTGAACTCTGTCGTCTGCCTTGGTGCATGAAAACCGAGACAGCGCCTTTTCTGGATTGAACTGTCCATAATCATGCAAAAAAATGTGCACCTCAGTGCACATGTCATTCACTTACTACTAGGCCGCCAATGCCCGTACAGCTAAACCGGCAATATCGATGATTGACTCGGTCGTAGCTCCTGCTCTTGCGCTGACCTTCATGCCGGACAAAATTGAGAGCAAGTAAGAAGCCGCTTTGTCTTCATCCAAATCGCTCCTAAACTCTCCTTGTTCCTTTCCTTTGGCTATTAAGTCCTTAAACGCCACTATGAACGCTGATCCGCCGGCATCAATGATGGCGTTAACTTGAGCGTCTGACCGACCGAATTCACATACGGCATTGATGCCCATACAGCCCAGTGCCAAATCATCAGTGTCCTGGTTCGCAAAGCGACCAAGTGCGTCTCGAAGTGCGCCTTGAGCAGAGCTCCCCCCCTCAAGACTTTCCATAAATTGGATAATGCTCCGAGAGTGGTAACGCTTTAGTGCTTCCAGATAGAGCTGACGCTTATCACCAAAGGTGTCATACATACTTTGTCGGCCGATTTTCATCGCCAAACGTAGGTCGTCAGTCGTGGTGCCCTCGAATCCCTTTGCTCTGAAAACTTTCAGCGCAACATCAAGTGCTTCGTCTCTATCAAACTCTTTCGGTCTGGCCATACTCAAATCGTACTCAATTCTGGATCAATCTGTCAATAATGCTTTCAGGGCTACATGACGATCGATATTCATCAGTTCAACAAGATTCTTCTTCGCTTTGTCGAGTCATCGAAGCTTGGCACCCTGCGCCCACTCGCGAGGACTGCTTCCTGTTTTCCGGCGGAAAGCCCTTGCCAGTGCAGAGGGACTATCGTAGCCGACCTCATCGGCGACTAGAGCGATAGATTTTCCCTCTCTCAGTCGCTTTTGAACCAAGCTAATTCGCCAGCTCAAGAGGTACTCTGCGGGAGGCTGCCCCACTACACGACGAAAATGTTCAGCAAAGCTCGCACGAGACATATTCGCAGCAGCAGCTAGCGTTGCCAAACTCCATGCCTTGTTAGGCTGCTCGTGCATCAGATTCAATGAGCGAGCCAATCGTGGATCCGCCAATCCAGCCATCATTCCTGGCCGCTGACTTTGATCCGCCAATATTCTTCGTAGCAACAAGATGACCAACAACTCAAAGAGTCGATCCATAACCGCCTCTCGACCACACGCACCACCGAATGCCTCAGTGAACATCCACTCCAACGTCACAGACATGCTGGGCGCGTCATCGAGACGCAAAATCATGTAGTCGGGTAACGCGGATGCCAAGGCATTACTGGCTCCACCGTCGAAGGATAAAGATGCGCAGACCAGCTGAGTCGCAAACTCTTCACCGGCAGAAAGTCGGTGCCGATACGGCCTCGGGAAAAACATCAGTGTCGGCACATTGACATGAACTTCACGGTCGTCCGCCAAGCGAACATCCAACTCTCCAGCTTGAAGCAAGTGCACATGCCCACACGACTGGCTTCCATCAAACGCTGTTATGCCGCAAAAAGCTCCGCTATGAAACGTGCCTGCGCTAACCCCAAACTGCGTTAGCAAGATAGATAGACGATCCATGAGAAAGCTCCCAAACCATTATTTGGACGATTTGTCGCATTTCCTCGACGTTGTGCATCCCTAGGATTGAACGCCGTCCGTAGCATGACCTCCGTACCCAGCGCATCCCGCGCACTACCTACGGAGAATCAACATGAGCCGCATCACCACCCTGAACATCGAACAAGCCGTCGAATCTGCACGCCCAATGCTTGAAGGTGTACAAAAGAAAATTGGCTTCCTGCCTAACGTCTTTAAAACTCTAGCTCACGCGCCAGAAGTTCTTTCAGCGTACATGCAGCACTCGGCTGCCTTGAGCAAAACGTCTTTGACAGCCGTCGAAAAGGAAACGATTGCACTCGCTACATCCCAAGTTAACGGATGCGATTATTGCCTGGCTGCACACACTCTGTTTGCCAGCAAATCCGGCATGTCAGACAGTGAGATCGAAAGCGCTCGCAACGGTCAACTCGATGCCATAGCCGCACTTGCCAAGCAAATCACGGAAAGCCGTGGGCGCTTGACTGATGATCAAATTGCCTCGGCCCGTGCAGTTGGTGTGAATGACGCAAAAATTATTGAAGTGATTGCTCACGTTGCGGCAATGACGTTGACCAACTACCTCAACAACGTTGCCCAAACTGATGTCGACTTCCCAGCCGTACACGCGTGAATTGAAGACAGAACACTGGAGGTAGACGATGAGTATTGTGACGCTTTACACCACCGATACATGTCCTTACTGCCGCAATGCCAAGGCATTGCTGGCTCGTAAGGGGGTTGAAACCCGAGAGATCAATGTTCAATTTGAGCAGGGAAAATTCCAAGAAATGATCGCTCGAAGTGGCAGACGCAGCGTGCCGCAAATTTTCATTGGTGAACATCACATCGGGGGGTTTGACGACCTGGCCAAGCTGGATCGCGAAGGCAATTTAATGGCGATGCTGGCTTGAGACCACTGACAGAGATGCTTCCTACCCATCTCGGCCTACGCTAGAGCACTCGAAAGTAGGCCGACGATGGGCGATCTCACCACGACCATGAACTGGAAATCGCTAATCTCGGTTTGTCCTGGCTCACTAGCACACGGGTAAATAGCGTACATTCCTAAGAAATCATGATCGATCATCTGTTTCGCATTTCTTCAGTGACACTTCGCTTGGATCGTTCAGATATGCAAACAACCATCTCTTGATCTGAGGGGCGTCACGATGGCTACAGTTGGACAAAAAGAGCTTTGGTTACCTACCGATTACGGGCGAGTCTACATTCGCACATGGGTGCATGATCAAAACACTGCACAGCATGCTTCGCCTATTGTTTTATTCCATGACTCGCTTGGGTGCGTGGCACTCTGGCGCGATTTCCCCGCGCAGCTCGCTGCCGCAACCCGCAGAGATGTGATTGCTTACGATCGCCAAGGCTTCGGGCTTTCTTCGCCATATTCCGAAACCATTTCCTCCGATTTTATTCGTGAAGAGGCCAAGTTTTTCGCTACCTTGACTGATCATCTTGGTATAGAAACATTTATCGCATTTGGCCACAGCGTAGGGGGCGCAATGGCCTTGAACTGCGCTGCGCGTTTTCCTGAGCAGTGTTTAGCCGTGGTATCAGTGTCAGCGCAAGCGTTTGTAGAAGACCAGACATTGCTTGGGATAAAGACCGCGAAGGCGCAATTCGAGCAGGCCCGCTATTTTGAACGACTTCAGAAATACCACGGGGAGAAATCTCAATGGGTATTGAATGCTTGGACGCAAACCTGGCTGTCAGAATCCTTTGCTGATTGGACGATCGAACGAGGGTTAGGCCAAATTCTGTGCCCCGTATTGGTCATCCATGGCGTAGAGGATGAATACGGATCTGCAGCCCATCCCGAACGAATAGCCCAACTGTCAGTTAACCGCAGCGAGATCCTGATGCTCAACAATTGCTATCACGTTCCACATCGGGAGATGCCCGAGGTCGTAATTAACGCAGTACAGCGCTTCGTTTCTTCATTAAGCCGCTGAGGTTAAATGAATTGTGCCGCTATACAGCCAGAGTCGCGGGGGGGGGGCTGCGGGCAGGGTATTCCCCCCCCAAGTAGCAAGTCAACTGCGGTTTCCATGCTTTAGCGAAGTATCGATTCACCACTTGAACAGCTCTCCCTCTCCATCACCTTGGCTGATACCAAAAATCAGATAATTGAGGTTCTCCTGCATAACTGAAGACATGACAATCTCTGCATATTTTAGATATTCAGCGAGGTGGAGAACGTGAAAAATGCAATCATTGTCTGTACTTCATTATTAATACTCACGGCAAATGCATACTTCTTGTTTTATGCCGATAGCATTCCCCTCAAGTACATGCTTTCGCAGTCAGATACTCGATATATCGACGCAGACCATTCAGCTCGAGTTGAGGATACAGATCACCCCGACTTGAATGCGCAGAACTTAACCTTACAGAAAGTCGCCCCTGGAAGCTCCGACAAACTAATTGTGAAGCGTGTGAGTAGAATCTGCAACAAAACTCGGCCTAGCACAGATATTGTGGCATACGCGCCAACTCAGGAGTTATCCGCGCCTCCATTCATGCGGTTTCTTTATGTACCCCCGCCGCAACCTAATCGGTAAGAGCAATTAAATACCAAGAAATTACCATTTAACTGCACCCATAAGAGTCTTGCCCATGGAAAGCATAGCCAATCACGAAATAAGCATGTTACAGGCAGCAGTTATTTTCCTTTCGGCCTCAGTTCTTATTGTGCCCATTTCCAAGCATTTACAGTTGGGTGCCGTACTAGGCTACCTGCTAGCAGGAGTATTGATCGGCCCTTCAGCTTTTGGATTGATCGGCGACCCACAGAGTGTAAGCCGCATTTCTGAATTAGGAGTCGTTTTACTATTGTTTCTATTAGGCTTAGAGATGTCACCCCAAAGACTTTGGGTGATGAGAAAGACCGTGCTTGGTGTGGGTTTAACGCAAGTTCTTCTAACTGCTTTGGTCATTGGTGCCGTAGCTCTCATAAGCTTCGGACAATCATTGGATCGCTCACTTATTCTTGGCTTCGGTTTGGCCCTATCCTCCACCGCCTTTGGATTGCAGATCCTGGCAGAAAGAAACGAACTGAGCAGCCCGCACGGTCACCTTGCATTCGCAATCTTACTGTTCCAAGACATAGCTGCGATCCCGCTGATCGCGACGATACCATTGCTCAATGGCGTCACCGAGACAACGGCGGCAGGAGACGTGCCGCAGCACATTTGTAAAGTACTCCTCAGTCTGTCGCTGGTAGTTTTTTCCGGGAGGTACCTATTACGACCTGTATTTAGAATTGTCGCGAAATCTGGCCTGCAGGAAGTCTCAACTGCCACCGCACTCCTCGTCGTCTTTGGCACTGCTTGGCTGATGGATTTGGCGGGAATCTCAATGGCCCTTGGCGCCTTCCTTGCAGGTTTATTACTGGCTGACTCGGAGTACCGCCATGAATTGAAGTCCCAGGTTGAACCATTCAAAGGACTATTACTGGGTCTATTCTTCATAAGCGTAGGAATGACTGCTGACCTTCGTCTGCTATTAGTCCAACCAGGGCTAATCTTCCTCCTGACCTCGTTACTAATCGCATTGAAACTACCATTACTTTACTTCATTAGCAGATTAGCGGGCGGTCTCGATCGGCACGCGGCATTACAAATAAGCCTAATCCTGGCAGCTGGAGGGGAGTTCGCCTTCGTGGTCTTCAAAACCGCTAGGGATCAGAACATATTTGGCTCGCACCTGTATAATATCTTGGTGCTAGCGATAACTTTATCCATGGCACTGACACCTTTCCTTGTGCTTGGCTTAACATACTTTTTCAAGAAAAAGAAAATCCCAATCTCGGTTCCCATGGAATATCACCATACGAGTAATGATACTGACACGCCAAAAGTAATCATTGCTGGAGTTGGTCGTATGGGCCAAATCATTGCACGTGTGATGCGCGCTCAAGGTGTTCCATTTCTCGCTTTGGATACCGCTGTAGAACCGATTGAGTACTCTCGCAGCGTCAGCAAACACATGCCTATTTTCTACGGCGATGCGTCAAAACCGGAGATATTACGTGCCGCCAATGCAGGCAAGGCCGAGTTGATAATTATTGCAACAGATGACCCTGATGCAAATTTAAGAACTGCAAAGCTGGTGCGACAACTTTATCCTAAAATCAAGATAATAGGGCGAGCACGTAACAGGCAACATGCTCACCAGTTATTAGATCTTAAAGCAACACCTGTGCGTGAGTTATTTCACTCAAGTCTAGAAATGAGTCGAATTGCTTTGCTTAAGCTTGGACTGAGTGAAACCCAGGCTTTGAGCAGAATAAGACACTTTCAGCAACACGATGAAAAGCTGCTTGCCGACCAGTATCTTGTATACGACGACGAAGCAGCTGTTATTCAGACCGCAAGAGAAGCTCGCGTTGATTTAGAAACGTTGTTTGAGTCAGACATACTAAAAGAAAGACGCTCAGAAAACTGTGAATGCCTTACTGAAACTCAGTTACTTAAGGCTAGTGCATATCCAGCCTCTTATTCAGTCTAACAGACAAAAATTGCGCATTAGCGACTTCACAAAGCTGAGCGAGTTATACACAGCCTTGCTCCTCGGCACCGCATCGGTGCCTCACACGGGTTTGCTAACCAAGGGAGTGATCGCGAAACTCATAATGTCATAGGTCTAGATTGAGGCAGTTGCGCACCCTCGGTCTAATACCCTGGTATAGGATGGGTATATAAAATGATTAGGTAATCGAAACGCATGTACAAATGAACAACCTCCGACGGATTGATACCATGAACCTTAAGGATCTCGGAGGATTTCATCATGTTTAACCTCACAACGATATTCGGATACAGCCTACGCACACATTGCCTAATCAAGATCATGCACCGGGTGTTGGCTGTCACTAAAATCATCACTCACCTTTCCAATCTGTCGAAAAGGAGTTACCCCGACAACATCCCCCAAAATCAACTCGACAAAAAACATACCAACTTTGAAAGTTCTACCACCTTTGTTAATATTGATAGCCAACCAATCGATATACCTGTAGGCGCACATCTGGTCAGCCCACGGAAAGTTTATTTACATCACGGGATTTACCTCGGCAATGGAAATATCGCCCACTACTCAGGATTTAGCGTATCACTTAGACCAGGGCCAATTGAAATAACTAATATCGTTAAATTCTCAAATGGAAAACCGGTTTGGATATTTCATGAGCACTCCAACTTCACCAACGATGAAATTGCAAATCGCGCACAATCCAGAGTCGGTGAGTGTGAGTACAAAATTCTTTCCAACAACTGTGAACATTTTTGTAATTGGTGCATCCGAGGGAATAGCCAGAGCACCCAAGTTAGCGAACTCTTCCATTGCCCTCGTCGCTTTCTAGCTTTCGTCGCGACGTTGGACTCATGCCTTATTGCATAAGTGCTTTAGCTTAGAATTGCTCATTTCGGGTGGAAAGCAAGCAAGGTTACCTCCAGACACTCAACACCGGGCAGCCATACTGGGGCATTTCCCTGTATCTGAGTCCTCCTTTCAGCTGGGCATTCAGCCCCTTCCTTACTGGCTACCTATGCCCCCCGGTGTCAGATCCTGATCTAAAATCAACGACAACGGCACGTTTCGTCGTTTGAACTACCGTGGTACGACTTGACTGAATGAATTTGGACTCTCTCCAGGCCTTCTGATTCATATGAAAATCAAAATGGAAGCGGTGGCACATGCAGGAGCTTCTGCTCCCAGCCCAGCGATGGCAACTGTCCTGTTGCGGATAGGTGCACTTTCACTGGCAACCTTCATATTCGTCGTGGACACCCTAACCTCCATTCAGATCGCAGTGGCCGTGCTTTACGTGATAGTCATTCTGATGTCAGTCAGTCTGTACTCCAGAAGCGGGGTCATTACAGTAGCGTTATCGTGTGTCGGCTTGACCTTGATCGCCTTTTTTCTCTCCCACGGCACGGATATACACAGCGCAGCATTTGCCCGCTGCCTGGTCAGCCTGACTGCGATAGCAATCGCCACCATCATGGCGCTGAAGAACAAAGCTGCCAACGACGAGTTGCAAGAGCAGGTCAGAGTGCTTGCGCAAACTCATGACGCCATAATCGTTCGAGATATGGATGGAAGAATTACTACCTGGAGCCCAGGAGCGGAGGCGCTTTATGGTTGGTCAAAGGCCGAAGCCATAGGTCAGGACTTCCGCTCATTGCTCAACCCGCAGTTTGCGTCTTCCGAAAAGGACGTAATGGACTCGCTGCTCCAAGTCGGTACGTGGGAAGGAGAAGTCGTGGAGCACCGTCGAGACGGTACTCGAGTCACCGTGGTGAGCAGATGCTCACTGTCACGTGACAATCGCAATGTCCCTAAAGCCATCCTCGCGACTCACAATGACGTATCCGAGCGTAGACGCGCGGTGGATGCTTTGCGCCGTAGTGAGGCGTTTCTCTCTTACGCACAGCGTCTCAGCCAGACAGGCAGTTTTGGTATACAACTTCCTAGCGAGGACGTGTATTGCTCCGATGAGGCACGACGAATATTTGAGTTCACACAGGATGAGCAGCCCTCTCTGGCGAGCATGCTGAAAAAAGCTCACCCGGAAGACATCAGCAAGGTCAACTCTCTGATCGAAGAGGCCCATCGCAAAGCCCCCACCTTGAAAGCCGAAACCCGCCTTCTAATGACGGATGGACGAGTAAAACATGTGCGAATGCTTGCTCAAGGACAGACGGATTTATCCGGAAACTTTGAGTACATTGGGGCGCTGGTTGATGTCACAGCCTCAAAGTTAGCGGAGGAGGCACTTCACCGCTCACAGGCTGAATTAGCGCACGTAACTCGGATCACGACCTTAGGAGAACTCGCCGCCTCAATCGCGCATGAAGTGAATCAACCGCTGGCAGCAGTCATAACTAACGGTGACGCTGGGCTTCGCTGGCTGAAACGTGAAACGCCCAATGCCGATGAAGCTGTCGCGTCGATTGAGGAGATGATGAGCGAAGCGCGCCGAGCGAGTGAAGTTATCCGCCGCATTCGCGCGCTTGCGCGAAATACGGCCCCGCAGAACATGCTGCTTGACCTCAAGGAGATAGTCGATGAATCGCTCGCCTTGGTGGATCGAGAGCTGAACCGAAACAAGGTGGTTGTTCTGAGTGAGATAGATAGTCGAGAGGCGTGGATAATGGGTGACCGTGTGCAGTTGCAGCAAGTGATTATCAATTTAATCATGAACGGCATCCAGGCTATGGCAAACACCAAAAATACCAATCGCCGACTGCTTCTGCGATTACGTCACTCCGCCGCAGATGAGGTGCTCGTGAACGTTCAAGACAACGGCCCAGGAATTCTGCCAGAGAACATGCCCAAACTTTTTAACGCTTTCTTCACCACCAAATCAGAGGGTATGGGCATGGGCCTGTCGATTTGTCGCTCAATCATTGAGGCGCACGGGGGGCGTATTTGGGGAAGCTGTAACCCCGGTGAAGGCGCCACTCTGCACTTTTCTTTGCCAACAATAATGAGGACTGAACATGATTGACGATTCCTCGGTAGATGAGCCCTCAAAAAACGCTCCGGTTGTATATGTTGTCGATGACGAGTCCTCAATTCGCAAAGCCCTTGACAACCTATTCCGCTCTGAAGGGATACAAGTGAACACCTTTGAAACGACCTCAGATTTTTTGAAGCATCCAAAACCGGACAGCCCAAGCTGCCTCGTCCTCGATGTGAGACTACAAGGCTTCAGTGGTCTGGATTTCCAAAATCAGATGGCTGAATCCAAAATAAAAATGCCGATAATTTTCATCACAGGCCATGGTGACATCGCTATGTCTGTGAAAGCCATGAAAGCAGGCGCATCAGACTTTCTTGCGAAGCCGTTTCGTGATCAGGATCTGCTCGACGCCGTCTCAGCAGCCCTACAGAAAGATGAGAGACGCAGGGAATTAGAAATCAAGGGATCAGACCTTCAGAATCGTTTTCAATCGCTCACAGCACGTGAGCGCCAAGTGATGGCTCATGCGGCCAGAGGACTGATGAATAAACAGATTGCCGAGCAACTCCACCTAAGTGAAATCACAGTAAAAATACATCGCGGTCACGCAATGAAAAAAATGAACGCCAAGTCTTTTGCCGACTTGGTTCGCATGGCGGAGTCTTTGGGTATGGGACAATGACGCTGATCAGAATAATACGTCTGTATGATTTCTTTTCCTGGAACGAGGTCATAGTGTCGAGCCAACGCTCCACGCACTAATGCTTCGTTCAAGCGTCAACAAAGGTATGCATTGTGACTAGAATTCCTTTGATAGCTATTGTCGATGATGATAGGTCGGTACGAATGGCTATCGACAATCTCGTGCGCTCCCTCGGATACGAATCAAACCCATTCTCCTGCGCAGAACATTTTCTGGCCGGGGCGAATCTCGAACGCACTTCATGCCTCATCACGGACGTACAAATGCCAGGAATGAGCGGCCTTGATTTGCAAAGTCAGCTGATCAATATCGGACTGGATATGCCAATAATTTTCATCACCGCATACCCAGAGGAGTCAATGCGCAAGCGTGCAAAAGCAAGCGGTGCGGAATGCTTTCTGAGCAAGCCCTTCGAAGGACAGACGATGATTGAATGCATCGAGAGAATTATTCAAAACCCTAAACTTCACTGACCCAAATCACGTCGCACTCCCCTCCCCCTTTTCCAACGACTCAACATTCCTTGCCGCGCCTTCGCATGTGACGAAATTCTTCGTCCGACATATACATTAGTATTAGCTACCCACACCGCCGTACTAAAAAATCCCAACTTATGTAGAAGTGTTGAATCCGCACCTGAGAAGTATCTTTAATCCAAGCCGAAGGACAAATTGAAAATAGCGTTTCGGGTTAACTTAAACACTCGACATGCATTCAACCTGACATTCACAACCTGTCCTCAAGCTCATAAGCATAGAGATCGTTTTCCAGAGTAAAGATGATCACTATGAACCGAAAAGCGGATATAGGCTTGATGCCTGGGTAGTGATGACCATGAACAGAAATGATCTTCGCAAAATCGACCTTAATCTTCTGATCGTGTTTGAAACCCTGATGCAGGAACACAATCTTACCCGCACAGGTGAAAAGCTGTTTCTATGTCAATCAGCAATCAGCGCTGCCCTAAATAGATTGCGCCAATATTTTGATGATCCTCTGTTCATCAGGATTGGCCGTGCGATGGAGCCAACAAGCAGAGCAATAGAGATTCACGCTAGCTTAACTCCAGCTCTTGACTCAATGGCTGTCGCACTGGGAGGGATGAGTGAGTTTGATCCTGCAACCAGCTCTACCATTTTCCGGATTGGTTTGTCCGACGACGTCGAATACGCACTGCTCCCCGGCCTGCTAAGTCAGCTTCGGGTTGAAGCCCCAAATATCGGCTTGGTGGTTCGGCGTACAGACCACTACCAAGCGTCGAACCAACTCTCAACTGGGGAAGTGTCGCTAGGAATCTGCTACAGCCGAGACCTGCCAGCCAACGCTAAATCTAAGGTCTTACGAAGCATTCGCCCTACGGTCTTAAGCTCGAGTAATTATTCGAGACCTTTGGATCTCGACGAATTTTGCAATCGCCCGCACATCTCGGTTTCCCTCAAAGGGAACATGTGTGACGAAATCGATAGCGCTTTGCGGGCAATGGGTCTTGAGCGCAGGACGATCCTAGCTGTGCCTCAATACAGTGCGCTGAAATCACTAATCGAGGGCACTGACCTGGTGGCGGTGGTTCCTGAGTATGTTGCAAAAATCATGACCCAACAGGGAGATCTGCGCGCGACCCCGCTGCCCATGGTTCTACCTTCACTTGATCTATCGATGTCATGGACTGGAACTCTCGACAACGACCCTGGAGAGCGGTGGTTACGTTCCCGTATCAGCATGCACTTGGGTGAACAGAGCGCAGCTATTGGCGACATACGCTTGAAATCCAGCATCACGCATCGTCAGCAAGGCATGTCGCATACCCGAGCATCCACAGGGAGGGCTGCTCTTCATGTGCTCCGAGAGGCGTAGTTGATCGTAATCAAGCTTACATCTTGAAATGAAATGGACACGGCGGCGTGCCGACTTTTCTCACCCATGGCCGCAGGGTTGTACAAACCGAGCAACCACGTTCAATCGCCGCGTTCACGCTTTCAATAAAATGAAGTGGTTTTTTGCGAGGAAAATACGATGCGTAAAAATACAGATGTTGAAACTTCTATTGGCAACAGCGGCTTCACATTGCCACGCCGCGAATTTATAGCCGGCGTCGCTGCGGTAACCATATTTGCAAACATACCCTTAGGGGTAATGGCTGCAACTCAGAAGACGGTTCATTCACCAACAGCTGGGAGTTTATCCGATATGACCTCGATTAAAACAAAAGACGGCACTGAAATTTTCTACAAAGACTGGGGCCCGAAAGATGCGACGCCCGTTGTGTTTCACCACGGCTGGCCACTGAGCTCAGATGATTGGGACAATCAAATGATGTTCTTTCTGGAGAAAGGTTTCCGGGTCATCGCCCATGATCGCAGAGGACATGGCCGCTCGACCCAAACCTGGACTGGCAATGACATGGACACCTACGCAGCGGACGTGATTGAGCTCACAGACGCCCTAAATCTGAAAGGAGCAATTCACGTAGGCCACTCAACTGGCGGCGGAGAGGTTGCACGGTATGTTGCCCGCTCCAAGCCAGGCAGAGTCGCCAAGGCTGTATTGATCAGTGCCGTTCCACCTATCATGCTCAAGACTGCCAACAACCCAGGAGGTTTGGGTATCGAGGTATTCGACGGGCTGCGTAAGGCATTGCTCGAAAACCGTGCACAGTTTTACATGGACATTCCTACAGGGCCGTTTTATGGCTACAACCGCCCAGGGGCCAAAATCGCGCAGGGCACAATTCAAAATTGGTGGCGCCAAGGCATGATGGGTGGTGCTAAACCCCAATATGACTGCATTAAGGTGTTCTCTGAGACGGACTTTACAGAGGATCTAAAACAGATCCAGATACCCACTTTGGTAATGCATGGCGATGATGATCAGATCGTGCCATACGATGACTCTGCACCTCTGGCGGTGAAGTTACTGAAGCATGGTACGCTCAAAAAATATCCTGGCTTTCCACACGGCATGCCGACAACCAATGCGGATGTAATCAACGCTGATATATTGGCATTTATACGCAGCTGACTACCTGTTTGCTGCCTACTGTATAGGCCATACTGTTCAATTTTCAAGGCGCCACCAAACGGTGGTTCATGCTTAAGGTGTTCAAACCTTGGCATGTACCACCGTTCGGCGCGTTATGGGCTGAAGTTTAGATAAGAGCGATGCGGGCAATGCCCAAACTTTGACTTTAGCGACGGACTTAGCGATTTAAAACATTCGCTTCCCCGAAACCTTTAGCCGGCACAGGCACAATGCAACATGATCATCTACGCGATAAAGAAATCACAAAAAGGATGGGCGCTTTTCCGAAGAGGTTCAACCAGACCTATCTTTACCGCCGACACTCAGCACCAGCTAATAAAACTTACAGAACCATATCTAACAAACAAAAATGCATCAGTAAGAATTATAAATGAAAACGGAAGCTTTATCGAGTTATACCCATTCAGTATCACAACAAAAAATAACTAAGGCTCTACCTGTGCGCAATCGTAAGAAGGGCCAGATTTAACATTGGTGGTGAGCGATTTTCCGGTGCCACACCCAGTGACCAAAATCGCATTAGTTCGCTGATCAACGAAATTGCACCACTTTTCGGAGCTTCGTTCAGGTACGCTTGTCCCACCGCGAACTCCTAATTTGAATTCAATCACCGATTTCCATTCGTCGGAGCCTATGTCCGGCCCGTGTCCTTGCGTATCGGCAGTCGGCAATTTTTTGTCGATCGCTTGATACCATGCCTCTGAGCATATGGATTGCGCCTGAACAAAACCCGAGACACCAAAAAACAAAAAGACCAGATACTTACTCATGTGAAATCCTTTTTTATCTCTATGGCTGCCAAAGATCTGTGCAGCCGCTCCATCAGAAGAGCAGCATGTCTCTCTGAATTTTAGACCTTCTTGACGTTGCGGGTTCCTTGTCGTCTATACAGAAGTGAGTCGATTACGCCCCTTCATATTCAGTGGTGATTTGATGCGAGGCACTTACAGCGTGAGTGACGTTGCCGGCATGTCTAGAGTTATCTGAGCGAAAAATGTGCTTCGTCTCCAGGTCAGTTCAGGGTGACGTCTGAATGGCTGAGAGCAGTGTCTAGCCTTCCTCAACTTCAGACTCCAAAATGGGGCAACGTGCCAGATGAGATTCGCCATTCGGGTACACCAAACCGGTCAGATTCCTCTGGTTCAGGATTTTACGCCCAATGAGTTCAAGAATATGTGTTGGCTCTGGCTGACGCTGCCAAGCTCTTCGAGCTGCCGACCATCCTCACGACCAACGTCGAGCAATACCCGAACGGCCATTGGTGCCAGACCTGAAAGAGATGTTTCCTGACGCGCCCTACATCGCTCGACCAGGGCAGATCAATGCCTGGGATAAAGAAGATTTCGTCAAGGCAATCAAGGCCACCGCTCGCAAGGAATTGATCATTGCCGGTGTGGTCACTGACGTCTGTGTAGCGTTTCCGACCATATCGGCGCTGGGAGAAGATCTTGACGTGTTCGTTGTGACCGACTTTTCCGGCACGCTCAACATTACTGTGGAACAGGCAGCCTGGTATCGCATGACACAGGCCGGTGCGCAAATGATGAACTGGTTCTCGGTGGCCTGTGAACTGCAGCGCGACTGGCGCAACGACATCGAAGTTCTGGGTAACCTCCTGTCCCCGCGCATCCCTAATTATTGCAACCTGATGAACAGCTATTGAGCGTTAGCGGCACGCCAATCGTAAGTCTGATTTGCAACCCCAGGCCCACTCCTGCGGGCTTTAGGCATGGACGTCATGTGGAATGTCTTGTACATCGCGCTTAATGAAATGGGGCCCTCGAAGGGCCCTTTTGTACTTAAACCAAAATCACTTGGTCAACCAAGACTCGACAGTCGCGGCGCCGTGTTTCGATTTCCAATCTTTCAGCGTTTTGTGATTGCCACCCTTGGTTTCTACGACTTCACCAGTGTGAGGATTTTTATAAACCTTCAACTGGCGAGGCTTGCGACTGCCCACTTTGGACTCGGCTACTGGAGCGCGACGGCCTGCTTGTGGATCTAGCAGGTTGATCACGTCCTTGAGGCTGTAGCTGTATTTTGCGAGCAAATCGCGCAATTTGGTTTCAAACTCAATTTCTTTCTTGAGGCCTGCGTCACCCTTGAGGGCTTCCAGAGCCTGGAGCTGTTCGGCGAGATGTTTTTCGAGCTGGCGGAACTCTGCGAGTTTGGACATGGGAACTTCCTTGGCAATTAGTCTTGTTACGCTACAACAGAATAGACACTCAAATGGGAGAAAAATATCAATATTTTGCTTCTTTGGCATTCTTTCTGAAAGAGGCGTGGTAAGCGTTCTCGGGAGTCGAAAAGGCCTATGAAGAGGATCGTTTGAATGGCTGGCGCTATATCTCACCTTTTCCATCCGACCGGTGACCGGATGCGGTTGGCCGGTGGCGATTTTAGGTAAAAAGCGTTTTCGGGTAAAAAGCTGTGATTTGCTTGTACGCGCTCACAAAACCGCCTAAAGCCGCATTACGGCAAGCGCCCTGCGCAGAGGCTCGTCGGATATCTGGATAGGGCCGTGGAAAGGAATATCCATGTCCAATACAAGGTAAACGGAAGCTGCGATGAGCAATGCCGAGATTATGAACATTCCAATTACCATCGAGTTTCGTGGTGCGCGATAACCAAAACTAGCGAAGATGAGTGTCAACCAGGCGGCCAGCATCCCAATCAAAGGGCCCGGAATCGCTCCGTCCGACTGCTCGACAATCCTCCAGCGTTGCTCGATAAGCGAGTGATATTGCTGACGGATATCCTGAAGCATCGATTCATGGAAGCGATCCGGGGGCTTAATACCGGCTAATGACTTGCCGATGTCATCCAAGTATTTAGCCGCCTCACTGTTCCGATGCTGCAGTGCTTCGTCACCTCGGTACGGGTTTTCGATTGCTCGCTCGAGGTAGGTAATCAGGCGATTCCTCGTGTCTTGTGTAGCTTCTCCGTAGCCTCGTAGCGTCCGGTCAAAAATGATCAGGCTGATTGCATATCCATGAAAGTTCGCGTCAATCGATTCGAAGGTATTCTTGGCAGAATTAATCATCAGACCGAATACCAGTGATGTCATGACCACAAAAATGTTGGCTACCAAACGAATGACGGTGTTGGTGTCGTCATCCCGATGATGGGCTGCCAGTCTTGGGTACCAGCGCATCGTGAGAAGCGACGCTGCAACCAGGCACACGAAAATGACCAGTGCGATCCAGAGTGAATTCATGCATTAGTGCTCTGACCGATTGAATCCACAGCCGAAAGCGGCCACTGGTTGGCCCCGATGATGGAGTTGACGCAGTAGCCCCGCCTCCCCCCCCAACTCATTGGCTAAAGTCTCAAATCATCTGCGCGGCGTAGCAATTTTAAGCCTTCAGTATCTAAGCCCCTCTGCTGCTGCCGCATGAGCTAGTCTTTGCGAAACCTCATTGCCAGGATGGATCGCATGCCAAATAACTCAGTTTCTAATATCGCAACTGCTGACGCCCTGACATTGCTCGTGCACAACCAGCATGCACTGGCGGCGGCAATCGAGGAGGTCGCCGTTTGGCTTGCAGCCAGTGGCGCGGCAGTGGTTGCAGATAACGCTGTGATGGCTATGGAGACCTTAGACACAAATGCTAAAGCGATCACAGATGCGATTATGCGGATACGGCAGTCCTAACATCACCTTTGCGGGCACCGCCTTTTTTGCGAACAATCGGACTGAGGCACTAACAGCTCTTTGCCGTTTACCACACTGTCGGAATCCCCTTTATCGGAAGGTGACTAAGGCTCTGCTATTGGGCTCTCCCCGCCCCTCTACAGCCCCAAATCTCTATCCAACTGATCCGCTTTCATCACGTCAGAAGCAAAGCCGAACTTCATCAGGTGCGATTGCAGATGATCGCGTAAATGCATTCTCAGACGAGATCTAAGCTCGACGTAACTTTCAGTTGGGCCAGCGTCGATATCATGACATTTCAGAGCATCACGTAGCACCCTGTTGCTCTCAGCGCCGATCCGTGACGCGTGCAGCCGCACGATAGGATCAAGCCTAGGAACTCTCTTGAAACTGGCGACCGCCTCTTCAAGCAGTCGCGCAAACTACACCTTGCTACATGCCTACTGCGCCGTGCGCCAAACCTGAGACTCATTCTCGCCTTCCATCTGCTCTCTCCAACTGATCTGCGGACTGACACGCATAAAGTTGTCCGACGCTATATTCCATGCTTGAGTAATTCAACCCGTTGGACAAAACGGCTATAGCCAAAGCGCTCGATCACCAGGATGACTGGGACAGCTAACGCCTTGGGCTCTCTGATGGGCTTTTTTCCGATCAGAAGCGATGCGTAGCCCATGGCCCTATGAACGCATTTGTCGGATACTTCCATTGCGCCAGCATCCACCTTTCAAGGCTGAAATTCTCATGGCAAGGAAGAAAGCAAAAAACTCCAACGGCACTGGCATCTTGATTTTCTTTGCACTGGTCTTTGGTGCGCTCGCTTCGATCCCGAAGAATGCATGGATCGCTATTGGCGTG
Organism: Pseudomonas sputi; assembly: GCF_021603585.1. Classification (GTDB taxonomy): domain Bacteria; phylum Pseudomonadota; class Gammaproteobacteria; order Pseudomonadales; family Pseudomonadaceae; genus Aquipseudomonas; species Aquipseudomonas sputi. The sequence continues at coordinate 95,235 of NZ_BQHI01000009.1, read as the reverse complement.
ATTGCTTGCATCGGCGGGGTCATGTGGTTGTTAGCCACACGCACGAAACGGCAGCTTGCGCAGTTGCAAAAATCTGCCTCAACGACAACACCTCTGCATGAGCCACGTGACAAGAACGTGACCTTCTCGATGCAAGAGGTTTCGTCGAGCAATATATCTGAAGAAACCTCCGACTTTTATACCGTCCAACTCGGCTCCCCTTCTGCCGTCTCCTTCAAAATTCCAGATGCGAGTAAGCAGAAATCAGATGCCCGCTGGGTGCCTGCGGGTGAGTCAGTTACCGTGGCTGGCTTTTCACTTCCAGGTGGAATGCTTTATGTAGGAAGCGCGCTGGGTCGATACGACGCGCAAGAGCCATCACTGCTCAATCCCAAATTACGGATAGCCAAGTCGTACGTTGATATTGAAGATCGGCTGATGTCCTACTGGCCCAGTTTTCATTCCATATCGCCTGAGGCTCGGCGCGGTTATCTGCAGTGGCTAGAAGGCGGACGGCGTGATCCGCTGGCAGACACTGGCTACGTTTTTCTGTTTTTCTATGGCCTTGAGCGTCGTGCTCTGGTTGATGCACTAAGCGATCCGCAGGTGAAGACCGAGATTCCCCTGATTGTCAAAGAAGTCCAACGATTGCTCAGGATTTATGGAGAGAGCCGATCGTTCAGAGGGTACGCAGAGGGCTTTCTGGACTACCTCAGCAATCAAACGCTCGACCCCAGCCTTTACCTTGGCCCACCTCCCGATGTAGTTGCTTACAGCTATGAAATGCCGCTTCCACTGCGTATTGGTTTGGGGCAACACGCCGCAAACAGACGACCACTTGATGCCACCTGGGCATTGGCATGGGCGTTAGCTGACCCCAATATCAGCAGGCGCACTCCTGTAACTCGGTGCAAGAATGTCTTCGCGGCGCTGTTCAAGCTCAAGTACGCCAGTACACATCCTGCGGGTCTAATGCTCGCTCAAAACAAGACCAAGCTTAAAGCCAGCTATCGACCTGCCTCGGCAGTTCTAATGGCCCCCTCGCTTAACGTGGGTGATCTTCCTGATGTCATGGCAACGTCGGGAACGCGCAAAAGCCTGCAGTGGTTGGTGGAGCTATGCACCAGCGAACTAGAACCCTACAGCCGTTATCTAGGCCGAAACCCTGAAAGCGCAGAAGCCCTTGAAGGCCTGCTGCAACTTCCAGTCCCCCTATGGCCAGCTAGAGCCCGTATGGAGTTGGATGAACTTCAAAGCAGAATCGGTGACGATCTGATTGTCATGAGCTTTGGAGAACTCGCCGGTCGCTTCAAAAGCGCTGGTGCGTTATCTCGTGACAAGGTTCTGGCCCTTGCTCGTGCATTAGAATCACTTCATATCGGTATGGAGCCTGATGTTCTCGCTGGGAGCAGGACTCCAAAAGCTGAAGATCGTATCGCGCTGTTCGTGACCCAACCAGAGGACGGATCACTGCGAGCGTCAGCGGCCTACAATGCGGCCTCAGTCACACTCGATCTGGCCAGTTCAGTCGCCTCTGCCGACGGCGATACATCCAATGAAGAAGTTTCACTACTTGCTCAGCACATCGACTCCTGGAGTCACCTGAGCGTTGCCCATCGCAAACGTCTCAAGGCGCACCTGCAGATTCAAATCCAGCAACCGCCAACGCTGGCAAGCTTGAAGAAAAAACTCGATCCATTAACTGTCGAAGCCAAGCGCACGATTGCCAGTTTCCTGGCTCACTTGGCTCAAGCCGATGGGATCGTCAGCCCTGCTGAAGTGAAACTTCTTGAGCGTGTTTACAAGGCGCTGCAACTGGATAATCAACTGCTCTACAGCGATCTTCACGGCGCCGCATCTGGGGCGAGTATTACTCCCGTCAAACCTGCAACAAGCTCAACTCCAACCGAACCCGGCACACAATCAGCCGCCGTTGCAAATCAGGGCTTCGTGCTCGATCACGAGCGCATTGCTGAGCTGCAACGTGAAACGGCTAAAGTCTCTGCCCTCCTCGCCCAGGTATTCACTGATGACCAGGTTGAGGAGCCGGAACAGGCCGTTGAGACTGTAGAGTCGGCGACCGAAATCACGGCTGACGTTGCCGGCCTCGATCTGGAACATTCTGCATTCTTGCGCTTGTTGATTTCCCGTGCCGAATGGAGCCGATCCGAACTTGAAGCCGCTGCCAGCGATATGGAGCTGATGCTCGATGGCGCCCTGGAGCAAATCAATGACATGGCTTTTGAGCGTTTCGACATGCCCGTCACCGAAGGTGATGATCCCATCGAGATCAATACAGACATTCTGGAAGAATTAGCCCTATGAGCACTATCAGAGCCAAGGATCGCGACGCGGTCATCCAATCGTTGCGTGCAGGCGTTGTTCCACGCGTCGGCCAACACTTAATTCAGGTTGGCCGGGTGGGAGAGCTGGATGCGCTGATCAAGGACGTCAATCGCCTGGTTGAGAGCGGATCGGCATTTCGAGTGGTGATTGGTGAGTACGGTGCAGGCAAGACGTTCTTTTTGAACTTGGTTCGAGCCATCGCCATGGAGCGCAAACTCGTCACCATGCACGCTGACTTAAACCCGGATCGCAGGTTGCACGCCACCGGAGGTCAAGCACGCTCGCTTTACTCCGAGCTGGCCAAGAACATGTCGACGCGCACCAAGCCAGACGGTGGTGCGATGCAAGGCATTGTTGAGAAATTTATCTCGCAGGCCAAAACGGAAGCCAAGGCGGCAGGCACAGACAGTGAGACTGTCATTCGAGCACACCTGGCTGAATTGACCGAGATGGTCAACGGCTACGATTTCGCTGAAGTAATCGCCGCATATTGCCGAGGTTTCGAGGAAGGCAACGAACAACTCAAGGCTGATGCCATTCGCTGGTTGCGTGGCGAGTTCACCACCAAGACCGATGCCCGCACAGCCTTGGGTGTGCGAACCATCATTGATGATGCCTCCGTCTACGACCAGCTCAAGCTGCTTTCGAGATTCGTCAGACTCGCAGGTTTTGGCGGTCTGATGATCTGCCTCGACGAGTTGGTCAACCTCTACAAGCTGGCCAACACGCAGGCACGCAATGCCAACTACGAGCAGATACTGCGCATCCTCAATGATTCGCTGCAAGGGTCGTCTGAGGGGCTCGGATTCGTCTTGGGCGGCACCCCAGAGTTCTTGATGGACACTCGTCGAGGTCTGTTTAGCTACCCTGCCCTGCAATCGCGCTTGGCAGAGAACTCGTTTGCCAAGTCAGGGCTGGTGGATCTCTCGGGCCCGGTGATTCGTCTGACCAGCCTCACCCCCGAAGACTTCTATGTACTGCTGCAGAAGCTTCGCCATGTTTACGCGGGCGGCGATGTCGAAAAATATCTACTACCTGACGAAGCGCTCCCCCTTTTTATGGCGCACTGTAATCAGCGCTTGGGTGAAGCCTACTTCCGCACGCCGCGCACCACGATCACTGCATTTATCAATCTGCTAGCCATCTTGGAGCAGAACCCGGGAGCTGACTGGAAAACGCTGCTGGGAGGTGTCGAGGTAGCCAAAGACCTGGGCGCAGAAGAAGACACGAAAGTCGACACGGACGATGAACTTGCCACCTTCACACTCTGAGTCATCGGGATTCGACCAGCTGGAACCCCGTATTCAGCGATGGATTTGGGCTGAAGGCTGGACGTCCTTACGTGACGCCCAGGAAAGGGCTGTGCCAGTACTGGTGGATGCCGATCAGGATGTCATCATTGCCGCCGCAACGGCGGCGGGGAAAACCGAGGCCGCGTTTCTCCCCATCCTGACCCATTTACTCAACCACAATGACCCTCCCGGCTCTGTGCTGTACATCAGTCCACTTAAAGCCTTGATCAATGATCAATGGGACAGACTAGGCCGCCTCTGTGAGCAGCTCGAAATTCCCGTGGTGGCTTGGCATGGCGACATTTCATCAAGTAAAAAGCATCGCTTCCTTAAGTCGCCTGAAGGGGTGCTACTGATCACGCCTGAATCCCTGGAGGCTCTGTTCGTCAACCGAGGCTCCAGTCTTGCCGGAGTGTTCCAGAACCTGCGTTATATCGTCGTGGACGAGTTGCATGCATTCATTGGAAGTGAGCGAGGCAAACAGCTTCAATCCTTGATGCACCGAGTAGAGCTCGTTGTCAGACGCCGTCTCCCCAGGGTCGGGCTTTCAGCCACGCTCGGCAAAATGAGTTTAGCTAAGGAGTTTCTTCGTTCTGCAGACGCAGGAGGAGTAACCGTCATTAAGTCTGAAAACTCAGGCCAGACACTCCAGGTACAGGTGCGCGGTTACATCCAGCCTCCCATGAGCGAGCTTAAAAAGCTTCTCATCCAATCTGCTGACGCACAAAGCGAAGAAGACGAAACGGAAAACAAGGCAAGTCCCGACTTTGCGATCGCTGACCATCTCTACAAGGTATTGCGCGGTAGCAACAATCTGATTTTCCCAAACAGCCGGCAGCAAGTTGAATGGTACGCAGATCAGTTGCGGCGGCGTTGTGAGAAAGATGGTGTGCCCAATGAGTTCTGGCCCCACCACGGCAGCCTTTCGAAAGACTTGCGCGAGCAAGCTGAGCACGCCCTCAAGGCAGGCGGCCAAGCAGCATCAGCCATCTGTACTACGACGCTGGAGCTCGGCATAGATATCGGTAGCATCAAGACAGTAGTACAGATTGGCGCCCCACCCTCGGTGGCCAGCTTGCGACAGAGACTGGGTCGATCGGGTAGGCGACCGGGGGAGAACGCGGTCTTGCGCGTTTACTGCAAGGAGTCGCCACTCAAGGATAACTCCAGCCTTTCGGATCAATTACGCCAAAGTTTGGTTCAGACCATTGCTATGGTTCGTTTGTTGCTTGGTGGATGGTTCGAACCTCCCCGGACTCAGGGACTTCATGCTTCCACACTCGTTCAGCAATGCCTTTCTGTGATTGCTCAGTGTGGTGGTGCAACTGCGGCTGATCTTTGGAAACACTTGGTGGCTGAAGCGGCATTCCAGAACGTAGAAAAGCCCGACTTTCTCAAGCTGCTCAAATCGCTGGGAGAACATGAACTCATCATCCAAGACAGCTCGGGCTTATTGCTGCCCGGGACAGTCGGTGAGCGCCTGATCAACCACTATGAGTTCTATAGCGCCTTTATTAGCGATGAGGAGTTCCGCCTGGTGTGCGACGGTAAAGCCCTAGGCTCTGTCCCCGTCAGCAGGCCTTTGACAAAGGATCAGCGCATCATCTTCGGTGGCCGACGGTGGCAGGTTCGTGATGTGGATCTTCAGGCTAAGGTCATCATCGTAGCCCCAGCACGCGGGGGCGCCCCTCCTCTTTTCGACGGCTTAGGCGCCATGGTGCATGACAACGTGCGCAAGGAAATGCGAGCTGTCCTCGCAGACCCTAATCCCTGCCCATTCATAGACCGCGATGCCCAAGCGTTACTCGACGAAGCCAAAAAGACATTCAACGCGTTAGGCATCGGTGAACGCTACCTCATTGAGTCTGGTGGCAGATGCTATCTGATCAGTTGGCTGGGTGATTACGCCAACGATGCGCTTCGTCTTTTACTCAATCATGTGGGGCTTCCGTGTGATAACGCGGGCTTGGCGATTGAGATTGACGCCGATATCCAACGGACATTGGCGGCACTCAAGGACGTAGGTGAACTGGATGCAAACGATCTGGAATCGATACTTGCAGACGTGGAAAACATGCTGCGCGAAAAATGGGATTGGGCATTGCCCGAATCATTACTGATGAAATCATTTGCCTCGATTTCATTGGATATCCCAACCGCGATCGAGTTTGCGCAAACGCACGCCGCAACCTGAACAAATCCCAATGAAATGATGCCGAACTTGGCGGAGCTTGCCAAGCTGCTCACTGCACTCGAGGCGTTTGCAGAAGACTGAACTCAGTCATGGCAACGAACTTCAACAGGCTGCATTGATCCAGGATGAAATCCTAGAAATCCTAGAAATCGTGAAAGAAGCCAAGGTGCTTGCGCGTAGATTCTATCGCTTGACTGGCAAGCCGCTGGGCGTGACAGGCGAGGTCGCAGAGTACAAAGCTGCTACTAGACTCGGTCTGTTACTACATCCTGCAAGGCAGGCAGATTACGACGCCAGAGAGACGCTGGAAGATGACGTCGCGAGAACTCAGATCAAGGGTCGCTGTATCCTAAACCCGCAAAAAAGTACGAGACGTATGCCGACATTTGATCTACGACAACCATAATGAATACATCTCAGTTCTCAGATAACATCAGTGCGAATCTCAAGCGAAGGATTTGTAAGACTTCAGATACTCAAACAGTGCCTTATTCGCCAGATCGAAAGAGGCTTTATCCGATGCTGCGCGCCCGGTACTCCACTCGATATGCCTGTCCCAAATACTCCAGACACGCGTGACAAGTGAACTGGAAGAATCTGCAAGCTCCAAGCAGAGCTGAACGGCTTGCTTTGGGCTCAAAAGAAATTCATCGTTTCCCTTACTGAATTCCACAACGCCATCCCGCCTGGTTTTAAGAAACACCACGTTTGCGGGGTAATCCAAATCCTCCCCAGTTCCCTCGTAAAGCCAACCCGTCGCGATAAATTTTTCTGACTCGGGGAGTGTGATGTCATGGAACCCCATCCCCATTGCCACTCCCCTCTGGAAAGCTTTTTTGGGCATTGCACTTACATTATGGATCTGTCCATTACGCCATGGCATATCGAAACGTCGAAGACGAGTGCGTAGAGCTGCCATTAGAAAGCCTTGAGCCAGGAGATCGGCTTTTGCTGGGCTCAAGTGGTAGGTGTACTCATCAACTTTGAGCACAACCTCGTCTCCATCCCTGAAGGCGCCTACATGACTAGAAATCTCGTAGGCTATTCTGCCTCGGAAAAAGTCCAGTGGGTAAATTGTTTTTTGTGGGGTGATGGTAGCCATATATCTTGAGCCTCTCAGTACGTTTATTTTGTTGTTTATTTGTTAAACGGCTCAAAACCGAGAATACTTTAGCGCCAATCAAAAATATTTTCTGAGCACACCGCCCCGTCTAAAAAGACTGTACGAACAACACAATTCATATTGACCAATGGCCAACAATTATTGACCTTGTGCACGACGCCCACCTTTCTATATTCAGGAACAAATCTTTAAGGGCGCCGCATGAAATTTCTTATCAGCTTGATTCACATCGACACGACTATACCCGACGACTTATGGGCCAATGGTTCTGCATTGAGTAGCGTGTGCCACGAATACGTGACGACTGACACGTCTGATTTTCAGGACTGCAGCAACCTGCACGAGATCGAAGCAGCCTTCGAAGCCAAGAGGAATTATGCGGAGGATGGTGAAAGTTTGCTTTGCGCTCAAGCCAAAGTAAAAGTCCTCCGGATCGAGCTAGTACCAGAACCAATCTAATATTGCCATTACGCTCCTTGCTCGAATAACACGGAAGAGGTTTTAGATGTAATAGCCTTTTTCTCCTCCTTGACTTGCACCTCGAAGCTCACTGAATGGAGGTGGACTCTTGCATTGCTTGGCTAGAAACCATCAGAAAGTTGCGAAGGGTTTTTCGTCCGATGTCACGCTGAAACGTCGCGATGACGTATCGCGAGTTGACTGTTTTGAGAACCCAAAATCGACCTTCACGTCGGGCGCAAACGATGTCAGAGGTACGCATGTAGTGACCATCATCGAAGCGGCCCAATGGGCCTTTTCGTACGTGGCCGAAGACGACTCCCATCGCACTTTTACCAACGATGGCCACATGATTGAGATAAGCCGTAACTGGAAGATCAAAACCTTGCGCTTGCGCCTTGTGAATTCGAAGTAGGTCGAAATCAGATAGTCGTTTGCTGTGAAACGTCATTTCGGTACCGCTCATACGAAAGCTCCGTTTGGCCGTGGTCAGCTTCAGACTGGACGAATGCGACTTGAGTGGAAAATTTCTTTCAAATTGGAAACCAATGCTCGGTTGAAATTTTGACGATGCGAGTCGTGGTACACGGCACCGCTTTCTACTTCTATAACGCAAACGACGCACCCGAGTTCATCTACCCCCACAGACACCCTGGTAAGTGGCTCCATACTCGGTATCCCTCTCCCACTCATGTAGGCCGGGGTTACTACTTGAGCACCGATCACCACCTTTTTGGGGTCGTGGGAGTTCAATATCGCTTCCAGCTGATGTTCATCGTTGATCATCAACTCGTATTCGACCTGTCGGCCTTCCAACTCATGTTGAACAGTGACGTAGTACCAGTGCATTCGGAGCACTCGCGACACGGTGTGCCAGTGCGCCAGGCCTGCCCCGAACATCCCGGGTACTCCTAAAAGGTCGCTGTCTTGAGTTCTGAACATGTCTAATCTCTGATATTTGCAACGGCCGCAGCCACTGGATTAGAAAAAGGAAAAGATGGTTTCCAAACTCGCCTTCTTCTCATGGCCTACACCCTTGAGCACGTAAACCGTGTTCCTAGTCTCAAATAGGAAGCCGTCTTCAAACGAGGTCGCGAATGTGGAACGTACCCAGTCGCCAACATCAAATCTTCTTTGGCTATCAAACAGGACGTTATGTGCAAAAACGATCATGGGTAACTGGCCAGCTGCTTGGATCTTGCTCAGCTCGTCTTCTGTGGCTTCGACGCGGAAAACTGTCCAATCCTCGACTAAACAGTAAGGCTTACGCGGATAGAGCCCCCTGACGAGTTCGATGAGAATTTCGTCTGAGTCCATCGATCCCTGGCGAGATTCACCGGGGCCGCCTCGCAGGTCGTCGCCACCTTCGTTTTCATCTGTGCTCAACCACAAAATCTCCGTCAATACATCTGATTTGTTAGGTGTGCTCCCCGCGTAGGGATCACTAACATCTAACCCAACGCTTGATAACTAACAAAACATCCCTTTGGGCAATCGATTCGCACTGCACGCCAACTCAAGATTCGAGATATCAGGGAAAGGATGAAGCACAAAACACCACAACACGGATGATAGCCCGTGTTATGGCGCAACGCAATATGGCTTTATCCTCGATTTGTTAGGGGAAGTTTGATGGAGGCAGCAAAAGCGTTGGCTGTCGTAATACGAGTGATGCGTAGAGAGAAGGGTCTTTCACAAGACGATCTGAACACTATTGATCTTTCGTATCTCGGTCGGATAGAACGCGGAGAGGTGAACATTACGATTGATATCCTGATCCGCCTGGCAACAATCCTGGAGCTTGATGCTGCTGTGTTGATTCTCATGGCGACTTCGCTCCAGTCTCAAGAGCCATTCACGGACGCTTTAAAACGTCTTACGAAGCAACTGAACAGGATAAAAAAAGACGGGATCGATCTACAGATGGAGGCGCTTTCCAGTGCCGGAAAGCTTCGTCCTGGCCGGCCAGCGCGAACAGGGGCAGCGCAGAAAGCTGCAGAGGCCGTTCGTATGAAGAATGCTGGAGTGTCCATTGCCGAGATCGGAAGCGCATTGGAGCTATCGGCAACAACCGTTCGCAGATACCTCAAAACTCCGCCTTCCTCATAGTTTGAGTACTCACTGATCCGCGCGTTTTGTTCATCTACCGCTATAACTCCCCTTCCCCACAGTTCTACGTGAGTCACTACAGCAACTACTGCATGCGGTTCCAGACTCGGCAATATGACGAGAGTGTTCCTCTGGGTAATGATGTTCTTCTCTAGAGCTTGGTGTCATTGTAGAAAGAGGTCGTAGTCGTCAGCACGTGCCCACGCTCACGCAGACGGAGGTCATGGTGGTGATGCAGCGGTTAGGAGCTCAAGGGTTTCAGTGAAGGCTTGGTGTTGGCGGGGTTGAGAGTATGGAGAGCTTGGGTCAGGGGCATTCTTGGATGAGGGCCGCGATCATGTCGGTCGACTGGCGCCGAATACCATCGTTTGGGAGGCTAATAAATCGATACCGTCTGTCGGATTTAAGCGCAGGCGCGACAGGGTAAAAATGTCAACGTTGACACGATTTTTGCCGGAAGAATAACGACGTAAATAGCATGCAATTCGTTGAATTTATTGAATATTTTGTCTTCATGACGAGCCGTGTCAATGAAATGCAATACCGTATAACGAGGTGAATGGCGACCGCAGCAATTTCAGCTACGGTTGGTTGCCGGTCGAAAAGGGTCAGTACGGCTCGTGCCTGACTCAGGTCGACTTCAAGGCGAAGAAGGTCATGCCCCGCCCTTCGATTCGCGGGATGATCGCCCGCACTTACTTTTACATGAGCAAACAATACGGATTGCGCCTGTCGAAGCAGGACCGGCAACTGTACGAAGCCTGGAACAAGACTTATCCGGTGCAGGACTGGGAACGCCAGCGCAATCAGAGCGTGGCGTGCGTGATGAGACGCGGCAACGAATTTGTCGGCCCGGTGAACCTGAAAGCCTGCGGTTGATTGCTTGATCGAAAGAAAAGGCCTTGAGCGATAAACTCAAGGCCTTTTTTATGCTCAACCACCGGACTTGTTGTCACGCCAGTAGCCCAACTGATTGAGCGACTCGCAAAGGATGCCGTGCTCCCTGATCAGGTATTTGCGCAGGCTCATGACCGCAGCGGATTTTCGGCGATCCAGCCATAGAATCCCTTGCTAGCCGTATCGGCGATCGCCCACAGAATCTCTTCTTCGATGTCGACATCTGTCAGTGTCACCGTCTGGCCAACCGGCACTGTATCGACAGGCATCCCCCGCTCAATGGATCGCTTATTGAGCGGCCGTGCGCTCAATCACCAGCGTTTCGATGTTCTGCTTCTTCGCCTTGATCAACGCGGCATTCACATCCGCCTGGCGCGCCTCGGCGTCAGCCTTCGAATTGAAAGGGCCTAGCAGGATCCGGGTCTTTCCACTGGCGTCCCTGATGACGCTGGCCACAAAGGCATGCTCGATCAACCAGCCGCTGAGGTCGCTGACGGCTTGAGGTGTTTCACCGCGCACTTCCAGATCCCACTGCGGCCCCACCGCAGCAGGCGCAGTTACCGTCGCCGGTTTCGGCTTTTGCGCATCCACACTCCTGCCTTCGCCACATCCTGCCAACGCCAGTGCCGCGACTACCCAGACCAATTTGCGCACAACGCTTCCCTCTGAATTTTCAAAGCGGCGATCTTAACACTCGAGAATACTTTCGCAGCCCCGCAAAATGGGCGCAAAACTACGAGATTGATGCTGACAGCCCCTGTATAGTTACGCGCTGGGAATTAATGCCGCTGCTGCGCGTCAGAAAGAGGCACCCAAACTGTAAGACTTCGCACTAATCTATACGTACCACCGACCTCTGCACTGTCTGAATCAGGTGCCCTACAAAGCAATCAAGGAGAAGACCATGCTGATACTCACCCGCAAAGTCGGTGAAAGCATAAACATTGGTGATGACATCACGATCACCATTCTCGGCGTCAGCGGCCAGCAAGTTCGAATCGGCATCAATGCTCCGAAGAACGTTGCAGTGCATCGGGAAGAGATCTACCAGCGCATTCAGGCTGGCCTGACCGCTCCGGAAAAGCCACAAACACCCTGAGCCCCATCGCAGTCAGTAGCCAGTTCGTTTGCCCGCGCGCAATGACTGGCTAAAGATTCAAGCGCCGTATCGCCATTCCCCCACCTCCTTGGTGACGGCGCGTGCCACGTCCCTTCCTGCCTCAACCCTTCTCGCAACCGATACTAACCATCATTCAATGGGCTGGCTGTCGGACATTTCCGAATAGCGGCTGGGAATCACGCCCGCCTAGCCGAATGTAACGCCACGCGCCATCCCGGTGGCCGCCACGACCATCAATATCAACAGCAGCGCTTCGGCATGACTGATTCGTGCGAACACCTTCGCACGTCCCGTGTCAGGGGCAGCACCGCGCGCCTTGGCCACGCGCCACTTGATCAGCGAGATCATCGGCATGAGCTCCAGAAGCAGAATCAGCACAAACAATGTCATCTTCAGATGGAACAGCGGCTGATGCAGGTAATAGTCGGCTCCCTTTTCGTAACCTCCAAAAGCCCGCATGCCGCCGGTGATGAGCAACACCAACGCCGAAAGCCCCCAGACATTATCGGCAAGCAATACGCGCCCGACCTCACCCGAGCCAGATGCCAGGCGGCTGAAGGCTGCTCCACGCGTCAGCACCGCCCACAAGCCCATGGCAAACGCCAGTAAATGGATCGCTGCGAGAAACCAATGAACCAGCATCAATGAACTCCTGTTCGGCACAGTTGAAATCAGCCTGACAGTAGTAGTCGAAAAAATGAGGACTTGCCTGTCACCCCTCCCGGAAAACAGGAACGGACGAGACGCGAGTCGGGGCAGAAATGTGAGAAAGGCAAATCGCGGGCAAAAAAAATCCCAAGCAGCTGATGGAAGCTTGGGATTTAAAAATGCATAAACCGTGGTGGTGAACGCGGGGCGAATACTACTGATTTATTCGTCTTGTAACAACGTATTTTTGATAACCGGATGGTTAATAAAGTCGGTAACCCATTAAATATCCACACTATTTAAAAGGCCGCTCGCGACGGACCGGTGACGAACGGATCAAAATCCATCGCAGTCAATTCGCGCCAGGCTCAAGAAATTTACAAAAATAAGCTCAGGATCCTCGGATCAGGGTTCTCGACCGTTCCGCTGTACGGATATCCAAGAGCGTATTGGTCGACGTGAAGATCTTGTCTGCCCCACCCCGGAACGCCTGTTCTTAATGGAGACAACCACGAGAGGAATGAACCACTCACCCAAAAAGCTTCGATCCACACATCCCTAGCCGAAGGGAACGCCAGGATAGCTCGCCTCGAAGACAACCCAGCATTCTTCCGCCCTCATCGCCCTCGCGATGCACTCTCGGCAACCGCTATCTTTTTCAGCGACAGGATCAATCTTCAACAGGCTTTAGATATCACCACGACAGGCGCGCCTGAATTTGCGACTCATGAATACCCCCTGCAATGTGCCGAAGCGCAGCTGCAGTCGACCCAACCGAATTTGCAAAGGCTTTGAAAAATCGCAGACAACAAAAAAGGGCCCACCTTTCGGTGAGCCCTTTCAGACCGCCCAGCAGAGCGGATTATGTTTGGTAGGCGCGATTGGACTCGAACCAACGACCCCCACCATGTCAAGGTGGTGCTCTAACCAACTGAGCTACGTGCCTGCTGTGAGGCGGCATTCTACGGAATTCCGGAGGGGTGTCAACACCTTTTTTTCACCTAACCCTATGAATATGCAAAATATTTAATTTCGACCTGCCGCAAGAAGATTTCCCGGTGGCTGGCGGAGGTTTTTCAACTGGGGTAGGATCGCTGCACTCGTAAAATATATTAAACAGAGGCTGCAGGATGGCGAACACCCCTTACCCAGAGTCTTATTACGCTGCGTCGGCCAACGCCGTACCACCGCGCCCTGCCCTGCAGGACGACGTGGAGACGGATATCTGTGTAATCGGCGCGGGTTATACGGGACTGTCCTCGGCCCTGTTCCTGCTGGAGAACGGTTTTCGCGTGACTGTGCTGGAAGCCGCCAGGGTCGGTTTCGGCGCTTCGGGACGCAATGGCGGGCAGATCGTCAACAGCTACAGCCGTGACATCGATGTGATCGAGCGCAGCGTTGGCCCGAAACAGGCTCAACTGCTCGGGCAGATGGCGTTCGAGGGCGGCCGGATCATTCGTGAGCGCGTCAGCCAATACAACATTCAGTGCGACCTGAAGGACGGTGGCGTATTCGCCGCCCTCACCGCCAAACAGATGGATCACCTGGAATCGCAGAAGCGCTTGTGGGAACGCTTCGGCCATACCCAGCTGGAACTGCTGGATCAGCGGCGCATCCGCGAAGTGGTGGCTTGCGATCAATACGTCGGTGGCATGCTCGACATGAGCGGCGGTCACATTCACCCGCTTAACCTGGCGCTCGGCGAAGCCGCTGCCGTCGAATCCCTGGGTGGCACAATCCATGAGCAGTCGCCGGCCGTGCGCATCGAGCGCGGCGCCAATCCGGTCGTTCACACGCCGCAGGGCAAGGTCAGGGCCAAATTCATCATCGTCGCCGGCAACGCCTACCTCGGCAATCTGGTGCCGGAGCTGGCGGCCAAATCGATGCCGTGCGGCACTCAGGTCATCACCACCGAGCCACTGGGCGATGACCTGGCGAAATCCCTACTGCCACAGGATTACTGTGTCGAAGACTGCAATTACCTGCTCGACTACTACCGCCTCACCGGCGACAAGCGCCTGATCTTCGGCGGCGGCGTGGTGTATGGCGCGCGGGATCCGGCGAACATCGAAGCGATCATCCGCCCGAAAATGCTCAAGGCCTTCCCACAACTCAAGGATGTGAAAATCGACTACGCCTGGACCGGCAACTTCCTGCTGACCCTGTCGCGCCTGCCCCAGGTCGGACGCTTGGGCGACAACATCTATTATTCCCAAGGTTGCAGCGGCCATGGCGTGACCTACACGCACCTGGCCGGCAAGGTATTGGCCGAGGCACTGCGCGGACAGGCCGAGCGCTTCGATGCGTTTGCCGACCTGCCGCACTACCCGTTCCCAGGTGGGCAACTGCTGCGCACACCGTTTGCCGCAATGGGCGCCTGGTACTACGGGCTGCGCGACAAGCTCGGTTTCTGACGAGCCAAAAAAAGGGCCGCTGAAGAGCGGCCCTTTTTACATCCAGCATCAATCACAACTGATCCCGCGCAATCCCGCTGCGAATCCGCAGGATATCCGCGAGCACTGCCAAAGCGATTTCCGCCGGCGTCTTGCTGCCCAGGTTGAGGCCGATCGGCGCATGAATTCGCGCCAGTTCGCTTTCCTCCAGACCGCCAATCCGACGCAATCGCTCAAAGCGCTTCTGCGACGTCTGCAACGAGCCCATTACGCCAATGTAGAACGCTTCGGTGCGCACCGCTTCCATCATCGCCAGATCGTCGATACGCGGATCATGGGTCAACGCCACCACCGCCGTATCACGGTGACATCCGCCATCGGCGATGAACACCGACGGCAATTGCCGACGAATCTCCACACCATTGAGCACCACACCTTCCAGCACCTCATCGCGCGGGTCGCAGAGAATCACTTCGAAGCCGAGACCGACCGCAAACTCCGCACACGCCTGCGCCACGCTGGAATAACCCGCCAGTAGCAAACGCTGGGCAGCGCCGATGCGGATCCGCACCCGGTCGATTTCACGCTCGATTCGCGCACCCTGCTCGCGATCGGCAAACAGGCTGCGCGCGCCCGTGGCCAGATCGACCTCGCGAATCAACCGGCGCCGCCCGAGCAACGCCGATTCGAGTTCACGCAGGTGCGCCTGCACATCGCAGCCGGCGTCAAATTTCTCTACCAGCACATCGAGAATGCCGCCACACGGCAGGCTGACCCGCGAACGCGGATCGTCACCTTCGCCATAACGCACGACATTGATCGCATCAAGAAACGCACCTTCAGCGACGCGCTCGAGAAAATCTTCCTCGACGCAGCCACCGGACAGCGACCCGATCCACTGGCCGCCGTCGTTCACCGCCAGCAGTGAACCCGGCGCGCGTGGCGCCGAGCCGTAGGTGGTCAGCACGGTGCAGAGCCAGACGCGTCGCCCCGCCGTCGACCACTCCAGCGCCCGTCGAACCACTTGCAGATCGAGATGCTGCATGATCAGTGCGCCTTGTGCTCGATGGATGGCGCATCAGCTTGCAGCTTCTGCACTTCGCTAATCGCCAGCTCGGCCGACTGACCACCCCAACCCTGACGCAGGTAGTTCAGCAGATCGGTCAGTTGTTCGGCGCTGAGCTTGTCGGCAAAACCCGGCATAGGCTGCATATGTTCGAACCCGGCGAATTTCTGCTCACCGATGCCATCTTCGATCACTCGCAACAGGTTGCGTGGGTCTTCCAGACGCAGTGTGGTATTGCCGCGCATGGCCACCGCGATGTGCGGCTTGCCCTCGCCACCGGCCGCGTGACAACCGGCGCAGACGTTCAAGTATTCCTGACGGCCGCGCTGGGCGCTGGCACTGAGCTTTTCCACTGGCACTTCAGTCAGTTCTTTTGCCGCCGGAGGCTTGTCGCCCAGCAGGAAAGTCGCCATCGCCGCCAGATCCGGATCACTGAGGCCCTGAGTGCTGTTGTGGAACACCGGGAACATCTCGTTGAACATCGTGCCCTGGGCGCTCATGCCGTGCTTGAGGAACGCGCTCAGGTCCTGATGGTTCCAACCACGCGCCGCCAGATCGGTTGCCAGCAGGCTCGGCGCCAGATAGCCGTTGAGGATGCCGCCGGTCAGGCGCTTGTCCAACTGCATGGCGCCCGGCAAGCCGCGCGGCGTATGGCATTCGCCACAATGGCCGAGCACTTCGACCATGTACTGGCCACGTTTCCAGGCGTCGCTTTTGCCATCCGCAGGCTCCAGCTTCAAGGCTTTGCCGTACATCATGTTCCAGCCGATCAAGCCCGGACGCACGTTGAACGGGAAGCTCAGACTGGTCACCGGCGCGGCGCGCTCGATCGGTTCGATGGTTTTCAGGTACGCGTGAATCGCATCCGAATCCGCACGCGGCATCAAGTGATACGAGGTGTACGGCATCGCCGGGTACAGGTTGGCACCGTCACGACGCTTGCCTTCGGTGAGTGCCGCGAAGAACTCTTCATCGGTGTAGAGACCGATGCCGTGCTCCTTGCTCGGCGTGATGTTGGTGCCGTAGATCGTGCCGAACGGCGACACGATTGGCAGCCCGCCGGCATACGGCGCGCCACCCGGCGCCGTGTGGCAGGCCATGCAGTCAGCGGCGCGGGCGAGGTATTCGCCGCGCTTGACCTGATCATCCGCGTGCGCCGCCAACACAGGCACAGCCAGCCCGAGCGCCATAGTCAGGCGGGTCAGTAATTGCTTCATGCTCAACCCTCCTTGACCAGACCGAGATCGGTCAGCACGTTGCGAGTGGCGTTGTAATAACGCACGTACCCAGTGCAACGGCAGACGTGATGACCGAGGCTGTCCTCGATGACTTGTTCCAGTTTGCTTTTGACGATTGGCTGGCGCTGCAGCTTTTCCACCAGCACGGTCGCGGCGTTGACGAAACCCGGTGCGCAGTAGCTGCACTGGAAGGCGAATTCATCGACGAAACGCTGCTGGATCGGGTTCAGCTCGGTGACCTGGCCTTGCTCGTCACGCTTGGCGTGGCCTTCGATGGTGCGGACTTTCTTGCCCTCGAAGTAATGCGCGCCGGTGATGCAAGTGCGCACCTCTTCACTGGTACCGTCCGGGTTATCGACGATCACCACGCAGGCGTGGCAGATACCCTGGCCGCAGCCCAGGCGCGAACCGGTGAGGTTCTTGTATTCGTGCAGGTAATCGATCATCGGCAGGTCATCAGGGATGTCCACCGGGCCGACGGATTGACCGTTGAGGGTCAGTTGAAGCGGACGGTTAGCCATTGAGGGCCTCCTTGATGCGCGCAGCAGTGATGGGCAGATCGCGAACACGTTTACCGATGGCGTGGGCCACGGCGTTACCGATGGCACCGACCACCGGGATCATCACCACTTCGGCGATGCCTTTGGACGGGTCGCTTGGGGACAGCGGCGGCAGGATTTCCGACGTCTGCTTCCACACCGCCACATGGCGCGCCATCGGCAGGCGATAACGGTTGAAGTTCCAGTCACCCTCCCCCGGCCCGCCTTCGTACAGCGGCATCTCTTCCATCAAGGCGTGACCGATGCCCATGGCGATCCCGCCTTCGAGCTGACCACGAACCAGTTCTTCGACCAGCACCCGGCCGCATTCCAGCCACGAGTGATGGTTGAGCACTTCGACCTCTGCCGAACCTTTGTTGACCTTCAACTCGACCAGCGTCGCTACCGGGCTGTAGTAGGTCACGGCGGCGTTGTTCAACTGAACCACCGGATAGGCGACGTTCTGCCGATCCAACAGATGGAAACCGGCGCTGGTCATCTGCGCTTTCTTCGCCTTAGGGGCGCCGTCACCATACTTCACCGCCAGACCGTCGAGCGGCAGACGCTCGCGCACGCCGTCGATGCTGTATTCGGCCTCGGCCCAGCTCCAGCGGTTGAAACCATGAACGGTGGCGCCGGTGACCAGACCACGCTCGTGCGCACGCCTGGCCAGCTCTTCGAAGGTCAGTGGCTGCATGCCGTTGGCGGTGAGCTTGCCGTCGACCCAATGCGCATCTTCGCGACGCACCACGTAGGGGTTGGCCTGGCCGCCATACGGCCCCTGACGCCAGATCTCCAGCGCCGCCGGCCACAGACCGTGGTTGAACAGCACGCGCGCCGCTTCACGGGTGGCGTGGCTGAAGTAGTAGGCGGAGTTGGTCGCGGACGAGGCGGAAGCCAGCTTGCCGACCCAGCGCGGATTGCGCAGGAAGTTATCCTGCTCGGCCTGGCTCATGATGTAAGGGTTGCCGGCGGTGACCAGCTGCATTTCATCCCACTCGGTTTCACCGGTCTTCACGTCGTGAGCCGGGCTGCCGAGGAAATCAGCCACCACCAACGCTTGCGAGGTGGACATGCCGGTGCCGATCTCGATACCAATATGACGCAGGGAAATGCGCCCATCGGCGGTGAACTCGATGCTGGCCATCGGTGCTTCGGACCCGGTGCCGAAGTCTTTCTGGCAAATGGCAAAACCCACGCCATACCAGTTGTCCGGATCCGCCGCTTCACGTTGTTTCTTGATCGCATCGCGGTTTTTCCAGACTTCGTGCAGCGAAGCCTTGTCGAGAATCTCATGCAGACGCAACGCACCGGCCGGGATCGCGCCCTGGGTGTTTTTCATCCCCGAGCGCAACGCGTTCTTGCGGCGCAGATCGATGGCATCGACACCGAGGCGATCAGCGATTTCGTCGACCATCATCTCGGTGGAGGCCATGCTCTGCAACGTGCCATAGCCGCGCATCGAGCCTGCTTCAACGGCACGGGAATGATAAGCGGTGACCTGCAGGTCGTTCTGCGGCATGTAGTAGATCGACTGCGCCGCCGTGGCGCCAACCGCGGCCACTGACGGGCTGTAGTTGATCCGACCACCACCATCGACGCTCATTTCGGCACGGAAAATCTTGAAGCTGTGATCGGTCTTGTCCACTGCCAACTGGTAGCGGATGTCGAACGGGTGACGCTTGATGCCGCTCTGGAACTGCTCGTAGCGGTCGTTGGCCAGGCGAATCGGCACACCCGCGCCGTACAACGCCGCCAGGGCCGCGTAGTAGACAAAAATGTTGTGATCCTTGGAGCCGTAACCGACGGTGTAACCCGGGTGCATGTTGAGGTTGGCAAGGCCGAAACGCGACGGCCCGATCATCTTCGCGGTGTCGGTGGCGGTTTCCAGCGGGCATTGGGTGGCGACAACGAAATGCAGGGTCTTGGTCGCCGGGTCGTACCAGCCGTTGCCGTTGTCCGGCTCCATCGCGGCGGGTTCGATCGATGGGGTTTTGTAGCGCTCGTCGAACACCAGCCAGTTGTCCGGCGGGGTGTCGATCTCTTTCTTCATGCGGTCGGCGTAGAACAGGCCGCGCTCGGTCAGGTTGCCATGCAGGTTCGGTTGGGAATTCCACACCGGACGACGATTTTTCAGCATCGGAAACAGGATCGAGTCCTTGAGGCTGGCAAATTCGTCCTCGTCCGCCGACGTCGGTCCACCGACGCGCACATAGCGGAAACTGCCATAGGGATCGCCTTCGTAGAACGGTACTTGCGCACCGTAACGAATCGCTTTGTCATTGAATTTGAGTTTGTTCTTGGCCTGACGGAAACGCTCGAAGTCGTTCCAGATCAGAATCGCAACCGGGTGACCAATGAACATCGGCACCTTGCCTTCCGGCAGCAGTGGATCCGGCGCGTGCTCTTCAGGGAACACAATGCCGTCCTTGTCCAGGTCAGCAGCGGTAACGATACGATCAGGCTGCAGATCGGCGCCGAGCCACGACAGGTCGTAGCCGTCGTAGATGCGGTCGGCCTTGATGGTTTTCAGCAACATGGCGTGGCCTTGCTGCTGGGGCCAGCCCGGCATGTCCTTAGAACGGATGTCACGGGCAAACACTTTGCTGCCGCAGACCTTGGACAATGCATCGTTACGCTGGCGCGCCTTGCCGTTGTTGCCGAGCCACTGCTCGGACGGCACGGTCACGCTGTTTTCCATCAAGGCAGCCAGCGCCTGACTGCTGAGCGGCGTAAGCGTAACGCTCACACCCGCCACCAGCCCGCCCTGAAGGAACGAGCGCCGGGATATTTCACGGTTGGACATGGATCATCCTCTGAGCGGTTATGGATCCGCCCTTCTGGTTATCTACTGGGAATCTCGAGTCTTGCAGAAGCCCTTCTTGACGAAACAAAGGGCGTGATGACAGTGCAAAGCTGACCGAAAGGTTAACTTTATAGGTTTCCGAGCTCGCAGCAAACAACCAGTTACAAAAATTTGACCAAAGAATCAAAAAATCAATGCGGCATTGCAGCGCAGTGAGTCGCTAGACGCAGGCAGATTCATCTTGCGAGATCGAACAGGTTGCAATCTGCATTCGCGGTAACAAGGAGGGAAATATTGGGAAGATGCCAAATTTCAGACACAAAAAACCCCGGTCTTTCGACCAGGGTCTTTGCTATCGATTCCGAATCAACCAGCGGTTGCGTTCGGTGTTTCAAGGCGTTCAGTGGTCCTTGAAACAGATATGGCGCAGCGGACGGGACTCGAACCCGCGACCCCCGGCGTGACAGGCCGGTATTCTAACCGACTGAACTACCGCTGCGTATCGCTTTGAGCTGATGCTCAAGTAACTCGTTTGACTGAAAGCTTCGGTGCTTTTCAATCGCGAATCAGACATTGCCTGACTCGTTAAATATGGCGCAGCGGACGGGACTCGAACCCGCGACCCCCGGCGTGACAGGCCGGTATTCTAACCGACTGAACTACCGCTGCGCGTCGGTGCAGGCACTTTCAGCCTACGCTCTTGCTTATGCAAGTATCTCCGGAGTGGTGGGTGATGACGGGATCGAACCGCCGACATTCTGCTTGTAAGGCAGACGCTCTCCCAGCTGAGCTAATCACCCGTTTGCATCTCCGAGGCCGCGAAATTTACGCAGGTAGCGAACCTAAGTCAATAGCAGGATTGAAGTTTTTCTAAAAAAGACGAAATGGCTTCATTCCGTATAAATCATCTTCTTGGTCATACCGCCATCGACCACGAATTCCTGCCCGGTCACAAACCCCGCATTCTTCGACAGCAACCACGCCACCATCGCCGCGACGTCCTCGACCGTCCCTACCCTGCCCGCAGGATGCTGGGCATGATCGGTGTCGGTCAGCGGTTCCGCGCGCCGGGCGGACGGGTCCCGCGCATCGATCCAGCCCGGACTGACCGCATTGACGCGAATCTCCGGCCCGAGGCTGATCGCCAGCGCGTGAGTCAACGCCAGCAAGCCACCCTTGCTCGCCGCGTACGCTTCCGTATCAGGTTCCGACTGCGCCGCACGAGTCGAGGCCAGGTTGACGATCGCCCCGTTGTGCGCACGCAGATAAGGCGCGCAGTGCTTGGCCAGCAACATCGGCCCACCGAGGTTCACCGCCAACACCCGATTCCAGTAAGCCAGATCGAGACTTTCCAGCGTGATGTTGTGCGGATCGGCCACGGCCGCGTTGCACACCAGCGCATCCAGACGACCGAACTGCCCCAGCACCTCAGCAACACCCAGGGCCACCTGACTTTCGTCCGCCACATCCATGGCGATGAACCAGGCGTTTTCGCCGAGCACCTTCGCCACTTTCGAACCCCGTGTACGATCCAGATCGGTCAACACCACCTGCCAGCCTTCGCTGATCAGCCACGCAGCGATGCCCAGACCGATCCCGCGCGCGGCCCCCGTGACCAATGCAACGCGGCCATGGGTGCCGATCTTCGGCGTAGACAACTCGATCACAACGCCGCCAGACCGCGCGACAGGTCGGCTTGCAGGTCAGCCACGTCTTCCAGACCGACCGCGATGCGGATCAGGCTGTCACGAATGCCTGCCGCTTCACGCTCCTGCGGCGCCAGACGGCCGTGGGACGTGGTGCTGGGGTGAGTGATAGTGGTTTTGCTATCGCCAAGGTTGGCCGTGATAGAGATCAAACGGGTCGCATCGATGAAACGCCACGCGCCCTCTTTGCCGCCCTTGACTTCAAAGCTCACCACCGCGCCGAAGCCCTTTTGCTGACGCTGAGCCAGCTCGTGCTGCGGATGACTCTTGAGACCGGCGTAATGCACTTTCTCGATGCCGTCCTGCTGCTCCAGCCACTCGGCCAGTTGCTGGGCGTTGACGCAGTGTGCCTTCATCCGCAGGTTCAGGGTTTCCAGCCCCTTGAGGAAGATCCAGGCGTTGAACGGGCTCAGGGTCGGCCCGGCAGTACGCAGAAAACCGACGATTTCTTTCATCTGCTCGCTGCGACCGGCAACCACGCCGCCCATGCAACGGCCCTGGCCATCGATGAACTTGGTAGCCGAGTGCACAACGATGTCTGCGCCCAACTTCAGCGGCTGCTGCAACGCAGGCGTGCAGAAGCAGTTGTCGACCACCAGCATCGCACCCTTGGCGTGGGCGATTTCCGACAGCGCGGTGATATCCACCAGCTCAGCCAACGGGTTGGACGGCGACTCGACGAACAGCAATCGGGTATTGGACTTGATCGCTGCGTCCCAGGCCGACAGATCGGCCAGCGGCACGTAATCGACTTCTACGCCAAAACGCTTGAAGTACTTTTCGAACAGACTGATGGTCGAACCGAACACGCTGCGCGACACCAGCACATGGTCGCCGGCGCTGCACAGGCTCATCACCACGGCCATGATCGCGGCCATGCCAGTGGCCGTAGCCACCGCCTGCTCTGCGTTTTCCAGTGCGGCAATACGCTCTTCGAACGCGCGCACGGTCGGATTGGTGTAACGCGAGTAGACGTTGCCCGGCACTTCCCCGGCAAACCGCGCAGCCGCATCGGCGGCGGTACGGAACACGTAGCTGGAAGTGAAGAACATCGGATCACCGTGCTCGCCTTCCGGCGTACGGTGCTGACCGGCACGTACGGCCAGGGTATCGAACGCTACGCCTTCGAGGTCGCTGTCCAGCCGACCGGCATCCCATTCCTGACTCATGCTGTCACTCCTTGCCCTGTTCTCGATAAATAAAGTCTTTTGCCAGATACAAAACCGGCCCCTAAGGGCCGGTTGAAACTCAGTTGTTGTACAGATCGATGATCGCACTGACCGCCTGGGTCTTGACCTTCGAGGCATCGTTGCGTGCCTGTTCGATCTTGTTCAGGTAAGCCTCGTCGACGTCGCCGGTGACGTACTTGCCATCGAACACTGCACAATCGAAGTTTTCGATCTTGATCTTGCCGCCGCCGACCGCTTCGATCAAGTCAGGCAGATCCTGGTAGATCAGCCAGTCAGCGCCGATCAGATCAGCCACGTCCTGGGTCGAACGGTTGTGTGCGATCAGCTCGTGAGCGCTCGGCATGTCGATGCCGTACACGTTCGGGAAGCGCACCGCCGGAGCCGCCGAGCAGAAATAGACGTTTTTCGCGCCGGCTTCGCGGGCCATCTGGATGATCTGCTTGCAGGTGGTGCCACGAACGATCGAGTCGTCCACCAGCATCACGTTCTTGCCACGGAATTCCAGCTCGATGGCGTTGAGCTTCTGACGTACCGATTTCTTGCGCGCGGCCTGGCCGGGCATGATGAAGGTACGGCCGATATAACGGTTCTTGACGAAGCCTTCGCGAAATTTCACGCCCAGATGGTTGGCCAGCTCCAGTGCCGCGGTGCGGCTGGTGTCCGGAATCGGGATGACCACATCAATGTCGTGCTCAGGACGCTCACGCAGGATCTTCTCGGCCAGCTTCTCACCCATGCGCAGACGGGCCTTGTACACCGACACGCCGTCGATGATCGAATCCGGACGCGCCAGATAGACGTGTTCGAAGATGCACGGCGTCAGGGACGGGTTGGTCGCGCACTGACGGGTGTGCAGCTTGCCGTCTTCAGTAATGTAGACCGCTTCGCCCGGTGCCAGGTCGCGAATCAGGGTGAAACCGAGCACGTCCAGCGAAACGCTTTCGGACGCGATCATGTACTCGACGCCTTCGTCGGTGTGACGCTGACCGAACACGATCGGGCGAATGCCGTGCGGGTCACGGAAACCGACGATGCCGTAGCCGGTCACCATTGCCACAACGGCGTAACCACCGACGCAACGGTTGTGCACGTCGGTCACGGCGGCAAACACGTCTTCTTCGGTCGGTTGCAGCTTGCCGCGCTGGGCCAGCTCGTGGGCGAACACGTTGAGCAACACTTCCGAGTCGGAGCTGGTGTTGACGTGCCGCAGATCGGATTCGTAGATCTCTTTGGCCAACTGTTCAACGTTGGTCAGGTTGCCGTTGTGCGCCAGGGTGATGCCGTAAGGCGAGTTGACGTAAAACGGCTGAGCCTCGGCCGACGTCGAGCTGCCGGCAGTCGGGTAACGGACGTGGCCGATACCCATGTGGCCGACCAGGCGCTGCATGTGACGCTGTTGGAACACGTCACGCACCAGGCCATTGTCCTTGCGCAAGAACAACCGGCCATCATGGCTGGTCACGATACCGGCAGCGTCCTGGCCGCGGTGCTGGAGCACGGTTAGCGCGTCATACAGCGCCTGATTGACGTTCGACTTACCGACGATACCGACGATGCCACACATGCGACGCAACCCCTACTTAATGGATCTGAACTGAACAACACTCACTGAGGCGTTTTGGCCGACGGCAAGAGTTGCTCCTTGAACGGAATTTCAGCGGGTACGCTGATTCCGCTGGCAAGCCACTGACTGCTCCACCCGAGAATCAGGTTCTTGGACCAGTCTGCGACCAATAGAAACTTTGGCACGAGCTGTGATTCTTTCCACCACCCGTCCTGCTGTACCGGCCCCAGGCTCAACAGCCCGACCGCCACGACCACCAGCAACACGCCACGCGCAGCGCCGAAGGCCATGCCGAGGAATCGATCGGTCCCGGACAACCCGGTGACGCGAACCAACTCGCCGATAAGATAATTGATCATTGCGCCCACGATCAGTGTGGCGACAAACATGATGGCACAGCCCGCGATCACGCGAGCCGACGGTGTTTCGATGTATCCGACGAGGTACTCGGACAGTGAGCCACCGAACATCCAGGCAACAGCTCCTGCGATGATCCAGGTCACCAGCGACAATGCTTCTTTGACGAAGCCGCGGCTCAAACTGATCAAAGCGGAGATGGCGATGATTGCAACGATCGCCCAGTCAACCCAGGTAAATGGCACAGTGCAGCCTACAGACGGATAAGGCGGCGCATTTTAGCAGAGCGCATGGCTGTCGGTAAGCTGCGATTTTCAGTGCATTTCTATCGACGTGATAGATATCAGCCGCGTTCGGGCTGGAAGCGCACCACAAACCCCTTGAGGTTCTGCTGGCGACTCAACAGATCACGCAGACGATCGGCCTCGGCGCGCTCGATCAGCGGGCCGACGAACACCCGGTTCTTGCCATCGGCAGAACGGATGTAAGCGTTGTAACCCTGGCTTCGCAGGGTTTTCTGCAGGCTTTCGGCGCTGGCGCGACTCGACAGACTGGCCAGTTGCACCGACCAGCTCACCGACAGGCCATTGGCATCGACGCGGCTCTGGGCGGTATCCGGCTTGGTGGAAAGCGCAGCGATCGGCTGGGCCGGGGCTGTAGCAGGCTTGACCACGGGAGCAGGAGCCGGCGCAACCGGTTTGGCCACGGGCGCCGGAGTCGGGGCTGGCGCGGCGGAAGCAATCGGCGCCGCTGGCGCAGCCTGCTCGGCGACTTCGTCATCGCTCGGCACTGGCTCCTGCGGCAGAACCTGAGGCTCAGGCACCGCCACGG
Organism: Pseudomonas sputi; assembly: GCF_021603585.1. GTDB lineage: Bacteria > Pseudomonadota > Gammaproteobacteria > Pseudomonadales > Pseudomonadaceae > Aquipseudomonas > Aquipseudomonas sputi. The sequence continues at coordinate 69,378 of NZ_BQHI01000009.1, read as the reverse complement.
TTTCCATCTGGATCTGCGCCACGGCGGGCGCTTGCGGCGCAGCCGGCGCCTCGACGGTCACCTGACGCTGTTCATCCTGACGGGAAAACAGCATCGGCAGGAAAATCACCGCCAGCGCCACCAGCACCAGGGCACCGACCATGCGCTGCTTGTACGCTTTATCCAGCAAAGCCATTTGCCGCTTCCTCCGTGGAGCGCCGAGACAGCCATTCAAGGGCCTCGGCGACACAATAAAATGATCCGAACAGCAAGATCTCGTCGTCGCTGTTGGCCACTGCGCACTGCCCTTCCAGAGCGGTCGCCACGCTGTCATAAGACGTGACCGAGGCGCCAAGGTTCTGCAATGCCTGATTCAATTCATCCACCGGACGCGCACGTGGCGAATCCAGCGGCGCAACCGCCCAGTGCTGGACGCTGGCATTCAACTCACCGACCACACCGTCCAGATCCTTGTCCGCCAGCAGGCCGAACACCGCCAGACGCTTGCCGACCGGTGGACGAGCAGCCAGACGCCGGGCCAGATATTCCGCCGCATGCGGGTTATGACCGACATCCAGCAGCAGATTCAGACGCTTGCCGTTCCATTCGAACGAGCGACGATCCAGGCGACCGACCACACGAGTCGCCTGCAACGCCGCAACAATCTGCCCGGCCTCCCATGGCAAACCGAGCAGCAGATAAGCCTGCAACGCCAGCGCGGCATTTTCCATCGGCAGGTCAAGCAGCGGCAAATCACGCAGCTCGACGACCTTACCTTCAGCGTCGGTACCGCGCCACTGCCAGAACCGATCCGTGATACCCAGATCGAAATCGCGCCCGCGCAGGAAGAACGGACAGGCCAATTCACGCGCCTTGTCCAGCAACGGTTGTGGAGGATTCAGATCGCCGCACAGCGCAGGCTTGCCCTGACGGAAAATCCCGGCCTTCTCGAAGGCCACGGATTCGCGGGTATTGCCCAGGTAGTCGGCATGATCGACACCGATGCTGGTGACCAGCGCGATATCGGCATCGACCACGTTGACCGTGTCCAGACGCCCGCCCAGCCCGACTTCCAGCACCACTGCATCGAGCCCGGCCTGTTGAAACAGCCAGAACGCCGCCAGGGTGCCCATTTCGAAATAAGTCAGGGAGGTTTCGCCGCGCCCCGCTTCGACCGCCGCGAAGGCCTCGCACAGCTGCGCGTCAGTGGCTTCGACACCATTGAGCTGCACCCGCTCGTTATAACGCAGCAGGTGCGGAGAATTGTAGACACCGACGTTCAGGCCCTGCGCCCGCAGCAAGGAAGCCACGAAAGCACAGGTCGAACCCTTGCCGTTAGTGCCGGTGACCGTAATCACCCGTGGCGCCGGCTGGCCCAGTCCCATGCGGGACGCTACCTGTTGCGAACGCTCCAGCCCCATGTCGATGGCCGAAGGATGCAACTGCTCAAGGTAGGCGAGCCACTCGCCAAGGGTGCGCTCGGTCATACGTTGGCAGGCACCGGCGGCACGACGATCGGCTCGATCGGCGCAGCAACGAATTCAGGTGTCGGTTTGCCGGTCAGCTGAGCCAGCAGGTTGCCCAGACGCGGACGCAGTTCACGACGGTCGATGATCAAGTCGATGGCGCCGTGCTCCAGCAGGAACTCGCTGCGCTGGAAGCCTTCCGGCAGTTTTTCGCGCACGGTCTGCTCGATCACGCGCGGGCCGGCGAAGCCGATCAGGGCTTTGGGCTCACCGACGATCACGTCGCCCAGCATCGCCAGACTGGCGGAAACGCCGCCGTAGACCGGGTCGGTCAGCACGGAGATGAACGGAATGCCTTCTTCACGCAGACGCGCCAGCACAGCCGAGGTCTTGGCCATTTGCATCAGCGAGATCAGGGCTTCCTGCATCCGCGCGCCACCGGAGGCGGAGAAGCAGACCATCGGGCAACGATTTTCCAGCGCGTAGTTGGCGGCGCGCACGAAGCGCTCACCGACGATGGCGCCCATGGAACCGCCCATGAAGCTGAATTCGAATGCCGAAACCACGACAGGCATGCCCAACAGGGTGCCGCTCATGGAAACCAGCGCGTCCTTCTCGCCGGTCTGCTTCTGGGCAGCGACCAGACGGTCCTTGTACTTCTTGCCGTCACGGAACTTCAGACGGTCAACCGGCTCCAGGTCAGCACCCAGCTCGGCACGGCCTTCGGCATCCAGGAAAATGTCGATGCGCGCACGTGCGCCGATGCGCATGTGGTGGTTGCATTTAGGGCAAACGTCCAGGGTCTTTTCCAGCTCCGGACGATACAGCACAGCCTCGCAGGACGGGCATTTGTGCCACAGACCTTCAGGCACCGAGCTCTTCTTGACCTCGGAACGCATGATCGAAGGGATCAGCTTGTCTACCAACCAGTTGCTCATGCTTTCTTTCTCCAGTACCGGCGGCCCGAACGCTCTGGTTCGCGGCCCCGCGTATGCCCTTCAGCAAAATTCATGTGTGGCGATGATCGTCCGGGCTGCCGGGTCAGCGGAACTGACCTGCGTACACCCCGAAAAGACCCTCAGCCTCTTTTCTACAGAGCTGTGGACGGCGGCAGTCTGCCAGCCGTCACATCAGCGTACGGCGTTGATGAATGCACGAATCCTTGCATGATCCTTGATGCCCTTGCTCGCCTCGACCCCGCCGCTGACATCCACGGCATACGGCCGCACCCGGGCGATCGCATCGGCAACGTTCTCCGGTGTCAGGCCGCCGGCCAGAATCAACGGCTTGCTCAGACCCTGCGGAATCAGTGACCAGTCGAACGCCTCGCCGGTTCCACCGGGCACACCTTCGACATAGGTGTCGAGCAACACACCGCTGGCGCTCGGGTAGGCATTGCAGGCAGCGGCAATGTCATCACCCGCCTTGACCCGCAAAGCCTTGATGTACGGCCGATGCCAGCCTTCACACTCGGCGGCAGTCTCGTCGCCGTGGAACTGCAGCAGATCCAGTGGCACGGCATCAAGGATTTCCCCGAGCTCGCAGCGACTGGCATTGACGAACAGCCCGACCGTGGTCACGAACGGCGGCAATGCGGCGATGATCGCCCGCGCCTGCAGCACGGTCACCGCCCGCGGACTTTTAGCGTAGAACACAAAACCGATGGCATCGGCCCCGGCCTCGACGGCTGCCAACGCATCTTCCATGCGGGTAATCCCGCAAATCTTGCTGCGAACGGCTGACATGTCGATAAAAACCCCAAGGCAAATCCGAGAAAGTCCCGGATGGTAACAAATGCGTTCGAGGGCGTCAGCCGTCAAGTTCCGAGAAACCCGTAAGGAAATGTGGCCCGATGAAACGCTCGGGCAACGGGAACTCGTCGTGATACTCGACCTGCACCAGATACAGGCCGAACGGATGCGCCGTGACCCCGCCGGAACGCCGCTCGCGGCTCTCCAGCACTTCTTTCATCCACTCCACCGGCCGCTCGCCGGCACCGATAGTCATCAGCACCCCGGCGATGTTGCGCACCATGTGATGCAGGAACGCGTTGGCGCGGATGTCCAGAACGATCATTTTGCCGTGACGGGTCACGCGCAGATGATGCATCTGCTTGATCGGCGACTTGGCCTGGCACTGGCCGGCACGGAAGGCACTGAAATCATGGGTACCGATCAGGTACTGCGCGGCCGCGGCCATGCGCTCGACGTCCAGCGGACGGTGATTCCAGGTGATTTCTTCATTGAGATGCGCCGGACGGATCTGATCGTTGTAGATCACGTAGCGATAGCGCCGGGCGATCGCCTTGAATCGCGCATGGAAATGCGCCGGCATGACCTTCGCCCAACTGACGCTGATGTCGTGGGGCAGATTGATGTTGGCGCCCATGACCCAGGCTTTCAGCGAACGGTCGACCTGGGTGTCGAAATGCACGACTTGCCCGCAGGCATGCACACCGGCGTCGGTGCGCCCGGCGCATTGCAGCGAGATAGGCGAATCGGCGACCTTCGACAGGGCTTTTTCCAGGGTTTCCTGCACGGTGAGCACACCGGTGGACTGGCGCTGCCAGCCGCTGTAGCGCGAGCCCTTGTATTCAACGCCCAGCGCGACGCGGAAAAAGCCTTCGGGTGCCATTTCGGCGGCCGGGTTATCTATGTTTGCCAAGTCGGGACAGCCTGCTGATCTACAAAGGCGGGCATTATAAGGCGGCGGGACGGGGAAACCAGACCCAAACAAAAACGGCAGCCTCATGGGCTGCCGTTTTGTTTACCGCTGACGGCCGACTCAGGCCAGATGCGACAGCATTTCGCTCGCTTCGCTCTTCTGCTTGTCGTTACCCTCGCTGATGACTTCATTGAGGATGTCACGCGCGCCGTCGTTGTCGCCCATGTCGATGTAGGCCTGCGCCAGATCGAGTTTGGTCGCGGCTTCGTCGGTGCCGGACAGGAAGTCGAACTCGTCGTCGCCCAGATCATCACCCAGCGCCGCATCGGCCTCGGTGAAGCTTGGCTCGCCGAGGTTGCCTGACAGACGATCCAACTCGGCGTTGACGTCGTCCAGTTCGGCGGCGAACGCATCCGGCTCGGCTGGCGCCGCGTCCATTTCGTCGGCCAGGGACAGATCGAAATCGGCGGGCAGTTCCAGATCATCTTGCGGTACATCGGCCACGGCCGGGGTTTCGACCAACGGCAGATCCTTCACACCTTCATCCAGATCCAGCAGGAAATCATCGTCTGCCAGCTCGACCGGCGCAGGCGCAGGATCGGCACCGAGGTCCAGATCCAGGTCAAAGTCCGACAGATCATCGAGGTTTTCCTTGATATCGGTCTGCTGTTGCAGCACCGACTCGAAGCTCAGATCATCGTCAGTCGGGAACGCGTCCAGCTCGACTGGCGTTTGCGGCTCGACTGCCGCAGCCACAGGCTCTACGGGTGTGATGTTGTCGAGATCGTCGAGGCTCAGGTCGAAAGCGCTGTCCAGCTCGTCATCTGTTGCAGCAGGCGCTTCGGGCTCGTCAAGCAGCAGCTCCTTGACGTATTCGGCGTCCAGTTCGGCGGCCATGGCCGCTGCCGCCAGACCGCTGGCCGCGACGACCGCCATGGCCGGGAAGCGGCTTTTGAGTTCTTCGACCTTGGCGAAGTTGTCGCCATTGGCAACCAGCTGGCGCTCCTGACCGACGAACGCATCACGATCACCCTGGCGACCGTAGACTTCCATCAGTTTCAGGCGCAGATCGCTACGCTGCGGCTCCAGGCTCACGCCCTCCTCCAGCAACGCGGCGGCTTGATTCAAACGACCGCCGTCGATGTGCGACTGCGCCTTGTCCAGCACGTCGTCGGAACGCTCGGCGGCCGGCGCCACCAGCGGCGCGGCGATCGGCTCGGCCATCACCACCGGTGCAACCACAGCAGCGGCAGCAGGAGCCGGAGCCGGAGCCGGAGCCGGAGCCGGAGTCAGCTTGACGCTGGCCGCCGGCACTTCCAGACCCTCGAAGCTGCTTTCCGGCAGATCAAGGTCCTGGGAGAAGGATTGCTCTTCCAGGGCACGGGCCATGCGCAGGTGTTTTTCGGCTTCCTGTTGCGCCTTGCGGCGACGGGCCAGCAGCAACAGCAGGAGCAGCAGAACCACCGCGCCGCCACCGACCAGACCCAACAGGATCGGATTGGTCAGCAGTTCGTTGAAGGTTTTTTCGTCATCGGCGGCCGGCGTCGTTTCAACCACAGGCTCGACCACCGGCTCGACCACCGGCTCGACCGGAGTCGGAGCGGCAGCCTCAGGCGCGGTCGGGGCCGCCTCTGTCGGACTGGCCGGTGGCGTGGCGGCCAGTTCCGCGGTGATCGCCGGCACCACTGGCGCAGTCGCGGCGGCTGGCGCGGCACCCGAACCTTCGGCCTGCATTTTCGCCAGTTGATTGTTCTTCAGCTCGATCAGGCGTTGCAGCTTGTCCAGCTGACTTTGCAGATCGGCCATGCGGCTTTTCAGTTCTTCGTTGTCACGACGGGTGGCGTCGAGACTTTCCTGGGTCACCGCCAGTTTGTTGCTCAGGGCCTTGGCATCGCCGGCCGGGCCCTTGCCACGCGCCTTGGCGCTTTCGGCGGAAACCAGGCTCAGGTTGTCCCTGGCGTTTTGCGCAGCACCGGTATTGCCACGACCACGATTGGTCGCATCGAGCTGCTGCTGACCAGTGCCGGGTTTGGCCACATAACGACGGCCCTGGCGCCAGGCTTCGTTCTGCGCGGCGACTTCGGCAATCGCCTTGGATTGCGGCAGTGCGGTGCTTTGCACCTGATCCGGCAGACGCAGCACCTGACCGGTTTTCAGGCGGTTGATGTTGCCGCCGATGAACGCGTCCGGGTTCAAGGCCTGGATCGCCAGCATGGTCTGCTGCACCGAACCGCCGGTGCGCGCCTTCGCGGCGATTTCCCACAGGGTGTCGCGCGGCGTGGTGGTATGGGTGGAATGCGTGGCGCCGGTGGTCGGTGCGGTGATGGTTTGCGCCGGCGCAGGCTGGGCGGCGGCATCAGCGGTCTGTGGCGAGAATTTCGACGGATCCAGCAGCACGCTGTAATCACGCAGCAGACGGCCGTTCGGCCACATCACCTGCACGAGGAACTTCACCATCGGCTCCGACAGCGGCTTGCTCGACGTTACGCGCAGCACGCTTTTGCCGCTGGCGTTGAGCACCGGGGTGAAGGTCAGATCATTGAGGAAGGCCTGCCGATCAACGCCGGCCTTGGCGAAATCTTCCGGCGAAGCCAGGCTCGGCACCACTTCGGCAGCGGTCAGGTCCTTGACATCGAGCAGCTCGATTTCCGCCACCAGCGGCTGGTTCAGGGTCGACTTCAGGGTCAGCTCCCCGAGCCCGAGGGCATGCGCCATACCGGAGGACAGCGCCGAGGCGGCCGCTATTGCTAACACCAGTTTGCGAACTTGAACCATAGCCTCTTCCTTTGTTTGAACGTTCCTCGGCCAGCGAGAAGATGTTGATTGTCGCTGCCGTAAGGCATTGCGCGCGACGACGACAGCATGCCGCGCGCGATCATTTCTTTGATGCCCCGGAAAGTCCCGGAGGGTGTTGCGTCATCAAGCGATCTGGCCAAGCATAGCGCCCGGCTAGAATCAGTCGACAAATTGTTGCCAAGTATCTTTTACAGCAGGTCTTTTATCAACAACTCGGCGACCTGCACCGCGTTGAGGGCCGCACCTTTGCGTACGTTATCTGACGTCAGCCACAGATTAAGTTCCGACGGCTCGTCGACACCGGCGCGCACCCGCCCGACGTAGACCACGTCCTGCCCCACCGCGTCACCGACAGCGGTCGGATAATCGCCGGCCTCGACCAGCTCGATGCCCTCGGCCTCTTCAAGCGCAGCATTGACCTTTTCCAGGTCGACCGCGCTCGCTGACTGCAAGGTCACGCTAAAGCTATCGCCAAAAAACACCGGGGCTTGAACGCAAGTTGCGGAAATCTTTAATAAAGGCTTGGCCAGCACCTGGCGCAGCTCGCGCACCAGGCGCTTTTCCAGCAGTGTATGACCTTGCGCATCAGGCGTACCGACCTGAGCCAGCAGGTTGAAAGCCATCTGTCGGTCGAAGAATGTCGGCTCCAGCGGACGCATGTTCAGCAGCTCGGCGGTCTGGCGCGCCAGCTCGGTCACGGCTTCACGACCCTGAGCGGAAACCGCCAGATTGGCCGTGACATGCACGTATTGCAGGTCGATCAGATCGACCAGCGGTGCCAACACCACGGCCAGCGTGGTGGCCGACGGGCTCGGGCTGCTGACCTGGAACGGCACTTTCAAACCGGCCAGCACATCGGCGTTGGCCTCCGGCACCACTTGCGGCGCTTGATCCGCCGGCAAGGCGCCGGACAGATCGACCAGCGAGCAGCCCGCCGCGTGAGCGCGGGCGGCGTAACTCAGGGTGATGGCCGGGCCGGCGGCGAAGAATGCCAGCTTGACCTTGCTGAAATCGAACTCATCGACCTCACGCACTCGCACGTTCTTGTTGCGAAACAGCACCGAGCTGCCGGCGGATTCACTGCTCGCCAGCAGGTGCAGGTTGCCGACCGGGAAGTCGCGCTCCTCAAGAATCTGTACGAGGGTTTCGCCGACAGTACCGGTGGCGCCGATCACGGCAATATCAAGGGTCTGGGTCATGTTGCTACCTCTGGCGAAACGGGGGGAGCGGCACTTTACCGGGTGGTTGCAATGCAGGCAATTTCTGCCGGATTTGTGGTGGCCGTTCGGACGCCTTCGCGAGCAAGTCGAAGAGACCGGTACAGGCAATCGAGAACCATCAGGCATAAAAAAACCCGCACCTCTCACAAGGCACGGGTTCTTTCATGGCATCAAGCGATCAACGCTCAAGCAGGATCCGCAGCATGCGACGCAGCGGCTCGGCCGCGCCCCACAGCAGTTGGTCGCCGACGGTGAAAGCACCAACGAACTGCGAACCCATGTTCAGCTTGCGCAGACGACCGACCGGCACGTTGAGGGTACCGGTAACTTTCGTCGGGCTGAGCTCCTGCATGCTGATGTCACGGTTGTTCGGCACCAGTTTGACCCAAGGGTTGTGCTGGCTGATCAGCCCTTCGATGTCGGCGATCGGCACATCCTTGTTCAGCTTGATGGTCAGCGCCTGGCTGTGGCAACGCATGGCGCCGATGCGCACGCAGATGCCGTCGACCGGGATCGGGCTCTTGAAGCGACCGAGGATCTTGTTGGTCTCGGCCTGGGCCTTCCACTCTTCGCGGCTCTGGCCGTTAGGCAGTTCCTTGTCGATCCACGGGATCAGGCTGCCGGCCAGCGGTACGCCGAAGTTTTCGGTCGGGTACGCATCGCTGCGCATGGCTTCGGCCACACGGCGGTCGATGTCGAGGATCGCACTGGCCGGATCGGCCAGTTGATCGGCGACAGCGGCGTGGGTCGCGCCCATCTGCTTGATCAGTTCACGCATGTTCTGCGCGCCGGCACCGGAGGCCGCCTGATAGGTCATGGCGCTCATCCACTCGACCAGGCCGGCCTCGAACAGACCGCCCAGGCCCATCAGCATCAGGCTGACGGTGCAGTTGCCGCCGATGTAGTTCTTGGTGCCCGCGTCGAGCTGCTGGTCGATGACCTTGCGGTTGACCGGATCGAGGATGATGACGGCGTCGTCGTTCATCCGCAGGCTCGAGGCCGCGTCGATCCAGTAACCCTGCCAGCCGGCTTCGCGCAGCTTCGGGAACACTTCGCTGGTGTAGTCGCCGCCCTGGCAGGTCAGGATCACGTCGAGGGTCTTCAGCTCTTCAATGCTGTAAGCGTCCTTGAGCGGAGCAATGTCCTTGCCCACGGACGGGCCTTGGCCACCGACATTGGAAGTGGTGAAAAACACCGGCTCGATAAGATCGAAATCCTGCTCTTCCAGCATCCGCTGCATGAGCACGGAACCGACCATGCCGCGCCAACCGATCAGACCTACACGTTTCATCGCAACTACACCTTCTTGAAAAGTGGGCCGCTGCTTTGTATTGAATTTCGCAGCGGGCCCGAGAGATTACAGATTCCGCAGCGCGGCGACTACTGCGTCACCCATTTCCTGCGTACCGACTTTAGTGCAACCGGTCGAAAAGATATCGCCGGTGCGCAGACCTTGATCCAGCACCACGCTGACCGCTTTCTCGATGGCATCGGCCGCTTCGTGCAGATTGAAGCTGTAACGCAGCATCATCGACACCGACAGGATGGTCGCCAGCGGATTGGCGATGCCTTGGCCGGCGATATCCGGTGCCGAACCGTGGCAAGGCTCGTACATGCCCTTGTTGTTGGCGTCCAGCGAGGCCGACGGCAGCATGCCGATGGAGCCGGTGAGCATCGAAGCTTCATCGGACAGGATGTCGCCGAACATGTTGTCGGTGACGATCACGTCGAACTGCTTTGGTGCTCGCACCAGTTGCATGGCGGCGTTGTCGACGTACATGTGGCTCAGCTCGACGTCCGGGTAGTCCTTGGCCACCTGCTCGACCACTTCGCGCCACAGTTGGCTGGACGCCAGCACGTTGGCCTTGTCCACCGAGCACAGCTTCTTGCCACGTACGCGGGCCATGTCGAAACCGACGCGGGCGATGCGGCGGATTTCGCTTTCGCTGTACGGCAGGGTGTCGTAGGACTGGCGCTCGCCGTTTTCCAGGGTGCGAGTGCCGCGTGGCGCGCCGAAATAGATGCCACCGGTCAGCTCACGGACGATCAGGATGTCCAGGCCGGCAACGATTTCCGGCTTCAGGCTCGAAGCCTCGGCCAGTTGCGGGTACAGGATCGCCGGGCGCAGGTTGCCGAACAGGCCCAGTTGCGCACGGATTTTCAGCAGACCGCGCTCAGGGCGGATGTCACGTTCGATGGCGTCCCATTTCGGGCCGCCCACGGCACCCAGCAGCACGGCGTCGGCGGCACGGGCGCGATCGAGGGTTTCGTCGGCCAGCGGCACGCCGTGCTTGTCGATGGCGGCGCCACCGATCACGTCATGGCTCAGCTCGAAGCCCAGGCTGTACTTGTCGTTGGCCAACGCCAGCACCTTGACCGCTTCGGCCATGATTTCCGGACCAATACCGTCGCCTGGGAGAATCAGAATCTGCTTGCTCATGCTTTCCTCGTGTCTTCAGTCGGTGCGCCGTCGACGGGCGCGCCGGGAAAAATGCTTGTCGTTCGAAACTTACTTTTCGGCCCAGAGCACCAGTACATCCGTACTGAACGAACCATCGGCCTCAATCTCAAAATATTCGCGTACTTCGTTGCCCATCGATTGCTGCAACTGGCGGATCGCGGCGCGCATCACTTCGGGTGTGCGCATGCGCTCGACCCAGCTGCTGTACTCCAGACGCAGGCGCTGACGCGTGGTGCTGCGAGTGTGCAGACCGGCCTCGCTGACCTGGCGCAACCACTCACCGGCCGAATAATCGCGCACATGGCTGGTGTCGCGCAGCACTTCGACGCTCTGCAGGTAGGTGTCGAACAGCGGGCTGCCCGGCGACAGCACATCAATGAACGCCGCCACGCCACCCGGCTTCAGCACGCGACGCACTTCGCGCAAGGCCACGCCGAGGTCGCTCCAATGGTGCGCCGAATAACGGCTGAACACGAAGTCGAATTCGCCATCGGCGAACGGCAGGCGCTCGGCGGCGCCGTTGACCGTGGACACGTTGCTCAAGCCGCGATCAACGGCCGCGGCGGCGACCACGTCGAGCATCTGCTGCGACAGGTCGTAGGCCACCACGTCCTTCACCAACGGGGCGACGTGAAAACTCACGTGCCCGGCGCCACAACCCAGATCCAGCACCCGTGCCTCGCCCTGCCCCGCCAGCTCAGCCTGCAGCAGCGCAAATTCAGTGCCTTGAGCGTGAACGGCGCTGCTCAGGTAGGCGGCGGCCTGATCACCGAACTGCTTCTGTACAACCTGACTGTGGGCGGTGCTGGTCATGGGTACGTCCTTTTCTGGGTTCAACCTTTCAGATTCACGCGTCGCGGAACAACCACGGCTGACTCGCGCGATGTTTGGCTTCGAACGCGGCAATCGCATCGCCGTCCTGCAAGGTCAGACCGATGTCGTCCAGGCCATTGAGCAGGCAGTGTTTGCGGAAGGCGTCGATCTCGAAGCGGTAAACCTTGCCGTTCGGGCTGGTCACGGTCTGCTCGTGCAGATCGATTTGCAACTGATAGCCCGGCTCGGCCTCGACCTGCTTGAACAGCTCATCGACTTCTTCGTCGCTCAAGATGATCGGCAGCAAGCCGTTCTTGAAGCTGTTGTTGAAGAAAATGTCGGCGTAGCTCGGCGCGATGATGCTGCGAAAACCGTATTCTTCCAGCGCCCACGGCGCGTGCTCACGGCTGGAGCCGCAACCGAAGTTCTCACGGGCCAGTAATACGCTGGCGCCTTGATAACGCTCGGCGTTGAGTACGAATTCCTTGTTCAGCGGGCGCTTGGAGTTGTCCTGATACGGCTGACCCACATCGAGGTAACGCCATTCGTCGAACAGGTTCGGGCCGAAACCGGTGCGTTTGATCGACTTCAGAAACTGCTTCGGAATGATCTGGTCGGTGTCGACGTTGGCACGATCCAACGGTGCGACAAGGCCGGTGTGCTGGGTAAAAGCTTTCATGCTGCGCTCCTCAGATCAATTCACGAACGTCGATGAAACGACCGTTCACCGCCGCCGCAGCGGCCATGGCCGGGCTGACGAGGTGGGTACGACCACCGGCGCCCTGACGGCCTTCGAAGTTACGGTTGGAGGTCGAGGCGCAGTGCTCGCCGGACTCCAAACGGTCCGGGTTCATCGCCAGGCACATCGAGCAACCCGGCTCGCGCCATTCGAAACCGGCTTCGAGGAAGATCTTGTCCAGACCTTCGGCCTCGGCCTGGGCCTTCACCAGACCCGACCCCGGCACCACAATGGCCTGCTTGATGGTCGACGCGACCTTGCGGCCCTTGGCGATCACGGCCGCAGCGCGCAAGTCTTCGATCCGCGAGTTGGTGCAGGAGCCGATGAATACGCGGTCGAGCTGGATGTCGGTGATCGCCTGATTGGCAGTCAACCCCATGTATTTCAAGGCGCGAACGATCGAGTCGCGCTTGACCAGATCCATTTCTTTAGCCGGGTCCGGCACGTTCTGATCAACAGCCAGGACCATTTCCGGCGAAGTGCCCCAGCTGACTTGCGGCTTGATCTGCGCGGCGTCGAGCTCGACCACGGTGTCGAAATGCGCGTCGGCGTCGGACACCAGGTCTTTCCAGGACTCGACAGCCAGATCCCACTCGGCGCCTTTCGGTGCGAACGGACGACCCTTGACGTAATCCACGGTCTTTTGGTCCGCCGCCACCAGACCCACGCGGGCGCCAGCTTCGATGGACATGTTGCAGATGGTCATGCGGCCTTCGATGGACAGGTCACGGATCGCGCTGCCGGCGAACTCGATGGCATGGCCGTTACCGCCGGCGGTGCCGATCTTGCCAATGACGGCGAGGACGATGTCCTTGGCGGTCACGCCGAACGGCAACTGACCTTCGACGCGCACCAGCATGTTTTTCATTTTCTTGGCGACCAGGCACTGGGTGGCGAGCACGTGCTCAACCTCGGAAGTGCCGATACCGTGCGCCAAGGCGCCGAATGCGCCGTGGGTCGAGGTGTGGGAATCGCCGCAGACCACGGTCATGCCCGGCAAAGTGGCGCCCTGCTCCGGGCTGATCACGTGGACGATGCCCTGGCGCACGTCATTCATCTTGAACTCGACGATGCCATATTCATCGCAGTTGTCGTCGAGGGTCTGAACCTGCAAACGCGAGACCTGGTCGGCAATGGCTTCGATGCCGCCCTTGCGCTCCGGGGTGGTCGGTACGTTGTGGTCCGGGGTGGCGATGTTGGCATCGATGCGCCACGGTTTGCGCCCGGCCAGACGCAGGCCTTCAAAGGCTTGCGGCGAGGTCACTTCGTGGATGATGTGACGATCGATATAGATCAGCGCCGAGCCATCGTCGCGCTGCTTGACCAAATGCGAATCCCAGAGCTTGTCGTAGAGCGTTTTGCCGGCCATCAGACGGTTCCTCATCAGCTTGTTTCTATGCCCTGGGCTTATCAATAACCCTTTGGCTTGTGAGGCCGATCCTATGGGGTTAGATTAAATAACTCAAATTCATATTTTTTATGCTTTGGATAACCAACTGGAATACGAATATGGACCTGGCCAACCTCAATGCTTTTATCGCGATTGCCGAGACCGGCAGCTTCTCCGGCGCCGGCGAACGGCTGCACCTGACGCAACCGGCGATCAGCAAACGCATCGCCGGCCTGGAGCAACAATTGAATGTGCGGCTGTTCGACCGGCTCGGTCGTGAAGTGGGCCTGACCGAGGCCGGACGGGCCTTGCTGCCAAGGGCTTATCAGATTCTCAACGTGCTCGATGACACCCGTCGCGCCCTGACCAACCTGACCGGCGAAGTCACCGGTCGTCTGACCCTGGCCACCAGTCACCACATCGGCCTGCACCGTTTGCCACCCCTGTTGAGGGAATACACCCGCCGCTACCCACAGGTGGCGCTGGATATTCAGTTCCTCGATTCGGAAGTGGCCTACGAGGAAATTCTCCACGGTCGGGCAGAACTGGCAGTCATCACCCTGGCGCCGGAGCCGCACACACTGGTCAAGGCCACGCCGGTCTGGGATGACCCGCTGGATTTCGTGGTCGCCCCGGAACATTCGTTGATCAGCAACGGTGCCGTCACATTGGCGGACATTGCCGGTCATCCGGCGGTTTTCCCCGGCGGCAACACTTTTACCCACCATATTGTGCAGCGGCTGTTCGAGGCTCAGGGCCTGACGCCGAACATCGCCATGAGCACCAACTACCTGGAAACCATCAAGATGATGGTGTCGATCGGCCTGGCCTGGAGCGTTTTGCCGCGCACGATGCTCGACGATCAGGTGGCGCGCATAGCTTTACCGGGCATACAGCTCAGTCGCCAGCTAGGCTATATCCTGCACACTGAAAGGACGCTGTCGAATGCTGCACGGGCGTTTATGGCCCTGCTGGACGCTCAAATCGATCTGCCAGGGACTCTCGGCTAACTTGTGCTACTCCTATAGAGCTGCCGCCCCTGTGTCAAACGCCCAAATCAGCTCAAGGCCCCTTAACAATGCCGAAATCTGTTGACCGTATTCCGCCGATGCCGCGTATTCAGGCCATTGATCCACGGCGATCCGAGCAGAGCTGGGAGAGCGCGCCGCAATTGCTCGCGGCGCTCAACGGTGCCCGGCTAGGCGCCTGGTACTGGGACATCGAGCGCGGGCAGATCAGTTGGTCGCGCGGCACTCAGGCCTTGTTCGGCTTCGATCCGCGGCAACCGCTGCCCGAAGACCTCGAATACCTCGACCTGCTGCCGCCGGAAGACCGGGCAAAAACCATTCGCGCCTTCCACGCGGTGATTGCCGGTGCACCGCTGGAACAGGCGATGCACCACCGCATCCGCTGGCCCGACGGTAGTCTGCACTGGCTGGAAATCAACGGCAGTCTGCTGCCGGACAAACACGGCCGCCCCCGAATGATCGGGGTGATCCGTGAAATCACCCACCAGCGGCAACGGGAACAGGCCCTCAGCAGTTCGGAGAAACGTTTCGCGACACTGTTTCATCTCTGCCCGAACATGGTGCTGCTGACCCGCCAGGAAGACGGCCTGATCAGCGAAGCCAACCAGTATTTCGAAAGCCTGTTCGGCTGGCCGGTGCAGAGTGCCATCGGTCGTACCACCCTGGAACTTGGGCTGTGGGTGCATCCCGAGCAACGGGCGGAGCTGGTCAAGAAGACCAAGGCCAAGGGCGAACTGGTCAGCATGGAGGTGCAGTTTCGCGCCAGCAACGGTCAGATCCACGACGGCATCCTCAGCGCGCAAAAGGTCGAGCTCGAAGGCCAGCCGTATCTGCTCAGCACCTTTCTCGACACCACCGAACGCAAAGCCGCCGAACATGCCTTAAAAGACAGCCAGGAACGCCTCGACCTGGCGCTGGACTCGGCGCAGCTCGGCACCTGGGACTGGCACATTCCCAGCGGCATGCTCTACGGCTCGGCCCGCGCTGCGCAATTACACGGTCTGGAGCCGAAACCGTTTCATGAGTCGTTCGAAGAGTTTTTCGAGGGTGTCCCCGGCGAAGAGCGCGACAGCATGCGCGACGCCTATCGCAGCCTGCGCGAAGGCCCGGCGGGCAATTATCAGCTGACATACCGCGTGCAACTGCCGGACGGCAGCTCGCGCTACCTCGAAAGCCGTGCCCGCCTCTATCGCGACGACAACGGCGTACCGCTGCGGATGGCCGGCACCCTGCTGGACATCACCGATCAGGTCGAGCGCGAACAACGGCTGGTGGCCTCGGAAGAGAAATTCGCCACGCTGTTTCAGGTCAGCCCCGACCCGATCTGCGTCACGCGCCAGGAAACCGGGGAATTCATCGAGATCAACTCCAGCTTCTCCCAGACCTTCGGCTGGAGCGCCGCCGATGTCATCGGCCACACCGCCGAGGAAATCGGCCTGTGGGACGCCTCGGCGAAAAGCCTGCAACGCATCGAACGGGTGATCCGCGAACAGGGCCTGAGCAATGTCGCGATCATCGTCCAGCACAAGGACGGCCAATCGCTGACCTGCGTGATTTCCAGCCGCCAGATCAGCGTCGGCAACCAGCCCTGCATCGTCACCACGCTGCGCGACATCACCCAGCAACAGCGCTCGGAAGCGGCGCTCAAGGCCAGCGAAGAGAAGTTCGCCAAGGCGTTCCACTCCAGCCCCGACGCCATCACCATCACCGAGCGCGACACCGGGCGCTATCTGGAGGTCAACGACGGTTTCTGCCGCCTCACCGGCTATCGCGCCGACGAAGTGGTAGGCAAAACCGTGTATCAGGTCGGTATCTGGGCCGAGGAAAAGCAACGTTCGGCCTTGCTTGCCGAACTACAGATCAAGGGCCGTGTGCACCATCAGGAAATGCTCGGGCGCAACAAGCGCGGCGAGATCCTGACGGTGGAAGTTTCGGTCGAGCCGATTACCCTCAATGAAACCGCCTGCCTGTTGCTCACCGCACGGGATGTCAGCCTGCTGAAGAACGCCGAGGCGCAGATCCGCCATCTGGCCTATCACGATCCGCTGACCAACCTGCCCAACCGCGCGTTGCTGATGGATCGCCTGAGCCAGCAGATCGCCCTGCTCAAGCGCCACAACCTGCGCGGCGCACTGCTGTTTCTCGATCTGGATCACTTCAAGCACATCAACGACTCGCTGGGTCACCCGGTCGGCGACACGGTGCTGAAAATCATCACCGCGCGGCTTGAAGCCAGCGTGCGCATGGAAGACACCGTGGCGCGGCTTGGGGGCGATGAATTCGTGGTGCTGCTCAGCGGCCTGGAAGGCACGCGCAACGAGGTCAGCACGCAAGTACGCGAACTGGCCGACACCATTCGCGAACTGTTGTCGGAGCCGATGTTCCTCGACGGCCAGCGCCTGCAAGTGACGCCGAGCATCGGCGTGGCGCTGATTCCCGATCACGGCTCGACCCCGACCGACCTGCTCAAACGCGCCGACATTGCGCTGTACCGCGCCAAGGATTCGGGGCGCAATACCACGCAGATGTACCACAACACCATGCAGAAAGCGGCCAGCGAACGGCTGCGCATGGAGACCGACCTGCGCCTGGCGCTGTCCCGTGGCGAATTTGACGTGCATTACCAACCGCAAGTGGACGCCCGGGACAATCGCATCATCGGCGCCGAAGCTCTGGTGCGCTGGAATCACCCGGAACTCGGCGCGCAATCGCCCACCGAGTTCATCAAGGTGCTGGAAGACAGCGGGCTGATTCTGGAGGTCGGCACCTGGATCCTCGATGAAGCGTGCGAAGCCTTCAAGCAATTGATCGCCGAAAAACTGATCGATCCTTTGGCCTTCAGCCTGTGCGTGAACATCAGTCCCCGGCAATTCCGCCAGAACGACTTCGTCGAGCGCATCGAACACAGCATGAGCAGCCACGGCCTGCCCTGCTCGCTGCTGAAACTGGAAATCACTGAAGGCATCGTCATTCAGAACCTGGAAGACACCATCAGCAAAATGCGCCGCCTGAAAAAACTCGGCGTGAGTTTTGCCATGGACGATTTCGGCACCGGTTATTCATCGCTGACGTACCTGAAACGATTGCCGGTGGACACGCTGAAGATCGATCAGTCGTTCATCCGCGACGCCACCACCGACCCCAACGACGCCGAGATCATCCGCGCCATCGTCGCCATGGCCCGCAGCCTGGGACTGAAAGTGATCGCCGAAGGCGTGGAAACCCCGCAACAACTGGCCTTTCTGCAAGGGTTGGGTTGCCATTTGTATCAGGGTTATCTGCACAGCCGGCCGTTGCCGCTGGAGGGGCTGAAGGGATTGTTGGAATGACCTGACATCTGCGGTTACTTACCCCGGGCATTGACCCCTGGCCGGTAATTGCCAGGGTTGGCGGCAACCTGTAGGGTCGCTTTTTTTCGCGCTGTTTCGAGATCGATCATGCAGGATGCAACCCTTCCCCGCCCGGCCCTGCTGGGCATTGACCTTGGTACCACCAACAGTTTGATCGCCGTCTGGCAGGACGGTCAGGCCCGATTGATCCCCAACGCCCTTGGCGAGGTGCTGACCCCGTCGGTGGTCAGCCTCGATGAAGACGAGACCATTCTGGTCGGCAAGGCCGCCCGCGCACGCCTGACGACCCACCCGGAACGCACAGCCGCCGCGTTCAAGCGCTTCATGGGCAGCGACAGGAAAATCGAACTCGGCACACAAACCTTCAGCCCGGAAGAGTTATCGGCCTTGGTACTTGGCTCACTCAAGCAGGACGCCGAGGCTTTTCTCGGCCAGCCGGTGGCTGAAGCGGTGATTTCCGTGCCGGCGTATTTCAGTGACGAGCAACGCAAACGCACCCTGTTTGCCGCCGAACTGGCAGGCCTGAAGGTTTCCCGACTGATCAACGAGCCAACCGCCGCCGCGATGGCGTACGGGCTGCACGAGCAGAAGTTCGAACGCACGCTGATCTTCGACCTGGGCGGCGGGACGTTCGATGTCACGGTGCTGGAATATGCACTGCCGCTGATCGAGGTGCATGCGTCCACCGGCGACAACTTTTTGGGTGGCGAAGACTTTACCGCTGCCCTGCTGAATGCCTGTCTGAAAAACTGGCAGCTGACCCCGTCGATGATTGATCCGCAAGGCATGGCCAGCCTGGGTGATGCCCTGGAACAACTCAAATGCAAACTCGGCGAAGGCACTCAATCGTTGAACTGGCGCCATGCTGACAAACTGTACGAATGGTCGCTGGACGAAGCCGCTGCCGTGAAGATCTGGGAACCCTTGCTGACACGGCTGCGCGCGCCGATCGAACAGGCCCTGCGCGATGCGCGCCTGAAACCACGGGATCTGGACAGTCTGGTGCTGGTGGGTGGGGCGACGCGGATGCCTGCGGTACAACAGTTGGTCGCCACCCTGTTCGGACGCCTGCCTTACCGGCATCTTGATCCGGACACGATCGTCGCGCTCGGTGCTGCCACGCAAGCGGCCTGCAAGGCACGCGATGGTGCGATCGAAGAACTGATCCTGACCGATGTCTGCCCGTATACGCTGGGCATCGCGACCATGCGTGGCAAAGGCATCGACGGCGCCTTTTCGCCGATCATCGAACGCAACACCATCATCCCGACGTCACGGGTAGAGCGCTACCACACCACCCATCCGCGGCAGGAGCTGATCCGCATTGCCGTTTACCAGGGTGAGCGGCCGTGGGTACGTGACAACATCCTCATTGACGCTTTCGATGTCACCTTGACGCCCACCGATAACATTCAGGAGCTGGACGTACGCTTCAGTTACGACATCAACGGTTTGCTCGAAGTCGACGTCACGCTGCTCGAGACCGGCGAACGCCACAGCCACAGTATCGACCGCAGTCCCACCGGACTGGATGAGCAAGCGCGCAGAGACAGCCATAACCGACTGTCAACACTGAAGGTCCATCCACGCGATGCATTGCCCAACCGCACACTGCTGGCCCGCCTGGAACGGGCATGGATGCAGAGTCTGGGCACACAGCGCGAACACATTGCCGAGTGGCTGCACAACTTCACCACGGTACTCGGCGGGCAGCAGCCGGCAGAGATCGCCAGCCACCGCTCGGAACTCAACAAGGCGCTGGACCAGTTGCGCCTCTAGCCGTTGAGTCGCCGCAGAGCAGCCTGCAGGCCACCGGACAGCATCTCGCCACCCCCGCTGTCCGGAGGCACCCCATACCGGTTGGGCAACTTGTCACCGGGAAAGCCGAACAGCAGCAGCGGCAGGAATGGCAAGACCGGCGACAGGGCCATGAATATCAGCAACGTGGGCAAACCTCGACCCATGTCGTGCAAACGACGCAGAGTGGCGCCGAATAACAACAGAACACTGAATAACAGAATCAGAATGCCTAAGAACGTGGTACTGCTGATCAGCCCTGCCACCGGCGCAATCACCACACACCCCAGAACCTGAGCGATAAAAGCCTTGCGCCCCAGCCGCGAGCCCAGGCGCCAGATCGCCCCAGCCGGCACCGGCTGAATATCACTGTTGGCCAGCATCAAACGCTCCGACCAGGACAGTAAGGCACACAGCGCCAGGCGCAAGCCGATACTGTTCTGCACGTCATCCTTGCCCTGCTGCAATTGGCGCAGCACTCGCGTTGTCGGCACACCGGCAGCGCCATAGCGAACCATGGCCTTGAGCGCATCGAGAGACTCGTACGCCAACAGTTTGTCGACCCCGAAATCCGTCAACACCTTGCGCGGCGGCCACACCGGCTCGCCCTTGATCAAGCCGTCACGAAACCCTTCGAACCAGTCGTCCTCGCAACTGACCGCCGCGATGGATTGCAACAACGCACGATGTTGCTCGGCGCTCAGGCTCGGGTCGTGATAGAGCACGCCCCAGAACATCAACAAACCCAGCAGGTCGTCGCCACATGCAGCGCGATCGCTTTCGATGCAGGTGTAGAGCAGGGTATTGGCAGGCAGACGGGCACTGTCGAGGGCCTGCTGCACGCTGAACAATTGCTGCACCAACAAGCCGTGTACCGGATCATTGCCTTGCAGCCAGCCCAGCAAACCGTCGCAATTGCCTTGTTCGCGTTGCAAACGGCGCAACAGTGGCTGCAATCGGCTAACGGGATGAGCCGGATTGAACGGCAGACGTTCCAGGCACTGCCCATCGATCAATTGCAGCCAGCGTTCCGGCTGATCCAGCAATGCCAGCAAAAACATGGTTTGAGCGTGCCATTCCCACGCGGCCTCCCCCAGCCCGACCGGCGGCAACCCGATCCCGCGACGGCTCAACTGAAAAAGCAGATCGAGTTCGGACAGGTCACAGTCGTCTTTGACGGCACCCAAACTGAACGCTTCGGCGATGCGCTCCAGGGCGGTGTCACTGTAGGGCCGCAAGCGACGCAACCACAGGCGACAGACCTTGTGCAGCGCGCCGTTTGTCAGCTCCTGCGGCAATTGCTGCGATGTTGAATCCGCTTCGCTGAAGGCGCTCATCGCCTGCGCAATCGGCGCATTCTCCAACCAGCGCAGATGCTGCCCGGCCTGGGCTTTGAACCCGCTCAACACCAGGCATTCGAGCGCATCGACCGGGAGCGGCTGATCCAGAATCCGCTGCAGCAAGACCGCATCACCGCGATGCAGCGCCCACGCATGCCGGTACAGTTGCAGCAGCCGGCTGTCGGCATTCTCACCCAGCAGTTGGGCAAGCAACGGGAGTTCATCGCCCGTCATGCGCCAATCGACAAAACTCTGCGCCAGGCTATTAAGCTTCAACCGCCCGACACCCAACCAACGGTTCAGCGTCTCGGGGCGTTGCGACGGACTGCCGTATACCTGAGCGTCATCCCCGAGATCCGCAGGCCAGTGAGAAAACTCGTCCAGACAATCGAACGCCTGAACCAGCAGAGGCAGAAAAGTCGGTTGCCGCTTGGTGCACAATTCCAGCAGACGACTTTCGGCCATCGGATGGCGGAACTCGTTCCACAGCCTGATCCAGCACGGCAATGCCTGATCGTCCCGCCCCAGCAGACTGCTCTGACACGCCAACAGGTAAAGCCAGTCCACATCATCAGGTGCTTCCAGCTGCTTTTCGACGCAGCACTGCAAAAAAGTCGATGCACCGATGCCCGCCTGAGTGAACTGCACCAGCAAACGCTTGATGAACGCAGCATCATCCGGCAACGGCAGACAGGTGTGCTGGCTGGCGAAGTCGGCAAACTCATGGAGTGGACGCTGGGTGAAAATGAAGTCGAGGCTGCGGGCGTACCAGAGTGTTTCGGTCTGCGCAGCCTCTGACCAGGCGCTCATCAGATCGGTATCAAACGGGTCAGGCGTTTCGATTCGCTGCAGAAAGGCTTCCACCCGCCGCGCGTCTTCGAATTCCAGATCCAGCAACTGCTGATCCCAGGCCATTCGCCTGGCCAACAGATTCGCGCAGCGGTAGGACAGCGGACCGGCATCAGCCATCCGGTGGTAGAGCCCCCAACCGAGTTCATCAAGCTGTTCCAGCGACAGCTCATCAAGCGCCCGGACAAATGCCTGCCACGCCTCGAAGTTGAACCGTCGCGCGGGATCGTCAAGCAATTCGCAGAAATCCACGAACGCCTGCGGGACCTCGACAACCTCCTGCTCTGACTCTTCAGTTTCTTCCTCGAGCGCTTGTTCCTCGTCTTCACGCGCCAGGCGCAACGCGTTTTCGTAGGCCATGCGCAGCGCCTGAAATCCTTCCGGATCGGTTTCCGGATGATGCGACGGTAGACGTGCGCGGTAGGCATCGCGAATCAGGGTTTCGTCGGAGGTGGGCTCGATGCCCAGGCGAATCCAGCAACTCATGACCAGTCGAACTCCTTGAGCGATGCCGGACGGGGCAGCAGATCAATCTCCATGTGCCAGGACAGGTCGGACAGAAAGTGCGGGATGTTCTGGGCGAGGCCGCGGGCGATCCGCAGGTTATGAGCACTGTCCCCCTGCCGTTCCAGCTCGCAGGCCAGCTCGTCGTCGCTCGTGTTCAGGCAGCACCAGAAGCTGCGCCCCACGACAAAGCCATTGAAGTAGGACATCCAGCTACCGTAGTGAAATTGCGCCCTGACGGCCAAACAACTGTGCAGCCAGTTGCTTTCGGCCAGATCAATCCACTGATTGCGCACCGCGCAACGCAGGAGAAATCCCATCCGCCCGTAGTCCCAGGACAAAATCCCTCCGGGACCGCAACCTCCAAAAGTGCGACTGGCAAACTCATGCAGAACACGCTCGCGAGGGGTCAGCTGCTCCAGCAAGCGCTGCCATTCACTCGGCAGACAACGTTGCCACGCCGAATAGGCTCCACTCAGGTGCTTGGCATGTCCGTCGTCCGTCATCCATTGGAGCATGTCGAACAATTGCCGCCGGTCATCGATACCCCAACTGTCCTTCAGATCGATGTAGCGGTCGTCGCAGAACGCGGGGTCGTCGTACCCAGCGCCGGTGTTGAGCGCTGCCATTGGCGCAGAAAGGGCGCACAGCCAGCGCTGTTGAATATCGTCCATGAAAAAAGGCTCCACGCCGACCGATAAGGATGGGGTCGGCAACACTGCGGCGGATTGTAGAGAAACCGCCGCCGCCGGCAAAGTCGAACAGCTGTTTTCTTGCGCCCACAAAAAAGGCCCCGACGTATCGGGGCCTTCATTCAGCGGCTTATCGCCCGTTCAGACGATTTGTTTCTGTAAGTGACTCAGTGTTGCAGCGCCGGCTGCGACCCGTTGATCGGGATGCGCTTGGCTTTCGCCTCTTCCGGAATCACGCGCAACAGGTCGATGCTCAACAGACCGTTGCTCAGGCCGGCGGCCTTGATCTCGATGTGATCGGCCAGGCGGAAGGACAGCTTGAATGCACGCTGGGCAATGCCCTGGTGCAGGAACGTGACGCCTTCATTGGCATCACGCTTGCCGCCACTGATGGTCAGCACGCCTTTTTCGACTTGCAGTTCCAGGTCTTCTTCCTGGAAACCGGCCGCCGCCACGACGATGCGGTATTGATCGTCACCGTGTTTTTCCACGTTGTAAGGCGGATAGGTGCTGCCTGGCTCGTTGCGCAGGGCGGTTTCGAACAGGTCGTTGAAACGGTCGAAACCTACCGAGGAACGGAACAGTGGAGCGAGGGAAAATGCAGTACTCATGATTCAAATCTCCTGAAAACAATCAGCAAGTTTTTTTGTCTCCGCGACCCGAATTCGGCATCGCGTAACCCTTAGATAGGGACCTGCGTTTTGTTTTCAAGAGCGTATTTGAAGATTTTTTCAGGCCGCTTCGGCGACCGGCAACCCCAGTAAACGCGAGACTTGATCCGGCTCGGTTTCACGCCGAAGCACGGTAAACAGCTCGGTGGCCTCAGGATAATTGCGGGTCAGCATGGCCAGCCATTGCTTCAAACGGCCCGGCGACTGGCGAGCAGTCATTTGCGCTTTGGCTTGCAGCCAGAAGTCCTGGATCAGTGGCATCAGCTCGGCCCAGGTCATCTCGACGACCTCCTCACCGGCACGGGCGGCGGCGATCTGTTTGGCCAGATCCGGACGCGAGACCAGACCGCGACCGAGCATGATGTTTTCGACGCCGCTGATTTCCCGGCAACGGTGCCAGTCTTCGACGCTCCAGATGTCGCCGTTGGCAAATACCGGCACCTTGACCACGTCCTGCACGCGCGGAATCCACTCCCAATGTGCCGGCGGCTTGTAGCCGTCGACCTTGGTGCGGGCATGAACCACGATGTGCTCGGCGCCGCCCTCGGCCAGTGCCGTGGCACAGACCAGCGAGCCGTCCGGGCTGTCGAAACCCAGGCGCATCTTGGCGGTGACGGGAATGTGCGCGGGTACGGCGCGACGGACGTGCTCGACAATCCGGTTGAGCAGCTCCGGCTCCTTGAGCAGTACCGCACCGCCACGGGATTTGTTGACGGTCTTGGCCGGGCAACCAAAGTTCAGGTCGATCACTTCAGAGCCCAGCTCGCAAGCCAGCGCCGCGTTTTCTGCCAGGCACACCGGATCGGAACCCAACAACTGCACGCGCAATGGCACACCGCAAGCCGTGCGCGCACCATTGAGCAGTTCAGGGCCGAACTTGTGGAAATAGGCTGGGGTCAGCAACTGGTCGTTGACCCGAATGAATTCGGTCACGCACCAGTCAATACCGCCGACACGGGTCAGAACATCGCGCAGGATGTCGTCGACCAACCCTTCCATCGGCGCCAGAGCAATTTGCATGGGAAACACACACTCAAGGAAAAACGTGCGGCAGTTTACTGGGTTTCGCGGGCTAAACCCATGTCCGCCGTCTGTATGGCCGGGCCGTAGCCTTCGATGAACTCGGCGGGCATGCGCTTGGGCCTGCCGGTGGACAGCTCGATGCAGACGAAAGTGGTCTGGGCACGCAGCAGCGTGGCGTTGTCGCTGGGGCGGATCAGCTGGAAGTGACGGGTCATTTTCAGACGCTGGTCCCAATCGACGATCCAGGTCGCCAGTTGCAGTTCATCGCCTTCGTAGGCAGCGGCCAGGTAGTCGATTTCGTGTCGCACCACGGCCATCGCCCGGTCCAGGCGCCGGTACTCGACCAGATCCAGCCCCAGGCGCTGCGAGTGGCGCCAGGCGCAGCGCTCGAGCCAGGTCACGTAGACCGCGTTGTTGGCGTGGCCCAGCCCGTCGATGTCCTCGGCGCCCACTTGCAGATCAATGGTAAACGGCGTTGCCCGATCCCAGCCCATGCCCTACTCCCGGTCAGATGATTCAACCGGGGCAGTGTAACGGATGACTACGCCGATTGCCGCGCCTGAAGGCTGCGCCCGGCCAGCAGTGATAGCACGCCATCAATCACCCGAGGGTCGGCCAGCACGCGCTGGTGACCGCCGGCCTCCAGGCGCAACAGGCGGCTGTCGAACCAGGACTCGTGAATCAGTTGGGATTCCTTGACCGAGACAAAGGTGTCGTCCTCGGCATGCACGATCAGGCCTGGCATATCCAGTTGATAGTGGGCGACATCGAGGTTGGCGGCGCGCATGCCGACGTCCTGTTCGACTTGTCGAATGAACGCTGAACGAGCTCTGGGCGGCATGCCGACGTAACGGGCAAACCCGCGCAACACCCCGAGAATCCGCGCTGGAGCGGCGATGCTCACCAGGGTTTCGGTACGCAAGCCCAATTGCACCGCGAGCATGGCACTGGCGCCGCCCATGGAATGGCCTATTACGGCCTGCAACGGCGGCAACTCGGCCGCGGCTTCAAGCATCGCGCGGGCGAACAGCACCACGTTGGCTTCACGCCCCGGGGAACGACCGTGGGCCGGGCCATCAAGCGCGACAACGGTGTAGCCCGCTTCGACCAGCGCCGTGATCAGCGCGGCAAACTGGGTGGGCCGCCCTTCCCAGCCGTGCATCAGCAAAACAGTCGGGCCTTGCCCCCAGCGCAGGGCCGAGAGGCCGAAGCGCAAGGTGATGCGTTCGGATTTCGCCAGCAGCGGCAATTCCCAGTCTCGCGGTGCATTCGCGCGCGGCGTCATGAACGCCAAACGCATTTTGCTCGCCACCAGTTTCGGTGCGAACCAGCCCAAGGTGCCATTAACGCCGCGAACCCACTTCAACGTGCTCATCGCTCTCTCCCCGGGCTTGTAGCCTTCAGGTCAACGCACCGCCGACTTGGCAGCGCGCAGCAATCGATCGGATAAATCCCCAGGGCCCAACGCTCTTGCGAGCGCCAGGCCACCCACCATCAAGGCTACGTCGGCCAACGCTTTGTCGGTGTCTTCCGGCGTTGCCGCCAACTGCGCAATCATCAATTCCAAGTGTTCGTTCAACGCGATCCGAAAGGCCTCCGGCAGACGGCCCAATTCGCCAATGGAGGCCGGAATCGGGCAGGCAGAGTCGCTGGAATCGCGATGCTTGCGCGACAGGTAGAACGCAGCCACCAGGGCGCGGCGTTCTTCACCGGTCAGGTCGCTGTCCATGTCGGCAATCAGGTCGCGGCGGCGACCGAGCAATTGCTTGAACGCCTCAAGCATCATGGCGTCCTTGCTTTCGAAGTGCGCGTAGAATCCGCCGACGGTCAGGCCGGCCGCCCCCATCACTTCGCCCACGCTCGGTTCAGCCGGGCCGCGCTGGATCAGTGCAGCACTGGCGGCCTTGAGAATGCGTTCGCGGGTTTGAGCTTTCTTGTCGTTCATCGTCGCCTCCGAATATTACGATAGCAATATTATTCTCATAATAATATTCCGCAAGTCACATGCGTGACCGCTGGTCTGAAGCACAGTGTTAAGGAAAAAGAGAATTTGGCCAAACGCCAGACAAACAAAAGGGCCATTCAATAATTGAATGACCCTTATAAAATCCCGCAAAGCGGGTAATCGTGGCGTCCCCTAGGGGACTCGAACCCCTGTTACCGCCGTGAAAGGGCGGTGTCCTAGGCCACTAGACGAAGGGGACACAAACCTTCTATACAACTGATCAGCGCTGAGTACTGATCGATTCAAGGCCGGTGTGGCCAGACCTTGAACTGTAAATTGGTGGAGCTAAGCGGGATCGAACCGCTGACCTCCTGCATGCCATGCAGGCGCTCTCCCAGCTGAGCTATAGCCCCGGATTTTTCGCCTCTCGGCGGAGCGACATCTTGCAACATCGCTTCTGTAAAACTGGCGTCCCCTAGGGGACTCGAACCCCTGTTACCGCCGTGAAAGGGCGGTGTCCTAGGCCACTAGACGAAGGGGACGCAAACCCTTCTATACAACTGATCAACGCTGAGTGTTGATCGCTTCGAAGCCGGTGTGGCCAGGCTTCGAAGTGTAAATTGGTGGAGCTAGACGGGATCGAACCGTCGACCTCTTGCATGCCATGCAAGCGCTCTCCCAGCTGAGCTATAGCCCCTCATCGCTGATGTCATCGCTGAGGACGGGGCGAATCTTAAGGGCGTATCGAAAGGCTGTCAAACTTATTTTTGAAAAATTTCAAAATTTTTTGTCGGCATAACAATCACTTACCGCCCTCCCCCCGTAAATTCGGGGGAAAACACCGAAGGACAGGATCAAAAGATCCTGACCTTCGGCGCGTCCTGCAGCGTCAAACGCAATCAGGCGATGGCGCCCAACAGCTTTTCCCACTCTTTGTTTTCTTTCTTCGACACGCCGCCCAGCAGGTCAATCGCCTGGCGCAGACGGAAACGGGTCAGGTCCGGCCCGAGGATTTCCATCGCATCGAGCACCGACACCGAACTCGCCTGCCCGGTGATCGCGGCGAACATCAGCGGCATCGCATCACGCAGCTTCAGCTCGAGGGATTCGACCACCGCCTGAATCGTCGCGGTGATGCTGTCCTTCTCCCACTGACGCAGACTTTCCAGCTTCCACAGGATCAATTGCATCAGTTGACGCACCTGATCGCCCGAAAGCTTTTTCGATTCGAACAGCTTGGCATCCGGGTTCACGCCACCGGCAAAGAAGAACCCGGCCAGCGGTGCAACCTGGCTGAAGGTTTCGACGCGGCCCTGAACGTGCGGCGCGATCTTCATCATGTATTCGGAATTGAACGCCCACTTCTGCACGCGAGCGGCGAACTCTTCCACCGGCAGATCACGCAGCCACTGACCGTTGAGCCACGACAGTTTCTCGATATCGAAGATCGGCCCACCCAGCGACACACGCTTGAGGTCGAAATTGTCGACCATTTCCTGCAGCGAGAACTTCTCGCGCTCGTCCGGCATCGACCAGCCCATGCGGCCCAGGTAGTTAAGCATCGCCTCAGGCATGAAGCCCATGCGCTCGTAGAACGTCACCGAAGTCGGGTTCTTGCGTTTGGACAGCTTGCTCTTGTCCGGGTTACGCAGCAGCGGCATGTAGCACAGCTCCGGTTGTTCCCAGCCGAAGTACTCATAAAGCAGGATCAGTTTCGGCGCCGATGGCAGCCACTCTTCACCACGCAATACGTGGGTGATGCCCATCAGGTGGTCGTCGACCACGTTGGCCAGGAAGTAGGTTGGCAGGCCGTCGGTTTTCATCAGCACTTGCATGTCCATGCGATCCCACGGGATCTCGACATCGCCACGCAGCATGTCCGGCACCACGCAGACGCCTTCGCTCGGCACTTTCATGCGGATCACGTGCGGCTCGCCGGCAGCCAGGCGACGGGCAACTTCTTCCTTGGACAGCAGCAGCGCACGGCCGTCGTAACGCGGGGTTTCGCCGCGAGCCATTTGCTCGGCGCGCATCTGGTCCAGCTCTTCGGCGGTGCAGAAGCACGGGAAGGCATGGCCCATGTCGACCAGTTGCTGGCAGTACTTCTGGTAGATATCGCCGCGCTCGCTCTGCCGGTACGGGCCGTGCGGGCCGCCGACGTCCGGGCCTTCGCTCCAGTCGATGCCCAGCCAGCGCAGGGCGTCGAAGATCTGCTGTTCGGACTCGCGGGTCGAACGCAATTGATCGGTGTCTTCAATGCGCAGGATGAACTCACCGCCGTGCTGCTTGGCAAAGCAGTAGTTGAACAGTGCGATGTAAGCGGTACCTACGTGGGGATCCCCGGTAGGCGATGGCGCGATGCGAGTGCGGACGGTGGTCATGGCATGTCTCGAAAAGAATGAAAAGCAAAGAACGATCAAGCGGCGAATGGTAACAGGCGACACCCGCCCCGCTCCAGCGGGCAGGGCATTTAAGCCAAGGTTGCGTCTGGAACGCCCGTTGGCCGAGGTGAATGGCCGAATATCACCAGACGGCATTTACCGTTCATCGGCTGTATGCCAGATTCGCCCGCTGATAACTTTCCTTACAATTACTCGACTGCAGTTTGCCCATGCCTGCCCAACTCAAGCGTCGCCTGTTGATTTTCCTGCTGCTGGTCCTGTTGATTGCCGGGGGCTTTTTCGCCCATTGGTTTTTCAAGGGACGCTTTTATGAAAGCACCGACAACGCCTATGTCCAGGGTGAAATCACCCGCGTGTCGAGCCAGTTGAGCGCACGCATCGACGAAGTGCTGGTGCAGGACAACCAGCATGTGGAAAAAGGCCAGTTGCTGATCCGTCTCGAACCGAATGATTTCCGTCTCGCCGTCGATCGCGCCAATGCCGCCCTCGCCACCCGCGAAGCCGAACGCCTGCAGGCCCAGAGCAAATTGACTCAGCAATCGAGCCTGATCGCCGCCAGCGATGCGCAAGTGGCATCCACACAAGCCACCCTCGGGCGCTCGCAGATGGATTTGTCGCGGGCAGAAACCCTGCGCAAACCCGGCTACGTCTCCGAGGAGCGGGTCACCACCCTCTCCGCCGACGCCCATATTGCCCGCTCGCAAGTGGCCAAGGCCCAGGCCGATGCCCAAAGCCAGCGCCAGCAAGTCAACGCGCTGACGGCCGAGATCAAACGCCTCGATGCGCAGATCGCCAACGCCCGCGCCGACCTCGCCCAGGCTGAACTGAACCTGACCCGCAGTGAAATCCATGCACCGATCAGCGGCCTGATCGGTCAGCGTGCCGCGCGCAATGGTCAAGTGGTGCAGGCCGGGGCCTATCTTTTGTCGATCGTTCCGGACGAAGACATCTGGGTGCAGGCCAACTTCAAGGAAACCCAGATCGGTCACATGCAGCCGGGCCAGAAGGCCGAACTGGTCTTCGATGCCTATGGCGATACGCCGATCGAAGCCCGGGTCGACAGCCTGTTCGCAGCCTCCGGCGCGCAGTTCAGCCTGTTGCCGCCGGACAACGCCACCGGCAACTTCACCAAGGTGGTACAGCGGATTCCGGTCAAGCTGACCTTCAAGGCCGATAACCCGCTGCACGGCAAGATCCGTCCGGGCATGTCCGTCACCGCCACCGTGAACATCAAAGACGCCCCGGACAATGTCCGGTGATTCGCTGATCCGCCCGGTCGGCGAACCGACCCGGCGGGACTGGATCGCGGTGATGAGCGTGATGCTCGGCGCCTTCATGGCGGTGCTCGACATCCAGATCACCAACTCCTCGCTCAAGGACATTCAGGGCGCCCTGTCGGCGACGCTGGAAGAAGGCTCGTGGATTTCCACCTCTTATCTGGTGGCGGAAATCATCATGATTCCGCTGACCGCCTGGCTGGTGCAGTTGCTGTCGGCCCGGCGACTGGCGGTGTGGGTGTCGCTGGGTTTTCTGATTTCTTCGCTGTTGTGCTCGATGGCCTGGAGCCTGGAGAGCATGATCGTGTTTCGCGCCATGCAGGGCTTCACCGGCGGCGCGCTGATCCCGCTGGCGTTCACCCTGA
This sequence comes from Pseudomonas sputi, assembly GCF_021603585.1. Lineage (GTDB taxonomy): Bacteria > Pseudomonadota > Gammaproteobacteria > Pseudomonadales > Pseudomonadaceae > Aquipseudomonas > Aquipseudomonas sputi. Next base: position 38,607 of record NZ_BQHI01000009.1, on the reverse strand, counting down.
CCCTGATCAAACTCCCCGAACACCACCGCGCCAAAGGCATGGCGATGTTTGCCATGACCGCCACCTTCGCCCCGTCCATCGGCCCGACGCTGGGCGGCTGGCTTACGGAAAACTGGGGCTGGGAGTACATCTTCTATATCAACATTCCGCCGGGACTGATCATGATCGCCGGACTGATGTACGGCCTGGAGAAGAAAGAAGCGCACTGGGAGCTGCTGAAAAGCACCGATTACACCGGCATTCTGACGCTAGGTGTCGGCCTCGGTTGCCTGCAGGTTTTTCTTGAGGAAGGCCATCGCAAGGACTGGCTCGAGTCGAGCCTGATCGTGACGCTGGGCAGCATCGCCCTGCTGAGCCTGATCACCTTCGTCATCGTGCAGATTTCCAAACCCAACCCGCTGATCAACCTCGGCATCCTGCGCAATCGCAATTTCGGGCTGTCGAGTATTTCCAGCCTCGGCATGGGCGTTGGGCTGTACGGTTCGATCTATCTGCTGCCGCTGTACCTGGCGCAGATCCAGAACTACAACGCCCTGCAGATCGGCGAAGTGATCATGTGGATGGGCGTGCCACAGCTGTTCCTGATTCCGCTGGTGCCGAAACTGATGAAATTCGTCTCGCCGAAATGGCTGTGCACGATCGGTTTCGGCCTGTTCGGGCTGGCGAGTTTTTCATCCGGGGTGCTCAACCCGGATTTCGCCGGGCCGCAGTTCAACCAGATCCAGATCATCCGCGCGCTGGGTCAGCCGCTGATCATGGTGACCATTTCGCTGATCGCCACGGCGTACATCCTGCCGCAGGACGCGGGCTCGGCATCGAGCCTGTTCAACATTTTGCGCAACCTCGGCGGCGCCATCGGCATCGCGCTGCTCGCCACCCTGCTGGATGCGCGCACCAAGACCTACTTCGATTACCTGCGTGAAGCGGTGGTGCCGACCAATCCGCAGGTGGCCGAACGCCTGGCCTCGATGACTGATCGGTTCGGCAGTGACACGGCGGCTTTGGGCAAGTTGAGTGAAATCGTTCATCAGCAGGCACTGATCATGGCCTACAACGATGCGTTTCATTTTGTCGGGATTGCGCTGGGAATCAGCATGTTGGCGATTTTGCTGACCAAGAAACTGCCCGCCGGACTGAAGGCCGGCGAGGCACATTAACCTTGAGCGGACGCAGAGCGTCCAGGGCTGCATTCCTACGCAGAACGTGGGAACGATCCGTCAGACGGCCAACAGCCGCTCACGCAGCTTGGCGATTTCGTCGCGCATCTGTGCTGCCGCTTCGAATTCCAGGTCCCGGGCCAGCTGGTACATCTTCTCTTCCAGTTGGCGGATGCGCTTGGTGATCTCGCTCGGCGAGCGCAGTTCGGCCTCGTACTTGGCGTTTTCTTCGGCGGCCTTGGCCATGCCTTTGCGCTTCTTGCTGCGCGAACCGGGCACGGTGGCGCCTTCCATGATGTCGGCGACGTCCTTGAACACGCCCTTCGGCGTGATGCCGTTGGCCAGGTTGAAGGCGATCTGCTTGTCGCGACGGCGCTCGGTTTCGCCAATCGCCCGCTCCATCGAACCGGTGATGCGATCAGCATAGAGAATAGCCCGCCCATTGAGGTTACGCGCCGCACGGCCGATGGTCTGGATCAGCGAACGCTCGGAACGCAGGAAGCCTTCCTTGTCCGCATCGAGGATCGCCACCAGCGACACTTCCGGCATGTCCAGGCCTTCACGCAGCAGGTTGATCCCCACCAGCACGTCAAAGGTGCCCAGACGCAGGTCACGGATGATTTCGACCCGCTCGACGGTGTCGATGTCCGAGTGCAGATAACGCACGCGCACGCCGTGATCGGCCAGGTAATCGGTCAGGTCTTCGGCCATGCGTTTGGTCAGCGTGGTGACCAGAACCCGCTCCTCCACGGCCACGCGCTTGGTGATTTCCGACAAGAGATCGTCGACCTGAGTCAACGCCGGGCGCACTTCAACCTGCGGGTCGACCAGCCCGGTCGGGCGCACAACCTGTTCGATCACCCGCCCGGCGTGCTCGGCTTCGTAGTTGCCGGGGGTGGCCGAGACGAAAATGGTTTGCGGGCTTACCCCCTCCCACTCGTCGAAGCGCATCGGCCGGTTGTCCAGCGCCGATGGCAGGCGGAAACCGTACTCCACCAGCGTCTCTTTGCGCGAGCGATCACCCTTATACATCGCGCCGACCTGCGGCACGCTGACGTGGGATTCGTCGATCACCAGCAACGCGTTGGCGGGTAGGTAATCGTAGAGCGTCGGCGGCGCCGCACCGGCCGGACGGCCCGACAGGTAGCGCGAGTAGTTTTCGATGCCGTTGCAGTAACCGAGTTCGAGGATCATCTCCAGGTCGAAGCGGGTGCGCTGTTCCAGACGCTGGGCTTCCACCAGTTTGTTGTTGTTGCGCAGGTATTCCAGGCGCTCCTGCAACTCGACCTTGATCCCCTCGATGGCGTCGAGCAGGGTTTCCCGGGGCGTCACGTAGTGGCTTTTCGGGTAGAAGGTGAAGCGCGGCAGCTTGCGGATGACTTCGCCGGTCAGAGGGTCGAACGCGGAAATGCTTTCCACCTCGTCATCGAACAACTCGATACGGATCGCTTCGAGGTCGGATTCGGCCGGGTAGATGTCGATCACATCGCCGCGCACGCGGAAGGTTGCGCGGGCGAAATCCATGTCGTTGCGGGTGTATTGCAGGTCGGCCAGACGCCGCACCAGCGCACGCTGGTCGAGCTTGTCGCCGCGATCGACGTGCAAGACCATTTTCAAATAGGTTTCCGGGCTGCCCAGACCGTAGATACACGACACCGTGGTGACGATGATCGCGTCCTTGCGCTCCAGCAACGCCTTGGTGGCCGACAGACGCATCTGCTCGATGTGATCGTTGATCGACGCATCCTTCTCGATGAAGGTGTCGGACGACGGCACGTAGGCTTCGGGCTGGTAGTAGTCGTAGTAGGAAACGAAATACTCGACGGCGTTGTTCGGGAAGAACGACTTGAACTCGCCGTACAACTGCGCGGCCAGGGTCTTGTTGGGTGCCAGCACCAGGGTCGGACGCTGCACCTGGGCGATCACGTTGGCGATGCTGAAGGTCTTGCCCGACCCGGTCACCCCGAGCAGCGTCTGGTGCGACAGCCCGGCTTCGATGCCTTCGACCATCAGGCGAATGGCTTCGGGTTGATCGCCGGCGGGGTCGAAACGGGTGACGAGCTGGAATTCAGACATAAACACCTCTGGAATCGAGACGCGACGGGCAAACCGCAGCACCACGAGAAAGACCGCAAACGACCGATGTCGCGCAAGAAAAAACGAAGATTGTGCTGAATGTGGAGCCGATTGCCTCGCCTTTCAAGGCAAACGTCCTACATCCGGTAAAGTCTCCGACAGATCCATTCGACTAACGGTCGAGAAATAATCGGAAAAACTTACCTTAAAAGCCGAATCGCCTGTCGCCATTGATCGATGATGGCCTCTATACTAGCTCCCCGTTTGTGCACCGCTCTAGTGCATTCGGCTGGAGCGCGACACGTCCCTCCACTCTCCATTCAGAGCCGCCGTAAAAATGAGCCTGTTCTCCGCTGTCGAAATGGCACCCCGCGATCCAATCCTGGGCCTCAACGAAGCATTCAACGCCGATACCCGGACCAATAAGGTCAATCTCGGGGTGGGTGTGTACTGCAACGAAGAGGGGCGAATTCCACTCCTGCGCGCCGTCATCGAAGCCGAAACCCTTCGCGCCGCTCAGCACGCCTCGCGCGGCTACCTGCCGATCGACGGTATCGCGGCCTACGACCAGGCCGTGCAAAAACTGCTGTTCGGCAATGACTCGCCGCTGCTGGCGGCGGGCCGCGTTGTCACCACCCAGGCCGTAGGCGGCACCGGCGCACTGAAAATCGGTGCCGACTTCCTCAAGCAACTGCTGCCCAATGCCGTCGTGGCGATCAGCGACCCGAGCTGGGAAAACCATCGCGCGCTGTTCGAAACCGCCGGTTTCCCGGTGCAGAACTACCGCTACTACGACGCCGCCACCCACGACGTGAACCGTGCCGGCCTGCTGGAAGACCTCAATGCCCTGCCGAACGGCTCGATCGTCGTACTGCACGCTTGCTGCCACAACCCGACCGGCGTCGATTTGAGCCCGGCGGACTGGAACAACGTGCTGGAAGCAGTCAAGGCCAAAGGTCACGTGCCGTTCCTCGACATGGCTTACCAGGGTTTCGGTGACGGCATCGCCGAAGACGCCGCTGCCGTGCGTCTGTTCGCCGAGTCCGGCCTGACCTTCTTCGTATCGAGCTCGTTCTCCAAGTCGTTCTCGCTGTACGGCGAGCGCGTCGGTGCGTTGTCGATCATCAGCGAATCGAAAGAAGAAAGCGCCCGCGTACTGTCGCAAGTCAAACGCGTGATCCGCACCAACTACTCCAACCCGCCTACTCACGGCGCAAGCATCGTCGCCGCTGTGCTCAACAGCCCGGAACTGCGCGCTCAGTGGGAAGCCGAACTGGCTGAAATGCGCCTGCGCATTCGCGGCATGCGCGAGCAGATGGTTGCTCTGCTGGCGAAGAAAGCCCCGCAGCGTGACTTCAGCTTCGTCGGTCGTCAGCGCGGCATGTTCTCCTACTCCGGCCTGACCACCGAACAGGTTCACCGCCTGCGCAACGAGTTCGGCATCTACGCCCTGGACACCGGCCGCATCTGCGTCGCCGCGCTGAACCAGAGCAACATTGAAGCCGTGACGGACGCCATCGTTCAGGTCATCTGATCCGGCGCAGCACTGAAAACGGGAAGCCTTCGGGCCTCCCGTTTTTATTTGTCTGAAGAAATACCGCTACAGCCTCTAGACTGCACACAGACGATATTTCAGAGAACCGACATGAAAAACGATGACCTGCGCGCCGACCGCGACGATCTGGATGACTTCATCCCTCGCGCCCCGGCCAAACGCGGCAATAATCTGGTACTGCAAGTCGCGGCCGGGGTGTTTCTCGGCGGGCTGGCGCTGTGGCTGGTGCAACTGGGCGCGACGATGCTCTACGCCAAGCTGATGCTCGGCACCTTCACCTTCGGCGGTTAAACCAGCTCCGCTGCACGCTGAGTCGCCGCGTCGTCATAAACGACATAGAGCGATTCGGCGACCTGGCTTTTGATCGCCTTGGTGCTTTCCAGGCCGAGGACAAAACCTTCGGCCTTGCCGCCTGCGCGGTTCAGCTCTTCAGCCGTACCGGCCTGAGTAATCGCGTCGTAAAGCTTTTCGGCGTGCGGGCCAACGCCTTTGGGCAGACTGATTTGCGCGGTGCTCATGCGAACACCTCGACAGGACAATGGGTGAGGATGGGGCTATTCATGGCGCATACCTTTTCGGCGAATGGCCGGCAGCGCGTGTCACCACTTCCGGGCGGCCATGGTAGACCTCTGGTGGCCTTCTGGTAACCGCCAATTGCCGATAAAGCGCCGCCCGTCCTGACCTTTCCAACAAATTTACATCTCGCGCTTGACTAGTCTTTTTAAATCAGTAACATACGCACCAATTCCGCAATAGCTCAGTTGGTAGAGCAAGTGACTGTTAATCACTGGGTCCCTGGTTCGAGTCCAGGTTGTGGAGCCAAATACAGAACCCCTGAATCGAAAGATTCAGGGGTTTTTTGTGGGCGCTGAAAAAGCGGCGCCATAGAAAAAGGGCCGATCAGTTTCGCAACTGATCGGCCCTTTTCTATTCAGGAACAGCAGTCAGACGTGCTCGCTGCTCTTGGCATGTGCCTTCGGCGCGCCATGACCGTGGTCCGAATCCGGATCGATCACCGGCACTTCGTTGCCGTCGCAGTCATGCAGCTTGCCGTCGCTGAAGTAGTCGCCTTCACGCAGCGCCGCCAGATCGCGATAACGCAGGGTCCGCTCTTCTGCCGCCGCAAACACCGACTGCTGATCCGAGTTGCCCGCCGTGAAGTGGTTGAACGCCAGGTTCAACAGGATCGCCATGATCGCCGACGAACTGATGCCCGAATGGAAAATGGTCGCGAACCAGCTCGGGAAGTGGTCGTAGAAGTTCGGCGCGGCAATCGGGATCATGCCGAAGCCGATCGAGGTGGCGACGATGATCAGGTTGACGTTGTTGCGGTAATCGACCTTGGACAGCGTGCGGATCCCGCTCGCCGCCACGGTGCCGAACAGCACGATACCGGCACCGCCGAGTACCGAAGTCGGCACGGCTGCGATGACCCGGCCCATGAACGGCAGCAGGCCGAGGATCACCAGGAAGATGCCGCCGGTTGCCACCACATAGCGGCTCTTGATGCCGGTCACCGCCACCAGCCCGACGTTCTGGGCGAAGGCGCTTTGAGTGAACGAGCCGAAGATCGGCGCGAACATGCTCGACAGCATGTCCGCCCGCAGGCCGTTGCCCAGGCGTTTGGAATCGACCTTGGTGCCGATGATTTCACCGACCGCCAGGATGTCCGCCGAGGTTTCCACCAGGGTCACCATGACCACGATGCACATCGACAGGATCGCGGCGAAGTGGAAGGTCGGCATGCCGAAATGGAACGGTGTCGGGAAGCCGAACATCGGGCCTTGGGTGACGTTGGAGAAGTCCGCCATGCCGAGGAACACCGCCAGCACCGTGCCGATCACCATGGCCAACAGGATCGACAGACGCGAAATGGTGGAGCTGCCGACCTTGCTCAGCAACAACACCAGCACCAGCGTGACCGCCGCCAGACCGATGTTCTGCATGCTGCCGAAGTCAGGCGCATGACTGTTGCCGCCCATGGCCCAGCGTGCGGCCACCGGCATCAGCGTCAGGCCGATGGTGGTGATCACGATACCCGTGACCAGCGGCGGGAAGAACTTGGTGATGCGCGAGAACACCGGGGTGATCAGCAAGCCGATCAACGACGCCGCAATCACCGCGCCGAGCACCGACTGGAAGCCGCCCTCCCCGCCGCTGCTGACAATCGCCACCATCGTGGCAACGCCAGAGAACGACACGCCCTGCACCAGCGGCAACTGACATCCGAAAAACGGTAAACCCAGGGTTTGCAGCAACGTGGCCAGCCCCCCCGCAAACAATGAAGCAGCAATCAACAGACCGATGTCCGCCGGCGACAGCCCGGCGGCCTGACCGATGATCAGTGGCACCGCGACGATACCGCCATACATGGTCAGAACGTGTTGCAGGCCGTAAGCCATATTCGCGCCGACCCCGAGATTCTCGTCCTCGGGCCGTTGGTGTGAAACATGGGGCGTTTTCATGGTGGGGGAGTTCCCTGGTTTTTGTTATGCACACACTGTATGCAAGAGTCAGGACAAATGTCCATAGACTTGTATACAACTTATCAGTCACATAATGGTTAGCCAGCCACCCCACCTTCTATCCCGCTGCTTTCATCCCCCCACAAATCCGGCAACACATCCCCAATCGAGTTCACGTTTTATCCGCCCAGGCTGAAGTGTTCACGGCGACCGACGGCGCGGCCGCACTTTTTATACATATAAAATATGCATAATGAAGTCATTCAAGATTCAGTTCGACAAAAGCAAGAATGCTGCCAACGCGTTCGAGCCCAGCGAGCAATGGCAACTTTGCGCAGAGGTGATCAATGAAAGATGAATACGATTTCAGCGAAGGTAAACGCGGCGCCAGTGCGCCCACCAAGGGTAAAACGCGCATCACCATCATGCTTGATGATGCGGTCATCGAAGCGGCACGTACGGTCGCCGAAGAGGAAGGGTTTGGGTATCAGACGGTGATCAACAACACCCTGCGCCACGCATTGCTTAACAGCCGTGGCGCAACCGATGAACTCGAACATTCCAGCGGGCAATTCAAGCAAGGCATCACCGCCACCGACCTCAAGAGCCTTGAGAAAAAACTGTCGGCGGCCGTGAACGAGATCCGGCGGGTACTGGAACCGGACGTCAAACCGTAGCGTTCAAACTGGCTGAATCAAGCGCGCCAGAGCCTCTCGCGCACCAGGCTGGTGCGGCAAGCGCAGGCCAAATTCCCGTTCCAGCAATTCAATCAACTCATCGACATCCGTCACTTCGCGCCGCTCGCTCTCGGCGCCGATGCGGTGAATGGCGAAACTGCCGTTGTTCATCGTACGCCGCCAGCCGTCGCCGGTACGCGCCACCATCAGGCGCTGGGCGAATGGCGAGTCCGGGTGGGTCGAGACGTACCAATTGCCGAGGGTGTAATCGATGTCTTCCTGGCGTTGCAGGTCGAACAGGTACATCGGCCGCCATTCGCCAGCGACCCTGGCCCGCAGCATGTAGCCATCGGCCTGCACTTCGATGCGATACGGCTCGTGCGGCGTGAATTGCTCAGCCTCGGTATCGAGCACCAGCGGTGCGGTCGGCACCATGCCACCGAAGCCGACGTCGGTGATGTAGCGCACGTCGTCAATGGTCACCAGGCTCAAGCGGTGGGTGCGCGCCGTCCAGCTGCCCTCGGGCTGATTCATGACCACTCGCCCGCTGATCCCCCGCGCATCGAACCCCAGCTCCAACAGCAACGCCAGAAACAGGTTGTTCAGCTCGTAGCAGTAACCGCCCCGGGCGTCATGAAAGACTTTGCGTTCGATGGACGGCAGATCGATCAGGACGGGCTCGCCACTGAGCGTCGACAGGTTTTCGAAAGGAAAGGCGCCGGTATGGCGCAGTTGCAACAGGCGCAGGGTTTCAAGGGTCGGTGTCGGGGGCACATCGAATCCCAGGCGTTGCAAATACTGTTTCAGATTCGTCAGGCGTGGCTCGCTCATTGCTGGGTCCTTTTGCATGGGGGCGCGGATCGTTCCGCCGATGTTCGCCCTGTATACGGGATCCTGGGCTCGAATCGACAATTGAATTAACCAATCACCGGCTAGCGTCTTTTACGCGAATCGATGCAAATCCACGTCGGCGCGTGGTCGCTGGCATGCGGTTCATTACGCACCCAGGCATCCACACCGGCCTCGTGCAGATAAGGTTTCAGCTTTGGATTGAGCAGCAGATGGTCGATCCGCAGCCCGGAGTTCTTCTGCCAGTGCTGACGGAAATAGTCCCAGAAGGTGTACAGCCGATCTTCGGGATGCAGATGCCGCAAAGAGTCCGTCCAGCCCTGATCCAGCAGGCGCTGATAGCACTCGCGGCTTTGCGGTTGCAACAGCGCATCCTTGAGCCACGAACGGGTGTTGTAGATATCCAGATCCGTGGGCACCACGTTGTAATCGCCGGCCAGCACCACCGGGTGATCGCTGCTTTGCAGATCCCGGGCGTATTTGATCAGGCGCTCGAACCAGGCCAGTTTGTAGTCGAACTTCGGCCCCGGTTGCGGATTGCCATTGGGCAGGTACAGGCACCCCACCAACACCCCGTGCACCGCCGCTTCGAGGTAGCGACTGTGTTTATCGTCGGGATCGCCGGGCAGACCGCGCCGGCTCTCCAGCGGTTGCGCATCACGGGCAAGAATCGCCACACCGTTCCATGACGCCTGGCCGTGCCAGATGGCACCGTAGCCGGCGGCCTCCAGCTCGGCGGCAGGAAACGCACTGTCCACCAGCTTGAGCTCCTGCAGACAGGCGATGTCCGGCTGCTCGCGCTTGAGCCACTCCAGCAGGTTCGGCAGACGGGCACGCAGACCGTTGACGTTGAACGTGGCAATGCGCATTTTTTTCATCGTCCGGGCTCCTGCCATTGACCGATAAAAACTGTGACATCAGCCCTGCACAACGGTTGCGTCGGATCCACCACTCACACGCGGTTGCGCAGCCACTGCAGGAAACCTTTTTTCGGCACCGCCACCGGCATTTCTTCCGTCAGGGATTGCGCCTTGTGCAGGCGGAAATCAAGCAGCGCCTTCATCGCGTCGTTGACGTCGTGGCGGGCGTCCAGGCACGGTTTGAGATAGGACTTCTCGATGCGGTACAACGCGCAAAAGGTTTTTGCCGAGAAGTCGGCCGGCAACGACGTATCGGACACAATACCCGCCTCGCCGATCACTTCACCCGGCCCCATCCGCCCGGACTCGAACGGCGTGCCGTGGCGTTTGAGCGTCACCGACACCACGCCGGACTCGATGATGAACAGGTGATCGCTGACCTCGCCGCCCGCCAGGATCATCTCGCCGGCACGGAAGGTCTGCAGGGTCATGTTCTGGCTGAACGTTTCTTTCTCTTCCTGACGCAGCGTGGAAAAAATCGGCGAACTGTCGAGCAGCGCCCGCGGGCGTGAGAGATTGCTCGGCACGCCGGGCTCATTGCTCGACAGCAGATTGACCCCGGATGCTTGCAGATGCCGGTACGCCAGGTCGAACAGCTGATTGCGCACCACGCGCTTTTCGCTCATTGAGGCGACAAACCCGCTGATTTCATATTCGCTGCCGGCACTGCTGGAGCTCTTCAGCGCGACACTCGGCGCGGGGCTCTCCAGCAATTGGCGACAGCCCTGCATCGCCCGCTCCAGGGCATCGATCACCGAACCGGGCCGCGCATGCGGGCTGACCTGCACGCTGACGGCAACCCCGAACATATTGCTCGGCCGGCTGAAGTTGATGATCTTGGCCTTGGCCGCCAGCGAGTTGGGAATCACCGCCATGCTGCCCTGACTGGTTTGCAGGCGCGTGGCGCGCCAGTCGATGTCGGTAACCCGGCCTTCGGTGCCGTCGATGGAGATCCAGTCATCCAGTTGATAAGGCTTGGTGGTGTTGAGCACGATCCCGGAAAACACGTCGCTCAAAGTGCTCTGCAACGCCAGCCCGACGATGATCGCCAGCGCCCCGGACGTTGCCAGCACGCCCTTGACCGGCAGATCCAGTACGTAGGCCAGTGCCGCGATGATCGCAATCAGGAAGATCACCGCACCGAGCAGATCCTGCAACAACCGCCCGGTGTGCCCGACCCGCTGCATCATCACCGCGCCGATCAACACCGTCAGGGTCCGAGCGCCGAACAGCCACCAGCCGATCTGCAGCCCGGTCGCCGCCAGGTGCAACGGTACGTTGTCGGCCCACGGTGCGGGCTCCATCGGGTTGAGCCCTTCGTTGAACAACAAGATGCTGAACAGGGCAAAAATCAGCACCCGCACCAACAGTTTCCACGCGCTGCCGTGGGCGCTGATCAGGCGCCACAGACCGAGATCGATCAGGATCAGAATCAGGGCGCAAAACAACGGATGATCGGTGAGCAGAGACAGCATCAAACAACTCCGACAGGGGCCAGTCGCGAGAAGATCGCACAGATTGGGCTCAGTGTAGGAGTAATTGATTTGGCGAGATGAACGCCGCTGCGCACGCTCAAAAAAAACCGGCCGGCGCACGTGGCGCCTGCCGGGATTTTCAGCCGTGCATCTGGCCGAAGCGGCCGGACTGGAAGTCGGCGAAGGCCTGGTGGATTTCCTGCTCGGTGTTCATCACGAACGGGCCGTGGCCGACGATCGGTTCGTCGATCGGCTCGCCGCTGAGCAGCAGCACCACCGCGTCCTGGCTGGCTTCAAGGGTGATGCGATCGCCATCACGCTCGAACAGCGCCAACTGGCCTTCGCGCATCGACTCCCCACCGTTGATCTGTACCGAACCCTTCAAGACCACCAATGCGGTGTTACGGCCTTCATGCAGATTCAGCGAGAGCAACTTGCCAGCGTTCAGCCGCAGATCCCACACATCGATGGGCGTGAACGTGCGGGACGGGCCCTTGTGACCATCGAACTCACCGGCGATCAGACGCAGGCTGCCGGCGCCGCCCGTGAGTGCGATGTTCGGGATGTCACTGTCCAGAATGGTCTGGTAGCCGGGCGCGGCCATTTTGTCCTTGGCCGGCAGGTTGACCCACAGTTGCACCATTTCCAGGTTACCGCCGGTTCGGGCGAAGTTTTCCGAGTGGAATTCCTCGTGCAGGATTCCGGAAGCGGCGGTCATCCACTGCACATCCCCCGGGCCGATGGTGCCGCCGCTGCCGGTGGAGTCGCGGTGCTGCACTTCGCCTTCGTAAACGATGGTCACGGTTTCGAAGCCACGGTGCGGATGCTGACCCACGCCGCGTCGCTCGGTGGTCGGGGTGAATTGCGCAGGCCCGGCGTGATCCAGCAGCAGGAACGGGCTAATGTGCTGACCAAGGTTGTCGTAGGAAAACAGGGTACGCACCGGGAACCCATCGCCGACCCAATGGCCGCGAGGGCTGGTGTAAATACCGATGAGTTTTTTCATGGTGGACTCCGCAATCAGGTTGATCATGGGTCGATCATAAATTCGCCACGTATTCAGTACTAGTCAGCCAAAACCGCCCTCATCGTCCTACTGATAGAACAATATCCAACTGTCGTGATTCGTGACTTTCAGTCAACAGTACTTTGCCCCGACAGCGGTTTTTCCCAAGGAATCAGACGCGGATACTCCTGCCCATTCCCACTGTTACCCTGGAGTCCTGCATGTCTGTTCCCGCTTTCGGTCTTGGTACGTTTCGCTTGCAAGGCCAGGTGGTCATCGATTCGGTGAGCACTGCCCTTGAACTCGGTTACCGGGTCATCGACACCGCGCAGATCTACGAAAACGAAGCCGACGTAGGCGAGGCCATTGCCGCCAGTGGCATCGCCCGCGATGAACTGTTCATCACCAGCAAGATCTGGATCGCCAACTTCGCCAAGGATCGTCTGATCGAAAGCCTCAGGGAGAGCCTGCAAAAGCTGCAGACCGACTACCTCGACCTGACGCTGATCCACTGGCCGTCGCCGGAAGATCAGGTACCGGTCGAAGCATTCATGGGCGCGCTGCTGGAAGCCAGACGCCTGGGCCTGACCCGACAGATCGGCGTGTCCAACTTCACCATCGACCTGATGAAACAGGCGATTGCTGCGGTCGGCGCGGAAAATATCGCTACCAATCAGATCGAATTGCACCCGTACCTGCAAAACCGCAAGGTCGTGGAATTCGCCCAGAGTCAGGGCATCCAGATCACGTCGTACATGACCCTGGCCTATGGCGAAGTGTTGAAGGATCCGCTGATCGTGCAGATCGCCGAGCGTCTGCAAGCCACCCCGGCGCAGGTCACCCTGGCGTGGGCGATGCAATCGGGTTACGCGGTGATTCCGTCGTCGACCAAACGCGCCAACCTGCAAGGCAACCTCGGCGCCACGGCGCTGACCCTGAGCGACGCCGACATGGCGCTGATCGCCACCCTGGATCGCGGCCATCGCCTGACCAGCCCCAAAGGCATTGCGCCACAGTGGGACTGATCGATCAGGCCTGAAGCTGCTGCGCGAGGTCGTGCATGGCCACGCGCAGCGAATCGATGGCGGCCTTCAATGCCGCTTCGGGCTCATCGGCCCGGCAGGCCTGCTCGAGTACCCGACATGCCGAGACCACCCGCTCGGCACCGATCATGTGCGCCCCGCCTGTGACGTGGTGAGCCAGATCACGCAAACCGGCGCGGTCACCTTTGCGACCTGATTCGTCCAGACGTTCGAGGTCAATGCGCAGGCTGCCCAGCACCTCCTCACGCAATTGCTCGATCAGCGGGTTATCCGCGCCTGCCAGTTGTAACAGCGCACTCAGATCGAACTCGGCCACTGCCGGATCGTCCACACTCTCGACCTGTGTTCCCCCGGATGTGGCGACCATCAGCGCCTGGCTCAATTCGCGCAGCAGAACCGGCTTGAACAGGCAATCATCCATTCCGGCCGCCAGGCATCGCTGCTTTTCTTCCATCTGCGCATTGGCGGTAAATCCGAGGATCAGACAAGGCGCCCTGCCCGTCGCGGCTTCTTCCTGACGCACTGCTCTTGTCAGCGCATAACCGTTGAGCCCCGGCATGTTGCAGTCGGTGATCAATGCATCGAAGGATTGCCCGCGCCACAGCGCCAGCCCCTCTTCACCGCCAGCAGAGTCAATGGCGCAATGCCCGAGCTCACTCAACTGTCGGCACAGCAACAGGCGATTTACCGGATGGTCATCCACCACCAGCACGTTCAGCGACTTTACCGTCGCCGTCGCCGTCGCTGACGCGGGTGCCACCTCTTGCACGAGCGGCTGCGGCACAGGCAATTCCAGCCGCAGCATGACCTGCGTACCCCTTCCCGGCTCGCTGCTCATCCACAGCTCACCCCCCATCATCCGGCACAGGCTGCGGCTGATCACCAGCCCCAGACCAGAACCGCCATGCACTACAGACTGATGTTCGCCGACCTGTACAAACGGACTGAACAACCGCTGCTGATCCTCGGCACTGATGCCCCGGCCACTGTCTTCAATGATCACCCCCGCATCCAACTGCCCGCCCTGCTCGCTGAACACTCGCAAGCGCAGGCTGACCTCGCCGTCGTCGGTGAACTTGATCGCGTTGCTCAGCAGATTCGACAATATCTGCTTGAAACGCAGGGGATCGAGCATCACGTCGACGTCGCTGCGCTCATCCAGTTCTACATTCCACAATAAGGGCTTCTGCCGGGCCAGGCCTTCGAAGATCCGACACACCGACGCCACCACCTCACGCAGATTGACCCGTTCGGGCACCAGCGACAAATGCCCCGCCTCGATGCGTGCGATATCGAGAATATCGCCGATCAGTGCCAGCAGCTGCTGCCCGGCGCTGGACGCCACTTCGATCGCCTGGCGATCGGTCACACCTTCATCGGCACGCTTGAGGGCCAGTTCGAGCATGCCGATCAGGGCATTCATCGGTGTACGGATTTCATGGCTCATGGTCGCCAGGAACGTGCTCTTGGCACGATTGGCGTCATCGGCTGCCTCCTTGGCCTCCTGCAACTGCCGCAGCCATTGCTGGCGCTGGCGGATCTGCCTGCGCTGAAAGCCTATCCAGACCAGAGCCAGCAACAGCAACCCTGCGGCCACGGCAAACCCGCGCAGGATTTGCTCTCGATGACGCTGCCAATAGCTGTCCTGCAACACCACGTTATGACTCCAGCGCGCAACCAGCTCGTCCATTTCCTGTGGCGCAATGCTCAGCAGTGCCTTGTTCAGAATCGAATGCAACTGGGGGGCATCGAGCGCTGTGGCTATGGCAACCCGGGCCGGCTGATCGCCCAGCGTGGAGACAATCCGCAAGCGACCGCGGTACTGGCGGTCAATCTGGTAGCGCGCCACCAGCAACGAATTCAATGTCGCATCGGCCTGCCCGGCAAGCAGCGCCTGCGTGCCGTCGGCCGGGCTGGACAACTCGATCAGGCGAATCTGTGGCACGTGGTCCAACAGGTAATCGCGCAGCGGATTGCCGCGATAGAGCGCCAGACGTTTGCCCGTCATCTCGTCCAGACTGCGCGGCGCCTGCTCCTTCGAGTCGGTGATCAGAACAAAGGGACTGTTGACGTACGACCGGGTAAACCGCATCTGCATTTCGCGCTCGCGACTCGGTGTCAGCACCGGCAACAGATCCAGCTCCCCGCTCTTGAGTTGTTCAACCTGACGATCCAGAGACTGACCGCGCACCACCCGGAATGTGAGGCCACTGCGCTGACTGATCAGGTTGAGCAGTTGGGCAGCCAAGCCACTGAAGTGGCCATCGGCGTCGAAGAATGTCAATGGCGCAAAATCCTCGACAGCGCCGACCCACACCACCGGATGCTGATCCAGCCACTGTTGCTCGATGTCACTCAGGCTCACCCGCGATTGCGCCGCCCTGTCAGCGCGACCGGCACTCCAGCGCAGCTCCATCGCCAGGCG
This sequence comes from Pseudomonas sputi, assembly GCF_021603585.1. Taxonomy (GTDB): domain Bacteria; phylum Pseudomonadota; class Gammaproteobacteria; order Pseudomonadales; family Pseudomonadaceae; genus Aquipseudomonas; species Aquipseudomonas sputi. The sequence continues at coordinate 22,959 of NZ_BQHI01000009.1, read as the reverse complement.
CTGTTCCATGGGAATCGCCAGCAGGGCTTTGTCGACGAGGCGCTTCAAACGCGTGTTGCTGCGAGCCAGGGAAAAGCCGAACGGGTTGGCGTCAAGGCCCGAAGTACCGGCCAGTCGCAGGTCGTTGTGAAAATGAGTGTTGATCAGATAGCTGGCGCTGATGAAGTCGCCCAGGTACAGATCATCCCGACCGAACGCCACGGCACCGAGAGCATCGAAAATCGAGCGGTAATGCTGCAGGGAGGCTTGCGGGTATGCCGCTTCGATGGTCGAGGCTGGCAGGTAGTCATCCACCATGGCGATGCGTTTGCCGACCAGGTCGCCCGGCAACGAGTCTTCGAGCCGGGTTACCCACATCGGCTGATCCTCGGCGTAGGCGCGGGACAACATCAAGTCCGGGTCGGCGAGTTCGAAGTTGTTCGACGTCCCCAGCAGGTCCACTTCCCCGGCCTTGAGCGCGGCCATGGCGCTTCCCCGGTCGGCGTAGCACCAGACTTCAACACGGATATTCAGAATCTGTGCAATCGCGTCAGCGTAATCGGCCGTCAGCCCCTCCAGCTCATGGCGCTTGCGGGTCAACTCGAAGGGCGGGTAATCCGGCCAGGAGGCACCGATACGCAATACCGGGTGCGCACTCAGCCACTGTCTGTCCTGCTCATCAAGGCGAATCTGCACGCCTTCCAGGCGGGTGCGCGAGACGATTTCCAGCCGTTGCGCACTTGTCGCCGCCTGCACTGCGCCTGCAAACAACAGCATCAGCAGGAGGATGAATCGCCAAGTCCTCATCGTGCGAATCCTTTCAGAGCAGACGGTGGCGCAGGGCAATCTCTCGCAACATCACTGTCGATTTGATCCCGAGCTTGAGCATCAAACGGGTCTTGTAGGTACTGATGGTTTTGTGGCTGCGGTTCATCTCCGCGGCAATCTGCTTGTTCGATATGCCTTGCGCCAGCTTCTTCAGGATTTCCATTTCGCGATCGGACAGCGATTCAATCAGCCGGCCTTCATCACTGTGCCCATCGAGTTGCCCTGCGCTGTCCACCGACTGGGCAGGAAAAAAGCAGTAGCCCGAACGGACGGCCTTGATGGCATTCTCCAGTTGTTTCAAATCGGCGGACTTGTCGACAAATGCCATTGCACCGGCATACCGGCAGCGTCTCAGGAACGTTTCCGCAGGCGCCGAGGTAAAAACCACGGTCTTGCAGACCAGTCCGACCGCCTTGATATGCTCCAATACTTGCAGACCGCCCATTTTATCGAGCCCCAGGTCGAGCAGAACCAGATCGGGTTGATGTGCACGGATCATCGGCACGACGCCGGCGCCACTCGACACTTCGTAAATCTCTTTGTAACCCAACCCCTGCAGCAGAATTCGGATAGCAATGACAACCACCGGATGGTCTTCGGCTATCAGTACTGAACTCATGGCCACTCCAAGTGCAAATACATGACAATGACGCCACCGCTCTCGCTGAACGGGACGATATGTAGCGGCGTAACGACTGTTGCACGGGAAGTACCGCGAATCACCTGTCAGATCTGACAGGTGCGCCATCTGCGGATCTGTGATAAAGCGCGCGATCGCCCCAGAGAATCGCCGAGCAGGCGGACGAAGAACGCTGCGGCGACGACTCGACCGAGGCCATCAACTGTTCGATGGTGCCCATGGAAGGCAAGGCTTCAGGGCTGGTGATGATCCTTGACCCAAGATGCCCTGGAACACATGAGCAATCCGCCGGCTCACCGTAGATCAGCGCCCACCGGATTTGTGATTGATCGAACAGAAGGCCACGCCGGTCCGCGATCCCGGCCGCCAGCTCGGCGTTGACCACCAGGACATCGAACGGCTGGCAGGCGTAATCGACCAGTGTCAGCAGCTCGGCAAGGTTTTGCGCCGGTGCAATGCGGTAGTAATCGAGGCCATTGAACAGGCGCTCGATCCTCATCCGCTGAAGATGCTGCAGGTCGGCGATCAGGATGCGCAGGGTTTTGTCGGTCAACGTGAGAGTCCGGGTAGTCGCTTCAAGTGGCGGCAAGACTACCCAAGCATCGGGATGCACTCTGTAGGACTTTTCCGAAAAGCACTGTCACTCATCCGGATTGAAAAAGTTACTCCGTGGTGCTCGGACTCCAGAACGCCTGCACTACCAGCGCCGAGGTCGAGATTCGTGCCACCAGCGCATCCAATTCATCACCGTCCACCGAAGTGGTCGCCAGTGTCGCTTCGATTTCGATTTCATCGGTACCGAAAGCATGTACATCGACATCGCTGGCCGGGTAATTGCTGCGTTCCAGTTCGGCCTCGAGCAAGGCGAACACGGCTTTCTGCTGGGAACGCCGGGCGATGACGTAAACGATGTTGGTGACTTCCGCCGACACCACATCCAGCGGCTGACGGTTGATGTTGTTGACGATCGGCCGCAGCAAGGTATTGGCGGCGAGCACGAACAAGGTGCCCAGCACCGCTTCGGCCAGCAAATCGGCACCGGCGCAGGCGCCGACCGCTGCCGAGGTCCACAGCGTGGCGGCGGTGTTGAGCCCGCGTACGTTACCCTCTTCGCGCATGATCACCCCGGCACCGAGAAAACCGATGCCGGAGACCACATACGCGACCACCCGCACCGCGCCATCGGCGCCGCCGAGCCGGTTGGCCATGTCGACGAAAATCGCCGCACCGACCGCCACCAGCACGTTGGTGCGCAAACCCGCCGTGCGTTGCCGGTACTGACGTTCGAAGCCGATCAGGCCGCCGAGGGTGAAGGCCGCCCCGAGGCTGACCAGCGTGTCGAGCAATGAGCCGAGGTTGAGATTGTTGATTGCTTGCATGTCGAACTCCCTGAGACCGCCCCCCTTGCTCCCACAAGGGGGGAATCTTTCCTGTTACTGCCAGCCGAACCGGCGGATGTAGAAACCTTTGACGGCCTGAGTCAGCGCCATGTACGCCAGCAGGATCATCGGCAGGAACACGAAATACATCGACGGCAGTGCCTGCAATTTGAAGTAGTGCGCCAGCGGTCCCATCGGCAGGAAGATGCCCACGGCCATGATGATTGCGGTCATCACCAGCAACGGCATGGCCGCGCGGCTTTGCAGGAACGGAATCTTCGGCGTGCGGATCATGTGCACGATCAGCGTCTGGGTCAGCAGCCCGACCACGAACCAGCCGGACTGGAACAGGGTCTGGTGATCCGGGGTGTTGGCATCGAACACGTACCACATCAAGGCGAACGTGGTGATATCGAAGATCGAACTGATCGGGCCGAAGAACAGCATGAAGCGCCCGACGTCCCCTGGCTGCCAGCGTTGCGGCTGTTTCAGCATCTCGTCATCGACGTTGTCGAACGGGATCGCGATCTGCGAAATGTCATAGAGCAGGTTCTGCACCAGCAGGTGCATCGGCAGCATCGGCAGGAACGGAATGAACGCACTGGCGACCAGTACCGAGAACACGTTGCCGAAGTTCGAGCTGGCGGTCATCTTGATGTACTTGAGCATGTTGGCGAAGGTGCGGCGCCCTTCCAGCACGCCCTCCTCCAGCACCATCAGGCTCTTTTCCAGCAGGATGATGTCGGCCGCTTCCTTGGCGATGTCCACCGCGCTGTCCACGGAGATCCCGATGTCTGCGGTGCGCAGTGCCGGTGCGTCGTTGATGCCGTCGCCCATGAACCCGACCACGTGGCCGTTGCCCTTGAGGATGCGCACAATGCGCTCCTTGTGCGACGGCGTCAGCTTGGCAAACACGTTGGTGGTCTCTACCGCCACTGCCAGTTCGGCGTCGCTCATGCGCTCGATGTCGTTGCCCATCAGCAGGCCTTGCTGGGCCAGGCCCACTTCGCGGCAGATCTTGGCGGTCACCAGTTCGTTGTCGCCGGTCAGCACTTTCACCGCCACGCCATGCTCGGCCAGGGCCTTGAGCGCGGGGGCCGTGCTTTCCTTCGGCGGATCGAGGAACGCCACGTAACCGATCAGCGTCAGTTCCTGCTCATCGCTCAGGCTGTAAGTGTCACGACCTTGCGGCATCGAGCGTGCCGCCACCGCCACCACGCGCAAGCCTTCAGCGTTGAATGCTGCTGTGACCTGGCGGATTTTCGCCAGCAATTCATCGCTCAAGGCTTCGTCGACCTCACCGTGACGCACCCGGCTGCACACCGCCAGCACCTCTTCCACTGCGCCTTTGCAGATCAGTTGATGGGGCTGACCGCGCCCTTCGACCACCACCGACATGCGCCGGCGGTTGAAGTCGAACGGGATTTCGTCGACCTTGCGAAACGCCGTCCCGACCTTCAGCTCACGGTGGATTTCCACATGCTCCAGCACCGCCACGTCGAGCAGGTTTTTCAGGCCGGTCTGGTAGTAGCTGTTGAGGTAGGCCATTTCCAGCACGTCATCGGAGTCTTCGCCCCAGACGTCGACGTTGCGTGCCAGGAAGATCCTGTCCTGAGTCAAAGTGCCGGTCTTGTCGGTGCACAACACGTCCATGGCGCCGAAGTTCTGGATGGCGTCGAGGCGTTTGACGATGACTTTCTTGCGCGACAGGAACACCGCCCCCTTGGCCAGCGTCGAGGTGACGATCATCGGCAGCATTTCCGGGGTCAGGCCCACGGCGATGGACAATGCGAACAACAGTGCTTCGGTCCAGTCGCCCTTGGTGAAGCCGTTGATGAACAACACCAGCGGCGCCATGACGAACATGAAGCGGATCAGCAGCCAGCTGACTTTGTTCACACCTTGCTGGAACGAAGTCACCGCACGATCCGTCGCCCCGACCCGCTGTGCCAGTGCACCGAAATAGGTGCTGTTGCCGGTGGTAAGAATCACCGCCACCGCCGTGCCGGACACCACGTTGGTGCCCATGAACAGGATGTTGTCGAGCTCCAGCGGATTGCGCGTGTCGCGATCGGCCTGACGGGGGAATTTTTCCACCGGCATCGACTCGCCGGTCATCGCGGCCTGGCTGACGAACAGGTCCTTGGCACTGAGCACTCGGCAATCGGCAGGAATCATGTCGCCGGCCGAGAGTACGATCAGATCGCCGGGCACCAATTGCTTGATCGGTAATTCAGCGCGCGGCGCATCCCGACGCAGCACGGTGGCGGTGTTGCTGACCATCGCCTTGAGCGCATCGGCGGCCTGGTTGGATTTGCTTTCCTGCCAGAAGCGCAGCAGGGTCGAGAGCACCACCATCGAGAAAATCACGATGGCGGCCTTGAGGTCCTCGGTCAGCCACGAGATCACCGCCAGCAGGGTCAGCAGCAGGTTGAACGGGTTCTTGTAGCAGTGCCACAGGTGGGTCCACCACGGCAGCGGTTGCTCGTGTTCGACTTCGTTGAGGCCATGCTGCGCACGCAACACATCGACTTCGAAATCGGTGAGACCGTCGCTGTGGGTGCCGAGGTTCGACAGCAGCACGCCGCTGTCGCAATGGGCGGCGTCCACCAGTGTATTGGCCAGGGTGGGCGGCACTTCACGGCTGACCGTGGTGTCGTTGAGGGTTTCCAGCAAGGCCAGGCGACGGAAGTGCCGGGCGATGTGGCGAGTCCGCAGGAAGCCTGCGAAAAATTCCTTGAGCGTAAGTTTCATGGCTGTTGCCCCTATGGTCAGCCGGGAAACCGTCGAGCAGGTACGTCCTCGTCCCGGGCACCGGAAAACCGGCACGGCAAGGCGTGGCGCGCCGGTCAGAAAAGACAGGCGTGTCGATAGGGCTGCAATGACGACGATGAAGTCGACTTCACAGGCTTTTCAGTGTCGATGAGAAGGACGTCGGGACATGACCGGACCGGTCATGATCGGGATGCCGCTGCTCGCTGTTCGGCGAGACAACGGCACAAAGGAATGCGCGTTATCTTGCCGAGAATCCGCCGGTTACAAGGACCGGCCGACAACTGTCACTCGAACAAGTACCCACTGTGGGTCTCCGCTATTGATGAAAACGCGCGAAGCTTACGCCCCGATGTCTGGAGAGTAAACCTGCAAAAGGACGTGTGTCGGGGAATGTGGCGGGTGTTCAGGAAGGGTTCAGGATTGATCCCGAGATCGTTCCTACGCTCCGCGTGGGAACGCCTCAAGGGACGCTCCGCGTTCCAATGGGACGCAGAGCGTCCCCGGGCGTGGGAACGATCAACGGTCTGGTTTAGCTGGCGGTAGCCAGCAACAAGTCCATCACCGAACGGCTGTGTCCGCGGTTCCTGCCATGCTCATACAGCGAGCCGGCAATCTCGTCCGCGCGGATCGGCAGGATCGACAGCAGTGTATCGCTCAGACCGTGGCTGGCCTGGCAGAAGCCCTGCATGTACAGACCGGCCTTGCAGCGCTCGTCGGTGATCAACCGGTAATTGCGGTCGACCTCGAAGTCACCCAGGTACTCTTCCAGCGGCGCCAGCAGTTTGCGGTGCATCTGGCGCTCGTAACCGGTAGCCAGCACGACCGCGTCGTAGGCACGCACGGTGACTTCGCCGGTGGCGTTGTTGCGCACGGTCAGTTCGATACCCTGCTCGGTGGCGGCGGCTTTCTCGACCGCGGTCAGGGTGCGGAACGCATGGCGGGCAACACCGGAAACCTTCTGGCGATAGAAGATGCCGTAGATGCGCTCGATCAGATCGATGTCGACCACCGAATAGTTGGTGTTGTGGTACTCGTTGACCAGACGCTCACGCTCGCTGCTGTCCTGCTGGAAGATCAGGTCAGTGAACTCGGGCGAGAACACTTCGTTGACGAACGGGCTGTCGTCCGCCGGCTTCAGCGCCGAGCCGCGCAGGATCATGTCGACCTGCACCGACGGGAACGAATCGTTCAGGTCGATGAAGGCTTCCGCCGCGCTCTGTCCGCCGCCGATGATCGCGATGCTCATCGGCTGGTTGTTGATGCACGGCTGTTTGGCCATTTGCGCCAGGTACTGCGAGTGATGGAACACCCGACCGTCGCCCTTCAGCGCCTTGAACGCTTCGGGAATGCGCGGCGTGCCGCCGGCGCTGACCACCACCGAGCGCGCGGTGCGCACAAACTGCTGGCCTTCGGTATCCCGGGAAATCACCCGCAGGGCTTCGACCTGATGGTTGTGCAGCACCGGCTCGATGGTCAGCACTTCTTCGCCATAGCGGCTCTGTTCGGTGAACTGCGCGGCCACCCAGCGCAGGTAGTCGTTGTACTCCATGCGGCATGGATAGAAGGTGCCGAGGTTGATGAAGTCCACCAGACGGCCGTGGTGCTTGAGGTAGTTGACGAACGAGTACGGGCTGGTCGGATTGCGCAAGGTGACCAGATCCTTGAGAAAGGAAATCTGCAACTCGCTCTGGGTCGACAGGGTGTTGCCGTGCCAGCTGTAGTTGGGTTGTTTGTCGAGAAACAGAACATCCAGTTCCCCCTGGGTCGGGCCGCGCTCTTGCAGAGCGATGGCCAGCGCCAGGTTCGAAGGGCCGAAACCGACGCCGATCAAGTCGTGGATGATGGGCGATGCAATTGCCTGTGTCATTTCCAGTGTCCTCTGGACGAAAAGCCTGAGTGACCTGACCGGCCTTGAGCAGGACAGCAGATCGTCTGTTGAGTAGGAACGAGGACAGTGAAAAAAAATTTAACGACGACGGCTCAATGGGCATCCCATTGTTTGATGCGCAGGCGGCAATGCTTCATCGCGTTGACGATGTGCTTTTCCACCAGAGCCTTGGAAATCCCGAGGTGCTGCGCGATTTCGGGGTGCGACAGGCCTTCGATCTTGCGCAACAGAAAACTTTCGCGACACAGCGGCGAAAGTTCTGCCAGGGCACGCTGGAGCATCTCCAGTCGTTGACCTTGATCGAAGGTGTTGTGGGGAGACGGGGTGAAATAGCGCTCTTCGCTGTCGAGCACTTCCAGCGACTCGGCCTGACGCAGGGCATTGCGCCGATGATCATCGATCACCAGGTTCAGCGCCGTGCGATAAAGAAATGCCCGGGGTTGCTCGATCGGCGTTTCGCTGGACCGTTCCAGCACCCGCAGATAGGCGTCATGCACCACGTCTTCGGCCACCTGACGATTGCCGAGCCTGGCGTTCAGGAAACACACCAACTCGCGATAGTAGTTTTCCAACATGACTCCCCGCCGCCGCGTGCGGTTTCGATCCTTGAGCCAGATCGGCGACGGCCGGAACAGGCAGTAGCACGATGGTGGCAAATTCAGTGCGTAATTTATAGTAATTCTCATATAGATTTAAAGTACTGTTTCGGTTTGCCCGACAAATTGTTCTCGCCTATACCTGTTACCGCGTTTTTCAGCGCTTAAATTCGCCGCCCCTTCTGTCGTTTAACCAACAGCCCTCCCGTGTCTGTCGTGCCCTGCGACAGCATCCGGTCGTGCCCGCTTGCGGTGCCCGGCGGATGACGGGCCGATTCACACTGGCCGGAACCCCGCATGAAACGTCCCCGCCCCGCCCGACGCGCCCTGCTTATCGCTCTTTGCCTGATCCCCGTCCTTGCCATTGCGGCGTGGCAAGTCCTGCCGCCCGGTCGCGATCAATTCGCCACCGTCTCCGTCAGCCGCGGCGACATCGAAAGCAGCGTCACCGCGCTGGGCACGCTGCAGCCAAGGCGTTATGTGGACGTCGGCGCCCAGGCGTCGGGGCAGATCCGCAAAATCCACGTCGAAGTCGGTGACGTGGTCAAGGAAGGTCAACTGCTGGTGGAGATCGATCCGTCCACGCAAAAGGCCAAACTCGACGCCGGGCGTTTTTCCATCGAAAACCTCAAGGCCCAATTGCAGGAGCAGAAAGCCCAGCACGAACTCGCGCAACAGAAATACCGGCGCCAGCAGAATCTCGCGGCCGGCGGAGCGACCCGCGAAGAAGACGTACAGACCGCCCGCGCCGAACTGAAAGCCACCCAGGCGCGCATCGACATGTTCCAGGCCCAGATCCGTCAGGCCGAAGCCAGCCTGCGCAGCGATCAGGCCGAACTCGGCTACACCCGCATTTATGCGCCGATGGCCGGCACCGTGGTTGCTCTCGATGCCCGCGAAGGCCAGACCCTCAACGCCCAGCAGCAGACACCGCTGATCCTGCGGATCGCCAAGCTGTCGCCGATGACCGTGTGGGCGGAAGTTTCCGAAGCCGACATCGGCCACGTCAAACCGGGCATGACCGCCTACTTCACCACACTCAGCGGCGGTAACCGACGCTGGAGCAGCACCGTACGGCAGATCCTGCCCGTGCCGCCCAAGCCACTGGACCAGACCAGCCAGGGCGGCGGCAGCCCCGCCAGTACCAGCAAGAGCGGCAGTGCCCGCGTGGTGCTGTACACCGTATTGCTGGACGTCGACAACGCCGACAACGCGCTGATGGCGGAGATGACCACGCAAGTCTTTTTCGTCGCCCACCAGGCGCAAAATGTGCTCACCGCACCGGTGGCCGCACTGCAGGGCAGCACCAGCGACAACCTGCAGACCGCGCAGGTGATCGGCGCCAACGGCAAGATCGAAACCCGCGAAGTGCGCACCGGCATCAGCGACCGCCTCAAAGTGCAGATTATCGAAGGCCTCAACGAGGGCGATCACCTGGTGATCGGCCCGGCCACCGGCAGCGGAGGTTAAATGCAAACGCCTCTGATCGACCTGCAGGACATCCGCAAATCCTACGGCGGCGGCGACGCGCCCGAGGTTCATGTCCTGCGCGGCATCGACCTGTCGATTCACGCCGGCGAATTCGTGGCAATTGTCGGCGCTTCCGGCTCCGGCAAATCGACGCTGATGAACATCCTCGGCTGCCTCGACCGACCGACCTCCGGCGAATACCGTTTCGCCGGGGAAAACGTCGCCGGCCTGGACACCGACGAACTGGCCTGGCTACGACGCGAGGCCTTTGGTTTCGTGTTCCAGGGTTATCACCTGATTCCGTCCGGCTCGGCCCAGGAAAACGTCGAGATGCCGGCGATCTACGCCGGCACACCTGCCGCCGAACGCCACGCCCGCGCCGCCGCCCTGCTCGACCGCCTGGGCCTTGCCTCGCGCACCCGCAACCGTCCGCATCAGCTCTCCGGCGGCCAGCAACAACGGGTGTCGATTGCCCGGGCATTGATGAACGGCGGGCACATCATTCTCGCCGACGAACCCACCGGCGCCCTCGACAGTCACAGCGGCAAAGAGGTCATGGCGCTGCTCGACGAACTGGCAAGCCAGGGCCATGTGGTCATCCTGATCACCCACGACCGCGAAGTGGCCGCACGGGCCAAACGCATCATCGAAATCAGCGACGGCCTGATCGTCAGCGACAGCGCCCGCCACAACCCCGAGGTCCAGACCAGCGCCAACCCCGGCGCCTTGCAGGCGGTGGATCTGCGCAAACGCCTGAGCGAAGGCGCGCAAGCTTCCGGCGCCTGGAAAGGCGAGCTGGTGGACGCCCTGCATGCCGCCTGGCGGGTGATGTGGATCAACCGCTTCCGCACCGCCCTGACCTTGCTGGGGATCATCATCGGCGTGGCGTCGGTGGTGGTCATGCTCGCCGTCGGCGAAGGCAGCAAGCGCCAGGTGATGGCGCAAATGGGCGCCTTCGGTTCGAACATCATTTACCTCAGCGGCTCGTCACCCAACCCGCGCACACCGCAAGGCATCGTCACCCTCGATGACGTGGCGGCGCTGGCGAGCCTGCCGCAGGTCATGCGGATCATGCCGGTCAACGGCGCCGAGGCCGGGGTACGTTTCGGCAATGCCGACTACCTGAGTTACGTCGGCGGCAACGACACCCACTTCCCGGCGATCTTCAACTGGCCCGTGGTGCAGGGCAGTTACTTCACCGAGGCCGATGAGCGCAATGCCGCAGCGGTCGCAGTGATCGGTCACAAAGTCCGCACCAAATTGCTCAAGGACGTCGCCAACCCCATCGGCCAATACATCCTGATCGAGAACGTGCCGTTCCAGGTCGTAGGCGTACTGGCGGAAAAAGGCGCCAGCTCCGGCGACTCCGACAGCGACAACCGGATCGCCGTGCCCTACTCCGCCGCCAGCGTCCGCCTGTTCGGCACACGCAATCCGGAATACGTGGCGATCGCCGCCGCCGATGCGCGCAAGGTCAAGGAAGCCGAACACGCCATCGAACAACTGATGCTGCGCCTGCACAACGGCAAGAAGGATTTCGAGCTGACCAACAACGCCGCGATGATCCAGGCTGAAGCCCGCACGCAAAACACCCTGTCGCTGATGCTCGGCTCGATTGCCGCGATTTCGCTGCTGGTAGGCGGCATCGGGGTGATGAACATCATGCTGATGACCGTGCGCGAACGCACCCGCGAGATCGGCATCCGCATGGCCACTGGTGCCCGTCAGCGCGACATCCTTCGCCAGTTTCTGACCGAAGCGGTGATGCTCTCGGTGGTCGGCGGGATTGCCGGCATCGCCCTGGCGCTGATCGTCGGCGGCGTGCTGATCCTCAGCGAAGTCGCCGTGGCGTTTTCCTTGATGGCGGTGTTCGGCGCCTTCGGCTGCGCCCTCGTGACCGGTGTTGTCTTCGGCTTCATGCCGGCCCGCAAAGCCGCCCGGCTCGACCCGGTGACGGCCCTTACCAGTGAATGATCGATCTATGAAATCGTGCCTCAGCCTGTTGACCGTGTGCCTGATGCTCAGCGCCTGCGGCAGTCCCGTCCAGCGCCCCGACAGCGGCCTGCAACCGCCCGCCACCTGGCAGTCGCCTCACGACGCCAGCGTTGCCCGCGTCGATCCGCAATGGTGGAAGCAGTTCGGCAGCCCCGAGCTCGACCGCCTGATCGAACAGGCCCGCCTCGGCAGCTTCGACCTCGCGGCCGCCGTTACCCGAGTGCGCCAGGCCCAGGCCGGCACGGTGATTGCCGGCGGCTCGCAGTTGCCGGAAATCAAGGCAGGGGCCAACGCCAATCGGCAGAAACTGCTGCGCGGCAATGGCTACTCCCAGCTCGACGCGGACAGCAGCAACAAGGCGGTGGATTATTTCGATGCCAACCTGAGCGCGTCCTACGAAATCGACTTCTGGGGCGGCAAACGCGCCTCACGCGACAGCGCGCAGTTTGCCCTGCAAGCCAGCGAGTTCGACCGGGCGACCGTGGAACTGACCTTGCTCAGCGGCGTGGCCAACACCTATGCGCAAGTCTTGTCGCTGCGTGAGCAAAGTCGCATCGCCGAACTGAACCTGGCCAATGCACAAAACGTGCTGAAACTGGTGCAGACCCGCTACGACTCAGGCTCGGCCACCGCTTTGGAGCTGGCCCAGCAGAAAAGTCTGGTGGCTGCGCAACAACGGCAACTGCCACAGGTGCAACAACAGGCCCGGGATGCCCTGATCAGCCTCGCCGCGCTGCTCGGCCGGCCGGTGCAGGAGCTGCAAACCGGCGCGGAACCGTTCGATCGCCTGCAATGGCCGACCATCGATGCCGGCGTGCCCAGCGATCTGCTCAGTCGTCGCCCGGACATTGCCCGCGCCGAAGCGCAACTGGCGGCGGCCGAGGCCGATGTCACAGTCGCCCGCGCCGCCATGCTGCCGACCGTGACCCTTACCGCCCAACTGGGCTCCGGGGCCAACCAGTTCGATGACATGATTCGCAGCCCTTTCTACAACCTCACCGCCGGACTGGTTGCACCGATCTTCAACAATGGTCGCCTGAGCGCCGAACGCGACAAGGCCACGGCTCGCCAGGAAGAACTGCTGGAAACCTATCGCGGGGCGATCATCAACGGTTTCGCCGACGTCGAAAAAGCCTTGAACGGGATTCGCGGGCTCGACGAACAGCGGCAATGGCAAAGTGAAGAATTGAATCAGGCGCAGGCCGCGTTCGATATCGCCCGGCGCCGCTATCAGGCCGGCGCCGAGGATTTGCTGACGGTACTGGAAACCCAGCGCACGCTGTACGCGGCGCAGGATCTGAATGTGCAACTGCGCCTGTTGCGATTGCAGGCGAGTATCGGGTTGTACAAGGCACTGGGTGGAGGCTGGCAGGCTCTGTAATCGTGCGCCACCGCGAATGCCGCCCGAAGCGGACTGGCTTCGGGCGGCGTTGCGACGCTTGAACGATAACGCGGTTCTCAGACCGCGCTGTTTTTGGCCTTCAGGTTACGCGCGTACCACGGCCGCTTAGGCACCCGCCGGAACAACCCTTCGAGTTTCTTCTCGTCCTCGCCAAAGGTGATGCGCAGCGCGAGCTTCATGGTTTCCGGGTCCATCTCCACCGACTTGCCCACCTGCAAGCCCGGCACCGTGCTGCAACCATGAGTGGTGGGGCCCAGCCACGGATCCGCCACTTCAACCCAGCGCCCCGGGGCAAACCATTGCACGCCATTGACTTCAAGCCGTGTGACCTGCCCCGGATGGAAACGCTCGTGAGCACGGAACCAGTCCTCCACACGGTCATCGATCCAGCCATGGAACGCCCAGAACACCGGGTTCACATGGGAGGAAAACGGATCGCCGAGGAAGTCGTTCTCCGGGGCAAACCAGCGTGCGGCGAAATCGTCCAGATCCCGGGCCAGGGGCACCGGTTGACCGTTGGACGGATCGCGCGGCACCGACGCCCAGCGCATGTGCAGCCAGTCGTGCAGCCCCAGTTCGACTTCGGAGCCGAACTGGCCGAGGGTCAGCTTCGACAGGTATTGCGGATCGCGGTACTGCGACTCCCAGACTTCGAAGTTGCTCTGGTAGGTCTCGGCGGTCTTGATGTCGCTGACCCATTGCGCGTACTCGTCATCACCTTCGGCCAGCCAGGTCGGCGGCAGCGAAGTGCCGTCGTGGTTATCGAAGTACCGGGCAAACCCGACACGGTCGCGTACCAGTTCCGGCTGCGGCAACGGGAAGAACCTCCACGACGGCAGATCCTGCATCGAGCGCGCCGTGCCGAGCATGTGTCGGTGCATGAAGAAGAAGTCGATACCCGAACCATTGCGATCCTTGCGCGGACCGCGGGCATCCCGTTCCAGGTCGCGTGGGCCGGGCTGCCAGCCGAGGCCGCGCAAGGCATTGCGCTTGTCCTCGGACAGGGTGTGCCATTTATCCCGCGTCGCATGCCAGACCTGGTGGAACAGCCGATGCTCGGGCGACACCAGCCACGCCAGCAGCGTCGGGTTCAACGGCGTACGCTGTCGCGCTTCCGGGAACAGGCATTTGACCGCCACGAAACGGTGATCCTGCGTTGGCAGGGCCAGCGAGCGATCGAGACGTTGCACGGTGCCGCTCAGGGTGCCGCTGCCGGCATTGCCGAAATCGGCCCAGACCTCATCGAGGATCATGTTCAGTTCGTAGTCCACACTGCCGCCGGCACCCAGCAGTCGCCAACTGAGTGTGGATGCCTCGGCCCCGGCCAGATCGCCGAGAATCCGGTAACGGGGGGTGTCGGCAGAGCGCAGACGCTCCGGCGTGTCGAGAAAACCGCACACGCCCCGGCCTTTCTGGCCGATGTCGATGAACACTTCCAGGCCCTGGGTCGGCAAGCCGTCCAGGCCCGCGTCACGCCCCGTGAAACGGATCTTCCAGACCCCGCGCAACGCATTCGCCAGGCGCTGCCCGGCCACGTCGGCGACATCGAACGACGCCTCACCGGGGGTGATCGTCGGGTCGGGCTTCGTCCATTCGCGATGCCCGAAATAAGCTGCAGGTACGGCAGCGCCGGTCAGCGCCAGGCCTGCCATGAACCATCGTCGAGAAATCCTCATTGCCCTACCTGTGTTCAGCCCTGAAGCAGGCTTTATCCAAGCTAGAACGTTTGCTGGCCGAACAAATTTAAGCGCCACCGGGGCGGACTAATTTTCTGCCGCGCCCGCTCGTTCTTCCCAGATAGCAAAGGCCTCTGTGCCTGCACCTCGACGGCGAACCTGACTGAGATGGCAATGACAAAACCACGTTCGAAAAAGGCTCTATTCATCGGCCTGCCACTAGCCCTGGCGCTCAGCGCCGGCGCCGGTTTCGCGGTCTGGGACATCGGGTTCAGGGACAACCCCGGCTACCCGGTCAAAGTCATGCAGCAGGCCGAAGAACTGCACGAGCACATGCTTTCGTTCGACAGCCACATCACCATCACCCAGAACTTCGGCACCACCGGCCACGAAGTCGACAGGGACGGCAGCGACCAGTTCGACCTGGTCAAGGCCAATCGCGGGCGGCTGTCCGGTGCGGCACTGACGATCTTTGGCTGGCCGGAAATCTGGAACGGCCCGAACGCTCCGCACAAGCCCACCGCAGGCTTCGTCGACGAGGCGCGCAACCAGCAGGAAATCCGCTACAAGATCATTTCCGGGATGGTCCGCGACTTTCCCAACCAGGTCGGCATCGCCTACACCGCCAACGACTTCCGGCGCCTGCACGGCGAAGGCAAGTTCGCGATCTTCATCAGCATGCTCAACGCCTATCCGCTGGGGCACGACCTGAACCAATTGGACCTGTGGGCCGCGCGCGGCATGCGCATGTTCGGCTTCAGCTATATCGGCAACAACGACTGGGCCGACTCGTCGCGCCCGCTGCCGTTCTTCAATGACTCGCCGGACGCCCTCGACGGCCTTTCGGACCTGGGCAAGCAAGCGGTCAAGCGCCTGAACGACCTGGGCGTGATCATCGACGTGTCGCAGATGTCGACCAAGGCCCTGGAGCAAGTCGCGCAACTGAGCCGTACCCCGCTGGTGGCGTCACACTCGGCGCCGCGGGCCATGGTCGATATCCCGCGCAACCTCAGCGACAAGGAAATGCAGCTGATCAAGAACAGCGGCGGCGTGGTGCAGATCGTCGGCTTCTCGCAATACCTGCGGCCCCTGACCCAAGGCACCCAGGACAAGCTCAACGAACTGCGTAAACGCTTCGACCTGCCGCCGCTGCCGAACCTGGCCGTGGCCCTGATGCCGGGCGATCCGATCATCGCGGCCTGGTCGGAGCAGAAATTCGGCGAGTATGCCGGCCAGCTCTACGCGATCCTCGAAGAAGAGCCGAAAGCCAGCCTCAAAGACCTGGGCGACGCCATCGATTACACGGTCCGCAAGATCGGCATCGACCACGTCGGCATCAGCTCGGACTTCAACGAAGGCGGCGGCGTCAAAGGCTGGGAGAACGTCGGCGAGATCCGCAACGTGACTGCTGAACTGCTGTCGCGCGGCTACTCGGAAGCGGACATCGCCAAGCTCTGGGGCGGCAACTTCCTGCGGGTCTGGGATCAGGTCGAGAAATCCGCCAAACCGGCACTGGCCACTGCCCGGGAAGCCGCCAAGCCATGAGCAACCGTCGTGACTTTCTCAAGCAGGCCGGGATCCTCGCCGCTGCCTTGCCGCTGGGCGCGAGCCTGCCGAACCTCGCCAGCGCTTCGACCGCCGCCGCCCCGACGCCACGTAACAAATGGGTGCAGTTGCAGCAACTGTTCGATCAGGATCCGGCGTGGCTGCACTTCTCCAACTTTCTGATCACCACCCACCCGCGCCCGGTGCGCGAGGCGATCGAAATGCACCGCGCCGCCCTCGACAAGAACCCTGGGCTGGCAATGGACTGGGACCACGGCGTCACCGAAAAACGCGAGGAAGCCGTGCGCGTGCTGGCCGGCCAATACGTGCAGGCCGATGCCCGGCAGATTGCGCTCACCGGCAGCACCACCGAAGGGCTGGCGATAATTTACGGCGGTGTCCAGGTGCGCCCCGATCAGGAAATCCTCACCACCGAACACGAACACTACGCGACCCACACCATCCTCGAACTGCGCACCCAGCGGGACGGCACCAAGGTGCGCAAGATCCGCCTGTTCAAGGATCCGTACCAGATCAGCAAGGAAGAGCTGCTGGCAAACATCGACCGCAGCATCCGCCCGCAGACCCGCGTGCTCGGCATGTGCTGGGTGCATTCGGGCAGCGGCGTGAAACTGCCCCTCGCCGACATCGGTGCGCTGGTCGACAAACACAACCGAGGGCGCAGCGAAGCTGATCGCATCGTGTATGTCGTCGACGGGGTGCATGGTTTCGGCGTGGAGGACCTGAGCTTCCCGGCCATGAACTGCGACTTCTTCATCGCCGGCACCCACAAGTGGATGTTCGGCCCGCGCGGCACCGGGATCGTGGTCAGCCGCACGCCGGAAGTGAAATACATCACGCCGATCATCCCGACCTTTTCCGAGGCCGAGCACTTCTCCACCACCATGACGCCGGGCGGCTACCACGCCTTCGAACATCGCTGGGCGCTGACCGAGGCATTCAAGTTGCACCTGCAACTGGGCAAGGCCGACGTTCAGGCGCGCATTCATGAGCTCAATACCTACCTGAAAACGCGCCTGCTGCAACGTCCGCAGATCGAGCTGATTACGCCGTTGAGCCCGGAATTTTCCGCCGGCTTCACCTTCTTCCGGGTCAGGGGCAAGAACAGCGACACGATCGCGGCGCACCTGATGACCAACAAGGTCGTGGCCGACGCGGTCGAGCGCGATGTCGGGCCGGTGATCCGTACCGCGCCGGGCCTGCTCAACGACGAAGCCCAGATCGACCGCCTGCTGGCGGTGCTGGATCAGGTGCTGTGAGCCGAACCTTTTTCCTTTTGACGAGATTCGAAATGAACAGTGAACTGCCTCGCTCTGCCCTGAAAACCCTGCCGGCGCTGATGTTCGCCGCCCTCGCCGCCAGCCTGTTGCCGAATGCTGCACAGGCCGCCACTCCGCCGGCACCGGGCAAGGTGTTCAAGGACTGCAAGGACTGCCCGGAAATGGTCGTGCTGCCCACCGGCACGTTCACCATGGGCACCCCGGAAGACGAAGTCGGCCGTGAGCCCGACGAAGGCCCGATGCACCCGGTGACATTCGCCAGGCCGCTGGCGATCAGCCGCTTCCAGGTACTCAAGGGCGAATGGTTCGCCTACCTCAAGGACACCGGCTACCAAATGCCCGACGGCGATGACCGCCCGGGCCGCGCATGCAAGGCCGGGATCCCGGATTACGCCGGCAGCGACCCGCGCAAGCAGTACACCGACAGGCACCCGGCGGTGTGCATGGACTTCGCCGAGGCCAACGCCTATGTGGCGTGGCTGTCGAAAAAAACCGGCAAGTCATACCGGCTGGTCAGTGAGTCCCTGCGCGAATACGCCGCCCGAGGCGGCACCAGCGGGCCGTTCCCTTTCCCGTTCGATGAAGGCAAGGAATACAGCATCGCCAAGCACGCCAATACCTACGGCGCAGCCGACGGCTACAATTTCACCGCACCGGCCGGCAGCTTCCCGCCCAACGCCTTCGGTGTGTACGACATGCACGGCAACGTCTACGAATGGACCGCCGATTGCTACAACGACAACTACGAAGGCGCGCCGAGCGACGGCAGTGCGTGGCAGACCGGCAAGTGCCAGTTCAAGCGCATTCGCGGCAACGACTGGGGCGAGGCACCGGTGTTCTCTCGCTCCGGCAACCGCAATGCGCTGGTGCCGACCGAGCGCGGCGACTGGATCGGTTTCCGGGTCGCGCGGGATCTGTAACGCCCCCGCCGCCACGCTAAATTAACCCTCCCGCCAGTCGTTCTACAGATGGCGCGCTCCATTGCGACGCGCCACTGCCCTCTACGTCACCCAGGCGAAGCCCGCAGCCCATCCCGGACCTCGCCGCTCTTTCACGCAGGGAACCTCCATGAGCAAACCAACACGCGGGGTGATCAATGAATTGTTCGCCCTGCTCAAACCCTTTCGGCTGATCGTTGTCGGTTCGATCCTGCTCGGCATGGTCGGCGGCCTGAGCGTCACGGCGCTGCTGGCGACGATCAACAACGCGCTGCACTCCGAAGCCGGCCTGACCAGCACCGTGGTCGCGGTGTTCGCCGGCCTGTGCCTGCTGGCCCTGGCCAGCTCGATCTTCTCCGACATCGGCACCAACTTCGTCGGCCAGCACATCATCGCCAGACTGCGCAAAGAGCTGGGCGAAAAAGTGCTGTCGGCGCCCATCGAGCAGATCGAACGCTATCGCAGTCATCGGTTGATCCCGGTGCTGACCCACGACGTCGACACCATCAGCGATTTCGCCTTCTCGTTTTCGCCGCTGGCGATTTCCATGACCGTCACCCTCGGCTGCATGGGTTATCTGGCGATGCTGTCGTGGCCGATGTTCCTGATGATGGCGGTGGCGGTGCTGATCGGCACGATCATCCAGTACATTGCCCAGGGCCGTGGCATGCAGGGTTTCATGAAGGCCCGCGACCATGAAGACGACCTGCAGAAGCACTACAACGCGATTGCCGAAGGCGCCAAGGAGCTGCGCATCCACCGCCCGCGTCGCAATCGCATGTTCGTTTCGGGTATTCAGACCACCGCCGACCAGATCTGCGAGACCCAGGTGCGCTCGGTGAACATTTACGTGGTCGCCAAGACCCTCGGCTCGATGTTGTTCTTTGTGGTGATCGGCCTGGCGCTGGCCCTGCAATCGCTGTGGCCAAGCGCCGACAAAGCGGTGATGAGCGGCTTCGTGCTGGTGCTGCTGTACATGAAGGGCCCACTGGAACATGTCATGGCGGCTTTGCCGATCGTGGGTCGTGCGCAGATCGCGTTCCGGCGGATCGCTGAGTTGTCCGAGCAGTTTTCGTCACCTGAACCGCACTTGCTGCTCAGTGATCAGGGCAACCAGAAAACCCCGGTGCACAGCCTGGAACTGACCGACGTCTCGTACAGCTTCCCGGCCGTGGACGGCGCTGCGCCGTTCCGCCTGGGGCCGGTGAACCTGAAAATCGATCAGGGCGACATCATCTTCATCGTCGGTGAAAACGGCTGCGGCAAGACCACCCTGATCAAGTTGCTGCTGGGCCTGTATGCGCCGCAGCAGGGTGAGATCCGCCTCAACGATCAAGTGGTGACCGCCCTCACCCGCGACGACTATCGCCAGTTGTTCACCACGATCTTCGCCGACTATTACCTGTTCGACGACGTGGTGCAGGGCGATACGCATATTCCGCAAGACGCCAACAAATACCTCGAGCGCCTGGAGATTGCGCACAAGGTCAGCGTGCGCGACGGCTCATTCACCACCACCGATCTGTCGACCGGCCAGCGCAAGCGTCTGGCGTTGATCAACGCGTGGCTGGAAGAGCGCCCGGTGCTGGTGTTCGACGAATGGGCCGCCGACCAGGACCCGACGTTCCGGCGGATTTTCTACACCGAACTGCTGCCGGACCTGAAGCGTCTGGGCAAGACCATCATCGTCATTTCCCACGACGACCGTTACTTCGACGTCGCCGACCAACTGGTGCGCATGAGCGCCGGCAAAGTGGTCACCGAGCTGCTACCCGCCTGATTGTGAAAATTTTGTAAAAAAAATGCGTTGAGCCTTTCCGGTTTTCGGAAGGCTCAACGTCTTACTTACAGTTAATAGAAATAGTTCTCAGTCAATACTTTGAAGAGTAGAAGAACAATGCCCGCACCGCACGGACTCCACCCACTCGCCAAGGCTCTGCTGATCCGCCGCTCCTTGCGCACCACCCTTCCCGCCGTATGTGCCCTGGCCCTCACCCTGCCGATGATCGGCCAGGCGCAGGCAGCGGCCGTGGCGATCGATATTCCTGCTCAGTCGCTGGGGAGCGCACTGCAGGAATTCGGCCGTCAGACCAATCTGCAAGTGCTGTACAGCCCGGACGAAGTGAGCGGCCTGCGGAGCGCCGCCGTCAGCGGCAACCTGGAACCGACCGCGGCGATCGCGCAATTGCTGCAGGGCACCGGCATCGCCTACAGCGTCCAGGGCAACAACGTTGCGTTGCGCGCCAGTGGCAACAGCGCAAGCCTGGACCTGGCGCCGACCAACATTACAGCAGCCCAGGAATCGGCGTGGGGCCCGGTTGACGGGATCGTCGCGAAACGCAGCGCCACCGGCTCGAAAACCGATACCGCGCTCAAGGAAATCCCGCAGACCATCAACGTCGTCACCCAGGACGAAATCAAGATGCGCGGTTCGCAGTCGGTCACCGAGGCCTTGCGCTACACCGCAGGCATGACCGGCGGCGGCTTCTCCGACCGGGTGAAAATCTTCGACGAACCGACGTCCCGCGGCTTCTCGCCTACCCCGCTCTACCTCGACGGCCTGCACCTGCCTTACGGCGGCGGCAGCACCGGCGGTTCGCTGCAGATCGACCCGTACAGCCTGGAGCGCATCGAAGTGCTCAAAGGCCCGGCATCGGTACTGTACGGCCAGAACCAGCCCGGCGGCATCGTCAACATGGTCGGCAAGCGTCCGACTGCCACACCGTTGCACGAAGTGATCCTGGGTGGCGGCAGCTATGACCGCAAATACGGCGCCTTCGACCTGGGCGGCCCGATCGATGACCAGGGCGAGTTTCTCTATCGCCTGACCGGTGTGGTCAACGACAGCAACTCGCAGATCGACCACGCCGACCAGAACCGCATGATGCTCGCGCCCAGCCTGACGTGGCTGCCGAACGACCGCACCAGCATCACCTTCTACGGCCAGTACCAGAAAGACCGCGACACCCCGGAAGCCCAGGGTCTGCCGGCCGACGGCACCGTGCACCGCAGCAGTGCCGGGCGCATCAGCCGCAGCCTGTTCATCGGCGAGCCGGGCGTGAACAAGTACGACCGCGAACAGTTCGTGATCGGCTACGAGATCGCCCATGAACTCAACGACGTCTGGACCCTCAAGCAGAACGCCCGCTACGCCGACGTCAACGACCGTTACGTCGCGCCGCTGCACGGCTACTCGTTCGAAACAAACCCGGTCACCGGTGACGAAAACAGCTACCAGACCCGTTACGGCGTGGACTGGGCGCAGCACAACAAGGTCTTCGGCATCGATAACATCGCCCAGGCCAAGTTCAAGACCGGCGAACTGGACCACACCCTGCTGCTGGGCGTGGACTACTACCACTTCAACTCCAAGTTCCTCGGTCGCTATGACCGCACGGGCCCGGCCATCGACCTGTACAACCCGGTCTACGGCAGCGAGTTCAATTTCCGCCAGCCTTACAAGTGGGACAACACCGTCAAGCAGACCGGCCTGTACACCCAGGATCAGATGCGCTGGAACCAGTGGTTCCTGACCCTTGGCGGTCGTTATGACTTCGCCGAGACCATCAACAAGGAACCGTTGGGCGGCAACCGTTCGAACCTCAAGGACGAGAAGTTCACCGGTCGTGCAGGCTTTGGCTACGAGTTCGAGAACGGCATGACGCCGTACGTGAGCTATGCCGAATCGTTCCTGCCGCAAACCGGTGCCGACATGAACGGTCGCGGGTTCGAGCCGACCGAAGGCAAGCAATACGAAGTCGGCATCAAGTACGAGCCGAAGTCGATCGACGGTTTCATCCAGCTGTCGGCCTATCAGATCGACCAGAACAACATGCTGACCAACGACCTGCAAAACCCGGGCTTCAGCATCCAGAGCGGTTCGGTGCGTTCGCGCGGTGTGGAGCTGGAAGGCAAGGTCAACGTCACGCAGAATCTGCGCGTGCTGGCCTCGGTGTCGCGTAACCAGATCAAATGGCGCAGCGTCAACGATGGCCGCGAAGGTCGCACCCTGGCCATGAGCCCGCCGCTGACCGCCTCCGCATGGATCAACTACGACTTCGACATCTCGACGTCGCTGGCCGGTCTGGGCATGGGCCTGGGCACCCGTTACGTGCGCAGCAGCTACGGCTCGGACTACGAGGAAGATTCCTTCCAGATCCCGTCCTACACCGTGTATGACGCCATGGTCTCCTACGACCTGGAAAAATCGCCACTGCACGTCAAAGGCGTGAAGGTGAAGATGAACCTGGAAAACCTCACCGACGAGAAATACGTCGCCAGCTGCAACAGCACGCTGGACTGCTACTACGGCGAAGGCCGGACCATGACCGCCGACGTGACCTACAACTGGTAACACGCTCAGCGTCAAACAAAACGCCGGCACCAGCCGGCGTTTTGCTGTCTGCGCGAAAGCAATGCCCGGTGTCTAGTCCTGAAATAGGTTTACACCTGTTTCACCCCAACGCCCGATGCATCGCATCGGGCGTTTTGTATTTCAACGACAGATGCGGACGCTCACGGTTGTAGATCAAGACCGACTCACTCAC
>NZ_BQHI01000008.1 GCF_021603585.1 Pseudomonas sputi | reverse complement strand
CCAGCTGGAGGGTATCAACAATCGAATAAAGGTCATCAAGCGGATGGCGTACGGTTACCGGGACAGCGAATTCTTTTTCATGAAGATCAAGAGCGTGTTTCCCGGCAATCCGTGATGAACCAAAAAAAAGCGGAACCCGAAGGCTCCGCTTTTTCATGCCACCACCCGTAATCAGGCCAGTTTCTTGTGGCGTACCCGGTGTGGCTGGGCCGCTGCTTCGCCGAGGCGCTTTTTGCGATCGGCTTCGTACTCGGTGTAGTTGCCTTCGAAGAATACCGCTTGCGAGTCGTCTTCGTACGCCAGGATGTGGGTCGCGACACGGTCAAGGAACCACCGATCGTGAGAGATCACAATGGCGGCGCCCGGGAAGTCCAGCAGGGCCTCTTCCAGGGAACGCAGGGTTTCAACGTCGAGGTCGTTGGACGGTTCGTCGAGCAGCAGGACGTTGCCGCCCTCCTTCAGGGTCAGCGCCAGGTGCAGACGACCGCGCTCACCACCGGACAGGTCCTTGACGAACTTCTGCTGATCGCCGCCCTTGAAGTTGAAGCGACCGACGTAGGTACGCGACGGGATCTCGTAGTTGCCGATGCGGATCTGGTCGGAACCGTCGGAGATCTGCTGGAACACGGTCTTGCTGCCGTCCAGGTCTTCACGGCTCTGATCCACGCAGGCCAGTTGCACGGTTTCGCCGATCTCGATGCTGCCGGAGTCCGGGGTTTCCTTGCCCATCAGCATGCGGAACAGGGTCGACTTACCGGCACCGTTACCGCCGATCACGCCGACGATGGCGCCTTTGGGCATGGAGAACGACAGGTTGTCGATCAGCACGCGATCGCCGTAGCCCTTGGTGACGTTCTTGAATTCGATGACCTTGTCGCCCAGGCGCGGACCGGCCGGGATGTAGATCTCGTTGGTTTCCGAACGCTTCTGGAATTCCTGCGACTGCATTTCTTCGAAGCGTTGCAGACGAGCCTTGGATTTCGACTGGCGGGCCTTGGCGCCTTTGCGCACCCACTCCAGTTCTTCCTTCATGGCTTTTTCGTGGGCCGATTGCTGCTTGGATTCCTGGGCCAGACGATCGGACTTGGCTTCCAGCCAGCCCGAATAGTTGCCCTCGTAAGGAATGCCCGCGCCGCGGTCGAGTTCCAGAATCCAGCCGGCGACGTTGTCCAGGAAGTAACGGTCGTGCGTGATCGCTACCACAGTGCCCGGGAAGTCATGCAGGAAGTGTTCGAGCCAGGCAACGGAGTCGGCGTCCAGGTGGTTGGTCGGTTCGTCGAGCAACAGCATGTCCGGGGCGGACAGCAGCAGACGGCACAGGGCCACACGACGCTTTTCACCACCGGACAGGTGTTCGACCCTGGCGTCCCAGGCCGGCAGACGCAGCGCATCGGCGGCGACTTCCAGCTGGCGCTCCAGGTTGTGGCCGTCGCTGGCCTGCAGGATCGCTTCGAGCTTGGCCTGTTCGGCGGCCAGCTTGTCGAAGTCGGCATCCGGGTCGGCGTAGGCAGCGTAGACCTCGTCCAGACGCGCCTGGGCATCCTTGATCACGCTGACCGCTTCCTCGACCACTTCACGCACGGTCTTGGTCGGATCCAGTTGCGGCTCTTGCGGCAGATAACCGATGTTCAGGTCCGGCATAGGGCGCGCTTCGCCTTCGAACTCGGTGTCGACGCCGGCCATGATTTTCAGCAGCGTGGATTTACCCGAACCGTTGAGGCCGAGCACGCCGATCTTGGCGCCAGGGAAGAAAGACAGAGAAATGTTTTTCAGGATTTCCCGCTTCGGCGGAACAACTTTGCCCAGCCGATGCATGGTGAAGACGTATTGAGCCATGGAGAACCTTGGGTCAGTGACTGATGAATGATTGGGACACAGGCGATGCCCGGCCAGACCGTGCGCGTCGTTCACTGGAAGATATCAATGCGTGCGCGCGGAAAGTCTAGGAGCTGGAACGCTCCCGCGTAACCGGCAAAGCTACCTTAATGACGGAAGGCAGTCCAGCCGAGCGGGGCTGGCACTTCGCCACGACTCAAGGCATGCTAGCCGCCCCTTGGGCGTCCGGCTTATAGTGCACGTCGCGCCAGTCCAGCCAGACCGCAGGATTACAGCTTGTCCAATGTCACTCCGCCCGCTTCTGTGAGCAGCACCCAACCGGCGCCCGGCTCGTCCCTGCGCGGAACCTTGAAAGGCGCACTGGCGACGCTGGTGCTGATGCTGCTGGCGCTGCTGTTCTGGCAACTGCTCGATCAACTGCGCGAAACCCAGAAAAACCAGCGCCAATACACCATTGACTACACCGCCGACCTCGCCGCGCAGGTCAGTCTGAACATGGCGTTGAACGCGCAGATCGCCCTCAATCTGCTACCGATCGTCGAACAACCCCAGTCAGCCGACGAACAGCAGGCGCTGCTGCGCAAACTTCAGAAATCACTGCCCGACCTGCGCAGCCTGGCCCTGCTCAGCCCGTCCGGAAAAATCCTCAGCGACAGCGCCGCTGACAGCCATGACGCCGATTACCTCAGCGATCTGGTGCGCCGCAGTCGCGCTCAGGCGCATTACTTCAGCAACGCCGACGACGGCTCGGTGGTGCATCTGCTGCTGCATCAGGCCAGTGGCAGCACTCGCGGATACTGGGCACTGCGGCTGACACCCACCTTCTTCAGTGCACTGACCAAACAGGGCGAAACCGGTATCCGTCCTCTATGGCTGGTGGAAAATCGCATCAACCATCAGATCATCAGTCGCGACGAAGCGATGCCCATCGGCAGCACCAGCGTCCTGACCCCGGACGATCTGGCCAACAGTGTGCTGACCGTGCCGCTGAGCAGCAGCGACTGGCAACTGCGAGGCCTGTTCGACCGCCAGCATGTGCTGGAACAACTGCTGCCGGCGTTCATCGGCAAATGCCTGTTGGGCCTGGCGCTTTCGCTGCTGCCGTTCATCGCGCTGCTCAACATGCGCCGCCGTCAGCGTCAGGTACATGAAGGGCGTCGGCGTTATCAGGATATTTTCGAAGGCACCGGCGTGGCGTTGTGTGTGCTGGATCTTTCGGGGCTCAAGCAGATTTTCGAGAGAGCCCAGATCCAGACCAGCGATCAGCTCAAGGCCTGGCTCGATCAACCGGCGCAGCGCCAGCAATTGCTCCACGAACTGCGGGTCACCGAGGTCAACCAGGTCGCGCTGCAACTGCTCAACGTCAATTCCTGCGACCACGCCTGGCAACTGTTGATCGACGGTCAGCCGCACAGTCAGTGCGCCATCGGCAACCAGGTACTCGACGCCGTGCTCCAGCAGCAAAAGCAGCTGGAACTGGAAATCAAACTGCCGGACATCAATGGCCGCGACCAGCACCTGTGGCTGGTGCTGCGCCTGCCCCAGGAGCAACACGACTACAAGGCCGTGATCCTGAGCATCAACGACATCACCAGCCGCAAGCTGATCGAACTGTCGCTGCTGGAGCGCGAAGGCTTCTGGTCGGACGTGGTGCGTACCGTGCCGGATCATCTGTATGTGCAGGACGTGATCAGCCAGCGGATGATTTTCAGCAACCACCACCTAGGCCAGACGCTGGGTTACAACCGCACCGAGCTGCATCAGATGGGCGAATATTTCTGGGAAATCCTCCTGCACCCGGAAGACGCCGACTATTACCACCGCTCGCGGCAGATGCAGCGTCACGCCGGTTACAGCCAGTTGCTGCAATGCCAGCTGCGCTTCCGTCATCGCGACGGCAAGTGGCGGCGCTTTGACATTCGCGAACAGGCGCTGGCCCGGGACAAGCACGATCAGGTCACCCGGATCATCGGCGTGGCCAAGGACATCACCGAGCAGATCGAAGCCAGCGAATCCCTGCGCGACAGCGAGCAGCGCTACCGGATGCTCGCCGAAAGCATCAGCGACGTGATTTTCTCCACCGACAGCCAGCTGTCGCTGAACTACGTCAGCCCCTCGGTGCAGGCCGTGCTGGGCTATGACGCCGAATGGATTTTCCAGAACGGCTGGCAATCGACCATCGCCAACCCGCAGCAACTGAGCGGCATCTATCACCTGATGGATCGCGTCAGCAAAGCCCTGGGCAAACCCGAGCAACTGGTGATTTTGCGCAGCCAGGTGCAGACCCAGATGTTCCTGTTCGACTGCCTGCGCGCCGACGGCCGCAAGATCCCGATCGAACTGCGTCTGGTGCTGGTGTGGGACGAACATGGCGCCTTCGAAGGGGTGCTCGGGGTCGGTCGCGACATCAGCCAGCAGCGCCGCGCCGAAAAAGACCTGCGCATGGCGGCCACGGTATTCGAGCACTCGACCTCGGCGATTCTGATCACCGACCCGGCCGGTTATATCGTCCAGGCCAACGAGGCGTTCAGCCGGGTCAGCGGCTACGCAGTGAGCGAAGTGCTCGACCAGTTGCCGAACATGCTGACCGTCGACGAACAGCAGGACGCGCACCTGCGCTACGTGCTCAAGCAGTTGCACCAGCACAGCACCTGGGAAGGCGAAGTCTGGCTCAAGCGCCGCAACGGCGAGCACTACCCGGCGTGGGTCGGCATCACCGCCGTGCTCGATGACGAGGGCGACCTGGCCAGTTACGTCTGCTTCTTCAGCGACATCAGCGAGCGCAAGGCCAGTGAGCAGCGGATTCACCGCCTGGCCTACTACGACGCCCTGACCCATCTGCCAAACCGCACGCTGTTTCAGGATCGCCTGCACACCGCGCTGCAATCGGCCGAACGACAGAAGTCGTGGGTGGTGCTGATGTTCCTCGACCTCGACCGTTTCAAACCGATCAACGACTCCCTCGGCCACGCCGCCGGCGACCGCATGCTCAAGGACATGGCCACGCGCCTGCTGGCCTGCGTCGACGATGACGACACCGTGGCGCGGATGGGCGGCGACGAATTCACCCTGCTTCTGCAACACCGCTCCAGCCGCGAAATGGCACTGAACCGCGCGATCCACGTGGCCGAGCAGATTCTGGGCAGCCTAGTGCGACCGTTCGTGCTGGAGGGTCGTGAGTTCTTCGTCACCGCCAGTATCGGGATCGCTCTGAGCCCGCAGGACGGCAATGAACTCAGCCAGTTGATGAAAAACGCCGACACCGCGATGTACCACGCCAAGGAGCGCGGCAAGAACAACTTCCAGTTCTACCAGGCCGACATGAACGCCAGTGCGCTGGAACGTCTGGAACTGGAAAGCGACCTGCGCCACGCCCTGGAGCAGAACGAATTCGTGCTGTATTACCAACCGCAGTTCAGTGGCGACGGCAAACGCCTGACCGGCACCGAAGCCCTGCTGCGCTGGCGTCATCCCCGTCGCGGATTGGTCCCACCGGGGGATTTCATCCCGGTGCTCGAGGAGCTCGGGCTGGTGGTGGACGTCGGCGACTGGGTGATCAGCGAGGCCTGTCGTCAGCTCAAGACCTGGCACCAGAACCGCGTGCGCGTACCGAAAGTCTCGGTGAACATCTCGGCGCGGCAGTTCTCCGACGGCCAGCTCGGCACGCGGATCGCCACGATCCTGCGCGAGACCGGCCTGCCGCCGGCGTGCCTGGAGCTGGAGCTGACGGAAAGCATTCTGATGCGCGAAGTCAGCGAGGCGATGCAAATCCTTGCCGGTCTGAAGAACCTTGGCCTGAGCATTGCGGTCGACGACTTCGGCACCGGTTACTCGTCACTGAACTACCTCAAGCAATTCCCGATCGACGTGCTGAAAATCGACCGCACCTTCGTCGACGGCCTGCCGTCCGGTGAGCAGGACGCCCAGATCGCCCGGGCAATCATCGCCATGGCCCACAGCCTGAATCTGGCGGTCATCGCCGAGGGCGTGGAAACCCATGAGCAACTGGACTTCCTGCGCGAGCATGGCTGCGACGAGGTTCAGGGCTATCTGTTCGGACGGCCGATGCCGGCGGGACGGTTCGAGGCGCAGTTCAGCAATGATGCGCTGTTCATGTTCGACTGAAGACCGGCGGCGCGATCTTCGCGAGCAAGCTCGCTCCCACAGGGATTGATGTCGATCACAAAATCGAGGGCCGGCCTCGGTTATTGTGCGAACCGGCTGGTCAGCGAAAAGGCCGGCACGGACGCCACATATCTGGTCATGAACGCCACTTGTCTGCGACATGATGTCGTTTCATATGCCATCCAAAACCCGTTGGGTTAGAATGCCCCCCTTTTCTGCCCCCGATCCTTGAGGACCGCCATGTTCAGCCGTGATTTGACTATTGCCAAGTACGACGCCGATCTTTTTGCCGCCATGGAGCAAGAAGCCCAGCGCCAGGAAGAACACATCGAGCTGATCGCTTCGGAAAACTACACCAGCCCAGCGGTGATGGAAGCTCAAGGCTCGGTTCTGACCAACAAGTACGCCGAAGGCTACCCGGGCAAGCGCTACTACGGTGGTTGCGAGTACGTCGACGTTGTTGAACAGCTGGCCATCGACCGCGCCAAGGAGCTGTTCGGCGCCGACTACGCCAACGTTCAGCCGCACGCAGGTTCGCAAGCCAACGCCGCCGTCTACCTGGCCCTGCTGTCGGCCGGTGACACCATTCTGGGCATGAGCCTGGCCCACGGCGGTCACCTGACCCACGGCGCCAGCGTTTCCTCCTCCGGCAAGCTGTACAACGCCATCCAGTACGGCATCGACGCCAACGGCCTGATCGACTACGACGAAGTCGAGCGCCTGGCGGTCGAGCACAAGCCGAAAATGATCGTGGCCGGTTTCTCTGCCTACTCGCAGATCCTCGACTTCCCGCGTTTCCGCGCCATCGCCGACAAGGTGGGTGCCTACCTGTTCGTCGACATGGCTCACGTGGCCGGTCTGGTCGCCGCTGGCGTCTACCCGAACCCGGTTCCATTCGCTGACGTCGTGACCACCACCACCCACAAGACCCTGCGTGGTCCACGTGGCGGCCTGATCCTGGCCAAGGCCAACGCCGACATCGAGAAGAAGCTGAACTCCGCCGTATTCCCGGGCGCCCAGGGTGGCCCGCTGGAGCACGTGATCGCCGCCAAAGCGATCTGCTTCAAGGAAGCCCTGCAGCCTGAGTTCAAGGCTTACCAGCAACAAGTGGTGAAAAACGCCCAGGCCATGGCCGGCGTGTTCATCGAACGCGGTTTCGACGTGGTTTCCGGCGGCACTCAAAACCACCTGTTCCTGCTGTCGCTGATCAAGCAGGAAATCTCCGGTAAAGACGCCGACGCCGCGCTGGGCAAAGCGTTCATCACCGTGAACAAGAACTCCGTGCCAAACGACCCACGCTCCCCGTTCGTCACTTCCGGCCTGCGCTTCGGTACTCCGGCTGTGACCACTCGCGGCTTCAAAGAGGCTGAGTGCAAAGAGCTGGCTGGCTGGATCTGCGACATCCTGGCAGACCTGAACAACGAAGCGGTGATCGACGCCGTTCGTGAGAAAGTCAAAGCCATCTGCAAGAAACTGCCGGTATACGGCGCTTAATTGCGACGTTAAAACCGCAGCATGAAAAACCGGCCAAGTGATTGGCCGGTTTTTTTTCGTCCGTCAAAAAGTTTTGAACACCAAATGGCTCAAGACCGGGGCATGGCGCCCAACTGGTCAGACCGGTCATGCCAATTCGTCACTTTTCACTTGCGATTAAGAAAAAACAGCGCCTAGACTGCACCCGCACTGGACATACCGGTAAGACCACAATAATTAAGTCCTGAATCTGATGCGCTCCGCGCACGGCAGCCAGGACACCGACCAGGATTCCTCCCATGCTCAGATGGTGCTCGCGTTCAATCTTCCTCCAAGTGGTTCTCGGACTGGTGCTCGGCATCGTCTGCGGGCTGACCCTTCCTGAATACTCGGCCCAGCTCAAGCCGCTCGGCGACGGTTTCATCAAACTGATCAAGATGCTCATCGGCCTGATCGTGTTTTGCGTGGTGGTCAGCGGCATCAGTGGCGCGGGCGACCTGAAGAAGGTCGGTCGAATCGGTCTCAAGTCGGTGATCTACTTCGAAGTGCTGACCACCATCGCCCTGGTAATCGGTCTGGTGTTCGCCTTCACCACCGGTATCGGTAGCGGCGCCAATATTCATCTGGAGCAACTGTCCGCCGCCGACATGGGCGACATCGCCGAACGCGGTCAGCACATGCACACCACTACCCAGTTCCTGATGGACCTGATCCCGACTTCGGTGCTCGGCGCCTTTGCCGACAACAACATCCTGCAAGTGCTGTTGTTCTCGGTGCTGTTCGGCAGCGCGTTGAATCTGGTGGGCGAAGCCGCTTCCGGGATCTCGCGGCTGATCAACGAACTGAGCCATGTGATCTTCCGCATCATGGGCATGATCGTGCGTCTGGCACCGATTGGCGTGTTCGGCGCCATCGCCTTCACCACCAGCAAATATGGCCTCGATTCCCTGCAACACCTGGGCAGCCTGGTCGGGTTGTTCTACCTGACCTGCATCGCCTTCGTCGCGCTGATTCTCGGTCTGGTGATGCGTCTCTCCGGCCTGCGCATGTGGCCGCTGCTCAAGTACCTGCGTGAAGAACTGCTGATCGTCATGGGCACTGCGTCCTCCGATGCCGTGCTGCCGCAGATCATGCGCAAGCTCGAACATCTGGGCATCGGCAGCTCGACTGTCGGGCTGGTGATTCCCACCGGTTACTCGTTCAACCTCGACGGTTTTTCGATCTACCTGACCCTGGCCATCGTGTTTATCGCCAACGCCACTGGCACACCACTGGCCATGACCGATCTGCTGACGATTTTGCTGGTGTCGCTGATTACCTCGAAAGGCGCCCACGGCATTCCGGGGTCGGCGCTGGTGATTCTGGCGGCCACGCTGACGGCCATCCCGGCAATTCCGGTGGTCGGTCTGGTGCTGGTACTGGCGGTGGACTGGTTCATGGGCATCGGCCGGGCGCTGACCAACCTGATCGGCAACTGCGTCGCCACCGTGGCGATCGCCCGCTGGGAAAAGGACATCGACGTGCAGCGGGCGAACAAAGTGCTCAACGGCGAGCAGGGCTATAACTTTCAGCCGAGAAAAACGGTCGCTCAAGCGGCGGCCAAAGAATTCTGAATGAGCGCCGTGCCTGCGCCAATGCAGGCACGGCTCATGGAGCGAACACGTGATTACGTCATCAACCGTCGTCAACTCAGTGGTAGAAAAACTCCGGGCCGCGCTGGCCCGTGGTCAGTGGCGCTCCGGCGAGATGCTGCCGGGTCAGCGTGAACTGGCCGAACAACTGGGCATCAGCCGCCCGAGCCTGCGTGAAGCGGTGATCGTGCTGGAAACCCTCGGCCTGGTGCGCTCGATGCCGGGCAAAGGCGTGGTGGTCCTCGACGCCCAGGCCAGTGACAGTCAAAGCCATGACAGCGCGGTAGCCGGCGCCAGCCTCGAAGACGTGCTGCAACTGCGCTACACCCTCGAGCCGTTCATCGTCGGCCTGGTGGCGCAATCGATCAGCAGCAAGGAAGTCGGGCAGTTGCGCCTGACGCTGATGGACATGCGCGAAGCCCTCGACGCCGGCGACAGCGAGGCTGGCGTCAATGCCTACATCGCCTTCCACGAAGAACTGTTCGCCCTGACCTCGAATCCGATTTTCCAGAGCGTGGTGCAACAGACCAGCAATGCTCTGAAGCAAAGCGCCGAAGTGCTGCGCAATTCGCCGGAGCACCTGGCCGAACGCCTTGAGGAAAACGAAGCCGTGGTGCGCGCGATCCGCAGCAAGAACAGCGCCCAGGCCAGCGCCGAAATGCGCCGGCACATCCTGCGTGAAGGCCAGCGCATGGGCATCGAACTGAATATTCCGGATGACAACCTGAGCCACTGAAACGCCTCACACTGGAGACCGGCCATGAACAGTCTTGCCACGCCGTCGCACCCTCGCCCGACCTCGGCGGCCCTGCCCTTCTCCCGCCTGCAGGCGCCGGTGGACGATCTGTATCCACGCCTGCTCGACGCAATCCTCGAACAGCGCCTGGATGCCGCCAGTCGTTTTACCGAAGACAGTCTCAAGCAGATGTTCGGCGTCAGCCGCGCCGATGTACGTCGGGTGCTGACCCAACTGTCCCATGAGCAGATCATCGTGCTGCGGGCCAACCACCGACCACGCGTGGCCGCGCCGGACGCCGAGCAGACACGTCAGACCCTGCACGCCCGGCGGCTGGCCGAGAACACACTGGTGCGGCTGGCTTGTCAGCACGCGCAGGCTGAAGATTTGAAGCGCCTGCGAGCGTTGATCGAACGTGAGCGTCAGGCGGTGGATAAAGATCGACGCGGCGCAGCGATTCGCCTGTCCGGAGAGTTCCATTTGCAGTTGGCGAAAATGGCGCGGAATGCACCGTTGGCGCACTTTCTCGGCACGCTGGTGCCGCTGACGTCACTGGCGATTGCGCGATGCACTGAAACCACACACAGCTGTTGCGGCTGGCAGGATCACGCCCGGATCGTCGGGGCGATCGAGCGTGATGACGCCGACGAGGCGGTGTCGCTGATGAACCGTCATCTGGATCATCTGGAGCAGACGATTCTCAGCGGCGCCACCCACTGAAGGCGCGGCGGACTCAGTTCGCCGCCACCCTGGCAAACCCCGCCCGGATTTTTTCTTCCGGCAAATCGTCGGCGATAAACACGATCACGCTTTCCCGCGCCTCGCCCTCGGCCCACTCGGTGTCCCAGTCGAAGCCGTAGAGTTTCAGCACGCCCTGAAACACCAGCCGCCGGTCTTCACCGGCAATGTTCAGCACGCCTTTGTAGCGCAGCAATTGCTTGCCGTGCTCTTCGAGCAATTGATTCATGAACTCGCTGAGCTGATCGATATCCAGCGGCTGATCGGTACGCAGTACGAGGCTGGAAATCCGGTCAATGGACGGCGCCTTGCTCACCGGTCGCAGGCTCACCCCGCCGCCGAGATCGGCATTCAGGTTGAAGCCGCGCACATCGAGCAATTCGGCCAGATCGATATTGCCGTGCTCGACCACGCGGATCGGTGCACGGCGATTGATGCGGGTCAGACGTTCGCTGAGCGCGGTGAACGCAGCCTCGTCCACCAGATCGGTCTTGCTCACCAGCAGGCGGTCGGCAAAACCGATCTGCGCCTGGGCAATGGTCTGGGTCAGGTGCAGCTCGGCATGAGCGGCGTCCACCAGGGTGATGATGCCGTCGAGCAGGTAACGCTCGCGCAGTTCTTCGTCGATGAAAAAAGTCTGTGCCACCGGGGCCGGATCGGCCAGACCCGTGCATTCGATGACCAAGCGATCGAAAGCGATTTCGCCGCTGTCCAGCCGTTCGAGCAGCAGGTACAGGGCCTTGGTCAGGTCGGTGTGGATGGTGCAGCAGACGCAGCCGTTGGCCAGGGTCATGACTTGCACCGGTTCGTCGCCCAGCAATTGGGTGTCGATACCGGCGTCACTGAATTCGTTTTCGATCACGGCGATTTTCAGACCGTGCTCGGCTTTCAACAGATGGCGCAGCAAGGTGGTCTTGCCGGCGCCGAGGAAACCGCTGAGCACCGTGACCGGGATGGGAGAAGACAAACTCGATCTCCTTCAATTGCACAAATAAAAATGGGAGCAGGCCGAAAGACCTGCTCCCACCTCATCTCTGATGAACCGCGATCAGCGGCTCAGCAGCACTTCGGCCCACCCTTGCCACCGTAACGGGCTTCCTGACGTTCACGAAAGAACATCTCGTAGCTCATCACCGGTTTGTCCGGGTGTTTGGTCTGCATATGCTCGACGTAGGTGTCGTAGTCGGGCATGCCGACCATCAGGCGCGCGGCCTGACCGAGGTATTTACCGAGGCGACTCAGGTCATTGAACATGCTGCAATCCTCTGGTTACGCGTCCGGCAGGGCCTGGAATGGCGATTCTTTGTCCGTACGCTCTTTTTTGCCCCAGGCGGCGATGCCGACCTTGAGCGCATAGAACAGGATGCTGAATACCACGAACAGGAACAGCGCGGTCAGTGTTGCGTTGGTGTAGGCGTTGAAGATCACGTGCTGCATCTGCTCGACGCTCTTGGCCGGCGCCAGCACCTGACCGTTGGCCAGTGCATCACTGTACTTCTTGGCCAGCGACAGGAAGCCGATCGCCGGGTTGGCGTCGAACAGCTTGATGAAGCCCGCAGTCGTGGTGCAGATCAGCAGCCAGGTGGCCGGCAACAGGGTGACCCAGATGTAGCGCTGGCGCTTCATCTTGATCAGGACCACGGTGCCGAGCATCAGCGCGATACCGGCCAGCATCTGGTTGGAGATACCGAACAGCGGCCACAAGGTGTTGATACCCCCCAGCGGATCGATCACGCCCTGATACAGCAACCAGCCCCACATCGCCACACAACCGGCAGTGGCGATCAGGTTGGCGGTCCAGGATTCGGTACGCTTGAGTGCCGGTACGAAGGAGCCGAGCAGGTCCTGCAGCATGAAGCGCCCGGCACGGGTGCCGGCGTCCACAGCAGTCAGGATGAACAGCGCTTCGAACAGGATCGCGAAGTGGTACCAGAACGCCATGGTGTTTTCACCCGGCAGGACACTGTGCAGGATCTGCGCGATACCGACCGCCAGGGTCGGCGCACCACCGGCACGGGCCAGAATGGTGGTTTCGCCGATGTCATGCGCCACGGCTTGCAGGGCTTCCGGGGTAATTGCAAAGCCCCAGTTACTGACCGCGGTTGCCACAGCCACCACGTCACCGCCGACCACGGCGGCCGGGCTGTTCATGGCGAAGTACACGCCTGGCTCGATCACCGAGGCCGCGACCATGGCCATGATGGCCACGAACGATTCCATGAGCATGCCGCCGTAACCGATGTAACGGGCGTTGGTTTCGTTATCCAGCAGCTTCGGCGTGGTCCCGGAGGAGATCAGCGCGTGGAAACCGGATACCGCACCGCAAGCGATGGTGATGAACAGGAACGGGAACAGACCGCCCTTCCACACCGGGCCGGTGCCGTCGACGAACTGGGTCAGCGCCGGCATTTTCAGCTCGGGCATGGTCACCAGGATGCCGATCGCCAGAGCGACGATGGTACCGATCTTGAGGAAGGTAGAGAGGTAGTCACGCGGGGCAAGGATCAGCCACACCGGGAGCACGGCAGCGACAAAGCCATAACCGATCAGCATCCAGGTGATCTGCACGCCGGTGAAGCTGA
This sequence comes from Pseudomonas sputi, assembly GCF_021603585.1. Classification (GTDB taxonomy): domain Bacteria; phylum Pseudomonadota; class Gammaproteobacteria; order Pseudomonadales; family Pseudomonadaceae; genus Aquipseudomonas; species Aquipseudomonas sputi. The sequence goes on along the minus strand of NZ_BQHI01000008.1, from coordinate 216,851 downwards.
AGGCTTTGGCCCAGACCGGATCGGCGGCGATCTGCCCGCCCAGCCAGATCGAACCGAGCAGCAGCAACACGCCGATGACCGAGATCTCGCCGATGCGGCCCGGACGGATGTAGCGCATGTAGATGCCCATGAACATCGCGATCGGGATGGTCGCCATCACGGTGAAGATGCCCCACGGGCTTTCAGCCAGGGCCTTGACCACGATCAGCGCCAGCACCGCGAGGATGATGATCATGATCAGGAAGCAGCCGAACAGGGCGATGGTGCCGGGGATGCGGCCCATTTCTTCACGCACCATGTCGCCCAGGGAGCGGCCGTTGCGACGGGTCGACATGAACAGGACCATGAAGTCCTGCACCGCGCCTGCCAGCACCACGCCGGCGATCAGCCACAGCGTACCGGGCAGATAGCCCATCTGCGCCGCCAGAACCGGACCGACCAGCGGCCCTGCGCCGGCGATGGCCGCGAAGTGGTGACCGAAGAGAATGTGTTTGTTGGTTGGAACGTAGTCCAGACCGTCGTTGTTGAGCACGGCGGGGGTGGCCCGACGCGGATCGAGTTGCATCACATTGTTAGCGATGAACAGACTGTAGTAACGGTACGCGACCAGATAGATGGCCACGGCGGCGACCACAATCCACAAGGCGTTGATCGCCTCGCCTCGGCGCAATGCCACTACGCCCAGGGCGCACGCTCCTACGATTGCCAGCAGCAGCCAGGGTAAGTGGCGTAGCAGGCTATTATTATTTTTCATTTTATTATTCCAGCCAGGGTGGACAAGAAAGACAGCCACCCCGAGTTTAGCGTTGTTGGCGGCAAAGGCCATACCCCGACATTGGTCTAGACAGTCCATTCATTGGCAACACCCCGCCGGTCGGGTCTATAGTCAGCTGACCTTCCTGAGGATTGCGCCATGAGCGAGCACCCGTCCGAGCGTCGCCGCTTCAAACGTATCGCGTTCGATGCCCGAACCGAATTGAGCCAGGGCGAGTACATCTGGCCGGTGAAGTTGATCGATCTGTCGCTCAAGGGACTGCTGATCGAAAAGCCCGAACCCTGGCTGGGCAATCCCGAGCAGGACTTTTTCGTCGACATTCATCTGAGCGAGGACGTGCACATCGAGATGGATGTGCAACTGGCTCATGAAGATCACAGCCAGCTCGGCTTCGTGTGTCGGCATATCAGCCTGGAGTCGATTCAGCGCCTGCGTCGCTTGATCGAACTCAATCTGGCCGACGAAACCGAGCTGGAACGCGAGCTCGCGGCGCTGATCGACGCCTGATCACTCGAACAGCGAGTCCAGTGCCTGCTCCAGACGCGTCACCGCGATGATCTGCAGCCCCGCCGGCGCTTCCTTTGGCGCATTGCCCTTGGGCACGATCGCGCGCTTGAAGCCGTGCTTGGCGGCTTCCTTCAACCGCTCCTGACCGCTCGGCACCGGGCGCACTTCGCCAGACAGGCCGACTTCACCGAACACCAGCAGGTCATGGGGTAACGGGCGATTGCGCAGGCTCGACATGACGGCGGCCATCAAGGCCAGGTCGGACGCAGTTTCCAGCACCTTGACCCCGCCGACCACGTTGAGGAACACGTCCTGATCGTGGGTCGGAATGCCGCCATGCCGGTGCAACACCGCCAGCAACATCGCCAGACGATTCTGATCCAGGCCCAGCGTGACGCGGCGCGGGTTGGCCAGGTGACTGTCATCCACCAGCGCCTGGACTTCCACCAGCATCGGCCGGGTGCCTTCCCACGTTGCCATCACCACACTGCCCGGAACTTCTTCCTGAGCGCGGGTGAGAAAAATCGCCGATGGGTTGGAGACTTCTTTCAGGCCCTTGTCGGTCATGCCGAACACGCCCAGCTCGTTGACCGCGCCGAAACGGTTTTTCACCGCTCGCAGCAAACGCAACCGACCGTCGGACTCGCCCTCGAAATACAGCACGGTATCGACCATGTGCTCCAGAACGCGCGGCCCTGCGAGCGCGCCTTCCTTGGTCACGTGGCCGACCAGGAAAATCGCCGTGCCGCTTTGCTTGGCATAGCGCACCAGCAATGCCGCACTCTCGCGCACCTGGGACACGCCGCCCGGTGCCGATTGCAATTGTTCGGTGAAAATTGTCTGGATCGAGTCGATCACCATCACCTTGGGTTTTTCCTGACGGGCGGTGGCAATGATGGTTTCGATGCAGGTTTCGGTCATGACCCGCAGTTGATCCTGCGGCAGGCCCAGACGGCGTGCGCGCATCGCGACTTGTTGCTGGGATTCCTCACCGGTTACATACAGCGCCGGCATGCTCTTGGCGAGGTTGCACAGGGTCTGTAACAGAATCGTCGACTTGCCAATGCCCGGGTCGCCGCCGATCAGCACCACCGAACCGTCCACCAGACCACCGCCGAGCACTCGGTCAAGCTCCCCGGAGGCTGTGGAAAAACGCGGAATCTCTTCGATGCTGACTTCGGCCAGGGTCTTGATCTGGGCCTGTTGCCCGGCCCAGCCGGTGCGCCCGCTCGGGGCGGCGGCACCACCGCTCTCGACCATGGTTTCGGTCAGGGTGTTCCAGGCGCCGCATTCGCCGCACTGCCCGGCCCACTTGGGAAAGGTTGCGCCGCACTCGGTGCAGCCGTACATGCGCTTGGCCTTGGCCATCTGAACCCCCGGCAAAAACCGCGATGATAACGCAGCCATCGTCGATCAGCGCGGCGCGCCGGAACGGATTTCTCCGCTGGCCAGACGCGCGGCGCTGCTGCCGGTCAAACCCGACAACTGCCGAGGCTTGAAAGGGTCGCTGTCAGTCGATCAGTTTGGCCGCCAGGGCCTTGACCCGACCCAGGTCACCCTTGGCCACTTTGGTCACGCCGGCCCCGTATTCCGGATCCGCCTTATAGAGGAAGGACAGCATGATGTGCTTGCTCTCGTCATCAGCGCCCGCCAGCGAACCGCCGAAGCTCTCGATCAGATCCTGACGCTCCTTCTTGCTGAACGAGCGATAAAGGTCACCGGCCTGCTTGAAGTTTTGCTCGCGCTGGATCTTCGCCTGTTGCGTGCTGCCCTGCAGCGCGGTCTGGCTGTAGCGCGCGCCTGGCGTCTCTTCACGCGGTTGCAGTCGGCTTGGCTGGTAGTTGACGCCGGAAGTGCTCGCACCGGCATTCATCGCGCCATCCTGATTGCCATTGTTGACGGCGGTTTGGGGAGCATTGATTGGCAATTGCAGGGCGTTGGCGCCGAGGCGATACATTTGCGTATCGGCATAGGCAAATATCCGGCCTTGCAGCAGACGGTCTTCAGAGGGTTCGATGCCCGGCACAACATTAGAAGGCGCCATGGCCACTTGTTCGGTTTCCTGGAAGACATTGGAAGGATTGCGGTTCAAGACCATTTGTCCAACTTTGCGTTCTGGAATACCTGGCCAGATCTTGGTTGCATCAAGAGGATCGAAATCAAACTTGGACAAATCTTGCGGATTCAAGACTTGAATGTACAAGTCCCACTTCGGAAAGTTGCCCTTATAAATGTTTGTTACCAAGTCGTGAGTCATGTGACTGTAGTCTCGGCCCTGAACTTGTACAACTTGTTGCGGATCGAGATTTTTGATGCCCTGCAAACTTTTCCAGTGAAACTTCACATAGTGCACATCGCCTTTGGCATTGACCAACTTGTAGGCGTGCACACTATTACCGTCCATCTCCCGGTAACTGGCCGGTGTTCCTGAATTGGAATACAGCTCGGTCAATGTACGGGTGGCTTCCGGTACATGAGAGAAGAAGTCGAAGCGGCGTGAGTCATCGTCAAGGTTGGTACGCGGATCGGGCTTGAAGGCGTGCACCATATCCGGAAACTTGATCGCATCGCGGATGAAAAACGTCGGGAAATTATTGCCTACCAGATCCCAATTGCCATCGGCGGTGTAGAACTTGGTCGCGAACCCCCGTGGGTCACGCAGGGTTTCCGGGGAGTGATTGCCGTGAACCACCGCCGAGAAACGCACGAACACCGGCGTGACCTGGCCGACAGAGAACACCTTGGCCTTGCTCAAATCGCTCAGATCTTCAGTCGCGGTGAATGTGCCATGGGCACCGGTGCCACGAGCATGCACGACGCGTTCGGGGATGCGCTCGCGATCGAAGCGTTGCAGCTTCTGGATCAGTTGAACGTCCTGCAACAGCACCGGGCCGTTGGCGCCGGCAGTTTGCGAGTTCTGGTTGTCGCCGACCGCGGCGCCGTTATCCCGGGTCAGGGGTGCGGCGTTCACGGAAAGGGCCAACAAGCTGGCGGCCAATACACCAACGGTGCGACGGGGAATAATCCCTGAACCAAGTGTGGAAATCATTTCAGGCTCCTCTGTTTTTTTGAGGCGCATCCAGGTGCGCCAGACAGAGGCTAAAAGCTCAGTCAGACAAACATAAATAGAAAGATCGTAACGCGATGATTGATAAATTTTTCTTCAGGATCAGTGGGTTGCAGCGTATTACGCGCGCGATTAGTGGCACTTTGCAAACTAATTGCGAATGGGTGTGTCGATAAAAACGAGCTTTGTAAGAAGGTGTTGCGCGCAGGACGCGTTTTGCTGATTTACACTGCGTACACCAAACTCATCTGTAACAAGGAAATAACTATGGGCGTGCTTAGCGAGTTCAAGGCCTTCGCGGTCAAAGGCAATGTGGTCGACATGGCCGTCGGTATCATCATCGGCGCGGCCTTCGGCAAGATCGTTTCGTCGTTTGTCGGCGACGTGATCATGCCGCCAATCGGCCTGCTGATCGGCGGGGTGGATTTCAGTGACCTGGCCATCACACTCAAGGCTGCACAGGGGGATGCCCCCGCCGTGATGCTGGCGTATGGCAAGTTCATCCAGAGTGTTCTGGACTTCATGATCGTTGCCTTCGCGATTTTCATGGGCGTCAAAGCCATCAACCGCTTGAAGCGCGAAGAAGCCGTGGCCCCGACCTTGCCACCGGTACCGACCAAGGAAGAAGAACTGCTGGGCGAGATTCGCGATCTGCTCAAGGCCCAGAACAACCGGCCTTGAAGACTTAAACGGCGCCTGAGGGCGCCGTTTGCTTACCAGTAGTTTTCCACCGCCACCTGCCCCGGGCGCCGGGTCAGACTCAAAGCCATATCGCGTTGCTTGAGCAAGGCCCGGGTGTCATCGATCATCTGCGGATTGCCGCAGAGCATGACCCGGGAATGCGCCGGCGTCAGCTCGACTCCGGCCACCTTTTCCAGCTCGCCGTTCTCTATCAGCGTGGTGATGCGTCCGTTCAGGGCGCCGGCATACGGCTCACGCGTGACCACCGGGATAAACCGGAACTTGTGAGCGTATTGCGCGAGGTAGTCGCGCTGTGTGAGTTCGGCGATCAGCTTTTGATAAGCCAGTTCCCGAGACTCTCGAACGCTGTAGACCAGGATGATTCGCTCGAATTTCTCCCAGACCTCGAAGTCCTGCAGGATCGACAGAAACGGCGCCACCCCCGTGCCTGTGGATAACAGCCAGAGATCACGACCATCAATGAAACGGTCCAGCGTCAGATAACCAAAGGCCTGGCGCTCGATCAGCAAGCTGTCCCCCACCTTAAGACGACTCAGTTCGCGGGTGAACTCGCCCCCCGGCACCACAATGGAAAAGAACTCGAGAAATTCGTCGAACGGCGAAGACACCATCGAGTAGGCGCGCCACACCGTGCTGCCGTCTTCACGGGTCACACCAATCCGCGCGAATTGCCCTGCGCGGAAGCGGAAACCGACATCCCGAGTGGTACGCAGGGTGAACAGACTGGGGGTCACCGGCCGTACATCAAGCAATGTCTGACGACTGAATTTTTCGCTGCTGGCGGTCATTGGGTCACTCCCTCAACAATGACTCAAGTGTTACGCATTAATGTTGATTGGAACACCGACAATTTGTAATGGTATTTCAAGGTGCCATCATTCTGAATAGAGCAATAGAAGGTATTCAATCCATAACCCGCGCGATGCAACTCTTTAAATGATCCTCCACATATAACTGCCATCTGATATTCCCATTACAACCATCGTTCAAGAACAAAAAAATCCAACAACCTTGTAGGAGGCGTCCTACACTTCCACCCGTGCTGGAATCCTGGATCCAATTCTGCACCCCCGCGAATCATGAAAAGATGGAGAACTCTCAAAATGGAAAGGTGGAAGGAGTACCAAATTGAACAGCTTACGCATGCGAAGAATATTGAAAACGCATTCCCGATTCTGAGAAGTTTTGCCAAGAACATCGGTTTTCAGTTTTGTGGTATTGCAGTCTCGCGGCCTGACTCCCGTTCTTTCAAACCGTTCTATATCAATAATTTCACAGAGGCCTGGAACGACGAATACGAAAACCTTTACAGTGAAGATGACCCAATTACAGCATTTTGCCATCACTCAATGCTGCCGTTTGTCTGGAACAGGAAAGCATTTTCCAAGACACCGAAAATGTGGAGTGCACTTCAGAGTCACGGGATGGAACATGGCTGGTCACAGTCGTATCTCGACGAAGAGAACGACCTGTGCTGCACAATCAGTCTGGCACGAACCTACTGCGAAATCTGCTCATTGGAGCTCTACGAACAATTCGGTGTGCTGCACTTCATCACGCAGCACTTGAGCGAAATGCTCGTTCGCACCCTCCCGCCAGCACCGCCCAAATCGGCCCCAGTACGATTGTCTACCCGGGAGCTCGAAATCGTAAGGCTGTGTGCCATCGGCAAGACGGCCTGGGAAATCGGCCAGATCCTGAACGTAACTGAACGGACCGTGGTCTATCACACCAGAAATCTGATCATTAAGTTCAACGCCTGCAACAAGATGTCAGCCGTCATCGCCGCCGCCAAGGCCGGGTTCATTCCCGATCACCCGCACTGAAATCAGACAAGTATTGCCAACAAAAAAAACGTACCATTTGCAACCTTCCTGAGTGATGACGCGATTCTTCGTGCCGCTGTCCACTCGGATGGTTCCGCCGCACTATCCCTGGCCGCGGGCCACTTGTCGATTACCCAGAGTCCCCGCCCCATGCCCTTGCTCGATACGCCCTTCGCCCAGCTCGATCTGATCCGCCAGCCCGAACAGCAGAACGAACCACTGCAAGCCTTCGACGCAGCCGACGAATACCTGCTCAATCATCTGGCCGAACAGAACCTGCCGATCGAGACACGGGTTCTGGTACTCAACGACAGCTTCGGCGCGCTGGCCATCAGCCTGTCAGGCAAAGTGCAGGTCAGCACCAGCGGCGACTCGTTTCTGGCGTTTCAGGGGCTGGAAAAAAACCTGCTGCGCAATGGTCAGGCATTCGATGCACTGCGCGGCATTCCCGCCAGCGAACCATTGGTCGGGCCCTTCGACCGGGTGCTGATTCGCGTACCGAAAACTCTGGCGTTGCTGGAAGAACAACTGATTCGCTTGCAGGGTCAATTGACACCGGGCGCTCAGGTGGTGGCCGCGGCGATGGTCAAGCATTTGCCCCGCGCCGCCGGTGATCTGCTGGAACGCTACATCGGCCCGGTTCAGGCTTCGCTTGCAGTGAAGAAGGCACGCTTGCTGATTGCCACGCCCGAGGCCAAGGCACCGGCCTTCTCGCCCTACCCGACCCGCTATCGCCTCGACGAGCCGGCCATCGAACTGCTCAACCACGCCAACGTGTTCTGCCGTGAAGGACTGGACATCGGTACCCGTGCCTTCCTTCCGCACCTGCCGAAAAACCTTGGCGCGGCGCGAGTCGCGGATCTTGGCTGCGGCAACGGCGTATTGGCCATCGCCAGCGCCCTGCAAAACCCCGATGCGCATTACACACTGGTGGACGAATCGTTCATGGCCGTGCAGTCGGCAACCGAGAACTGGCGCGCGGCGTTCGGTGAACGTGACGTGATCGTACGCGCCGGCGACGGTCTGGCCGGCCAGGAAGCCCAGTCGCTGGACGTGGTGCTGTGCAATCCACCGTTCCATCAGCAACAGGTGGTCGGCGATTTCCTTGCCTGGCGCATGTTCCAGCAGGCCCGAGAAGCGCTGGTGGTTGGCGGTGCGCTGTACATCGTCGGTAACCGTCACCTGGGTTATCACAGCAAACTGGCGCGGCTGTTCCGGGGTGTCGAGCAAGTAGCGGCTACACCGAAATTCGTGATCCTCAAGGCGCGTAAATAATCCGGGCAAAAAAAACCCTCCGGTCGGAGGGTCAAAAATCCGTGCCGCAAGGCAGCGGGATGGGAAGTCTCAGTGCGTGGTCAGACCTGCGGCGTTCATGAACATGCGCATCAGGCTGGCGACAATGAACAGCGCACCGACGCTGCCGACCCAGATCATGGCCAACCAGCCGAGCCGCTGCCAAAGCGGCTTTTTTTCGGCTTCTTCAATGTCGCGCAGGGAGTGTTTGCCGGTCATGCTTGCCTCCTCCGGTAAGGGGAGATGGCGCCGCCGTCGGCGCCATCGAGATCACCACTAGTGATAACCGTCCTCGTGGGTGACCTTGCCGCGGAACACGTAATAGCTCCAGAAGGTGTAACCCAGGATGAACGGGATGATGAACAGCGTGCCCACCAGCATGAAGCCCTGGCTTTGCGGCGGTGCGGCAGCGTCCCAGATCGAGATCGACGGCGGCACGATGTTCGGCCACAGGCTGATGCCCAGACCGCTGTAGCCAAGGAAGATCAGCACCAGGGTCAGCAGGAACGGCATGTAGTTGGCATTGCGCGCCACTGCGCGGATCAATGCGTAGAGCGTCACCAGCACCAGAATCGGCACCGGCAGGAACCAGAACAGGTTCGGCATGCTGAACCAGCGCTCGGCGATTTCCGGGTGGGACAGCGGCGTCCACAGGCTGACGATGCCGATCACCGCCAGCAGCACGAAGGCCAGCGGGCGCGCCAGGTTGTGCATCTGTTCCTGGAGCTTGCCTTCGGTCTTCATGATCAGCCAGGTGCAGCCAAGCAAGGCATACGCCACCACCAGCGCAGCGCCGCAGAACAGCGTGAACGGCGTCAGCCAATCCAGTGAACCGCCGGCGTATTGCCGGTTGACCACCGGCAGACCATCGATGAACGCACCAAGCGCCACGCCCTGGAAGAACGTCGCCGCCACCGAACCACCGATGAATGCCTTGTCCCACAGATGGCGCTTGTCATCCTTGGCCTTGAAGCGGAACTCGAACGCCACGCCGCGGAAAATCAGCCCGATCAGCATGAAGATCAGCGGCAGGTACAGCGCCGACAACACCACCGAATAGGCCAGCGGGAAAGCGCCGAACAACGCCGCGCCCCCCAGGACCAGCCAGGTTTCATTGCCGTCCCACACCGGGGCGACGGTGTTCATCATCACGTCGCGGTCGGTCTTGCCGGGGATGAACGGAAAGAGAATTCCGATCCCCAGGTCGAAACCGTCCATGACCACGTACATCATGATGCCGAAGATGATGATCACGGCCCAGATCAGCGGAAGATCAATACCCATGACTCAAATCTCCTTGGTCAGGCTGCGGTCGTGTTCGGCGCCATCGTCGTCGGCAGCGGACAACGGACGGGCCGGCGTGCGTTTCTGGCCAGGACCACCTTCATTGGTTTCCTTGCCTTCGTCGGTCTTCGGCCCTTTGCGCACCAGGCGCATCATGTAGCCCAGCCCCGCACCGAACAGCGCGAAATACACCACCACGAACATGATCAGCGTGATGCTCATCTGCATGAAGCTGTGATTGGACGACGCATCGGCCGTGCGCATCAGTCCGTAGACCACCCACGGCTGGCGACCGATTTCAGTGGTGAACCAGCCCGCCAGGATCGCAATCAGACCGGACGGCCCCATCCACAACGCCAGGTACAGGAACGGCCGCGACGTGTAGAGCGTGTCGCGCTTGCGCAGCCAAAGGCTCCAGAGGCCGGTGAAGATCATCAGGAAACCGAGGCCGACCATGATCCGGAACGACCAGAACACGATGGTCGAATTCGGCCGGTCTTCTGGCGGAAACTCCTTGAGTGCCGGCACCTGTTTGTCCAGCGAGTGGGTCAGGATCAGGCTGCCGAGGTAAGGAATCTCCACGGCGAATTTGGTTTTCTCTTCCTTCATGTCCGGCCAGCCGAACAGGATCAGCGGCGTCGCTTCGTTGCCGACGTTTTCCCAGTGACCTTCGATCGCGGCGATCTTCGCCGGTTGGTGTTTAAGGGTATTGAGGCCATGGAAGTCGCCGATGACCGCCTGGATCGGCGCGACGATCAGCGCCATCCACATCGCCATCGACAGCATGGTGCGGATCGCCGGGTTGTCCTTGCCGCGCAGCAAGTGCCAGGCTGCCGACGAGCCGACGAAGAAAGCCGTCGCGACGAACGCCGCCGTCGCCATGTGCATCAGGCGATAGGGGAACGACGGGTTGAAGATGATTGCCAGCCAGTCGGTTGGAATGACCTGACCGTTGACGATCTCGAAGCCCTGCGGGGTCTGCATCCAGCTGTTGGAGGCGAGAATCCAGAACGTCGAAATCAGTGTGCCGATGGCCACCATTACCGTGGAAAAAAAGTGCAGTCCGCGTCCGACCTTGTTCCAGCCGAACAGCATCACCCCGAGGAAACCGGCTTCGAGGAAGAACGCCGTGAGCACTTCATAGGTCAGCAACGGCCCGGTGACGGAACCGGCGAAGTCCGAGAAGCGGCTCCAGTTGGTGCCGAACTGGTAGGCCATGACCAGCCCCGAGACCACGCCCATGCCGAAGTTGACGGCAAAGATCTTCGACCAGAAATGGTAGAGGTCACGGTAGGTGTCATTGCCGGTTTTCAGCCACAGGCCTTCCAGCACCGCGAGATAACTCGCAAGACCGATGGTGATCGCCGGGAACAGGATATGGAACGAGATGGTGAACGCGAACTGAATTCGGGCGAGATCCAGGGCCTCTAAACCGAACATAAGCTTTCCTCTATCAGATAACGGTTCCAGGACTGGCGGCCTTGAACCACTGCCCCCACGGGTATGGAGTGCGGCGAACTCGGATTCGTTCTTCTTTTTACAGGCATCGCGACGCAGGGAGTCTGCCGACGGGTCCCGGATCAGTTCCGCGATGGGTCTTGATCTGGATCAATCAACGTTGAAAGAGTAGTCCCATTTCCGACGGAGAACTGCGTGGTCTTTTGCCGCGTGACAAGTTGCCTCACAGTCCTGGCAACGCCGTGAAATACATCCTTGGCCGCGTTCGGTGTCGGGACTCGGAAAAATCGATGTCTGGCTAACTAAATTTTCTGTCATAGCAACTTCCTGTTACAGACTGGTGATAATCTCGCGGTTCCCCTCGATCAAGACCGACCCGCAGATGCCCAGCCAAGAGCCCTTGCTGTTACGTCACCACCGTCCCTTTGTTGCGTTCTGGTTTGCCCGGATCTTCACCGCCAGCGGTTTTCAGATGCTCACCGTGGCGATCGGCTGGAACCTCTATCAACTGACCGGCAATGTGCTCGACCTGGGTCTGGTCGGGCTGGTGGAATTCGCTCCACGCGTACTGTTCATGCTGCACACCGGCCACGTTGCCGATCGCTACGACCGGCGCAGAGTCGCGGCGGTCTGCCAGTCGTTGCAAGCCCTGATCGCCCTGGCACTGGCCATCGGCAGCGCCACTGACCATGTCACCCGGGAAATGATCTTTATCCTGGCGTTCCTGCTGGGTGCCGCGCGCTCCTTCGAAATGCCGACCACCCAGGCGCTGCTGCCGAGCATCGTACCCAGCGCGCTGTTTCCACGGGCGGTTGCCGCTGCGCAATCGGCGCAGCAATCGGCCACCATCGTCGCCCCGGCGCTCGGCGGTCTGCTCTATGCCTTCGGCAGCGTGTGGGTCTATGGCCCGACGGTCATTCTGTATGTCATCGCCTGTACGTTGATGCTCAACCTGCCTGCCCGACAAACCCCGCTGAACAAAGGCAAGGCGACGCTGGACTCGTTGCTGGCGGGGATCCGCTTCATTCGCAGCCGTCCGGACATTCTCGGGGCGATTTCACTGGATCTGTTCGCCGTGCTGCTGGGTGGCGCCACGGCGCTGTTGCCGGTGTTCGCAAAGGACATCCTGCTGACCGGGCCGTGGGGCCTCGGGTTGCTGCGCTCGGCACCGGCGGTCGGCGCGTTGATGATGTCGCTGTTCCTGGCGCGGTTTGCCGTTGAGCGAAATGTCGGTCGGGTGATGTTCACTGCCGTCGGTGTGTTCGGTGTGGCCACCATTGCCTTCGGCCTGTCGACCTCGTTCTGGTTTTCGTTGGCGGTGCTGGTGGTGCTGGGCGCGGCGGACATGATCAGCATGGTGATCCGCGCCTCCTTCGTGCAACTGGAAACCCCCGACGAAATGCGCGGCCGGGTCAGCGCGGTGAACGGCTTGTTCATCGGCGCCTCGAACCAGCTGGGCGAGTTCGAATCCGGTCTCACCGCTCACTGGTTTGGCACCGTGCCGGCGGTGGTGATGGGCGGCATAGGCACGCTGGTGGTGACCGGAACCTGGATCAAACTGTTCCCGACCCTGGCCAACCGCGACCGGATGCATGTGCCGGTAGAAGAGGTGAAGGCCTGAAACGCTCTCAGGCCAGCAACTCCCCCGCCACCTTCGCTCTGACAGCTTTGCCCGCCAGTTGCTCGACCAGTGTCAGGGCAAATGCCAGCGCGGCGCCGGAGCCCTGGGCGGTGATGCAGTTGCCGTCGACTACCACCGGTTGATCGACAAACGTGCAACCGAAGAGGTTATGGCTGGTGGCGGGCAAACAAGTCATGCGGCGCTGGCGCAGGACGCCGAAGCTTTGCAGGGCGATGGCCGGGGTTTCGGCGATGGCGGCGAACAGGCGTCCGGCGCTGGCCTGGTTCTTGAGCAATTGCTGCAAGGGCTGGTGCGCGGCCAAGTGTTGCGCGCCGACAGCGCCACCGGGCAGAACGATCAGGTCGAAGGTCTGGGCCAGCACATCAATGAGCATACCGTCGGCGGTCAGCCGCGTACCTCGGGCGCAGGTCAGCATGCGTCGGCCTTCGATGCTGGCCGCCACCACTTCGACGCCGGCCCGGCGCAGCACGTCGATCAGGGTCACGCATTGCAGATCATCGATGCCCTCGGCGAGGGTAATCAGGGCTCTAAAGGTCATGGGCGCCATCCGCTGGGTGATCCTTAAAGCGTAGTCAGCTTTGCCCGGCCCCGTTCGGCGACCGCCGTTACTTGATGTAAAGCTGGGTGGACATCGTGTTGCGCGGGGCGTTGATCGACGTATTGCTGAAGGTAAAGGTACCTTCCTGACGGGCCGCCAGATCGAAGGTGTACAGCGAGCCGACGGTTTTGTTGCCAGGCGTGCATTCGGTCAGGTTGCCGTTATCGAAGGCACAGACCGGGCTCCGGGTACCGTTCACTTCAAAGCCGTCGAGCGACGCCTGAGGCTGGCTCTGGCCGTAGCCGATTTCCAGCACGTACACCTTGATGCCCGGCGCACTGTGATCACAGCGGGTCTGCACCTGGCCATCGGTAATGTCTTCGAGCCCGCAGGACGACGACTGAACCTTGATGACTTTCACCTCGCTCAATGGCGGTGCCGACGCCGCGAGTGCCGCCGGAGCCCCCACCAGCCACAAGGCCATCAGTCCGGCGGTCTTCATCCAACCCTTGTTCATGCGATTCATCCCCGAAAAAACAGCGCGCAGTATGGCGTACTTGGCCGTGGTGCAAAACTTCGCCGACGATCGACACCAACATCCGCCATCTTCCTCACGCTGCTGGTATGATGCGCGGCTTTTTCCGGCCCACCACAATTTTCCAGGCGCTTGCGACGGTCTGTGCTTTGCTGTTGAGGTCGATACATTCACGGCGCCACGCGCGCCACGGGGAGCAGACATGCTGGAAAGGCTGTTTCAACTCAAGGCACACAACACCAACGTGCGGACCGAGATTCTCGCGGGCGTCACGACCTTCCTGGCCATGGCCTACATTCTGTTCGTCAACCCGAGCATCCTCGGCGAGACCGGCATGGACAAAGGCGCGGTGTTCGTCGCCACGTGCCTGGCAGCCGCCATCGGTTCCACGGTCATGGGCCTGATCGCCAACTACCCGATCGCCCTTGCCCCAGGCATGGGTCTGAACGCCTTCTTCACCTACACCGTCGTGCTGCACATGGGCCACACCTGGCAAGTGGCGCTGGGCGCGGTGTTCATCTCGGCGGTGTGCTTCTTCCTGCTGTCGATCTTCCGCATCCGTGAATGGATCATCAACAGCATCCCGCTGCCTTTGCGCTCGGCGATTGCCGCCGGTATCGGCCTGTTCCTGGCACTGATCGCCCTGCACAACGCCGGCATTGTGGTCAGCAACCCGGCGACCATGGTCGGCCTCGGTGACCTGAAACAACCGGCTCCGATCCTCGCCACCCTCGGTTTCGCCCTGATCGTTGCCCTTGAAGCCCTGAAAGTGCGCGGCGCGGTGCTGATCGGCATTCTCGCGGTGACCATCGTCTCGATCGTCATGGGCTTCACCCCGTTCGGCGGCGTGACCTCGATGCCACCTTCGCTGGCCCCGACCTTCCTGCAACTGGACATCAAGGGCGCCCTGGACATCGGCCTGGTCAGCGTGATCTTCGCCTTCCTGTTCGTCGACCTGTTCGACAACTCCGGCACCCTGATCGGCGTCGCCAAGCGCGCGGGCCTGATGGGCAAGGACGGCCACATGCCGAAAATGGGCCGTGCGCTGATTGCCGACAGTACGGCGGCCATGGCCGGCTCGCTGCTGGGCACCTCGACCACCACCAGCTACATCGAATCCGCTGCAGGCGTGAGTGCCGGCGGCCGCACCGGCCTGACCGCCATCGTCGTCGCGATCCTGTTCCTGCTGGCGCTGTTCTTCTCGCCGCTGGCCTCCAGCGTACCGGCCTTCGCCACCGCACCTGCGCTGCTGTTCGTCGCCGTGCTGATGACTTCGGGCCTGGCGGAAATAGACTGGGAAGACATCACCGTCGCCGCGCCGGTCGTGGTCACCGCCCTGGCGATGCCTTTCACCTATTCCATCGCCAACGGCATCGCCTTCGGCTTCATCGCCTGGACTGCGATCAAACTGCTGTCCGGCCGCGCCCGTGAGCTGAACCCGGCGCTGGTGATCCTGTCGATTCTGTTCGTGATCAAGCTGGGTTGGTTCAACGCATGACTTTTGATTCCCAGGCCTACGCCGCACAACTCGAAGACAAGGTCACGCGCTTGCGTGACCTGCTGGCCCCGTTCGATGCACCGGAGCCAATGGTGTTCGACTCGCCGTTGCAGAACTTCCGCCTGCGCGCCGAATTCCGGCTGTGGCGCGAGGCCGGTGAGCGGCATTACGCGATGTTTTCCCAGGACGACAAACGCACGCCGATCCTGATCGAAGAATTTCCGATCGCCAGCCTGCGCATCAACCAGCTCATGCCGCAATTGAAGGCGGCGTGGCAGGCCAGCGCGGCGCTGAGCCACAAGCTGTTCCAGGTGGAGTTTCTGACCACCCTGGCCGGCGACGCGATAATCACCCTGTGCTATCACCGTCCGCTGGACGAGCACTGGCATGCGGCGGCGACCAGACTGGCAACGGATCTGGGCGTCAGTATCATCGGTCGCTCCAAGGGCAAGCGCGAAGTGCTCGGCCTTGATTACGTGGTCGAGAAGCTCGACGTCGGCGGCCGCACGTTCAGCTATCGCCAGCCGGAAGGCGCGTTCACCCAGCCCAACGGCACCGTCAACCAGAAAATGCTCAACTGGGCCTACGAAGCACTGGGCGATCGCAGTGACGATCTGCTGGAGCTGTACTGCGGCAACGGCAACTTCACCCTGCCGCTGGCGACTCGAGTACGCAAAGTGCTGGCCACGGAAATCAGCAAGACCTCAGTCAACGCCGCCTTGAGCAACCTGGCCGAAAACGCTGTGGATAACGTCACCCTCGTGCGCCTGTCCGCCGAAGAGCTGACCGAAGCCCTGAACGAAGTTCGCCCGTTCCGTCGCCTGCACGGTATCGACCTGAAAAGCTACGAGTTCGGCAGCGTGTTCGTCGACCCGCCACGGGCCGGCATGGACCCCGACACCTGCGAACTGACCCGTCGCTTCGACAACATCCTGTACATCTCCTGCAACCCCGAGACACTGGCGGCCAACATCGCCCAACTGCACGACACGCACCGCATCACCCGCTGTGCGCTGTTCGACCAGTTCCCGTGGACCCACCACATGGAATCCGGCGTGTTGCTGACCCGCCGCTGATCGCAGGTGCCAGACACGAGAAAGCCGTCCTGAGGGACGGCTTTTTTGTACCTGCTCATGGCACGGGATCGACTTTACGTGGACGCCCGCCCTTCCGGCCGTTGGCTCGTGCAGCTTCGGCCTTCGCGGTGCTGCTCTGACGACCATTGCGCGAGGCGATCACCGAAGCGGCCATGGCCATCAATGGCTGACTGGCCGAGATCATGCCGGCGATGGAAACCTGCAGGTCCTTGCCGTCGTGGCACAACGCGGTGCCGGCGAAGCCCACATTCAATCCGCTGAAGTCTTGCGGCTCGAAATCATCGAACTCGCGGTAAAGGTTCACTGGCAAAAGCACGCCACTGTCGTCCTCGAAGCGAATCGCCAGGCACGGTTTCTCAAAGGCCACCGACACGGCTTGCAGGCTGCTGCGTCGCCGCAGCCCCCCGCGATCGACAGCTTCATCGAGACGCTCTTCCGTCACCGGTCGATCAGCCTGCAAACCGGCCTTTACTGTTTTCATAGTTCGATCTCCACACCTTCCTGAGCACCGACCAGGGCCAGCAGGGTTTTGTTTTCTTCCGGTTCGTAATACGCCGATCCGATTCTGAAGGTCGCACCGGTGACTTCGTGCATGACGGCCACTTCGTTCGAATCCCCGTCCCACCATTGATTATCGAGACACGCCGTCTGCAAGCGAGTCCACCAGATTCGGCGAGCCCGCCGCAGATGATCGGTTTGACGAAGCGACTGGCGCAGCCCCTCAAGCACGGCAATCGGTGGCCGGCGCGACAGGGGTACCACATCCCACAACTCCACGCCGTTGTGCCAGAAGCTGAATTTGAAGCGGGCACTCCAAGCACCTGAATCCACGTGCGCATGGGGCGGACAATGTTCGTCTCGCAGCATGATCACCACCGACAATCCCTTGTAACTGCACACTTTCATGCTAACCCATCCGTTAGGTTAAAGAGTTTCGAAAACTGCCATTCCCTGACAATTCCGACCATCGGCATCGTTGCCCTCAATGGCCATTACGTTTTCGAGCCTAGTGCGGGATTCGGCAAAGCCCCGCGCAAAATGGTAAGCAGTTCTTTCGCAGCAGCCGCGCATTTGCTACATACGAAGACTCATTCCCCGGTGTAACCAATCATGCAGCGACACTTCGACGATCTTCAGCTGGGCAGCATCGAGTTGTTTTGCCTGGCCGCCGAGTGCGGCAGTTTCACCGGTGCGGCGCAAGCGGCTTCGGTGACGCCGGCAGCGGTAAGCCGCTCGGTATCACGTATGGAGGAACGCCTTGGCGTGCGACTGTTCGCCCGCACCACGCGCAGCGTGAAATTGACCGACAGCGGCCGGCGCTATTACGAAGAATGCCGTCAGGCACTGGCGCAACTGGTCGAGGCGCAACGGGAAGTCATGGGGCAGCAGCAGGAACCGTCCGGCACACTGCGTATCAGTATTCCTACGACCTACGCCCATCACCGGATCCTGCCGCTATTGCCGGCATTTCGCGCGCGATTCCCGCAAGTGAAGGTCGACATGCACATCAGCAACCGCAACATCGACTTCGTCGGCGAAGGCTACGACATGGCGATCCGCGTGCGGGCGATTCCCGATTCCGGCCTGATCGCCCGGCATCTGGAAGACGCAGCGCTGGTGATGGTCGCCAGCCCCGACTACCTCAAACGCGCCGGCACCCCGCAGACCCTCGAAGACCTCGAACAGCACGAATGCATTCAGTACGAGTTGCCCAGCAGCGGGCGGCGGATCACTTGGCTGTTCTATGAGGAAGACGCGCCACGGGAAATCCTCGCCGAGGGCAATTTCTGCTGCTCCGATGACGTGCTCGGTGGCGTGACCCTGGCCAGACACGGCGCCGGGTTGTTCCAGACCTATCGCTTCATTGTCGAAAAGGAACTGGCCGACGGCTCGCTGGTGGAAGTGCTCAAACCCTACGGCGGACGCTCGCGGCCGTTCACCTTGCTGTACCCGCAAAATCGCCACATGCCGCTGCGCGTCAGGGCTTTCATCGATTTTCTGGTCGAGCAGCTGCCGCAGTGATTTCACCATTGTGCGATCACCGCACACAAAACCGGACTGTCGATGCAGAGCAATTGATTAAAGTAACCATCTAGTACAATTTAACTCCACAGGTCGAAACCCTCGGCCCAAGCCAAAAACAATAAGTGGAGTTTGCCCCCATGCCCCCTATCGTTCTGGTGCTCAACGGCCCGAACCTGAACCTGCTCGGCACCCGTGAACCGGCAACTTACGGTCACGAAACCCTGTCCGACATCTCAGCCCTGTGCGGGCGCGCCGCTGAAGAGTTCGGCCTGGCCGTGGAGTTTCGCCAGACCAACCACGAAGGCGAACTGCTCGACTGGATTCACGGCGCCCGCCAGCGCTGCGCGGGCATCGTGATCAACCCGGCCGCCTGGACTCACACGTCGGTCGCCATCCGCGACGCCCTGGTCGCCAGCGAATTGCCGGTGATCGAAGTGCACCTGTCCAACGTCCACGCCCGCGAGGCGTTTCGTCATCACTCGTTCGTCTCGGCCATCGCCACCGCCGTGATGTGCGGCTTCGGCAGTCACGGTTATCGCCTGGCCCTGGAACATTTCAGCCAGCGGCTGAAGGGGGTGACCGCATGAACCGCAACAACGTGATACTCGCCGGGCTGATCGGCGCCGGCATCCAGGCCTCCCGCACCCCGGCGCTGCATGAACATGAAGGCGACGAACAGGGCCTGCGTTATCTCTACCGACTGATCGATCTCGATCAACTGCACCTGGACAGCAACGCTCTGCCCGACCTGCTGCTGGCCGCCGAACGAATGAACTACACCGGCCTGAACATCACCTTCCCGTGCAAGCAGGCAATCATCCCGCTGCTCGATGAATTGTCTCCGGAAGCCCGAGGCATCGGCGCCGTGAACACGGTAGTGCTGAAAGACGGCAAACGCGTCGGCCACAACACCGATTGCCTGGGTTTTGCCGAAGGTTTTCGTCGCGGCCTGCCAGACGTCGCCCGCGAGCGCGTCGTCCAGATGGGCGCTGGCGGCGCCGGTGCGGCAGTGGCCCACGCCTTGTTGAGTGAAGGCGTGCAGCAACTGAGCATTTTTGATGTGGACGTGGAGCGTGCCGAAAGCCTGGCCAATAACCTCAACCAGCATTTCGGCGCGGGCCGGGCGGTTGCCGGGCATGATCTGGCGAGCATGCTGAGTCAGGCCGATGGCCTGGTAAATACCACACCGATGGGCATGGCCAAATTGCCCGGCATGCCCGTGCCGGCGGCATTGCTGCGGCCCGAGTTGTGGGTGGCGGAGATCGTGTATTTCCCGCTGGAAACCGAACTGCTGCGCAACGCCCGCGCCCTGGGTTGCCGAACCCTGGATGGCGGCAACATGGCGGTGTTTCAGGCAGTAAAGGCGTTTGAGCTGTTCAGCGGCAAGGTGCCGGATGCGCAGCGGATGCTCGCGCATTTTCAAAGCATGAATGGATAAAACCCTGAGGGGGCCAGGCCCCCTCGACTTCGGTCAGGCCTGCAAGTAACGCAGCACCGACTCGCAAATCATCTCGCGATGACGCTGCTTGATGCTTTCGTCCGGCAGGTCGATCTGAAAGATCTCACCAAAGGTGTGGCGGTTCGACACGCGATAGAAGCAGAACGAACTGATCAACAGATGCACATCCAGCGCATCGAGCCCGGCCCGGAACAGGCCTTCAGCGGCACCGCGCGCCAGGATCTCGCCCAGCGAATCAAGGATCGTGTTGTTCATCGCCTTGATCGCATCGGAACGCTTCACGTACTCGGCATTGTGGATGTTTTCGATGCAGACGATGCGCACGAAATCGACGTTGCGGTCATGGTGGTCAAAGGTGAACTCCACCAGACGGCGGATCGCCTCTACCGGCGGCAACTCGGCCAGGTGCAGGCGGTTCTCGGTGTTGCGGATATCGCCGTAGAGCTTCTCCAGCACCTCGACGTACAACTGCTCCTTGCTGCCGAAGTAGTAATAGATCATGCGCTTGGAGGTGTGGATACGCTCGGCGATCGCATCGACGCGAGCGCCGGACAGGCCCTGCTGGACGAACTCGACGATCGCCTCCTGCAGAATGTTCTCGCGGGTCTTTTCCGGATTGTTCTTGCGACTCTTGCGCGGCTCTGCCGCGGGTAGAACGGGGGCTGCGGAAAGTTCTGAAGTCATTGTCATTGCGGGCTCACGGCCATCACTGCACAGGCTGGCGATTATGGGCCGCGCGCCCCAGTGAAGGAAGCCGCGCGACCGGTGTTTGATCCCGCGTTTACGAATTTCCTACAACTTCGCCTGGCGAACGGCGCCACTGCGTGATTTGGCCATCGCCGCCAGCCGTACCGCGACGTTGGCCGCGCCATAGCCGGCGTAACCGTTCTTGCGCTGGATGATCTCGAAGAAGAAGCGCCCTTCGAACGGCTCGGTGTAGACGTGGAACAACTCGCCGCCCTGCGCATCACGGTCATACAACACGTTGTAGTACGCCAACTCGCTGAGAAATTCGTCATCGAAATCGAAGCGCGCCGCCAGATCGTCGTAATAGTTGAGCGGAATATCCAGCAGCGGCACGCCTGCCTCTTTCGCCCGGCTGACTTCAGCAAAGATATCGTCGCAATCGAAGGCGATGTGATGCACCCCGGAGCCGCGATAACTCGACAGTGCGTGTGAGATCGCGGTGTTGCGGTTCTCGGAAATGTTCAGCGGCAGACGGATCGAACTGTCACGACTGCGCAGCGCGCGGCTCTTCACCAGACCGTAGGGATCGGGCAACACCACCTCATCGTCGGCCTCGAAATCCAGCAGGCTCTTGTAGAACAGCACCCAACTGTCGAGGCTGTCCGCCGGCAGCGCCATGGCCATGTGATCGATGCGTTTGAGGCCGCCGCGGGCTACCGCGTCCGGCAGCAGATTGAAATCGGTGCCGTAGACATCCGCCTCCTGATCCACCAGATAAATCAGACTGCCGTCCGGCGCACGCACCGCCGCCAGCTCCAGCTCGTTGGGGCCGACCAGCCCGCGATAGGGCTGACCTTTATAGGCGACAGCGCGAGCCAGCGCGCTGGTGCTGTCCTTGACCCGCACGGCGGTGGCGCACAGCGACGGGCCGTGAGCCTCGAAAAAGCTGTGGCCGAACGAATAGGGTTCAGAGTTGAGGATCAGGTTGATATCACCCTGGCGCAACAGGCTGACGCTCTTGGAACGATGCTGGCCGGCCTTGACGAAACCCAACCGTTCCAGCCAGTTCGACAGCTTGGCGCCCAGGCTTTCATCCACGGCGAACTCAAGAAACTCGATGCCGTTGTATTCGCTGGCCTTCGGTGTTTCGAAGAGGATTTTGCGGTTATCCACAGGACGGTTTTCCTGCTCCAGACGCTGGCGGGTTTTCTCCTCCAGATAAAGGAGCGAACGCAGACCGTCGGCGGCATTGGCCCTGGGCGGCGCGGCGCGGAAGCCGTCGTTGAAGATTTCCAGCGACAGCGGCCCGGTGTAGCCGCTCTGGATGATCGGCGCGAGAAAACCCGGCAGATCGAATTCGCCCTGCCCCGGGAAGCAGCGGAAATGCCGGCTCCACTCCAGCACGTCCATCGCCAGGATCGGTGCATCAGCCATCTGCACGAAGAAAATCTTGTCGCCGGGAATCTCGGCAATCGCCCGTGGATCGCCCTTGAGCGACAAGGTGTGGAAGCTGTCGAGCAACACGCCGAGGGCCGGGTGATCGGCCTGACGCACGATGTCCCAGACCTGTTGATAAGTGTTCACATGACGGCCCCAGGCCAGCGCCTCATAACCGATGCGCAAGCCGCGAGCGCCAGCGCGTTCGGCCAGCAGACGCAGGTCGTCAACGAGGATCTGCTGGTCGCCGAGACTGTCGGGTGAGGCATTGCTGCAGACCAGCACCAGGTCGGTGCCCAGTTCCTGCATCAGGTCGAACTTGCGCTCGGCCCGCTCCAGATTGCGCTCCAGGCGATCGCGGCGGCAGCCTTCGAAATCGCGGAACGGCTGGAACAGGGTGATGGCAATCCCGAGGTCGGCGCACATCTGCCGGATTTCCCGGGGGCTGCCGTCGTAATACAGAAGATCGTTCTCGAAAATCTCCACCCCGTCGAACCCGGCGGCAGCAATGGCTTCGAGTTTTTCCGGCAGGGTTCCGCTCAAGGAGACGGTGGCAATGGATCGCTGCATGTTTCAACTCCCGGTGGAGACGTCGGCTACGAAAATTGCGCCGCTTTTTATAGGGTGAGCGAATTATTGGTCCCGGTTTTTCATTGAGCAATTTAAACTGTACTACCCGGTTAGTTTTGCGTGCGATTATCGAACACAATGCCGGTTTGGCGAATTGACGATTTTTCGTCCACTGCCCAACATCCGTCTCACCTTGAGTCCGGAACTGAACCACCGGTCGCAGCGTGCACAACAACAGCACACCAAATAACAAATCCAAAAACGGGTGGAACACATGATTCCTTCACAGACTTCCCGCATGGCTCCGGCCATGAGCACTGCCACGGGTGGCATCGGCGACAAGATCCGCGGCGCCATGGCCGTCGGCAAGACCCGTTGGGGTATGCTGGCGCTGGTGTTTTTCGCCACCACCCTCAATTACATCGACCGCGCCGCCCTCGGCGTCATGCAGCCGATCCTCGCCAAGGAAATGAGCTGGACGGCGATGGACTACGCCAATATCAACTTCTGGTTTCAGGTCGGCTACGCGATCGGCTTCGTGCTGCAAGGACGGCTGATCGACCGGGTCGGCGTCAAGCGCGTGTTCTTCTGCGCGGTGCTGCTCTGGAGCCTGGCCACCGGCGCCCACGGACTGGCGACCTCGGCGGTGGGCTTTATGGTCTGCCGGTTCATCCTCGGCCTGACCGAAGCGGCCAACTACCCGGCCTGCGTGAAGACCACGCGCCTGTGGTTCCCGGCCGGTGAACGCGCCGTCGCCACGGGTATCTTCAACGCCGGCACCAACGTCGGTGCGATGTTCACCCCGATGCTGCTGCCGCTGGTCCTTCACGTGTGGGGCTGGCAGGCCGCGTTCCTGTGCATGGCGGCACTGGGCGGGATCTGGCTGTTGTTCTGGGGCCTGAAGTATTTCAATCCGGAAGATCACCCGAGCGTGAAACAGTCGGAGCTGGAATACATCCAGAAAGAAGTCGAACCGGAACAGGCCCGCGTGCCGTTCTCGAAAATCCTGCGGATGCGCGGTACCTGGGCCTTCGCCCTCGCCTATTCGCTGACCGCGCCGGTGTTCTGGTTCTACCTGTACTGGCTGCCGCCGTTTCTCAATCAGCAATACAACCTGGGCATCAACGTCACCCAGATGGGCATTCCACTGATCATCATCTACGTCACTGCCGACTTCGGCAGCGTGGGCGGCGGGATTCTGTCTTCGTTCCTGATCGGACGCGGCATGAACTCGATCAAGGCGCGGCTGCTGTCGATGTTCCTGTTTGCCTGCTGCATCATCGGCGTGGTCATGGCCGCCGGTTCCGCCAACCTGTGGGTCGCCGTCGCCGCCATCTCCCTGGCCATCGGCGCGCATCAGGCCTGGACCGCCAACATCTGGAGCCTGGTGATGGACTACACACCCAAGCACATGATGAGCACGGTGTTCGGTTTCGGCGGCATGTGCGCGGCGATCGGCGGGATGTTCATGACCCAGATCGTCGGCCACATCCTGACCGTCACCCACAACAACTACACCGTGCTGTTCACCCTGATTCCGGCGATGTACTTCATTGCCCTGACCTGGATGTACTTCATGGCACCGCGCAAGATTCCTACCGTTACCGAGTAGCCTTTCAATACCGAGTAGCTTTCCTGTACCGACCGGCCTGATTTCAGGCCGGTTTTGCTTTCAGCGCCGGCTCTGCTGCCACGCTGCCGCCAATCCGCTGCAACAGATCACCGCGATCCCGATCACCGTCATCAGGGTCGGTGTGTGAGCAAACAGCAGCCAGCCCAACAACCCTGCAAACACGATCTGGCAATAACCGAACGGCGCCAGCAACGCCGGCGCGGCATGGCGGAACGCCTGGGTCAGAAACAAGTGCGCGGTCATTCCGCAACTGCCCAGCGCCAGCATCAACAACGCATGCCCCAGGCTCGGCACCTGCCAGAAGAACGGCACCAGCGCACTCATCACCAGCGTGTTGCACAACCCGGCGAAAAAGTTGCTGGTGGTCGGGCTGTCGACTTCCGCCAGCTTGCGGGTGAGCAATTGATAGAAGCAGAAAAACAGCGCAGAGCAGAACGGCAAGAGAATCGCCGGGGTGAACAGGTCTCCGCCCGGATGAACGATGATCAGCACCCCGATAAACCCGCACACCACCGCGATCCACTGGCCGCGCGTCACCCGTTCCTTGAGCAGCGGCACCGACAGCGCTGTAACCAGCACCGGCGCAAGAAAGTTGACCGCCGTGGCTTCGGCCAGCGGGATGTACAGCAACGCCGTGGTGAAAAACAGACTGGTGCCCAACAGGCACAACGCCCGCGCCAATTGCCATAACGGGCGTTTGGTGCGCAGCACGCGCAGCCCGGACTGCGGCAGGAAAATCCCGGCCATCAGCAGCGTGTGCACCAGATACCGTGCCCACACCACCATGACGATCGGATAAAAACCCGAAAGGTATTTCGACAGCGCGTCGTGACTGGAGAACAGGAAGGTTGCCACGACAATCAACAAGATCCCCTTGAAGGGTTGGTTGACGCCGGAAAGCGGAGTGCTGACGGTCATGGGCTCTCTCTGAATGAAAAATAAACGGTGACGAGCACGCGTGCGCCATCGCCCCTTGAAGCAGACTTAAAGCCGGGCCAACAATTCCCGTGTCCGGTCGATCGCCATATGCGTCCGCTGCAATCCGCTCACGCCCTGCTCCAGCCATTTGACCGTGGGAATTTCCAGACTCAGGGGAAGGTCAGCCGCAAGACTGCGCAACAAGCCGATCAGGTCACAATCGCCCTCGCCGGGAAACCGTCGTTCGTTGCGGGCCTGACGCAAGATCTCGGCCATGTCCGTCGGACTCGGCCCGGCCAGATCGCACAGTGCCGCAAAATTATCGGTGAGCCGCTGTTCGTCGGGATCGTTACCGGCGACCAGCAATTCGCTGGCACCGAACTGCGCGCCGACGCTGAGCAGTGGCTCGAAATCCGCGACCACCGTCTGCGGTTTCAAGCGCAGGATTTCCACGTCGAGTACACCGATACCGGTGTCACGTAAACGCGCCAGTGTCTGACGCCGCAACCCGTCACCGGCTACCAGTGGAACGTGATATTCCTCGGGCGGCGACAGCTCCAGTACCGTCAGGCTGGCCAGGGACAGGATTCGTTCGCTCATGGCCGCGCCACGACCCGTTCGGAAGAAGTGACGCAACCAATGCCGATTCGAAGGAGCGGGTTCAAGGTGCGATCCTCTAGTGATTGGTGTGGAAAAGTCCTCTGACGATAATTTAGAACTCGGTTCCAGATTCTCACACCCGCCCGATTGAAAAGTGGGCGAACAGCGCACAGCTTTGCTTAAACGAACAACTCCGACGCCAGACTCGCCGCCGACAACTCCTCGGTAAACGTCAGCAGCAACGGCGCCAGTTCATGCAAGCGCGCCGCCGGCATCCGTGCGCTTGGCCCGGCGATGCTCAGCACACCAATCACCCGGCCATCGGCGGGGTGTTTGACCACGGCGGCAATCGCCGAAGTGCCCACCGCCGAGCTTTCTTCCACACAGGCATAGCCCTGCTCCCGCGCCACCCGCAGGCGTTCGAGCAGTTCAATATTGGAGCGCGGCGCGTTGGGCCCGATATCCGCCGGCACCTCCGCGCCCTGGCGTTCGACCAGCGACAACGCCTCGGCGTCGCTCATGCACGCCAGCCACGCATGGCCCGACGCGGTGTAGAACAGCGGCGCGTCGCGGCCCATGTCCGGATCGTAACGCAGGCCGGTGCGCGCGCCCTGGGCCTTGGCGATCCAGGTCTGGCGCTCGCCGTCGATCACCCCCAGACGCACCAGTTCACCGGTTTCCTGGGCCAGGCGATCGAGCACCGGCTGCACGATGTCGGCACCGCTGCTCGACAGGTATTGAAAGCCCATCGCAACCAGTTTGGTCGACAGTTGATAACGCGACGTCTCCGGGTTCTGCCGCACATAACCCAGGCGGATCAGCTCGGCGAGCAGGCGATGCGTCGCGCTCTTCGGAATGTCCAGTTGCTCGGCCAGGGTCTGCAGCGGCAGCCCGCGCGGATCACTGGTGAGGCTTTCCAGCACGCTGAAAACCCGTTCGATTTGACTGCCGGCCATGGTGCGCTCTCGGTGAAATTTCGCCGATTCTAGAAGACATCCCGAGGAATGCGAAATCTGGAACCTGACGTCCGATAACCGCCCACTTTGCGCTTCAGTCGGTTGATCTGCTTTGCTCGCGCTGGTTATTTTCTGGAACCCGATTCTAAAAATAAATGATTGCTAGAGCCTTTGCTGATGCCTGCCCTTCCCGATATCGACTGCGACGTTCTGGTGGTCGACTCCGGCGCCGCCGGCTTGTCGGCCGCCGTCACCGCCGCCTGGCATCACTGAACGTCGAACTGAATGACGACGAGCGGGCGCTGGTCGCCGCGTTGTCCAAGCGCGAACGTCAGGTGAGCCCGGACTTCGCGCCGGTGTGGGATGCCTCCGACCGCTGATACCTGAACCGGTGAAAGAAATCCGTCGGCGGATTGAATTCCCGGCGCCCGTGCTCGTCAATAACAGGCCCGACCTCGTCACCCCGAGGCCGGGCCTTGGTGCGTGTGTGCGAATGGACGGACGACCGGACTGGCGCCACACTCACACACCAGCAACACTCATCACCACGATCAAACAGAGGATTCCCACATGCTATGGAAAAAAGGCCGACGCAGTGACAACGTCGTCGATGCCCGTGGCGATGATATGGGTGGCGGCGGCATGCGCTTCGGCGGTGGCAAGGGGCTGAGCCTGGGGGCGATCCTGCTGATCGTTGGCATCGGCTGGATCACCGGGCAGGACCCGCTGCAGATCCTCGGCCAGCTCACCGGGCAGATGACCGAACCGTCGGCCCCCACTTCGCAAACCCGTCAGGCGCCGCCGGCCAACGATGAACAGGCCGAATTCGTGCGCTCGATCCTCGGCGACACCGAAGACACCTGGGGCGCGATCTTTCAACAGGCGGGCCGCCAATATAAGGACCCGACCCTGGTGCTGTTCAGCAATCGGGTCAATTCCGCCTGCGGTCTGGCGACCTCGGCTTCCGGCCCGTTCTATTGCCCGGCAGACCAGAAAGTCTATCTGGACATGGCGTTCTTCCAGGAAATGGCTCAGCGTTTCAAGGCCGCCGGCGACTTCGCCCAAGCCTACGTGATCGCTCACGAAGTCGGACACCATGTGCAGACGCTTCTCGGCGTCTCGGCGAAAATTCAGACAGCCCGTCAGCAAGGCCGGCAGATGGAAGGCGACGGCGGTCTGCTGGTGCGTCAGGAACTGCAAGCCGACTGCCTGGCCGGCGTCTGGGCCTACAACGCCCAGAAGCGCCTGAACTGGCTGGAACCGGGCGACATCGAAGAAGCCTTGAACGCGGCGAACGCCATCGGTGATGATCGCTTGCAACAACAGGGTCAGGGCCGCGTGGTGCCGGACTCGTTTACTCACGGTACGTCGGCGCAAAGGGTGCGCTGGTTCAAAACCGGATTCGCCCAGGGCCAGGTCGGCCAGTGCGATACCTTTGCGGCGAAAAACCTGTAAATGCATAAATGGCTGTTGGCTTTACTGTTCATCGGCGGTACCGCCCAAGCGGCTGGCGTCGACGCAATCAGTCCCGGGCGTCTGCAATTACAGGCCGGCGAAATGGCGGTGGGCATCGGCCCGGCGCCGGCGAAAATCGAGCGCGTGCTGATCGTCATTCATGGCCGTCTGCGCAACGCCGAGACCTATCGCAAAAGCGGTGAAGTCGCGGCGGAACTGGCCGGGCAAACCGCCAACACCCTGGTGATCGCGCCGCAGTTTCTCAACGAAAGCGATGTGGCGCTCTACTCGTTACCCGCCAGCGTGCTGCGCTGGCAAGGCAACGACTGGATGGGCGGCGGGTTATCCACAGGGCCGAACCCGCTGAGTTCCTACGCCGCACTGGACGAAATCGTCGGGCGGTTGAGCGATCGCAAACAGTTTCCGGACGTAAGGCAGATCGTGATCTTCGGCCACTCCGGCGGCGCCCAGGTGGTGCAGCGTTATGCGTTGCTGGCCCAGGATCAGCCGGCGCTGAAGAGCGAAGGCATTCGCTTGCGTTACGTGGTGGCCAACCCATCGTCGTACGCCTATTTCAATGAGCAACGCCCGGTGGCGTTCGATCATGCGAAGTGCCCCGGTTTCAACCGCTGGAAGTACGGTCTGATGGATCCGCCGATCTACTCGGGTGGGCAAACGCCCGCGCAGCTTGAAGGCCGTTACGTCAAACGCGAGGTGATCTATCTGTTGGGCCAGCAGGACACCGACCCGCAGCACCCGGCACTGGACAAGAGTTGCGCCGCCAAAGCCCAGGGAGCTTATCGACTGGAGCGCGGCAAGCTGTTTTTCGGTTACTTGCTGCGCCGCCACCCTGAAGGGGTGAATCAGCGCCTGATCGAAGTGCCCGGCGTCGGGCATGACGGCGACGGCATGCTGACCTCGCCGGAAGGCCAGAAAGCGATATTCGAGCAATAAAAAACGGGGGCCCAAGCCCCCGTTTTTTTCAGGCGAACAGCATTCGCCGCAACTCCACACAATCCTTCGCATGCCAGTCGGTCAGCCCAGGCCACGGATTATCTGGCAGGTTCACCAACACCGTGTGGGTGCCCGCCGCCCGGCCGCAATCTAGATCAAACCGGTAATCACCGACCATCACCATCTCGCTCGCCGGCACTTGCCAGGCCTCGGCCAGTTTCAGCAAACCACCCGGATGCGGCTTCGGCGGTGCTTCATCGCGGCCCAGCACATCCTCCACCGCAAAGCAGTCAGCAAGGCCGATGGCTTCCAGTGTGACATGGGCCAGCTCCCGCGCATTGCGGGTCAGGATGCCAAGGCGATAACCCCGCGCGTGCAGGTCGCGCACCAGCTCCACGGCGCCGACTGCCGGGGTCGAGCCGAGCGCCAGATCCCGCTCATGCTCCAGCAGCCACGCATGTTTCACCGCCGCTTCATCGGCGGGCAATCCCGCAAGGTGGGTGAGGATGTCGTCTTCCGGCGGGATCGCCAGCGCCACGCGGATCGCGGCGAAGTCGTGCACGGCGACGGTCAGGGTGCCGTCCATGTCGAACACCCAGTGCCGCACGTCCGCCAGACTCATGCCCAGTCCTTGCGATGGCGGATCAGGCCTTCCTGAGTCACCGACGCCACCAGTTGCCCGGCGCGGTTGAACACGCTGCCACGGGAGAAGCCGCGGGAATTGCCGGCCCACGGACTGTCCATGGCGTAGAGCAACCAGTCATCGGCACGCAGATCGTTATGGAACCACAGCGCGTGGTCGAGGCTCGCGACCTGCATGTCTTTCTGCCAGACCGATTTGCCATGCGGCAGCATCGAGGTGGTCAGCAGGCCGAAGTCCGAAGCGTAGGCCAGCAGGTATTTGTGCAGCGCCGGGATGTCGGCCAACGCGCCGTCGGCGCGGAACCACACGTACTTGATCGGGTCCGCCGGTTGCGGGTTGTACGGGTCTTTTTCAGTGACCGGGCGCACTTCGATCGGCTTCGGGCACAGCAGCTTTTCGCGCATGTGCTCCGGGATCAGGTGCGCGCGTTGCTGGGTCAGTTCCAGCTCCGACGGCAGGTTTTCCGGGCCGACCACCTGGGGCATCTGGCTCTGGTGCTCGAAGCCTGCTTCGTCGTACTGGAACGAAGCGCTGCAGGTGAAAATCGGGTGGCCCTTCTGGATCGCCGTCACGCGGCGGGTGCTGAAACTGCCGCCATCCCGCACGCGATCAACCGAGTAGACCACCGGCAACTTGGCATCGCCCGGACGCAGAAAATAACCGTGCATCGAATGCACATGGCGCGCCTCTTCAACGGTCTGACTGGCCGCCGACAGCGACTGGCCGAGCACCTGGCCGCCGAACAACTGGCGAAAGCCCAGATCCTGACTGCGACCACGGAACAGGTTTTCCTCGATCGGTTCGAGGGTCAGCAGATCCACCAGATCTTCCAACACTTGGCTCATTCAGACTCTCCTCACACAACGCTATGCCGCGCAGTCTTGGCTGCGGCGGCCAATTCAGATTCTGGCGCGAGCCACTGATCGCGCCATTGTAAACGTCCGTGTCGGCTTAGCCATGCAAGGTCTGCAGCCATTGCTCCCGGGTGATGCGGTACAACACATGTCGACGCAACGGATGGTCGACCGCCAGTTTCGGGTGATCGAAATCGTCGGACGGATCGTGATGCATGCCGATCGCCTGCATGACTTTTTCCGACGGCAGATTGCTCTGCGCGGTGAAGGACACGATCTCCTTCAGGGCCAAACGGTCAAAACCGCAGCGCAGCGCGGTCCACGCCGCTTCGCTGGCATAACCGAGGCCCCAGTGTTCCTTGGCCAGCCGCCAGCCGATTTCCACCGCCGGGGTGAACGGCGCATCGAAACCGACCACGCCGAGCCCGGTAAAACCGATGAACTCGCCAGTGTCCTTGCGCTCCAGCGCCCACAGGCCATAACCGTGCTCGGCAAAATGCCCGCGCACCCGGCCGATCAGCGCGGCGCTTTCCAGCCGGCTCAAGGACGCGGGAAAGTAGCGCATCACCTGCGGATCGGCGCACATCGCCGCGAACGCCGGCAAATCCTCGTCCTGCCATTGGCGCATCAGCAGCCTTGCGCTTTGCAGCTCCAGTATCGGTTCCATCCCGCCCCTCCGCTTGATGCCGTCAGTCTACATCGCTGTTAGGCTTTGCACTCTTTCCTGCAGCCCTTATGAATAGTCCACCATGCCGTTGCCGCTGATCTACCACGAAGACTACAGCCCGGAATTTCCGGCGGATCACCGCTTCCCCATGGACAAGTTCCGCCTGCTGCGCGATCACCTGGTGGACAGCGGCCTGACCCGCGACGAAGACCTGCTGCGCCCTGAGCTGTGCCCTGCCGACATCCTCGCCCTGGCCCATGACCGCAGTTATATCGAACGCTACATGAGCGGTGAGTTGTCCCGCGAAGACCAGCGGCGCCTCGGCCTGCCGTGGAACGAAGCCCTGGCGCGACGCACGGTGCGGGCGGTCGGCGGTTCGATTCTGGCGGCGGAAAAAGCGCTGGAACATGGCCTGGCCTGTCACCTGGCCGGCGGCACTCATCACGCCCACTACGATTACCCCGCCGGGTTCTGCATCTTCAATGACCTGGCGATCATCAGCCACTACCTGCTGCAAAGCGGACGGGTGAACCGGGTGCTGATCTTCGATTGCGACGTGCACCAGGGCGACGGCACTGCGCGGATTCTGCACAACACCCCGGAAGCGATCACCGTTTCCCTGCACTGCGAAAAGAACTTTCCTGCGCGCAAGGCTGAAAGCGACTGGGACATTCCGCTGCCCAACGGCATGGGCGACACCGATTATCTGAAGGTCGTCGACGACGCGCTCAACTATCTGCTGCCGCTGTATCAGCCGGATCTGGTGCTGTACGACGCCGGTGTCGACGTACACAAGGACGACGCCCTTGGTTATCTGCAACTGACCGACGAAGGCGTTGCCGCCCGCGACGAAAGCGTGATGCGCCACTGCCTGGGCCGCGACATCCCGATAGTCGGCGTGATCGGCGGCGGTTACAGCAAGGATCGCCAGGCCCTCGCCCGCCGCCACGGCATCCTGCACCACAGTGCGCAGCGCGTCTGGCAGTCATCCGGTTGTCATTGAGTTGTGCTGCGTTACCCACAATGGCTGTGGAACGGCCTGTGGATAACCTGAGCGAAAGGGACTGCAGCCCACACTGAACATGGCCTGCAGCGCGCTGGTTGTTTTTTGATCAGGCCTGACGATGGCCGCTGCTGCTAGAATGCGCGGCTTATTCCGCCACGCTATTGCCGCTGCCATGACCCAGACTTCCGCCGCCCTTCCCGCTCACGTCGCCATCATCGGCGGTGGCCCCGCCGGCCTGATGGCCGCCGAAGCGCTGAGCCAGGGCGGAGTCCGCGTCGACCTGTACGACGGCATGCCCTCGGTGGGCCGCAAGTTCCTGCTGGCCGGGGTCGGCGGCATGAACATCACCCATTCCGAAGCCTACCCGGCCTTCCTCTCGCGCTACGCCGAACGCGCCCCGAACATCGCCCCGCTGCTGCGCGCGTTCGACGCCGAGGCCCTGTGCCGCTGGATTCACGAACTCGGCATCGAAACCTTCGTCGGCAGCTCCGGCCGGGTGTTCCCCACCGACATGAAAGCCGCACCGCTGCTGCGCGCCTGGCTCAAGCGCCTGCGCGACAGCGGCGTGGTTATCCACACCCGCCACCGCTGGCTCGGCTGGGATGAAAGCGGCGCGTTGCGCATCGACAGCCCGGAAGGCGAGAAAACCCTCAACCCCGACGCCACCCTGCTCGCCCTCGGCGGCGGCAGCTGGTCGCGACTCGGTTCCGACGGCGCGTGGATGCTGCCACTGGAGCAACGCGGGGTAGGACTGGCGCCGTTGCAGCCGAGTAATTGCGGCTTCGAGGTGCAGGCCTGGAGCGAAGTGATGGTCAGCAAGTTCGCCGGCGCGCCGTTGAAAAATGTCGCCATCGGTTTGAATGACGACATTCCGCGCTTGGGTGAATGCGTGATCACCGCGACCGGTATCGAGGGCAGCTTGATCTACGCGTTGTCGGCACCGATCCGTGAGGCGATCAATGTCCACGGTGCAGCGACGATTCACATCGACCTGCTGCCCGGCCGACCTGTGGATAAATTGCAGTCAGCATTGAGCAAACCGCGGGGGTCGCGCTCGATGGCCAAGCATCTGCACAGTCAGGTCGGGATTGACGGGGTGAAAGCGGCGTTGCTGCGAGAGCTCACTGATGCCGCAACCTTCGCCGATCCGGCGCTGCTGGCCCGGGCGATCAAGGCCTTGCCGCTGACGCTGGTGAAAACCCGACCGCTGGATGAAGCGATCAGCAGTGCCGGTGGCGTGACGTTCGAGGCGATGGATGAGCGCTTGATGCTCAAGGCATTGCCGGGGGTGTTCTGTGCGGGGGAAATGCTGGATTGGGAAGCGCCGACTGGCGGGTATCTGCTGACGGCGTGTTTTGCCAGTGGCCGGGCGGCCGGAGCTGGAATGCTGGATTGGTTGAAACAGCGTAACTGATCGTTCCCGCCTTGCGCGGGAACGACCCTGTCTGACGCTTAAGGCTTACGCTTACGCGGCCCGGTATTGAACACTGGCACCTTGCGTACAGGCTTGATCGAAGGCTCCGGCGCCTGGGTCTCGCCGCTGTCCACCCACTTGCCCAGATTGCGCTTGCCACCGCCG
Source organism: Pseudomonas sputi (assembly GCF_021603585.1). Lineage (GTDB taxonomy): Bacteria > Pseudomonadota > Gammaproteobacteria > Pseudomonadales > Pseudomonadaceae > Aquipseudomonas > Aquipseudomonas sputi. The sequence continues at coordinate 183,186 of NZ_BQHI01000008.1, read as the reverse complement.
CCACCGGAAGCTTTCGGCTTCTTCGGTTTCTTCGGCTTCTTGATCACCTGGCCGCTGGCATCGGTGTCCGGCACGCGGTGCTCCGGCACGAAATCCGGCTCAATCTCACGCTTCAATGTGCTGCGAGTCAGCATTTCAATCGCCGACAACATGTTCACTTCATCGGCGCACACCAGCGAAATCGCCTCACCGGTCGAACCCGCACGGCCAGTGCGGCCGATACGGTGAATGTAATCCTCGGCAACGATCGGCAGATCAAAGTTGACCACCAGCGGCAGGTCTTCGATATCCAGACCTCGGGCCGCGACGTCGGTGGCCACCAGAATCTGCACTTCGCTAAGCTTGAAACGGTCCAGCGCCCGCTGCCGGGTCGCCTGCGGCTTGTCGCCGTGGATGCCGTCCGCGTTCACGCCCAGGCCCTGGAGCTTCTCGACCAGCGCGTCCACACCATTACGGGTCTTGGCGAACACCAGCACCTGCTTCCACTTGTTCTTGCGCATCAGGTGCACGAACAGTTCCGGCTTGCGCTTCTTGTCCACCGTCACCACCCACTGCTTGACGGTGTTGGCGGCCACGTTGCGCGGGCTGACTTCGATGCTCTGCGGATCGTTGAGCATCTGCCCGGCCAGCAGGCGGATGTCATCGGAGAAGGTCGCGGAGAACAGCAGTGTCTGGCGTTTCTTCGGCAGCGCCCGATAGATGCTCGCCAGCTCTTCGGAAAAGCCCAGGTCAAGCATGCGGTCGGCTTCGTCCAGCACCAGGGTTTGCAACTGGTTGAACTTCAGCGCGTTCTGGCGGAACAGGTCGAGCAAACGGCCCGGGGTCGCCACCAACAGATCGACGCCGCCGCGCAGCTTCATCATCTGCGGGTTGATGCTGACGCCGCCGTACACCGCGTAAGTACGCAATGGCAGGTTTTCAGCGTACTGGCGCACGGCTTCGTGGACTTGCTCGGCCAGCTCGCGGGTCGGCACCAGAATCAGCGCGCGCACCGAGTTGGCGGTGACTTTCGGCCCTTCCATCGCCAGCAGTTGCAACAGCGGCAAGGCAAAACCGGCGGTCTTGCCGGTGCCGGTCTGGGCCGCGGCCATCAGGTCGCGACCGGCCAGCACGGCCGGAATGGCTTGCGCCTGCACCGGCGTCGGGGTCTGGTAGCCGAGCTTCTCGAGGGAGCGCAGCAAGGGTTCGATCAGGCCAAGGGTGGCGAAAGTCATGGGAGTACCGTAGGAAAAATCAGAGCGGTTGTGCAAAACAAGTGTGCGATGGCGCGCAGTTTACCCTAATTCCCACGCTGCTCCGTCGCTATGACCTTCGCTGCGGCAGCCGGCTCGCTGACCACCGGCGACCGCGCCGGACGCCGCCACTGTGGCAGACTGATCAGCACCACCGCGCCGATGATCACCAGCATCGCCAGTGCCTCTTCGATGCCGATGGTCTCGCCGACAAACACGATCCCCAGCAACACCGCCACCGCCGGGTTGACGTAGGCATAGCTGGTGGCCGCCGCCGGGCGAACGTTTTTCAACAGATACATGTAAGCGTTGAAGGCGATGATCGAGCCGAAGAAGATCAGGTACGCCAGCGCCAGCCAGCCTTCCAGCGGCGGCATGGCCTGCAGGTGCTCACCGCTGGCCGCGCTGCCGATCAACAGCACCACGCCGCCCACCAGCATTTCCACGGCACTGGCCATTGCACCCTGGGGCAGCGGCAAGTGCTTGCTCCACACCGAACCGAACGCCCAGCTCGCCGCCGCGAAAATCAGCAACGCCGCGCCCAGCGGACTCGATTGCAGGTTGGAGCCCATGTTGAGCATCGCGATGCCGATAATCCCCATCACCACCCCGGCCCACTCCAGGCGGGTGTTGCGGGCGCCCCAGAAATAACCGCAAAGCAAAGTGAACAGCGGCACCGTCGCCACCGCCAGCGCGGCAACCCCCGACGCCACGCCGCTGTGCTCGGCCAGCGTCACCGCGCCGTTGCCGAAACTGAGCAGCAGAATCCCGATGATCCCCGCCGCTTTCCACTGCGCCCAAGTCGGCGCCGGTGCCCCGCGCCAGCGCAGGAAGGCGTACATCAGCGTGCCGGCAATCACAAAGCGCACGCCGCCGAGCATCAGCGGCGGCCAGTATTCGACGCCGATGCGGATCACCAGATAGGTCGATCCCCAAATCACGTACAACGCAAAAAACGCGGCGATCAAGGGCAAGGAAAAACGGCGCAAGGCGGACATGGGCAGCTCGAAAGTCAGACTCAGGGGATGGGTTATTCTAGAAAGGCCAACCGCTAAAAATAAGTTACAAAACTTGTTTATAGCGCCGGTACACTTTTGAAAACACGGAGATCGACGGCCAAAACCACGATTTCGAAAGTCTGGCATTTTCAGGAGTTAGACCTTGGACAAATACGACCGCATGCTGCTCAGCGCCCTGCTCGAAAACGGTCGCGCGTCCTACGCCGACCTCGCCCGCAAAGTGAACCTCTCAGCCCCCGCCGTCGCCGAGCGCGTGGCCAAACTCGAGGCCAGCGGCGTCATCACCGGCTACTCGGCCAAAGTCGACATGGCCAAGCTCGGCCTCCCGATCCAGTGCGTCATCGAACTGCGCCTGAACCAGCACGGCAACCCGAAGGTGTACGACGAACTGATCAGAATTCCCCAATTGACCGAATGCCACCGCGTCACCGGCGACCCCTGCGTGATCATGCAGGCCGCCGTGGGCTCGATGACCGAGCTGGAAGAACTGATCAACCGGGTGGCGAAATTCGGCTTCAGCAAGACGTCGATCGTGTTGTCGAGTGCGATAGAGAAGCGGGTGCCGTTGGGGCATATCGAGGGCAACGGCAAGTAAATACAGATAAGTCCAAATCTGCTGCGGGAGCGAGTTGGCTGGCTCCCGCAGACAACTGACCAGATCAGCAATCAATCTCTGATCGCTGAATCAGTGGAAAGCCCTCAACAGTAGCCGCGCCCATCCTGTGTCACCAGATACGGCATATCCCGCATGCGCACCCACGGCTCGTTTCGCCAGTGCAGGAGCTTCAACGTTTCGCCCGCAAAACTCATCAAACGTACATGAGGGCCAGAAGCTGACTTCGATTCCTGATGAAGCATTGGCACTACCTGATGCGTCAGCCAACGGCGCAGGTGACGGTTTTCCGGGCAGTAGTGATAAACCAGCATTGCGTAAACCCCGGACTCACTCAGCATCAACGTCTCTTGAGCACCGTCATTTCCGGACAGATACATCATCTGCCGCTGGTCCTCATCCAGCTTGAGCACTTGTCGCGCGTTGATTTCCAGCCCCATGAGACGACCAATGTCTCGGGCGCAGAACCAGGCTTCCGAATGCTGCAGAGTGGCCCTCAATTGAATGTGATGACGGATGAACGACTGGGGGTGAATTGGCGTTTCACAGGTGGATGCTGAACCGAAACCTTCAGCGTGCGTGGGGACAACCTTGACCATGACAAATCTCCTTTTGAATATCGGAGCTGCCAGCATCACTTGCAGATGATGGGTGGCAGCTGTGCACGGGTCTGCAAGACCGAGTAGGAGACCTCGGCAGACCCGAAGGTCTCCCGCACACAGCTACCATAAATCGATGGTCGCTAATTGAAGCGACGCGATTATAGGTTTGCCAGTGGTCTCCTAACAAACTATCAGCGGGCTTGCAGTCCCGGTCGCTGAATTGGCAGCGACGAATAGAGGTTATCGGTGGGCTTGTTGGAGCTCAAGACAGATTATCCCTAACCTTCGGTAGGAGACTTCGACAAACGCTACACACCGCTAAACAGCCTACACACACAAGATTTCTGTGGCCTATGGACACCACCAGATGCGACCGATAATGTCTTGTAAACGGTCGATCATTGGCGCTCGCAAAAACAAGAATTCAATATAAAAGAGAGGAACTCAGCGATGACTTGGAAGGGAACCCTACGCTCGATGCAGGCGTCAGCGCGAAGAGCTGAACGAAATTCGAAGCGACGCCAACGCGAACTGGAAGTACGTCAGAAAGAGTTCGCAAAAATGGAAGCTCGCGAGCAGGCTGCGTATGAAGTTGAAGTCTACGAAAACCACATTGAATTGTTGCTTTCAGTGCACAAAGACTGTGGTGAACAGATCAACTGGAATGAGTTCGTAAACCAACCGGCACCGATCAAACCCGTAGAACTCAACACTCACGAAATCCAGGCCAGAGAAAAACACTCCAGTTACAAACCGGGCTTCATTGTTCGCATATTGAAACTGGAAGCCAGAAAGCGCAGAAAGCTTGAGGAAGCTATTCCCGTAGCAGTAGCCAAAGACAAGCAGAAACTGGCTGAAGAATTGAAAGAGTGGGAAGCGCAGCATCGCGAATGGCAGGACGATTACGATCTTGCGACGGGAGTGCTCGCCGGTAACGGCCAATCCAAGATTGATGCCGTCATGCAAGTGAACCCTTTCACGGATATCTCACACCTCGGCACCTCCATCACTTTCTCGGTTGGAGAAACCGGCATCTTTGAATGCATGCTTTCGGTTCACGGTGAGAAAGTGATTCCCCAAGAGATCAAGTCACTGCTACAGAGTGGGAAACTATCCGTTAAAAAGATGCCGATCAGTAAGTTCAACGAACTGCTGCAGGACTATGTGTGTAGCTGCGTTCTGCGAGTAGGTCAGGAGTTGCTCAGTATCCTTCCAGAGCGCATGGTCATCGTGACTGCCGTTGACTCACTTCTCAACTCCGCAACTGGCCATCTGGAGGATCAACCTATCCTCAGTGTCGCTATTTCTCGCGACACGCTGTTCAAACTCAACATGCAGAGCATCGACCCTTCAGACTCGATGAAGAACTTTGTACACACCATGAACTTCAAGAAAACAACGGGGTTCATGCCGGTGAGCAAAGTCGATAGTCAACAATTTGCCAGTCTGGCCTGACGCAGAAACCTCGCAACCTTTCGCGACAGCTCTTACTTGATAGTCGTCAAAGCAGGAGCGGTCTCAGGCTGCGGAGCGTGGGAACGATCAGTCAGCGATAGCGCTGCAGGTGTTCGCCAACCTTGGCAGCCGGGACTTTCTGCAATTTGCACAGCAAGTCGTGCGACAGCTCGCGCACGCCGTGCTTGTGCCGCAACTCATCTGCCAAATGCGCCATCAGGTTCGCCGCCATCTCCGCATCCGCCATCGCCCGGTGGGCCTGGCCGGTATGCGGCAATTGGGCAAACGTAGTGAGCGTGCCGAGCTTGTGGTTCGGCGCTGCCGGCATCAAGCGGCGGGCCAGCAGCAGCGAGCAGGCGAAGTTCTGCAAACGGGTGCGTTTGATCCGCCCCAGTTCGAAGTCCCAGAACTTCTGGTCGAACGCGGCGTTGTGCGCCAGCAGCGGCGTGCAGCCGACGAATTCGTTGACTTCGTTCATCACCTGTTCAGCCGAAGGCGCGGTGCGCAGCATGGCGTTGCTGATGCCGGTGAGTTGTTCGATGAAGGCCGGGACGCGGACGCCGGCGTTCATCAGGCTCTGGTAACGCTCGACGATGCGGCCGTTTTCCAGCATGACCACGGCGATTTCCGTGGCCCGGCAGCTGCTGCTCGGCGAGATGCCGGTGGTTTCAAAGTCGATGACTGCAATGCGTTCCAAACCGGGTGGTACTCCGTCCAAATCAATTCTTGAGCTGGGCTCAATTTTTCAACAGCAGTGCGCCTTCGATCGGCACATAACGGCTGGCGGCACGGATCAGCGAGTTGGCGGTCAGGCCGGGAACGCCGTAGGCCACCGCTTGTACGCCGTGTTTGCTGATGATGCGTTCGAGCAGCATGTCGAAATCGCCATCACCGGAGGCCAGGACGATTTCGTCGACGTGGTCGGCGGCGTCCATGATGTCGAGGGTGATGCCCACGTCCCAGTCGCCCTTGGCCGAGCCGTCGCTGCGCTGGATGTAGGGTTTGAGTTTCACGGTGAAACCGAGGTTGCGCAGGATCTGCTGGAACTGCTGCTGTTTGCTGTCGCCCCGGTCGATCGCATAGGCGTAGGCCTCGACGATCTGCCCGTGCTGGCTGACATCCGCCCACAGCGCCGCGTAGTTGAAGTGGCAACCATAGGCCTGACGCACGGTGTAGTAGAGGTTCTGCACATCGGCGAACACTGCGATTTTTTTCACCGGAGTTCCTGTGAGCGCTGACGCGCATGAGCCGGATCGGGCACCAGGCCCGAAAAAGGCGCTCAGTATGCCAGTCCGAAGGAAGGTTCCGCGAATAATCGGCCCGGGGCGATCAGGCGCCCCGGACGAATGGTGAATCAGACGAAGGAATCGTCGTCATCGAAGAACGATGAGTTGTCATCGTTGTAGTCGGTGTCGGCAAAGCCGCCCTGATCATTACCGTAGGAGTCGTTGTTGGCCATGCGCTGGTCATCGCCCCAACCGTTGTTGCTCTGGTCATTGACCTGGGCCGGCTCTTCCTTGATGACTTCGACGATTTCCTGCGGCTGCTGGTTGTGATGGAACAGGCTGCTGATGCCTTGCGCCAGCATCACGCCACCGGCCACGCCGGCCGCTGTTTTCAAAGCGCCGCCGAGGAAGCTGCTGCCGGCTGCCGGGGCCGCTTGCTGCTGGCCATAACCCGGTGGTGGCGCGCCGAAGTTCTGTTGCGGCGCGGGTGCACCAAAATTCTGCTGCGGTGCCGGCTCACGCCAGCCGCCGGTGGACGCCGGGGCACTCTGGGTCTGCGCCGGGCGCGGGCTGCTGCCACCGAAAATGCTCGACAGGAAGCCACCACCGCTGGAGGCCGGCGGCGCGCTCTGCGCCTTGGCCGATTGCAGTTCGGCCTGCAATTGCTTGACCTGCTGAGTCAATTGCTTGTTCTGTTCGTCGAGGCTCTTGAGGGCACCCTCCTGCACCAGAATCGCCTGGGTCATGAAATAACCTGCGGCCGGCTGGCGCGTCAGGTGTTCCTTGATCCGCGCCTCGGCCTGGGCGTCGCGCGGGGCTGCTTCCGATTCGGCCTGTTGCAGCCGGGAAAACAGTCCATCGATCAGGGTTTGTTCTTCGCTGTTCATGGCGACCTCATAGATTGCCGAAGATAACGTTGCCCTCCTCCACGTTGGATGAGGCGCACCTCTGTAATGGAGGCAGCAACAGAATGTTTCAATGACCTTTACCGAACGTTTACGTTTGCGCAGCGAAACGGATCATCGGTTAAAGTGGGCCACTGTTTTTGACCTGCGATACCGACTGATGAATGCCTTCGATGTGCTGCGCGACTCCCTGTATTTCTTCAAACGCAATCTGGGCCGGATCGTCCAGTTGTGCCTGCCGCTGGTGATTTTCGAAGCCGTGCTGCAACAGGTGGTCGACCATGCCAGCGACCCGGACGGTTACTCGGCCATCAGCGTGATCGTCGGCCTGCTCGTGTATCCGCTGTACACCGCCGCGCTGATTCTGTTTCTCGATGCCCGCACCCGTGGCGACGAACCGCGCCCCCTCGATCTGCTGGCGATGGCCGCTCGCCTGTGGCCACGCTTCGCGGTGCTGACTGCCCTGAACACGTTGCTGATCCTGCTCGGGCTGTCGCTGTATTTCCTGCCAGGGCTGTGGCTGATGGTCACCCTGGCCTTCGGCGAATACCTGCTGGTGCTGCGCGGCTATGGTCCGTTGCAGGCCATGAAAGAAAGCCTGCGCCTGAGCCGTGGGCATTTCCTGCGGATTCTGGTGTGCATCCTGTGTGTGATGGCGCCGTTGTGGCTGCTCAAGGGCATGACCCTGCAGGTCTATCCCGAGCCGCAGAATCCGTTGATCGCGGTCTTGATCGACAGTGGCCACAGCTTCCTGCAACTGTTCACCAGCGTGGTGCTGTTCCGCCTGTTCATGCTAATCAGCGAATTGCCCGACAAACGTGACGGAATAGTCTGACTGCCCCGGGCTTGGGCTGATCAATGGGTCTCGGGTATGCTCGGGGCCCACTTCGTATCGCTATAAGCCGAGCCATGACCCGTCTACTGCGCTACATCCTGTTGCCCGTACTGCTCGCCCTCGCCCTGATCGGCACGCTGATCTACAGCCTGACCTGGCGCCCCGACGCCCGGGAAACCCTGCCGGTCAGTTGCACCGGGCAACCGCCGACGCTGGTCCCCGGCCAGGCCCTGAAAGTCATGACCTGGAACGTGCAATACCTGGCCGGCAAGCGCTACGTGTTCTGGAATGATCTGGCGCAAGGCGACGACGAAGCCCCGACCGCGGAAGACATGGCGTTCAGCCTTGATGAAGTGGCGCGGGTGATCCGCGACGAGCAGCCCGACGTGGTGCTGTTGCAGGAGCTGGATGACGGCGCCAAGGCCAGCGACTATCAGAATCAGCTCAAGCTGTTGCAGGAACGCCTGACCGACCTCTACCCGTGCAGCGCCCACGCCTTCGACTGGAAGGCCGACTTCGTCCCGGATCCGCACATCTTCGGCAGCGTCGGCCGGCAACTCGCCACCCTCAGCCGCTACCGCATCGAACACGCCGAACGCCTGCAATTGCCGGTGCAGCCGGCGAATATCATCAGCCGTCAGTTCCAGCCGAAAAACGCCTTGCTCGCCACCACCCTGCCGCTCAGCGATGGCGGGCAACTGGTGGTGTTCAACACCCATCTGGATCGCGCCGTACAACCGGACGAGACCTTGCAGGCCCAGGTGACAGCGGTGGCCAAGGTTCTCGACAAACACGAAAGCCACGGCACGCCGTGGCTGATCGGCGGCGACTTCAACCTGTTGCCGCTCGGCCAGTACCGACGCCTGCCTACTGAGCAACGCACGCCGTACTCCGCCGACAGTGCGCTGCATGTGCTGTGGGACAGATACCCGATGATCCCGACCAACAACGAAGCCAGCGGCATCGACCGCGCCAAATGGCTGACCCATTACCCCAACGACCCCGGCCTCAACGGCCCGGACCGCACGGTCGATTACCTGTTCTACAGCCCGAAGATCAAACGGGTCGAGGCCACGGTGCGGCAGGACGATACGTTGCGCATTTCCGATCATTTGCCGGTGATTGCCAAGTTCCTCCTGCCACCTAACTGACCTCAGTGAGCCTCTTCGAGATCATCGTGCAACAGCCCGAAGATCTGCCGCTTCATCTCTATGAACGAGCGCTCCATCACCATGTCCAGGGTGCGTGGGCGCTCGATCGGCACATCGAGAATCTGCTTGATCCGCCCAGGCCTGGCGCCCATCACATACACCCGGTCGCCGAGCAGGATCGCCTCGTCAATATCGTGGGTGACGAACAGCACGGTTTTTTTGCTGTGGCCCCACACCCGCAGTAACAGCTGCTGCATTTGCAGGCGGGTCTGGCTGTCGAGGGCGCCGAAGGGTTCGTCCATCAGCAGGATCTGCGGGTCGTTCGCCAAGGCCCGGGCAATCGCCACCCGCTGCATCATGCCGCCGGACAACTGCTTGGCGTAGTTGTCGGCGAACCCGGACAACCCGACTTCGTGCACATAGTGATCGACGATCTCCTTGCGCCGCGCCGCCGGCATGCCCCGGCGCTTGAGGCCAAATTCAACGTTCTGCCGCACGGTCAGCCACGGAAACAGCGTGTAGCTCTGGAACACCATCCCGCGATCCGCGCCGGGGCCCTGCACTTGCTGGCCGCCGACGTAGATCTCGCCGGAGGTCGGCTCGGCCAGGCCGGCGGTCAGGTACAACAGGCTCGACTTGCCGCAGCCCGACGGCCCGACCAGCACCGCGAACTGCTGATCCGGCACCTCGAACGACACTTCTTCCAGCGCGGTGAATGTAGCGCCGCCGGGTTTGCTGTAGCGCAGGCTGACCTTGTCCACCTGCAACCTTGGCGCAGCGTGTGCCGGTGCGGCGACCGGCTCGATGAAACGACGGTTGGCTGCGGTTACTGAGCCCATGCGGCAATCCTCGAACGCAAGAAGCGGAACAGTTGATCGGTGACCAGGCCGAGCAGGCCGATGATCGCGATGGCGAGAAAAATCACGTCGACCTGAAAGCCGCGCATGGCCTTGAGGCTCAAGTAGCCGAGGCCACTCGAGGCGGCGACCAGTTCGGCCACCACCAGATAGGTCCAGGCCCAGCCCATGGTCACCCGCAAGGTGTCGAGCACGCCGGGCAACGACGCCGGGGCGATCACATGCAGCACCGCGTCACGCCGGTTGGAGCCGAGGGTGTAGGAGGCATTGATCAAGTCCTTGGAAATGCCTTTGGACACGTCCGCGATCATCACCAGTTGCTGGAAAAACACCCCGAAAATGATCACCGAGACACGTTGCTCCAGACCGATACCAATCCAGAGGATGAACAGCGGCACGAACGAGGTCACCGGCAGGTAGCGGATGAAATTGACCAGCGGCTCGAGGAACGCCTGGACGATGCGAAAGCTGCCCATCAGCAAGCCCAGCGGCACCGCCACCAGTGACGACACAATGAAACCGACCATCACCACTTCGACGCTGGCCCAGACATGCTGGCCGAGTGTGCCGTCGCGGCTCAGGCGCACGGCGGCCTCAACTACCGCGCCGGGCGTTGGCAGAAACATCCCCGGCACGACGCCGCCATAGGACAGCCCGGCCCACAGGCCGACCAGCAACACCCAGGCCAGAGCGCTGGCGCTCCACACCACCGGCACCGGCAACCCGGTCTTCGGCGTGATGCAGCGGCTCAGCCATGAATTGCGCTTGAACATGAGCAGTCTCCTAGAGCGGGCTGACGAAGCGGTTATCCACCAGATCGTCGTTGCTGACGTTGTAGGGTTTGCCCTGCAATTCACTGGCGGTTTCGTTGGCCAGTTTGATCAGCGGTGCGCTGTCACCTGGCTTGCCCGGCGAGCCAAGGAGTTTTTCGCTCATGGCTTGATCGTAGAAGCGCACACCTTGCGCGGCGGCGGCCAGTTCCTTCGGATCGGACAGGTAACCGCCGACGCCCTTGGCCATGATTTCGTAGGCTTGCTGTGGATGGTCCTTGGTGTACTGCACGGCTTTGTAGAGACCGGCGACCAGCGCCTTGACGTCTTCCGGCTGCTTCTCGATCACCGTGCAGTTGAGCGCCACCACATCGACGATCACGCCGGGCGTACTGCTGCTGTCGATCAGCACCTTGCCTTGTTGCTTGTCGCGCACCATCGACAGATGCGGCTCCCAGGTCACGGCGGCCGGCACGCGACCGGCAATGAACGCGGTGGCGGCATCGTCGGCGGTCATGTTCTGCACGGTGATGTCGCTCATGCTCATGCCGTTCTTTTTCAGCAGGTACGACAGCCAGAATTGCGAGGTCGACCCTTCGTTGACGGCCACGGCCTGGCCCTTGAGTTCTTGCAGGCTCTTCACGTTTTTACCCACCAGCACGCCGTCGCCGCCATGGCTGTCATCCAGCACGGCCACCGCCTTGAAGCAGAACTGCGGGCGGTACTTGAGCACTTCGTCGATGGTCGAGGCCGAGCCGGACAATTGCCCGGACGCCTGGGCGGCCATGTACATCGACGCCTCTTCGACCACCGGCAATTCGACGGTCAGGCCGTTTTCCTTGAAGTAGCCCAGATCCCGGGCCAGATACAGCGTGCCGTAACCGACCCACGTGGTGTGGCCAATCGACAAGGTGCCGGCCTGGGCGGCGGTGATGCAAAGGGCGGAAATCGCCAGAGGACCTGCAAGACGGGTAAACAAGGACTTGTTCATGGAGCACTCCCAACGCTGTTGATTTAGTTGTCATGGGCAGTACGGCCAGCTTCGTCGGCGCGGATGCACGCTGCGGTCTCTGCTGGACTCTGGCGGGCAATGCCTTGGCTGGCGAAATCGATGTTGACCCAGGCCTGGCCTCAGGAAAACGAGGAAATAGTTAGACGCGAACGATGAAAAAACTGGGTAGTGCGCACCGCGAAAGGGCGCGTCGGGCGGGGGTGCCCGAGGTGGGTGCAGATTGGAAAAAGTCTGGCGGAGATCGTTCCCACGCTCTGCGTGGGAATGCAGCCCGGGACGCTCTGCGTCCCATTCGAGAGCTGGAACGCGGAGCGTCCCTTGAGGCATTCCCACGCAGAGCGTGGGAACGATCAGGACACGGAACGAGCGATCGGGGGAATTAGAGCCGGCTGTATTCCTGCGCCGTACGATCCAGCGCTTTCAGGGTCTTGCCCACCAGCTCGTCAATCTCTTCACGACGGGCAATCAACGCCGGCGCCATGATCATCCGCCCCAGTGTCGAGCGAATGATCACCCCCTCTTCAAAACCGATCGTGCGGCAGCGCCAGGCAATGTCGTTCTCATTGGCAAAGCGCTTGCGCGTGACTTTGTCTTCGGCCAGTTGCAACGCCGCGACCATGCCGGTGCCCTGGATATCGCCCACCAACGGGTGATTGCCGAACACCTCGCGCAGGCACTGTTGCAGGTACGGGCCGATGTCATCCTTGACCCGCGTCACCACGCCTTCATCGCGCAGGGCCTTGAGGTTGGCAATCGCCACCGCCGCTGCCACCGGGTGCCCCGAATAGGTCAGGCCATGGGCGAACACACCGCCCTGCTCCACCAGCACGTCGGCCATTTTCTTCGACAGGATCAGCCCGCCCATCGGGATGTAACCGGAGGTCAAACCCTTGGCGATGGACAGGGTGTCCGGCTCGAAACCGAAGTATTCGTGGGCGAACCATTCGCCGGTGCGACCGAAGCCGCCGATCACTTCATCGGCACACAACAGAACATCGTACTTGCGGCAGATGCGCTGAATTTCCGGCCAGTAGCTTTCCGGCGGGAAGATCATTCCGCCCGCGCCCTGGAACGGTTCAGCGATGAACCCGGCGACCTTGTCCGCGCCCAGTTCGAGGATCTTCGCTTCCAGTTGCTGCGCCGCCCGCAGGCCGAATTCCGCCGGCGTCAGGTTGCCTTCGTGGGCGAAGAAGTATGGCTCGTCGATGTGTGCGATGTCGGGAATCATGCCGCCCATTTCGTGCATGAACTTCATGCCGCCGAGGGCCGTCGCCGCCAGGGTCGAACCGTGATAGCCGTTCCAGCGGCCGATCATGATTTTCTTCTCGGGCTTGCCCAGCACCTGCCAGTAACGGCGCACGGTACGGATCAGCACCTCGTTGGCCTCGGAGCCGGAGTTGGTGTAGATCGCGTGGCTGTAGTGCCCCGGCAGCAGGCTGAACAACAGCTCGGAGAGCTCGATCACCTGCGGGTGGGTGGTGTGGAAAAACATGTTGTAGTACGGCAACTGCTCCAGTTGCCGGCTCGCGGCGGCGTTCAGATCCTTGCGCCCGTAACCGAGATTGGTGCACCACAGCCCGGACATGCCGTCGAGGTAGCGCCGACCGTCGTTGTCCCACAGGTGCAGGCGTTCACCGCGCACCATCACCCGTGGGCCTTCGTCATTGAGGGCCTTCTGGTCGACGAACGCATGAATGTGGTGCGCTGCATCGGCGGCCTGGTAGTCGCGGGTTTCACGTGAGGTGGTCATCGCCGGATCTCCTTTCTTGTTGTGAGCGGCTGTCATGAGCGCAGTTGAAACCAGGTGGTTTTCAACTGGGTGTATTTGTCGAACGAGTGCAGCGACAGATCGCGGCCGAAACCGGATTGCCTGCCGCCGCCAAACGGCACGGTCACGTCCAGCGCATCGACGCTGTTGACCGACACGGTACCGGCTCGCAATTGCCGCGCCACCCGATGCGCGCGGTGCAGATCATCGGTCCACAGCGACGCCGCCAGACCGTAGACGCTGTCGTTGGCCAGTTGCACCGCGTGGGCCTCGTCATCGAACGCAATCACCGCCAGCACCGGGCCGAACACTTCTTCGCGAAACAGGGTCATGTGCGGCTGCACGTCGATGAAAATCGTTGGCTGCACGAAGTTGTCCGAGCCGTTGAAACTCAACTGCCGCCCGCCACAGACGCGGGTCGCGCCTTCGCGCTCGGCCTGGTGGATGAAGCGCAGGATGCTCTCGGTCTGACGGCTGTCGACAATCGCCCCGGCCGCACTCGCCGGATCCAGCGGATCCCCCGGTTGCCAGCATTCGGCCTGAGCCTTCATGCGCTCGACGAACTCGTCGTGAATCGAGCGTTCCACCAGCAATCGCGAATTGGCCGAACAGACTTCGCCCTGATTGAAGAAGATCCCGAACGCGGCTTTCTGCGCCGCCAGATCCAGATCCTTGCAGTCGGCGAACACCAGATTGGCGCTCTTGCCGCCGCACTCCAGCCACACCTGCTTGAGGTTCGACTGCGCGGAGTACTGCATGAAATATTTGCCGACCTGGGTCGAGCCGGTGAACACCAGACAATCGACATCCGGGTGCAGGCCCAGGGCTTTACCGGCCTGTTCGCCGAGCCCCGGCAGCACGTTGAGCACGCCGGCCGGCAAACCGGCTTCAAGCGCCAGCTCGGCCAGGCGCAACGCGGAGAACGGCGATTGCTCGGCGGGTTTGAGGATCACCGAGTTGCCCACCGCCAGCGCCGGGGCGAGTTTCCACGCGGCCATGTCCAGCGGGAAGTTCCACGGCACCACGGCGGCGACCACGCCCAGCGCTTCGCGGGTGATGGTCGCCAGCACGTTCGAGGCGCTCGGCGCGACCTGATCGTAGAGTTTGTCGAGGCTTTCGGCGTACCAGCGAAACACCCCGGCGGCGCCCGGTACGTCGATGTTGTAGGCGTCCATCACCGGCTTGCCCATGTTCAGCGAATCGAGCAGCGCCAGCTCTTCGCGATGAGCCAGAATCAGGTCCGCCAGCCGCAGCAGCACTTGCTTGCGCTCGGTCGGTGAACGCCCGGCCCAAGTGCCGGCTTCGAATACCTGCCGCCCGTTGCGCACCGCCGTGTCGACCTCTCCTTCACCGCACGCGACGACGTTTGCCAGTCGCTGGCCGGTGGCCGGGTTGATCGTGGCAAAGGTCTGCCCCGACTGCGCCGCACACAGTTGGCCATTGATCACGGCCTGGTACGGATAGCTCAATTCAGCGGCCTTGCGCTGCCAGTCTGCAAGCTCGAACACGGTGGACGCTCCTTGGACTTTTTTCTTTATGTGAACAGTGCGCAGTCGATAGTCGCTCAGGCCCGGGCGCGCTAAAACCAGTAAAAATGTCTTCGCAGACAATAAAAAAGGTAACCAGCCGATGGCCCCTTCGCGCGCGTATGGGGCTATTGTTCGGGGACAAAAAAACCGCCGACAGAACGGAGGCCGGCGGCGTACAAATTGCTTGGATGTGCAATCCGTTCGCTTTGAGGTTCGCCGTGGCCGCTTACAACCTGCGTCAGTTGAAATACTTCATCACCACCGTCGAATGCGGCAGCGTTGCCGAAGCGTCGCGCAAGCTGTACATCGCGCAACCGGCGATTTCCACGGCGATCAAAGGGCTGGAAGACAGCTTCGGCGTGCAACTGCTGATCCGCCATCACGCCCAGGGCGTGTCCCTGACGCCGAGCGGTGCGCGGTTCTTCCGCAAGGCTCAGGAACTGCTGCGCATGGCCAAGGAATTCGAACAGAACGCCCTCGCCGACAACGACGTGGTGGCCGGGCAGATCGATATCGGCTGTTTCGAAACCGTCGCGCCGCTGTACCTGCCGCAGCTGATTGCCGGCTTCTCGGCGCTGTATCCGGGGGTGAATATCCGCATTCGCGACGGCGAACAACAGGAACTGGTGCAAGGCCTGACTTCGGGTACCTTCGACCTGGCAATCCTGTACAAGCACGACCTCGACGCCACCATCGAAACCGAACCCTTGATGCCGGCCCAACGGCCTTACGCCCTGCTCCCGGCGGATCACCGCTTCGCCCAGCTCAAGCAGGTTTCGCTGCGGGACTTGTGCCTGGAACCGATGATCCTTTTGGACGTGCAACCGAGCCGCACCTACTTCGTCAGCCTGTTCGAAGAACTCGGGCTGTCACCACGCATCGAGTTCAGCTCACCGTCGATCGAAATGGTGCGCGGCATGGTCGGCCAGGGTTTCGGCTTCTCGATCCTGGTCACCCGCCCACACTCGGAATGCACCTACGACGGCAAGAAAGTCGTGTGCGTGGACATCGTCGAAGACGTCACCGGCTCAGGGCTGGTGGCGGCGTGGCTCAAACGCGGACAACTGACCAAACCGGCTCAGTTGTTTGCCGATTATTGCCGCGAGCAGTTGACCGCTAAGGCCAGTCACTGAGCCTCACGTACCGCGCGGTTTGGCCCGAGCGGTAGCCTCGGCCACCAACGGATCATCCGGCCAATAGTGCTTCGGATACCGCCCCTTCAAATCCTTCTTCACTTCGGCATAAGTGCTGCGCCAGAAGTTGGCCAGATCCTGCGTGACCTGCACCGGACGCCGTGCGGGCGACAGCAGGTGCAGTTTGACCACTTGCCGACCGCCGGCGATGCGCGGTGTGTCGGCCAGGCCGAACAGCTCCTGCAAACGCACCGCGAGAATCGGTGGCTGCTCGCTGTAGTCGAGGCGAATCGACGAGCCCGACGGCACGCTCAGGTGATGCGGTGCCTGTTCGTCGAGTTGTTGCGGCAGTGGCCATGGCAGCAGATTACGCACGATGCTCGACAGGTCGAGATTGGCGAAATGGCTGAGGCGCGAGACCTTGCCCAAGTACGGCATCAGCCAGTCTTCGAGGGTTTTCAGCAACGTGGCGTCGCTGACATCCGGCCATTGGCTGTCGCCCTTGGCGTCCAGGTCGAGCTGGCGCAGCAACGCGACTCGCGCCTGCCACTGGCGCAGTTCCGGGGTCCACGGCAGCAGCTCCAGCCCCTTGCGCCGCACCAGATTGACCAGCGCCTGACTGCGGGCGTTTTCGTCGAGACCGGTCAGTGGTTCGCGGCTGAGAATCAGTTCTCCAACCTTGCGCTGACGCTCTGCGCGCAGCACGCCTTCACGTTCGTCCCAGTCCAGTTGATCGACGTTGTGCACCTGTTCGGCCAGCACCGAATCGAACAGCGCCGGATCGAAATCCGCCGCCAGATAAATCCGTTCTTCACGCTGCCCTTGGCGGCTGCCGAGGTCAGCGATCACGATCCACGGTTCCTTCATCAGGCTGTCGGCTTCGGCGAACAACGCCGCTCGGCCGTTGGCCAGTCGATATTCGGCGCCACCAGGACGCCGCTGCTGGGCGACGCGATCCGGGTAGGCCAGTGCCAGCAACGCGCCGAGCCAGCGCGGGTGATCCGGATCGGCGACCGGCTCGCTCGCCTTACCGCGCAGGTAGCCACGATATTGCCGCGCCAGTTGCCGGGCACGCTGCACGCCGCCCTGGGCACCACGCGCCGCACGCTCTTCGCCGGACAACAGTGCCAGACGACTGTGAAGATCGGCCCCCGCGCCACGCAAGATATCCCGCTCACCGAGCAACGCGGCGACGTCGCACGCCATGTTTGCCAATCCCAGAGCCTGACCGCGCAACAGCAGATGAGCGATGCGCGGGTGGGCCGGCAGTTCGGCCATGGCCTGACCGTGGCGATTCAGGCTTTCGCCATCCAGTGCACCAAGTCGCTGCAACAAATCCTGAGCCTGTGCATAAGCGGCGGCGGGCGGCACATCCAGCCAGATCAGATCACCCGGCGACACACCCCAGCGTCCGAGTTGCAAGGCCAGTCCAGCCAGATCCGCCGAAAGGATTTCCGCACTGCCATAAGCCGCCAGTTGTTCGTGCTGATCCTGCGACCACAGCCGATAACACACGCCTGGTTCCAGACGCCCGGCCCGGCCTGCACGCTGGGTGGCACTGGCTTTAGAGATGCGCTGAGTGTCGAGCCGAGTCATGCCGCTGCCCGGATCGAAACGCGGCACCCGCGCCAGCCCGGCGTCGATCACCACACGCACGCCATTGATGGTCAGGCTGGTCTCGGCGATGTTGGTGGCCAGCACCACTTTGCGCTGACCCGCCGGGGCCGGGTCGATGGCGGCGCGCTGGGCATTCAGGTCGAGTTCGCCGTGCAGCGGGCAGAGCAACACGTCGCTGCGCTCACCGATGGCGTCCGCCAGTTGCTGATGAACCCGGCGGATTTCCGCCTGCCCCGGCAGGAACACCAACAGGCTGCCGGTTTCATCGTGCAGCGCTTCGAGCACCGTTTGCGTGACACGTTGATCGATGTATTCGCCGGGCTGAAAAGGCCGGCCCCAGCGCATCGTCACCGGGAACATCCGGCCTTCGCTGCGCAGGATCGGCGCGTCGTCGAGCAGCCCGGCCAGACGCTCGCCTTCAAGGGTGGCGGACATCAGCAGAATCTTCAGCGGTTGTTCAGCTCGAAACAGCTCGCGACCGTTCAGACTGAGGGCCAGTGCCAGATCGGCGTCGAGGCTGCGTTCGTGAAATTCGTCGAAGATCAGCAGGCCCACGCCTTCCAGCGCCGGGTCGTCCTGCAAGCGCCGGGTGAGGATGCCTTCAGTGACCACTTCGATGCGCGTATTGGGGCCGACCTTGCTGTCGAGGCGGATGCGATAACCGACGGTTTCACCGACCTTCTCGCCCAGTTCGCTGGCCAGCCGTTCTGCGGCGGCGCGGGCGGCCAGCCGACGGGGTTCGAGCATGAGAATGGTCTGCCCGTTCAGCCACGCTTCATTGAGCAGGGCCAGGGGCACGCGGGTGGTTTTACCGGCGCCGGGCGGTGCTTCGAGCACGGCTTCGTGGCGTGTCGCCAACGCTTCACGCAGGGCGGGTAAAACTTCGTCGATCGGCAAAGAAATCATGCTGGCTCCCCAGGGCGTGCCCACAGTAAATTGCGAGTCGCGTTAAAGCTGTGAGCGTGCCAGGCAAGGCGCGGGACGCAGGTAAGGGTCGTTTCCTTACCAAGTCCCGCAACGCAGCATGGCGCGCTCACAGCTTTAGCCCGGAGGGCCGAACCCCGAGAGAATTCGGTAGCCATCACGCGGTATGGATCTGGAGAAAACAACTTCAATCCTCAACGTATTTCGATAGGGGTGAGACGGGGCCGCAATTTACTGTGGGCACGCCCTGCCGCCGCGAGTATAACGGCGAACTGCCAGGCGTTCGTCAGGGTCTTAACTTCACACGATGACGCTTCGTTAACAGATGACTCAGGAGATTCCCATGCGCTTACCTTTTCGCCTGATCGGCGGTGTACTGGTTGCCACCCTGCTCACCCAGATCACTGCGTGCGGTTCGATTTTCTATCCCGACCGGCGCGGCCAGATCGACGGCAAGATCGACCCGGCGATTGCCGTGCTCGATGCCGTGGGCCTGCTGTTCTATATCCTCCCGGGCGTGATCGCGTTTGCGGTGGACTTCGCCACCGGTGCGATCTACTTCGAGCCAGGCCACACGGCGCAAGTTGATCCGGCCAAACTCAAGCCAGCCATCGGCCCGGACGGCCAGGTCGATAACCTCAAGTTGCAGGCTATTCTCGAAACGGAGCTGGGCCGCAATCTGCCGCTGGACGACCCGCGTCTGATCCAGCACAAGGGCAGCACCCAGCAACTGGCGATGTTCGGCCTGCAACCTGCCGCATAAGGAATCCATGCCCCCATGACCACAAGCACCGAACACGCCCGCCTGCTGCGGCTGGCGACCCGCGCCTCGGTGGCGGTGGCCTGTACGCTGATCGTTGCCAAAGCCATCGCCTGGTGGCTGAGCGGTTCGGTGAGCATGCTCGCCGGCCTGACCGACTCGGCCCTCGATGGCATCACGTCGTTGCTCAATCTGCTGGCGGTGCATTACGCGCTGCGCCCGGCGGATGACGATCACCGTTATGGCCACGGCAAGGCCGAGTCACTGGCGGGCATGGCGCAGGCACTGTTCATTGGCGGCAGTGCGCTGCTGATCGCGTTCCAGGCTTATGAGCGCCTGAAAAATCCCGAGCCCCTTGGTGCGCCGTGGCTGAGCATTGGTGTGATCGTGTTTTCCCTGGTGCTGACTGTCGCGCTGTTGATGTTGCAACATCGGGTCATCAAGCAGACCGGCTCCAACGCGGTGCGGGCGGACTCGCTGCATTACCGTTCGGACCTGTTGCTCAACGGCAGCATTCTGATTGCGCTGGTGCTGGCCGGGCTGGGGTTCGAGCAGCTGGATGCGTGGTTCGCTCTGGGAATTGCGGCGTACATTCTGTGGAGCGCAATCCAGATCGCCCGGGAAAGTTTTTCGGTATTGATGGATGAAGAGCTGCCGACGGATGTCAGTCAGCACATGCTCGAACTGGCCTGCGCTGTGCCGGGGGTGTTGGGCGCTCATGATCTGCGCACACGGATTTCCGGCAATCACTGGTTCGTGCAGTTGCACCTGGAACTGCCGGGGGAGCTGACGCTGTCAGTCGCCCACGGCATCAGCGATCAGGCGGCGGATGCCATTCACAAAGCCTACCCACGGGCCGAAGTGCTGGTGCACGCCGACCCGCAGGAAGTGGTCAACGCCGCTCGGGCTCAGTAGTTGACCTGATAACCGCGACTGCTCAGGCAATTGCCCTGGGCCTGGCGGTAGGCCTGCACCACTTCCGGCGCCGGTTGATAAGTCGCGGTGCGCGGATTGAAGCCGCTCTGCTGCACCGCGTACTGATAGCACTCGTACCCGTCGCGCTGAACCTGCTCCGGTGACTGACCGTTGGCCGGATAGGCTTCCACGTCATAACCATTGCCGGTCGGCTGCGCTGGCTGCTGTACCGGCGGCTCGACCACCACGTAATCCTGGGTCGCTTCCTGATAGGCGTAGTACGAGCCCGCGGCAAGGAACAGCAACGAACCGCCGATCCACACTTCACGGGCGTAATCCGGCAGGTACTGGATGCGAATTCCGCGCGGCGGTTGGACCACGATGTAGCGCGGGCCTTGCGGGCGATACCAGTAGCCGCCGGAGTAGAAATAGTCCTGGCCGCGATACGGCACGCGATAGTCGCGATCCGGGAAACGGTCGATTACATGACCCGGCCGGTACTGCGGGCCGGGGCCCCAGCCGTTGCCATGCCCGTCCGGACGACCGGGCCAGCGGTTGTCGTTGGGACGGTTGCCGGTCTGCCAGTTCTGGTGGTAACCATTCTGCGGGCGCTCGTCGCGGTAGTAGCCCTGACGAGGTTCCTGGGTCTGGCGCACGGTGTCGGGGCGCGGCTGGATCGGCAGGTCATTGGCCGGGAGTTGCGGCGGCGGTGGCGGCTGGCGCACCGGGTTGGGGTTGTACGCCGGACGTGGCTGATTCTGGTTATGCCACTGGCCATTGTTCGGTTGGCCGTGGCTCTGCTGGCCGTTGTGCTCGAACTGGCGGCTGTTGTCGCCACGAATGATGTCGTTGTCCTGCCGCTGTGGATTGTTCTGGCCGTGCGGCTGATTGCTGCCGCCATGGCCCTGATTGTTGCCCTGATGCTCCGGCCCGCGTCCGCCGCCGTCGGGGCCGCGATTCTGCGGCTCATCCGCCAGCGCTTGCGCACCGACACTCACACACAGCAAACCAACACTGGCCAGACGCCAGATGCGCGACTTCATGAAATTCCTCACTGCGGACGAGAGCCTGTAATTAAGAGGGCGTGTAGCTAAGACCGGGGATGAGCACACCGGGTTCTGCTACAGGTTATCAGTCACGTCATTTATTTATTGAGCGAGATGGGCCAAATCGCGGGCAAGAAAAAAGGGAGACCCGTCGGCCTCCCTTCTAGAGAACTTCGTCCTGGCTCGACGCTTTTGACGTCGGCTCACCTCACGCCGTCTTCTGGACAGTGTGCAGCTCGGGGGCCGGCCCAACCCCGGTGGGGGTGGCGGCCGCGGCGGGCCGGATTGGGCGGGCCGCAGTGGACTGTGTTACCGAGCAGTGATTCTGGTGATAAGAATAGGCCGGGAGCTGCGACAGATGATTGCGAAGATTGCTCAAATAAACATCACTTGCGCAATTTTTAACCCTGGATAGATAATCCGCCGCAATAGTTAAGACAAGGGACCGTTTGATGAGCAAACTCGACCGTTACGACCTGAGTATTTTGGCGGAATTGCAGCGCGACGCCCGCATCTCCAACCAGGAACTGGCCGAGCGCATCGGTCTGTCACCCTCCCCGTGCTCGCGCCGGGTCAAGCAACTGGAGGACGACGGCTACATCTCCCGTCAGGTCGCCCTGCTCGATCGCAAGATGCTCGGCCTGAGCCTGACCGCTTACGTGCTGATCGGCATGGACCGGCACACGCCGGAACGTTTCGAGAACTTCGAAGCGGCGATCCGCACCTTGCCGCAAGTGCTGGAATGCAGCCTGGTGACCGGCGTGGATGCCGACTATCAGCTGAAAGTGGTGGTGCCGGACATGGATCACTATCAGAAGTTGCTGCTGGGGCACTTGACCCGCATCGAAGGCGTGACCAGCGTGCGCTCAAGCTTTGTGCTGAATCAGGTACTCAACAGCACCGAATTGCCGCTGACGCATCTGCGCAACTGAAATCGACGAATGACTGCGGCACACCGACGCAGGTCAATGCTGCGTCGTTCGCCGCTGGCGTATACTCCCGGCCGCCCTTTTTGCCGCTTGCGTGCCGGAGAACCCGATGGATCCAGCAGTATTTGAAGAGTGGATGATGACTGGTCTGGTCAGCATCCTGATCATTTTCATGGGTTTCATCGTCTGGGATCTGGCGAAGAAGTCCAAGGCCGGGCGCTTCGGCTCGTTCATTCTGTTCTTCGTGCTGGGCCTGGGCGTGGCCGCGTTCATCATCAAGAGTGTGGTGATCGGCCTGATCGAATCCGGCGCCTTATAAGCGCGCCGGCACTTCTTTCCACTGGCCCTGATCGAGCCCTTCGATCGTCCAGTCACCAATCCTGACCCGCACCAGCCGCAACGTCGGCAGCCCCACCGCCGCCGTCATCCGCCGCACCTGACGGTTGCGCCCTTCGCGAATCACCAGCTCCAGCCAGGTTGTCGGAATCGTTGCGCGAAAGCGTACCGGTGGATTGCGCGGCCACAGTTCAGGCTCATCCAGTTGCCGCGCTTGCGCGGGCAAAGTCATGCCGTCATTCAATTCGACGCCGTCGCGCAGGCGCTGCAACTGCTCGGCCGTCGGCACGCCTTCGACCTGCACCCAATAGGTTTTCGCCAGCTTGTGCTTGGGGTCGGCGATCCGCGCCTGCAACTGGCCGTCGTTGGTCAGCAGCAGCAAACCTTCGCTGTCGCGGTCCAGCCGCCCGGCCGGGTAAATACCCGGAATGTCGATGTAATCCTTGAGCGTCGCCCGCCCTTCGCCGTCGCTGAATTGCGTCAGCACATCGAACGGTTTGTTGAACAGGATCAGCTTCGGCTCGGCCGGTGGTGCCTTGGCGACACGGCGCGGGGCTGAAGAAGCTGGCTTCGCGCCGGGGCGGCGGGAAGGTGGACGTTGGGGACGGGACATGGCGAAAAGAAAATCTAACGGTCGGGGCTGACATAGTAGCCCGACCGTTAAATGACCATCCACAAATCAGCGGAACGGCGGTTCGTCGAAGCTGCGCAGTTTGCGCGAGTGCAGCGAATTGAGTTCGGTGCGCAGCAGATCCACCGCTTCGATGCCGATCTTCAAGTGCTGGCTGACCGCACGCTCGTAGAACGCGTTGGCCGAACCCGGCAGCTTGATTTCGCTGTGCAGCGGCTTGTCCGACACACACAGCAACGTGCCGTACGGCACCCGCAGGCGATAACCCTGGGCGGCGATGGTGCCGCTTTCCATGTCCACCGCCACGGCGCGGGACAGGTTGATCAGCGGTCGCTCCTGGGCCCAGCGCAGTTCCCAGTTGCGGTCGTCGTAGGTCAGCACGGTGCCGGTGCGCAGGCGTTTTTTCAGCTCTTCGCCTTTTTCGCCGGTGATGTTGGCCGCCGCTTGCTGCAACGCCAGCTGCACTTCGGCCAGGGCCGGAATCGGAATGTTCGGCGGCACTACCCGGTCGAGAATCCCGTCGCGACGCATGTAAGCGTGAGCCAGCACGTAGTCGCCGATGGTCTGCGACTGACGCAGGCCGCCGCAGTGACCGATCATCAGCCAGCAATGCGGACGCAGCACGGCCAGGTGGTCGGTGATGTTCTTGGCGTTGGACGGGCCGACGCCGATGTTCACCAAGGTCACGCCGTGGCCATCGCTGGCAATCAGGTGGTAGGCCGGCATCTGGTAACGGTGCCAGACCACGCCGGCGGCAATGGCCGAGGCTTCACCGTGATCCATGCCTTTTTCGATGATCACGTTGCCCGGCAACACCATGCGCACGAAGCGCGGGTCACGGCGCAGTTGCTCCAGGCCATGGACGATGAACTGGTCGACATAACGGTGATAGTTGGTCAGCAGAATCCACGGCTGCACATGGCGCCAGTCGCTGCCGGTGTAGTGCACCAGACGACGCAGCGAGAAGTCGACGCGCGCGGCGTCGAACAGCGCCAGCGGCAGCGGATCGGTGTTTTCCCAGTCGTAGAGACCGTCGGCGATGCCATCGGTGGCGGCGGACAGGTCGGTACTCGGGAACACTCGCGCCAGCACAGCGGCGGTGACGCCGGAGCCGGCCAGTTCATCGCCCTGCTCGACCACATACGGGTACGGAATGTTCTGCTCGCTGACCCCGACTTCGACGGTTACGGTGAAGTCGTGCATCAGCGGCGTGAGCTGTTCCAGCAGGTATTTGCGAAACGCCTTCGGATGGGTAACGGTCACGCTGTAGGTGCCCGGCAACTGCACCTTGGCATAGGCGCGGGTGGTCTGTGGGACTTCGCCCTGGCAGTGGTAGGTCAGACGCAGTTCGGGATAACGGAACAGGGCACGTTGCTCGGCGTCGGGCTCGACGCGATCCTTGAGGTAACGCTTGAGCGCCGAGTTCAGCGCCGTGGTGGCCCGCTCATGCAGCTCGGCGAGACGATCCACGGCTTGTTCGGCGGTTTGAACGACAATAAACGCTTCGGTCACGATCAGCTTCCTGTGTTCTGACTTGCAGAGCTTCATCTTGCCTGCATCGTGGCGTCACGGAAACAGTGGCGTAATGGCTTTGGCGCGATCCCCCTTCAGAAACCCTGCGGTGTCGAGCGAGCGACGATGGCCTCGACATCCAGCCCGCGCGGCAACGCGCCGTAGACCCGCCCGCCTCCGTTCAGACGACTGGCGATAAAGGCATCGCTGACCGCCGCATTCCCGGCCTCCAGCAACAGCTTCGCTTGCAGCCCCAGGGCGATGTCTTCGGTCAATTGCCGAGCGCGGTATTGAATGTCACTGGTGTCCTTGAAGGCCGCCTGCAGTTGCTGGATGTGCGCCGCAAGACGCCTGTCGCCATGGCCGTCGCCCAACTCGCTGAACAGCACATCGAGCACACCCGGCTCTTTCGACAAGGCCCGCAGCACGTCGAGGCATTGCACGTTGCCGGAGCCTTCCCACGTCGAGTTCACCGGCGCTTCGCGGTACAGACGCGGCAGAATGCTGTCTTCGACATACCCGGCGCCGCCCATGCATTCGGCGGCTTCGTTGATCATCGCGGGCGCACGTTTACAGATCCAGTATTTGCCCACCGCGGTCACCAGCCGGGCGAACTGCGCTTCATGGCGGTCATCCAGATGATCCAGCGCCTTGCCCATGCGCAGGCTCAGGGCCAGCGCGGCTTCGCTTTCCAGCGCCAGATCGGCCAGCACGTTCTGCATCAGCGGTTGCTCGCCGAGCAGTTTGCCGCCGACCTTGCGGTGGGCACAGTGGTGGCTGGCCTGAGTCAGCGCCTGACGCATCAGCGAGCTCGAACCGACCATGCAGTCGAACCGAGTCATCGCCACCATCTCGATGATAGTCGGCACGCCGCGTCCTTCTTCACCGACCATCCACGCCAGCGCGCCACGGAACTCCACTTCGCTGGAGGCGTTGGACTGGTTGCCGAGCTTGTTTTTCAGGCGCTGGATATAGAACTGATTGCGCGTGTCGTCCGGGCGATGGCGCGGCAGCAGGAAACAGCTCAACCCCTTGTCGGTCTGCGCCAGCGTGAGGAACGCATCGCACATCGGCGCCGAACAGAACCACTTGTGGCCTACCAGTTCATAAGCCTGGCCCGGGCCGCTGGCGCCGACCGGATAAGCCTTGGTGGTGTTGGCCCGCACGTCGGTGCCGCCCTGTTTCTCGGTCATCGCCATGCCGATGGTCACGCCGGCCTTGTGAGACATGCCAACATTGCGCGGGTCGTATTCGGTGGCGAGGATTTTCGGCAGCCATTGTTCAGCCAGGTTCGGCTGCAAACGCATCGCCGGCACACTGGCAAAGGTCATGGTCAACGGGCAACCGCTGCCGGCTTCGGCCTGGCTGTGCAGGTAGGTCATGGAGGCGCGGGCGACATGGGCGCCATCTTGTGGATGAGCCCAGGGCAGCGAGGTCAGGCCATGTTCGATGGCGGTGCGCATCAGCTCGTGATACGCCGGGTGAAACTCCACCAGATCGATGCGATGACCGTAGCGGTCATGGCTGGCGAACACCGGTTTGTTCTGGTTGGCGAGGAACCCGGCCTCCATCAGCGGCCCGCCGGCCAATGCGCCGTAAGCGTCGATCCGCGACTCGGCCCAGCCGGCGCCGAACCGCCGTGACCACTCCTGCAACGGCAGGTCGATGCGGTACAGGTTGGTGCCGTCCAGCGACGGCGGCTGGTTGGTGACTTCGTGGGTTTCGGCGAACTGATGCAGGTTCATGACGGGGCTCCTTGATCGGCCAGAGCTTCAGTTAAGCACTGCCCCCGAACCGATCAAAGTGTCATATCGGCCTAAATACCGGCGCTTTCACCCTATCAGCAGCTCAAGACCCGCCGCTGCATCGCCACCTGCAGATCCTCGAATTTCACCGGTTTGCTCAGGTAATCGATCGAGCCACCGGACGCGCAATGCTCTCGATCCGCCCCCAGCGCGATCATGAAAACCGGCAGATGGGCGCATCCCGGCAGGTCACGAATCTGGCAACACAGCGATGCCCCGTCGAGCGGTGGCAGCTGGCAATCGATCAGCACCGCATCGAAGCGCTCGCGCTGCAAACACTCGAGCGCCGCCGCGCCGTGGTCAGCGGTACGCACCCGGAAACCGAGCTTGAGCAACATGCCGCGCATCACCAACTGATTGACGCTGTTGTCGTCCACCAGCAGTACGGTGCAATCCTGCGGCGCGCGCTCGGTATCGCGGCTGAATGCGGGCATATCCTCCACTTCCGGCAACTCGAACTCGACATCCAGCTGAAACCGGCTGCCACTCCCTGGTTCGGAACGGTGCGTGAGCTTGCCCCCAAGCAACTCCACCAATTGACGACAGATCGCCAGACCGACGCCCAGGCCACCGTATTCACGGGTCATCGAACCGTCGAGCTGGAAGAAGCGCTGATACAGCGTAGCCTCGCCCAGATCGGTGAAACCGATGCCGGTGTCGATCACCGCGAAGGACAGCGCCAGGCGATTGTCCGTCGACGGCTTGCCCGTGACCCGCAACGCGAGGCCGCCGACGCGGGTGAACTTGATCGCGTTATCCAGCAGGCACTCCAGGCATTGCGCGAGTTTGGCGCTGTCGCCGTGCAAGCGATCCGGCAGGGTCGGCAGCACGTCGACCTTGAAGTCCAGCGACTTGCTCGAAGCATTGCCATCGAACTGAATCCGCAACGCCTCGACCACCCCGCGCAGGCTGAAACTGCCCGGCGTTGCCTTGAGCTTGCCGGCCTGCAATTCGGTCAGCGTGAGGATGCCGTTGACCATACGCATCATGTCCCGCGCCGAACCGGCGGCGGTCTGCTGGTATTGCTCCACTTCCGGATCGAGCTCGACGGTCTGCATCAGCTCCAGCGAACCGATCACACCATTCATCGGCGTGCGCAGTTCGTGGGTCAGGGTCGCGAGGAATTCGTCCTTGAGCTTGTTGCTGTGGGCCAGTTGCTGGTTGAGTACTTCGAGTTTCTGGCCGGCATCGAACAGGGTCTGCGCCTGTTGTTCGCGCATCGCGTTGATGCGGTCGGCCAGGGCCAGCGACAGCAGCGCCACTTCGATGGCCGAACCGATCTGGCTGGCGTACATGGTCAGGAATACGTTTGGCAGCAAGCCCAGCACCATCATGGTGTTGACGATGCCGCCGATCAGGAACGCCGACCAGGCAATGATGAAATACCGCGCCACCCGCAGGCCGCGCCACCAGGCGAGGATCCCGGCGGCGAAGATCACCACGGTGAAAGTCAGCGCCAGGGTTGTCGCCAGACGCAGGGCCAGGCCATAACGGGTCATCAACGACAGGCCGATCACCACCGCGCCAAAAACGATCAGGGCGATCAGCAGGCGATCGAGCCAGCGGCTGTGGTTCTTCGTTTGCAGGAAACTGCGGGCGAACTGGCTGCCGAACAGCCCCGCGCACCCGATGAAGAACGGCGTGGCAGCGTTGGCCCACCACGGGTTGTCCGGCCAGAAATACTCGACCGCCGCGCCATTGACCGACAGCTGATAGAGGCCGAACGACGCGATATAGAAGATGTAATAGAGGTAACTGGTGTCGCGCACGCTGAGGTAGATGAACAGGTTGTAAACCAGCATCCCCAGCAGCACGCCATAAATGATCCCCAGCACGTACAGGCGCACCGGCTGGTCTTCGAGGTAGGCGGTGCTCGACCACAACGTCACCGGCGCCTGGATCGAGCCTTCGCTGGACAACCGCAGATAAACGGTTCGTTGCTGATCCGGCTTGAACGCCAGGTCGAACAGGTAATTGTTCTGGCGGATCTCGCGACTGGCGAACGGCAAGGCGTCCCCTGTCTGCCGCACCAGCCGATAGTCGCCAGCGGCATCGGGCAGATACAGGTCGAGATGATCGAGCGGCGGATAGGCCAATTCCAACAGCCAACTGCGCTGCGCCGACGGGTTGGTCGGGCGGTAATGCAGGTCGATCTTCAGCCAGAACGCCGAGTGCGAATAACCGGCATTGAGCGTGGCTTTGTCATGAGGTTTGAAATTTCCGGCGGTGGCTTGCGCGCGGACGTCGGCAATGCTCGCCTGACCGCTCGGGTCTTCGAACACTTGCAGGGATCGTCCCAGCGGGAGGCTCTGGGTGAACTCGTCGAACTCGACGGCGCTTGCCAGGAGGGGCAAGCAGAACAGCAACATCAACAAATAGCGCATTGAAGCCCCAGCGTGGCTTGGCCGGTTGTGTCAGGAAGCCCCCCATTCCCTTTGAGATGACGTAAAACCGGTATTACCTGTTATTGGTTTGGATCCACTCTAGCATAGCCGTTGATGGCCATTGAGCACCATGGAAATTTTTCCTACAAAGGCTCTAGAACGGGCGTTCCAGAGCAGAGCGCCGGGCTAGAGCTGTTGACTCGGTCAGATTGTGACAAGCGCTCCGGGTCTCGCTACCCGTGTTATCGGCCGCCCGCTGTGCCGCAACACCCGAAAAACAGGTTTGGTGGTAAGCTCGCGCACCATGAATATCTACAGCTCACGCCCCGTTGTCCTCTGTCTCTCCGGCCACGACCCCAGTGGTGGCGCCGGCTTGCAGGCAGATATCGAAGCCCTGCTCGCTCAGGGTTGCCATGCGGCTCCGGCCGTCACCGCCCTGACCGTGCAAGACACGGTCAACGTCACTGACTTTCGCGTCCTCGACCGTGAGTGGGTACTGGCCCAGGCCAATGCCGTACTCAACGACTCCGACGTCGCGGCAGTGAAACTGGGCATGCTCGGTTCCCTGGAAATGGTCGACACCGTTGTCGAACTGCTTCAGGCGCACCCGCACTTGCCAGTGGTCTGCGACCCGGTGTTGCGTGCCGGCGGCGGCGGACGCCTGGGCAAGGACGAAGTCGGCTACGCCATGCGCGAACGCCTGCTGCCGCTGTCGATCATCGCCACCCCCAACCTTCCCGAAGCCCGGATCCTCGCCGAACTGCCAGACGGCACCGCGGACGAGTGCGCTGAAAAACTCCTGCCGTTCATCAAGAATCTGCTGATCACCGGCGGTCACGGCGACGAAACCGAAATCCACAACCGCCTGTACAGCCGCGACGGTCTGCGCGAAACCTTCAAGTGTCAGCGTCTGCCCGGCAGCTATCACGGTTCCGGCTGTACCCTGGCCAGCACCCTCGCAGGCCGCCTGGCACTGGGCGAAAACCTTGCCAGCGCCGTGCGTACCGCGCTGGATTACACTTGGCGCACCCTGCGCGATGCCGAACAACTGGGCAAAGGCCAGTTCGTCCCGCGTCGCCTGCCGCTGGATTTCTGCTCGTAACGTCGTGAGGTCTGCCCGATGAAACTACGTGGCCTGTATGCCATCACCGACAGCCAGTTGCTGGCCGGCAAGTTTCTGTCCTACGTGGAGGCGGCGCTGGAAGGCGGCGTCACTCTGCTGCAATACCGCGACAAAAGCAGCGACGAAGCCCGCCGTCTGCGTGAGGCCGAAGCCCTGCGCGATCTGTGCGAACGCTATAAGACGCACCTGATCATCAACGATGACGCCGAACTGGCCGCGCGCCTGAACGTCGGCGTACACCTGGGCCAGAACGACGGCCCGCTGTCGCCGACCCGCGCCCTGCTCGGCTCCAGGGCGATCATCGGTTCGACCTGCCACGCGCAGCTGGAACTGGCCGAACAGGCCGCCAGGGAAGGCGCGAGTTACGTCGCCTTCGGTCGTTTCTTCAATTCCAACACCAAACCCGGTGCACCGAGTTGCAGCCTCGATCTGCTCGACGAGGCCAAACGCACCCTGCACCTGCCGATCTGCGCGATCGGCGGCATCACCCTCGACAACGCCGCGCCGCTGGTGGCCCATGGTGTTGATCTGCTGGCCGTGGTCCATGGCCTGTTCGGTGCCGACAGCAGCGCCGAAGTGACCCGCCGCGCCCGCGCCTTCAATGAATTACTAAAAGTCTGAGAGCCCGATCATGTCTCGTTCCGAAACCCTGTTTACCAACGCCCAGAAACACATTCCCGGTGGCGTGAACTCGCCGGTGCGCGCGTTCAAGAGCGTCGGCGGCACGCCGTTGTTTTTCAAGCACGCCGAAGGCGCCTACGTCACTGACGAAGACGACAAGCGTTATGTGGATTACGTCGGCTCCTGGGGCCCGATGATCCTTGGCCACAGCCACCCGGACGTGCTGGACGCGGTGCGCAACCAGTTGCAACACGGCCTGTCCTACGGCGCGCCGACCGCGATGGAAACCGAGATGGCCGATCTGGTCTGCTCACTGGTGCCGTCGATGGAGATGGTGCGCATGGTCAGCTCCGGCACCGAAGCGACCATGAGCGCCATCCGCCTGGCCCGTGGCTTCACCGGTCGCGACAGCATCATCAAGTTCGAAGGCTGCTACCACGGTCACTCCGACAGCCTGCTGGTCAAGGCCGGCTCCGGTGCACTGACCCAGGGCGTACCGAGTTCGGCCGGCGTGCCGGCGGCGTTCGCCCAACACACCCTGACCCTGCCGTTCAACGACATCGACGCTGTTGAAAAAATGCTCGCCGAAGTCGGCCAGGACGTCGCCTGCATCATCGTCGAGCCCGTGGCCGGCAACATGAACTGCGTACCACCGGCGCCGGGTTTCCTCGAAGGCCTGCGCAGCCTGTGCGACAAGCACGGCGTAGTGCTGATTTTCGACGAAGTGATGACCGGTTTCCGCGTTGCCCTCGGTGGTGCCCAGGCCCACTACGGCGTAACTCCGGACTTGACCACCTTCGGCAAGATCATCGGCGGCGGCATGCCGGTCGGCTGCTTCGGCGGCAAGCGCTCGATCATGGAGCGCATCGCGCCGCTGGGTCCGGTCTATCAGGCGGGCACCTTGTCGGGTAACCCGCTGGCAATGGCCGCCGGCCTGACCACCCTGCGCCTGATCAGCCGTCCGGGCTTCCACGCCGAGCTGACCGACTACACCACGCGCCTGCTCGACGGCCTGCAACAGCGCGCCGATGCCGCCGGCATTCCGTTCGTGACCACCCAGGCAGGCGGCATGTTCGGCCTGTACTTCAGCGGTGCCGACGACATTGTTACGTTTGAAGACGTGATGGCCAGCGATGCGGCGCTGTTCGGTCGCTTCTTCCACCTGATGCTGGAAGGTGGCGTGTACCTGGCGCCGAGCGCTTTCGAAGCCGGTTTCACCTCGATCGCCCATGGCGAAGCCGAGCTGAAACTGACCCTCGACGCCGCCGAACGCGCCTTCGCCAAACTGAAATAAAACGCCCCGCCGCTGACGTTGGCCATTGCCAGCGTCAGCGTTCTCCTACACCTGCACGCCTTTTCCGACACGCCTGCCAAAAATCTCCCATAAAGTGGGCGATATATTTCCCGCGCAGCAGAAAATCGAGTAAAGACTTTGTAAGGATGGCCCTGCTTATTTCATAATGCGCGCTTATTGGATCCCTCGACGGGTCCGCGCGCCCTTCAGAGGTAAGTCGATTCCCATGAACCGCACCGGCCGCACCCTTGCCTTGGGCTGCCTGTTGCTCCTTCAGCCGCTGCTCGCACATGCACAAGCAGGCGGCAACTCGTTGTTGATCCCGGCGATGGGTCGCTGCACCCTCAATACTCAGCCGCAAGATGTCACGCAGGCACTGGCCGCGTGCCAGAAAGCGGCAGACGAAGGGGATGCGCAAGCGCAATACGAGTTGGGTGAGTTCTACTACGACGGCAAGAATGCGCCGCGCGATCTCAATCAAGCCCTGAGCTATTTCGAAAAGGCCTCGCTGCAAGGCCACGCCCAGGCGCAGTTCAAGCTCGGCACCATGTTCTTCCACGGTGAAGGCGTGCAGGCCAACAACATTCAGGCGTACATCGTGCTGAAGATGGCGGCGGTCAATGGTGCTGAAGAGGCATTGGACACGGCCGACGAGGTGGCCGAAAAAATGTCCCGCGAGGACCTGGAAACCGCCACCCAGGTACTCGGGCAGATTTTCCGTAAATACCTGATGGAACTGCAGAGCGCCGACGGGCGCACACCGTTCTCGCCCCTGCCCTGACTAACGATAGTTCCCGTACTCTGCGTTGGAACTCATTCTGTGACGCTTCGCGTCATTGACGCAGAGCGTCGAAGGCGGCACTCCCACGCAGAGCGTGGGAACGATAGTTACAGACTTACTTCTCGGGCATCGGCACCGGAAACGGCATCACGTTACCCACGCCGCCACGGGCTTCACTGATTTTCGGCGTCCCCAGACGCTCCACCTCGTCGATGCGCACGATCGAATGCATCGGCACAAAGCTGCGCACCACCCCTTCGAACTGCGCCTTGAGCTTTTCTTCGCTCGGGTCGACGACCACTTGCGTGCGCTCGCCAAAGACGAACTCTTCCACTTCCAGAAAGCCCCACAGATCACTTTGATAGATCTGCTTGGCGTACATTTCGAACACCTGGCCCTGGTTGAGGAAAATCACCTTGTAGATTGGAGCTTCGCGTTTGGTCATGGCGGGCAGACAGCATCGGGGTAAAAATGAGGGCGCGAACTATAGCATAGCCACCGGACGCGCAGCGGTAGGAACCTGGGGACATGTTCCCTATAATGCGCGGTTCTTTGAACCACGTGACGACCCTATTCCATGGCCAAGAAGCTTTACATCGAAACCCACGGTTGCCAGATGAACGAGTACGACAGCTCGCGCATGGTCGATCTGCTGGGCGAACACCAGGCCCTGGAAGTCACGGCGCGCGCCGAAGATGCCGACGTGATTCTGCTCAACACCTGCTCGATTCGCGAACGCGCCCAGGACCGGGTGTACTCCCAGCTCGGCCGCTGGCGCGAACTGAAACTGGCCAACCCGGACATGGTGATCGCCGTCGGCGGTTGCGTGGCCAGCCAGGAAGGCGCGGCGATCCGTGATCGCGCACCGTACGTCGACGTGGTGTTCGGCCCGCAGACCCTGCACCGCCTGCCGGAAATGATCGACGCCGCGCGCATCAGCAAACTGCCGCAAGTCGACGTCTCGTTCCCGGAAATCGAAAAGTTCGACCACCTGCCAGAGCCGCGCATCGACGGCCCTAGCGCCTACGTGTCGGTGATGGAGGGCTGCAGCAAGTACTGCACGTTCTGCGTGGTGCCTTACACCCGCGGCGAAGAAGTCAGCCGACCGTTCGATGATGTGATCGCCGAAATCATCCACCTGGCTGAAAACGGCGTGCGTGAAGTGACCCTGCTGGGGCAGAACGTCAACGGTTATCGCGGGCTGACGCACGACGGTCGCCTGGCGGACCTGGCTGAACTGATCCGCGTCGTCGCGGCGGTTGATGGCATCGACCGCATCCGCTACACCACCTCGCACCCGCTGGAGTTCTCCGACAGCCTGATCCAGGCCCACGCCGAAGTGCCGGAACTGGTCAAGCACCTGCACTTGCCGGTGCAGTCGGGTTCGGACCGGATCCTGGCTGCGATGAAGCGCAACCACACCGCGCTGGAGTACAAATCCAAGCTGCGCAAACTGCGCGCCGCCGTACCCGGCATCTGCATCAGCTCGGACTTCATCGTCGGCTTCCCGGGGGAAACCGAGAAAGATTTCGAACAGACCATGAAGCTGATTGCCGACGTCGGTTTCGACTTTTCCTACTCGTTCGTCTACAGCCAGCGGCCGGGCACTCCGGCCGCCGATCTGGCCGACGACACCCCGGAAGAACTGAAAAAAGAACGCCTGAACGCCTTGCAGCACCGCTTGAATCAGCAAGGGTTCGAGATCAGCCGACAAATGGTCGGCTCGGTCCAGCGGATTCTGGTGACCGATTATTCGAAGAAAGACCCGGGCGAGCTGCAGGGGCGGACCGAGAATAACCGTATCGTCAACTTCCGCTGCGATAATCCGACCCTGATCGGCCAGTTCGCCGACGTGCACATCGACGCGGCGCAACCGCACTCGCTGCGCGGCTCGCTGATCCAGTAACACCGCAAGGAGACCGCGCCAGACGGCTGAATCGATGCAAGGCTTTTTAAGAGCTTTCGCACCCACGCCGCTGGCGTTATCCTTGATTTCATCCTAATTGCCCCAGGGCGGCTAAATACGACCTTGAACGCACCCATCGAACCACATCGTTTTATCCTCGAGCCCTTTGAGGCTCGCCGCTTCGCCAATCTGTGCGGGCAGTTCGACGAGCATCTGCGCCTGATCGAACAGCGCCTGGCCATCGAGATCCGCAACCGCGGCAATCAGTTCGAGCTGATCGGCGAACCCAAACACACCACTTCCGCGGAAAACCTGATTCGCCGCCTGTACCGGGAAACCAAGGGCTCGGAGCTGTCGCCGGATACGGTGCATCTGTTCCTTCAGGAATCGGCCGTCGAGCAACTGGACAACCACGCCCCCGCCGAAGCCTCCGTCGCCCTGCGCACCAAGAAAGGCATGATTCGCCCACGGGGCTTGAATCAGCTGCGCTACGTGAAGGAAATCCTCGGCAACGACATCAACTTCGGCATCGGCCCGGCCGGTACCGGCAAGACCTACCTGGCGGTCGCCTGCGCCGTCGATGCTCTGGAGCGCGAACAGATCCGGCGCATCCTGCTGGTGCGTCCAGCGGTCGAAGCGGGTGAAAAACTCGGCTTCCTGCCCGGCGACCTGTCGCAAAAGATCGACCCGTACCTGCGCCCGCTCTACGACGCGCTCTACGAGATGCTCGGCTTCGAATACGTGGCCAAGCTGATCGAGCGTCAGGTGATCGAAGTTGCGCCACTGGCCTACATGCGCGGTCGTACGCTGAACAACAGCTTCATCATTCTCGATGAAAGTCAGAACACCACCGTCGAGCAGATGAAGATGTTCCTGACCCGGATCGGTTTCGGCTCCACGGCCGTGATCACCGGCGACATCACCCAGGTCGACCTGCCGCGCGGCACCAAATCCGGACTTCATCACGTCATCGAAGTCCTGAAGGATGTGCCGGGCATCAGCTTCACACACTTCCAGCCCAAAGACGTGGTGCGCCATCCGTTGGTGCAACGCATCGTCGAAGCCTATGAGCGCTTCGAGACACGTTTGGCCGATGAAGCGCCAAAGGACACTCGCCACGATGCTTGAGCTTGACCTGCAAGTCGCGACCGAAGCCTCTGCGCCGACCGAAGCCGAGTTCCGCCAATGGTGCGAACTGGCCCTGCGCCAGCGCACCGCCGACTCGGAAATGACCATTCGTCTGGTCGACGAGGAAGAAGGTCGCGAACTGAATCACACCTGGCGCCACAAGGATTACGCGACCAATGTCCTGTCCTTTCCCGCCGAAGTGCCCGACGAGTTTCTCGACATCCCGCTGCTGGGCGATCTGGTGATCTGCGTGGCCGTGGTCGAGCGCGAAGCCGCCGAACAGGGCAAGGAACTAAAGGCCCACTGGGCACATCTGGTCATTCACGGCTGCTTGCATCTGCTTGGTTACGACCATATAGATGACGAGGAAGCCGAGGAAATGGAAGCAC
The DNA here is from genome assembly GCF_021603585.1 of Pseudomonas sputi. Taxonomy (GTDB): domain Bacteria; phylum Pseudomonadota; class Gammaproteobacteria; order Pseudomonadales; family Pseudomonadaceae; genus Aquipseudomonas; species Aquipseudomonas sputi. The sequence goes on along the minus strand of NZ_BQHI01000008.1, from coordinate 146,978 downwards.
TGGAACGCGAGTTGCTTGCCGAATTGGGTTATCCCGATCCGTACGCGGACGACGAAACCGAAACATCCCCTACTGTTACAACAAAGGATTCAGAGTAATCGCTATGAGCGAAGATCGATCGAGCAACGGGCAAAAGTCATGGCTGGGTAAATTGACCCAGGCTTTTGCCCACGAGCCGAAGAACCGCCAGGAGCTGCTGGAGCTGCTGCGCGATGCACATCAGAACAAACTGCTGGACAGCGAAGCGCTGGCCATCGTCGAAGGCGCCATCCAGGTGGCTGACCTGCAGGTTCGCGACATCATGGTGCCGCGCTCGCAGATGATCAGCATCAAGGCGACCCAGACACCCCGCGAATTCCTCCCTGCCGTGGTCGACTCCGCCCACTCGCGCTACCCGGTCATCGGCGAAAGCCATGACGACGTGATGGGTGTGCTGCTGGCCAAGGACCTGCTGCCGCTGATCCTCAAGGAGAACGGCGACAGCTTCAACATCAAGGACCTGCTGCGCCCGGCCACCTTCGTGCCGGAGTCCAAGCGCCTGAACGTGTTGCTGCGTGAATTTCGCGCCAACCACAACCACATGGCCATCGTGATCGACGAATACGGCGGTGTGGCGGGTCTGGTGACCATCGAAGACGTACTGGAGCAAATCGTCGGCGACATCGAAGACGAGCACGACGTCGAAGAAGACAGCTACATCAAGCCGCTGCCCAGCGGTGATTTCCTGATCAAGGCCCTGACGCCGATCGAGAACTTCAACGAGTTCTTCGACAGCGAATTCTCCGACGACGAGTTCGACACCGTCGGCGGGCTGGTGATGAGCGCATTCGGGCACTTGCCAAAACGCAACGAAATCACTGAAATCGGCGCCTATCGTTTCCGCATCCTGAACGCCGACAGTCGTCGGATTCATTTGCTGCGACTGACGCCAATCGCCCGGTAATCAATAAGGACTGAAATGCGCTGGACAACCCGCCCCGGCTGGCCCGGTAACCTGCTGGCCGTGGCGGCCGGTGCAATCACCACCTTCGCGCTCGCACCGTTCGATCTCTGGCCGCTGGCCTTGCTGGCGGTCGGCCTGTTCTATGCCGGCCTGCGCGAGCTGAGCCCGCGTCAGGCACTGGGTCGTGGCTGGTGCTTCGGTTTCGGCCTGTTCGGCGCCGGCACCAGCTGGATCTATTACAGCATCCACCACTTCGGCGGCGCTTCGGTGCTGCTGGCCGGGTTCCTGATGCTGATCTTCACGGCGGCCATTGCCTGGTTCTTCGCCCTGCCCGCGTGGCTCTGGGCGCGCTGGTTGCGGCGTAACGAAGCGCCGGTGGCCGACGCCCTGGCGTTTGCGGCGTTGTGGGTCGGTCAGGAAGCTTTCCGAGGCTGGTTCCTCACCGGTTTCCCATGGCTGTATTCCGGTTACAGCCAGCTCGACGGCCCGCTGGCGGGGCTCGCGCCCGTGGGCGGGATGTGGTTGGTGTCGTTCGTTCTCGCGCTGACCGCTGCACTGATCTACAACGCACCGCGCCTGCTGCAAACCCGCCGCAAAGCCTTCATCGCCGCCGGTCTGGTATTGCTGATCGGGCCATGGGCGGCGGGGATTGCGCTGAAGGGCCATGCCTGGACCAGCCCGGCCGGCGCCCCTCTGACCGTTGCCGCGATTCAGGGCAACGTCGCGCAAAGCATGAAATGGGACCCGGCCGAGCTCAATGCGCAACTGGCGCTGTACCGCGATCTGAGTTTCCGCTCCAAACCGGTGGATCTTTTGATCTGGCCGGAAACCGCCGTGCCGGTGCTCAAGGAGTCCGCCGAGGGCTACCTGAACATGATGGGCAACTTCGCCGCCGAGCGTAAATCGGCGCTGATCACCGGCGTGCCGATCCGCGAAATGGTCCGTCACGAAAAACGCTTCTTCAATGGCATCACGGTAGTCGGCGAAGGCGATGGCACTTATCTGAAACAGAAACTGGTGCCGTTCGGCGAGTACGTACCGTTGCAGGACATCCTGCGCGGGCTGATCGCGTTCTTCGACCTGCCGATGTCCGACTTCGCCCGGGGCCCTGCCGACCAGGCGCTGTTGCAGGCCAAGGGATATCAGATTGCGCCGTTCATCTGCTACGAAGTGGTGTATCCCGAGTTCGCAGCTGGTCTGGCGGCACGCAGCGATCTGCTGCTGACGATCAGCAACGACACTTGGTTCGGTACCTCCATCGGCCCGCTGCAGCACCTGCAAATGGCGCAGATGCGTGCGCTTGAAGCCGGACGCTGGATGATTCGTGCGACCAACAACGGCGTGACCGGGCTGATCAACCCGTTCGGGCAGATCACCGAGCGCATCCCGCAGTTCGAACAGGGCGTGCTGTACGGCGAAGTGGTGCCGATGCACAACCTGACGCCGTATCTGCAATGGCGCTCGTGGCCGTTGATCATCCTGTGCGTGATGCTGTTCGGCTGGGCGCTGATGACCAACCGGATGTCCAAGACCCTCTGAGAAATCGCCCGCTCCCACAGGTGACCACTGTGGGAGCGAGCTTGCTCGCGAAGGCGCCATCAACGACAACGCATCAATCGGCGCTGTCATTCCCTCGATAGAACATCGAATAGCCGATCTGCCCCACCGCCTCGTTCATCAACTGCCCGCTCTGCCAGATCGACTTGAATTCCGGCAGCCAGCCGCCAAACGGTCGCGCATTGTCCGTGCCGAGGAAACCGACCGGCGCCGGCACCACTTCAAATCCAGCCTGTTGATAACTCCACACCGCTCGCGGCATGTGCCAGGCCTGGGTCACCAGTACGATGCGCTTGACGCCTTCCGGCAACAGCACTTTGGCGCTGAATGCAGCGTTTTCCCACGTGGTGCGGCTCTCCCCTTCCTGCCAGCGCACCGTCACACCGAAATCATCGCGCAACGAATCAGCCATCAATTTGGCTTCAGTCGGCGGCGTGCCGTAATGCAGGCCACCGCTGGTCAAAATCGGCAGTCCTGACGCCTTGGCCAGACGCGCTGCATAACGTTGGCGCTCCAGACCTACGCCGGTCGGCTGATCTTCGCCCCAGGCCAGATCGCCGCGCTCGCGCCCGGAGCCCAGTACCACAATCGCATCGGCGCGTTGCGCAAGGCTTGTCCATGCATCCCGGGCCAGCGGCGGCTCGCGCTCCAGGGCCTTGGCGCCCCACTGCACGACCACCGGCAGACTCATCAGCCAGAAGCCACCAAACCCCAGGGCAAAACACAGCCCGGCCAGCCGTGGCCGCGAGCGACGCAGCCACCAGGCCGTCAGCAACAGCAATAAAAGAAGGCCAGGCGGCAACAGAAGTTGTTTGATGAAATAGCGAATAGGCATCGAGCATCTCCAAAGATGCCCGAAGCCTAAGTGGGTTGTTACAACGCGACAACCAGTAGGGCCGGATCCCGTTGAAAAAGATCCGCTTTTTGACCTGCCATGCGTTTACTTGGCCTGCAGAGTCCGAACCTTGAGGGTGTCTCTGCCGGGCGCCTTGTCCTTGAGCCAGATGACCTTGGCCGTATGGGCTGCATCGAGTTGTTTCACGGCTTGTGACAGGTATCCGTGGGTTTCACGCTCACTGCGATCCAGATAGGCCTTGACCAGTTTGAACTCGGCGGGACTCAAGCCACGCAATTCCAGTTCCAGGGGGCGCTCGTCGCGCAGCCTTCCAGCGGTTTTTGCCGCGTCCAGGGCCATTCCCAGACGATCGATCAACCGCTCGTACAACTCCGGTTTGGTAACGTTTTTTTGCTGTGACTCCACCATCCCTCACCTCATTGAAGATAAGACTCACTCCCCAGTTAGAGCTTAGCTTCGCTGCACAAACCGGCTGCACGCCGCGACCAACGGCCCTCGCCGCGATTCCGGCCGGTCAAACGGCTGCAATCAGGGTTTCCCTAGGCCAAGCGCGGTCATGTATGCTACGGCGCTTCCTGTAACTCCACTTCCAGCTCGTCCGACATGCCCAGGACGTCGCATTGAAGAGGATTAGGCCACCCCTATCCAGTACAAAAGTAGCCATGCACGAACAATATCAGCCCCGTGAAATCGAAGCCGCCGCCCAGTCGTTCTGGGACGAGCAAAAGTCCTTTGAAGTCAGTGAACAGCCAGGCAAGGAGACTTACTACTGCCTGTCGATGTTCCCTTACCCCAGCGGCAAGCTACACATGGGGCACGTGCGCAACTACACCATCGGCGACGTGATCTCCCGCTACCAGCGCATGCTTGGCAAGAACGTTCTGCAACCGATGGGTTGGGACGCCTTCGGCATGCCGGCGGAAAACGCCGCGATGAAGAACAACGTAGCTCCGGCCAAGTGGACCTACGAAAACATCGCCTACATGAAATCCCAGCTGCGCAGCCTGGGCCTGGCGGTGGACTGGTCGCGCGAAGTCACCACTTGCAAACCGGATTACTACCGCTGGGAGCAATGGCTGTTCACTCGCCTGTTCGAAAAAGGCGTGATCTACCGCAAGAATGGCACCGTGAACTGGGACCCGATCGACCAGACCGTTCTGGCCAACGAACAGGTGATCGACGGTCGCGGCTGGCGTTCCGGCGCGCTGATCGAAAAGCGCGAAATTCCGATGTACTACTTCAAGATCACCGCCTACGCGGATGAGCTGCTGGAGAGTCTCGACGAACTGACCGGCTGGCCTGAGCAGGTCAAGACCATGCAGCGCAACTGGATCGGCAAGTCGCGCGGGATGGAAGTGCAGTTCCCGTACAACGTCGATTCGATCGGCGAAACCGGCACCCTGAAAGTCTTCACCACCCGTCCGGACACCCTGATGGGCGCAACCTATGTTGCCGTGGCTGCCGAACACCACCTGGCTGCTCTCGCTGCGAAGAACAACCCTGAGCTGCAAGCGTTCATCGCCGAATGCAAGGGCGGCAGCGTCGCCGAAGCCGACGTCGCCACTCAAGAGAAGAAAGGCCTGCCGACCGGCCTGTTCGTCGAGCACCCGCTGACCGGTGAAAAACTGCCGGTGTGGGTCGCCAACTACGTGCTGATGCACTACGGCGATGGCGCGGTCATGGCTGTGCCGGCTCACGACGAGCGCGATTTCGAGTTCGCCCACAAGTACAACCTGCCGGTCAAATCCGTGGTTCGTACCAGCTCCGGTGAAACCAACCCGGCTCCGTGGCAAGACGCCTACGGCGAGCACGGCACGCTGATCAACTCCGGCGAATTCGACGGTCTGGACTTCGCCGGCGCGTTCGACGCCATGGAAGTTGCCCTGATCAAGAAAAACCTCGGTGCCTCGCGCACCCAGTTCCGCCTGCGCGACTGGGGCATCAGCCGTCAGCGCTACTGGGGCTGCCCGATCCCGATCATCCACTGCGACGCCTGCGGTGACGTACCGGTGCCGGAAGATCAGTTGCCGGTCGTCCTGCCGGAAGACGTTGTACCGGACGGTGCCGGTTCGCCGCTGGCACGCATGCCCGAGTTCTACGAGTGCACCTGCCCGAAATGCGGTCAGCCTGCCAAGCGTGAAACCGACACCATGGACACTTTCGTCGAGTCGTCCTGGTACTACGCCCGTTACGCCTCGCCGCACTTTGAAGGCGGCCTGGTGGAAAAATCCGCGGCCGACCACTGGTTGCCGGTGGATCAGTACATCGGCGGCATCGAACACGCCATTCTTCACCTGCTCTACGCGCGCTTCTTCCACAAGCTGATGCGCGACGAAGGCCTGGTGAGCTCCAACGAGCCGTTCAAGAACCTGCTGACCCAAGGCATGGTGGTCGCCGAGACTTACTATCGTCGTGAAGCCAACGGTGCCTACACCTGGTTCAACCCGGCGGACGTGGAACTCGAGCGCGACAGCAAGGCCAAGGTCATCAGCGCCAAACTGATCGCCGACGGCCTGCCGGTGGAAATCGGCGGCACCGAGAAGATGGCCAAGTCGAAGAACAACGGCGTCGACCCTCAGTCGATGATCGATCAGTTCGGCGCCGACACCTGCCGTCTGTTCATGATGTTCGCCTCGCCACCCGACATGAGCGCGGAATGGTCCGACTCAGGCGTAGAAGGCTCGCACCGCTTCCTCAAGCGCGTCTGGCGCCTGGCTCAGGCCCACGTCATTCAGGGCCTGCCGGGCAAACTGGACATCGCCAGCCTGAACGACGAGCAGAAAGTCATTCGCCGCGCGATCCACCAGGCGATCAAACAGGCCAGCCATGACGTCGGCCAGAACCACAAATTCAACACCGCCATCGCTCAGGTGATGACGCTGATGAACGTGCTGGAAAAAGCCGCGCAAGCGACCGAACAGGATCGCGCACTGGTTCAGGAAGGCCTGGAAACCGTGACACTGCTGCTGGCGCCGATCACACCGCACATCAGCCACGAGCTGTGGAACCGCCTGGGTCACGCTGACCCGGTGATCGACGCCGGCTGGCCGATACTGGACGAAAGCGCGCTGGTGCAGGACAGCCTGACCCTGGTGATCCAGGTCAACGGCAAGCTGCGTGGCCAGATCGAAATGCCGGCCGCCGCCACCCGTGAAGAAATCGAAGCGGCAGCCCGTGCCAACGAAAACGTGCTGCGTTTCGTGGACGGCCTGACGATTCGTAAAGTGATCGTAGTGCCCGGGAAACTGGTCAATATCGTCGCCAGCTAATTGGATCGGGCGTCAGGTGTGCCTGACGCCCAGTAAAACCTTTCGGGCCACAGAGTCGGCCCACATGGTTTCAAGGGGAGCAACACAATGATCAAACGCAATCTGCTGGTGATGGGCCTCGCCGTCCTGTTGAGCGCCTGCGGTTTCCAGCTGCGTGGTACCGGCACCAACGAACTGTCGATCAAGGAGCTCGATCTGAGCGCCCGCAACGCCTACGGCGAAACCGTGACGCAACTGCGTCAGGTGCTGGAGGCCAGCGGCGTCAAGATCGTTTCCGGTGCGCCTTACAAGCTGTTCCTGGCCGATGAGCAGGAAAACCAGCGCATCCTCAGCTACGCCGGTGCCGGTCGTACTGGCGAGTACCAGGTGAGCACCGTGCTCACCTACGACATCCGTGGCGAAAACAACCTGCTGCTCAAAAGCGACAAGCTTGAAGTGCAGAAAGTGTTCATCCACGACGGCAACAACCTGGTGGGTTCCGACCAGGAAGCCAACGATGCCCGCCGTGAAACCCGCCGCGAGCTGGTTCAGCGCATGATGCTGCGTCTGCAACAGCTGACGCCGGCGCAGCTGGACGCTCTGCAGCAAACCGCCAACGCCCGTGCCAAGGCAGAGGCCGACGCCCTCGAAGCGGCGCAGAAGGCTGAAGCGGAAACCCCGCGTCAGTCGCCGCTCGAACTGCCGCAGCAGTAAGACGTTCGGGGCGCGCAGGCGCCCCGTTCGCCCTCTCTTATGAAGCTCGCTCCCGCCCAACTCGGCAAACACCTGCAAGGCGCCCTTGCGCCGGTCTACATCATCAGCGGCGATGACCCGCTGCTGTGCCAGGAAGCTGCCGACGCCATTCGCACCGCTGCCCGTCAGCAAGGGTTCGACGAACGCCAGGTCTTTGCCGCCGACGCCAATTTCGATTGGGGTACGCTGCTGCAGGCCGGCGCCAGCATGTCGCTGTTCGCTGAAAAGCGCCTGCTGGAACTGCGCCTGCCTTCAGGCAAGCCCGGTGACAAAGGTGCTGCCGCGCTGATCGAATACTGCTCGCGCCCGGCTGAAGACACGGTGCTGTTGATCAGCCTGCCGAAGCTCGACGGTAGCGCGCAAAAGACCAAGTGGGGCAAGGCGCTGGTCGAGGGTCAGCAGACCCAGTTCATCCAGATCTGGCCGGTGGATGCCAACCAGCTGCCGAGCTGGATTCGTCAGCGCCTGTCCCAGGCCGGCTTGTCGGCCAGCCAGGACGCGGTCGAGCTGATTGCCGCGCGGGTCGAAGGCAACCTGCTGGCCGCCGCGCAAGAGATCGAAAAGCTCAAGCTGATGGCCGAGGGCGGGCAGATCACGGTCGAAACCGTACAGGCGGCCGTGGCCGACAGTGCACGTTTCGACGTGTTCGGCCTGACCGACGCGGTGCTCAACGGCGAACCGGCTCACGCCCTGCGCATGCTCGAAGGGCTGCGCGGTGAAGGGGTCGAGCCGCCGGTGATCCTCTGGGCCCTGGCCCGGGAGTTGCGCCTGCTGGCCAACATCTCGTTGCAATACAGCCAGGGAACGCCGCTGGACAAGTGCTTCAGCCAAGCTAAGCCGCCAGTCTGGGACAAGCGCAAACCGCTGATGAGCAAGGCCCTGCAACGCTACTCGGCGCAACGCTGGGCGCAATTGCTGCTAGAGGCCCAGCGCATCGATGCGCAGATCAAGGGTCAGGCGGCTGGTTCGCCATGGATGAGCCTGAGCCGGTTGGCGCTATTGATGGCCGGTCAGCGCCTGACATTGCCTGCCGAATGAAATCCGGGATCACGCTCTGCGGTCCCGTTTTTAATCAAGTCCATTTCCTACAGAACATCCCGCCCTCGGTCCTATAGACAGACGCTCGAGATCGGCAGATTATCTGCCGCGCAAAACCTCACTCAATCGAGAGAATCCTCATGAGCAAAAAGCCATCGAAACATGGCCACAACAAGGCCAAATCCATCGTCGCCCAACCCCTGTTCCGCAGCCGCCAGGAACGACCAACCAAGGGCAAGGGCAGCTACCGCCGCGAAGCCTTCCAGTCTGACAGCTGGGAGGCTTCTTACTTTCTGGCCGCTTAAAGCGCAGCACCCCTTCCTCATGTTAAGGTCTGCACCTGATTCGTATTCCCTGGACCTGTGCATGCCCCTCAGTCTTTCCCGTCGTTGGCCCTTTCGCCAACTGATCGCTGCCTCCAGCTTCGTACTGCTCGTCGCCTGCGCGGAAAAACCCACCGCCGCCGACGCTCAACCGCTTCAGACCGCTCCCGTTACCACAGCCCCAGCGATCATCCCGCCGGTAGTGCCGTCCGGTGACGACCTCGACCTGCAACCGACCCAGACCTTCGCCGAATGGCAGGCCGGCTTCCGTAAGGACGCTCTGGCCGCCGGCATTCGTGCCGACCTGTTCGACCGCGCCTTCGCCAATGTCAGCTTTGATGCCAGCGTGATTCGCGCCGATCGCAGTCAGCCGGAATTTGCCCGGCCGGTCTGGGAGTACCTGGACGGTGCCCTTTCGCCCTTGCGCGTACGCAAAGGCCAGGCCCTGATCAGCCAGTACGCCGACATCCTGCAAAGCATCGAACAGCGTTATGGCGTTGATCGTCAGGCGCTGGTGTCGGTGTGGGGGATGGAAAGCAACTTCGGCCAGTTTCAGGGCAGCAAGTCGGTGATCAACTCGCTGGCCACCCTGGCCTACGAAGGTCGCCGTCCGGGATTTGCCCATGCGCAGCTGATCGCGGCGCTGCAGATCCTGCAACAGGGCGACATCACACCGGAGAAAATGCTCGGCTCCTGGGCTGGCGCCATGGGCCAGACCCAGTTCATTCCCACTACCTACAACACCCACGCCGTGGACTTCGACGGCGACGGTCGCCGCGACATCTGGGGCAGCCCGGCGGACGCCCTGGCATCGACCGCGCATTACCTGCAAAGCTCCGGCTGGCAGCGTGGCCAGCCGTGGGGCTTCGAAGTGCAGCTGCCGAGCGGTTTCAACTACACCCTGGCCGACGGCGCGATTCGTAAAAGTGTGGCCGAATGGCGGCAGCTGGGCGTGACCCTGCCGAACGGCGGCCAGGTGCCGGTCGGTTCCGAGCAACTGTCCGCTGCCCTGCTACTGCCGGCCGGTTACCGCGGCCCGGCGTTCCTGATCCTCGATAACTTCCGGGCGATCCTCAAGTACAACAACTCGTCGTCCTACGCACTGGCCGTCAGCCTGTTGTCCGAGCGCTTCAACGGTGCCGGCCTGATCAATGGCTCCTGGCCAAAAGATGACCTGCCTTTGAGCCGCAGCGAGCGGATCGAACTGCAAAACCTGCTCACCGCGCGCAACTACGACGCCGGTGCGGCAGACGGAATCATCGGCGCCAACACGCGCAAGGCGATTCGCGCTGCGCAGCAGTCATTCGGCTGGCCGGCGGATGGCTATCCGACGCACAAGCTGCTGGAAAGCCTGCGCAATCCATAAACCAACAAAGACCGCCACCTCTTCAGGTGGCGGTCTTTTTTTGTGGCTCGTTCAGCAAATCACCACATCCTGCTCGAGCATCAGCTCTTTCTTCCCCGCATCCAGCCGAACCAGCGCTCCCAGCGGCAACGTCAGGTTCGGATCGCAGTGCCCGCTTCGCCAGCCCGACAGCACCGGAATCCGCAGTGGTTCAAAGGTCTGCTTGAGCAAGCGGTTCAAGGCCTCAATATCGACACCCGCCACATCCCCGACCAGCACGCCGCGCAATCTGGCCAATTTGCCCGCCAGTCGCATCTGGGTCAGCAAACGGTCGATTCGATACAGCGGCTCGTTGATGTCCTCGATGAGCAGAATCACCCCTTCGACATCAATTTCATAAGGCGTGCCCAAGGTCGCGGCGATCATCGCCAGATTGCCACCCTGCAAACGCCCGTGGGCAATGCCGGGCTCCACGGTGGTCAACGGATAAGCCACCGGATGACTCAGGACGCTGCCGGCCTTCAACTGACCGCGCAGCATGGCAAAGAATGACGTCACCGTCGGCGGCTCCTTGTCCCCCAGCAAGTCGGCATTCAACAGCGGCCCGTGAAAGGTCACGAACCCGGCGTAGCGACTGATAGCCAGATGCAACGCGGTGATGTCGCTGTAACCGACGAAGGGCTTGGCATGGCGACTCAGCAGGTCGTAATCGATGCGGTCCAGCAACCTGGGCGTACCGTAACCACCGCGCAGGCAAATGATCGCATCGACCTCCTCGTCAGCGAAGGCCGCGTGCAGATCGTTGAGCCGCACCTCGTCGCTGCCAGCCAGATAACCCTCCTTCTGGTAGACGCCAGGGAACACGCGCAAACCGTAACCCCGGGCGCGCATCCACTGAACGGCCTTTTCGGTGTCCAGCGTGCCGGGGCCGGCTGGCGCGATGACACCTATCAGCCCTTCCGACGGCAGCGCGGGCACAGGCTTGTGCGGAAAAAGGGTGGGGGTCGGTCGAACGGTCATCCATGGTCTCCCTGTGTGAATTCATGCTCACACAGTAGTCAGGAACGGCGGTAAACAGAAGAGGCTCAGCCGCGCCGCAGGTTGCAGGAAAATTCAGTAAAGAGCGTAGGCCGGGCAAAAAAATGCCCGCCGGGCGATAAACCCCGGCGGGCATTTTCTCATTCAGCGCCGAATCAGGAACCGAGCAGCTCGGCCTTGACCAGTTTCGCCTGCTCGTCGGCATGGTACGAAGAACGCACCAACGGGCCCGACGCGACGTTCTTGAAGCCCATCTTGTAACCTTCCTCGGCGAACCAGGCGAAGGTATCCGGGTGCACGAAACGCTGCACCGGCAAGTGGCTGCGAGACGGTTGCAGGTACTGGCCCAGGGTGAGCATATCGATGTCGTGTTCGCGCATGCGCTTCATGACTTCGATGACTTCGTCGTCGGTTTCGCCCAGACCCAGCATCAGGCCGGATTTGGTCGGAATGTGCGGCATCATCTGCTTGAAGCGTTGCAGCAGGGTCAGCGACCACTGGTAGTCCGAACCCGGACGCGCAGCCTTGTACAGGCGCGGTACGGTTTCCAGGTTGTGGTTGAAGACATCCGGCGGCTCGGCCGCGGTGATTTCCAGGGCAATGTCCATGCGGCCACGGTAGTCCGGGACCAGGGTCTCGAGCTGCACGTTCGGCGACAGTTTGCGGATTTCGCGGATGCAGTCGGCAAAGTGCTGGGCACCGCCGTCACGCAGGTCGTCGCGGTCAACCGAGGTGATCACCACGTACTTGAGTTTCAGGTCGGCGATCGCGATAGCCAGGCTTTCCGGCTCGTTGACGTCCAGTGGTTTCGGACGACCATGGCCAACGTCGCAGAACGGGCAACGACGGGTGCAGATGTCACCCATGATCATGAAAGTCGCGGTGCCGCCGGAGAAGCATTCGCCCAGGTTCGGGCAGGACGCCTCTTCGCAGACGCTGTGCAGCTTGTGCTTGCGCAGCAGGCTCTTGATGCGGTCGACCTCCGGAGAAACCGGAATGCGCACGCGGATCCAGTCGGGTTTCTTCGGCAGTTCGGTGGTCGGAATGATCTTCACCGGGATGCGTGCAACCTTCTCGGCGCCGCGCAGCTTGACGCCGGCTTCAACCTTGGGACGCGGGGCCGGGCGCTCGGTCACGTCGAGCGTCGGGATCATGGTTTGCACTGCATCAGTAGTCATATCAGTCGATTCCGCCCGTCAGGGTCGTCTGCTCAGCATAGTCGAGGTGTTTGACGAGCTGCGCGCGCAGCCGGGCACTTACCTCGGCAAATTCAATCGATCCTGCGTGCTCACTCAGCTGGGTCATTGCCAGCCCGGCATAGCCGCAGGGATTAATCCGTCGAAACGGTTCCAGGTTCATGTCCACGTTCAGGGCCAGGCCATGAAAGGAACAACCGTGGCGAATCCGCAAACCCAGAGAAGCGATCTTCGCTCCGTCGACGTAGACGCCGGGAGCATCCGGCTTGGCGACGGCGGTCACGCCGTAGCTGGCCAGCAGTTCGATCAGGCAGCGCTCCATGCGGCTGACCAGATCGCGCACGCCGAAACCCAGTCGGCGCACATCCAGCAGCAGGTATGCCACCAGTTGGCCGGGGCCATGGTAGGTCACCTGACCGCCGCGGTCGACCTGCACCACCGGAATATCCCCCGGCAGCAACAGGTGCTCGGCCTTGCCGGCCTGGCCCTGGGTGAACACCGGCGGGTGTTCCACCAGCCAGATTTCGTCCGGGGCCGTGGTGCCACGCTCGTTGGTAAAACGCTGCATGGCCTGCCAGACCGGCTCATAAGCCATCTGGCCAAGCTCGCGAAAGCCCAGCGTGCCCGGCATCACAGCACCATGTGCACGAAACCGGTGGCCCGCAGTTCGCTGTTGATGTTGTACAGCTGATCCTGGTCGGTCGCGACGATGTGCAACTGGATGGTGGTGTACTTGCCGTTGCTGCTTTGACGCTCGTCGACACGCTCATCGTTGATTCTGGCGTGTTTCTTGACGATGTCGATGATCTTGTCTTTGTTGCCGACGCCCGTATCGCTGATCACCTTAACCGGATAATCAACCTGGGGGAATTCGATCTTTGGCGCCTTTACTTCGGTATCGGTCATGGCGTAACGGCCTCGTAAGCGTAAGCCCGGTAACGAACAAGGCCCCGCTCCGGATCGGAACGGGGCCATGCAGGTCAACTCAAATCAGTTGAACAAGCCGTAGAAGAATAGACGGATGCTATCCCACATGCGGCGGAAGATACCACCCTCCTCGACAGCGTCCAGGGCGATCAGGTCGGCGCTGTGCACCACTTTGTCGTCCAGTTTCACTTCGACTTTACCGATCACGTCGCCCTTGGCGATTGGCGCGGTCAGTTGCGGGTTCATGGTCATGCTGGCAGCGAGCTTCTTCAGCTGGCCTTTCGGCAGGGTCATGGTCAGATCCTGAGCCAGACCGGCCTTGACCTGGCTGGTCGTGCCTTTCCACACCGGAGCCTGAGCCAGTTCGGTGCCCTTCTGGTAGAAGGTCTGGGTTTCGAAGAAGCGGAAACCGTAGGTCAGCAGCTTCTGGGTCTCGGCGGCACGGGCCACTTCGCTGTTGGTGCCGAACACCACGGCGATCAGGCGCATGCCATCACGTACGGCCGAGGACACCATGCAGTAGCCGGCTTCGTCGGTGTGGCCGGTCTTCAGACCGTCGACGGTCTTGTCGCGCCACAGCAGCAGGTTGCGGTTAGGCTGTTTGATGCCGTTCCAGAAGAACTCTTTCTGCGAGTAGATCGCGTAGTGAGCCGGGTCTTCGTGGATGATCGCGCGAGCCAGGATCGCCATGTCGTGAGCCGACGAGTAGTGCTCAGGGTTCGGCAGACCGGTCGGGTTCATGAAGTGGGTATTGGTCATGCCCAGATCGGCGACGGTCTTGTTCATCAGGTCGGCGAAGGCGTCTTCGCTGCCGGCGATGTGTTCAGCCACCGCGACGCTGGCGTCGTTACCGGACTGAATGATGATGCCGTGCAGCAGGTCGCTGACCGTGACCTGCGAGCCGACCTTGATGAACATCCGCGAACCGCCGGTGCGCCAGGCGTTTTCGCTGACGGTCACCAGGTCGTTCTCACCGATCTGGCCGCGACGGATTTCCAGCGTGGCAATGTACGCGGTCATCAGTTTGGTCAGGCTGGCCGGTGGCAGACGCTGGTCACCGTTGTTCTCCACCAGCACGTTGCCGCTGTTGGCATCCATGAGCACATAGGATTTGGCGGCCAGTTGTGGTGGCGACGGCATCATCTCGGCCGCGAAAGCGGCAGGCGAGAGGAGCAGCGGGACTAGCAGACACAGGCGTTTGGCAAAGGTGGTGATGTTCATCCGTCTCTCGAAATCGCTAATGGAAACTTGCCCTTGCGGGCAAAATTAATCAGATGGCTTTCTAACGGGCCATCGCGTGTTCAGTTGCTCACTCCAGTCACCCTTGCCGGGCTTTTGTTCTTCGACGAGCCAACAACCTGGTTCACCCCCCAATTGCTGGTGAACCGTCAATCAAGTCCTACGTTTATTCGGTGACTACACTTGGCGAACCCAGGTTGGCCAGGCGCACGCTGTTCTGCACCTGGGCAATTTCACCCGGCGAACCGATCGGTCCCAGGCGAACCCGGTGCAGGGTCTGCTGATTGCGCACGATCGAGCTGATGAACACCGGAGCGCTCACCATCCCGCTGAGCTTCGCCCTCAGGAGTTCTGCAGCGTCCGGGTTGGCGAACGCGCCCACCTGCAGATACTGGCCAGACGCTGGTGCAGAAGCGTTTTTTTTTGCATCGAGCTGAACCGGCACGACAGCCGCGGCGTGCTGCTGCGGCGGCGGGGTCCATTGCTCGACGGTACCGGCCGAGGCCGTGATCACCGGGGCGTTATTCTGCGCGACTTGTGGCTCGTTGAGCATCAAAGGCGCCGGACGGCCCTTGGCGGCCCACCATTGCTGCGGGTCGATGCCTTCGACCTTGACCCGCGCGGTGCCGATTTCGGCATAACCGAGTTTTTTCGCGGCGGCGTAGGACAGGTCGATGATCCGGTCCGAGTAGAACGGCCCGCGGTCATTGACCCGCAGGATCACGCTCTTGTTGTTGTCCAGATTGGTCACCCGAACATAACTCGGCAGCGGTAATGTCTTGTGGGCGGCACTCATGCCGTACAGGTCGTAGACCTCGCCGTTGGCGGTGTTCTGACCGTGGAACTTGGTGCCGTACCAGGACGCGGTGCCAGAGGCCACGTAAGTCTTGGACTCCTGCAGCGGGAAGTAGGTCTTGCCCAGCACAGTGTACGGGTTGGCCTTGTACGGGCCGGTGTGCAGGGTCGGCGTGGCATCCGGGATACGCGATACATCGACATCCCACCACGGCGCGCCGTCCTTGTGGGCCCGGTTGATGTCCAGGCCCGGCTGCGAACGTACGGCGGTGGTCGGCTTCTGACTTGGCGAACGACTGGTCGAACAACTGGCGACCAGTACCGCCAATGCAGCAAAGGCCACCAGCTTCAGGGGTTTATTGATAGGCAATGCCCGCATTACTTGACGCCCCGTGCTTGTACCAGCTGTTCAGACAGTTGATGTACGGCCATGGCGTACATCACGCTGCGGTTATAACGCGTGATCGCGTAGAAATTCTTCAGGCCCATCCAGTATTCCGGGCCGTTGTCGCCTTCCAGGCGGAATGCGGTGACCGGCATGTCATCGCGCAGCGCATCATGACTCGACCAGCCCAGCGCTCGCAACTCCCCGACGGTTTTCGTCGGTTCGATGCCGGTGGTCAGACCTTCATCCACCTGCTCGCCACGGACATCCGCGCGACTGACCACCGGCTCGCCGGCAACCCAGCCGTGACGCTTGAAATAGCTGGCGACGCTGCCGATCGCATCATCCGGGTTGTTCCAGATATTGATGTGGCCGTCGCCGTCGAAATCCACCGCGTAGGCGCGAAAGCTGCTCGGCATGAACTGCGGCAAACCCATCGCCCCGGCGTAGGACCCCTTGAGGGTCAGCGGGTCGACCTGCTCTTCGCGCGCCAACAGCAGGAACTCACGCAGTTCCTTGCGGAAAAATTCGGCACGGGGAGGATAGTCGAAACCCAGCGTGGACAAGGCATCGATCACCCGGTAATTGCCGGTATTGCGTCCGAAAAAGGTCTCAACGCCAATGATCGACACGATCACCTGGGCCGGAACGCCGTATTCCTGCTCGGCGCGAGCCAGGGTGGCCTCGTGCTGACGCCAGAAGTCCACACCGCGGGCGATGCGCGCGTCAGTAATGAACATCGGCCGGTATTCTTTCCACTGTTTGACCCGCTCGGCGGGTTTGGAAATGGCGTCGAGAATCGCCTGTTTGCGCTGAGCCTCGCGGAACACGGCCATCAGCTGTTCGCCGGCGAAACCGTAGTCGCGGGTCATTTCACCGACGAATTCGGCCACCTGGGGCGAGCCTTCGTAATCGCCGGCCAACGCTTCCTGCGCGCTGCCAAGGATGCCTACCAGGCCGAGCCACGGTGCGTATCGTGTCGCCCAGTCACGCATTACTTGCATTGAACTCTTCACCTTATTCAAACCTGTGCGATCCACTTGCGATGGGTATGGATCGACATCAAAACCCCAAACGCTGACAGCAGCGTCACCAGCGAAGTTCCGCCGTAGCTAATGAACGGCAACGGCACCCCCACCACCGGCAACAGGCCACTGACCATACCGATGTTGACGAAAACGTAAACAAAAAACGTCATGGTCAGGGCGCCAGCGAGCAATTTACCGAACAGCGTCTGGGCCTGGGCGGTAATCACCAGACCACGGCCGATCAGCAACAGATAGATCAGCAACAGCGCGCAGATGCCCACCAGCCCGAACTCTTCGCCCAGCACGGCGATGATGAAGTCGGTGTGGCTTTCCGGCAGGAAGTCCAGGTGCGACTGGGTGCCCAACAGCCAGCCCTTGCCGAACACGCCGCCGGAACCGATGGCGGCTTTCGACTGAATGATGTTCCAGCCGGTGCCCAGCGGATCGCTTTCCGGGTCGAGGAAGGTCAATACCCGCTGCTTCTGGTAGTCATGCATGACGAAAAACCACATCGCCACCGACACTGGCACAGCCGCCGCCAGCACGCTGAGAATCCAGCGCCAGCGCAGCCCGCCCATGAACAACACGAAGGCGCCGCCGGCCAGAATCAGCAGCGAAGTGCCGAGGTCAGGCTGGCGCACGATCAGAATGAATGGCACACCGATCAACAGCAGGCTGATGCCCACATGCTTGAGCTGCGGCGGCAGCGTGCGCTTGGACAGGTACCAGGCGATGGTCGCCGGCATCAGGATCTTCATGAATTCCGAGGGCTGAAAGCGGATCACCCCGGGGATGTTGATCCAGCGGGTCGCGCCCATGGCGTTGTGGCCCATGATGTCCACCACCAGCAGCAGCAGCACCCCGATCACATACCCGAGCGGCACCCAGCGCGCCATGAACCGCGGCTCGAACTGGGCAATGATGATCATCGACACCAGACCGATGCCGAACGACGTGGCCTGTTTGGCCAGCAGATCCCAGCTCTTGCCGCTGGCCGAATACAGTACGAACAGGCTGCCGGCAGCCAGGATCAACAGCAGCACCAGCAACGGGCCGTCGATATGCAAACGTTGCAGCAGCGTCGCCCGGCGACGCATCACATCCTCGCTGGAGAGCATGCGATCGAAATTATTCATCACGGGCCGTAGCCTCCGCACTGATAGGGCTGGCGTATTCGGCCTTCAACCGTCCGTCCTGATCCAGCAGCCAGGCATCCATGACCTGGCGCACCACCGGCGCCGCAACGCCGGAACCGGACTCACCGTTCTCGACCATCACCGACACCACGATTTTCGGGTCATCCGCCGGAGCAAAGCCGACGAACAAGGCGTGGTCGCGGTGGCGTTCCTGAACCTTGGAGCGGTCGTACTTCTCGCCTTGCTTGATCGCCACAACCTGCGCCGTACCCGACTTGCCGGCGATCCGGTATTGCGCGCCGATCGCAGCCTTGCGCGCAGTGCCTCGGGCACCGTGCATCACCTGCTGCATGCCGTGGTTGACCTTGTTCCAGTCCGACGGATCGCGAAGGATGATGTCCGGCATCGGGTTTTCATCCTTGGGTTTTTCGCCCTCGATGGTCCTGGCCAGGTGCGGGCGGTTCCACACGCCCTTGTTGGCCACCAGCGCCGTGGCCTGGGCCAGTTGCAGCGGGGTCGATTGCATGTAGCCCTGGCCGATCCCGAGAATCAGGGTTTCGCCGGGGAACCACGCCTGGCGGCGGGTCGCGCGTTTCCACTCGCGGGACGGCATCAGGCCGGGAGATTCTTCGAACATGTCCAGCGAGACCTTCTGGCCGATACCGAACTTGTTCATGTAGGCCGACAACCGGTCGATGCCCAGCTTGTGCGCCAGGTCATAGAAGTAGGTGTCATTGGACCGCATGATCGCCGTGTCGAGGTCGACAAAGCCGTCCCCGGTGCGGTTCCAGTTGCGGTATTTGTGATCGTAGTTGGGCAGCATGTAGTAGCCGGGGTCGAACACCCGGCTCGATGCCGTCACCACGCCCGCATCGAGACCGGCAATGGCCACCGCCGGCTTGATCGTCGAACCCGGCGGGTACAGGCCGCGCAGCACGCGGTTGAACAGTGGGCGGTCGATCGAATCGCGCAGTTCGGCGTAAGCCTTGAAGCTGATGCCGGTAACGAACAGGTTCGGGTCGAAGCTCGGCTGGCTGACCATCGCCAGCACTTCGCCGGTTTTCGGATCGAGCGCCACGACCGCACCACGCCGGCCGCCCAGCGCAGCCTCGGCGGCTTCCTGCAATTTGATGTCGAGGCTCAGGACAATGTCCTTGCCCGGCACCGGATCGGTACGCTTGAGCACGCGCAGGACGCGGCCCCGGGCGTTGGTCTCGACCTCTTCGTAACCTACCTGGCCGTGCAGCTCGGATTCGTAAAAGCGCTCGATGCCGGTCTTGCCGATGTGGTGAGTGCCGCTGTAGTTCACCGGATCGAGGGTCTTCAGCTCTTTTTCGTTGATCCGCCCCATGTAACCCACCGAGTGCGCAAAATGCGCGCCCTGCGGGTAATGACGCACCAGTTGCGCGACCACCTCGACGCCCGGCAGACGGAACTGGTTCACCGCGATCCGGGCGATCTGCTCTTCGGTCAGCTCGAACAGGATTGGCACCGGCTCGAACGGCCGGCGCCCCTGGCGCATGCGCTTCTCGAAAATCACCCGGTCTTCCGGCGTCAGCTCCAGCACCTCGACGATCACGTCGAGCACCTGCTGCCAGTCGCCGGAGCGCTCGCGGGTCATGCTCAGGCTGAAGCTCGGACGGTTGTCCGCCACCACCACGCCATTGCGGTCGAAAATCAGGCCACGGGTCGGCGGGATCGGCTGGACGTGAACCCGATTGTTTTCCGACAGGGTCGAGTGGTACTCGTACTGAATCACCTGCAGGTAATACAGCCGTGCGATCAGTACGCAGATCAGCGCCACCACCGCAATTGCGCCGAACACGACGCGACCACGCACCAGACGGGCGTCTTTTTCGTGGTCCTTGATGCGGATCGGCTGAGACATGAGGGCGGATTACTTGTGGTAAGGGTGACCGGACAGCACGGTCCAGGCACGATACAACTGTTCGCCGATGAGGATGCGCACCAGCGGGTGCGGCAGCGTCAGCGGCGACAACGACCAGCGCTGATCCGCGCGGGCACAGACTTCCGGCGCCAGCCCTTCCGGGCCACCGACCATGAAGTTGACCGTGCGCGAGTCCAGGCGCCAGCGATCGAGTTCGACCGCCAGTTGCTCGGTGCTCCACGGCTTGCCATGAACTTCGAGAGTGACGATCCGCTCGTTCTGCCCGACCTTGGCCAGCATGGCTTCGCCTTCCTGACGGATGAAGCGGGCCACGTCGGCGTTCTTGCCCCGGGTATTGAGCGGAATTTCCACCAGTTCCAGCGCCAGCTCGGACGGAAGACGCTTGGCATATTCATGCCAGCCCTCTTCCACCCACTTGGGCATGCGTGAACCGACGGCGATCAGGCGCAGTCGCACAGCAATCCCTTACAGCTGGTCTTTGTTGAGCTTGGTGAAATGCTCGTGGGTGTTTTCCGGGCTGTGGTGCTTGGCGTCCGCCGCACGGCTTTGCTCGGCACCGGCCCACAGGCGCTCCAGGTCGTAGAACTGACGGGCCGAGGCGGTCATCATGTGCACGATCACCAGGTCCAGGTCCAGCAGGACCCAGTCGCTGTCGCCCTTGCCTTCTTCGCCCAGCGGCTTGGCGCCGTTCTTTTTGACCTCTTCGCGAACCTTGTCCAGCATCGCGTTGATCTGGCGGTTGGACGTACCGGTGGCGATGATCATGTAGTCGGTGATGCTCTGCTTGTCGCGCACATCAATGATCTGGATGTCCTGGGCCTTGACGTCTTCCAGGGCGGCAACGGCCACCTTGACCAGTTCGTCGCCCTTCAGCGGTTCATTGGTGTTGACCGGTTCTGGCAGCGGGGCGCTCTTGAATGTGCCTTTGCGCTTTACTTTGGTTTGGTCTTTGTCAGTCATATAAAACTCGTTTTGCTCATATATTCGGCGGCTTGGCGACACGTGGGTTCGTATCAGTGAAGCACGCCTTGTTCAGTTCGACGCACGGTACAGACCGTGCGCATCGATGTAGGCCAGGACCGCGTCGGGCACCAGGAAACGTACCGACTTACCGCTGGCCAGCAGTTGACGGATCTGGGTGGCGGAAACCGCGAGCGGTGTCTGCCAGACGAATGCAATCTGTCCGCTCGGCCCCTTCAGGGCCAGCGGGTCGCTCACCGAACGAGCTGCCAGCAGGTTGCGCAAGGCATCCGGCGGTTCGCTGTCGGCGTCCGGGCGCTGTAGCACCAGGATGTGGCAATGCTGGAGCAACTCTTCCCAGCGATGCCAAGTGGGCAGGCCGCAAAACGCGTCCCAGCCCAGAAGCAGAAAAACCTGGGTCTCGGCGGCCATTTCGGCACGCAGCGACTCCAGGGTATCGATGGTCCAGGACGGTTTGTCCCGCTGCAATTCGCGAGCGTCCACCACCAGCGGCGGCACACCGGCCACCGCACATTCAACCATTGCCAGCCGGTCCTGCGCCGACACCTGCGGCGTATCGCGGTGCGGCGGCCGGGCGCTGGGCATCATGCGCAGCTCGTCGAGCCCCAGCGCTTCGGCAACTTCCAGCGCACCACGTAGATGGCCGACGTGCACCGGGTCGAACGTCCCGCCCAGCACGCCAATGCGCAGGGGACGGGATTTCTTGCCGGATTTCGGCGCTTTCAGGTCGAGGTCGGACAAGTCAGACCGTCGCCTGGCCGCGCAACTGACCATCACCGACCACGATGTACTTCTCGCAGGTCAGTCCTTCGAGGCCCACCGGGCCACGGGCGTGCAGCTTATCAGTAGAAATGCCGATCTCGGCACCCAATCCGTATTCGAATCCGTCGGCAAAGCACGTCGGGGTGTTGATCATCACCGAGGCCGAGTCGACCTGAGCCACGAACTGGCGGGTGTCGGCGAGGTTTTCGCTGACGATCGAGTCGGTGTGATGGGAGCCGAAACGGTTGATGTGCTCAATGGCCTGGTCCAGGCCATCCACCACCCTGATCGACAGAATCGGCGCCAGGTACTCGGTGCTCCAGTCTTCTTCGGTCGCGGCGACGGCTTCGATAATCGCCCGGGTGCGTTCGCAGCCACGCAGTTCGACGCCTTTTTCGCGGAACTGTCTGGCCATCGACGGCAGGAATTCCTTCGCGACACGTTGATCGACCAGCAACGTTTCCATCGCGCCGCAGATGCCATAGCGATAGGTCTTGGCGTTGAAGGCGATGCGCTCGGCTTTCGGTAGGTCGGCGTGCTCGCTGACATAAACGTGGCAGATGCCGTCCAGGTGCTTGATCACCGGTACCCGGGCGTCACGGCTGATGCGCTCGATCAGGCCACGACCACCGCGCGGTACGATCACATCGACGTACTCGGGCATGGCGATCAGCGCGCCAACGGCGGCGCGGTCGGTGGTTTCCACCACTTGCACCACGGCGGCCGGCAGTTCGGCTTCGGCCAGACCACGCTGGATGCAGGCGGCAATCGCGCGGTTGGAATGAATCGCTTCGGAACCGCCACGCAGGATGGTCGCGTTACCGGACTTCAGGCACAGGCTCGCGGCGTCGATGGTCACGTTGGGACGGGATTCGTAGATGATCCCGATCACGCCCAGCGGCACGCGCATCTTGCCGACCTGAATGCCCGACGGACGGAAGCTCATGTCGCGGATCGCACCCACCGGATCCGGCAGCGCCGCGACCTGACGCAGGCCGACGATCATGCCGTCGATACGCGCCGGGGTGAGTTCCAGCCGCTCCAGCAGTGCCGGCTCCAGACCGTTGGCGCGACCGGCGGCCAGATCCTGTTCATTGGCTGCCGCAAGCTCGACGCGGGCGGCGTCCAGGGCATGGGCGGCAGCCAGCAGGGCGCGGTTTTTCTGCGCGGTGCTGGCACGGCCGATGACGCGGGAGGCTTCGCGGGCGGCGCGACCCAATCGGGTCATGTAGTCAAGAACGGACTCAGTCATGGTCTGCTGGGGTCTTGGCAAAGAGGAAAGCGGCAGATTATAGCTGTCGCGTCCCGGGACTAACAGCGGTGACGGGCGGATGGTCGAAATGGACCACGATTTGCCGACGTTCAGCCGTGATTAAGCCTCGAATTGTTATCATCACGACCTCCTCCGCCTGGATAGACACTGTTTGCCATGTCCAACCTGACCGTTCGTGCCACCTTCGCGCGCCAGCCCGTCGGCCTCGCGGATGCTTTTTTCGACCGTGACGCCCAGACGCTGGCCAAGGATCTGCTCGGCAAAGTCATTCGCCACCGGGTCGGTGACTTGTGGCTCAGCGCCCGAATCATCGAAACCGAGGCCTATTACTGCGAGGAGAAAGGCAGTCACGCGTCCCTTGGCTACACGGAAAAGCGTAAGGCTTTATTTCTGGATGGCGGCCACATCTATATGTACTACGCCCGGGGCGGCGATTCGCTGAACTTCAGCGCGAAGGGTCCGGGCAATGCGGTGTTGATCAAATCGGCCTATCCGTGGGTCGACGAGATCAGCGGCCCGGCCAGCCTGGCGCAGATGCTGCTGAATAATCCCGACGCTCAGGGCCGCCCGCGCCCGTCGCAAAAACTGTGTGCCGGGCAGACGCTGCTGTGCAAGGCGCTGGGACTGAAAGTGCCGGTGTGGGATGCCAAGCGTTTCGACCATGAAATCCTGCTGGTGGAAGACACCGGCCCCGCGCCGCCCCATGTGATTCAGACCACTCGCCTGGGTATCCCCCAGGGCCGCGACGAACACTTGATGTATCGCTTCGTCGATGCCGCCTATGCCCAATGGTGCACGCGGAACCCGCTGCGCCGGGGTCAGGTCGAAGGTCGCGATTATTTTCTGCTGTGAATGCACACCCCTTCGGCTCGCCGTTCAGGGACATCAATGAAATGGAGTGGTTTGTATGGGCCCATGGCTCGATAGCGTGACCGGGTGGCTGGCCGCCAATCCGCAGTGGCTGGCGGCTGCAGTGTTTGTCGTGGCCTGTGTGGAATGCCTGGCGATTGCCGGATTGATTGTGCCTGGCACGGTGCTGCTGTTTGCAGTGGCGGTGCTGGCCGGCAGCGGAGCGCTGTCGTTGAGCGAAACCCTGTTGCTGGGTTTCCTCGGCGGGATTCTCGGCGACGTGATTTCGTATTTCCTCGGTCGCCACTTCCACCAGAACATCCGGCGCTTGCCGGGGTTGCGCCATCACCCGGAATGGATGGCCGGCGCGGAAACCTACTTCCAACGCTACGGCATCGCCAGCCTGCTGGTCGGGCGCTTTATCGGCCCGTTGCGGCCAATGTTGCCGATGGTCGCGGGGATGTGCGACATGCCCTTCCCGCGCTTTGCGGCCGTCAGCCTGCTGGCAGCGGCCGGCTGGAGCCTCGCCTATCTGCTGCCGGGCTGGGCCACCGGGGCGGCGTTCCGTCTGCCGTTGCCGGAAGGCTTTTGGCTCGAGGCCGGGATTGTTGCCGGCAGTATCGCGGTGATGGTCGGCCTGAGCGCCAACAGCAGCCTGCGCCGTCATCGCCGGGCGACGGTCTGGATCAGCAGCATGAGCCTGTTGATCCTGATCGGCCTGTTCATCGGCTTCCCGTACCTGAGCGCCCTCGATCAGGGCGTCATGACCCTGGTGCAGGAACACCGGCGCCCGGCGCTGGATGAAGTGGCAGTGGTGTTCACCCTGATCGGTGAGTTCCGCAACATGCTGCTGTTCAGCGGCCTGCTGACCGCTCTGCTGTTGCTATGCCGCCAGTGGCGACACGCGATCTTCGTCGGCGGCACCCTGCTCGTCACGGCATTGGCCAACACCGGAACCAAACTGTTTTTCGCCCGGGTACGCCCGGAAGTGCTGACTGACCCACTCACCAGTTACAGCATGCCCAGCGGTCACGCTTCGGGGTCGTTCGCGCTGTTCCTGACACTCGCCGTGCTGGCCGGGCGCGGGCAGCCGCCGCGCCTGCGCCTGACCTGGTTGTTGCTTGGCTGTATACCGGCGCTGGCAATTGCCCTGTCGCGGGTATATCTGGGCGCGCACTGGCCAACGGATGTCCTGGCCGGCGCCATGCTCGCTGCCTGTGTGTGCGCAGCGGGCCTGTGGCTCAGTCAACGCGACGCCCCTCTGGGTGCGATGCCGCAGAAAGTCTGGTGGCTGGTCTTGCCGGCGCTGGTCGCTCTGTTTGGTTTCTTCGTATTGCGACACCTGCCACACACTCTGCTTCGATACGCCTATTGAGCCGCATCCGACGCTTCGCGGATTCCCCTTCGGGGCGAATCCGCAAGCGGCGATCAGTCCTGTTTGCCAACTGAAACGCTGCTGTTTCAACCAATACGTCACCGCCACACCTGCCAAAACAAAAGACTCTCATCGCGATTGAAGCGACCGCCGGAAATATAATTGGCAAAACAATCAGCCTGACCAAAAAAATCATTACATGACAGATTAATCCTCTCATCACCTCATGGAAGAGTATTGATCTTGTCTATCCCTCTTGAAACAACTTCTGAAACTTATCCTACAACTTCGATTGTTATTTCAGACATAAGCAACTCATCAACTAACCGTCATTCAGAAACTTCCATCCCGGATCGCCGCACACCCAGCCTGCGCGACACAGACAGCCTGTTTGGCCCCCTGCGCATCGGCGAAATGAGCGTCAGCCGCCAGGAACTGCAGGCCTTGGGCGCAAGGCTCAATGGCCAGCCCATCACCGCAGCCAATACCTACTTTTCCGAACCCGATCAGTCATTCATCGATGCGTTGGCGTTCGATCCGGCCGAAGTTGAACAGCGCATCAAGTCAGTCAATACACAAGAAGGCCAGAAAGTTGCGCCGCTGTTGTATGAAATAGTTACACAGCGTTCACCGGATGCCCCATCGCTGATGCGCGAGATGACAACGGGCGAATCCGCTCCGTCCATGAACAAGATCAACAACCTGCTCAAAGCCACACAGCGCCTGGACATACGCAAGGAGCCGCTGCCCGATCATTTACCCAACTGGGTAGACAAGGCCAAGAGTCGAAGCCTGGCCGGCATGGGGGTGGGACTGCAGGCTTACGGACTGTACAGCGCGTTCACCGGTGCCATTGACGCCCTCAAGAAAGGCCATACAGGGGAAGTCCTGATCAATGTCGGCGGCGGCCTTGCGGAAATAACCTCACTGGGATTCGAGTATGCCCTGACCCGAACAGGCGAACATATGATCCGACAAGGTTCGGCGACCCTTGAACAATTCGGCAGGACCGGCATGGGCAAGTGGCTCTGCCGGGGCGCGGGATTGATCGCCAGCGTGCTGACGCTGCCGTTTGATATCTACACCGCCATCAAATCCTTCAACGATGCTGCCAAGGCCCAGGGAAAAGAGGCTCAGGACCTCTACGTGACCGGAGGGCTGAGTATATTCAGCGCCGCGCTGTCCCTGGCGCTGGGTTGCGCTGCGCTGGCAGGCTTTCAGGCGGCCGGTCCGGTGGGCATTGCAGCAGCGGCAATCATGATTGTCGGCGCCAGAATCTATGGCGCCGTCCGGGTCGTCGACGACATTGACGATTACATCGAACTGTCCGTGAACGAACGCTGGCGTGCCGGCTGGTTCGCGTTCACCGGACAGGACCAGGACAAGGCCGTGATGGAGCGCTATCTGGTCGCGAAAACCACCCGCAACTATGCCAAGGCCTTGAAGACCCAAAGCCTGCGCTGGCTCGACAATGAACTCAAGGACAGTGTCGACGCGATCGTCAACGGCCGGTTCGACGTCAGGCTGCAAGCCACGCGCATCCATCGATACCAGTGGGATGAAGCCAAGGGTGAAACACCCTACGTCACCGAGAACCTGCCAGTCATCGTCGAGACCGATGACCATTACGATGCACGCGCCGGCCTGCCGGTCTCTGACGCTATCGTTACCACCGTGAAGAGCGACCCCGCCAAAGGCGTTTTCTGGAGCCTCGGCGGTGGCAATGACACGGTACAGGGGGTGCGCGACAAACCGAATTTCTTCAGTTATGGCGCTGGCAAAAAAGACCTCGGTGGTGGTGACAGAGACGACTCGTTTCTTTTTCAGTCCGCCAGCGATGCACTTTCCGGCACAGAAATCCGCCCGAGTCATCTGCAAGGGGGTGACGGTACCGACCTGCTATGGCTGCAAGGCACTCACAAGCACCTGGATCACATCCCGAATCCACCGACTTACCTCGGTTACGACATCGACATGAAATCCGGCAGGCTCGGGTTGCGCTCGGCGGACCCGGCGGTCGAACCGGTGCTGCACTCCACGTTCAGCTCCATCGAAAAAGTCGAAACCCTGGCCGGCGCTTATAACCAGGTCAAGGGATCGGATCAGGCCGACGTCATTACCGCCAACGGGCAAGACCAGGTCAATGCCGGTGCAGGCGATGACCACATTTACGCACGAGGTCTCTTTGCCAGTGTCGATGGCGGTAGCGGGAGCGACACTTACCAGATCAACCCTCTGAGTCGCCAGATTCTCATCACCGAGGACGGCAGTGAGCCAAGCAAGGTTTATCTGGGTGTAACACTTGAAGCGGTTCAGAGCTGGTTCATCCGTGCCAATGCTCTGGTGATCGAGTCGTTGCGTGACGACCACCCTCGCTCACCGCTACGCACACTGGTACTCGAAGAGGTCTACCGGAACGTCGATGGCCAACGCCTGCTGAAAAACGACAAGTGGATATTCATCACCCAGGATGGCTACCACTTGCAACCAGACTGGCCGGCCGAGATCACAGCCCTGACCGATCACCCCCTGAACGTCAACGTCATCACTGTCGGCGTGGCCAGGCCATCCCCGCTGTCGCTCAACAACCCGGTCAACATTCCGTCGCCCAGTGCACACTCGTATTACTTCGTCTCCAGCAAGAACTATCACACCGTCCTGAAAGCCGCGCGGCGGACAAAAAGGCGCACAGCACGCTGTATGTCGACTTCGACAGCAAGGACATTGCCGAAGTCAGGGCGATCTATACCGTCACGGCACAGCAGACAAACGCATTCACCGTGCTCACTTACGACGACGTCCACTTCACGATCGCTTTCGGACCGGGTGCCGGACTGCTCTCGTTACACGGCGCCGTCATCGAAAGCACGGATCGAAAAAGTGACAGAGGGGCAGGCATCCTGACCGCCGGCTGGAAGATGAATCACGCCTTCACCCTGGTCATGCGCGATGGTGTGTCCTTTCAACTCGACTATCCGGGCACTGCCGCTCTGGACGATGCCAGAAATCCCGGGTACCGATCGGTGGAAAGCCGCACATCGTTGCGAAAGCGCGCCGGGACCTACCTGTTTGTCAAACCGTCCGTCGAAAAGCGAACCCTCAAGGACACCCCGCAACGCGTCGATTTCAAGGCCATCGATCACAACGCGACGTTCTGGCTGGAGGGACGATCCTCGACGTACGCGCTGTACCCGGCCAGCAATATGTCCATTCGCCTGTCCACCGCCGAAGCGGACGCCCGCGACCTGGGATCATCGACCTGGCACATTCATACGCAACAGCTGCAGGAAACGATCAGCGACAGCCACCTCTCCATCAAGGATGACCTGCTCAAGATCGGCAGCGTTCACATTCACCTGCCCGACAGCAACGACGCATCGCTGCCCCTGGAAACCATCGACGTCATCGACTCTGCGGGGCATCGCTATCGGGTCAATACACTGTTCGAGGTGATCAGTCTGCATGCTGTCAATGCGCTGTCTTGTGCCTCGACCCAGGCAGTCGTCGCCCTGGTTGACGACCATAAAAGCCGGCAGATGCTGGAAAGCGATAACGTTCCCATCGAGAACATCCATCTGCCCGATGCACCTGACGCAAAGATTTTCTACAACGCGGCTACCGCTCAATGGACAGCCCGCGGCGACGCCACACGCCTCATCGAACCGCAACGCCTGGTCATCGAAAAAAAATCGGCTGCAAAAGCAGTAACGATCTGAATCGAACACTGGACCAACATTTCAACCGTCAAGGAATGACACGATGCGCCCAAAGATCCCCCCTTCATCAAATTTTCCAAGAGGGCATTCGCAAACGCCAACGGACACGTTTGTCAATCGACCGCGTTCAGAGGTGGAAATACCGGTACTGCATTGGCCACACCCGGAGAATACAAACGGGCCTGCCGTCTCGACCGGACAGGGTCCGGGCAGTCACTCCGTCGATGGCGACGCCATGCCCGGAGTCGAGATCTCAGACCTGCCCGATGTTCAGCCCGCGCCAGACAGCGGGTTGACCGGCTATTTATTGAACCAGGCGTTGTTGCGCAATATGCAGGCAGCGGACGCCGACGGCTTTCGTTTTGTCGTCGGCCGCCGGTTTGTGGATATCGAGGACATCGGCACCGTGCATGTGGAGTTCGACGCAGCCCACAGCGCCTATCGGGTAACCGACCTGTACAGGAAACTGGCGCCCGGCCCGCTGATCCTAAGAGATCCGGGCGAGAAAACCTGGCGCCTTGCCCACCAACCGCCGAAAGCACCACCGGCCAAACGTCCAGCCTCTGAACAGGACGACTCGCAGGCCAAGCGCCCAACTATTTTCCAACCGCAACCTTTCCAGCCATTGACGCGTCCTCATCTGGACCCCATGCCTCACTGGATAGAGCTTGACGACCAGGGGTATTACCGACGGCAAGAACATTTCCACAGTTCGCCGGACGCCGATTACTTCTACGGATTCAAGGGGCCAGACAGCTATTGGGTACGGGTTGACGAACCTCCAGCCGGTTTCAATGGCTCGCCCACCCACCTGACGGCCTGGAAGGATCATCAGATCTGGGAGGCTTACGGCATTCATGGCCGGGACATCACCCGTTTCCGGGAAGAAGCCCAGACCAGCGGCCATCGGCCACACTGGGTCAAACCGCTGGTGACCAACAATGCCAGGCAGGATCTGATCATGGATGGTTTGCGCTGGTTGCATCCGCGCAAGACGCTGGATGAAGTGACTGAACACCTGCGCAACTACAACCTTTCGCCCGGGCAACATGTGCAATTGCGCAACGACCTGCTGGACAACCCGCGACAAATGCCGCAGTGGGCAGAGCAGCACCGGTTGCGTTCGCTCGACGAGAACGATCCGGGGCGCTTCGATCAACTTCGCCAGGAAATTGAGCCGCTGATCATTCCCACAAGGAACGGCACGCTTTGGCGCGGCGACCTTGTCGACCTCGACCAAAGCCTGAGCCGGCCCTTTCTCGACGGGGCTCTAGGCAGTCTTGGTTACCTGCGCAACAGTAACGGCTGCCTTTACCGCATCGACATTCCCGGTTTGTTCAGGGCCGATGAACGAACGCCGTTCGAGTTTTATGACGACGGCAGAATGCTGCCGCGCTTGAATCATCCGCGCGGCGCGACCACCCAAAAGCCTATCAGTGCAACGGTCAGTCTGAAGCTGGTCACGGAGTATGCCGGCAAAGGCAGGGATGCCCCGGATCCGGAATACCTGCTCTACAACAACCAGAAGAACAAATATCCCGGCAAGAAACCCGGCGAGCCTGACCACGATGCGGGCGAGTCCGATAATGAGTGGTCTGATGCCTCTGATGTGGAACTGGATTCGGAGCGCAACTACGAAACGACTCGACATAACCAGAGATTCATTTTCGCCTACATCATCGACACGCGAAAAATGGAAGTCGTGCTCAGGGAAGAAAATGAGCTGTTCAATCCGTCCATGGAGAAAAAGGGGGCATGGTTTCCCGACGATGATCTCGAAGCGCTGATCTCGACTTCAAAAAAAGGCATCGAATCCAGCCGGCTCTGGCTGTTCGACTCAACTTATACCCGAGCGGCAAAAGTCGACGATGTGGCCAAGGCCGGAAAAGACAGATGGTTGAGCAATCGCAGTATTGAAGAACGCACCCACAGGGGCGTCCACAACCAGCATGAATATGACGCACTGATCGACAAGGTCGCGAAGTCCGGCAAGCCGATACTGACGCTCGACCCGGGCAAGGACTGGTTCGCCAGCGATATTGTCTGGCCCGATTAACGGACCCGATCAGCCGGTCCTATGCAAACAACTCCCCCTGCAACTCATCGAGCAGCGCCTGGATCGCATCCAGGCGCTGTTGCGGATCGTCGAGTTGCAGCAGATCGATCTTGTCCTCTTCGGCAAAAGGCAACAGGTAAGCCAGCTGGTTGGCCAGCGACTGCTGGCCAACCGCTTCGGTCCCCATGTTCAGCGCCTCGACCATAGGATGTTCGGCCAGTGCCTTGAGCAGCGCTACCAGATCCGCGTCTTCATCCTGCAACGGTTGCTCAGGCTCTTCATCCAGCCAGTCGACCTCGGCCAGGATCAGTTGATCGCGTTGTACCTCGGTGCGCTGCACCATGAAGCGGCGCCCGCCCTGCACCCGGATTCCCAGCAGGCCGTTGTCCTGTTGCTGGAAGTCGGTGATCCGCGCTTCGCACCCGACCATCGCAAACCCTTCGGGCGCCACGCCGACTTCGTGCCCTTCGAGGATGCATACGACGCCAAAGCCCCCGCCCTGTTTCATGCAACGGCCGATCATGTCCAGATAGCGCGCCTCGAAGATCTGCAAATCCAGATTGCAGCCGGGAAACAGCACCGTGTTCAGCGGAAAAAGCGGCAGACTCATAGACATTTCCCTACACCACCATCGACACCGCCAACGGCAGGAACACCGCCGTGGCCACGCCCATCAGACTCATTGCCAGCGCCGCGAAGGCACCGCACTCATCGCTTTCCTGCAACGCCACCGACGTGCCGACCGCATGCGCCGTCATGCCCAGCGCCATGCCGCGCGCCTCGGGGCTGTGCACGCCGAGGCGGTTCAGCAGCGCCGGGCCGAAGATCGCGCCGATCACCCCGGTAATCAGCACGAAGACGGCCGCCAGCGCCGCTACGCCACCGATCTGCTCGGCCACCAGCATGGCGATCGGCGAGGTCACCGACTTGGGCGCCATGGTCATCAGGATCATGTGATCGGCGCCGAACCACCAGCCCAGCGCCACGCCCATGCCCGTGGCGACTACCCCGCCTATCACCAGCGTAGTAAAAATCGGCCAGAACAATTGGCGGATGCGCCGCAGATTCAAATACAGCGGCACGGCCAGCGCAACGGTCGCCGGCCCCAGCAGGATGCTGAGGATTTCCGTGCTCTTGCGGTACTCGGTGTAGGTCAGGCCGCAGCCGACCAGTACGCCGATCACCAGCAGCATCGAGACCAGCACCGGTTGCAGAAAGATCCAGCGGGTTTTCTCGAACGCTGCCAGCACCAGTTGATAAGCCCCCAGGGTGATGCCGATGCCGAACAGGGGATGGTGAATCACCGAAGCCCAGGCGCCTTGCCAGTCGAACAGCATCAGGACTCCTCCGAATGTGGCGCGTGACGCTTGACCAGGCGCTGCATCAGCACCCCGGCGAAGGCCATCGACAGAATCAGCGACACCACCAGCGCACCGACAATGGCCCAGAAATCCGCGGCAATCGCTTGGGCGTACACCATCACGCCCACCGCCGGCGGTACCAGCAGCAACGGCAGATAACGCAACAGGTTGCCGGCCGCAAGATTCAGCGGCTCGCCGACCTCACCGCGCACGATCAGAAATACCAGCAACAGCAACAGGCCGATGATCGGCCCCGGCAGCACCGGCAACAGCAAATGATTGAGGGCCGTGCCGAGCAGTTGAAACAGCACCAGCATGGTCAGGCCACGTAGCAACATCCGACATCTCCGTCTTACTTTTCACCTTGCAGGTCGCCCGCATTATAAGCACGCCTGCGCTATGGATCGGCATTCGCCAAAAGCATGGTCGGTTGACCTGAGCAAATCGCCATGATGATCTACAGTGGTTCGCAGGGCGGTCAAATCCCCTACCTGAAAAACTACAAAACCGATGAACCCAAGGAGAGTCTCAATGCCCTATGTTCCAGTTGCAGAGCTCAAAGATTATGTCGGCAAGGAACTCGGACGTTCCGAATGGCTCACCATCGATCAGGAGCGCATCAACCTGTTCGCCGAAGCCACCGGGGATTATCAGTTCATCCATGTCGACCCGGTCAAAGCCGCGCAAACGCCATTCGGCAGCACCATTGCACACGGTTTCCTGTCGTTGTCGCTGATCCCCAAACTGATGGAAGACATCTTGATCCTGCCGCAAGGCGTGAAGATGGTTGTCAACTACGGTCTGGACAGCGTGCGTTTCATCCAGCCGGTCAAGGTCAACTCCAAGGTCCGGCTCAAGGTCGATCTGGGTGAAGTCACCGAGAAAAAACCTGGCCAGTGGCTGCTCAAGGCCACCGCCACCCTGGAGATCGAAGGCTCGGACAAACCGGCCTACATCGCCGAACCGCTGTCGCTCTGCTTCGTTTAAGTGCCTGGATGCGAAGCGGCTCACGCTGTTTCGCATCCGCTCCTCCCTGCCGGCTGTATAAGGTCACATAGCTGCGGCATACTCGGTCGCCTAATTGCCCGGATCCCGCTATGCGCTCATTCGCCCCTCTTGCTCCCCTTGCCTTGACCCTGTTGCTGGCCGCGTGCGGCGACGGCGAATCGCTGTTGCCGCCGGATGCGCGCCTGCCCGACGGCGGCCGCTATCGCGGTGAACTGGTCGATGGCTTGCTGCAAGGCCAGGGCCGGGTCGACTACCCCAATGGCAGTTGGTACGCCGGGGCGTTCGACAAGGGGCAATGGCATGGCCAGGGCGAATGGCACGGCAGCAATGGTGAGGTCTATCGCGGCAATTTCCAGCAAGGGTTGTTCGACGGCCAGGGCACGCTGACCACCCCGACCGGCAGCTACACCGGCGGTTTCAAGCTGGGCCGGCGCGACGGCGAAGGCACCCTCAAGGAAAACGCGATGACCTATCGCGGCGAATTCAAGGCCGACCAGTATTCCGGGCTCGGCCGCCTGGAGCTGGACGACGGCAGTTCCTATCAAGGCCAGTTCGCCCACGGCAAACCCAATGGCGAAGGCCAGCGTGGCGATGCCAGCGGTAATCAGTTCACCGGTCACTTCGTCAATGGCCAGCTCGAAGGCAACGGTACGTTCAACAGCGCCGATGGCGACATCTACGTCGGCGGCTTCAAGAACAATCAACTGCACGGCAAGGGCCGCTACGAAAACGCCGACGGCGACGTCTGGCTCGGGCAGTTCAAGGAAGGCGCGCTGACCGGCAAGGGTGAACTGATCGGCGCCGACGGCAGCCACTACATCGGCTATTTCAACGACTGGCGCTTCAGCGGTCAGGGCCGCCTGAACCTGTCCGATGGCAGTTTCTACGTCGGTGGATTCGACAGCGACAGCTATTCCGGACGTGGCACCCTGGTGCTCACCGATGGCAGCGTGCTCAGCGGCACCTGGATCAACGGCCAGCGGGTACGCGATGCCGCCGGCAAGTTGCTGCCCGACACCCTCGAGCTCGGCCTGCTGGCCCAGGGTCGCCTGCTCGACGAGGCGCTGGCCAATGTGCCGGCCTCGACTCCGGCGGTGGAGCTGTACACCCTGACCCTCGGCGGCGATGGCAAACAGAGCGTGTTCCTGCGCGAATCCGATTACGTCGCGAACATGCTCACCAGCCGTTTCGGCGCCTTTGGCCAGATCCGCCTGGTCAACCACCGTGACCACCTCGGCGACCGGCCGATGGCCACCCGCGAAAATCTGCGTCGCGCCGCTCAAACCCTGGCCGAACGCAGCGGCCCGGAAGATCTGGTCTTCATCTACCTGACCAGCCACGGCACCGCCGAGCACGAACTGGTGCTTGACCAGCCGCGCATGGAACTGGCCGACCTGCCCGCCGACGAACTCGCCGCCGTGCTCGCACCGCTGAAGAACCGCGACAAGATCATTGTCATCTCCTCGTGCTACTCCGGCGGTTTCATTCCGGCACTGAAGGATGAACGCACGCTGATCATGACCGCCTCGCGCGCCGACCGCGTGTCGTTCGGCTGCTCCGAGGAGGCCAACTTCACCTACTTCGGCGATGCCCTGTTTGCCCAGGCATTGAACCAGACCGACGACCTGGAGCAAGCCTTCAAGCTGGCCCGGGCCACGGTCGCCGAGCGCGAACTGGCGGACAACTTCGAAGCCTCTGAACCGCAGATCTGGGCGCCGAAAACCGTGCTGGCGCACTGGCAACTGCTGCGTAAACAGCAAGCGAGAAAAGCCTTGCAAAGTGCTGCGTTGAACGACGGAGCGATAAAGAGCAACTAAGCTGAACAGTATCAAGGGAGAGACACTATGTACTTGACGCCTCAGCATGTCTTGCTTGCCGGAGCCACCGGTCTGACCGGTGAACATCTGCTCGACCGTCTGCTCAACGAGCCGACCATCAGTCGTGTCCTTGCCCCTTCACGCCGGCCGCTGGCCGAGCATCCGCACCTGGAAAACCCGGTCGGTGACCCACAGACCTTCCTGCCGCAGTTGTCCGGCCGGGTCGACATCGCCTATTGCTGCCTTGGCACCACCATCAAGCAGGCTGGCTCCGAAGAGGCGTTCCGCGCCGTGGATCTGGACATGGTCGTCGCTTTCGCCAAACGCGCCCGGGAAATGGGTGCACGGCACCTGATTGTGATCAGCGCACTGGGGGCCGATCGCCGATCCTCGATTTTCTACAACCGGGTCAAAGGTGAAATGGAATACGCCTTGCGTGCGCAAAACTGGCCGCAACTCACCATTTGCCGACCATCGCTGTTACTTGGCCAACGCAGCGAGCCCCGCCTGGGCGAACAGCTGGCCGCACCGCTCTCTAAATTGATTCCCGGCAAATACCGGGGGATCGAAGCTTGCCAACTGGCCCGTGCCATGTGGCGTCTCGCACTGGAAGAGCAGGACGGGGTAAGGATTGTCGAGTCGGATGAACTGAGAAAGCTCGGCAAGTGAGTTCACTCACGTCGGGGGTTCGATGCAGATCCGGACAACCGTTTTCAACGGAGCCGCGGCTCTTGCAGTGAACCTCCTGACAAGACCGAAACAAGCCAGGTCTTGTCACCAGCCATGTCCTAAGTAACTACCTCCTGCTCCTTTGCGTTCATGGATAACGTGCTTACCAGCCTGTCGGTGCCTGCCGTCCCGTTTCGGGTGGCAATCCCGCACGTCAGCCAATCAATGAAAGGATTCCTTGATGAGCCCCAGAACGCCCTTCAGAAATGTCCCCGTCACACCGAACAATCCTCCTGACACAGTGCCGCAACTGCCGATCCAGCATTTCCAGCCTCCAGGACCGATTCGAGTCGCAGAACCTTCCGTCCATCAACCCGGGCGGCAGCCGGCACCCCAGCCACTTTCAAGCGACACGCTGCCCGCGATACAGGTTCGTGACTTGCCCGTCTCGTCGAGCGCGCCGCACTCGACCGGCTCGATCCGCGACTATGAGCTTGCGCCCCAAACGCGAACGCTGTTGCCCAATGTCAACGCCGAAGGGCTGCGCGTCCACAGAGGGCGCATTTATGCCGAGGTACAGTACACAACGACCACAACAGTCATGGTCGCCTGGGACGAAAGCGTCGGCACTTACCGGGCCATGCGTCCTCAGGAAACACACGCCTCAGGCCCTGCCCTGCACTTCGATCCCGACAGTAATACCTGGCGGGTTGACGAGCCCGAGAACACCCACCTCCTGGTAGAACCGGCGAGCCCCAGGCAGACAGATAACCACCCGGAACAGACATTTCAGCCTCAACCAAAGCACCCCCCCCCTGCCACAGTCGGACATGACGGATGCCTACGTCGACACCCGACACTATCTCTGGGACCAGTCACTGCCTCATCACCACGGCTATGTGGTCATGCACCGCAAAATGCGTCTGGACGACTCCGTCGGCCCTCCACTGCTTCATGCGTTCATGGACGAAAGCGGAGCGTTTGTCCGTGTCGCGTCTCCCTCTCATGCCATCGATCAGCCAGCCGAACTGCTGCCTGCCTGGACAGACCGGGACATCTGGGATCTCTACGGTTTGCAGGGCGAAGACATCACGCGCTTTCGCACTGAAGCTCATCAAACCGGAAAGAAGCCTCAATGGGCCAGGGTTCGGGCACAACGGATGGAGAACAAGTACCTGTATGAGGAGCTTCGCCGCTGGCTAGGTCCAGAGATGGACCACAACCTGTTCAACCGCCTTCTGGAGCACCAACGGCTCACGCCCGCCAAGTGGGCAGAACACCTCGAATCCGTCACGCTGCACCGCCGCACGCCCGACAGGCCGCCGCCGTTGCCGCGCCTGCCGACACCCGATACGCCGGAGCACCCCGAGGCCTCAACCACGTCAACGCCGTCAACGCACCTGACACCTTCCGGTACGCCGCAGCCAACCGACACCACGCCGGCTTACGGTGACCACAGTCACTACACCTGGGACCTCGACAAGACAAACTTTCATGGCTACGTCGAAATGCGGCGCAAGCCTGGTCTGGATGACAGTCACGGCCCGCTCACCCAAGTGGCGTTCCCTGAAGGCGACAAGCTGACCATCGTCAGACCGGTCAGCTATTCGGTCAATCAACGGGCATTGCGTCCCTACTGGCGAGACATTGATATCTGGAACCTGTACAGGATCGAGGGGGAAGATATCGTGCGTTTTCGCCAGGATGTCGCGCTCCACATGAAACAGCCGACCTGGGTCGAGCCGCGGGAATACCCGTCTCTGCGTGAACAATTGATCAACTACTTGCGGCTGTGGACCAATCCGGACTCTCCGCTCAAGCCGCTGGTGCACGTCATTGCCCGCTTCCGCCCCTACAACCTGTCCACCCTGCAGCTTGGACGGCTGTGCAAGGAGTTATCGTCGACAGGGCAGTTCAAGAATCGCATCAACGATGAGTTACCCGCGTGGGTCAAAACCCATCAAGAGCGTACGACGGTCCTGACCCATACAAAGGAATTCGATCCGTTTGTGCCGGAGCTCCATGCCGAAATCATCAGGCTGAGAAACCAGGGAGAGGGCCTCAGCCTGATGAAAGCCAGCCTGAGCCCACCGTTCTTTGAGAGGTTGTTGGTGTACTGCGGATTTAAACGCAACGCTCATGGTTATCTGTACAGGACCGATATTCCTGCCGTATTCAAAGTGGATAGCCGGACGCCCTTCGATATTGCCCGGCCCTCAGCCATGCTTCCACAAGAAGCCGTGACCGAGGCCACCACGAGCGGGGTGGCCGTCAGCGCGCTGTTCAGCCTCAAGGCCGCAATGGGTTTGGCAAAGGAAGGCGACGGCGTGACAAATGCCTCCGAGCCTCGGCCGGACAGTCCGTCGACAGACCGCGAATCGCAACCGCCGAATGGCAGCACGTCGGGGCACGACGCCCAACGCATCAGGTTTTGCTATGTGCTCGACACCCGCACGGTAGAGGTTGTTCCAGGGCAGGATAATCTTGTCTACAACCCAACGCGGATCGACCAGACACGCTTGCCGAGCCGGAAATGGGAAGGCCATGTGTCGGTGTCGTCGATCGGGTTCACCTCCCGGCGCGTCTGGCTGGTCAACTCGAGCATGACCCGTGCGGCCACCGTAGGCGATATACACGCACAGGCGCTTGGACGTGGCACCGGCTCAAGTCAAAACCATGCAGATGCGATCCAGGCCCGCACCCGGGCCGGAGACCTGAATCGGGACGAATACGACGTGTTGATCGATGAACTGGCAAAAGCCGGCAAACGTGTGCTGGAGTTACCGGCGGGAAAAGACATTTTCTCCAACGACATCGTCTTTCCTCTCGAAACGATCACTCTGTAGAAGGCATCAATGGCTCGATCCTGACGGGTCGAGCCATTGATTTTCAAAGCCCCCCGGTCGCCTGGAAGCCGACGCCGATCACGGTGAGCAACGACAACGGCAACAGCAGCGTATCGAGCAATGCGCTGGCCGGCAGATCCAGCCCTGGATAGCTCGGCGCCTCGGCACCGAAGCGGTCCATCGGGCAGCACCCGCCCTGCATGGCGTACAGATCCAGCCGCGTGCCGGAATACACCACCGGCGCCCCCGGTTTGGCAGCATCGAGCGTGCGCACCGTGGCGCAGCCGGTCAGTTGCAACGCCAGCAGGATCGCCAGCAGCTTATTCATCGCTGCTCAGGTGGTGCTCGCCCCAGCGCGGCAGCATGTCCTGGGGAATGCCCAGCAGGTTGAGAATCCGCGCCACCACGAAATCGATCAGGTCATCGATGGTCTGCGGCTGGTGATAGAAGCCCGGCGACGCCGGCAGGATGGTCACGCCCATGTTCGACAGCTTGAGCATGTGCTCCAGGTGAATACTCGAATACGGCGCTTCGCGCGGTACCAGAATCAACTGGCGACGCTCCTTCAACGTCACGTCTGCCGCCCGTTCGATCAGGTTGTTGC
Source organism: Pseudomonas sputi (assembly GCF_021603585.1). GTDB lineage: Bacteria > Pseudomonadota > Gammaproteobacteria > Pseudomonadales > Pseudomonadaceae > Aquipseudomonas > Aquipseudomonas sputi. The sequence continues at coordinate 107,945 of NZ_BQHI01000008.1, read as the reverse complement.
AAGCGCCGGTGGCGATGGCCGACAAGGTCCCGGTCGAGCACGGCACCACCACCATCGCCGCCGGGGCGCCCGATCCAGAAGCCACCGGCGACATCCAGTCTTCCTTGCCGTACACACGGATCTGCCCGGCAGCCGCGCCGGTATATTCGGTGAGGAACGCCTGCATCATTTGCGGTTTGGCCGGCAGCGACACGTCCGTTTCGGTGGCCATTACCAGTTGCGCGGCCTTGGAGATCAGGAAGTGCACCTCGCGGTCCTCGCGCACCAGGCAATCGAGCAGGCGCAAACCGTACTGGGCGCCGGATGCGCCGGTCATCGCCAGCGTGATGCGCTCCGGGCCATTGCTCACCAAACGCGTGTTCATTTCAACGCCTCGGCGAGTTTGCCGTGCAGGCCGCCGAAGCCGCCGTTGCTCATGATCACCACGTGGGTGCCAGGCTGGGCCTGGCTCTTCACCCGTTCGATGATGCCTTCCAGCGAATCGCTGACGATCGATGGCACGGTGCACAACGCGGCGGTGCCCGCCAGATCCCAGCCGAGGTTGGCCGGGGCGTACCAGATCACCTGATCGGCATCGACCACGCTGTCCGGCAGACCGTCACGGTGTGCGCCGAGCTTCATCGAGTTGGAACGCGGTTCGATGATCGCAATCAGCGGCGCATCGCCAATGCGTTTGCGCAGGCCGTCGAGGGTGGTGGCAATGGCGGTCGGGTGGTGGGCGAAGTCGTCGTAGATGGTGATGCCGCGCACTTCCGCGACTTTTTCCATCCGGCGTTTGACGCTTTTGAACGCGCTCAACCCGGCGATGCCCATCGACGGTACAACACCGACGTGACGCGCGGCGGCCAGAGTCGCCAAGGCGTTAGCGACGTTGTGCTGACCGGTCAATTCCCACTCGACCACGCCTTGGGACACGCCTTCGAACATCACTTCGAACGCCGAACCATCGTCTTTGAGCAACTTGACCTGCCACTGGCCGCCGGCACCGGTGGTTTGCACCGGGGTCCAGCAGCCCATCTCGATCACCCGCTGCAAGGCCGGTTCAGTGGTCGGGTGAATCACCAGGCCTTCGCTCGGAATAGTCCGCACCAAGTGGTGGAACTGCCGCTCGATGGCTGGTAGATCGGGGAAAATGTCGGCGTGATCGAACTCAAGGTTGTTGAGGATCGCCGTGCGCGGACGGTAGTGGACGAACTTCGAACGCTTGTCGAAAAACGCGCTGTCGTACTCGTCGGCCTCGATCACGAAGAACGGCGTGCCGCCCAGACGCGCCGACACCGAGAAATTCTGCGGTACGCCGCCGATCAGGAAACCCGGACTCATGCCGGCATGTTCCAGCACCCAGGCGAGCATGCTGCTGGTGGTGGTCTTGCCGTGCGTACCGGCAACCGCCAGCACCCAGCGACCTTGCAGCACATGGTCAGCCAGCCACTGCGGGCCGGACACGTACGGCAGGCCCTTGTTCAGCACATATTCCACTGCCGGGTTGCCGCGGGACATGGCGTTGCCGATCACCACCAGATCCGGCGCCGGATCAAGCTGCGCCGGGTCGTAGCCCTGAGTCAGTTCAATGCCCTGGGCTTCGAGCTGGGTGCTCATCGGTGGATAGACATTGGCATCGGAGCCGGTCACGTGGTGGCCCAGCTCTTTGGCCAGAACCGCCATCGAGCCCATGAAAGTCCCGCAGATACCCAGAATATGAATGTGCATAGTCGACCTCGTAAAACATGGCCGCAGGTTAGCGCAGGGAGGTGAAAACCGCACTCTTTAGCTGTTCATCCGACCGTGATCGTTCCCACGCTCTGCAGGAGTATTCAGGCGGTTCGGGCGATCCCGTGCTTGCGCAGCTTTCTATAGAGCGTATTGCGGCTCACGCCCAGTTGCTGAGCCGCTTGGGTCATGTGCCAGCGCGTGTGTTCCAGCGCATTGAGCAACGCCTGCCGCTCGGCGTCTTCCAGCGGCTGTCCGGATGCCGCCTCATCGGTTTTGACCAACAGCGGCTGCACCTGCCGGAACATCGCCGGCAGATCCTCCAGTCCGATCCGCCCTTCATCGCACAACGCCGCCAACGTGCGCAGCACATTGCGCATCTGCCGCACATTGCCCGGCCAGTTGAAGCCCAGCAACGCCTGGCGCGCCGGCTCTTCGATCAGAATCTTTTCCCCGCCCGCCTCTTCGGCCAGCAGGAAATCCAGCAGCTGCGACTTGTCACTGCGCTCGCGCAACGGCGGCAACGCCACTTCCAGTCCGTTGAGCCGGTAATACAGGTCTTCACGAAAACTGCCATCGCCGACCCGCTCCAGAAGATTGCGGTGGGTGGCGCTGATGATCCGTACGTTGACCGCTTCCGGTTCGCCACCGATCGGCACCACTTGCCGGTCTTCGAGCACCCGCAGCAAACGAGTCTGCAAGGCCAGTGGCATGTCGCCGATTTCATCGAGGAACAGCGTGCCACCGTCGGCCTGCTGCAACTTGCCGCGCATGCCGTCCTTGCGCGCACCGGTGAAGCTGCCGCCGCGGTAGCCAAACAGCTCGCTCTCGATCAGGCTCTCGGGAATTGCCGCGCAGTTGAGGGCGACGAACGCTTTGCCGGCGCGCTGACTGGCGTTGTGCACAGCCTTGGCGAAAGCTTCCTTGCCAGAGCCGGTTTCACCATTGATCAGCAGTGGCACGTCGCGCTCGAACACCCGCAGCGACTTGCGAAAATCTGCCTGCAACGCCGCATCCCCCAGGCAAATGCCTGCAAGACGCGGCGCTGCGACAGCCGCAGGAGCCGATGCTGCCGGCAGCGGCCGGCGGGTTTCACCGCGCAGCACCGCAAACAGATGCCGCCCGTCACGAGTGCGCAACGGCCAACTGGCGCTGGCATTGGCACTGGCGCGCCCGAGCAATTCATCCAGCGAACAATCGAAAAACGCCTCCACCGGTTTGCCGAGCAAGCCGCCACGAATGTGCCCAAGCAGGTTCAAGGCACTCTGATTGACTGCACTGATCCGCCCTTCCCCGTCAAACGCCAGCAACCCTTCACTGAACAGCCCGACAGACTCGGCCTGAAGATGAAAACGCAGCAACCATTGATTATCGAAGCAGCGCAGGAAATAGCAGCTCTCGATCATCTTCGCCGACAGATTGACCAGCGCCATGGTGTGGAACTGGCTCTGGCGCGAGACGTCATGCCGCGCGGAAGAAACATCGAGCACTGCCAGCAGTTCGCCGTGGGGGTCGAACACCGGGCTCGCCGAGCAGGTCAGGCCGGTGTGGCGGCCGCGAAAGTGTTCGTCCTGATGGATGGTCAAAGCCTGACGTTCCACCAGACAGGTGCCGATGCCGTTGGTGCCTTCGCAGGCCTCGCTCCAGTCGGAACCCAGCCACAGGCCGGCGCGCTCGAAGATCTTGCGTTCGGCGGGGGCAGTGACGCAGTTGAGGATCACCCCGCGCGCGTCGGTCAGCAATACCGCGTGGCCGGCGCCGGAAAGTTGTTGATGCAGGCTGCTCATTTCACTGCCGGCAATCTGCAACACCTGTTGCAGCCGTTCGCGGCTTTCGAGGATGCGACCGTGTTCGAGCACGGTCGGCGCCATGGTCAGGGCCGGGTCGAGGTGATAGTCCTCAAGGCAGCGCAGCCACGAGCGGGCGATCGACGGGTCGGCACCGGGGCCATGCAGGTGCGGCTTGCCCTGGGTGACGGTGAGAACCTGTTGGGCATGGCGACTCAAATGGTTGTCGTGCATTTCTTATTATTCTCCCCGAGGCTCATCGGCCCATGCGTGAAGTGGTGCCCAGCATCCTCCAGCCCACCGGTCTTTGCAATGCTGGCAAGACCGCCCGGTCACGGGCTGTGCCAAAAGCGGTACAAACTGTCACCCGAGCCGTACCGATACCGTCACAGACGCTTGCCATTTGTCCGACACAAATCTCGCAAGGCCTTGATTTGCCTGACCTGCACGGCAGTGGCCCGACCTTTGCTCTACGCTTATAGCAAGCGCTCATGCGCGTCTCTCTGATAAATACAACAGCCAAGGAGAACATCATGCGTTACGCTCACCCCGGTACTGAAGGCGCCAAAGTCTCGTTCAAGAGCAAGTACGGTAACTACATCGGCGGCGAGTTCGTCGCGCCTGTCAAAGGTCAGTACTTCACCAATACCTCGCCAGTGAATGGCCAACCGATTGCCGAGTTCCCGCGCTCCACGGCCGAAGACATCGAAAAAGCCCTGGACGCCGCCCACGCCGCTGCCGATGCCTGGGGCTCAACGTCCGCCCAGGCCCGCTCACTGATCCTGCTGAAAATTGCCGACCGCATCGAACAGAACCTCGAAACCCTGGCGATCACCGAAACCTGGGACAACGGCAAAGCCATCCGCGAAACCCTCAACGCCGACATCCCTCTGGCCGCCGACCACTTCCGTTATTTCGCCGGTTGCCTGCGTGCCCAGGAAGGCAGCGCCGCCGAGATCGACGGCAACACCGTGGCCTACCACATCCATGAACCACTGGGCGTGGTCGGCCAGATCATCCCGTGGAACTTCCCGATCCTGATGGCCGCGTGGAAACTCGCCCCGGCCCTGGCCGCCGGCAACTGCGTGGTGCTCAAGCCCGCCGAGCAAACGCCGCTGGGCATCAGCGTGCTGATGGAGCTGATCGGCGACCTGCTGCCGCCGGGCGTGCTCAACGTGGTGCAAGGGTTCGGCAAAGAGGCCGGCGAAGCCCTGGCCACCAGCAAGCGCATCGCCAAGATCGCTTTCACCGGCTCGACCCCAGTCGGCTCCCACATCATGAAATGCGCCGCCGAAAACATCATTCCGTCCACCGTGGAGCTGGGCGGCAAGTCGCCGAACATCTTCTTCGAAGACATCATGCAGGCCGAGCCAAGCTTCATTGAAAAAGCCGCCGAAGGCCTGGTACTGGCGTTCTTCAACCAGGGGGAGGTCTGCACCTGCCCTTCCCGCGCACTGGTTCAGGAATCGATCTATCCGCAGTTCATGGAAGCGGTGATGAAAAAGGTCAGCCAGATCAAACGTGGCGACCCGCTCGACACCGACACCATGGTCGGCGCCCAGGCGTCAGAGCAGCAATTCGACAAGATCCTGTCGTACCTGGAAATCGCCAAGGGCGAAGGCGCCGAGCTGCTGACCGGTGGCAAGGTGGAAAAACTCGAGGGCAGCCTGGCGACCGGGTATTACATCCAGCCGACCCTGCTCAAGGGCACCAACAAAATGCGCGTGTTCCAGGAAGAAATCTTCGGCCCGGTGGTGAGCATCACCACCTTCAAGGACGAAGCCGAAGCCCTGGCGATCGCCAACGACACCGAGTTCGGCCTGGGTGCCGGCCTCTGGACCCGCGACATCAACCGCGCCTATCGCATGGGCCGCGCCATCAAGGCCGGTCGTGTGTGGACCAACTGCTACCACCTGTACCCGGCGCACGCCGCGTTCGGCGGGTACAAAAAGTCCGGCGTCGGCCGTGAAACCCACAAGATGATGCTCGATCACTACCAACAGACCAAAAACCTGCTGGTGAGCTACGACATCAATCCGCTGGGCTTCTTCTGATCCACCTGCAGCTCGCTCCCCCTGCGGGAGCGAGCTTGCTCGCTCCCGGCGTTCGACCCGACATTCCGATCGGGCCAATAAAACAATAAGAAGGGTGCACTTTATGCCTGGCGAATCTCCTGCTGGCGCTCCGGCGACCGGCGCCTCCGTCGACTTCGAAAAAGTCGGTTCGGACTACTTCCAACAACGCGAACTGAAAAAAGGTGCCGCCGGCTGGGTTCTGCTGGTGGGGCTCGGTGTCGCTTATGTCATTTCCGGCGACTACGCCGGCTGGAACTTTGGCCTGGCACAAGGTGGCTGGGGCGGGATGTTCCTCGCGACGCTGCTGATGGCCACCATGTACCTGTGCATGTGTTTTTCTCTGGCCGAACTGTCCTCAATGATTCCCACCGCCGGCGGTGGCTACGGTTTCGCCCGCAGCGCATTCGGGCCGTGGGGCGGGTTTCTCACCGGCACTGCCATTCTCATCGAGTACGCCATCGCCCCTGCCGCCATCGCGGTGTTCATCGGTGCCTACTGCCAGTCGCTGTTCGGCATCGGTGGCTGGATGATCTATCTGGCGTTCTACATCATCTTCATTGCCATCCATATTTTCGGGGTCGGCGAGGCGCTCAAGCTGATGTTTGTCATCACGGCTGTCGCCGCGATCGCGCTGGGGGTGTTTCTGGTGGCGATGGTGCCGCACTTCGACATTGCCAACCTGCTCGATATACCCGTGACGAGTGCTGCGGGCGCCAGTCCGTTCCTGCCATTCGGTTATGTCGGCGTCTGGGCGGCGATACCCTATGCAATCTGGTTCTTCCTCGCCGTTGAAGGCGTGCCGCTGGCCGCCGAGGAAACCAAGAACCCCAAGCGTGACCTGCCGCGCGGCCTGATCGGGGCCATGCTGGTGCTGCTGATGTTTGCCCTGTTGATTCTGATCGTCGGCCCCGGCGGTGCGGGCGCCAACTCGCTGCTGACCTCCGGCAACCCATTGGTCGAAGCACTGAGCAACGCCTACGGCGGCTCGACCTGGATGGGCAGTTTCGTCAACCTCGTGGGGCTGGCCGGGCTGATCGCCAGTTTCTTTTCGATCATTTATGCCTACTCGCGGCAGATTTTCGCGTTGTCCCGCGCCGGTTACCTTCCTCGCAAGCTGTCCGAAACCAACAAAAGCAAGGCTCCGGTGCTGGCGCTGGTGATTCCCGGCATTATCGGGTTCGGCCTGTCGCTGACAGGCCAGGGCGACCTGCTGATTCTGGTAGCGGTGTTCGGCGCAACCATTTCCTATGTGCTGATGATGGCTGCGCACATCACGCTGCGCATTCGCCGCCCCAAAATGGATCGACCGTATCGCACCCCGGGTGGCATCTTCACCTCCGGCATCGCTCTGGTGCTGGCGTGCATCGCCGTGGTGGCGGGCTTTCTGGTGGATCCACGGGTGGTGATCGGCGCAGCCATCATCTATGGAGTGTTAATTGCTTACTTTGCACTCTACAGTCGACATCACTTGGTAGCAGGCACGCCGGAAGAAGAATTTGCGGCGATCCAGAAGGCTGAGGAAGCCTTGCACTGACTGCCGAAAATTACGGCGCAGGCCTGGCCTGCGCCGTCACGGAGAATTGTGTATGGCCAGTTTCGCTCATACGGTAGGCGCCCAGACCTACCGCTTCGACAGCCTCAAGGACGTGATGGCCAAGGCCAGCCCGGCACGCTCCGGGGACTTCCTGGCCGGCGTCGCCGCGCTCAACGATGGCGAGCGTGTCGCCGCGCAAATGGCGCTGGCCGACATCCCGCTCACGCACTTTTTGCAGGAAGCGCTGATTCCTTACGAAACCGATGAAGTCACCCGACTGATCATCGACACCCATGACAGGCAGGCCTTTGCGGTCATCAGCCATCTCACGGTAGGCGGTTTTCGTGACTGGCTGCTGAGCGAAGCGGCCGACGAGTCCAGCCTGCGCGCCCTCGCCCCGGGCCTGACGCCGGAAATGGTCGCTGCCGTGTCGAAGATCATGCGCGTACAGGATCTGGTGCTGGTGGCGCAGAAGATCCGCGTGGTCACCCGATTTCGCGGCACCCTCGGCCTGCGCGGACGGTTATCCACAAGGCTGCAACCCAATCACCCGACCGACGAACCGTCCGGCATCGCCGCGAGCATTCTCGACGGTCTGCTGTACGGCAATGGCGACGCGATGATCGGCATCAACCCGGCCACCGACAGCATCGCCTCGATCTGCGCGATGCTGGAAATGCTCGACGCAATCATCCAGCGCTACGACATTCCGACCCAGGCCTGCGTGCTGACCCATGTCACCACGTCCATAGAAGCGATCAACCGTGGCGTGCCGCTGGATCTGGTGTTCCAGTCGATTGCCGGCACCGAAGCGGCCAACGCCAGTTTCGGCATCAACCTGAACGTGCTGCAGGAAGGTTACGAAGCGGGCCTGAGCCTCAATCGCGGCACACTCGGGCAGAACCTGATGTATTTCGAGACCGGCCAGGGCAGCGCTCTTTCAGCGAACGCCCATCACGGCGTCGATCAGCAAACCTGCGAGACAAGGGCCTACGCCGTGGCGCGCCATTTCAAGCCGTTTCTGGTGAACACCGTCGTAGGCTTCATCGGCCCGGAATACCTCTACAACGGCAAACAGATCATCCGCGCCGGCCTCGAAGACCACTTCTGCGGCAAGTTGCTCGGCGTGCCGATGGGCTGCGACATCTGCTACACCAACCACGCCGAAGCCGACCAGGATGACATGGACACCCTGCTGACCCTGCTGGGCGTGGCGGGGATCAACTTCATCATGGGCATCCCCGGCTCCGACGACATCATGCTCAACTACCAGACCACGTCGTTCCACGACGCGCTCTACGCGCGCCAGACCCTGGGCCTGAAACCGGCGCCGGAGTTCGAGCAGTGGCTGGCGAACATGGGCATCTTCACCCAGGCGGACGGCAAGGTCCGCTTCGGCAACAACCTGCCGCCGGCCTTTCGCCAGGCCTTGGCGCAACTGGGATGAGTCAGATGGAAAAACCGCCCGTCGATCCGCAAAACCCGTGGCTGGAGCTGCGTCGTCTGACCCCTGCGCGCATTGCTCTCGGCCGCACCGGCACCAGCCTGCCGACCCGCGCACAACTGGATTTCCAGTACGCCCACGCGCAAGCACGGGATGCGGTGCATCTGCCGTTCGATCACGCCGGGCTCAGCGCCCAACTGACCGAGCGCCAGCGCGACAGCCTGCTGCTGCACAGCGCGGCGGTGGATCGCAACAGCTACCTGCAACGCCCGGACCTGGGGCGCAAGTTGAGCGATCAATCGGCGCAAGCCCTGCGCGAATACGCCCAGGCGCATCCGGGCGGCGTGGATCTGGTGATCGTGGTGGCGGACGGTCTGTCCGCGCTGGCGGTACATCGGCACACTCTGCCGTTTCTGACCCGTCTGGAAGAACAGATGGCCGCCGACGAATGGTCGATTGCGCCGGTGATACTGGTGGAGCAGGGCCGAGTGGCGATTGGCGATGAAATCGGCCAGTTGCTGGGCGCGAAAATGGTCGTGATGCTCATTGGAGAGCGTCCGGGCCTCAGTTCGCCCGACAGCCTGGGTTTATATTTCACCTACAATCCCAAGGTCGGCCTCACGGATGCTTACCGCAATTGCATCTCCAATGTGCGGCTGGAAGGACTCAGCTACGGTATGGCGGCGCATCGCTTGCTGTATCTGATTCGCGAAGCCTGTCGGCGACAACTGTCGGGGGTCAATCTGAAAGACGAAGCGCAGGTTCAGACGCTGGAATCGGAGGCCGGTGCGGACATGAAGAGTAATTTCCTACTCGATCCGCCCCCCGCCTGAACCGTTTCCGCATTGCCTTTCTGCGCCGGTTTCAGGCAGGATCGATGCACGGCCGCCCGGGTTTCCCATCGCCGTCAGAGCACGTGAAGACAGCCACTTGAAGGACGAGACCTACCATGCGGATTATTCAAGCGACCCTCGAACACCTGGATTTGCTGACCCCGTTGTTCGTTAAGTACCGCGAGTTTTATGGCTCCCTGCCCTATCCGGATTCGTCCCGGGCCTTTCTCGAAAAACGCCTGCGCCGCAAGGAATCGGTGATTTATCTGGCGCTGGCCGATGACGACGACAAGAAGCTCATGGGCTTTTGTCAGCTCTACCCGAGCTTTTCTTCCCTGTCGCTCAAGCGCGTGTGGATCCTCAACGACATCTATGTCGCCGAAGACGCCCGCCGCCAGCTGGTGGCTGACAATCTCATCCGCACCGCCAAGAAAATGGCCAAGGAAACCCAGGCCGTGCGCATGCGCGTCTCCACCAGCGCGGACAACGAAGTGGCGCAGAAAACCTACGAGTCCATCGGTTTCAAGGAAGACACCGAGTTCAAAAACTATGTGCTGCCGATCAGCGACGAGCTCTGATCGCGGGGCGTCTTGCGGGGGAGGGGGCAGCCTCCCTCCCCAAATGCATGCCAACCCGACATTTATTCACACCGACATCCCCCGCTACAAAACCAACGCGCTTTTCACCCTTCAGCCCGTATAATCCCGATCTTTCCGGCTTGTAAGAAAAACTACACCCGCTTGTAGGCTTACACGAAGTCATCCGCACAGGTCTGCCGAGTCAGGCCGTCACCACAGGTGCCTCCATGGATTTCAACCCGCTCGATCTTGTCCTGCATCTCGACGTTTACCTCGACCTGCTGGTGAATAATTACGGGCCATGGATCTACGCCATCCTGTTTCTGGTGATTTTCTGCGAGACCGGTCTGGTGGTGATGCCCTTCCTGCCGGGTGACTCCCTGCTGTTCATCGCCGGCGCAGTCGCTGCGGGCGGCGGCATGGATCCGGTGTTGCTGGCGGGCCTGCTGATGCTGGCGGCGATCCTTGGCGACAGCACCAACTACGTGATCGGACGAACGGCGGGCGAAAAGCTGTTCAGCAACCCGAACTCGAAAATTTTCCGCCGCGACTACCTGCAACAGACCCACGATTTCTACGACAAGCACGGCGGCAAAACCGTGACTCTGGCGCGCTTCCTGCCGATCATCCGCACCTTTGCACCGTTCGTTGCCGGTGTCGCGAAGATGCCTTATCCGCGTTTCTTCGGTTTCAGCGTGTTCGGCACCGTCCTGTGGGTCGGCGGTCTGGTGACGCTCGGTTACTTCTTCGGCAACGTGCCGTTCATCAAGAAGAACCTGTCGCTGCTGGTGGTGGGCATCATCCTGCTGTCGCTGGTACCGATGATCATCGGCGTGGTTCGCAGCCGCTTCGGCAGCACCAAAGCTCAATCGCACTAAGCCGATGTGGTCGCTGAGCGCCTGGCGACGCCGGCGCATTCTGGCCAGGCACCCGATTGCCGACGAACTGTGGCAACGGGTGCGTCATCACCTGAGTTTTCTCGACGGCATCACGGCCGCTGAAGACCAGTGGCTGCGCGAAGCCAGCGTGCTGTTCCTTGAAGACAAACACCTGACCGCCCTGCCCGGCGTCGAACTGCACCAGGAACAGCGCCTGCTGCTTGCCGCCCAGGCGCAGTTGCCGCTTTTGCATCTCGGCGATCTGAACTGGTATCAGGGTTTCCACGAAATCGTCCTCTACCCCGACGACTTCCTCAGCCCCCAGCGCCATCGCGATGCCAGTGGCGTGGAGCATGAGTGGGACGGCGAACACAGCGGCGAGGCCTGGCAGCAAGGGCCGATCATCCTCGCCTGGCCGGGCGTGATGGCCAGTGGTGGCTGGGAAGGCTATAACCTGGTGATCCACGAACTGGCGCACAAGCTCGACATGCTCAACGGCGACGCCAACGGCCTGCCACCGCTGCACGCCGATATGCGGGTCAGCGACTGGGCCGAGGTGATGCAGAGGGCGTACGACGACCTCAATCACCAGCTCGACCGCCATCCCGACGCCGAAACCGCCATCGACCCGTATGCCGCCGAGAACCCGGCCGAATTCTTCGCCGTCACCAGTGAGTACTTCTTTAGCGCTCCGGATCTGCTGCACGAGGCTTATCCACAGGTGTATGCGCAGCTGCAGCTTTTCTACCGCCAGGACCCGTTGGCGCGCCTGAAGCAACTTCAGGCCACCGACCCGGTCTATCAGGCTCACGAGTAAAGGTCTGCACGACTTCCGGTACATGGCGTCCACGGCAGAATATGCCTATAATCGCCGCCACTTTTTGGTCAATCCGGCCAAGTGTTTTTGGTCAACTAACGGGGGCAACGCCCAATGAGCTACAGCAAGATTCCGGCTGGCAAAGACCTGCCGAACGACATCTACGTCGCGATCGAGATCCCGGCCAACCACGCGCCGATCAAATACGAAATCGACAAAGACAGCGATTGCCTGTTCGTTGACCGTTTCATGGCCACCCCGATGTTCTACCCGGCCAACTACGGTTACATCCCGAACACCCTGGCTGACGACGGTGATCCGTTGGACGTACTCGTCGTAACGCCTTACCCGGTTGCGCCAGGTTCGGTGATCCGCGCACGTCCAGTCGGCATCCTGAACATGACTGACGACGGCGGCGGCGATGCCAAAGTCATCGCCGTTCCACACGACAAGCTGTCCCAGCTGTACGTGGACGTGAAGGAATACACCGACCTGCCAGCCCTGCTGATCCAGCAGATCGAGCACTTCTTCGCGAACTACAAGGATCTCGAAAAAGGCAAATGGGTGAAAATTGAAGGCTGGGACGGTGCAGACGCCGCCCGCGCCGCGATCACCAAGTCGGTTGCTGCCTACAAAGGCTAAGCCTCACGACCTGCGAAGCGCTTGAAGAAAACCCCGGTTGATCCGGGGTTTTTTGTGCCCGACCGTCAGGGGCTTAAACAACTTGTTTATGACGGACTACAGAAAAGTTTTAGTTCGTGTAATTTCCCACAAGGACGTCTTACATCCCGTCGCAAAATTTGCCCTGATTTTGAACGCAAGGTTTATTCAAACCGCTCTAGGCCGGTCGTAGACTCGTGTTTATGAGAAAGAACACTAGCGGTCCAAGATTCAAGGCACTCCTGGAAGCTGCGAACATCACCACCACGGGATTCGCAAAGTTCTGGGGCACGGAAGCCCAAAACGTTCATAACTGGTACACCCGGGGCGTACCCGCGTACCGTCTGGAAGAAGTTGCGCGCCTGCTGTCCGTCAACAGCCAATGGCTGAAGACCGGCGAAGGTCCGAAAGAGGCCCCGCACCTGCAGACGGACTCGGGCGACATCCTCGATGCCCATGCCATTCGCGGCGTCTACACGGTGCTCGAAACCACCGACATCGAACTGCCGCTCTACAAGGAAACACCGACCGCCCCCGGCTCCGGCAAGACCCACGTCATCAAGGACCCGGAACAAACCATCCGCCTGCCCCGCAGCCACCTCGAAGCCCTGGAAATCCGCCCCACCGATGCCATCTGCACCCAAATGATCGGCAACAGCATGGCCGAGAAAATCGAGGACGGCTCCACACTCGCCATCGACCGCGGCCTCACCCAGGTGGTGGACGGCGAAATTTACGCCATCGAACACGACGGCATGTTGCGCATCAAATACCTGCATCGCATGCCGGGTAACGCCCTGCGCCTGCGCAGCCACAATAGTGCCGAATACCCGGACGAAATCTTTCGCGCAGCGCAGATCGAGGAGCAGCGGATTCATGTGCTGGGGTGGGTGTTCTGGTGGTCGACGCTGGGCAAGCGGCGGCCGGTGGTGCCGTTTCTCTGAAGTGGGAGCCATCCTGCTGGCGATGAGGCCCTGAAAGTCGGTACAAATCTTCGATTTCCTTCAGTTTGATAGCTCTAAACCGCACTTCAAGCTGGGAATCAGAAGCAAAACTCAGTATCCTGCGCCCCACATTCGCGCATCGACCCGCCAAGCGGCCCAGATGACGCCTGACGCGGCAGACCACTGTCTGACCAAGTCCCACAGCCGGACGCAAGATCCGGATGTACGTTTTGAAGGCTGGCGCGGTTTACCAAAAATAAACCAAGCCAGTCCCCGAGAAGCCGGCCACAAGCCGGCTTTTTAATGCCTGTTGGAAAAGTGATTTTCGAGAGGCGTTCAGCCAATTGCTGATCAACACCAAATTGTGCGGCAGGTACTTGCACAATTGTTCAGTGAAAAAGCGCTTGGCAACTTCGATGCTTAATACACTACAAGGACGTTCAAGATTGTTCCCATCTACCCTGAATTCACGCCTGAAATCCGTCGGACTGGTTTCGACCATCTGCCTCAGCCTGACAGCTTGCGTGGGAGTAGGCATCTCCCTCCCGGAAAAAGTCACACTGAAAACCGACGCCTACAGAGCGCAAAGTTACCGCTCATTCCCCCCGCAGATCACCCGAACAGCAAGATCAACTCCCACCCGCGAATGGTGCGGGATCACTGTCTGGGCGCTGGTGATCCCGGTGCCGTTGAAACTGCCGGTGTGCAATTCGTACGACGAGCAATCTTTTGGCAGCGACGAATTCGGCAGGGAAGTTGTTCTGCTCAACACGCAACAAACCGTGCCCTCCCCGCTCTACGCCTGTGGCCCACTCATGGTGCTGGGGCCAATCGTTCACGGTTACGAAGGCAATGCCCTGTGCGGTGTTTTTCCTAAATGAACAGATGATTCATGGATAACTGAACGACTTCACCAACGTCAACTCACCCACCGCCCGCATCGGCACCAGAAACGTCTCCATCTTCTCGCTCGGCGTCCCCTCCTCGGTAATCACCGTCACCTGCGCCGTAGTCAACGGCTGCACCGCCTCTTCCCCACCCTCATCATCCCCGCGATACCCACCGCCAAAATAATTCACATACACCAGATACTGCCCCTTGATCGGCGCCGGCATGGCGAAGATTTCCGGGCCGTAGCCGGTGGTCACGTCGACATCCAGAGCAGCGCCATTGGGGGCAACGCGATCGCCGTACCAGATGTGCGCGCCGTCGGGTGTGATCAGGTGCAAGTCGAGGTCAGTGCCGTCGCTGTCCCACGCCAGCAATACCCGGAGTTTCGCCGGAGTCGCGCCGCCACGGGTATTGAGGAATTGCGTGCGATGCCGTTGCTGGCCGTCGGGGCTGCGGACTTCGACGCTGTTGCTGCCGTTGGGGAAGGAGAACGGGCGGTCGAAGCGGCCGCTGTCGTCGATTTTCAGCGGCATGCTGACGCCGTTGACGATCAGGCGGCCGGGCTCTTTGCTTTTCGGTGTCGCTTTGATTTCACCACTGATGCGGGCGGTGTTGGCCTGGCCGAGCGGAGTGTTCACCGAGGAGGCCGGGTAGTTGACGGTCTGGCGGAAGCTCTCGCCCTCGCCTTCGGGGGCGCCACTGCGCCAGCCGCCGACCGGGGTGTCGAGTTTGACGCCGTCAGCGGCGATCACCGGCGAAACCGCGGCAAATGCGCAGAGCAACAGCAAGACCTGTGGATAACGGAGTGTCATGGTCTATTCCAGCAAAAGGTGACGGGCGAGCCCTTCGATATAGGTTTCGTCCTGGCCGTTGGGGTGTGCTTCAAAGGCCAGGTGCAGGTATTCGTGAGTCAGGTCGAGGCGATCCTGCAGGGACAGCACGCCGCGCACGTAAATGCGCTGGCGTTCGCGGTCGACGAAGGGGCGGCCGAAGGCGAGTTTGCAGACGGCGAACGTGCTGACTTCGCTGTAGCCGGTTTCGCTTTCCAGCCTCGGGCGCCAGCCGCGCCGTTGTTTTTGCAGCCAGTCTTGCGCGGCGGGCAGCGCTTCGCAGGACGCCACCGGGTTGTCCCAGCGGCTGAGGCTGGCGCGCGGATAGGCGTGCAGCAGGATCGCGTCGTAACGCTGGCCGGCATTGGCTTGCTCGACGGCTTGTTGCCAGGCGAGTTTGTCGGGGCCGGGTTGATCGGAGTGATAGGTGACGGTGCTGCCGGCCAGGACCAGATCCGCCGTCCATGCAGCGATATTGCGGGACTCGGCGGAAGCAGGTCGCGGGGCGACCCGTTGGCGGGTGCTGCTGTCATCGATGCTCAAACAGTCGCCGTTGCGCGTGGCGTTTTGCAGCAGATACGTGCGGATTGCCACGGCCAACGCTTTGGCGGCTTCGGCCGGTTCAGGCCTGGCTTCACGCTCTAGCACTCGGGCGACGTACTCCTCGCGATCCAGCCGGGCGACCAGTTTGTCGTTGAGCAGAAACAGCTCGCCGTCGCTGTAGATATCCAGCGCATTGCCGTTGGCGAATTCGACGCGGTAATCGCCCTGCAAAGGGCCGGAACCGACTACGCGCTCACCCGACAGCACCCGCGAAACCGGATAACGCGAGAACAGTCCGACCTCAACGCAACGCCCCGCGTCCGCCGGCCATGATGCAGGCAACACCGTCGCCAACGCCGAACCGTAACGCCGCAACACCCTCTGACTGGTACCCCAGCCACCGGCCCAGATCGGCGAGCCGTCCGCCGTCCAGCCGGCGAATCCGCCCTGGCGTGATTGCGGGTCCTGATCGCCTAGCCAGCTCCAGGTTTTCACCCGCAAGCGCCCACCGAGTTCACCGACGACATTGCCGTCCGCCGCGTTCAGCACTACATCGAGCAGAACACGACGCATCTGATTCTGAGCCGGCAACAAAGACAAAACCTTCAGCAAGTCAGCCACGGAAACCCGAGTAGCCGGTTGCACCGATGGCAAATCCAGCAACCATGACGGCGCCTGTCGCGCCTGCCAATAGGTTCTCCAATCGTCAGCGGTTATACCCAACCGCGCCGGCTCGAAATACAGCCCGCAGGATTTCACCAGCGCCTGATCACGCTCGATCTTGCCGCCCGCGGTGCAGCAATAGACTTCTTCCTTCGACTGCCCGCGACATTCATAAGCAGGCTCGTGCGCACCGGTATCCACCAGCCACGCGTAGACAAACAGCTTCCACAGACTGCCCAGCGGCGTATCCAGCGACGAAGACAACGGCTCGCGAGCGATCAACTGCGTGGTGTTCAGCGACAGCAATTCGCCCTCGTAGGCCACGCGCAACGGTTCATCCTGCGCCGTCGCCAGCGCAGGAATCACACACATCAGCAGCCAGACCAGCGGCCGGGTCATGTCAGTTGACCGTGACCTGACCGAGGGCGGCTTTCGCTTCCCGGGCCTGATGCTGCGGCGCGTAGACCTGCGTGAAACGCACCGGCGGCAGGTTGAACTGACCTTTCTGCGAGAACCGCACCAGATGGCGCAGACGCCATTCGCCGCTCAGCGCATCCACCGGCACCGCGTAGGCCAGTTGGCCCGGTTCGAACCGTGCTTTCTCCAGCGCGGTCGGTTCGGTGCCGCCCTTGCCCTGCAACTTGATGCCCCAAGTCGTGCGCTCGACGTCGGCGCCCGGCGGCAGCGGCACTTCGAGCATGCCGTAGCGCAGCGGTTTCGGTGCCTTGCTGGAGAGGATCACTTCGTCCAGGTACAGGCTGTCGCTGGACAACGGCTTGCTGCCGACCGGCTCCAGTTTGAAGGTGAAGGCTGCGTCACCCGGCACCAGACGCGACAGGCGACGGGTGATGGTCACCGCAATCGGATCGACCGCCGGTTGCTGAGTCTGGAAGCTCAGCGCCGCACGCAGTGGACGCTCCTGTGTGCCCGATACCGTCAACACGCTCGGCACCGGCGCCGCCCCCTGCCACGTCCAGTACATCTCGCCGGTCGCGCCGTAGTTTTTCTTCCAGCCCTCGCCCGGTGCCAGCGCGATGGTCGGCGATGCCAGGGTGATGCTGCGTTGCAGCCAGGTCAGCGCCAGCGCCCGTTCGAGGGTCGATTGCTGCGGCAGCAGGCGTTGCAACAACGCTGTTGCACGCGCCTGATCGAACGGTTGCAGCGACAGGTTCAGCGCTTCAGCAAACGGCTGCGAACTGACGGCCAAGCGCTGTTGCGCAGCGCCCAACTGACGATTGAACGCATCTGGCAAAGCAACTTTCGAATGCGTGGCCAGCGATGCGCTCAACACTCGCGCCGCCGCCAGACCGAGCGCCGAGTCCGGGTCGCTCATCACCAGACTGTCTTCGCCGTCGTCCATCAGGGTTTCGGCAGTGCCTTCGCCAGCCTTGCCCAGATCGTCCATCAAGCCGCTGAGCAGCGTGTTGACCGGCAAGTGCATCTGTTTGGCAAACGACAGAATCAGCGCCCGTTGCAGCAACGGTGTATTCGGCGCCTGCTTGGCGTAACCCTCCAGCACCCGCTGCCAATGCTCCGGCGGCAGGCTCAGGTCCAGCACCTGGCTGGCGTTCCAATCAGCGTAATAGGCGTAAGCAGTGAGGAACGCGTCCGGTTCGCCGTCAAAGCCCCACCAGGTGAAGCTCGCCGACGGCCCGGCCATTTGCACCAGACGCAAGCGGCTGTTCTGCATGATCAGACGCAAGCGGTCGCGGATCTGCGGACTCGACGCCAGCGACGGATAGGCGATGCTCAGCGGCAGCAAGCGGCTGGCGGTCTGTTCGACGCCGCCGTACGGATAGCTGAGCAGGTCGTCGAGGGCCGAACGGAACAGCGCTTGCGGGCTGTCATCCAGACGCAGGCGAATGTCGGTGGCGTCCGCCGGCAGGCTCAGCGGCGTGTCACCGCTGGCCACGTCGAGGCTCTGGGTCTGCGTCACCTGCCAGCCTTCGCCGGTGGCGGTCAGACGCACAGCCAGGGCGTCGGCGGTCTTGCCGTCCTGCACCAGTTCCGCTGTCCATTCGCCCGTGGCCAGTGCGAAGGCCGGCAGCGGCAGGTAGTTGATGCCGTTGTTGAGCGTCACCGGCAGGCGCTGTTCGGCGCCGGCGTAATGCGTCACCAGCTCGGCCTTGACCGGTTTTTCGGCCTGACTAAAGGCGAACACGCCGAGTTGCGGCTGATCGCCCTTGCGGAATTTGTTCGGCCCGCTCCACTTCAGGTACAGCGGTTTTTCCGAACGGACGAACTGCTTCTTCTGCCCGACCTGACCGTCATCGGCCATCGCCCGCGCAGTGATGCGCCAGCGGGTCAGCGAGTCCGGCATCTTGAAGGTGAAACGGGTCTTGCCGTCGGCGTCGGTCAGCAGCTCCGGTTGCCACGCGGCGGTGTCAACGTCTTCGCGACGCGGTCGCTCCAGCACTTTCACCCCGCGTTCGCTGCGGTTGGCCTTGCCGGGTGCCCCGGGGCTGCCCGGCAACGCCACGTCATAACTGATGAACGACAGGCTGGCGCTGGTGCGCACGTTGTTGCGGCGCGGATGGTAGAAGAACTGGTCGATGGTCGGTGCGACTTCCGGTTGCAGCGCATAAACCATTTCATCCACGACGCTGACCGTCAGGTGCGCCGGCACAGCCTTGCCGGCGAACTGCGTGGTCAGGTCGACCGTCACGGTATCGCCCGGCTGATAGGTCTCTTTGTCAGTCTTGATTGCCACGTCGATCTGCGGCGCGACGACCTTGATCCCGGCGTTCTGGAAGCTGTACTGACCGCCCTTGGTGTAGAGCACGGAGAACGTCAGGTTCGGCGCGAAGTTGTCCTTCACCGGAATGCGCGCGCGGTATTGGGTGTCGCTGAGTTTCTCCAGTTTCAGCCAGTCGCCGCCCTTGGCCAGCAGCGCGGTGGCTTCGACCTTGTCACGCTCCAGCGACAGCAGTGCGTCACTGACCGGCTCCGGGAACGTGATCAGCGCCAGCGCTTCGTCGCCGGCCTTGTACTCGGGTTTGTCGAGGACGATTTCCACGGTGCCTGGCACAGCCTTGACGCCGTCGCCGGTGACCGAATGACCGGTCGCACCGAGCACTCGGCCGTGCTGATCTTTCAGCGACAGGTTGTAGGTGCCCGGGCGCTCGAAAGCCACGCTGAAGCCTTTGTCTTTCGCTGTCAGTTTGCCTTCGCCGGTGGTCTGGTCTTCGAGGCGAACCCAGCTGTAGCCGCTCGGCACCACGGCCTGAGCCTGTTCGCTGCCACCTTCGTTGGCGTAGCTGAACGCGACCTTGTCACCGACTGCGCTGAAGCGCTGCGGCGCGCTCAGGCGGAAGCTGGCAGCACCGCGGTCGATGAGGATTTCCTTGGTGGTCTTGACCCGATACGCCGCACCATCGCTGGCGAACACGGTGAGCATGTAGCGGCTGGGTTTATCGGCAGCCGGCAGATCGAGGGTCGCGTTGCCCTTGCTGTCGGTGGTCAGTTCGGTGCTGGTCAGCTCCACCGGGAATTGCCCGAGGTATTGCAGCTCGTTATCGACCATCGACAGTTGCTGGGCGCGCAGGCTCAGGGACAGTTTGGCATTGGCCACCGGTTTGCCGTCCGGGTACAGCAGCACCAGGCTGCCCTTCACCGGTTCGCCGGTGCGGTAATCCTGCTTGGCCAGGTTCAGCGAAATTTCGAAGTGCGGCTTGATGTACTCCGCCACCCGGAACGCGCTGCTGTAGGCCTGATCCTTGTAGTTGAAACGCAGCTCGTAACCACCGGCCACCGCGTTGTCCGGCAGCTGGAAACGGCCTTGGGTGCCGGCCTTGGAATCGAGCTTCAGATCCAGACGCTGCAACTCGGTGCCGGTCGCATCGAGCACGCTGACATTGACGTCCGCCGCACCCGGCAAGACCGAGTCCCGCGCATTCTTGAACTCGCGGCCGACGATTTTCAGCGACACCCAATCACCCGGGCGATACAGCGGTCGGTCGGTGAAGGCGTAGAGTTTGGTGTCGTAGATTTCGCTGTCGTAGTAGAAGTTTTCCGAGACGAACACCCCGCCCTCTTCGTCCTCGCCGATCACGAACGAACGCTCCGGGCTGACGTGTTTCAGGCGCAGCAAACCATCGGTGTCGGTGGCGCCGCTGC
The DNA here is from genome assembly GCF_021603585.1 of Pseudomonas sputi. Taxonomy (GTDB): domain Bacteria; phylum Pseudomonadota; class Gammaproteobacteria; order Pseudomonadales; family Pseudomonadaceae; genus Aquipseudomonas; species Aquipseudomonas sputi. The sequence goes on along the minus strand of NZ_BQHI01000008.1, from coordinate 87,642 downwards.
TCATCACGCCGAGGCCGTCGGTCCACAGCACATTGACCTTCGACACCGAGCTGCCTTCGTGCTTGCGTGCGGCCCACACCAGCAATTCATCACCGGCAATCTTGCTCACCGCGACGGTGTTGGAAACGAAAACCATGGTGGTTGCGCGGTACTTGCCGATCAGCGCTTCAACCAGATACAGGCCCGGTTTCAGGTTACCCAGCGGGATGTACACGTTACCCGGTGCGACGCTGACGAACTCGCTGGAAGACCCGGCCAGGTTGACTCCGGTCGGCGGCTGGATCGGCTTCGCTTGCCACAGCGGATAACGGAACTGGCTGACCACCGGCAGACCCGGAATCAGGGCGAATTGCGGTTGCGCGTCGTACGGCGTCGGTGCGGCGATGGCATTGCCCATCTTCAGCTCCGGCACTTCTTCGGTGACCTGCTGGCGCGACTCGTAAGAGAACGCACGCTGCATCACCCGACGGGATTTGCGGTACCAGTTGTCCCACAAGTACGACAGGGTGTTGGACAGGCCTTCGCCCTTGAACTGGCCGTCGCTGACCACGCGGTGCAGGTTCTTCTGGCGCTTGAGGAAGTCCAGCGGCTTGTCGATCTTGTACACGCGGATGTCGGCGCCGCCGTAGGGCTCCATGCGGAATCGACGGTAGTCGCGACCCGGCGCCTCGAGGCGCACCACCGCCTGTTCATCGGCGGCGAAACTGCTGTCGGCCAGCAGGAAAAAGCTTTCACCGGAGACCGGCGTGTAGCCGCTCGGCTCGACAGTGTCCTCAGCATTCACGGCCGAAAAAGGCAGCACTGACAGCAACAGAAAGGGCAGTAAACGCAGCATGCGGGCACCGGTCATTGGGAGAGAAAATTCAGTCGATAGACGCCGATGAAGTTGGGGTTGGCTGCGTCGGGTACCCATCGGGTGTCCTTCCATGTCATGAGTTGCTGCAGGCTTGCCGAACGCATGCCGTTGTCGGTTGGGGTGGTCGTACCGGTGTGATAGGCGATGTAGCGGCCCATCCAGATCATCAGGTGCTGGTCATCGCCCTGATCGAAAAACATCAGATCGCCGGGCCGTGCCTGGGACACGTCGCGGCCGATCAGATGGCTGTTGAACTGAATCAGTTTGATCGCGTTGACGTAGGGCCCGACCTTGCCGCCGCCCTGCTGCCATTGCTGGGCGAGCTTGCGCTGATCGGCGCTCAGATCCAGTTCCGGCGGCAGGTAGCGGTTGGACACGCCGTTGCTACGCAGCCATTTGTCGTCATGGACTTTCAGCGCTTCGTTGGCGGCAAACCGCACCAGCCCGGCGCAGTCCTGCTGGTACCAGCGCGGGCTGGGGCCTTTGCTCAATTGTTCCTGGGCGATGCGCACGAACCAGGCGCGAAAGACCTGGGACTGCGCTGGATCCAGGGCCGGCGCCTCAACGGCTCGGGCCCCGGCGCTGAGCAACAGCGCCAGCAAGCCGAGGCTGCGGATCAACCCGGTCACAGCGCTTTCCACTCCAGCGGCAGCCATTGCCAGTGACCGTCAGGCTCGCTGCCTTCCGGCAGGGTCAGGGCGTATTTGCCCATGCCGCCGAGGGTGCGCAGTTTCGGGATCAGGTAGGTTTGCGCAGCGTTGTAGAACACCGGCTCCATGTCCTGCGGCAGGCTGTCGAGGGTTTCCTGCTGAATCAGTTGCGCCATCGAGTCCGGGCCGAAGTAGATCGGCATCAGCACGTCTTTCGGCAACACATCGGCCATCGGCGGGAAGCGTTTGTCGAGGGTGCCGAGGGCCTTGTCGACCAGTTTGTCGTCGAGGGAAAACAGCAGCGTCGAACCGTGGCGCGCCAGGCTGACTTTCATGAAGGCACGGCCGGTGATTGCGTCCGGGTTCTCGGCATCCTTGGCCGCGTACGGGCCGAAATTGGAGCTGACCTGACGCTGCCAGAGGTGGCTCTGGCCTTCCTGTTTCTCGACCACCGGGAACGCGTGGTCGTCGACCTTGCTTTCATAGGCGCCGACCATCGAATCGAACAGCGTGCCGATCTCCGCGTCGAGTTTGCCGTTGTCTTCGTCGTTCAGACTGGCCACCAGCAAGGGCGTGTACAACCGCGAATCGGCGTACCAGCACAGGCCCGCCGCGCCGGCCACGTGCTCGGTGAGTGTCTGCGCCACGGCTTCTTCGGCGCCGAGCTTCACCAGCAACGGTTTCTGCGGTTCGGCGGCGACCGGCAAGGTCACGCAGGCACTGGCACCCAGCGGCATGGCTTGCCAGACCGGTTTGAAATCGAAGTCCGGCTGGTTTTCCAGTTCGTCCATCGCCAGATAGCTGTGCCAGCCCTTGTCGTCCATGTCGAAACGCAGGCCGGCGAAATTCGGGATGAAGCGCTGGTAACCCATGGCCAGGACGCTGGAATTGACCGACAGGCGCTGTTTGGTTTCAGGCGTCCTGGCCGGCAACCCGAACGCTTCGGGGAACAGTTTTTCACCGTTGAGCAGCGCCGCCAGCGCTTGCGGCGAAACGTGGCCGGACTCCTCGGAAGCACCACCTTCCGGGTCGTAGAATTTGGTCGGGTTGGACAGCACCACCAGTTTGTCGCCACGGGAGGCGAACAACAGGGATTTGCCGGCGTTGTAGGTCAGTTGATACAGCGGCACTTCATCGCCGCCGACTTTCAGGGTGCTGAACACGCTCAACTGCGAATCATCCAGCGCGACTTTCGCCAGCGGCTCCAGCACTTTGGCCAGCCCGCCGCGATCCATCACCAGCAGGAAATCCTTCAGCCGACCATCGGCGCCGCGCCACAACGCTACGTCAGCCGGTTGATCGAAGAGTTGCTCGATCAGGCTGTCCTGCAGTTTCAAGTCATGCTCGTAGATGATCCGCCGCAAACTGCCGATCAGCCCGAGGCGGTCGGCGTGGGTTTCGTAATAGAAGACGAAATCCTCGGTGAGCGTGGCCTTGAGAAACGGCACCGTCAGCAGGTCCTTGGGCAACTGGCTCAGGGAGCGGGTTTCCAGCAGCGCGTCCGGGCGGCTCAGGCCGAGCTTGTCGCTGGCCAACTCCGCCGCTGGCGCCTTGGGTTTGCTCATCAGCCAGCCGAGCCCGCCCGCGACGCCGGCGACAAGGCACAGCCCGACCGCCAGCAACGGCCAGCGCCGGGAAGGTTTGCCGGCAGGTGTAACGGCGGCCGGTGCAGCAGTGTTATCGCTCATCTTTCCAGAACCCGAATTCATCCGTGGCGGGATGCTTAATAGTTGAAAGTCTTGACCAGCAGCAGATCACCGATGGCCCGCAGGGGCACGATGAACGTTTCGCGCTTTTCGTCGACGGTGTTTTCGTTGAGCACCAGCGTGATCTGCGAGGTGATCACCTCGTTCTGGTTGCTGGTCTCCTCGAAGTTATAGCCGCCGTTACCGAAGTTGCCCCAATAGTTGACGTAAACCAGATAGGTGCCGTGCAACGGCGCGGTCATGGTGAACATTTCCGGGCCGGGACCATCGACGCCGTCCGGATCGAGGCCGCCGCCGTTGCTCATCGCCGGGCGCGCCCAGAAGGCGTGCTGGCCGTCAGGCGTAATGACGTGCAGGTCGAGTTCGGCTTTAGGGTCGTCCCAACCGAGCACCACGCGGATCCGCGCCGGCGTGCGCAGGTTGTTGGCTTCGTAGAATTGAACACGCTTGAGCGACTGGCCGTCGGCACTGTTCACCTCGACGCTGTTGGAGCCGGCGCCGAACGCATACGGCCGGGCGAAACGTCCATCGTCGTCGGTGTACAGATTCAGTGGATTGCCATTCACCGCCAGGCTGTGGGGCGGGCGCAGATGCCCGAGCGCCTTGAGCTGGCCCTGGATCATCGTGCGATTGCGCTGGATGCCGCGATCAATCGGCGGCGTGGGGTAGGCGACCTGCGGGTTTTCCGTGCGATCGAGCAGCCCGTGATAGCGCCAGCCACCCACCGGCTCCGACAGCTCCGCGCTCGGCGCCGCCAGCAGCGCGGGCGCGCAGGCCAAGCCGATCAGCAGCAAAAGAAGTGAACGCATGTGATGCCTCCTGCCATGCCTGACGAAACCTTGCACCCGATCCTCGGCGCTTCACAGTGGGCGAGACTGCGTTTCGTCTGAAAGACCCGTGACTGTCGGGTCGTAGAAGGCGCGAAGGTTAGCGATTCGGCAGTTTTTTAACAATCGGATACATGTGGATTTGCGGTGGGAATCGCGCACATTGACGGGGCGTGAGCCGAATAGCGGACTTATTCGGCTCACAAAATGAGCCGAATAACTTTCGGGCCCGACAAGATCGATATCGACACCATGATGAAACGGCCACAACACCCCGCTCATTTGCCCATACCCCCCCTATCTGCTAGTGTCGCGCCGGTTTAACGTCAACCGGAATTAGCCGCCATGGCCCGCAAAAAAGCTGCACTGGATTTCGAACAGTCCCTCGCCGATCTGCAAACGCTGGTGGAGCGTCTGGAGAACGGTGAATTGTCGCTGGAAGACTCGCTGACCGCTTTCGAGCAGGGCATCGGCCTGACCCGTGACTGCCAGGCGGCGCTGGCCCAGGCCGAGCAGAAGGTCCAGGTGTTGCTGGAGCGCGATGGCGAGCTCGCCGAGGAACCCTTCGACGCGGATCAGCCAGAATGATTGCAGCGTATTCGGCCACCAGCCAGGCGCGGGTCAACGCGGCGCTGGAAACCCTGTTCAACGCCCCGCTGCCAGAACTGGCGCGCCTCTATGAAGCCATGCGCTACAGCGTGATGAACGGCGGCAAACGGGTGCGTCCGCTGCTGGCCTACGCGGCTTGCGAAGCCCTGGGCGGCAAGGCTGAACAGGCCAACGGCGCGGCCTGTGCGGTTGAGCTGATCCATGCGTACTCGCTGGTGCACGACGATTTGCCGGCGATGGACGACGACGACCTGCGTCGCGGCCAGCCGACCACTCACAAGAAATTCGACGAAGCCTGCGCAATTCTGGCCGGCGACGGCTTGCAGAGCCTGGCGTTCAGCGCCCTGCTCGACCCGCGCCTGAGCGACCTGAGCGCGGACATCCGCCTGCAACAGGTCACGGCGCTGGCGCACGCAGCGGGCCCGGCCGGCATGGTTGGCGGTCAGGCCATCGACCTCGGTTCGGTCGGCCTCAAGCTCGATCAGAAAGCCCTGGAACAGATGCACCGGCACAAGACCGGCGCGCTGATCGAAGTCAGCGTCAAGCTCGGCGCCCTGGCCTGCGGCCGTGCCGAAAAGGACGAACTCAAGTCCCTGCAGACTTACGCTCAGGCCATCGGTCTGGCGTTCCAGGTTCAGGACGACATCCTCGACGTCGAAAGCGATACCCAAACCCTCGGCAAGCGCCAGGGCGCCGACATCGCCCGCGACAAACCGACCTACCCGGCCCTGCTCGGTCTGGACGCGGCCAAGGCTTACGCGCTGGAACTGCGCGATCAGGCCCTGCACGCGCTGCGACCGTTTGACGCGGCTGCCGAGCCATTGCGCGATCTGGCCCGGTATATCGTCGACCGGCGCAACTGAAGGCTTATCTGCCAAAAAAGACCAACGCGTGGGCAGGGGGCGATGCATCAGGTAAACTGCCGCATCTTTTATACCTATAACGATTCGCCTGATGCCCACGACGTTTCATGAGATTCCCCGCAAGCGCCCGACCACGCCCCTGCTCGACCGCGCGAACACGCCGGACGGCCTGCGCCGGTTAGGCGAAGCCGAGCTGGAAACCCTGGCTGATGAGTTGCGCCTGGAATTGCTCTACACGGTCGGCCAGACCGGTGGGCATTTCGGTGCCGGCCTGGGCGTCATCGAGCTGACCATCGCGTTGCATTACGTCTTCGACACCCCGGACGACCGGCTGGTGTGGGACGTCGGTCATCAGGCCTATCCGCACAAGATCCTCACCGGTCGTCGCGAGCGCATGGAAACCCTGCGCCAGAAGGACGGCATCGCGGCCTTCCCGCGTCGCTCCGAGAGCGAGTACGACACCTTCGGCGTCGGCCACTCCAGCACCTCGATCAGCGCCGCGCTGGGCATGGCCATCGCCGCCCGCCTGCAGAACAGTGATCGCAAGGCGATTGCGGTGATCGGCGACGGTGCACTGACCGCCGGCATGGCGTTCGAAGCGCTGAACCACGCGCCGGAAGTCGACGCCAACATGCTGGTGATCCTCAACGACAACGACATGTCGATCTCGCGCAACGTCGGCGGGCTGTCGAACTATCTGGCGAAGATCCTTTCCAGCCGCACTTACGCGAGCATGCGTGAAGGCAGCAAAAAAGTGCTGTCGCGTCTGCCCGGTGCCTGGGAAATCGCCCGTCGTACCGAAGAATACGCCAAGGGCATGCTGGTTCCCGGCACCCTGTTCGAAGAGCTGGGCTGGAACTACATCGGCCCGATCGACGGCCACGACCTGCCAACCCTGATCGCCACCCTGCGCAACATGCGCGATCTGAAAGGCCCGCAGTTCCTGCACATCGTCACCAAGAAGGGCAAAGGCTTCGCCCCGGCGGAAGTCGACCCGATCGGTTACCACGCCATCACCAAGCTTGAACCGCTGGACGCCCCGGCCGCTGCGCCGAAAAAGGCCGGCGGGCCGAAGTATTCCGGCGTGTTCGGTGAATGGCTGTGCGACATGGCCGCTGCCGACCCGCGTCTGGTGGGCATCACCCCGGCGATGAAGGAAGGCTCGGATCTGGTGGCGTTCAGCGAACGTTTCCCGCTGCGCTACTTCGACGTGGCGATTGCCGAACAACACGCCGTGACCCTCGCCGCCGGCATGGCCTGCGAAGGCGCGAAACCGGTGGTGGCGATCTATTCGACGTTCCTGCAACGTGGTTACGACCAGTTGGTGCATGACGTCGCGGTGCAGAATCTCGACGTGCTGTTCGCCATCGACCGCGCCGGTCTGGTGGGCGAAGACGGCCCGACCCACGCCGGCAGCTTCGATCTTTCGTACCTGCGCTGCATCCCGGGCATGGTCATCATGACCCCGAGCGATGAAAACGAACTGCGCAAGATGCTCACTACCGGTCACCTGTACAACGGCCCGGCGGCGGTGCGCTACCCACGCGGCACCGGCCCGAACGCGACCATCGAGAAAGACCTCGAACCGATCGAGATCGGCAAGGGTGTGGTGCGTCGCCAGGGCAGCAAGGTCGCCCTGCTGGTGTTCGGCGTGCAAATGGCCGAAGCCCTGAAGGTCGGCGAAACGCTGGACGCGACCGTGGTCGACATGCGTTTCGTCAAACCGATGGATGACGCGTTGGTGCGCGAGATCGCCAACAGCCACGACCTGCTGGTGACCGTCGAAGAGAACGCGATCATGGGCGGCGCCGGTGGCGCGGTCAGCGAGTTCCTGGCCCGCGAGAACATCCTCAAATCGGTGCTGCACCTGGGCTTGCCGGACGTTTACGTCGAGCACGCCAAACCGGCGCAGATGCTGGCCGAGTGCGGGCTGGATGAGGCAGGGATCGAAGCGGCGGTGCGTGAGCGCCTGGAGCTGCTTAACCGCTAACTCGCTGGATCAACGCAAAACCCCATGTGGGAGCGGGCTTGCTCGCGAAAGCGTCGGATCAGTCGATGATGAGTTGACTGACACTCCGCCTTCGCGAGCAAGCCCGCTCCCACATTTGATTTGTGAACACTTCAAGTGCCAACGGACCCCGATGAACCTCTCGCGTCTCGCCCTGCCCTTCCTGCTGCTGCCAACCGCCAACACCCTCGCCGACACCTTCGAACGCGATCAGGCCCTGAAGCTGCCGGACATGCTGATCAGCGCCAACCGCCAGGTCGAAGCGCGCAACGACAGCAGCGCCGCCAATACCGTGTTCACCCGCGAAGACATTGAGCGCCTGCAACCGCGCAGTGTCACCGACCTGCTGCAACGGGTGCCGGGCGTGCAAGTCGCACAAACCGGCGGGCGCGGCAGCCTGCCGGGGATCTACATTCGCGGCACGCAATCGGCGCAGAGCCTGGTGCTGGTCGACGGCCAGCGCATCGGCAACTCGACGTCCGGCGACAGCAACCTGCAACACCTCAACATCGAGCAGATTGAACGCGTGGAAGTGCTGCGCGGTTCGCGTTCGGTGATCTACGGCAGCGATGCAATTGGCGGGGTGATCCAGATCTTCACCCGGCGCGGCGGCGAACAAGGCTTGCAGCCTCGGATGCATGTCGGATTCGGCAGTAACCAAACCTGGGAACGCAGCCTCGGCCTGTCTGGTGGCGACGAGAAAACCCGCTTCAACCTCGGCGCCAGCCTCGATGAAACCGCCGGGATCGACCGCACCCACGAGTCGTACCCCAGCGACAGCGATCACGACGCCTATCGCAATAAATCCATCAGCCTGAGCCTCAGCCATGCACTGAGCGATGACATCGAAGTCGGCGCCAACCTGCTGGATAACCGTGGCAAAAGCGAGTTCGACAACCCGTTCGGGCGCTTCGACCCGGTGACCTTCGACGCCCTCCAGCAGCAGCCTTACAGCGATTTCACCGTCAGCAGTTTCAGCAGCTACATCGATGCGCGGATCAACGAGCGTTGGAAGTCGCGCCTGGAACTCGGCCACAGCGAAAACCGCGAGAAGTCCTTCGACAAGCTCAGCGACGAACGCTCGGTGTTCAACACCTACCGCGACTCGGTGACCTGGCAGAACGACCTGACCCTCGATGCGCGCAACAGCCTGATCCTCGGCGGCGACTGGTACGAAGACCGGATCAACAGCAGCACCGCGTTCGACAAAGACAGACGCTGGAACCGCGCAGCCTTCATCCAGCATCGCTTTCAGGCCGACAGCTTCTCCACCGAACTGGGCCTGCGCCGCGACGACAACCAGCAATTCGGTGGCCAGAACAGTTGGAGCGGCACACTGACGTTGCCGGTCAACCCGGACAACGATCTGCTGCTCAGCTACAGCGAAGGCTTCCGCGCGCCGACCTTCAACGATCTGTATTACCCGGATTTCAGCAACCCCGACCTGAAACCGGAAACCTCGAAAAGCTACGAGCTGCAATGGCGCAGCCAGTTGAGCGACAGCACTCGCCTCGAAGCCTCGCTGTATCGGACCGACCTGGAAGACGCGATCATCTTCGGCAGCAACTCACGCCCGGAAAACGTCGCCTCGGCGCGGATCAACGGCTTCGAAGCGGCGCTGAAGCAGGAGCTGTTCGGCTGGCAGAGCAACCTCGGCGTGGCCATCATCGATCCCCGCGACCGCGACACCGGCCACACCCTGGCCCGGCGTGCCCGTCGCACCTTGAGCTGGGATCTGGACCGACAGTTCGATCGCCTTGGCCTCGGCGCCAGTTGGCAGGCCGTGAGCAGCAGCTATGACGACCTGAACAATCAGCAGCCGCTGGGCGGTTATGCACTGCTCGGACTGCGCAGCAGCTGGGCGCTGAACCGTGAGATCAAGCTGGATTTCAAGGTCGATAACCTGCTGGACAAGGGTTACAGCCGGGCGCTGTACAGCCATGACGGCAGTCAGTATGGCTATCACGAGGAAGGTCGGGCGTTCATGTTCGGCGTGACCTGGACGCCGCAGCGCTAACGATCCGGCGCGATAAGTTGGCAGAGCTTGGCGGTCGCCTCGATCATCTGCCCGCTCGGGCGCTCAAGGCCTTTGTCGGTGACCAGCAGCAATTGCCGATGCTTGACCGCTGCCACCTGTGGCCAGTCTTTCCACGCATCCAGTTGCGGCTGATCGCTGGCCAGAATCACCTCGGGATCACGCTGTAAAACCGCTTCGATGCTCACCTGCGGCGCGGGCAGGCTCAGGTCAGCAAACACATTGCGCGCACCGCACACTTCAAGCGCATCGCTGATGATCTGTCCGCCACCGACGGTGTACAGCGGCTTGTCCCAGACCTGATAGAACACCCGCAACGGTACATTCCGCCAGTAGCGCTGGCGCAGCTCATCGAGGTTGCGCCGCAGCGACCCGGCCCGTTCGATCCCACGTTCAGGACGACCGAGCTGTGACGCGATGGCTTCAATCTGCGCGGTCAGTTGTTCGAGACTGCGGGGTTCGGCAACCAACGTCGGGATGTTCAGGCGTTTGAGCTGATCGCGCTGAGCCGGGCCGACACTGCCGGGCCACAACAGCAACAAGTCAGGCTTGAGGCTGAGCAACCGTTCCATGTCGAGCTGGCCATAACGGCCCACCGACGGCACGTCCTTGATCGCGGATGGCCGCTCACCGGCATCCAGCACACCGACCAGCAGATCGGCCGAATCCAGTTCAACCACAATTTCAGACAGAGATGGCGCGAGGCTGACCACCCGCAGGGCGGCCAGCGTTTCACCGCTGACGGCCAGCAGCAGAACCGCCAGCCAGAGACGACGCATCAAGCGAGTTGACGCGGGATACGATAGAGGTAAAACAGCACCGCCGTGGACAGCGCCAGCAACATCAGCGGCACTGCTTCAAGGCCGACAAACACTGCCAGCGCGCCAATCCATGCCGGCAGCGCTGCGACCACGAATGCACTGCGAAGGCATGCGGCCAGGGCGATCCAGGCAGCGGGTTCTTCAGGGGTATCGAGGGCTTTTTGTGTGGCGATCAGCGCGTGCTTGTAGCGTCCGAAAAACTTCAGGCTGACAAACATCGAGGCCATGCCAGCGATAAACAAAGGCATCGCCAGCACCGGCAGAATCGCCTCGCCCTGGCCGAATACACCGTTGATCACGAACAGCGGCACCAGTGCCAGCGCCAGGTATTTCCACCAGGCGATCGACAGACGGCGCCGCACCTGCCCACGGGTCACGCCCGGTCTACCTCGCCCTGATGCTCGTTGCCCATCATGTGGTCGAGCTTGCTGGCCTTGGTCGCCAGATAGAGCTTGTTGTGCGGGTTGTGGCCGGTGTGCAGCGGCACGCGCTCGGCGACGACGATCCCCATGTCGGTCAAGGCTTTGACCTTGCGCGGGTTGTTGGTCATCAGACGCAGGGATTTGACGCCCAGATGCTCGAGCATCGGCAGGCACATGGCGTAGTCACGCTGGTCGGCGGCAAAGCCCAGACGCTCGTTGGCCTCGACGGTGTCGGCGCCGCCGTCCTGCAGTTCGTAGGCACGGATCTTGTTCAGAAGACCGATGCCGCGCCCTTCCTGACGCAGGTACAGCAACACGCCACGGCCTTCGCGAGCGATGGCCTTGAGGGCGCCTTCGAGTTGCGAACCGCAGTCGCAACGCTGGCTGAACAAGGCATCGCCGGTCAGGCATTCGGAGTGCAGACGGCCGAGTACCGGGGCACCGTCGGCAATCTCGCCCAGGCTCAGCACAACGTGCTCGCGGCCGGTGGCTTCATCGAGAAAACCGTGCATGGTGAATTGCGCAAAAGGCGTTGGCAGCTTGGAAGCGGCGACAAAAACGACAGGCACCGGTGTGCTCCTGATCTGAAAAGTCCGAGATTCGCTGGGCGGCATTGTAACAGCAGGTTCCCGCAGGCGCTTAGGCTGAATTATCGGGGATAACTATCAAAAAGTTTGATGACAGGCTCGGCCTTGTCGCGCTCATTCGAAGGGATACGGCTGCTTCCAGTGATCGAAAACCGGCTTCAACTCACCGCTTTTCACCAGTTGTTCCATGCGCCGATCGTACAGCGACATCAGCGCCCGTCCTTGCGGGGTGTCGGCGAACCCGAGGTACAGCGGCAATTCCGCCAGATGTGAATAACGGTACTGCGAAGGATCGGCGGCGTTTCGCAGCACCGCTTCGATTTCCGTCAGCGCATCGATGTAGTAATCCGCCCGCCCTTGCTTGAGCATCGACAGGATCCCGGTGCGGCGCTCGATCTGGTTGAAGCGTTTGACGTTCGGCAGGTAGGTTTCGTAGCGATAGCCGCGCACCCAGGCCAGTCGGTACTTGCCCAGTGTCGCCTGAGTCGGCGATGGACTGCTGGCAAGACCCAGTGCGTAGATGTGGTCGGAATCGAAATTCCATTTCGGGTACAGCACCTGCTCGGCTTCACCGCGATAGGAGCCGACCAATGCGTCGACTTCCCTCAACTGCACCAGCCCGACCGAGCGGGTGTAGGGCACCGTGCGAATATCCAGGGTCACGCCGGCCGGCTCGAACACTTTGCGCAACACGTCCCAGCCCAGGCCATGGCCATCGGCGGCGGTGTAGTCCTCCCAATCTTCACTGGCCAGGTGAATGACCGACGGCGGCGCGTCCTGTGCCTGGGCCATGGCGCCCAGCAAGGTCAAAACCACTATCGCCAACCAGCGTCGAGTCATCCCTGCGTCCCTCATCCACGCCTGGAAATCAGGCGAAAACCCACACCAGTCCCTGCATCGCCAGCCAGGCGAACACGCCGGCCAGCACGTCGTCGAGCATGATGCCGACACCGCCGTGCACATGCCGGTCGATCCAGCGGATCGGCCATGGTTTGAGAATGTCGAAGAAGCGGAACATCAGGAACCCGGCGAGCAACCAGTACCAGCCTTCCGGCACCAGCCACAGGGTGATCCACATCCCGACCATTTCGTCCCAGACGATGCCTTCGTGGTCGTGCACCCGCAGATCGTCGGCCACTTTGCCGCACAGCCAGAAGCCGAACAGCATGGTGATCCCGAGCATCAGCCAGTACCCCCAGTCGGGCAGCATCTGCCACAACGGGATGAAGGGCAGCGCAACTAACGAGCCCCAGGTGCCCGGCGCCTTGGGCAAGGTGCCAGAGCCGAAGCCGAACGCCAGGAAATGCCAGGGATTGCGCCAGACCGACGGCGGAACGAATTCGGCCGGAACCTGTTTCGGGTGATCTGTCACGGTGACTCCTGAAAATGTTGATAACCCCGGATGTGCGGGGTGATGTCGTGCCCGTCGCGGTCCAGCAGCACCACGCCCTGCCCTTGCGTCACGCGACCGATCACATGGATCGGCCGGCCATCGGCGAGCAGCGCCGGCAACTCGCCGGATGGCAGCGTAAAGGCCAGCACGTAATCATCGCCACCGCTCAACGCCGCACGTTCGGCGCCGCGCTGACCGAGAAACGCCACCAGCGCCTCCGACAACGGAACACGCTCGCGCTCGACTTCGAGGCGAACCTTCGAGGCCAGTGCGATATGACCGCAATCGGCGAGCAGACCATCGGAGATGTCCAGCGCCGAAGTGGCCTTGCCACGCAGCGCCTGACCGAGGGCGAGTTGCGGTTGCGGCGACCAGTAATGATCAAGCAGCGGTTGGGCGATGTGTGGTTCGGCGTCTCGCTGCCCCAGCACCAGCGGCAAGGCCCCGGCGGCATTGCCCAGCTCACCGCCGACACACAGCAGATCGCCCGGCTGTGCGCCGCTGCGGGTCAGCGCTTTGCCGGCCGGGACGCGACCGAACACAGTGACGGTCAGACTCAACGGCCCGCGAGTCGTGTCGCCGCCAACCAGCGCCACGCCACAGCCCTGCGCCATGCGGTTCAAACCGTGGGCATAAGCTTGCAACCAATCGGCGGTCACCGTCGGCAAGGTCAGGGCAAGGGTAAAGGCGACGGGCGTGGCGCCCATGGCAGCGAGGTCGCTGACCGCCACAGCCAGCGAGCGCTGACCGAGCAGAAACGGATCGCAGGGATCGGCGAAATGCACGCCGGCCACCAGCGTATCGGTGGAAACCGCCAGCTGTTCCCCGGAAGGAACCGCCAGCAAGGCGCAGTCGTCGCCGATCCCCAGTGCAACGCCTTCGCCGCCCTGCGCACAAGGCGCGGCGGCAAAGAAATTGCGGATCAGCTCAAACTCGCCCATGGCTGAGAAAAAGTATTCAAGCGCGGATCAGCGCTTGAACGCCTTCACTTCAGCTTCACGCAGGCGCGGAGCCAGCTTGTCGAGCACGCCGTTGACGAACTTGTGGCCGTCGGTCGAACCGAACACCTTGGCCAGCTCGATACCTTCGTTGATCACAACGCGGTATGGCACGTCGACGCGTTTGAGCAGTTCCCAGGTGGACAGGCGCAGAACCGCCAGTTCAACCGGGTCCAGCTCTTCGATCGCCAGGTCCAGGCACGGCGTGAGCGCGGTGTCGATTTCAGTCTTGAACTGCGGAACCCCGTGCAGGATTTCGCGGAAGTAAGCACCGTCGACATCGGTGAAATCGTTATCGACCCGAAACTGCGCTTCGATCTCGTTCAACGACTGCCGAGCCATGTGCCATTGATACAGGGCCTGGGTCGCGAGCTGACGGGCTTCGCGGCGCTTGGCGCTCTTCGATGGCTTGCCGGCATCCGCAGGTTTCGGATCGCGCGGGTTGAAACGATCGCTTTCGTCGCTAATCACTTGGCCTCCAACTGCGCCAGCAGGCTGACCATTTCCAGAGCGGACAGGGCAGCTTCAGCACCTTTGTTGCCGGCCTTGGTGCCGGAACGTTCGATGGCTTGCTCGATGGAATCAACGGTCAGGACGCCGAAAGCGACCGGTACGCCGAATTCCATGGACACCTGGGCCAGGCCCTTGGTGCACTCGCCCGCCACGTATTCGAAGTGCGGAGTGCCGCCACGAATGACCGCGCCCAGGGCGATGATTGCTGCGAACTCGCCTTTCTGGGCGACTTTCTGCGCAACCAGCGGGATTTCGAAGGCGCCAGGTGCGCGGATGATGGTGATGTCGCTTTCGCTCACGCCGTGGCGAACCAGGGCATCAACTGCACCGCTGACCAGGCTTTCAACCACGAAGCTGTTGAAACGGCCCACTACCAAAGCGTAGCGGCCTTTAGGGGCGATGAAGGTACCTTCGATGGTCTTCAGGGTCATTCGTCAGATCTCTTAAAGAGCCGGGACGCGTCTGTTTCGCGTCCCTCAGTGATTTATTTGCCGCGAATACAGGGCCGGAAACAACCGGTCATTATTCGGAGGGCACGTATTCTACAACTTCCAGATCGAAACCGGATATCGCATTGAACTTCATCGGGGCCGACATCAGGCGCATTTTGCGCACGCCAAGGTCACGCAGGATCTGCGAACCGGCACCGACGATGCTGTAGGTGGTCGGTTTTTTCGGCGCTGCCTGATCGCCGGTTTCGCGGATGTGCGCCAGCAGTACGTCGCCATCGAGCGGGTGACCGAGCAACAGCACCACACCGCTGCCGGCCTCGGCAACCGCAGCCATGGCGGCGCGCAGGCTCCAGCGGCCCGGTTGCTTGACCATCAGCAGGTCGCGCAGCGGATCCATGTTGTGCACCCGAACCAGGGTCGGCTCTTCGGCGCAAACGGTGCCCAGGGTCAGTGCCATGTGCACGTCGCCTTCCACGGAATCACGATAGGTCACCAGATTGAATTGGCCCAGTTCGCTGTCCAGCGGCTGCTCGGCAATCCGCTGAACGGTACGTTCGTGGATCATCCGGTAGTGAATCAGGTCGGCGATGGTGCCGATCTTGATGTTGTGCTCGGCGGCGAAGGCTTCCAGCTCGGCACGACGGGACATGGTGCCGTCGTCGTTCATGACTTCGCAGATCACGCCGCTTGGCTCGAAACCGGCCATGCGCGCCAGGTCGCAGGCGGCTTCGGTGTGACCGGCGCGGGCCAGGGTGCCACCGGCCTGGGCCATCAGCGGGAAGATGTGGCCCGGGCTGACGATGTCTTCGGCTTTCGCGTCTTTCGCGGCGGCCGCTTGCACAGTGCGTGCGCGGTCGGCGGCAGAAATACCGGTGGTCACGCCTTCAGCCGCTTCAATCGATACGGTGAACTTGGTGCCGAAACCGGAACCGTTACGCGGCGCCATCAGCGGCAGCTTCAAGGTTTCGCAACGCTCGCGGCTCATCGGCATGCAGATCAGGCCACGGGCGTACTTGGCCATGAAGTTGATGTGCTCGGCCTTGCAGCATTCGGCGGCCATGATCAGGTCGCCTTCGTTCTCGCGGTCTTCGTCATCCATGAGGATGACCATCTTGCCTTGGCGGATGTCTTCAACCAGTTCTTCGATGCTATTGAGCGCCACAAGGCACCCCCTTCAGTCAGGATTTGAGGTAGCCGTTAGCGGCCAGAAAGCTTTCAGTGATGCCCCCGGACGTTGGCTCTGCAGCCTTGTCGCCCAACAGCAGACGCTCCAGATAACGCGCCAGCAGATCGACTTCCAGGTTCACCCGGCGACCTGGCTTGTAGGACGCCATGATGGTTTCGCTCAGGGTGTGCGGAATGATCGTCAGCAGGAACTCGGCACCATCGACCGCGTTCACGGTCAGGCTGGTGCCGTCGACGGTGATCGAGCCTTTGTGGGCGATGTACTTGGCCAGCTCTTTGGGCGCGCGGATGCGAAATTCCACGGCACGGGCATTGTCGCTGCGCGAGACCACTTCGCCGACACCGTCGACGTGACCGCTGACCAGATGGCCGCCGAGACGGGTGGTCGGGGTCAGGGCTTTTTCCAGGTTGACCGGGCTGCCGCTTTTCAGGTCATTCATGGCGGTGCAGTCGAGGGTTTCGCGACTGACGTCGGCGGCGAAGCCGTTGCCCGGCAGTTCAACCGCAGTCAGGCACACGCCGTTGACCGCGATGCTGTCGCCGAGTTTGACGTCGCTCAGGTCGAGCTTGCCGGTTTCGACATGCACCCGCACATCACCGCCCTTTGGGGTCAGTGCGCGGATACTGCCGATGGATTCGATGATGCCGGTAAACATGGGGTTCTCCTTGAGAACGAAGCCAGCGCTAACGCGATGGCCGGGAATTATACGCTCGCCGATGGGACAGGGATGGCAGTGACTCGCCAGTCATCGCCAACCGCGCGAATTTCAGTGATTTTCAGCTCCGGCGCATCCTTCATACAGGCCAGCGGCCAGTCCAGAAGCGGACGCGCCGTGGAGCCGAGAAACTTGCCGGCGATGAAGATCACGAACTCGTCGACCAGACCAAGCTGGGCAAACGCGCCGGCCAGTCGCGGGCCGGCCTCGACCAGCACTTCGTTGACGCCTCGACTGGCCAGTTCGATCAGCAATCGATGCAGATCGACCTGCCCGTCATCGCCCGGCACGATCACGCATTCCGGGCCGTGGGCGTACTGCTCCTCAATGGCCACGCAGGTGGCGACCAGCGCCGCGCCGGCCTTGAAGAACGGCGCATCCAGCGGCACTCGCAGACGTCCGTCGATCAACACCCGCAGCGGCGGACGGCTCAGGGCCAGTGCGGTTTGTTCGGCATCCAGCCCCAGCTCATCGCCGCGAACGGTCAGGCGTGCACCATCGGCCAGCACCGTGTCGGCGCCAGTCAGCACCACGCTGGCCTGGGCGCGCAGACGCTGCACCGCCGAACGCGCGGCAGGGCCGGTGATCCATTGGCTTTCGCCGCTTTCCATCGCCGTGCGACCGTCGAGGCTCATGGCCAACTTGACCCGCACGAACGGCAAGCCGTGTTCCATGCGTTTCAGAAAACCTTGATTGAGCTGGCGTGCTTCGCTCTCCAGCACACCGCTTTCGGTGGCGATTCCGGCATCGGCCAGACGCTGCAGACCGCGTCCTGCGACCTGCGGATTCGGATCACGCATTGCCGCAATCACCCGGGCAACACCGGCATTGACCAGCGCATCGGCGCACGGCGGAGTGCGGCCGTGGTGGCTGCAAGGTTCAAGGGTCACGTAAGCCGTGGCGCCACGAGCCAATTCACCGGCGGCGCGCAGGGCGTGGACTTCGGCGTGGGGTTCACCGGCGCGCTCATGCCAGCCTTCGCCAACAATCTGCCCGTCGCGCACGATCACGCAGCCGACCCGTGGATTGGGATGGGTCGTGTAATGCCCCTTGCGCGCCAGTTCCAGGGCCCGAGCCATGAAGTGGGCGTCGAGAATGGCCTGCTCGGCGGCGGTGGTCATTCTTTCACCGGTTCACGGGCGAGGCGGTCGATCTCTTCGCGGAACTCGTTGAGGTCCTGGAAACGGCGGTACACGGAAGCGAAACGGATGTAGGCGACTTCATCGAGCTTTTGCAGCTCGGCCATCACCAGTTCGCCGACCACGAGGGACTTGACCTCGCGCTCGCCGGTGGCGCGCAGCTTGTGCTTGATATGGACCAGCGAGGATTCGAGGCGCTCGACGCTCACCGGACGTTTCTCCAGGGCGCGTTGCATGCCGGCGCGGAGTTTTTCTTCGTCGAACGGTTGGCGGCTGCCGTCGGTTTTGATCAGGCGCGGCAACACCAGTTCGGCCGTCTCGAACGTCGTGAAACGTTCGCCGCAGGCCAGGCATTCACGCCGGCGGCGCACCTGTTCGCCCTCGGCGACCAGACGCGAGTCGATGACCTTGGTGTCGTTGGCACCGCAGAAGGGACAGTGCATGGTGGCTGGCAACAAAAAAAGGGAGGGCCATGGTAGCGCATCCCGGTGGCAAGACAAGCCATAGGCTTTGCGGTATACAGACTGCCATGATCGATTGATCCATGGATTTCATTTTGCTGGAGCCACCAATGTCCCTACGACCGCTCGTTTTGCTCAGTGTTTTCAGCCTGCTGGTGGCCTGCGGCAGCGATGCGCCCAAGCCTCAGCCGCCCACGCCGGGCCCGGCGCCGCAACAGGCGCAGAAAAAAGCCCGGGAAGCCGCCGACCTCGGCCCGCTGCCGGCGTATCAACGCGAACTGAGCGGCACCTTGCAAGGCGTGCCGGCCGGCGCCGAAGTCGAACTGGCGCTGCTGGTGATCGACGAAAAGGATCGCCCGCAACAATTGCTCGCCAGTTCCAGCCTGATCGGCAACAACCAGATTCTGCCGTTTCACCTGCGTTTCAACCCCGAATCCTTCCCGGTTGGCGCGCGGGTTGAATTGCGCGGCCGCGCCAGTCAATCCGGCCAGTTGATCCTGCACCTGCCGTCGCAGACCATCACTCAGCCAACCACCCAGGCGTTGGGCCAGCTGCAATTTGTCAAAGCCCCATGAATGCACCGTCAGACCTGCAACAGTCGCTGGGCGAGTTGCTCGGCGACGCCCGACTGAAAGCCTGTGCGCTGCCGGACACCGACCTGCAACTGTGGCTGATCGATGGCGACAACATGGCGCGCGAATTCAGCCAGGAAGAAACCCAACGGATCCTGCATGAACCGCCGTACTGGAGTTTCTGCTGGGCCAGCGGTCTGGCGGTGGCGCGCTACCTGGCGGCGTTTCCCGAGTGGGTTCGAGGCAAACGCGTGCTGGATTTCGGCGCCGGTTCCGGGATCGCCGGCATCGCGGCGGTGAAGGCCGGTGCGCTGGAGGTGGTGGCCTGCGACCTCGACCCGCTGGCGATTGCCGCCTGTCGGGCGAACGCCGATCTCAATGATGTGCAGATGAGTTATTCCACAGACTTCTTCGCCGAGGCCGATCGCTTCGATCTGATCCTGGTGGCCGACGTTCTCTACGACCGGGAAAATCTTCCGCTGCTCGACGCCTTCCTGAGCCGTGGTCGCGAAGCGCTGGTGGCGGATTCGCGGGTCCGGGATTTCCGTCATCCGTTGTACCGGCGCATCGAAATGCTTGAAGCCATGACCCTGCCGGACCTGGCCGAGCCCGAAGAGTTTCGCCATGTCAGCCTCTACCACGCGGCCCGCGCCTGACCGTATAGTTGCCCCATTCACGCTTTTACGAGAGACCCCATGAGTCAGCAAACGCCGTACATCTTCGACGCCACGACGGCCGACTTCGACCAGTCGGTGATCGAGGCATCTTTTCAAAAACCGGTGCTGGTGGATTTCTGGGCCGAATGGTGTGCGCCGTGCAAGGCGCTGATGCCGATGCTGCAAGGCATCGCCGAGAGCTATCAGGGCGAGCTGCTGCTGGCCAAGGTCAATTGCGATATCGAGCAGGACATCGTCGCCCGCTTCGGCATCCGCAGCCTGCCGACCGTGGTGTTGTTCAAGGACGGTCAACCGGTGGACGGCTTTGCCGGTGCGCAACCGGAATCCGCCGTGCGCGCCCTGCTCGAACCTCACGTAAAAATGCCACCGCCGGCAGCGGCTGATCCGTTCGAGCAAGCCCAGGCGCTGTTCGATGACGGTCGTTTCGCCGATGCCGAAGCCGCGCTGGCGGTGATGCTCAATGAAGACAACACCAACGCCAAGGCGTTGATTCTCTACGCTCGCTGCTTGACCGAACGCGGCGAGCTGGGCGAAGCGCAAACCGTGCTCGACGCGGTCAAGAGCGACGAACACAAAGCCGCGCTGGCCGGCGCCAAGGCGCAGATCAAGTTCCTCGGCCTGGCCCGTGACCTGCCGGACGCCGCTGACCTGAAAAGCCGTCTGGCGCAGAACCCGCAGGACGATGAAGCGGTGTACCAACTGGCGATCCAGCAACTGGCCCGTCAGCAATACGAAGCGGCGCTGGACGCACTGCTCAAGCTGTTCATCCGCAATCGCAGCTACGGCGAAGGCCTGCCGCACAAGACCTTGCTGCAAGTGTTCGAACTGCTGGGCAACGATCATCCGCTGGTGACCGCTTACCGACGCAAGGTGTTTGCCGCGCTGTACTAAGCGCTTACTCGATCCAGCTGTAGAGCGGCGTATCCCCGCCGCTCGCCACTTTCACATCGGATGAATGACGCAGGCGCACCAGCAAGCGCTTGCCCGCCGCCGCGCTGCCGGTCAGCCCTTCGAGCTGATCCAGCAGGTCCGGGCCACTGAGCTGCCCGGCCTTGCGCAGCAGATCCCTGGCGACCTGCCACAACGCATCGTCCTGACTCACCGGTTTCGCCACTGGCGCCGCTGCTGTCGGCGGCTGAGCGGCCTGCACCTGCGCGCCAAACTGCGAACCGAGCCGCGCCCAGTCGCTTTCATCCAGTTCCAGGGTCAAATCCACCGGCAAGTCGCCGACGGTTCCGCGTATCCGCAACATAAGCTGTTCTCCCGCACCTATCTGACCTGCATGCTCCCATGGGGCTTGTGTAACGCCAAGCGGGCGGGCAAACTCTGCGCACTTTCGTTATAAGATTACATAACAAACTCTTCACTTTACTTCCCGGAGACCGTCATGCGTCGTCTGCTGCTCGCTTTGCCGTTTGCCCTGTTGCCGCTGGCCATCGCCCATGCTGCCGATGAGCATGATCACGACCATGAGCACGGCAGTCTCGGTGCTCACGAACATGGCGTCGGTCGCCTGAACGCCGCCCTCGATGGCCAGACCCTGGAGCTGGAGCTGGAAAGCCCGGCGATGAACCTCGTGGGTTTTGAACACGTCGCCACCAGCGATGCCGACAAGGCCAAGGTCGCCGCCGCTCGTGCGCAACTGGAAAAACCACTGGCGCTGTTCAGCCTGCCGGCCACCGCCGGTTGCAAAGTCACCCGTCAAGAGCTGGAGAGCCCGCTGTTCGGTGACAAACCGGATACCGACGATCATGACGAAGAGGAAGCCGGCAAGGACGGTCACGAGCATCATCACGACCACAGTGAAATCCACGCCCACTACCAGTTCAGCTGTGCGGCGCCGGGTGCGTTGAAAACCCTGGACCTGGCGAACCTGTTCACGACCTTCCCGGCCACCCAGAAAATTCAGGTACAACTGATCGGCCCGAGCGGCCAGCAAGGCACGGAAGTGACGGCCAAGGCCGCCGCCCTGAAGTTCTGACACGAAACGGCGCCATGACCCAAGCACTCATCGAACTGTCCGACCTGGGCTTCAACTGGCCCGGTCACCCGCCGCTGCTGGACATCCCGGCGTTTCGTCTGGAAGCCGGCGAAACCCTGTTCCTCAAGGGCCCCAGCGGCAGCGGCAAGACCACCCTGCTCGGCCTGCTGGGCGGGGTGCAGAAACCCGGTCGCGGCAGCATTCGCCTGCTCGGCCAGGAACTGACCGAACTGGGTGCCGGCGCCCGTGATCGCTTTCGCGTCGATCACACCGGCTACATTTTCCAGCAGTTCAACCTGCTGCCGTTTCTCTCAGTGCGCGAGAACGTCGAGCTGCCGTGCCACTTTTCGACGCTGCGGGCCGAGCGTGCGAAACAGCGCCACGGCAGCGTCGATCAGGCCGCCGCCATCCTGCTCGCCCACCTGGGTTTGAAGGACGAAAGCCTCCTGAGTCGCCGCGCCGATTCGCTGTCGATCGGTCAGCAACAACGGGTCGCCGCTGCCCGCGCCTTGATCGGGCAACCGGAACTGGTGATCGCCGACGAACCGACCTCGGCGCTGGATTTCGACGCCCGGGAAAACTTCATTCGCCTGTTGTTCGCCGAATGCCGTGAAGCCGGTTCGAGTCTGTTGTTCGTCAGCCACGACCAAAGCCTGGCGCCGCTGTTCGATCGTCATCTGTCCCTGGCCGAACTCAATCGCGCCGCCACGTCTGCCGAGGTCTGAGATGTATCTGTTCCGTCTGGCCATGGCCAGCCTCGCCAACCGTCGCTTCACCGCCCTGCTCACCGCTTTCGCCATTGCCCTCTCCGTCTGCCTGCTGCTGGCCGTGGAGCGGGTGCGCACCGAAGCCAAGGCCAGTTTCGCCAGCACCATCAGCGGCACCGACCTGATCGTCGGCGCCCGTTCGGGCTCGGTAAACCTGTTGCTGTACTCGGTATTTCGCATCGGCAACGCCACCAACAACATCCGCTGGGACAGCTTCGAACACTTCGCCAGCAACCCGAAAGTGAAGTGGGCGATCCCGATGTCCCTCGGCGATTCCCATCGTGGCTACCGGGTGATGGGTACCACCGAAGCCTATTTCGAGCATTACCAGTACGGTCGCCAGCAGCATCTGCAACTGGCGGATGGCCGGGCCTTCGCCACCGATCCGTTCGAAGTGGTGCTCGGCGCCGAAGTGGCCGAAGCACTGCACTACAAACTCGGTGACAAACTGGTGCTGGCCCACGGTGTGGCGGCGATCAGTCTGGTCAAGCACGATGACAAGCCATTCACCGTGGTCGGCATTCTCAAGCGCACCGGCACCCCGGTGGACCGCACGTTGCACATCAGCCTCGGCGGCATGGAGGCGATCCACATCGACTGGCACAACGGCGTGCCGGCCCGGGGCAACGGGCGAATCAGCGCCGATCAGGCACGCAACATGGACCTGACACCGCAAGCCATCACCGCGTTCATGCTCGGCCTCAACAACAAGATCTCGACCTTCGCCCTGCAACGGGAGATCAACGAATTCCGTGGCGAGCCGATGCTGGCGATTCTGCCGGGCGTGGCCTTGCAGGAATTGTGGAGCCTGATGAGCACCGCCGAAAAAGCGCTGTTCGTGGTCTCGCTGTTTGTGGTGCTGACCGGTTTGATCGGCATGCTCACGGCAATCCTCACCAGTCTCAACGAACGTCGCCGCGAGATGGCGATCCTGCGTTCGGTGGGCGCGCGGCCGTGGCATATCGCGAGCCTGCTGGTGCTGGAAGCGTTCGCTCTGGCGCTGACCGGGGTGATCGCGGGTCTGGCATTGCTGTATATCGGCATCGCCGCTGCTCAGGGTTATGTGCAGGCCAATTACGGCTTGTATCTGCCGTTGGCCTGGCCAAGCGAGTATGAATGGACGCTGCTCGGTGGCATTCTGGCGGCCGCGCTGCTGATGGGCAGCGTGCCGGCCTGGCGTGCATATCGCCAATCCCTGGCCGATGGCCTGTCGATCCGTTTATGAGGATGCTCCCCATGCCCCGCGCCGTGCTCGCGCTGCTGTTGCTGGTCGCCCTGCCCGTGTGGGCGGCGGCACCGAAAGACCTGACCTGGTCGGAAATGATCCCGCCGGACGCGGCGCCGGAAGTACCGAACATGACGCCGCTGCACGACCTGTCGAAGATGGGCGATGCGCTGTCGGCCGAGTCCGCGCCGGCGGCCAAACAGGACATGCCCAACGCCCCCGTGGTGCAAAGCCTCGACGGCCAGAACATTCGCCTGCCGGGCTACATCGTGCCGCTGGAGGTGAGCGAAGAGGGCCGCACCACGGACTTCCTGCTGGTGCCGTATTTCGGCGCCTGCATCCACGTACCGCCACCGCCGTCGAATCAGATCGTGCACGTGAAAAGCGAACTCGGCGTGAAGCTCGACGAGCTGTATCAGCCGTACTGGGTCGAGGGGCCGTTGCAGGTCAAGCCGTCCACCAGCGAACTGGCCGACGCCGGGTATCAGATGGAAGCGGACAAGATTTATGTGTACGAGCTACCGGAGTAAACCTGCGGGTTCCATGCTGCTTGTAAGGGCCCCATCGCTGGCAAGCCAGCGATGGGGCCCTGAAAGTTCCACAAAAATCCGGGGCATCACTGTTTCATTGAGCTGAGTCAAAAGACCGTATCAGACGGATTCGTACCATAGGACATCCAACATTTTTAACGTCCTTTGGGAGCTTCCATGAACAAGTCCTTGCTCAGCGCCTCGCTGTTTGCCCTCGCGCTCGCAGCCCCGCTCGCCCACGCCCACGAAGCCGGTGACATCATCGTTCGTGCCGGTGCGATCACCGTCAACCCGAAGGCCGACAGCTCCAGCATCAAGGTCGATCAGGGTCCGCTGAGCGGCACCAACCTGGGCGGCAAGGCGACCATGAGCAGCGACACCCAACTGGGTCTGAACTTCGCCTACATGCTGACCAACAACATCGGTATCGAGCTGTTGGCCGCCTCGCCGTTCGAGCATGACGTGAAGCTCAAGGGCACCGCCCTGCCCGCCGCCAACGGCAAGCTCGGCACCCTCAAACACCTGCCGCCGACCCTGAGCGTCGTTTACTACCCGCTGGACGCGAAGTCGCCGTTCCAGCCGTACATCGGCGGCGGCATCAACTACACCTGGATCTACGACGAGCACGTCGGCAGCGAAGCCCAGTCCAACGGCTTCAGCAACTTCAAGGCGAAAAACTCCTGGGGCCTGGCCTGGCAGGTCGGCGCCGACTACATGCTGACCGACAACATCATGCTCAACGCTCAGGTGCGCTACATCGACATCGACACCCGTGCCACCGTCGAGAACAACGCCGTGGCTCCGGGCACCCGTGCACGGGTGAACGTGGACGTTGATCCCTTCATCTACATGGTTGGTCTAGGCTACAAGTTCTAAAGAACGTTCACGTGGTGGTGAATGAGGCTGGGTGGCGAGCAGGCTCAGAACTGGCGGCGATGTAACGCCATCGACCGGGGAGCAAGCTCCCTCGCTGCAGGAAATGTTTTTGAAACCCGATTTCCGGCCGTGAAAAAGGCGCCTGTCAAAAGGCGCCTTTTTCATGCCTGCGAGAAACTCAGCGGCCGAGCAATCGGGCCAGGCCGACGCTCATCGGCGTTGGCGTCGGGCACTTGAATCGCGCCAGCAACCGGCTGTTGTTCGCCCGCGAATGACGGATGTCACCGGAGCGCGCCGGGCCGTAGCTGACGGGCGGCAACTCGCCGACCACCGCTTCGAGCGCGGCCAGCATCTGCTTCAGGTTGGTCGCCTGATTCCAGCCGACGTTCACTGCACCGATATCCACTTGCGGCTTTTCGATCGCCTGCACCAGCACATCGACCAGGTCTTCGACGTACATGAAATCCCGGGTCTGTTCGCCATCGCCGAACACGGTGATCGGCAAGCCTTTCTGCGCGCGCTCGCTGAAGATGCTGATCACCCCGGAATACGGCGAGGACGGATCCTGGCGCGGGCCGAAGATGTTGAAGAACCTGAAGATCGCCGGTTCCAGACCGTGCTGGCGGCGGTAGAAATCGAAGTACTGCTCGCCGGCCAGCTTGTCCGACGCATAAGGCGTCAGCGGTGCCTTGGGCGTGTCTTCGTCAATCGACTCGCCTTCGCCATTGTTGCCGTAGACGGCTGCGCTGGAGGCGTACAGCACACGTTTGACGCCGGCCTCGCGCATGGCTTCGCAAACGTTCAGCGTGCCGATGAAATTGCTCTGGTGGGTTTTCACCGGATCGTCCACCGACGCCTGCACCGAGGCGACGGCCGCGAGGTGCGCGACCGCGCTGCAACCTTGCATCGCACGGGCGACCAGAGCGGCATCGGCCACATCGCCGACGATCAACTCCACCTTGGGATTATCCAGCGGCAGGTTGCTGCGCTTGCCGGTCGACAGATCATCGAGGATCCGCACCGAATGGCCCTGGGCAAGCAGCGCGTCAGTCAGGTGCGAGCCGATGAAACCGGCGCCGCCGGTGATGAGAACAGGGCCTTCAGCCATGACGATAAAACCTATCCAGTAAGCCCGGGAGCGCGGCACGCCAGGCGCGCGGCTTGATCCCGAAAGTGTGCAGAATTTTCTTGCAGGCGAGTACCGCGTGTTGCGGCTCTTCGGCGGCATCCGGCCGCGCGGCGTGGGCCTGGGCGGTCGGGGCTTCGATGGCCAGCGGGTGCAGGCTGCGCGCTTCCGAAAGAATCGCCTGTCCCAGCGCCAGCGGCGTAGTCGCCTCATGGCCGGCGTAGTGGTAAGTGCCCCACAGCGGCGCGGCGCAATCGAGTTGTTTGAGCACCGAAATGATCACCCGTGCCGCATCGTCGACCGGGGTCGGATTGCCACGGCGGTCATCGGCCAGCAGCAATTCTTCCGGCTGTTCGGCACGGGCCAGGAAGCGCCCGAGGATGCCTTCCGCGCTGTCGTCAAGCAGCCAGCCGAAGCGCAGCAACACATGTTGAGGGCAAGTGGCGCGGACGCTCTGCTCGATCCGCCACAAGGCTTGACCGCGCAGCCCCAACGGCACCGGTTCGTCCTTTTCGCTGTAGGCGGTGGCGCGGGAACCGTCGAACACCCGATAACTGGACGGCTGCACCAGCACGATGTTGTGGTGCTGGCACAGTTCGGCCAGGCGCTCGATCGCGCGTTCCTGCCCGGCCAGACGGCTTTCGCTGACGGCCTCGGCCTGGAACCAGTCGAAATAGTAGGCAAGGTTGATCAATGCATCGGGACGGGTGTCGTCGAGCAATTGGGTCAGGCTCGCGGCATCCCAGCCGTCTTCGGGCGGGCGGGGGGCGAGGAAACCGATGTCTTCCTCTGCACCGAGGCGAATCAGCGCCTGCCCAAGGGCATTTCCGCCGCCCAGTAACATAAGGCGCATTCGCATAGAGTCAGCAGGCCCAGTCTGATTGGAACGATGGCTTTGGCGACGATGCTTGTGGCACCGCCGTCGATAATTGCCGGAATCGTTGCATTTTGCGGGTTTAGTGCGCAACCGTCACCCGTAAAGTGTAGATCCCGAGCGGTACTTGCAACTTCGCCTGCGCACCCGCATAACTGAAGCCATGAATCTGCCCCTCCCCAAGGACGCGGCCCTGGCAGGCTTTCACCCCGCCGTCAGCGCCTGGTTCAGCAGTACCTTCCCGACGGTGACGGCCGCCCAGGCCCGCGCATGGCCGTTGATCCGCCAGCGCCGCTCGACGCTGATCGCCGCGCCCACCGGTTCCGGCAAGACCCTTACCGCGTTCCTCGCCGTGCTCGACGAGCTGGTCCACCGTGGCCTGGAAACCCCGGACGGCCTGCCGGACGAGACGCTGGTGGTCTACATTTCGCCGCTCAAGGCGCTGTCCAACGACATCCGCATCAACCTGCAGAACCCGCTGGCCGGAATTACCGACCAGTTGCGCCAAATGGATCTGCCGGCGCTGGAAATCACCACCGCCGTGCGCACCGGCGACACCCCGCAGAAAGACCGCGCCGCCATGCGCAAGAGCGCGCCGCACATTCTGGTGACCACCCCGGAGTCGCTCTACGTGCTGCTCGGCTCCGAGTCCGGCCGCAAAATGCTCGGCACCACGCGCACGGTGATCGTCGACGAGATCCACGCCATCGCCGCCGGCAAACGCGGCAGTCACCTGGCACTGAGTCTCGAACGTTTGCAAGCACTGTGTCCTGAACCACTGACGCGCATCGGCCTGTCGGCCACGCAAAAACCGATCGAGGCGGTCGCGCGGTTTCTGGTGGGCCATGACCGCCCGTGCGACATCATCGATATCGGCCACGCGCGCCCACGGGATCTGGACATCGAAGTGCCGCCGGTGCCGTTGTCGGCCGTGATGGCCAATGACGTCTGGGAACTGGTTTATGACCGCCTCGCCACACTGGCTCGTGAACACCGCACCACGCTGATTTTCGTCAACACCCGACGTCTGGCCGAACGCTTGAGCCGACACCTCAGTGAACGCCTGGGCAAACATGCCGTGGCCGCGCACCACGGCAGTCTGGCCAAAGAGTTTCGTCTCGTCGCCGAACAACGGCTCAAGCGCGGCGAGCTGCAAGTGCTGATCGCCACCGCCTCGCTGGAGCTGGGCATCGATATCGGCGAAGTCGACCTCGTTTGTCAGATCGCTTCGCCGCGTTCGATTGCCGGTTTTCTGCAACGGGTCGGCCGTTCCGGACACCAGGTCGGTGGCACGCCCAAGGGACGCCTGTTCGCCACCACCCGCGACGATTTGATCGAGTGCGCCGCCCTGCTCGACTGTGTGCGCCGGGGTGAACTCGATACCCTGCACATCCCCGAAGCGCCGCTGGATGTGCTGGCGCAGCAGATCATCGCCGAGGTCAGTTGCCAGGAATGGGCCGAAGACGATTTGCTCGCGCTGCTGCGCCGGGCCGAGCCCTACGCCCGCCTCGACGAACAACATTATCAGGCGCTGCTGGGCATGCTCGCCGAGGGCTACAACGGCCGTCAGGGCATCCGCAGCGCTTATCTGCACCGCGACGCCGTCAGCCGAACCCTGCGCGGACGACGCGGTGCAAGGCTGACGGCAGTCACCAGCGGCGGCACCATCCCCGACAACGCCGACTACAGCGTATTGCTCGAACCCCAGGGCCTGAACATCGGCAGCGTCAACGAAGATTTCGCTGTGGAAAGCATCGCTGGCGATGTGTTCCAACTCGGCAACGCCTCCTATCGCATCCTGCGGGTGGACACCGGCAAGGTGCGGGTCGAGGACGCTCAAGGCCAGCCGCCGACCATTCCGTTCTGGCTCGGCGAGGCACCGGGGCGCAGCGACGAGCTGTCGGCGGCCGTGGCGCGCCTGCACGCGCAGCTGGATCAACGGCTCAGCGCCAGCCCCGGCAACCTGCAACCGGCCCTTGCCTGGCTGACCGATACCCTCGGCCTGAACCTGGCCAGCGCCGAGCAACTGGTGGATTACCTGGCCCGCGCCCGCCTCGCCCTCGGTGCCTTGCCATCCCGGGACACGCTGCTGATGGAGCGGTTTTTCGACGCGTCCGGCGGTACCCAACTGATTATTCATTCGCCGTTCGGCAGTCGCATCAACCGCGCCTGGGGCCTGGCCCTGCGCAAGCGGTTCTGCCGCACCTTCAACTTCGAATTGCAGGCCGCCGCCAGCGAAGACGCGATCGTGCTGTCGCTGTCCACCAGCCACAGTTTCGAACTCGACGATGTCTGGCGTTACCTGCACAGCAACAGCGCCGAGCACATCCTGATTCAAGCGGTGCTGGATGCGCCGCTGTTCGGTGTGCGCTGGCGCTGGAATGCCGGCGTGGCGCTGGCCCTGCCGCGCTACAGCGGCGGGCGCAAGGTCGCGCCGCAATTGCAGCGGATGAAAAGCGAAGACCTGATCGCCAGTGTGTTTCCCGATCAGATCGCCTGCCTGGAAAACCTCGCCGGCGAACGGGAAATTCCCGAGCATCCGCTGGTGGAGCAGACCCTCGACGATTGCCTGCACGAAGCGATGGACAGCGAAGGCTGGCTCGAACTGCTGCGGCGCATAGAGCGCGGCGAAGTGCGCCTGATCGCCCGCGACCTGCCGGCGCCCTCGCCGCTGGCGGCGGAAATCCTCAGCGCCCGCCCTTACACCTTTCTCGACGATGCGCCGCTGGAAGAGCGTCGCACCCAGGCCGTGCTCAACCGCCGCTGGAGCGATCCGCAATCCACCGACGACCTCGGCGCGCTGGACGCCGATGCGATCGACGCCGTGCGCGAAGAAGCCTGGCCGACGCCGAACAGCGCCGACGAAATGCACGAAGCGCTGATGAGCCTGGCCTGCATCAACGACGGCGAAGTCGAGGCCAATCCACATTGGCGCGAGTGGCTGGGTGCCTTGGCCGAAACCGGGCGAGCCTGCCGATTGCAGATCGATCCCGAGCATTCACTGTGGCTGGCAAGAGAACGCCTGAACTGTCTGCAAGCGCTTTATCCACAGGCGCATTCGGTACTGCCCCCGTTGCCCGGGTTCGACGAAGCATGGACGGCCGATGACGCACTGATTGAGGTGATCCGCGCGCGACTCGGCGCATTCGGCCCGCTACCGCTGGCGGCGATTGCCGAACCGCTGGCCCTGATGCCGACCGCTGTCCATCAAGCCCTCGCTCATCTGGAGCGCGAGGGTTATGTACTGCGGGGTCAGTTCACGCCGGGATCGACCGTTGAGCAATGGTGTGAACGCCATCTGCTGGCGCGAATTCACCGCTACACGCTCAAGCGTCTGCGCCGGGAAATCGAGCCGGTGGCGTTGCAGGATTTCATGCGGTTTCTGTTCGACTGGCAGCACGTGTCCCCTTCCAACCGTGGTCAGGGCAGCGCCGCGTTACCGGCGATTGTCGCTCAGTTCGAAGGCTATCCGGCTGCCGCTTCGGCATGGGACAGCGACATTCTTCCCGCGCGGCTCAAGGATTATTCACCGAGCTGGCTGGATGACCTGTGCCGCAGCGGCAAACTGGTATGGACGCGCCTCAGCGCCCGGCAAAACATCGGCGGCACGGCATTGCGCAGCACACCGATCGTGTTGCTGCCGCGCACTCAGGTCGGCTTGTGGAGCGCGCTGGCCGAGCAGACGTCGGTCAATGACCTGTCGCCCAAAACCCGCAAGGTTTTCGACACGCTGAGCCAGCACGGTGCATTGTTTTTCGATGAGCTGATTCATGAAGCACACCTGCTGCGCACCGAGCTGGAAATCGCCTTGCAGGAACTGGTCGGCGCCGGGCTGGTGAATGCCGACAGCTTTGCCGGACTGCGCGCGCTGATCACCCCGGCGAGCAAGCGCCAGCAGCGCAGCAGTCGACGCGGACGCGGGGCATTTGTCGCAGGCATGGACGATGCCGGGCGCTGGGCGTTACTGCGTCGCGGGCCGATGGTGGAAAACCGTCAAATGGCCTCGCCCGAAACCCTCGAACACATCGCCATGACCTTGTTGCGCCGCTATGGCGTGGTGTTCTGGCGCCTGCTGGAACGCGAAGCCGACTGGCTGCCGAGCTGGCGCGAGTTGCTGCGCACGTTCCATCGGCTGGAAGCACGGGGCGAGATTCGCGGCGGGCGATTTGTCAGCGGTCTGGCGGGCGAGCAATTCGCCCTGCCCGAGGCAATTCCGCTGCTGCGCGAAGTCCGCCGTCGCCCCCATGATGGCAGCCTGATCGCGGTGTGCGGCGTCGACCCGCTGAACCTCGCGGGGACCTTGTTGCCAGGGGCAAAAGTGCCGGCGCTGGCGAGCAATCGGCTGGTGTATCGCGACGGCTTGCCGGTCGCTGCCGAGGTCGCCGGCAAACAGCAATTCTGGGTGGAGCTGGATCAGGTTTCCATGGAGCAGGTTCGCAGCAAGCTGATTCGGCATTGATGTAAACCGGGCTTGCCCGCGATGGGGGCCTGCATTACCACCACAAAATCGACTATTCAATTCGCAATGCCTGCGGTGCCGTGCCCTCCTCTTCCTGGCGCCTGGGCAACAAAACCTGCTGCCAGCAGACCGTTGACCACCGCGATGCTGCTGGTGATGTTGCCGCCCAGTTGCCGGGCGATCTGCGGGCTGGTCAGGGCGTCACTCAATGCGGCGAGAAAGCCGATCAGGAACAGCGGCAGGCTGGCGGCTTGCACGGCATGACCGCCGAACAACAGCAATGCCCCCAATAGAATCGCGATCCTGAACCTGGTCAAAACGCAGAAATCCCTTGGTTGAACCTGTAAGGAACTGATCGGTAAATCGCGGGCAAGTTCGGCTTTTGCGGTTGATCGCTCCCACGCTCCACTCCCCTCCTTGATCGTTCCCACGCAGAGCATGGGAACGATCACCTTAGGGGGGATATTTGCGCGGTACGCAAATATCAAATGCCCCTCCCTGTATTTTTCCACCCCCACCAAACCCCGACACTGCGCTCCATTCAATCCCCCACCGGAGTGCTGTCATGCCCATTGCCCTGCTCGCGCTGACCCTCAGCGCTTTCGCCATCGGGACGACCGAGTTCGTCATCGTCGGCCTGCTTCCCACCATCGGCGCCGATCTCGGCGTCAGCCTGCCGTCCGCCGGTCTGCTGGTCAGTCTGTATGCCCTCGGCGTAGCCATCGGTGCGCCGGTGCTGACCGCGCTCACCGGCAAGGTCCCGCGCAAACTGTTGCTGCTGTCGCTGATGGTGCTGTTCACCCTCGGCAACCTGCTGGCCTGGCTGGCACCGAGTTATGAATCGCTGGTGCTGGCGCGGATCGTCACCGGTCTGGCCCACGGCGTGTTCTTCTCCATCGGCTCGACCATTGCCACCAGCCTGGTGCCCAAGGAAAAAGCCGCCAGTGCGATTGCGATCATGTTCACCGGCCTGACCGTGGCGCTGGTCACCGGCGTGCCGCTGGGCACGTTCATCGGTCAGCATTTCGGCTGGCGTGAAACCTTCCTCGCCGTGTCGGCACTCGGCGTGATCGCGTTCATCGGCAGCCTGCTGTATGTGCCGAACAACATTGCCCACAGCAAACCAGCCTCGCTGTTGCAGCAATTGCAGGTGCTCAAGCAACCGCGCCTGTTGCTGGTGTATGCCATGACCGCCATTGGCTACGGCGGCTCGTTCATCGCTTTCACGTTCCTGGCGCCGATCCTTCAGGACATCTCCGGCTTCAGCGCCAGCACTGTCAGCCTGGTGCTGCTGGTGTACGGCGTGTCGGTCGCCGTCGGCAACCTCTGGGGCGGCAAGCTGGCGGACAAGCGCGGGCCGATCAGCGCGCTGAAAATCATCTTCGCCCTGCTCGCCGCCGTGCTGTTCGTACTCACTTTCACCGCCGGCAACCCGTGGCTGGCACTGGCCACCGTGCTGGTCTGGGGCGCAGTCGCGTTCGGCAACGTGCCGGGCTTGCAGGTGTATGTGGTGCGTCAGGCTGAACATCACACACCGCACGCCGTGGACGTGGCCTCGGGCCTGAACATTGCCGCGTTCAACCTCGGGATTGCCGGCGGTGCGTGGGGGGGCGGCTTGATCGTCGAGCACATCGGCCTGATCCATACCGCATGGATCGGCGGCCTGGTGGTGCTGGTGGCGCTGGCCCTGACCGCCTGGAGCGGACGCCTCGATCGGCTGGGCCCGGTGTATGCCGAACCCGCCGACGGCTCGGCCCGGGTCGTCACCGGCCACTGAACCTTCACAGCCTGACCGTCCGTAATCCCGGCGAAACTTTCCCCAATCGTCCGCAGTCATCCACAGACAGAGGCCGAATGGGGACTTTCGACGGGAGGGCGGCATGGCAACGATTCATATCGGCATTTCAGGCTGGCGTTACGCCCCGTGGCGCGGGGACTTTTACCCGAAGGGGCTGGCGCACAAACGCGAATTGCAATTCGCCTCACGGGCGGTCAACAGCATCGAAATCAACGGATCGTTCTACGCCCTGCAGCGGCCTGAACGTTATGCCCGGTGGTACGCCGAAACGCCGGACGATTTCGTGTTCAGCATCAAGGCGCCGCGCTTCATCACCCACATCCGTCGTCTGCGCGAGATCGAGAAACCCCTGGCCAATTTCTTCGCCTCCGGGGTATTGGAACTGAAGGAAAAACTCGGCCCGGTTCTCTGGCAATTCCCGCCCAATTTCACGTTCGACCCCGAGCGTTTCGAAGCCTTTCTCGACCAGTTACCCCGCGACACGCAGGCCGCTGCCGCCCTCGCCCATCAGCACGACTCACACTTGCACGGCCACGCGAGCCTGAAGGCCTACGGTAAAAAACCGCTGCGCCATGCCGTGGAAATCCGCCACGACAGTTTCATCGACCCTGGTTTCGTGCGCCTGCTCAAACGCTACAACACCGCGCTGGTGATCGCCGACACCGCCGGGAAATGGCCGTACCGCGAAGACCTGACCAGCGACTTCGTCTATCTGCGCCTGCACGGTACCGAAGAACTTTACGCCAGCGGCTACACCCGGGCCGCGCTGCAACGCTGGGCCGAACGGATTGATGCCTGGCACCATGGCCGGCAACCGGGCGACGCCCATTTGATCGCGCCGCGCCTGAAGCCTCGGGCCCGTAAATCCCGCGAGGTTTTCTGTTACTTCGACAACGACATCAAAGTGCGCGCGCCTTTCGATGCCCGCAGCCTGTTGCAGCGTTTCGATCTGGATAAAAACCTCGAAACCGTGCCCGGTGAACCGGCCGCCGAAGGAGTACTCGCATGAGCATCCCCGAGCCGCTCGGCTTCACCGACGAGCAGACCTCAGTGGTCACCACGCTGCGCCGTTTCACCGTGCTGACGGTCAACACCCACAAGGGCTTCACTGCACTGAACCGGCGTTTCATCCTGCCGGAACTGCGCGAAGCGGTGCGCAGCGTGTCCGCCGATGTGGTGTTTCTTCAGGAAGTCCACGGCACCCACGAACATCATCCCAAGCGCTACAACAATTGGCCGACGATGCCGCAGTACGAATTTCTCGCCGACAGTCTCTGGCCGCAGTTCGCCTACGGGCGCAACGCGGTGTACCCGGAGGGCGATCATGGCAATGCGGTGCTGTCGAAATTCCAGATCGTGCGTCATGACAATCTCGACGTTTCGATCAGCGGCCACGAAAACCGCGGGCTGTTGCACTGCGTGCTGCGCCTGCCGGGAGACGACCGTGAACTGCATGCGATCTGCGTCCATCTGGGCCTGCGCGAAAGCCATCGCAACGATCAGTTGCGCCTTTTGCGAGAGCGCCTGGCCGAACTGCCTGATGATGCGCCAGTGATCGTCGCCGGCGATTTCAACGACTGGCGCCAGCGCGCCGATGCCTTGCTTGAACCCTGCGGTCTGCGTGAGGTGTTCGCTGCACATCACGGCCGGGCAGCGCGCAGTTTTCCCGCACGTCTGCCGTTGCTGCGCCTGGACCGGATCTACGTACGCAACCTCAAAGCCAGCCAGCCCAAAGTGCTGGCGAACCGCCCCTGGTCACACCTTTCCGACCACGCACCGCTATCGGTGGAGATTGAACTATGAGCAGTGCACCGCTGGAGAAAACCGCCGTGGAGCCCGTCAGCATCACCCCGCCCGTGCGCGAGCCCGGCACCGTCGATGTCGAGTATCGCTGGCAAGGCAACAACCGCGTCGAGTTGCTGGAAAACGGCGAGGAGTATTTCCCCCGGGTGTTCGAAGCGATGCGCGCAGCGAAAAGCGAAATCCTGCTGGAGACGTTCATCGTCTTCGAAGACAAGGTCGGGAAAGAGTTGCAGGAAATTCTGATCGATGCCGCCCGACGTGGCGTGCGCACCACCGTCAGCCTCGACGGCTTCGGTTGCGGCGAACTGAGCACCGGTTATCTGACCGCGCTGAGCGATGCCGGCGTGCACCTGCAGATGTTCGATCCGGCCCCCAGGCATCTGGGCATTCGCACCAACTGGTTCCGGCGCTTGCATCGCAAGATTGTGGTGGTCGACGGGCTGGTTGCGTTCATCGGCGGCATCAACTTTTCCGGCGATCACCTGGCCGATTTCGGCCCCGAAGCGAAGCAGGATTACTCGGTGGAAATTCAGGGCCCGGCGGTGGCCGACATCCATCATTTCGCCCTGCTGCAAAGCGGCCGTCCGGGACGCGCAAGGTTCTGGTGGCAACGCCGTCGACAGCGGCGTGCCGAGATGGCGTTCGAAGATCACGACGGTCAGGTGCGTCTGGTGTTCCGCGACAACGACCGCCACCACACCGATATCGAAGACGTCTATCTGCAGGTGCTGCGCCGCGCCCAACGGCGGGTGGTGATCGCCAACGCCTACTTCTTTCCTGGCTATCGCCTGCTGCGTGAGATCCGCAACGCCGCCCGGCGCGGGGTCGAGGTGCGGCTGATCCTGCAGGGCCAGCCGGACATGCTGGTGGCCAAACTCGCCGCGCGCATGACCTACGACTACCTGCTCAAGGCCGGGGTGCAGATCCACGAATATTGCGAACGGCCGCTGCACGGCAAAGTGGCGCTGGTGGACGAAGAATGGAGCACCGTCGGCTCGAGCAATCTCGACCCGCTGAGCCTGTCGCTGAACCTGGAGGCCAACGTGCTGATCCGCGACCGCGCTTTCAATTGCCACTTGTTCGAGCGCCTCGAAGACCTCAGCCACAACCACTGCAAGGCGATGGACGCCGCGAAATCGCCACGCGGGCGGATCTGGCACATGACCGTGGGTTTTCTGGTGTTTCACTTCTTGCGGCACTTTCCAGCCATGGCCGGCTGGCTGCCGGCGCACAAGCCACGGCTCAAACCCTTTACCCCAGCCGCCGGGAGCGATCCTTCATGAGCCATTCCGAAGCCCACGCGGCGGCGCGTCCTATACCTGCGGGCAAGTCCCGCTGGAGCCGCTGGAAACGTCCGCTGACCCTGCTGTTCTTTCTCGCGCTGATCGTTTTGCTGACGATGTTCGCCAGTCGCATCGAATGGGCCGAGGTGCTGCAAACCCTCGCCGACTTCAAGGTGCGCACGCTGATCATCGCCTCCAGCCTGACCTTGCTGAGCTTTCTGGTGTACGCCAGTTTCGATTTGATCGGCCGCACCTACATCCGCCAGGACCTGACCTGGAAACAGATCCTGCCGGTGGGCGTCATCAGTTATGCATTCAACCTCAACCTCAGTGCATGGGTCGGCGGGATCGCCATGCGTTATCGGTTGTATTCGCGGCTCGGGGTGAGCAAAAGCAACATCGCCAAGATCCTCGGTCTGAGCCTGGCGACCAACTGGTTCGGCTACATGACCATCGCCGGCGTGGTGTTCGCCAGCGGGCTG
This sequence comes from Pseudomonas sputi, assembly GCF_021603585.1. Classification (GTDB taxonomy): domain Bacteria; phylum Pseudomonadota; class Gammaproteobacteria; order Pseudomonadales; family Pseudomonadaceae; genus Aquipseudomonas; species Aquipseudomonas sputi. The sequence continues at coordinate 50,948 of NZ_BQHI01000008.1, read as the reverse complement.
GTGAGCATGCCACCGGGCTGGAAAATCAGCAGCGGCGCGTTGCAGGGCATTGGCGTGTTGCTGCTGTTGGTCAGTGTCGGTTATCTGGTCGCCTGCCAGTTTTCCCGGCGTCGCGAGTGGTCGATTCGCGGGGTGGAAATCAACCTGCCGTCGCTGCGCATGGCGGTCCTGCAATTGCTGCTGGGGGCATTGAACTGGTCGCTGATGGCGGCGGTGATATTCACCTTGCTGCCGAACAAGCTCGACTATCCGCTGGTGCTCGGGGTTCTGCTGATCAGCGCGATTGCCGGGGTCATCACCCACATTCCCGCCGGGCTTGGAGTACTGGAAGCGGTGTTTGTGGCACTGCTGCAACACGAGGCTTCGCGCGGCAGTCTGGTGGCAGGATTGCTGGCGTATCGGGCGATCTATTTTCTGCTGCCGCTGCTGATCACCGTGCTGATGTACCTGGTGGTGGAAGCCAAGGCCAAGGCGTTGCGGATCGAGAAGAAACCCACGTCGTGATCAGCGCGACTGAATGATGCTCAACCGCTCGCCCACCACCATCTCGGTGATCCAGTCGACCAGGATCGAGGTGTAGGCCTGCTGCGAAGTCGGATCGCTCAGGGCATGGTCGGCGCCGTCGATGATACGGTGGGTCAGCGAATGGGTCTGCTGGCACGCGGCGCGGTAACTCATGATGGTCGCGTGGGGTACGTATTCATCGGTTTCCGACTGCACCAGCAGCACATCGCCGGTGAATTTCGAACAGGCGTGCAAGGCGCGGTTGCTGTCGGCGCGCACCCGCGTGCCGCGATAATCCCGCAGGTCAGCCTTGTCCAGGTCGCGCTTGGGCGTGTGCCATTGCTCGTCGCGGTACAGCGCCGGCACCCGCAGCGCCAGCCAGCGCACCGGGCGCAGCGAAGTCAGGATCGAGGCGAGGTAACCGCCATAACTGGTGCCCACCACCGCAATCGCCGAGGTGTCCAGCGCCGGGTGGGCGAGCAGCCGATCGTAGGCCGCCAGCAAATCGCGCAGATTGTCTTCGCGGGTGACCCGGCTCAGCGGGATGCCGGTACCGCCGGTGTGCCCGCGCAGGTCGAACGTCAGACAGACACAGCCCAGACCCGCGATGCCTTTGGCCCGCTCCAGATCCCGCTCCTGACTGCCACCCCAGCCGTGCACGAACAACACGCCGGGGACTTTCGATTTGGGACTGAGGAAGGTCCCGCTCATCTGTTCATCATCAATGTCGATTTGAATGCTTTCGCTTCTAGCCGTCATAGGATTTGACCGTTACGTATTTGAGAAGAAAGTCGCTGTTTTCGGCAGGCCCGCGATACACCTCGATGGCATCCGCCGGCAGCGCCTGATCGCTATAGGTTTCCACCGACGACACGCGGATCGCGTGCATCGAGGGGTCGTTGACGAAGCTTTGCAGCGCCGCGACTTCCGCGCTGCTGGCGCCGCCCATTCGCCAGGACTGTTCGAGCACGCCACTGCGCGGCCGGCCTTCGCTGTCCAGGCCCTGGGCGATGTCGTAATTGCGCCGCGAGGCATAGAATCGCGGATAGGCTTCGTCCGCCGCCCGGTCGAACACCTGCGCCTGCTGGATGGCCAGACGCACGTCGTCGGGCAGATCCAGCGCCAGCAGATCCTCGTAACCGCCCTGCACCACCAGCAGGTTCGAACCGCCATACACCGCTTCGCCGTGGGTGTCTTGGGTCAAGTATTGATCACCGCAGTAACTCAGTACCCGGTCGCCGATGAACGACTGACCGACGCTGTGGGTGACCACCCCACTCAAATCCTGCTCCAGCACCACACCCTCGCTGAACAGTTTTCCGGCTTCGGGTCGGGCGAGGATTTCGTCGAATGCATCGAGGCTCTTGATCACTTCCTGACCGCGCCCGGCACAGGCATGGATCGGCTTGAGACGGATCGGCCCGCTGTACAACAGATGTTCGGCAGCGGCCCGCGCATCCTCCAGCGCAAAGACGCTGAGCCCGTCCAGCACCACGGTGCGCACCCGCTCGGAAAACAAGGGCGACCAGCCTTGCGGCGCTTGGGCCTGATGGCTGCGCAAACCGTGGCTGATGGCTTTGGTGCAGATGAAGTCGTGCTCGACGAAGCCACCCCATAAATCGTCCGGGCCGCTCACGCCCAACTCACGGGCCGCGGCGCCGACGAGGGTCTGGGTCGGCAACAGATAAATATCCCGGCCGCGATGTTTTTCAGCGTCGTAACTGCCGCCGAACTTGAGGCCAAGGATCTGCGCCAGCCATCGCGCGAGGGCCTTGTTGGTCTGCACTTCATGCTGTGGCGCGCCGGGCCGGACCGAATGGGCGACGACCAGTTTCCTGCGGGGTTTCGGGGTCATGCGCCCCCCTTCCAACGGCGGGTTGAATGTAGGTCAGAGGGTGCAGAGATCAGGCCAACCGGGGTTTGCCTGAAACGTGGTGAAAATCAGCCACTTGTCAAAACCGTACTGGCACCGCGCCTGTTTCAATCTGCACGACCGGCTCGATGACTCCGGTATTCTGCACGACGGGTGCGTTTTACTTCACCACGGCCGTCGGCGGACTCACGCCGAATCGCGTCCGGTATTCACTCGGCGCCAGCCCGGTGATTTTCCTGAAGATGGCGCGAAACGCTCCCGGATCCTGATAGCCCACCGTCCACGCGATGAAATCGATGGTGCCATTGGTGAACTCGAGCATTTCCCGCGCCTTGCCGACCCGCAAGTGCTGGCAGTATTCGGTGGGTTTCAGGCCGGTCGCCGCACGGAAGCGGCGCAGGAAGGTACGTTCCTCGAGCCCCGCGCGTTCTGCCATCGCCGTCAGTGAGACATCCGTCGCGCCATTGCCTTGCAGCCAGTGTTGAACCTTGAGAATAGCGCCGTCGCCATGATTGAGGATTGGCGCAAAATTGCTTCCGCAGGCACTGGCGCTGTCGCTGTGTTCCACCACCAGAAACCGCGCGGTGCTGCTGGCGATGCTCGGCCCGAGCAATCGGTCCACCAGACGCAAACCAAGCTCTGACCAGGCCATCAGCCCCGCCGTCGTTATCAGGTCACCGTCGTCGACAATCGGCGTGTCGGCCTTGAGCCTGATCTTCGGGTAACACTCGGCGAAGGCCTTGGCCGAAGTCCAGTGCGTGGTAGCACTGCGACCATCGAGCAACCCGCTCTCCGCCAGCAGCCACGAGCCGACACAGACCCCGCCAAGTGTCGCGCCACGAGCATGTTGTTCACGCAGCCAGGGCAGCAGCCCGGCCGGCATCTGTGCCGCGGAAAAACCGGCAATGGATGGCGGGATCAACACCGCCAGCAAACCGTTGTCGGCAGCTGAATGAGTGTCATGGACACGTAACGGTGGCCGATCTCCATCGACCTGCCAATGGCTGATCCGCAGCAGTGGCAATTGCGTGGTCTGGTGTTCGGCGGCGATCCGGTTGGCGACCCCGAACAGGTCGGTCAGGCCATGCACCGCCGCCATCTGCGCGCCGGGATAGATCAGCACACCCAATTCGACGACCGCCGGTTTCGCGTCCATTGTCAGTTTTCCCCTGTGTATTGTCGGTGCGGCCAATCCTCGAAGACGTGGCCAGCGCCAATACTGAACCCACACCCACCCATACTTCGAGGACACACCCATGGCCAGGCAAGCGCTCATCGTAGTCGATATCCAGAACGACTACTTCCCCCAAGGCAAGTGGCCGCTGGCGGGGGCCGACGCCGCCGCGGACAACGCTGCCCGGCTGATTGCGGCATTCCGCGAGGCCGGCGATTCGGTGGTGCACATCCGCCACGAATTCACCTCGCCCGAGGCACCGTTTTTCACCCCGGGCTCCGAAGGCGCGAAACTGCATCCGAAAGTACTCAACCGCGCTGACGAGCCGGTGGTGCTCAAGCACTTCGTCAACTCGTTCCGCGAAACCGAACTGCAATCAATCCTCGACGAACAAGGCATCAAGGAGCTGGTGGTGGTCGGCAGCATGAGCCACATGTGCGTCGACGGCATCACCCGTGCGGCGGCCGATCTGGGTTACACCGTCACGGTCATCCACGATGCCTGCGCCACCCGCGACCTGGAATTCAACGGCCTGACCGTGCCCGCCGCCCACGTGCATGCGGCGTTCATGTCAGCACTGGGTTTTGCCTACGCCAGCGTGGTATCCACCGATGAGTTCCTCTCCGCCATCCGCTAAGTACAAGTGACAAAGCCTGCGCCCGCCTCGTTGCGGGCGTTTTTTCGTGGGTCATGAAAATCTCACGCGTGAGCCATTGATGGCATTTTGATTTGGTTGTAGTGTGGCTCACGCGTGAGATGTTCATAACGGAGTCATCGCCATGAAAAGCCGCTCCCCTGCTACGCCGTCAGAGAGCCCAAAGGGAGTGCGCTCGACACCGTCCGCGAAAAAACCGTCGAGCTTCTACATGAAGCAGATGCGCGCGGGCCTGGCTGCCGCCGGTTATGTGAAACACGAAACTTGGGTGCTTCCGGAAAACCGAAGCTTGCTCAAGCAAATGGAGCAACAGCTACGCCAACCGATTCTGGCTGGCTCTTTCATGTCGGAGAATTACATGAGCGCAGGCAACAACTGGAACATCGAGAGCCTCCACAACGCTTTCAAGGCGCTGGACGAGGTGGCTTCGCAAGAGATCACGCTGTCTCTGATCCAGAGCTCCGAACCCAGCCTCAAGCTGGAAATGAACGAATTCGGCGGTCTGCCGATTCACATCGCCATCGCCGGTCAGCAGATCATTGTCGACACCGTGCTGGTGGACATCGATTCGATCACCGACGTGCGCGCGTTCAACGACGCCGTGCTGCGCAGCCGGGAAATGTTCCCGCTGTCGTCGATCGGCATCGAGACCATGCCCAACGGCCAGACCGTCTACAACATGTTCGGTGCACTGAGTGCCGACTCGAGCCTGACCAACGTGGTGACCGAGGTGAAAACCCTGGTCGATAACGTGCAGCGCGCCAGCGAAGCCTTCGAACACTTCTTCAAGTAATCAACAGGGAATATCCAATGACTCAGTCCATCTGGAGCAAGTTGTTCACCGCGCTGCGCGGCGGCGCCAACGAAGTCGGCGAAGCGATCGCCGACCAGCAGGCCCTGCGCATCCTCGATCAGGAAATCCGTGACGCCGACAGCGCGCTGTCCAACGCCCGTCGCGAACTGGTCACCATCATGGCCAAGCACAAACTCTCCGCCGACCGCGTGAGCGAGTACGAAGCCAAGATCAAGGACCTGGAAGCCAAGGCCGTTTCCGCCCTGAACGCCGGCCGTGAAGACCTGGCGCTGGAAGTGGCTGAAGCGATCTCGACCCTGACCAACGACCTCGACGTCGAGAAAAAGCAGAGCGACGAGTTCGGCACCTACGCCGACAACATGCGCAAGGACATCAACAAGGCCGAAGCGCGGATCAAGAGCCTTCGCCAGCAAGTGGACATGGCCAAGGCCCGTGAAAGCGTGCAGAAGGCTCAGGTCAGCGCCTCGATCGCCAGCGGCGGCGCCAACGGCAAGCTGGAAACTGCCGTCGGTACCCTGAACCGTCTGCAAGCCAAACAGCAGCAACGCGCGGCCGAGCTGAGTGCTGCCGACGAACTGGCCGATGCTTCGACCGGCAACGACCTGGATCGCAAGCTGCGCGAAGCCGGCATCACGCCGAACGAAGGCAGCGCCAACGCCATCCTCGAGCGTCTGAAGCAGAAGTCCGCTCCGTAACGGCGGCGGGAGTAAAGAAGGGCACCGGGTGCCCTTCTTTTTTGCCTGCTCGTTCGCCGCGCGCCCGGTACACTAGCGGCGTTTTGCCAACGAATACCTCCACCCGCTTCAAGGAATGTACCCATGGGATGGTTCAAAGATTTGCTCGGCACCAGCAACTGGCAGTCGGCAGCGCCGGCGTCAGGGTCTGCCGGCGGCCCCCTCGGACTGGCGCAGGGCAAGGCGATCCGCTTCGACACGACCCTCGGCCTGTTGCTCGACGGCAGCACTTCAGTGCGGGTTCCCGACGCCCAGGCCATCTGGAGCGCGGGCTGGATCGACCTCGGTCAGTCGAACAAACTGCATCGCTACTACCTGAACGATGAAGAATTCTGGGTACAGATCCATGTCACCGGCGACGACCAGATCGAATCGGTGACGCTGTTCAACTACGTCAGCTATGTGACGGTCAACAGTGACGCCGAACTGCAGCGCCTGGCCGGGCCGAACAGCCTGATCGGCCTGCCGACCTATCGCCATGAAGGTGTCGAGTACACCCGAGAATGGGGCACCGAACGCGGCCAGACCGAACTGGTGCCGCTCACCGAACAGGTGATCAACCCGGACGAGTCCTACACCATCAACCATCACTCGATGCTCTACGCCCGGGACACCGGCCTGACCGATCGCCGCGAACTCTTGCTGTTCTCCGTCGAGCAGGATGAAGAAGGCACCGTCAGCCTGAGCACCTCGCTGGGCATCTCGCTGTACACCACCGATTTGAGCACCATTTAAAAGGAAGTTTTCCATGCTGGAAGCGTTGTCCATTTCCCTGAACAAAGCCGCGCTGGTCGGTTTCGTCGCGTACCTGATCGGCGCCGTGCTGCTGTTCATGCTGTTTCAATTCGTCTACACCCGCATCACACCGCACAAGGAATTCGAGCTGATCCGTTCCGGCAACGTCGCCGCCGCCATTGCCCTGGCCGGCGCAATCATCGGCTTCGCGATTCCGGCGAGCAACGTGATCGCCCATTCGATCAACGTCCTCGACTTCGTCCTCTGGGCGGTGATCGCGGCCGCGGTGCAATTGCTGGCGTTCCTGGCGACCGGGCTGGTGCTCAAGGGCACGTCCCAGCGCATCGCCAACGGTGAAATCGCTGCGGGCATTTATGTGGCGGCGGTGGCGATCAGCGTCGGCATGCTCAACGCCGCGTGCATGACCCCGTCCTACTGATCGGCAGGAAGCCTGAGATGAAACGAAGCAAGTACGTTCAACTGTCGCTGGCCGCTTCGGTAGCCCTGGCGATTTCCGGTGAAGCAGCCGCCCAAGAGCAGCAACGCAACTTCCAGAGTGTTGAGCAATGCGTCGATGCCGAAGTGGCGCCGGATGTCTGCTCGAACGCCTACGTCGCCGCCCTGGCCGAGCACCGACGGATCTCCCCGGCCTACGACGACAAGGCGGCCTGCGACGCGGACTTTGCCGCCGACTGGTGTCAGAAAAATTCCGCCGGCCGTTTCGTGCCCAAGCTCGGTGGTTTCAAGGTGCCGCAGGACGGTGAGCCGGCGCAAAACCTCGATGCAATCGCCAATGCCCAGATGCCCGCTGGCGACGCTGCGGCCGTACAGAGCAATCAGACGAGCACTTCGCACTCATCAGGCGGTGCCGGCAATGGCTGGCTCACCGGATGGCTGATCGGCAATGCCATGAGCAACAACCGCACAAGCGACTCGCGGCCGGTTTATCGTGAGCGCAATACCCGCCAGACCTACGACACCTCAACGCTGAACCGTCGCATCGAATCGGCGCCGAGCCGCAGCCAGCGGGACTACGACAGCGATTACCGCAAACCGGTCAACGTCGCTTCGTCCACCTCCCGTGGCGGCTTCGGCAGCCAGTCCAGCGCGCGCAGCGGTTGGGGCGGCTGGGGCCGTTCGAGCAGCTGACCATGAAGAAAATCCATTGCGCCGAGCGCCATGACTGGAAACAGACCGCCGAAAGCCTCGGCTTTCTGTTTCACACCATCGACGACGAGCCGTACTGGGACGAGCGCGCCTATTACCAGTTCACGCTGGCGCAGATCGAAACCGATCTGGAGGACCCGACCACCGAGCTGCACGAGATGTGCATGGATCTGGTCGACCGCGTCGTGCACAGCGAAGAACTGCTGGATCGCCTGAGCATTCCGGCGGCGTACTACGACATGATCCGAACGTCCTGGCTGGAAGGTCATCCGCATCTGTACGGGCGCATGGACTTCTCCTACAGCGGCAACGGCCCGGCGAAGCTGCTCGAACTCAACTACGACACGCCCACCAGTCTTTACGAAGCGGCAGCGTTCCAGTGGGGCTGGCTGGAGCAGTGCATCGAGCGCGGGCTGCTGCCGCGCCATGCCGACCAGTTCAACAGCATCGACACCCGACTGCACGAGGCCTTCGCCGAACTGAAACTCACGCGGCCGTTTTACTTCGCCTCGATGAAAGACTCGGTCGAAGACAAGGGCACCACGGATTATCTGCGGCTGATCGCAGAGAAGGTCGGCATCGAATCGCGGCACATCGACATCGAAGACATCGGCCTGAGCGCTGACGGTCGTTTCGTGGATCTTGAGGATCGCTGGATCCCGCACCTGTTCAAGCTGCACGCCTGGGAGTTCATCTTCCACGAACCGTTCGGCGCGGCGATCGCTGAGTGCGACACCCAGTTTTTCGAACCGGCGTGGAAGTCGATCCTCTCCAACAAGGGCGCCCTGCCGTTGCTTTGGGAACTGCACAAAGGCCATCCGAACCTGCTCGCCGCGCACCTCGATCCGAACCCGGACAGCCCGGTGCCCAAGGGTTGGGTACGCAAGCCATACTTCTCCCGGGAAGGCGCCAACATCGAGCTGCAGACCGCCGAGGGCCTGATTGTCAAAGAGGATGGGCCCTACACCGACGCGCCCTTCATCCTGCAGGAATTTGCCCCTTTGCCGAAGTTCGACGACAGCTACACGCTGATCGGCTCATGGGTGATCGGCGATCAGGCGGCCGGGATTGGCGTGCGCGAAGACAACAGCCTGATCACCAAGGATTCGAGCCGGTTTCTGCCGCATCTGATTCTTGACTGAAAAACCTGCACACATGAAAAAGGCCCGTCGTGTTCAGCGACGGGCCTTTTTTGTTTAGCGCGGATACAACAGCGAATCAGAACGGAATGTCGTCATCGAAACTGTCGAAATCCGGAGCCGGTTGCGGTGCGGCCTGCTGTGGAGCCGGGGCCGGACGCTGCTGCGGTGCCGACTGCTGCGGGCGCGGAGCCTGCTGGCGTGGCGCCTGCTGCTGATAATTGTTGCCACCGCCTTGCTGGTCGCCCTGTTGTGGACGGCCGCCCAGCAGTTGCATGGTGCCTTGCATGTCGACCACGATCTCGGTGGTGTAACGCTTGATACCGTCCTTTTCCCACTCGCGGGTCTGCAGCTTGCCTTCGATGTAGACCTGCGAACCCTTGCGCAGGTATTCGCCGGCAATCTCGGCAACCTTGCCGAACATCGATACGCGGTGCCACTCGGTCTTCTCGACCTTCTGACCGGTCTGCTTGTCGGTCCATTGCTCGCTGGTCGCCAGACTCAGGTTGGTCACGGCGTTACCGTTGGGCAGGTAGCGGACTTCGGGATCCTGGCCGCAAGTACCGACCAGAATGACTTTGTTAACCCCACGGGCCATAACGTTCTCCTAGGCTTCGCACGCAGTCTGCGCCGGGTTGTTCACCAGGCGCTCGAGAGTGGTGCGATCCATTAATTCGGTGTCCAGTTTGATGTAGATCGCCGCTTCATCAGCGACTATCACTGCATCAGTTACCCCTACGAGGGCCTTGAGACGCTCGACCAGACCCGCTTCGCGGATCGCTTCGGGCGATAGCGGCAGGCGCAGGCTCGTCACGTAGGGAGGTTCGCGCATGGTAACAGCAAAGGCCAGCCAAAGTGCAGCCAGCCCGGCACATCCAAGGAACACAACCGACAGACCGCCATGCTGGAACATCCAGCCGCCGAGAATCCCGCCGAGTGCCGAGCCGAGGAACTGACTGGTGGAGTACACGCCCATGGCCGTGCCCTTGCCACCTGCCGGTGAAACCTTGCTGATCAGCGACGGCAGCGATGCTTCCAGCAGATTGAACGCGGTGAAGAACACCACCGTCCCGATCACCAGAGCCCGCAGGCTGTCGCCGAACTGCCAGAAGAATAGCTCAGTCAGCATCAGCGTCATCACGGCGCCGAGCAAAACTCGTTTCATTTTGCGTTTTTTCTCGCCGTAGATAATGAAGGGGATCATGGCGAAGAAAGAAATCAGCAGCGCGGTGAGGTAGACCCACCAGTGCTGCTCTTTGGGCAGGCCGGCCTTTTCGACCAGCGCCAGGGGCAGTGCGACGAAGCTCGACATCAACATCGCATGTAACACAAAAATGCCCAGGTCCAGCCGCAGCAGGTCCGGGTGCTTGAGCGTCGGCATCAACGCCTGGCGTGCCACGCCAGACTCGCGGTGGCTCAGCGGCCCGGTGGATTTCGGCACCATGAACATCACGATCACGATCCCGACCAGGGCCATGCCGCCGGTGGCGAAAAACAGGCCGGACAAGCCGAACGCACGGGTCAGCAGCGGGCCGACCACCATGGCCACGGCGAACGACAGGCCGATGGTCATGCCGATCATGGCCATGGCTTTGGTGCGGTGCTGTTCGCGGGTCAGGTCGGAAAGCAAGGCCATGACCGCCGCGGAAATAGCGCCGGCGCCCTGCAGGATCCGCCCGGCAATCACGCCCCAGATCGAATCGGCCTGCGCCGCCAGCACGCTGCCGAGGGCGAAGACGATCAGCCCCAGGTAAATCACCGGACGCCGGCCGATGCGGTCGGAAATGATCCCGAACGGAATCTGGAAAATCGCCTGGGTCAGGCCGTAAGCGCCGATCGCCAGCCCGATCAGGGCCGGGGTCGCTCCCGCCAGATCCATGCCGTAGGTCGCCAGTACCGGCAACACCATGAACATGCCAAGCATACGGAAGGCGAACACCAGGGCCAGACCGCTCGCCGCGCGGGTCTCGCTGCCACTCATGCGTTCGCTGTGGGGATCGTGCATGGAAAAACCTCGTGTGAACCGGCGGCGATTCTACCAGTCCCATCGAGAGACGGGGTATATCGCGACGCTTTGACGCGTACAGATGAAACTCTCTTCATGTAAGGCAAAAAACCCTTCACTTGATAGTGTGCATCCATCCAGTATTTGGCCGTATACTCCTGTGTTTTCGACGCCCGCCGAGCGAGGCCATTTTGGACAAGATCCTGATTCGTGGGGCCCGTACCCACAACCTGAAGAACATCGACCTGACCCTGCCACGGGACAAACTGATCGTCATCACCGGCCTGTCCGGATCCGGCAAGTCGTCCCTGGCCTTCGACACGCTGTACGCCGAAGGTCAGCGCCGCTATGTCGAATCCCTGTCGGCCTATGCCCGACAGTTCCTGTCGATGATGGAAAAACCCGACGTCGACACCATCGAAGGCCTGTCGCCGGCGATCTCCATCGAACAGAAGTCGACCTCGCACAACCCGCGTTCCACGGTCGGCACCATCACCGAAATCTACGACTACCTGCGTCTGCTTTATGCGCGCGTCGGTACGCCACGCTGCCCGGATCACGACATCCCGCTGGAAGCGCAGACCGTCAGCCAGATGGTCGACCTGGTGCTGGCTCAGCCGGAAGGCAGCAAGCTGATGCTGCTGGCGCCGGTGATCCGCGAGCGCAAGGGCGAGCACCTGTCGGTATTCGAGGAACTGCGTGCCCAGGGCTTCGTCCGGGCTCGGGTCAATGGCCGGCTGTGCGAGCTGGACGAACTGCCAAAACTGGATAAACAGAAGAAGCACACGATCGAAGTGGTGGTCGACCGTTTCAAGGTTCGCGCCGACCTGCAGCAGCGTCTGGCCGAATCCTTCGAAACCGCGCTGAAGCTGGCCGACGGCATTGCCCTGGTGGCGCCGATGGACGATGAACCGGGCGAAGAGATGATCTTCTCCGCGCGCTTCGCCTGCCCGGTCTGCGGCCACGCGATCAGCGAGCTGGAACCCAAGCTGTTTTCCTTCAACAACCCGGCCGGCGCCTGCCCGACCTGCGATGGTCTGGGGGTGAAGCAGTTCTTCGACATCAAGCGACTGGTCAACGGTGATTTGACCCTGGCCGAAGGCGCGATCCGTGGCTGGGACAGGCGCAACGTCTATTACTTCCAGATGCTCGGCTCACTGGCCGCGCATTACGGCTTCAGTCTGGAGCAGCCGTTCAACGAGCTGCCGGCCGATCAGCAGAAGTTCATCCTGCACGGCAGTGGTTCGCAGAACGTCGATTTCAAATACCTCAACGACCGGGGCGACATCGTCAAACGCTCGCACCCGTTCGAAGGCATCGTGCCGAACCTTGAGCGCCGCTACCGCGAAACCGAATCGGCCAGCGTGCGTGAAGAACTGGCGAAGTTCCTCAGCACCCAGTCGTGCCCGGATTGCCGTGGCACCCGCCTGCGTCGCGAAGCGCGGCACGTGTGGGTGGGCGAGAAAACCCTGCCGGCGGTGACCAACCTGCCGATCGGCGACGCCTGCGATTACTTCGGCGCGCTGAAGATGACCGGCCGCCGTGGCGAAATCGCCGACAAGATTCTCAAGGAGATCCGTGAACGCCTGCAGTTTCTGGTCAACGTCGGCCTGGACTATCTGTCGCTGGATCGCAGTGCCGATACATTGTCCGGCGGCGAGGCGCAGCGGATTCGTCTGGCCAGTCAGATCGGCGCAGGCCTGGTGGGTGTTCTGTACATCCTCGACGAGCCGTCGATTGGTCTGCACCAGCGCGACAACGATCGTCTGCTCGGCACCCTCAAGCACCTGCGCGACATCGGCAACACGGTGATTGTGGTCGAGCACGACGAAGACGCGATCCGCCTGGCCGACTACGTAGTGGATATCGGCCCGGGCGCCGGTGTTCACGGGGGACAGATCGTCGCCGAAGGCACACCAGGCGAAGTCATGGCGCACCCGGACTCGCTGACCGGCAAATACCTGTCGGGCCGGGTCAAGATCGAAGTGCCGGCCAAGCGCACACCGCGCAACAAGAAGCAGGTGCTGTCGCTCAAGGGCGCGCGGGGCAACAACCTGCGCAACGTCGACCTGGAAATCCCGATCGGCCTGCTGACTTGCGTGACCGGCGTCTCCGGCTCCGGCAAATCGACGCTGATCAACAACACGCTGTTCCCACTGAGCGCCACGGCGCTCAATGGCGCGACCACCCTGGAAGCGGCAGCCCACGACAGCATCAAGGGCCTGGAACATCTGGACAAGGTCGTCGACATCGACCAGAGCCCGATCGGTCGCACGCCGCGCTCCAACCCGGCGACCTACACCGGGCTGTTCACGCCGATTCGCGAACTGTTCGCCGGCGTGCCCGAGTCCCGCTCCCGTGGTTACGGCCCGGGGCGTTTCTCGTTCAACGTCAAGGGCGGTCGCTGCGAAGCCTGCCAGGGCGATGGCCTGATCAAAGTGGAAATGCACTTCCTGCCGGACATCTACGTCCCATGCGACGTGTGCAAGAGCAAGCGCTACAACCGCGAAACCCTCGAGATCAAATACAAGGGCAAGAGCATCCACGAAACCCTCGAGATGACTATCGAGGAAGCGCGGGAGTTCTTCGACGCGGTGCCGGCGCTGGCGCGCAAGCTTCAAACGCTGATGGATGTGGGCTTGTCGTACATCAAGCTAGGGCAGTCGGCGACCACGCTGTCCGGCGGTGAGGCCCAGCGGGTCAAGTTGTCCCGCGAGCTGTCCAAGCGCGATACCGGCAAAACCCTGTACATCCTCGATGAGCCGACCACCGGTCTGCACTTCGCGGATATCCAGCAATTGCTCGACGTACTGCATCGCCTGCGCGACCACGGCAACACCGTGGTGGTGATCGAACACAACCTCGACGTGATCAAGACCGCCGACTGGCTGGTGGATCTTGGCCCTGAGGGTGGCTCGAAAGGCGGACAGATCATCGCCACCGGTACGCCGGAGGAAGTGGCCGAGATGAAACAGTCTCACACCGGGCATTACCTCAAGCCGCTGCTGATCCGCGATCGGGCCTGATTGCCAGGCATGAAAAAGCCCCTGTCACTTCGTCAGTGACAGGGGCTGTTTTGTATCGGCTGCAATCAGGACGCGTGGGACTGCAGGTAGTTCTGGATACCGATCAGCTTGATCAGGCCCAGCTGCTTTTCCAGCCAGTAGGTGTGATCTTCTTCGGTGTCATTGAGCTGCACCCGCAGGATCTCGCGGCTGACATAGTCGCCGTGCTGTTCGCACAGTTCGATGCCCTTGCACAGCGCGGCGCGCACCTTGTATTCGAGGCGCAGATCCGCTTCGAGCATTTCCGGCACGGAGGTGCCGACGTCCAGGTCATCCGGGCGCATGCGCGGAGTGCCTTCGAGCATCAGAATCCGGCGCATCAGCGCATCGGCATGACCGGCCTCTTCTTCCATCTCGTGGTTGATTCGTTCGTAGAGCTTGGTGAATCCCCAGTCCTCATACATCCGCGAGTGAACAAAATATTGGTCACGCGCGGCCAGTTCGCCGGTCAGCAACGTGTTGAGGTAATCGATAACGTCTGGGTGGCCTTGCATCGCCCTACATCTCCCTGCTTGAAAGTCTGTAGTTTGAACCAACCTGACTGGAAGGTCACTCACTTCGCGCAATAAAAGCGAAGAAATTCTGAGAAAAGCAGCCTAAATAACGCAAAAACCGCCCTAATGAGGGCGGTTCTGCTTCTCGTTTAGACTTCGTTAAGCTGTACGTTGAGCAGCTTGGCGATTGCTTCTCCGTACGCCGGATCGGCCTTGTAGAAATGCTGCAGCTGACGATCGACGACATCACTCGAAACACTTGCCATCGCACCGGCGATGTTGCTGACCAGCAACGCTTTCTGCTCATCGCTCATCAAGCGGAACAGCGCACCGGCGTGACTGTAGTAGTCGGTGTCTTCACGGTGATCGTAGCGATCAGCCGCGCCGCTCAGGGCCAGTGCAGGCTCGGCATAGTGCGGCGCTTGCTTAGGCGACTCTACGTAGCTGTTTGGCTCGTAGTTCGGCGCAGCTCCACCGTTGTTGCCAAAGGCCATCGAACCGTCGCGCTGATAGGTGTTCACCGGGCTGCGCGGCGCATTCACCGGCAGTTGCTGGTGGTTGGTGCCGACGCGGTAGCGGTGGGCATCGGCGTAAGCAAACACACGACCTTGCAGCATGCGATCTGGTGACAGACCGACACCGGGCACCATGTTGCTTGGACCGAACGCCGCTTGCTCGACCTCGGCAAAGTAGTTGAGCGGATTACGGTTCAATTCCAGCTCACCCACTTCGATCAGTGGAAACTCCTTTTGCGACCAGGTCTTGGTCACGTCGAACGGGTTCTCGTAGTGCGCAGCAGCCTGGGCTTCAGTCATGATCTGGATGCAAACGCGCCATTTCGGGAAATCACCGCGCTCGATCGCTTCGAACAAATCACGCTGTGCGTAATCGGGATCTGTGCCCGCCAGGCGCGCCGCCTCTGCCGGCGCGAGGTTCTTGATGCCTTGTTTGGTCTTGTAGTGCCATTTCACCCAATGACGCTCACCTTGTGCGTTGATCAGGCTGTAGGTGTGACTGCCAAAACCATGCATATGGCGATAGCCGTCCGGAATGCCGCGATCGGAGAACAGAATGGTGACCTGGTGCAGCGCCTCAGGCGAATGCGACCAGAAGTCCCACATCATCTGCGCACTTTTCAGGTTGCTTTGCGGCAGGCGTTTCTGGGTATGAATAAAGTCAGGGAATTTCAGCGGATCGCGAATGAAGAACACTGGCGTGTTATTCCCAACGATGTCCCAGTTGCCTTCTTCGGTATAAAACTTGAGTGCAAAGCCACGCGGATCGCGTTCGGTATCGGCCGAACCACGCTCGCCACCCACTGTTGAAAAACGCAGAAAGGTCGGGGTTTGTTTGCCGACAACAGAAAACAGTTTGGCGTTGGTGTACTGCGTAATGTCACGGGTCACGGTGAAAGTCCCGTAGGCACCCGAACCCTTGGCGTGTACACGGCGCTCAGGAATATTTTCCCGGTTGAAGTGAGCAAGCTTTTCGATCAAATGGAAGTCATCGAGCAGCAAAGGGCCACGAGGGCCAGCGGAGCGAGAGTTCTGGTTATCGGCGACAGGTGCGCCACTGGCGGTCGTAAGCGTCTTGTTCTGGCTCATGCGATCTTCTTCCTCTATCGGTCTTGAACTGCCGGCTAATCGGCTTGTTGGGGAGTATCGATCATCAATATGACAGCCACAAATTCATTAACTTATAGTCATCAATAGAGAAAAACTAACGATAACTCCCCGCATATAGTGCAGACCCAAACAGGTTAGAAACTTGTACGAACAGCGCATTTCTTACAGGCACAAAAAACCGGGCACTAGGCCCGGTTCCTTGTTTCAGACTGATGTCTTACTCAGCGGATACAGCTTCACCGCCGACAGCACGATCAACCAGTTCGACGTACGCCATAGGCGCGTTGTCGCCAGCGCGGAAACCGCACTTGAGGATGCGCAGGTAGCCACCCTCACGGGTAGCGTAACGCTTGCCCAGGTCGTTGAAGAGCTTACCAACGATAGCTTTCGAACGAGTACGGTCGAAAGCCAGACGACGGTTAGCAACGCTGTCTGTCTTGGCCAGAGTGATCAGCGGCTCGGCAACGCGGCGCAGTTCTTTGGCTTTTGGCAGAGTAGTTTTGATCAGCTCGTGCTCGAACAGCGACACCGCCATGTTTTGGAACATGGCCTTGCGGTGCGAGCTGGTGCGGCTCAGGTGACGCCCACTTTTACGATGACGCATGGTTCATTCCTTACCAAACACTACGTTCGGTGATTACGACGATCAGGCAGTCGCCTTGTCGTCCTTCTTAAGACTTGCAGGCGGCCAGTTGTCGAGGCGCATGCCGAGGGACAGACCGCGGGAGGCCAGAACGTCCTTGATTTCGGTCAAGGATTTCTTGCCCAGGTTCGGAGTCTTCAACAGCTCTACTTCGGTACGCTGAATCAGGTCACCGATGTAGTAGATGTTTTCCGCCTTAAGGCAGTTAGCCGAACGTACAGTCAGTTCCAGATCGTCAACCGGGCGAAGCAGGATCGGATCGATCTCGTCTTCCTGCTCGACAACCACTGGCTCACTGTCACCTTTGAGGTCGACGAACGCAGCCAACTGCTGTTGCAGGATGGTTGCAGCACGGCGGATAGCCTCTTCAGGATCCAGAGTACCGTTGGTTTCCAGATCAATAACCAGCTTGTCCAGGTTGGTACGCTGCTCGACACGGGCGTTTTCCACCACGTATGCGATACGGCGAACCGGGCTGAACGAAGAGTCGAGCTGCAAGCGACCGATGCTGCGGCTTTCGTCTTCATCGCTCTGACGCGAGTCGGCTGGTTCATAACCACGACCACGAGCTACGGTGAGCTTCATGTTCAGGGCGCCGTTAGACGCCAGGTTAGCGATTACGTGATCGGGATTAACGATCTCGACATCATGATCCAGCTGAATATCGGCAGCGGTAACCACCCCCGAACCCTTCTTCGACAAGGTCAGCGTAACTTCGTCACGACCGTGCAGCTTGATGGCCAGACCTTTAAGGTTCAACAGGATTTCAATTACGTCTTCCTGTACACCTTCGATGGCGCTGTACTCGTGGAGCACACCGTCAATCTCGGCCTCGACTACTGCGCAGCCGGGCATTGAGGACAACAGGATGCGGCGCAGCGCGTTGCCCAGGGTGTGGCCAAAACCACGCTCGAGAGGCTCGAGAGTGATCTTGGCGCGGGTTGGACTGACAACCTGCACATCAATGTGGCGGGGTGTCAGGAACTCATTTACCGAAATCTGCATGGATGCACCTATTTTCTAGCCCTTACTTACTTGGAGTAGAGCTCGACAATCAGGCTTTCGTTGATGTCGGCGGACAGATCACTGCGAGCAGGAACGTTCTTGAAAACGCCCGACTTCTTCTCAGCATCTACCTCTACCCATTCTACGCGACCACGTTGGGCGCACAGCTCGAGAGCTTGGACAATGCGAAGTTGGTTCTTTGCCTTCTCGCGAACAGCAACCACGTCACCAGCACGAACCTGGTAGGACGGAACGTTTACGGTCTGACCGTTAACGCTGATCGACTTGTGCGATACCAGCTGACGGGATTCGGCACGAGTCGAACCGAAGCCCATACGGTATACAACGTTGTCCAGACGGCATTCGAGCAGTTGCAGCAGGTTTTCACCGGTTGCACCTTTCTTGCTGGCAGCAGCTTTGTAGTAGCCGCTGAACTGACGCTCGAGAACGCCGTAGATACGACGGACCTTCTGCTTTTCGCGCAGTTGGGTGCCGTAATCGGACTGGCGACCGCGGCGCTGGCCGTGGATACCAGGTGCTGCTTCAATGTTGCACTTCGATTCGATCGCGCGCACGCCGCTCTTCAGGAAGAGATCGGTGCCTTCGCGACGAGCGAGTTTGCATTTTGGACCAATGTAACGAGCCATTCTTTACAATCTCCTGGATTACACGCGGCGCTTCTTCGGCGGACGGCACCCGTTGTGCGGGATTGGCGTCACGTCGGTGATGCTGGCGATCTTGTAGCCACAGCCGTTCAAAGCGCGGACTGCGGATTCACGACCTGGACCTGGGCCCTTGACGTTCACGTCGAGGTTTTTCAGGCCGTATTCCAGCGCAGCTTGACCAGCACGCTCAGCAGCTACTTGAGCAGCGAACGGGGTGGACTTGCGGGAACCGCGGAAACCCGAACCACCGGAGGTAGCCCAGGAAAGAGCGTTACCTTGACGGTCGGTGATGGTCACGATGGTGTTGTTAAAAGAGGCATGGATGTGGGCGATGCCATCAACCACTGTCTTTTTAACTTTTTTACGAGGACGAGCAGCAGGTTTTGCCATGATTAAATTCCTGTCGATTCGCTGGGGCGATTACTTGCGGATCGGCTTACGCGGACCTTTACGGGTACGCGCGTTGGTCTTGGTACGCTGACCGCGTACTGGCAGACCACGACGATGACGCAGACCGCGATAGCAACCGAGGTCCATCAAGCGCTTGATTTTCATGTTGATTTCGCGACGCAGGTCACCTTCAGTGGTGAACTTCGCCACTTCGCCACGCAGCTGTTCAATCTGCTCGTCGCTCAGATCCTTGATCTTTGCGGCTGGGTTTACCCCAGTCTCTGCACAGATCTTCTGTGCAGTAGTGCGACCAACACCATAGATGTAGGTCAGCGAGATAACAGTATGCTTGTTATCTGGAATGTTAACGCCTGCAATACGGGCCATTCAGTGGGACTCCAATTGACAGCTACCTACGCCCCGGAAGCCAAGAAATAGGGCGCGAGATAATATCGCTGTAATAACAAATAATCAACCCGGTAGCGCACTAGCTACCGGGCTTGAAGCACAATCACACTCAGCCTTGGCGCTGTTTGTGACGCGGTTCCGCGCTGCAAATTACTCGAACAACACCTTCGCGGCGAATAATCTTGCAGTTACGGCACAGCTTTTTCACCGATGCACGAACTTTCATCACCAACTCCTCGAACCTTATGGGTACTCAGCGCAACATGCCGCTGCCGTAACCCTTCAGGTTGGCTTTCTTCATCAGGGATTCGTACTGGTGCGAAACGAGGTGCGATTGTACTTGGGACATGAAGTCCATCACAACCACGACCACGATCAGCAACGAGGTCCCGCCAAGGTAGAACGGAACGTTTGCTGCAACCACCAGGAACTGGGGCAACAAGCACACGGCCGTCATGTAAAGAGCACCGAACATGGTCAAGCGAGTCAGAACGCCATCAATATAGCGTGCGGACTGCTCACCTGGACGGATGCCCGGAATAAAGGCACCGGACTTCTTCAGGTTTTCCGCTACGTCTTTCGGATTGAACATCAACGCCGTATAGAAGAAGCAGAAGAAAATAATCCCTGCACTAAACAGCAGAATATTCAACGGCTGACCAGGAGCGATCGACTGCGAGATGTCCTGCAACCAGCCCATACCTTCAGACTGACCAAACCAGGCACCCAACGAAGCCGGAAACAGCAAAATGCTGCTCGCGAAAATAGCCGGAATAACACCGGCCATGTTCACCTTCAGCGGCAAGTGGCTTGTCTGCGCAGCAAAAACCTTTCGGCCCTGCTGACGCTTGGCGTAGTGAACAGCGATACGCCGCTGACCACGCTCAATGAACACCACGAAACCGATAATCGCTACTGCCAGCAAACCGATGGCAACCAAAGCGAAGATGTTGATATCGCCCTGACGTGCAGACTCGAAAGACTGCCCGATTGCTCTCGGAAGACCGGCGACGATACCCGAAAAAATCAACATCGAGATACCGTTGCCTACACCACGCTCAGTAATCTGCTCACCCAGCCACATCATGAACATCGCGCCAGCCACAAACGTGGAGACCGCGACGAAATGGAAGCCAAAGTCACCAGTGAACGCAACGCCCTGCCCCGCCAGACCAATGGACATGCCAATGGCCTGGACGAGAGCGAGGACGACGGTGCCGTAGCGGGTGTACTGGCTGATCTTGCGACGGCCAGCTTCACCTTCCTTCTTCAACTGCTCCAGCTGCGGGCTGACAGCGGTCATCAGCTGCATGATGATCGATGCCGAAATATACGGCATGATCCCCAGTGCAAAGATGCTCATCCGCTCCAGCGCGCCGCCGGAAAACATGTTGAACAAGCTAAGAATGGTCCCCTCATTCTGTCGAAACAGGTCTGCGAGTCGGTCCGGATTGATACCTGGAACCGGGATGTGTGCGCCTATTCGGTAGACGATAATCGCCAGGAACAGAAAACGCAGACGAGCCCAAAGTTCAGACATACCGCCTTTGCCGAGCGCAGAGAGAGCACCTTGCTTAGCCATTTATTCCTCGAACTTGCCGCCAGCTGCTTCGATAGCCGCACGCGCACCTTTGGTGGCGCCGATTCCCTTGCCGATAGTGACAGCGCGAGTCACTTCACCGGACAGCATGATTTTCACACGCTGTACGTTGACGTTGATCACGTTGGCATCTTTCAGGGACTGCACGGTGACGATGTCGCCTTCCACTTTAGCCAGCTCGGACAGACGCACTTCTGCGCGATCCATGGCCTTCAGGGAAACGAAACCGAACTTCGGCAGGCGACGATGCAGTGGCTGTTGACCACCTTCAAAGCCTGGAGCAATAGTGCCACCGGAGCGGGAAGTCTGACCTTTGTGACCACGGCCACCAGTCTTACCCAAACCACTACCGATACCACGGCCCGGACGATGCTTTTCGCGACGGGAACCCGGCGCTGGACTCAGATCATTGAGTTTCATCGATTAACCCTCGACACGCAGCATGTAGTAAGCCTTGTTGATCATCCCGCGATTCTCGGGAGTATCCTGGACTTCTACAGTGTGACCGATGCGACGCAGACCCAGACCCTTAACGCACAGTTTGTGGTTAGGGATGCGGCCGGTCATGCTTTTGATCAGCGTAACTTTAACGGTAGCCATGATTACTTGATCTCCTCAACACGCAGGCCACGCTTGGCTGCAATGGACTCAGGAGACTGCATAGCCTTCAGACCCTTGAAAGTGGCGTGAACCACGTTTACGGGGTTAGTCGAGCCGTAGCACTTGGCCAGAACGTTCTGAACGCCAGCAACTTCGAGGACAGCACGCATAGCGCCGCCTGCGATGATACCGGTACCTTCAGAAGCAGGCTGCATGTACACCTTCGAAGCGCCGTGGGCAGACTTCATTGCGTACTGCAGGGTGGTGCCGTTCAGATCAACCTGGATCATGTTGCGGCGAGCAGCTTCCATTGCCTTCTGGATCGCAGCAGGCACTTCACGCGACTTGCCACGGCCGAAGCCAACACGCCCTTTACCATCACCAACCACGGTCAACGCGGTGAAAGTGAAGATACGGCCGCCTTTAACGGTTTTGGCTACGCGGTTAACTTGAACCAGCTTCTCGATGTAGCCTTCGTCGCGCTTTTGGTCGTTATTTGACATAACTTAGAACTCCAGCCCAGCTTCACGAGCAGCATCAGCCAGCGCTTTAACGCGGCCGTGGTACTTGAAGCCAGAGCGGTCGAAAGCCACCTGCGAGACGCCAGCGGCCTTAGCACGCGTAGCGACCAGCTGGCCAACCTTAGTGGCCGCGTCGATGTTGCCAGTGGCGCCATCACGCAGTTCTTTATCCAAAGTCGAGGCGCTTGCCAGGACTTTGTTGCCGTCGGCCGAAATGACCTGGGCGTAGATGTGCTGCGAAGAGCGGAACACGCAGAGACGCACGACTTCGAGTTCGTGCATTTTCAGGCGTGCTTTGCGAGCGCGACGCAGTCGAGTAACTTTTTTGTCGGTCATTTGCTATGCCCTACTTCTTCTTGGCTTCTTTACGACGGACGACTTCGTCCGCGTAGCGCACACCTTTGCCTTTGTACGGCTCTGGTGGACGGAAGTCGCGGATCTCGGCGGCCACTTGACCTACCAGCTGCTTGTCGATGCCCTTGATCAGGATATCGGTCTGGCTAGGAGTCTCAGCGGTGATGCCTTCCGGCAGTTCGTAATCCACTGGGTGCGAGAAGCCAAGAGCCAGGTTCAGCACCTGACCTTTTGCTTGCGCTTTGTAACCAACACCGACCAGCTGGAGCTTGCGCTCGAAGCCTTGGCTTACGCCCTGGACCATGTTGTTTACCAACGCACGAGTGGTACCGGCCATTGCGCGAGTCTGTTGATCGCCATTGCGAGCAGCAAAACGCAGCTCACCGGCTTCTTCAACGACTTCAACGGACGAATGGACGTTCAGTTCAAGAGTACCCTTGGCACCCTTCACCGAAAGCTGTTGGCCTGCGAATTTGACTTCGACACCGGCTGGCAGCTTAACGGGGTTCTTAGCGACGCGAGACATGCTTATCCCCCCTTAGAACACAGTGCAAAGAACTTCGCCGCCGACACCGGCAGCGCGCGCAGCACGATCAGTCATCACACCTTTGTTGGTGGAGACGATAGACACGCCGAGACCGCCACGTACTTTTGGCAGCTCTTCGACGGACTTGTACTGACGCAGGCCTGGACGGCTAACGCGCTTGACTTCTTCGATGACCGGACGGCCTTCGAAATATTTCAGCTCGATAGACAGCAGTGGCTTGGTTTCGCTGCTGATCTGATAACCCGCGATGTAACCTTCGTCCTTCAGGACTTTAGCTACAGCCACCTTCAACGTGGAAGAAGGCATGCTTACGACGGACTTTTCAGCCATCTGGGCATTACGGATTCGAGTTAGCATGTCCGCTAACGGGTCCTGCATACTCATGGGCTAGACGCTCCTAATACAGAAAAATTAGCCTTGCGGCTACTACTTGTCGCCGAGAAATTCCGGGCATAAAAAACACGGGCTCAGGCGAGCCGGTCATTCTAGACACACCCCAGAAATGAATCAAGCCCCAAAAGGGGCTTGATTCATGTTCAAGGCCACCGATGGTCAGGTTCTTGCGAACCAAGCCATCGAGACTTTGACAGCAATTACCAGCTGGCTTTAACCAGACCTGGAACGTCACCACGCATTGCAGCTTCACGCAGCTTGTTACGGCCCAGGCCGAACTTGCGGTAAACGCCGTGCGGACGACCAGTCAAGCGGCAGCGGTTACGCATGCGCGAAGCGCTTGCGTCACGAGGCTGCTTCTGCAGAGCTACGGTAGCTTCCCAACGCGCTTCTGGACTTGCGTTCAGATCAACGATGATAGCTTTCAGCGCTGCACGCTTGGTGGCGTACTTGGCAACAGTGAGCTGACGCTTCAGCTCACGGTTTTTCATGCTCTTCTTGGCCATTTTCCTACTCCAATCAGTTGCGGAACGGGAATTTGAAAGCACGCAGCAGAGCGCGGCCTTCGTCATCGTTCTTGGCAGTGGTGGTCAGGGTAATGTCCAGACCGCGGAGAGCATCGATCTTGTCGTAGTCGATTTCCGGGAAGATGATCTGCTCTTTCACGCCCATGCTGTAGTTGCCACGACCATCGAAGGACTTGGCATTCAGGCCGCGGAAGTCGCGAACCCGAGGCAGGGAGATCGACAGCAGACGATCCAGGAACTCGTACATACGCTCACGGCGCAGAGTCACTTTGACGCCGATCGGCCAACCTTCACGGACTTTAAAGCCAGCGATGGATTTGCGAGCGTAGGTCACAACGACTTTCTGGCCGGTGATCTTTTCCAGGTCAGCAACAGCGTGCTCGATGACTTTTTTGTCGCCGATAGCTTCGCCCAGACCCATGTTCAGGGTGATTTTTGTAACGCGCGGAACTTCCATCACGTTCGAAAGCTTAAGTTCTTCCTTAAGTTTCGGAGCGATTTCCTTCCGGTAAATCTCTTTTAGTCGTGCCATGGTCTTCTACCTAGCAGTGTTCAAGCATCAACCGCTTTTTGGGTCGACTTGAAGACACGAATTTTCTTACCGTCTTCTACTTTGAAACCAACGCGGTCAGCCTTGTTGGTTTCGCCATTGAAGATGGCGACGTTGGAAGCGTGCAGTGGCGCTTCTTTCTCGACGATACCGCCCTGTACGCCCGACATCGGGTTAGGCTTGGTATGACGCTTGACCAGGTTCAGACCACCAACAACCAGACGGTTGTCAGCAAGAACCTTCAGCACCTTACCGCGCTTACCTTTGTCTTTGCCGGCGATCACGATGATCTCGTCGTCACGACGAATCTTTTGCATGTCGGATCTCCTTACAGCACTTCTGGGGCGAGCGAGACGATCTTCATGAACTTCTCAGTACGAAGTTCACGGGTCACTGGCCCAAAGATACGGGTGCCGATCGGCTCTTGCTTGTTGTTCAGAAGAACAGCAGCGTTGCCATCAAAGCGGATAATGGAGCCATCAGCACGACGTACGCCGTGACGAGTGCGGACTACAACAGCAGTCATCACTTGGCCTTTTTTCACCTTACCGCGAGGAATTGCTTCCTTCACGGTAACTTTGATGATGTCACCGATACCAGCGTAACGACGATGGGAGCCACCCAGCACCTTGATGCACATAACACGGCGAGCGCCGCTGTTATCGGCCACATCGAGCATGGATTGAGTCTGAATCATATAATTTCTCCGACCCCTAGCCCTTAGACTTCCACAGCGCGTTCGAGAACATCAACCAGCGCCCAAGACTTGGTCTTAGCCATCGGACGAGTTTCACGAATAGTGACTTTGTCGCCGATGTGGCACTGATTGGTTTCGTCGTGCGCGTGCAGCTTAGTCGAACGCTTAACGTATTTACCGTAGATCGGGTGCTTAACGCGACGCTCGATCAGAACGGTGATGGTTTTGTCCATCTTGTCGCTGACAACACGGCCAGTCAGCGTACGGACAGTTTTTTCGGCTTCAGCCATGATCACTTACCTGCCTGCTGGTTGAGCACAGTCTTCACGCGAGCGATGTCACGCTTAACTTGCGAGAGCAGATGAGACTGCCCCAACTGGCCAGTTGCTTTCTGCATACGCAGATTGAACTGGTCGCGCAGCAAGCCGAGCAGTTGCTCGTTCAGCTGCTGTGCGGATTTTTCACGAAGTTCATTCGCTTTCATCACATCACCGTCCGTTTAACAAAGGAGGTGGCGAGCGGCAGCTTTGCAGCAGCCAGGGCGAAAGCCTCACGCGCCAGCTCTTCAGAAACACCCTCGATTTCATACAGGACTTTGCCTGGCTGAATCTGGGCAACCCAGTACTCCACGTTACCCTTACCTTTACCCATACGAACCTCGAGAGGTTTTTTGGAGATCGGCTTGTCCGGGAATACACGGATCCAGATCTTGCCGCCACGTTTTACGTGACGGGTCAGAGCACGACGCGCTGACTCGATCTGACGAGCGGTGAGACGACCACGAGCTACAGACTTCAGCGCGAACTCGCCGAAGCTGACTTTGCTACCGCGCAGTGCCAGACCACGGTTGTGGCCGGTCATCTGCTTGCGGAACTTCGTACGCTTAGGTTGCAACATTTGGCGTACCCCTTACTTAGCAGCTTTTTTACGAGGCGCTGGTGCTTGTGGCTTCAGCTCTTCTTGGCGACCACCAATTACTTCGCCTTTGAAGATCCAAACCTTTACACCGATCACACCGTAAGTGGTGTGAGCTTCGTAGTTGGCATAGTCGATGTCGGCACGCAGGGTGTGCAGTGGCACACGACCTTCGCGATACCATTCAGTACGTGCAATTTCAGCACCGCCGAGACGACCGCTCACTTGGATTTTGATGCCTTTGGCACCAATGCGCATGGCGTTCTGTACAGCGCGCTTCATGGCGCGACGGAACATTACACGACGCTCCAGCTGCTGAGCTACGCTCTGCGCAACCAGCATACCGTCGAGCTCCGGCTTGCGGATCTCTTCGATATTGATGTGCACAGGCACACCCATTTGCTTGGTCAGGTCCTGACGCAGTTTCTCAACATCTTCACCTTTCTTCCCGATAACGATACCTGGACGAGCGGTGTGGATGGTGATGCGTGCAGTTTGGGCCGGACGATGGATATCGATACGGCTTACGGACGCGCTTTTTAGTTTGTCTTGGAGGTATTCACGCACCTTCAGATCAGCGAACAAGTAGTCCGCATAAGTCCGACCGTCTGCGTACCAGACGGAGGTGTGCTCCTTGACGATTCCCAGGCGAATGCCAATGGGATGTACTTTCTGACCCATCTCTTCGACTCCGTTACTTGTCAGCAACCTTGACAGTGATATGGCAAGACCGCTTGACGATGCGATCAGCACGGCCTTTGGCACGTGGCATGATGCGCTTCAGCGAACGCCCTTCGTTGACGAAAACGGTGCTGACCTTCAGGTCATCAACGTCTGCGCCTTCGTTATGCTCGGCGTTGGCTACGGCCGACTCCAGCACTTTTTTCATGATCTCGGCGGCTTTCTTACTGCTGAAAGCCAACAGGTTGAGCGCTTCGCCCACCTTCTTCCCGCGGATCTGGTCGGCGACCAAGCGGGCTTTCTGGGCGGAGATTCGAGCGCCCGACAACTTAGCGGCTACTTCCATTTCCTTACCCCTTAACGCTTGGCTTTCTTGTCTGCCACGTGCCCGCGATAGTTGCGGGTACCGGCGAACTCGCCCAGTTTGTGGCCGACCATGTCTTCGTTAACGAGAACTGGGACGTGCTGACGACCGTTGTGTACTGCGATGGTCAGACCGACCATTTGTGGCAGGATCATCGAACGACGCGACCAAGTCTTAATTGGTTTGCGATCGTTCTTTTCCGCCGCCACTTCGATCTTCTTCAGTAGGTGAAGATCAATAAAAGGACCTTTTTTCAGAGAACGTGGCACTGTCGTATCCCTCTATTTACTTGCGACGACGGACGATCATTTTGTCGGTACGCTTATTACCACGAGTCTTCGCGCCCTTAGTCGGGAAGCCCCATGGCGATACCGGATGACGACCACCAGAGGTACGACCTTCACCACCACCATGTGGGTGGTCAACCGGGTTCATGGCAACACCACGAACGGTTGGGCGAACGCCACGCCAGCGCTTGGCACCAGCTTTACCCAGCGAACGCAGGCTGTGCTCGGAGTTCGAGACTTCACCCAGGGTCGCACGGCACTCAGCCAGCACTTTGCGCATTTCACCGGAACGCAGACGCAGGGTCACGTAAACGCCTTCACGAGCGATCAGCTGAGCCGAAGCACCAGCGGAACGAGCGATTTGTGCGCCTTTACCTGGCTTCAGTTCGATGCCGTGTACGGTGCTACCAACTGGAATGTTGCGCAGTTGCAGAGCGTTGCCCGGCTTGATCGGTGCCAGAGCACCTGCGATCAGCTGGTCGCCAGCGCTCACGCCTTTAGGGGCGATGATGTAGCGACGCTCGCCATCTGCGTACAGCAGCAGAGCGATGTGAGCAGTACGGTTTGGATCGTATTCGATACGCTCGACAGTGGCAGCGATGCCATCTTTGTCGTTGCGACGGAAGTCGACCAGACGATAATGCTGCTTATGACCACCACCGATGTGACGAGTGGTAATACGGCCATTGTTGTTACGACCACCAGACTTCGATTTTTTCTCGAGCAGCGGTGCGTGAGGAGCGCCTTTATGCAGCTCCTGGTTGACCACCTTGACCACAAAACGGCGGCCAGGGGAAGTCGGTTTGCATTTAACGATTGCCATGATGCACCCCTTCCTTACTCAGCACTGCTGCTGAAATCGAGATCTTGGCCTGGCTGAAGGGAGATAACTGCCTTCTTCCAGTCATTACGCTTGCCCAGACCGCGAGCGGTGCGCTTGCTCTTACCCAGAACATTCAGGGTAGTAACACGCTCAACTTTCACGCTGAACAGGCTTTCGACGGCCTTCTTGATTTCCAGCTTGGTTGCGTCAGTAGCAACCTTGAAAACGAACTGGCCTTTCTTGTCTGCCAGAACCGTAGCCTTCTCGGAAACGTGCGGGCCAAGCAGAACTTTAAATACGCGTTCCTGGTTCATCCCAGCAGCTCCTCGAATTTCTTCACGGCCGACACGGTGATCAACACCTTGTCGTATGCGATCAGACTAACTGGATCGGAACCTTGCACGTCACGTACATCTACGTGCGGCAGGTTGCGAGCAGCCAGGTACAGGTTCTGATCAACAGCATCCGACACGATCAGAACATCGGTCAGGCTCATGTTGTTCAGTTTGCCCAGCAGGTCTTTGGTTTTCGGAGTTTCAACTGCGAAATCCTGAACCACGACCAGACGATCAGTACGCACCAGCTCAGCAAGGATGGAACGCATTGCTGCGCGATACATCTTCTTGTTCAGCTTCTGGGAGTGATCCTGTGGACGAGCTGCAAAGGTGGTGCCGCCGCCGCGCCAGATTGGGCTGCGGATAGTACCGGCACGAGCACGGCCAGTACCTTTCTGACGCCATGGGCGCTTGCCGCCACCACGAACGTCGGAACGGGTCTTCTGCTGCTTGCTACCCTGACGGCCGCCAGCCATGTAGGCCACGACTGCTTGGTGAACCAGCGTCTCGTTGAACTCGCCGCCAAATGTCAGTTCGGAAACTTCGATCGCTTGAGCGTCATTTACATTTAATTGCATGTCAGCTTCCCCTTAACCGCGAGCCTTGGCTGCCGGACGTACAACCAGGTTGCCGCCAGTAGCGCCAGGTACAGCGCCCTTGACCAACAACAGATTGCGTTCAGCGTCCACGCGCACTACTTCCAGGGACTGCACGGTCACGCGCTCAGCGCCCATATGACCGGACATTTTTTTGCCCTTGAATACACGACCAGGAGTCTGGCACTGGCCGATAGAGCCTGGGACGCGGTGGGATACGGAGTTACCGTGGGTATTATCTTGCCCGCGGAAGTTCCAACGCTTGATCGTACCCTGGAAGCCTTTACCTTTGGACTGACCGGTTACATCAACCAGTTGACCAGCAGCGAAGATTTCAGCGTTGATCAGATCGCCGGCCTGGTACTCGCCTTCTTCAAGACGGAACTCCATTACGGTACGACCAGCGGCAACGTTCGCCTTGGCGAAGTGGCCAGCCTGAGCAGCTGTAACACGGGAAGCACGACGCTCGCCGACAGTGACTTGCACTGCACGATAGCCATCGGTTTCTTCAGTTTTGAACTGGGTGACGCGATTCGGCTCGATCTCAATGACCGTGACCGGAATGGAGACACCTTCTTCGGTGAAAATACGGGTCATACCCGCTTTACGACCGACTACACCAATAGTCATGTTGTAAACCTCATGAGTGTACGGGGCTTTCACCCGCTATGGCCGCCCATTTCAGAGCGTTACACGACCAAGACCGAGTCTTAGCCGAGGCTGATCTGCACTTCCACACCGGCCGCAAGATCAAGCTTCATAAGTGCATCAACGGTTTTATCCGTTGGCTGGACGATGTCCAGAACGCGCTTATGAGTGCGGATCTCGTACTGGTCACGCGCGTCTTTGTTGACGTGCGGAGAAACCAGAACGGTGAACCGCTCTTTACGGGTAGGCAGTGGAATTGGACCACGCACTTGAGCACCAGTACGTTTCGCGGTTTCCACGATTTCCTGGGTTGATTGGTCGATCAGGCGATGGTCAAAAGCCTTCAACCTGATACGGATTTGCTGATTTTGCATTGGATTTCAGACTCCGGCTGCTATTCCCACCGGGCGCAATACGCCCGTTAAAAGGAGGCGCAATTCTATAGACGCCCCAGATAGGTGTCAACCCAATAAAAAAGCCCCCGCTAAGCGGGGGCTCTTTCAACTCATCAAAGCTGACTCAATAAAGAGATCACTCGATGATTTTAGCTACGACGCCAGCACCAACGGTACGGCCGCCTTCACGGATTGCGAAACGCAGACCGTCTTCCATCGCGATGGTTTTGATCAGGGTAACAGTCATCTGAATGTTGTCACCTGGCATTACCATTTCAACGCCTTCTGGCAGCTCGCAGTTACCAGTCACGTCAGTAGTACGGAAGTAGAACTGTGGACGGTAGCCTTTGAAGAACGGAGTGTGACGACCGCCTTCTTCCTTGCTCAGAACGTAAACTTCCGCGGTGAACTTGGTGTGCGGCTTAACCGAACCCGGCTTGACCAGAACCTGACCACGCTCAACGTCGTCACGCTTGGTGCCACGCAGCAGAACGCCGCAGTTCTCGCCAGCACGACCTTCGTCCAGCAGCTTGCGGAACATCTCAACACCGGTGCAGGTGGTGGTGGTGGTGTCACGCAGACCAACGATTTCCAGGGCGTCTTGAACACGAACGATACCGCGCTCGATACGACCGGTCACAACAGTACCGCGACCCGAGATCGAGAACACGTCTTCGATTGGCATCAGGAACGGCTTGTCGATAGCACGCTCTGGCTCTGGGATGTAGCTGTCCAGAGTTTCCACCAGCTTCTTAACAGCGGTGGTGCCCATTTCGTTGTCGTCTTTGCCTTCCAGCGCCATACGAGCCGAACCGATGATGATCGGGGTGTCGTCGCCCGGGAAGTCGTAGGTGGACAGCAGGTCGCGAACTTCCATCTCAACCAGTTCCAGCAGCTCAGCGTCGTCTACCAGGTCAGCCTTGTTCAGGAAAACCACGATGTACGGAACGCCTACCTGACGGGACAGCAGGATGTGCTCACGGGTTTGCGGCATCGGACCATCAGCGGCCGAGCAAACCAGGATCGCGCCGTCCATCTGCGCAGCACCAGTGATCATGTTCTTCACGTAGTCAGCGTGACCTGGGCAGTCAACGTGAGCGTAGTGACGAATGTTCGAGTTGTACTCAACGTGCGCGGTGTTGATGGTGATACCGCGAGCTTTTTCTTCTGGAGCGCTGTCGATCTTGTCGAATTCAACTACGGCCGAACCGAAAACTTCGGAGCAGACGCGAGTCAGAGCAGCGGTCAGAGTGGTTTTACCGTGGTCAACGTGGCCGATGGTGCCAACGTTTACGTGCGGTAGGGAACGATCAAATTTTTCTTTAGCCACGACAATTAACTCCTAGCCTAAAGGGGCTGAATCAGCCTTGTTTTTTGGTAACGGATTCGACGATGTGCGACGGAGCCGTATCGTATTTTTTGAATTCCATAGAGTAGCTTGCGCGACCCTGGGACATGGAACGAACGTCGGTCGCATAACCGAACATCTCACCCAGTGGAACTTCGGCACGGATAACCTTGCCGGACACTGTGTCTTCCATACCCTGGATCATGCCGCGACGACGGTTAAGGTCGCCCATCACATCACCCATATAGTCTTCAGGCGTAACAACCTCTACCGCCATGATCGGCTCGAGCAACTCACCACCGCCCTTCTGGGCCAGTTGCTTGGTCGCCATGGAAGCAGCCACTTTAAACGCCATCTCGTTGGAGTCGACGTCGTGGTAAGAACCATCGAACACGGTAGCCTTCAGGCCGATCAGCGGATAGCCGGCAACAACGCCGTTCTTCATCTGCTCTTCGATACCCTTCTGGATAGCCGGGATGTATTCCTTAGGAACCACACCACCCACTACTTCGTTCAGGAATTGCAGACCTTCCTGACCTTCGTCAGCAGGAGCAAAGCGAATCCAGCAATGACCGAACTGGCCACGACCGCCGGACTGACGAACGAACTTGCCTTCGATTTCGCAGTTCTTCGTGATGCGCTCACGGTACGAAACCTGCGGCTTGCCGATGTTGGCTTCGACGTTGAACTCACGGCGCATCCGGTCAACCAGGATGTCCAGGTGCAGCTCGCCCATGCCGGAGATGATCGTTTGACCAGTCTCTTCATCAGTTTTAACGCGGAAAGACGGGTCTTCCTGAGCAAGCTTGCCCAGAGCGATACCCATTTTTTCCTGGTCATCCTTGGTCTTAGGCTCTACAGCAACCGAAATAACCGGCTCCGGGAAGTCCATGCGAACCAGGATGATTGGCTTCTCAGCGTTGCAGAGGGTTTCACCAGTGGTGACGTCCTTCATGCCGATCAGGGCCGCGATGTCGCCAGCGCGCACTTCCTTGATCTCTTCACGGGCGTTTGCGTGCATTTGCACCATACGACCCACGCGCTCTTTCTTGCCTTTAACCGAGTTGATCACGCCGTCGCCGGAGTTCAACACGCCCGAGTAAACACGGACGAAGGTCAAGGTACCCACGAATGGGTCGGTAGCGATCTTGAACGCCAGTGCTGCAAACGGCTCGTCATCACTTGCGTGACGCTCCATTTCCTCTTCCTCGTTATCAGGGTTGGAACCCTTGATAGCAGGAATGTCGGTCGGAGCTGGCAGGAAGTCGATAACGGCGTCGAGAACCAGGGGAACACCCTTGTTCTTGAACGAAGAACCGCAAACGGCCAGAACGATTTCGCCGGCGATAGTACGCTGACGCAAAGCAGCCTTGATCTCGGCGATCGACAGCTCTTCACCTTCCAGGTACTTGTTCATCAGCTCTTCGCTGGCTTCGGCGGCGGCTTCAACCATGTTGTTGCGCCATTCTTCAGCCAGTTCAAGCATGTCCGCAGGGATTTCCTTGCGAACCGGAACCATACCCTTATCAGAGTCGTTCCAGTAGACAGCTTGCATGTTGATCAGGTCGATCTGGCCCTGGAAGTTGTCTTCCGAACCGATAGCCAGCTGGATCGGCACCGGAGTGTGACCCAAACGCTGCTTGATCTGACCGATCACGCGCAGGAAGTTGGCACCAGCACGGTCCATCTTGTTTACGTAAACAAGACGTGGAACGCCGTATTTGTTGGCCTGACGCCATACGGTTTCCGACTGAGGCTCAACACCCGAAGTACCGCAGAACACAACGACAGCGCCGTCGAGTACACGCAGGGAACGCTCTACTTCAATGGTGAAGTCTACGTGGCCCGGGGTATCGATTACGTTGAAGCGATGCTCGTGTGGGTACTGCTTCTCGGAACCTTTCCAGAAGGCGGTAATGGCAGCAGAAGTAATGGTAATACCACGCTCCTGCTCCTGAACCATCCAGTCTGTGGTCGCGGCGCCGTCATGCACCTCGCCCATTTTGTGACTTTTGCCGGTGTAAAAAAGGACGCGCTCAGTGGTGGTGGTTTTACCAGCATCCACGTGTGCGACGATACCAATGTTACGGTAGCGATTAATCGGAGTAGTACGAGCCATAAAGCCCTCGCAAAATTAGTGAAGCTAAAATTAGAAGCGGTAGTGCGAGAAAGCTTTGTTAGCTTCGGCCATACGGTGCACGTCTTCACGCTTCTTAACAGCAGCACCTTTACCCTCAGCAGCATCCAGCAGCTCGCCAGCCAAGCGCAGAGCCATAGACTTCTCGCCACGCTTGCGGGCGAAGTCTACCAACCAGCGCATTGCCAGAGCGTTACGACGGGACGGACGAACCTCGACCGGAACCTGGTAAGTAGCACCACCAACGCGGCGCGACTTCACTTCGACCAGCGGAGCGATGGCGTCGAGTGCTTTTTCGAAGAGTTCCAGGGGATCGGTACCGGTCTTGCGAGCCGCAACGGTTTCCAGGGCACCATAAACGATACGCTCGGCAACGGCTTTCTTGCCGCTTTCCATAACGTGGTTCATGAATTTGGCGAGGATTTGGCTTCCGTATTTCGGATCGTCCAGAATCTCACGCTTTGCTGCTACGCGACGTCTTGGCATTGATAAGCCCTCAAACGGTCTTCAGGTTAGCTCGGGACAGATCCAGTGGATGCGCGCCCGACCTTACTCTTATCGACTCAATAAAATGAAAATCTGCAAAACGGCCGATTACTTCGGACGCTTGGTACCGTACTTCGAACGACCCTGGTTACGACCTTTAACGCCGGAAGTATCCAAGGAGCCGCGAACGGTGTGGTAACGAACACCTGGCAAGTCTTTTACACGACCGCCGCGGATCAGTACCACGCTGTGCTCTTGCAGGTTGTGGCCTTCACCACCGATGTACGAGGAAACCTCGAAACCGTTGGTCAGACGCACACGGCATACTTTACGCAGTGCCGAGTTAGGTTTTTTCGGCGTAGTGGTGTACACACGGGTGCACACGCCACGACGTTGCGGGCAGTTCTGCAGCGCAGGCACGTCGGATTTCTCGACGATACGCTTACGCGGCTGACGTACCAGCTGGTTGATAGTTGCCATCTACTAGCTCCACTGTTGTCTTGCGACGCTATTGTCTTGCAAGAAAAGCAAAATGGCAGGAACGAATTCCCGCCAAATTTAGGGGATCAAGAGTCTAAAGAGGATCTTGTCCCCAGTCAAGGCAAGGCCCCGACCTCCCCGCTCGTCGAACCTCGACAAATTGTCTCGACTCGATGAACGGCTTGATCAGGGCCTCAGCTCATTTTTCGCAGAACTCAGTTACCGCTCGAGTTCAGCGCTTCGGTCAGTGCAGCTTCCACTTCACTGGCGCTTACGCGCAACGGCTTGTCTGCATCACGACGACGCTTGCGCTCGCTGTGATAAGCCAGACCGGTACCGGCCGGGATCAGACGACCCACGACCACGTTTTCTTTCAGGCCGCGCAGGTAATCGCGCTTGCCGGTTACGGCCGCTTCGGTCAATACGCGGGTGGTTTCCTGGAAGGAAGCCGCCGAGATGAACGATTCGGTCGACAACGACGCCTTGGTGATACCCAGCAGAACGCGGGTGAACTTGGAGACAAACTTGTCTTCCGCGTTCAGACGCTCGTTCTCCACCAGAACGTGAGTCAGTTCCATCTGGTCGCCCTTGATGAAGCTGGAATCGCCAGACTCGGAGATCTCAACTTTACGCAGCATCTGACGCAGGATGGTCTCGATGTGCTTGTCGTTGATCTTCACGCCTTGCAGACGGTAAACGTCCTGGATCTCGTTGACGATGTACTTGGCCAGCGCGCTCACACCCAGCAGACGCAGGATGTCGTGCGGATCGCTCGGGCCGTCGGAGATAACTTCGCCGCGGTTTACCTGTTCGCCTTCGAACACGTTCAGGTGACGCCACTTCGGAATCAGCTCTTCGTACGGATCGCTACCGTCGTTCGGGGTAATGACCAGACGGCGCTTGCCCTTGGTTTCTTTACCGAACGCGATGGTGCCGCTGACTTCAGCCAGAATCGATGCTTCTTTCGGACGACGAGCCTCGAACAGGTCGGCAACACGCGGCAGACCACCGGTGATGTCACGGGTCTTCGAAGTCTCTTGCGGGATACGAGCGATAACATCACCGATCGCGATCTTCGCACCGTCCGCAACACCGACCAGGGCGTTGGCTGGCAGGAAGTACTGAGCGATAACGTCAGTGCCTGGCAGCAACAGATCCTTGCCGTTGTCATCGACCATCTTCACAGCTGGACGAATGTCCTTGCCGGCAGCTGGACGATCTTTCGGATCAAGCACTTCAATGTTGGTCATACCGGTCAATTCGTCAGTCTGACGTTTGATCGTGATGCCTTCTTCCATGCCCACGTAGGTCACGGTACCTTTCATTTCGGTAACGATCGGGTGAGTGTGCGGATCCCACTTGGCCACGATAGCGCCAGCGTCGACCTTGTCACCTTCTTTAACCGAAATCACGGCACCGTACGGCAGCTTGTAACGCTCGCGCTCACGACCGAAGTCGTCAGCGATTGCCAGCTCACCGGAACGGGACACAGCAACCAGATTGCCGTCCACACGCTCAACGTGTTTCAGGTTGTGCAGACGGACGGTACCGCCATTCTTCACCTGAACACTGTCGGCTGCGGAAGTACGGCTTGCCGCACCACCGATGTGGAACGTACGCATCGTCAGCTGGGTACCCGGCTCACCAATGGACTGGGCAGCGATAACGCCGACCGCTTCACCGATGTTGACCTGGTGACCACGAGCCAGATCACGGCCGTAGCACTTGGCGCAAATGCCATAGCGGGTTTCGCAGCTGATCGGCGAACGCACGATCACTTCGTCGATGCTGTTCAGCTCGATGAACTCGACCCACTTCTCGTCTACCAGAGTGCCTGCAGGAACGATGACGTCCTCGGTACCCGGCTTGAATACGTCACGGGCAATGACACGACCCAATACGCGCTCACCCAACGGCTCTACAACGTCACCGCCTTCAATGTGCGGAGTCATCAGCAGACCGTGTTCGGTGCCGCAATCGATCTCGGTCACGACCAGATCCTGCGCCACGTCTACCAGACGACGAGTCAGGTAACCGGAGTTCGCAGTTTTCAATGCGGTATCCGCCAGACCTTTACGAGCACCGTGAGTCGAGATGAAGTACTGGAGTACGCTCAGACCTTCACGGAAGTTCGCAGTAATCGGCGTTTCGATGATGGAACCGTCCGGCTTGGCCATCAGACCACGCATACCGGCCAGCTGACGAATCTGTGCTGCGGAACCCCGCGCACCCGAGTCGGCCATCATGTACATCGAGTTGAACGATTCTTGCTCGACTTCGTCGCCGTGACGGTCGATGACTTTCTCTTTCGAGAGGTTGGCCATCATCGCCTTGGAGACTTCGTCGTTCGCTTTCGACCAAAGGTCGATCACTTTGTTGTACTTCTCGCCCTGGGTTACCAGGCCGGAGGCGTACTGGCTCTCGATCTCTTTCACTTCGTCGGTGGCAGCACCGATGATGCGGGCTTTTTCATCCGGGATAACGAAGTCGTTAACACCGATGGAAACGCCGGAAATGGTCGAGTAGGCAAAACCGGTGTACATCAACTGGTCAGCGAAGATCACGGTCTCTTTCAGACCCACCACGCGGTAGCACTGGTTGATCAGCTTGGAGATCGCCTTTTTCTTCATCGGCAGGTTGACGACGTCGAACGACAGACCTTTCGGCACAACCTGGAACAGCAGCGCACGGCCGACAGTGGTGTCGACGATACGGGTGTTGTTCACGCTGTTGCCGTCACGATCATTCACGGTTTCGTTGATACGAACCTTGATCTTGGCGTGCAGTGCGGCTTCGCCGGCACGGAACACACGGTCAACTTCCTGCAGATCCGCGAACACACGACCTTCGCCCTTGGCGTTGATCGCTTCACGAGTCATGTAGTACAGACCCAATACAACGTCCTGCGACGGAACGATGATCGGCTCACCGTTGGCTGGCGACAGAATGTTGTTGGTCGACATCATCAACGCACGCGCTTCGAGCTGGGCTTCCAGCGTCAGCGGTACGTGCACGGCCATTTGGTCGCCGTCGAAGTCGGCGTTGTACGCGGCGCAGACCAGCGGGTGCAGCTGGATAGCCTTACCTTCGATCAGTACCGGTTCAAACGCCTGGATGCCCAGACGGTGAAGGGTCGGTGCACGGTTGAGAAGAACCGGGTGTTCGCGAATCACTTCAGCGAGAACGTCCCAAACCTCTGGCAGCTCACGCTCGACCATTTTCTTGGCGGCCTTGATGGTGGTCGCCAGACCACGCATTTCCAGCTTGCCGAAAATGAACGGCTTGAACAGCTCGAGAGCCATCTTCTTCGGCAGACCGCACTGGTGCAGACGCAGGGTCGGACCTACGGTAATTACCGAACGACCGGAGTAGTCAACACGCTTACCGAGCAAGTTCTGACGGAAACGACCTTGTTTACCCTTGATCATGTCAGCCAGGGATTTCAGAGGACGCTTGTTCGAACCTGTGATAGCGCGGCCACGACGACCGTTGTCGAGCAGTGCATCGACAGCTTCCTGCAACATACGCTTTTCGTTGCGCACGATGATGTCCGGAGCGGACAGATCCAGCAGACGCTTCAAGCGGTTGTTACGGTTGATCACTCGACGATACAGATCGTTGAGGTCGGAAGTCGCGAAACGACCACCATCCAGCGGTACCAGTGGACGCAGATCTGGCGGCAGAACCGGCAGAACGGTCAGCACCATCCACTCTGGCAGGTTGCCGGAACCCTGGAAGGCTTCCATCAACTTCAGACGCTTGGACAGTTTCTTGATCTTGGTTTCGGAGTTGGTTTGCGGAATTTCTTCACGCAGACGGCCAATCTCGTGTTCCAGGTCGATAGCGTGCAGCAGCTCACGCACAGCTTCAGCACCCATGCGGGCGTCGAAGTCGTCACCGAACTCTTCCAGCGCTTCGAAGTACTGCTCGTCGTTCAGCAGCTGACCTTTCTCAAGAGTGGTCATGCCCGGATCGATAACGACATAGCTCTCGAAGTAGAGAACGCGTTCGATATCACGCAGGGTCATGTCCATCAGCAGGCCGATACGGGACGGCAGCGATTTCAGGAACCAGATGTGGGCAACCGGCGAAGCCAGTTCGATGTGCGCCATGCGCTCACGACGAACCTTGGCCAGTGCAACTTCAACGCCGCACTTCTCGCAGATCACACCACGGTGCTTCAAGCGCTTGTACTTACCGCACAGGCACTCGTAATCCTTTACCGGGCCAAAGATCTTGGCGCAGAACAGACCGTCACGCTCAGGCTTGAACGTACGGTAGTTGATGGTTTCCGGCTTTTTAACTTCACCGAACGACCACGAGCGGATCATCTCAGGCGAGGCCAATCCGATACGGATGGCGTCGAACTCTTCGACTTGACCCTGGTTTTTCAGCAAATTCAGTAGGTCTTTCAAGGCCTTTCCTCCTGGCGGAGCAGAGAGCGGGCAATCCTGCCCCGCTCTCGATCGCGTCACGTGTTATTCGGTTTCCAGATCGATATCGATGCCGAGGGAACGAATTTCCTTGATCAACACGTTGAAGGACTCGGGCATGCCCGGCTCCATACGGTGATCGCCGTCCACGATGTTTTTGTACATCTTGGTCCGGCCGTTCACATCGTCCGACTTCACTGTGAGCATTTCTTGCAGAGTGTAAGCAGCACCGTATGCTTCCAGTGCCCAGACCTCCATCTCCCCGAAACGCTGACCACCGAACTGCGCCTTACCACCCAACGGCTGCTGGGTAACCAGGCTGTACGAACCGGTAGAACGCGCATGCATCTTGTCGTCTACCAAGTGGTTCAGCTTCAGCATATACATGTAGCCAACGGTAACTGGACGCTCGAACTTGTTGCCGGTACGGCCGTCGGTCAGCTGCATCTGGCCGCTTTCTGGCAGGTCTGCCAGTTTCAGCATGGCCTTGATTTCGCTTTCCTTGGCACCGTCGAACACTGGAGTGGCCATTGGAACACCACCACGCAGGTTCTTCGCCAGATCCAGGATTTCCTGATCGGAGAAGCTGTCCAGATCTTCGTTACGACCGCCGATCTGGTTGTAGATCTCGTCCAGGAAGGTACGCAGTTCAGCGACTTTACGCTGCTCTTCGACCATCCGGTTGATCTTCTCGCCCAGACCTTTGGCCGCGAGGCCCAGGTGGGTTTCAAGGATCTGACCAACGTTCATACGCGAAGGTACGCCCAGTGGGTTGAGGACGACGTCGACCGGTGTGCCATTGGCATCGTGCGGCATGTCTTCAACCGGCATGATCACGGAGACCACACCTTTGTTACCGTGACGACCGGCCATCTTGTCGCCCGGCTGGATGCGACGACGGATTGCCAGGTAAACCTTGACGATTTTCAGCACACCTGGAGCCAGGTCATCGCCCTGCTGCAGTTTGCGCTTCTTGTCTTCGAACTTGTCGTCCAGCAGACGGCGACGATCAACGATGTAGGCCTGGGCCTTCTCGAGCTGCTCGTTCAGAGCATCTTCAGCCATGCGCAGTTTGAACCACTGACCATGCTCAAGACCGTCGAGTACTTCGTCGGTGATGTCCTGACCTTTCTTCAGGCCCGCGCCACCTTCAGCCTTGTGGCCTACCAGAGCGGAACGCAGACGCTCGAAGGTCGCGCCTTCAACGATGCGGAACTCTTCGTTCAGATCCTTGCGGATCTCGTCCAGCTGGGACTTCTCGATCGACAGGGCACGAGCATCACGCTCAACACCGTCACGAGTGAAGACCTGCACGTCGATGACAGTACCTTTGGTGCCGGTTGGCACACGCAGGGAAGTGTCTTTAACGTCGCTGGCTTTTTCACCGAAGATCGCACGCAGCAGCTTTTCTTCCGGAGTCAGTTGGGTCTCGCCTTTCGGAGTGACCTTACCTACCAGAATGTCGCCGGCGCCGACTTCAGCACCGACGTAAACGATACCGGCTTCGTCCAGCTTGTTCAGTGCAGCTTCACCCACGTTAGGGATGTCCGCAGTGATTTCCTCTGGGCCAAGCTTGGTGTCACGAGCCACACAGGTCAGTTCCTGAATGTGGATCGTGGTGAAACGGTCTTCCTGAACCACACGCTCGGACAGGCAGATGGAGTCTTCGAAGTTGAAGCCGTTCCATGCCATGAACGCGATGCGCATGTTCTGACCCAGAGCCAGTTCACCCATGTCGGTGGACGGGCCGTCGGCCATGATGTCGCCACGCTGAACACGATCACCCTTGCTCACCAGCGGACGCTGGTTGATGCAGGTGTTCTGGTTCGAGCGGGTGTACTTGGTCAGGTTGTAGATGTCGACACCCGCTTCGCCGGTTTCAACTTCGTCATCAGCAACGCGAACCACGATACGGCTGGCATCAACGGAGTCGATCACGCCGCCACGACGAGCCACGACGCAAACGCCGGAGTCGCGAGCCACGTTACGCTCCATGCCGGTACCGACCAGCGGCTTGTCAGCGCGCAGGGTTGGTACAGCTTGACGCTGCATGTTCGAACCCATCAACGCACGGTTGGCGTCGTCGTGCTCGAGGAACGGAATCAGCGACGCTGCAACCGAAACTACCTGCTTCGGCGAAACGTCCATCAAGGTCACGTCTTCCGGCGCCTTGACGGTGAATTCGTTCAGGTGACGTACGGCCACCAGTTCGTCGATCAGGACTTTCTGCTCGTTCATGGTCGCCGAAGCCTGCGCGATCACGTGATCGGCTTCTTCAATGGCGGACAGGAACACGATGTCGTCGGTGACCACACCCTCTTTCACCACGCGGTACGGACTCTCAAGGAAACCGTACTGGTTGGTGCGCGCGTAAGCAGCCAGGGAGTTGATCAGACCGATGTTCGGACCTTCCGGCGTCTCAATCGGGCAGACACGACCATAGTGAGTCGGGTGTACGTCACGGACTTCGAAGCCCGCGCGCTCACGAGTCAGACCGCCAGGGCCGAGTGCAGAGACACGACGCTTGTGGGTGATCTCGGACAGCGGGTTGTTCTGGTCCATGAACTGCGACAGCTGGCTGGAACCGAAGAACTCTTTCACAGCCGCAGCCACTGGCTTGGCGTTGATCAGGTCTTGCGGCATCAGGCCTTCGCTTTCAGCCATCGACAGACGCTCTTTGACCGCACGCTCAACACGTACCAGACCAACGCGGAACTGGTTCTCGGCCATTTCGCCAACGCAGCGAACACGACGGTTACCCAGGTGGTCGATGTCGTCGACGATGCCTTTACCGTTACGGATATCGACCAGAGTCTTCAGTACCGCGACGATGTCTTCCTTGCACAGCACGCCCGAACCTTCGATCTCGGTACGACCGATACGACGGTTGAACTTCATCCGGCCGACCGCAGACAGGTCATAGCGCTCAGGACTGAAGAACAGGTTGTTGAACAGGGTCTCGGCAGCGTCTTTCGTTGGCGGCTCGCCTGGACGCATCATGCGATAGATCTCGACCAGCGCTTCCAGTTGGTTGCTGGTGGAGTCGATCTTCAGCGTGTCGGAGACGAACGGGCCGCAGTCGATGTCGTTGGTGTACAGCGTTTCGATGCGTACAACGCCAGCCTTGGCGATTTTCGCCAGGACTTCGGTCGACAGCTCGGTGTTGCACTCCGCCAGGATCTCGCCGGTAGCCGGATGCACGATGGCCTTGGCGGTCGTACGACCGAGGACGTAGTCCAGCGGCACATCCAGCGTCTTGATACCGGCTTTTTCGATCTGGTTGATGTGGCGCGCGGTAATACGGCGGCCTTGCTCAACGATGACCTTGCCCTTCTCATCCTGGATGTCCAGAACCGCAACTTCACCACGCAGGCGCGATGGCACCAGCTCCAGGCTGAGGGTTTCGCCGCTCAGGTGGAATACGTTGGTGGTGTAGAACGCGTCAAGCACTTCTTCGGTGGTGTAACCGAGTGCTCGCAGCAGAACCGAGGCCGGCAGCTTGCGACGACGGTCGATACGCACGAAGACGCAGTCTTTCGGGTCGAACTCGAAGTCCAGCCACGAACCGCGGTAAGGAATGATACGCGCGGAGTACAGCAGTTTGCCGGAGCTGTGCGTCTTGCCACGGTCGTGGTCGAAGAACACGCCCGGGGAACGGTGCAGCTGGGAAACGATAACGCGCTCGGTACCGTTG
Organism: Pseudomonas sputi; assembly: GCF_021603585.1. Taxonomy (GTDB): domain Bacteria; phylum Pseudomonadota; class Gammaproteobacteria; order Pseudomonadales; family Pseudomonadaceae; genus Aquipseudomonas; species Aquipseudomonas sputi. The sequence continues at coordinate 8,442 of NZ_BQHI01000008.1, read as the reverse complement.
ATTACGAAGGTACCGTTCTCAGTCATCAATGGGATTTCACCCATGTAGACTTCTTGCTCTTTGATGTCCTTGATCGCTTTGTTCGACGATTCTTTGTCGAAAATGATCAGGCGCACTTTTACCCGCAAAGGTACGGCGAAAGTTACACCGCGCAATACGCATTCTTTGACATCAAATGCCGGTTCGCCCAGGCGATAACCGACGTACTCCAGCGCAGCATTGCCGGAGTAGCTGATGATCGGGAAAACGGATTTGAAGGCCGCATGCAGGCCCACGTCGCGGAACTGATCTTTAGTCGCTCCCGCTTGCAAGAATTCACGATACGAATCCAGCTGGATGGCCAGGAGGTAAGGCACATCCATGACGTCCGGCAACTTGCTAAAGTCCTTGCGGATACGTTTTTTCTCAGTATATGAGTAAGCCATCAGCGTTCCCCAGCTTGGTCACCTGCTTGTTTGGCCCCTCCCGACGGGAGCAGCCAGAAAATCGTGCAAACCCCATGGTTTGCGCCACCGCATCGGGTGGTTACAGCTCGTTATCGACACCGACCCAGTCGGCTGCCAATAACGGAAAAAGGCCGGTGGCAAGAGCCACCAGCCATCAGCCTGTCGCTTGACGCTCGGGCTGGAGGAGCAAAGTCGATGCTTACTTCAGCTCGACTTTAGCGCCTGCTTCTTCCAGCTTCTTCTTAGCGTCTTCAGCAGCTTCTTTCGAAACGCCTTCAGCTACAACCTGAGGAGCGCCGTCGACTTTCTCTTTGGCTTCTTTCAGGCCCAGACCGGTCAGTTCACGAACTGCCTTGATCACGTTGACTTTCTTCTCGCCGGCTTCAACCAGAACAACGTTGAACTCGGTTTGCTCTTCAACAACAGCGGCAGCAGCAGCTGGACCAGCAGCAGCAACAGCAGCGGTCACGCCGAAGGTTTCTTCCATTGCTTTGATCAGCTCAACAACTTCCAGAACGGTTTTCTGGCCGATTGCTTCGATGATTTGTTCGTTAGTCAGAGACATGACTCAATTCCTGATTTGGTGGACAGCCTGTACGGCTGTCGAAATAAACAAAAATACGCGAGAGTGGAAACGCTCAGCCTCAGGCTGCAGCTGCTTCTTTCTGATCGCGAATTGCCGCCAGAGTACGAGCCAGCTTGCTGGTAGCGCCTTGAATCACGCTCATCAGTTTCGCAATAGCTTCGTCGCGAGTTGGCAGGCTTGCCAGCACGTCGATCTCATTCGCTGCGAGGAACTTGCCCTCGAACGAAGCTGCCTTGATCTCGAACTTGTCCTGACCCTTGGCAAATTCCTTGAACAGACGAGCAGCAGCGCCCGGATGTTCGTTGGAGAATGCAATCAGGGTCGGGCCGGTGAACGCGCCGCCCAGCACTTCGTATGAAGTGCCAGCAACAGCGCGCTTGAGCAGGGTGTTACGTACAACACGTACGTAAACGCCAGCTTCACGAGCCTCTTTACGGAGTCCGGTCATTGCGCCTACTGTTACGCCACGGGCATCAACCACGACAGCGGACAGAGCGACTTTGGCAGCCTCGTTGACTTCAGCGACGATGGCCTTCTTGTCTTCGAGATTAATTGCCACGGGTTTAACTCCTGCTTGTTACCGTTTCATTCGATCGAAACCGAATGTCGTTTTGGTGTCTGATTCGGTAAGGAACCGGGAGCACCATCTGCGTAGGCTTGAGGTTTAAGACTTGCGTCGCCTACGGTCTTGGATAGCCCCCGCCAGGCAGGGACCCCAATCTTTCAATTGGCGCAGTCAACTGCGCCAATTTTTGTCTTACGCGTCCAGCGAGCTCTGGTCGATGACCAGACCTGGGCCCATAGTGGTGCTCAGGGTAACGCGCTTGACGTAGATACCTTTCGAAGAAGCTGGCTTGATACGCTTCAGATCAGCGATCAGGGCTTCAACGTTTTCCTTCAGCTTGACGGCATCGAAGCCGATCTTGCCAACGGAAGTGTGGATGATGCCGTTTTTGTCGGTGCGATAACGAACCTGACCAGCCTTGGCATTTTTAACCGCGGTAGCGACGTCTGGGGTAACAGTGCCGACTTTCGGGTTAGGCATCAGACCACGTGGACCGAGGATCTGACCCAGTTGACCTACAACGCGCATGGCATCCGGGGATGCGATCACTACGTCATAGTTCAGGTCGCCGCCTTTCATTTCGGCAGCCAGGTCGTCCATACCTACACGGTCAGCGCCGGCAGCCAGAGCGGCCTCAGCAGCTGGACCCTGGGTGAACACAGCAACGCGAACAGTCTTGCCAGTGCCGTGTGGCAGCACAGTAGCGCTACGAACGACCTGGTCGGATTTACGCGGGTCTACGCCCAGGTTTACAGCTACGTCGAACGACTCGACGAACTTGGCAGCCGGCAGCGAAGCCAGCAGAGTTGCGGCCTCTTCGAAGTTGTAGGACTTGCCCGCTTCGATTTTTTCAGCGATAGCCTTTTGGCGCTTGGTCAGCTTAGCCATTACACACCCTCCACGTTAAGGCCCATGCTACGAGCAGAACCGGCGATAGTGCGCACGGCTGCATCCATATCAGCTGCAGTCAGATCCGCGTTTTTGGTTTTCGCGATTTCTTCCAGCTGAGCACGGGTAACAGTGCCAACCTTAACGGTGTTTGGACGAGCGGAACCGCTGGTCAGACCGGCCGCCTTCTTCAGCAGAACCGAAGCAGGGGTGGATTTGGTTTCGAAAGTGAAGCTACGGTCGCTGTAGACAGTGATGATCACTGGAGTCGGCAGACCCGCTTCCAGACCCTGGGTACGGGCGTTGAAAGCTTTGCAGAATTCCATGATGTTCACGCCATGCTGACCCAGAGCAGGACCAACAGGTGGGCTTGGGTTAGCCTGAGCGGCCTTCACTTGCAGCTTGATGTAAGCGGTAATCTTCTTGGCCATGAGGCACTCCAATTACGGGTTCGAACGCCTCGAAAGGCTCCCCGGTTACTTGCGCGTTTATCCCAGTGACGACAAAACCCCACAGCCTAGGGCTGCGGGGTTGGGATGCTTGCTCAGCTAGACCTTTTCGACCTGACTGAACTCCAACTCTACCGGAGTAGAGCGTCCGAAAATGAGCACCGCCACTTGGATCCGGCTCTTTTCGTAGTTAACTTCTTCAACGACACCGTTAAAGTCAGCGAAAGGCCCGTCATTGACTCGAACGGTTTCACCTGGCTCGAACAACGTCTTCGGCTTCGGCTTGTCACTACCGTCGGCAACGCGACGCAGAATCGCCTCAGCTTCTTTATCTGTGATTGGTGCTGGCTTATCAGCAGTACCGCCGATAAAACCCATCACCCGAGGAGTATCCTTGACCAAGTGCCAAGTACCCTCGTTCATATCCATCTGAACCAGCACATAACCTGGGAAGAATTTGCGCTCGCTTTTGCGTTTCTGGCCATTACGCATCTCAACCACTTCTTCAGTGGGAACCAGAATTTCGCCGAAGCCATCTTCCATGCCAGCCAGCTTTACGCGCTCGATCAACGAACGCATGACATGCTTCTCGTAACCCGAGTAAGCATGCACAACGTACCAACGCTTAGCCACGGGACACCCTTAGCCGACAATCAAGGAAACAAGCCAGCCGAGCAGGGAATCAAGCCCCCACAACAGCAACGCCATAACCAGAACAACAGCCACAACAATCAGCGTGGTCTGCGTGGTCTCTTGGCGAGTTGGCCATACGACTTTACGAATCTCGGTGCGAGCTTCCTTAACCAGTACAAAGAAAGACTTGCCCTTGGCTGTTTGCAGACCTACAAAGGCAGCCACAGCAGCAATAACAAGCAAAGCGAGCACACGGTACAGGATCGGCGAAGCAGCGTAATACTGATTGCCAACAACGCCAACAACCACCAAAGCGACTACTACAAGCCACTTGAGCAAATCGAAGCGAGAGCCTTGAGCTTCAGCCTTAGGAGTCATCTATGAAGATCCTGTGAAAAGAAAGCCAGACACACCGAGTGAATCTGGCAGGTCAGGAGGGAATCGAACCCCCAACCTACGGTTTTGGAGACCGTCGCTCTGCCAATTGAGCTACTGACCTAAAACAAAATCAGGCCGACCATTATGCCGGCCCGAAAAAGACATTACAACTGTTTACTCGATGATCTTGGCTACAACACCAGCACCAACGGTGCGGCCGCCTTCACGGATTGCGAAACGCAGACCGTCTTCCATCGCGATGGTTTTGATCAGGGTAACAGTCATCTGAATGTTGTCACCTGGCATTACCATTTCAACGCCTTCTGGCAGCTCGCAGTTACCAGTCACGTCAGTAGTACGGAAGTAGAACTGTGGACGGTAGCCTTTGAAGAACGGAGTGTGACGACCGCCTTCTTCCTTGCTCAGAACGTAAACTTCTGCGGTGAACTTGGTGTGCGGCTTAACCGAACCTGGCTTGACCAGAACCTGACCACGCTCAACGTCGTCACGCTTGGTGCCACGCAGCAGAACGCCGCAGTTCTCGCCAGCACGACCTTCGTCCAGCAGCTTGCGGAACATCTCAACACCGGTGCAGGTGGTGGTGGTGGTGTCACGCAGACCAACGATTTCCAGGGCGTCTTGAACACGAACGATACCGCGCTCGATACGACCAGTTACAACAGTACCGCGACCCGAGATCGAGAACACGTCTTCGATTGGCATCAGGAACGGCTTGTCGATAGCACGCTCTGGCTCTGGGATGTAGCTGTCCAGAGTTTCCACCAGCTTCTTGACAGCACTGGTGCCCATTTCGTTGTCGTCTTTGCCTTCCAGCGCCATACGAGCCGAACCGATGATGATCGGGGTGTCGTCGCCTGGGAAGTCGTAGGTGGACAGCAGGTCGCGAACTTCCATCTCAACCAGTTCCAGCAGCTCAGCGTCGTCTACCAGGTCAGCCTTGTTCAGGAAAACCACGATGTACGGAACGCCTACCTGACGGGACAGCAGGATGTGCTCACGGGTTTGCGGCATCGGACCATCAGCGGCCGAGCAAACCAGGATCGCGCCGTCCATCTGCGCAGCACCAGTGATCATGTTCTTCACGTAGTCAGCGTGACCTGGGCAGTCAACGTGAGCGTAGTGACGAATGTTCGAGTTGTACTCAACGTGCGCGGTGTTGATGGTGATACCGCGAGCTTTTTCTTCTGGAGCGCTGTCGATCTTGTCGAATTCAACTGCGGCCGAACCGAAAACCTCGGAGCAGACGCGAGTCAGAGCAGCGGTCAGAGTGGTTTTACCGTGGTCGACGTGACCAATGGTCCCTACGTTGACGTGCGGCAGGGAACGATCAAATTTTTCCTTAGCCATCGATATCACCCCTAACAGAAGAAATTGAGCAAACAACACAAACCATTAAAACAAAGGCAGATATTTTCATATCTGCCTTGTTATATGGAGCTCTTGAGCGGATTTGAACCGCTGACCTCACCCTTACCAAGGGTGTGCTCTACCAACTGAGCTACAAGAGCGTAACGCCTTGCACAACCTGCAAACTTGGAGCGGGTAGCGGGAATCGAACCCGCATCATCAGCTTGGAAGGCTGAGGTTCTACCACTAAACTATACCCGCGGAGCCTGCAGCTCACGCTAAAATCTGGTGGAGGGAGAAGGATTCGAACCTTCGAAGTCGTAGACGTCAGATTTACAGTCTGATCCCTTTGGCCGCTCGGGAACCCCTCCTAATCAGGCCGGCATTCTATACTATGCCAAACCCCTGTCAAGCATTTTCTCATTTAAAAACCTGAGGTTAGCTGCATTGACACCACTCCGCCGCACCAACCTTTTCAGGTCTTCGCTGTGGAGCGGGCGCCATTCTATGCAAACTATTCAGCAGGTGCAACCCCCTCGCACGGCATTATTTTATGTTTTAACTCATTGAATTCCTTGGAAAGGTTTTGAAGTTGAGCATCCCCCAGCAAACACTGGGTTTCGGGGGTGACCTGGAACCAATATGAGCCGCCGGGAGACTCTTTCGGCAATTGAAGAGCTTTGGCCCCCACTTCAGCAAAACGCTGCTCCAATGCCCGAGCAGACTCAGGGCGACTCAAGCCACCTATATATAGGCACTGACTATCAGACTTTGCCCCAGTCCTTTTTTCACGAAAAGCATTACCACCCGCCTCACTCAACAAGCGAATATCTTGTTGCGGGCCACGATAAAGACTGAGCGGCGTAACATCCTTTGCACGCAGCGGCGCCTCCTGCTGATGCCAGACGTAATAAAACACATTGAGTACCAGAAGCAGAAGGAACAACCAACGCATACCAACCTCAGGAAAAAGGACACGCCATAGCCAAACCCACGAACACCAAATCGGAAACAACGCGGGCCTCCGGAGCAATATCCGAGACCAGCTCCGCATCACCACCCGTAATGAAGACACTGTAGTCATCACCCCAGTAGGAATGCGCCATCTCTAACTGGGTCAATACGAACCCCCTGAGCATCAACAAACAGCCACGCTCTACAGCCTCAGCCGTATTTTGCCCCGGAGCCTGACTCATCAATGCCCGCTCCGCCACGAGATCTCCATAGCGAATTTTTCGGGTATGGGTACGCAACTGATTACGCATTAGCGGCATGCCAGGACAAATGAAACCTCCCAGATGCTCACCGTCCGCCGAGATGAAATCGGCAGTCACCGCCGTCCCGAAATCAAGTACCAGACAAGCCCCTTTAGCCAAGCGAAAACCACCAAGCATCGCCAGCCAGCGATCGAGGCCAAGGCGCTCATAATCGTCGTAACCATTTTTCACGCCGGACATCTCGCGAGCTGGCGCCGCACAGATAACGGAAATACCGAACTCCCGCTCGAGCAAACCAATCAGCAAACGGGTCTCTTCTTCGGTTCTTACGCTGACGAGGCGGCATTTATCGAGAGACATGTTCTCTAGCGATCGAAGCCCCTCGACCAATGCCCCATCAGAATCAACTACACCTTCCGCGACCAGAGCACCCGCCTCAGCACTCAGCACCCGCCATTTGATAAAGCTGTTTCCACAATCAAGCTCAAGAATCATCACGCAACCTCAAGCTGAGCTCACCACCACTAAAGACTTTTTCCATACCATCCACCTTCAGCCGGAGCGCACCTTGATTATCAATTCCTAGCACCACACCATCCACCTGATTGACGCCGGCAGTGAGAGAAACCGGCTTTCCTTGCCACAAGTGGCTTGCCTCCCACTCCGCCTGAAGCGTAGAGAAGCCGTCAGTTTGGTGCCGTTGCAAATAGAGTTGCAGCCGCTTACTCAGCTCAACCGCCAGATTGTTGCGATCACAGGATTTGCCCGACTCCAAACGCATCGAAGTCCATTGCTGATCGACTTCATCTGTAGCCTGCATGTTCACATTGATGCCTATGCCCAACACTACATGGCACACGTCTGCCGGATCACCAACCAGCTCCAACAGTATCCCGGCGATTTTTTTTTGCCCGACCAATACATCATTGGGCCATTTCAGCCCAGCACCTTGCACCCCAAGCGCGCGCAAGGTCTGCATGACCGCGAGACCAACAACGAGACTTAACCCTTCAAGCTGACGCATCCCACCATCAACACGCAACACGAGACTGTAATAAAGGTTTTCGGCAAACGGGCTTACCCATTTACGACCTCTGCGCCCGCGCCCGGAGCTCTGCCGCTCAGCCAATATTAGAAAGGGCGCCACCCGGCCTCGATCGACGGCGCGCAACGATTCAGCATTAGTTGAGTCGATAGAATCGAAGACACTGACAGACAAGCCGACAAGACCTTCCTCTATTTTGAGCGAATCAAGCAACGTCAGCGGCGAGGCTAATTGATAGCCCCTCCCTCGAACTTTATGTATGGATAACCCAAGCTCCACCTCCAAATGCTGAAGCTGCTTCCACACCGCACTTCGACTAATTCCCAAGGCAACACCCAGGGCCTGACCGGAATGGAATCGACCATCCTTCAGAAGGTTCAACAACGTCAGCATGCAGATCTCGCCTCAGAATGAGGCCCGAATAATAGCCATGCACGGGGCCACTGCATAGAATTCAAACAATTCATTTTCCTGCGGACAAAACAAAACCCCAACTGCTTTCGCAATTGGGGTTTCGGAATTTAATCTTGACGATGACCTACTCTCACATGGGGAAACCCCACACTACCATCGGCGATGCATCGTTTCACTTCTGAGTTCGGGATGGGATCAGGTGGTTCCAACGCTCTATGGTCGTCAAGAAATTCGGGTACTGACTCGCGGCCGGCTGGCCTCGCTTCAGCAAATTGGGTATGTGACAGCTGTCGGTATCTTGTGAACGTCGAACTTTCGGTTCATTGCGTCTTCACACACCGCAATCTGGCCTTTCGACTCAAATTGCTTGGGTGTTATATGGTCAAGCCTCACGGGCAATTAGTATTGGTTAGCTCAACGCCTCACAGCGCTTACACACCCAACCTATCAACG
>NZ_BQHI01000007.1 GCF_021603585.1 Pseudomonas sputi | reverse complement strand
TCTGAGCCATGATCAAACTCTTCAGTTCAAACATCTTTGGGTTTTGAGAAAACCCTAAACTTGGCTCAGCAATCGTTGGTTACATCTTTGATTTCTCGCGGAGTAACTTGTGATGCTGATAATCTTGCTGACTATCAGTCTGACTCCACAAGCACCCACACGAATTGCTTGATTCAGTTGTTAAAGAGCGGTTGGTTAAGATCTTTCGTCTCAACCGAGGCGCGCATTCTACAGCAGCCTCATTTGCTGTCAAGTGATTATTTTCAGAAGTTTTCGAAGATTTCTTCAACAACTTCAACCACTTGCGCTTCCGATCTCTCGTTAGCGGGAGGCGAATTCTACAGCGTCACACGCTGCTGTCAACACCTCTTTTTCTCCGCTTTCGACCGAGAAGATCGAACCGTTGAAAGCGCCGTAACAATCCGGCATTTCCAACTGCTTCCAGGCTTCGATAAACTGAAGCACTCCACTTCGAAACCTACTTAACTCATTGAATCTCAAGGAGTTTTCCGTTTCGACTGCGCCGGAAGTGGGGCGAATTATAGAGACTCAGAATCTGCCGTCAACCATTAATTTCGCTTTTCTTTCAATAAGTTGCAGATAGGCTGAAAAACACCCGATTCTGTCTATATAGAAGAAAGGATCAACGCTCCCTCTATATATAGAGAGAACAATCAGAGCACTCCATCCTCTTTCATCGCAGCCACTGCCCCCGCCCCCAAGCCCAACACACGCTGCAGAACCTCAAGCGTATGCTCACCCAGCAAAGGAGGCGCAAGCCGATACTCGACAGGAGTCCGCGATAACCGAATCGGGCTGGCCACCTGCGGCACCATTCCCGCGAGCGCATGCGGCAGCTCGATCGCCAAACCACGAGACTTCACCTGTGGATCCTCAAACACCTGCGACAGATCATTGATCGGCCCACACGGCACACCAGCCTGCTCCAGCTGACTCACCCACTCCGCGGTGGTCTTGAAAACCGTCGCCTGGCGGATCAGCGGAATCAGCACAGCCCGGTTCGCCACCCGCAGCTTATTCGTCGCGAATCGCGGATCGTCAGCCCACTGCGGCTGACCCGCCACTTCGGCAAACTTGCGAAACTGTCCGTCATTACCCACCGTGAGAATGAAGTCACCGTCTGCCGTAGGAAAATCCTGATATGGCACGATGTTCGGATGCGCATTCCCCAGCCGCTTTGGCGCAGCGCCCGTCGTCAGATAGTTCATCGCCTGATTGGCCAGGCATGCCACCTGCACATCCAGCAGCGCCATATCGATATGCTGCCCACCGCCATCGTGATCACGATGAGCCAGCGCTGCCAGGATCGCCACGGTCGAATACAACCCCGTCAGGATATCCGTAAGCGCCACGCCCACTTTCACCGGGCCGGCGCCCTCATCACCTTCAGGTCGCCCGGTCAGACTCATCAGCCCACCGAGACCCTGAATCATGAAGTCATAACCCGCACGCTTGGCATACGGCCCGGTTTGTCCGAAACCTGTGATCGAGCAATAGATCAGATCCGGATTGATCGCCTTCAGCGACTCGTAATCCAGGCCATAAGCCGCCAGACCACCCACCTTGAAGTTTTCGATCAGGATATCGGATTTGGCTGCCAGCTCCCGAACCAGCTTCTGCCCCTCGGGGCGAGTGAAGTCGATCGTCACCGATTGCTTATTGCGATTGGCCGACAGGTAGTAAGCCGCTTCGCTGGTGTTCTCGCCGTAAGCGTCTTTCAGGAAAGGCGGCCCCCAGGCGCGAGTGTCGTCACCATTGCCCGGGCGCTCGACCTTGATCACTTCCGCCCCAAGGTCGGCCAGAATCTGACCAGACCACGGGCCGGCCAGCACTCGCGATAAATCCAGTACCCGCAGATGCGACAGCGCGCCCATGGTCGCTCTCCTGTTAATAGAACGCCTGCAGGCCGGTCTGCGCACGACCGAGGATCAGCGCGTGAACGTCATGGGTACCTTCATAGGTATTCACGACTTCCAGGTTGACCAGGTGACGGGCCACACCGAATTCATCGGAGATCCCGTTGCCGCCCAACATGTCACGCGCCATGCGGGCGATCTCGAGAGACTTGCCGCAAGAGTTACGCTTCATGATCGAAGTGATTTCAACCGCAGCGGTGCCCTCGTCCTTCATGCGACCCAGACGCAGGCAGCCTTGCAGCGCCAGAGTGATCTCGGTCTGCATGTCAGCCAGCTTCTTCTGGATCAACTGAGTAGCGGCCAGCGGACGACCGAACTGTTGACGATCCAAGGTGTACTGGCGAGCGGTGTGCCAGCAGAACTCGGCGGCGCCCAGCGCACCCCAGGAGATGCCGTAACGCGCAGAGTTGAGGCAGGTGAACGGACCTTTCAGACCGCGCACGTCCGGGAAGATGTTCTCTTCCGGCACGAACACGTTGTCCATGACGATTTCACCGGTGATCGAAGCCCGCAGGCCGACCTTGCCGTGAATGGCCGGTGCGCTCAGGCCTTTCCAGCCCTTCTCCAGAACGAAGCCACGAATGTCGCCGGCATCGTCCTTGGCCCAGACCACAAACACATCGGCGATCGGGCTATTGGTGATCCACATCTTGGCGCCGGTCAGGCTGTAGCCGCCTTCCACTTTGCGTGCACGCGTAATCATCGCGCCCGGGTCGGAACCGTGGTTCGGCTCGGTCAGACCGAAGCAGCCAATCCACTCGCCGGAAGCCAGCTTCGGCAAATACTTCTGCTTCTGTGCTTCGGTACCGAATTCGTTGATCGGCACCATCACCAGCGAAGACTGCACGCTCATCATCGAACGGTAGCCAGAGTCGACACGCTCGACTTCACGGGCAATCAGGCCATAGCTGACGTAGTTGAGGCCGCTGCCACCGTACTGCTCGGGGATGGTCGCGCCCAACAGGCCGACCTCACCCATTTCACGGAAGATCGCCGGATCGGTCTTCTCATGGCGGAAGGCTTCGAGAACGCGCGGCGCGAGGCTCTGCTGGGCGAATTGCTCGGCAGTGTCGCGGATCATGCGTTCTTCTTCAGTCAGCTGTTGATCCAGCAGCAGGGGATCGATCCAGTTGAAGCTAGCTTTGCCGCCCATGAGTGAGTCCTCGCAAATCGGGTGAATTAACGTGGCATTGATCCTAGGCCCGCTTCGTCATCCCGGCAAACGAGGTTTTCGCATCCTGTTGTGCTAATTTCTCACTCCGAAACGTCGCGAAATGCCGATTAAGCAATGTATTAGTGAGGTTGACGTACATGCGCCGCAAGATACCCAGCACCACCGCCCTGATCAGCTTCGAAGCCGCCGCTCGACACGAGAGCTTTACCAAGGCCGCCGAAGAACTTTCCCTCACACAGGGCGCCATTTGTCGACAGATCGCCAGCCTCGAGGACTTCCTCAGCGTCGAACTGTTCCGACGCTCGCGTCGCGGAGTGAAGCTGACGGAAGCGGGCCTTTCCTACAGTCGTCGGGTCGCCACGCAACTCGACGCCGTTGAGCGCGACACCCTGTCGGTGATGGGCCAGCAAGGCACCAATGTGATTGAGCTCGCCGTGGTGCCCACGTTCGGCACGCAATGGCTGTTGCCAAGACTGAAGGACTTCCAGCTCAAACATCCGGAAGTGACGGTCAACCTGACCAACCGCACCCGCCCGTTCCTGTTTGCCGACACCGAATTCGATGCCGCCATCTACTTTGGCGATGCCGACTGGTCCGGTACCGAATCCCACAGGCTGATGGGCGAGAATCCGATGCCGGTATGCAGTCCCGTCCTGCTCGGCAACAAGACGAATCTGACACCCGATGAAATCGCCGATCTGCCGCTGCTCCAGCAAACCACCCGCCCCTACGCCTGGCGACAGTGGTTCAACTCGCAACACCTGAACATCCCCCGCGACATGACAGGTCCGCGCTACGAGCTATTCTCCATGCTGGCCCAGGCGGCCATGCACGACATGGGCATCGCGCTGATCCCACCCTTCCTGATTCAGCGCGAACTGGCCGAGAAACGCTTGGTGATTGCCAACCCGAACGCGCTCTCCAGCATCAAGGCGTATTACCTGATGATTCCAGAGCGAAAGGTCGAATCCGCGTCACTCAAGGCTTTTCGCGACTGGCTGGTGAACCAGGCACACAGCTACAACCTAGAAGGCTAAAGGGCTTCAGCGATTACTAACCCCGTAGTCAGGAAAATCAAAGCCCTACAGATATAACTATTTGTCGCAAATAGACAGACTGTATCCGAAAGTCGTACAGACGTCCCACAAGCGCCTGCCGGCGCGGCTTTGCGCCCTCATTCGCGACTCATTGCGGCCTATTCACGCCACCGATGAGAAATTTCTTCAAATTCATCCAGACTCCTTGAAAGGCACGGCCTGCAAGGGATTCAACTGGCCATCTGCGACATTCGGTCACGGGATGACTTGTAGTTAATTTTCCGTCACCCGTCATAATCCCTTGAAGGGCATAAACTTCGCCTGCAAAATGCCGCGCCCCGCCCTGATTTGGCGGGATCGTGCTGATCGGCCGCCCCAGTCGCACCATCCGCAGTGCATGGGTTTACTCAATAAGATCACGCAGGAGATTTGACGTGCACATTGGTGTTCCTCTCGAAACCCAGACCGGTGAAACACGGGTTGCTGCAACCCCGGAAACCATTAAAAAGCTGATCAGCCAAGGTCATAAGGTCACTGTGCAAACCGGCGCCGGCGTTAAAGCCAGCGTTGTCGACAGTGCCTATGAAGCGGCAGGCGCGACCATTGGCAGTGCCAATGACGCATTTGGCGCCGAGCTGATTCTCAAAGTGGTCGCGCCAAGCGATGCCGAACTGACGCTGATCAAGCGCGGAACGGTGCTGGTGGGCATGCTCAACCCGTTCAACAACGACACCATCGCGAAGATGGCCGAGTGCGGGATCACCGCGTTCGCCCTGGAAGCGGCGCCACGGACCTCTCGGGCCCAGAGCCTCGACGTGCTGTCGTCCCAGGCGAACATTGCCGGCTATAAGGCCGTGCTGCTGGCTGCTCACTATTATCCGCGCTTCATGCCGATGCTGATGACCGCTGCGGGCACCGTGAAGGCGGCGCGCGTGCTGATTCTGGGGGCCGGTGTAGCCGGGTTGCAGGCGATTGCCACGGCGAAACGTCTGGGTGCCGTCATCGAAGCGTCCGACGTACGTCCGGCGGTGAAGGAACAGATCGAGTCCCTCGGCGCCAAGTTCGTCGACGTGCCTTACGAGACCGATGAAGAACGCGAATGCGCGGTCGGCGTCGGCGGTTACGCACGCCCGATGCCGGCGAGCTGGATGCAGCGTCAGGCCCAGGCCGTGCACGAGCGCGCCAAGCAGGCTGACATTGTCATCACCACCGCACTGATCCCGGGTCGCAAGGCACCGACGCTGTTGAGCGCGGACACTGTGGCGCAGATGAAACCCGGCTCGGTGGTCATCGACCTCGCTGCAGCCCAGGGTGGCAACTGCCCGCTGACCGTGGCCGATCAGGTCGTGATCGAGAACGGCGTGACCATCGTCGGCCCGACCAACCTCGCCGGTGAAGTCGCCGCAGACGCCTCGGCGCTGTACGCACGCAACCTGCTGGACTTCCTGAAGCTGGTATTCACCAAAGAAGGCCAGTTCGAAGTGAACCTCGAAGACGACATCGTCGCCGCGTGCCTGATGTGCCGCGACGGCCAAGTCATCCGCAAAAACGCCTAAGCAGGGATTCAGACGATGGAAGAGCTTATCTCCCCCGGTATCTACAACCTGATCATCTTCGTGCTGGCGATTTATGTCGGTTACCACGTGGTCTGGAACGTTACACCCGCGCTGCACACGCCGCTGATGGCGGTGACCAACGCCATTTCGGCGATCGTGATCGTCGGCGCCATGCTCGCGGCTGCACTGACCGTCACCCCGCTGGGCAAGACCATGGGCACCCTCGCCGTGGCGCTGGCCGCGGTCAACGTGTTCGGTGGCTTCCTGGTCACCCGCCGCATGCTTGAGATGTTCAAGAAGAAAGCCCCGAAAGCAAAAGAAGAGGCGCCTAAGTAATGAGCATGAACCTCGTCACGACGCTCTACCTGATCGCGTCGATCTGCTTCATCCAGGCCCTCAAAGGCCTGTCGCACCCGACCACGTCGCGCCGCGGCAACTTGTTCGGCATGCTCGGCATGGCGTTGGCAATCATCACCACTGTCGGCCTCATCTATAAGCTGGGCGCTGAGCTTGCGACGGCGGGCATCGGTTACGTGATCGTCGGCCTGCTGATCGGCGGCACCGCCGGTTCGATCATGGCCAAGCGCGTTGAAATGACCAAGATGCCGGAACTGGTCGCGTTCATGCACAGCATGATCGGTCTGGCAGCGGTGTTCATCGCCATTGCGGCAGTGGTCGAGCCGCAGTCGCTGGGCATCGTCAAGCAACTGGGCGACTCGATCCCGGCGGGTAACCGTCTGGAGCTGTTCCTCGGCGCAGCCATCGGTGCCATCACCTTCTCCGGTTCGGTGATCGCGTTCGGCAAGCTGTCGGGCAAGTACAAGTTCCGTCTGTTCCAGGGTGCACCGGTACAGTTCAGCGGTCAGCACAAGCTGAACGCGGTACTGGGTCTGGCGACGCTGATCCTCGGCGTCACCTTCATGCTGACCGGCAACCTCGCTGCGTTCGCACTGATGCTGGCCTTGGCGTTCGTCATGGGCGTGCTGATCATCATCCCGATCGGAGGCGCCGACATGCCGGTGGTGGTGTCGATGCTTAACAGCTATTCCGGCTGGGCGGCGGCGGGTATCGGCTTCTCGCTGAACAACTCGATGCTGATCATTGCCGGCTCCCTGGTGGGTTCGAGCGGTGCGATCCTCTCGTACATCATGTGCAAGGCGATGAACCGTTCCTTCTTTAATGTACTGCTCGGCGGTTTCGGCAATACAGCAGACGCCGGTCCTGCCGGTGAGAAGGAAGCCCGTCCGGTGAAATCCGGTTCGGCTGACGACGCGACTTTCCTGCTGACCAACGCCGACACCGTGATCATCGTGCCGGGTTACGGCCTGGCGGTGGCCCGTGCACAGCACGCATTGAAAGAGCTGACCGAGAAGCTGACCCACCATGGCGTCACCGTGAAGTACGCGATCCACCCGGTGGCCGGTCGGATGCCTGGCCACATGAACGTATTGCTGGCCGAGGCCGAAGTGCCGTACGACCAGGTGTTCGAGATGGAAGACATCAACTCCGAGTTCGGTCAGGCCGACGTGGTGCTGGTGCTCGGCGCCAACGACGTGGTGAACCCGGCCGCCAAGAACGATCCGAAATCGCCGATTGCCGGCATGCCGATCCTCGAAGCGTTCAAGGCCAAGACCATCATCGTCAACAAGCGCTCGATGGCCAGCGGCTATGCCGGTCTGGACAACGAACTGTTCTACCTGGACAAGACCATGATGGTGTTCGGCGACGCGAAAAAAGTCATCGAAGACATGGTCAAAGCGGTCGAGTAACCCTCGCCGGCAACACCGAACGCCCCGACTTGTCGGGGCGTTTTTGTTTGTGCAAAACGTCGGACAATTTGCCGCGTTGTTGCAGATCCAGTAACGGTGTTTTACTTGAAACCCGCTAAATAGACGCCTCGTTTGCGACCTTGGTAGCGGGACAGGCGCTCGCGAAATTCACTAGACTGCGCATCCTGCTACTCGCTGCCCGAGAAAATAATCCATGTACCGTGACCGTATTCGCCTGCCTTCGTTGTTGGATAAAGTGATGAGCGCCGCCGACGCCGCTGCGCTGATTGAGGACGGCATGACCGTCGGCATGAGCGGCTTCACCCGCGCCGGCGAAGCCAAAGCCGTTCCCCACGCATTGGCCGAGCGAGCCAAGGTCACGCCGCTGAAGATCAGCCTGATGACCGGTGCCAGCCTGGGCAACGACCTCGACAAGCAACTGACTGAGGCTGGCGTGCTGTCCCGGCGCATGCCGTTTCAGGTCGACAGCACCTTGCGCAAGGCAATCAACGCCGGCGAAGTGATGTTCATCGACCAGCACCTGTCGGAAACCGTCGAACAACTGCGCAACCAGCAGCTGAAGCTGCCGGACATTGCCGTTATCGAAGCCGTGGCCATCACCGAACAGGGCCACATCGTGCCAACCACCTCGGTGGGCAACTCGGCGAGCTTCGCGATCTTCGCCAAACACGTGATCGTCGAGATCAACCTGGCGCACAACGCCAACCTCGAAGGTCTGCACGACATCTATATCCCGACCTACCGCCCGAGCCGCACGCCGATCCCGCTGGTAAAGGTTGACGACCGTATCGGTAGCACCGCGATCCCGATCCCGCCGGAGAAGATCGTCGCCATCGTCATCACTCAACAGTCAGATTCGCCGTCCACCGTGTCGTCACCGGATGTCGACACCCAAGCCATCGCCGATCACCTGATCACGTTCCTCAAGCAGGAAGTCGATGCCGGGCGCATGACCAACAAGCTCGGCCCGTTGCAAGCCGGAATCGGCAACATCGCCAACGCGGTGATGTGCGGGCTGATCGATTCGCCGTTCGAAGACCTGACCATGTACTCCGAAGTGCTGCAGGATTCGACCTTCGACCTGATCGACGCCGGCAAGCTGAGCTTCGCCTCCGGCAGCTCGATCACCCTGTCGGAGCGGCGCAACAGCGACGTGTTCGGCAACCTGGAGAAGTACAAGGACAAGCTGGTACTGCGTCCGCAGGAAATCTCCAACCATCCGGAAGTGGTGCGGCGCCTGGGCATCATCGGCATCAACACGGCCCTTGAGTTCGACATCTATGGCAACGTCAACTCGACCCATGTCTGCGGTACGCGGATGATGAACGGCATTGGCGGCTCTGGCGATTTCGCGCGCAACGCCCACCTGGCAGTGTTCGTGACCAAATCGGTTGCAAAGGGTGGCGCGATTTCCAGCGTGGTGCCGATGGTCAGCCACGTCGACCATACCGAGCATGACGTCGATATCCTGGTGACCGAGGTGGGCTTGGCCGACCTGCGCGGGCTGGCGCCACGGGAACGCGCCCGAGTCATCATCGATAACTGTGTGCACCCTGATTACCGCCCTGCGCTGAACGATTACTTCGACAAAGCCTGTGCCATTGGCGGCCACACCCCGCACATTCTGCGTGACGCCCTGAGCTGGCACATCAATCTGGAAGAAACCGGTCGCATGCTGGCGGTGTAATCCGCACAGATTTCCCGCTGGTGCCAACACAGTTTCGCCAGCGGGATTCTGAAAACCAATGTGACCGTCAAAAACTGTACTGCTGTACTGGTCTTTTCCTACAGCTTTTACCCACCTCACCCATTGAACTGGGCAAAAATGCACCAAATAAGCGCAGACAGGTACAGTTTGCGCAATTATGACCCGTACACCCTCTATAAACAGTTAACTGGTCACTCACAATACAGGTGAACTGTATCTAGAGAGTCTGGCCAAACGAGAGGATCATGGGCACCAGTTAAACCACTACCTAATCCCGCCACAAGCGGAAGGATGTCAACCATGGAACGTACACTCAGTTCCGAACTGTTCTTCGAAGACAAAGCTGTAAAAACCCAGGCTTCCCTGCCTCTGCGCGTTATCGCCAACCTGATGTTGTGGCAGCGCCGCATCTCCAGCCGCCACCAATTGGCTCGTCTGGACTCGCGTCTGCTGGCCGATGCCGGTATCAGCGAAGCACAACGCTACGAAGAGCTGAGCAAGCCGTTCTGGCGCTAAGCAGCGTCGCTGGCTCTGGTCGCTAGACCCACCGCCAGCAACCCGAATTGAACACACAAGACCCGTCGCGGGAAACCGCGACGGGTCTTGTTGTTTCAGGGCAGAGAAACCTGAATACCCAGCCTGAAACACCAAACAGGTACAGTTTATAATAAATAGATAAACGACAAGTACAGTTACGCAAAATATGTTCAGGCCTGCATCCTGACCACTGTGCGAATTCGCAACGGAAGCCTAAGCTCCATGCAGAACGTGGCGAATGCTGTGCGACTGGCGTCTGACTTGCAGACACCGAGCCACCTCTCAATACGGTTAATCCACAGGAGTTCTCCCATGTCCCGTCTTCGTCTGTTCAGCGCCGCCGCCCTGCTGGCCGTAGCTGCCAACGCCAGCGCCACCAGCTTCATCGTGACCACCGACGCCGTGGTTGGCGCGCTCAAGTCTTCTTCCGATGCCACCTCCGACGTCACCTCGTCCTTCCGTGACGACAAGATCGTGCTCGCTGCCCGTGACGACGCTGCCAGCTTCGTTGCCAGTGAAGGCGAAATCCGTGGTGTGAAACTGGAGAGCGCACTGGATCACATCCGTCATCAGGCTCCGCAACTGAACGCGACCGACGCACAGCTGGCCCAGGCCATTCTGACGCTCTAAGCGACAGGGGCATCGCGGGACACGCCGCTCGTGTCCCGATGTTTCGGCGCTGGCTCTGGTCCGGGCATTGCGCTAGCCTTGGGACTCGCCAACAGTTGCCGAGTCCCATGCGTTTTCTTACAAATCTGCTTATACCCTCTGTACTGATTACCGCCAGCTGGATTCCTTTGGCAGACGCCTTCGATGTGTCCACACAAAACACCGTAGTCAGCGTCTGGGCCACCGGCATGGTGTCGTCCGCGCCGTTCGACCGTAAACTGATCATCGCCGCGCACGACGATGCCGCGGCATTCGTTGCCAGTGACGGCCGGATGCGCGGTGCACAGCTTGAGTCCGCCCTGCATTACCTGCGCAAGAGCCGGCCAAAACTTCATGTCAGCGACCTTGAACTGGCAGAGGCAATTCTCGTCCAATAGTCATCCCTGTCCTTTCGGAGTCGTTCCATGCGTAGCCCGCTGATTGCTGCCGCCCTTGGCCTGCTGTTGTTGGCCGATATGGCCCAGGCGCACACCCTGGTAGCCACCAGTAACATCATCGTCCGCGCCTCCCAGCGCACCATCGATTTCACCTCCGACACCACCACGTCGATTCGCGATTCGAAAATCATCCGCGAAGCCCACGACGACGCTGCCAGTTTCGTGGCCAGCGACGGTGATATCCGTGGTGCAAACCTGGAAGCGGCCTTCAATACTTTGCGCACGCGCGTGCCGGAAGCCCGCGACGCCAGTGATCAGGTACTCGCCGAAGCCATCCTCGCACTGTGAAGTCGCTCGGCGCCTGGCTGCTGGCCGGGGCGTTGTTGCTGCTTGGCAACAGCGCCCACGCCAGCTTGCAATTGCGGCTCAAGACCGACGGTCTGAGCCCCGCTCAACAACAGGCCAGCCAGGCGCTGCTCGATGAAGCCATGCAGGCGTTGCCGCCAAGCTTCATCGAACGCCTGGACCGGCGTATCGATGTCGGCTGGACCGACGACATGCCCGGCAATGCCTATGGTCAGGCAACCCTCGTCGCCGAGCTGGACCTGAACCGCAAACTGCTGGCCAGCCTCACTGACGGCAGTGCAGCGACAGAAAAAACCAATCGCCCCCACGGCACCGTTCGCCGGGAACTGCTGGCGACAGTGCTGCACGAAATCACCCATATTTACGATCGCGCGCGCCTGTGGCCGGCGGCCGAGCGCACGCTGATCCAGCGCTGCACCCGACGTAACAGCAGCGCCGGGCTGATCGGCATTCCCGACGAATGCCGAGGCCAGAACGGTCGTCGCTTCACCCTCAGCGATGATCCACGCCTGCTCGACCTCGCCGGCTGGCAACAATACGTCGGGCGCCGGGGTGAGCGGGAACAGCACAACCGGCAGATCGCTCGCAGCCCCGACCTCTACGAAATCTCCAGCCCGAAGGAGTTTGTCGCGGTCAACATGGAGTATTTCCTCCTCGACCCGAGCTACGCCTGCCGTCGCCCGGCGCTGTATCGCTATTACCAGCAACACTTCGGCTGGGCACCGCCGACCAAGGATGTCTGCGCCAAAACCTTCGCCTTCCTCAACGCCGGCAACGACTTTGCCAAACAGCCCCTGGGCCAGGTCGATCCGGAGCGCGTGTATGCGGTGGACTACCTGCTGGCCGAAGCCAACCAGAACTGGGTCAGCCGTTGGGGTCACAGCATGCTGCGTCTGGTGATCTGCGCACCGGGCCGGCCACGTGGGCCGGACTGCCGACTGGATCTGGATCAGCATCTGGTGTTGTCCTACCGCGCCTTCGTCGGTGACGTGCAGCTGTCGAGCTGGGACGGTCTGGTCGGCAAGTACCCGTCGCGCCTGTTCGTGCTGCCGCTGGCGCAGGTGATCGACGAATACACCAAGACCGAACTGCGCAGCCTGGCCTCGGTGCCGCTGAATCTCTCGCGCAGCGAAATCGAGGGCGTGGTCGAACACGCCGCCGAAATGCACTGGAGCTACGACGGCAATTACTTTTTCCTCTCCAACAACTGTGCAGTCGAAGGCCTGAAACTGCTGCGCAGCGGCAGCAACAATGCCCGGCTCACCGGCCTCGACAGCATCATGCCCAACGGCTTGCTGGAAGTGCTGAAGGGGCGTGGTCTGGCGGACACCAGCGTGCTCGATGATCCGAAAGAAGCGCTGCGCCTGGGTTATCGTTTCGACTCGTTCCGTGATCGTTATCAGGCGATGTTCGATGTCTTGAAGAAACAGTTGCCGATCAAGCAGACAACCGTTGAAGAATGGCTGTCGCTGTCCGCGGAAGAGCGTCGCCCCTGGTTCGAACGGGCCGACCTGCGAACCAGCGCTGCGCTATTGCTATTGGAACAGGCCAGTTTCCGCCGCCAACTGCTGCTGGCTCAGGATGAGGTCAAGCAACGCTACCTCGGCGCCCGGGAGCTGGAAAACGGTGGCATGGACAAGGCCAATGCGACCTTGCAACAGATCCTCGCCAACAGCGGCTTCCTCAGCCGCCCCGCAGAACTGCTGGATTCCCGAGGTTATGGCCTGCCGCAACCGAGCGAGTTCAGCCGCCTGGAAGCGGAAAGCAGCCAGCGCCAGAAACAGCTGCTGGCCCTGACCGGCGATCTCGATAAGGAAGTACGCGCACTGCTGGAGCCCAAACGAGCTGCCGAGATGGCGGCCAACGAGGCTAACGTGAAGCAGATCGGCGAGCATCTGCGCAAACTGCACAAAGCTTCCGGCGGGCTGGAACTGCCCTGAAAACAAAAGACCGCAGCCTTTAAAGGCTGCGGTCTTTTTTATTGCCTGACGGATCAGTACAGAACGCCATCCAGCACTTCGTAAACGACCCCGGTGCCCACCGCGATCAGCACGATGTCACCGCCGACGCGACGCCATTCAAGACCCGGATAAAAAGGCAGGCGACTCAGGGCCCGGTTATCCAGGCGCTCTCCCTGATTCCTCTGTATCAGGAACCTTACCTTCAGCTGACGCGAGCCTTACGCACGCCTTCGGACAGCGCCGAGCACAGGCTCAGCACGCCGTCGATGGCCTGATCCGGCGTGGTCGCGTTGGCGATGTGATCGATCAGCGCCGAGCCCACCACCACGCCATCGGCCAGACGCGCGATGGACGCGGCCTGCTCCGGCGTGCGGATACCAAAACCGATGCTGATCGGCAGATCGGTATGACGACGCAGACGCGCCACCGCTTCCTCGACGTGTTCCAGAGTCGCCGCACCGGCACCGGTCACACCGGCAACCGACACGTAGTAAACAAAGCCAGAGCTGCCGTTCAACACTTTCGGCAGACGCACATCATCGGTCGTCGGGGTGGTCAGGCGAATGAAGTCGATGCCCGCAGCCTGGGCCGGGTCGCACAGCTCCGCGTTGTGCTCCGGTGGCATGTCGACCACGATCAGGCCATCGACGCCGGCCTCTTTGGCTTCGGCGATGAAGCGTTCTACGCCGAACTTGTGGATCGGGTTGAAGTACCCCATCAGCACCAACGGTGTTTCACTGTTGTCCTTGCGGAACTCGCGGACCATTTGCAGGGTTTTGACCAGGTTCTGCTTGGCACCGAGGGCACGGATGTTCGCCAGCTGAATCGCCGGGCCGTCGGCCATCGGATCGGTGAACGGCATGCCCAGTTCGATCACGTCGGCACCGGCTTTCGGCAGGCCTTTGAGGATCGCCAGCGAAGTGTCGTAGTCCGGGTCGCCAGCGGTGACAAAGGTCACGAGGGCGGCGCGGTTCTGTTCTTTGAGTTCGGCAAAGCGGGTTTGCAGGCGGCTCATCAGTGTTTCTCCTGCTTCGATTGCTCTTGTTGAGAGTGTTCCATGTGGTGCATGACGGTCTGCATGTCTTTGTCGCCGCGACCGGACAGGTTGACCACCATCAGGTGATCCTTCGGCAGTTTCGGTGCGCGTTTGAATACTTCGGCCAGGGCATGGGCGCTTTCCAGTGCCGGGATGATCCCTTCCAGACGGCAGCACTGGTGGAAGGCGGCCAGAGCTTCGTCGTCGGTCACCGAGGTGTACTGAACGCGGCCGATGTCATGCAACCAGGCGTGCTCAGGGCCGATGCCCGGATAGTCGAGGCCGGCGGAAATCGAGTGGGCGTCGATGATCTGGCCATCGTCGTCCTGCAGCAGGAAGGTGCGGTTGCCGTGCAACACACCCGGTACACCGCCGTTGAGGCTGGCCGCGTGCTTGCCGGTCTCGATGCCATAACCGGCGGCTTCGACACCGATGATTTCCACGCTTTTGTCATCGAGAAACGGATGGAACAGGCCCATGGCGTTTGAACCGCCGCCGATGCACGCCACCAGGCTGTCCGGCAGACGACCTTCCTGAGCTTGCAGTTGATCGCGGGTTTCCTTGCCGATCACGGCCTGGAAGTCGCGGACCATTGCAGGATAAGGGTGCGGGCCAGCCACGGTACCGATCAGGTAGAAGGTGCTGTCGACGTTGGTCACCCAGTCACGCAGCGCTTCGTTCATCGCATCTTTCAAGGTGCCGGTGCCGGCGACCACCGGGATCACTTCGGCGCCCAGCAGCTTCATGCGGAACACGTTGGCCTGCTGACGCTCGATGTCGGTGGTGCCCATGTAAATCACGCAGTCCAGACCGAAACGAGCCGCCACCGTAGCGGTGGCCACGCCGTGCATGCCGGCGCCGGTCTCGGCGATGATGCGCTTCTTGCCCATGCGCCGGGCCAGCAGGATCTGGCCAATGCAGTTGTTGATCTTGTGCGCGCCGGTGTGGTTCAGCTCTTCGCGCTTGAGGTAGATCTTGGCGCCGCCGCAGAACTCGGTCAGGCGCTCGGCGAAATACAGCGGGCTCGGACGTCCGACGTAGTCGCGCTGGAAGTAGGCCAATTCCTCTTTGAACGCCGGATCTTCCTTGGCCGCTTCGTATTCGCGGGCCAGGTCGAGGATCAACGGCATCAGGGTTTCGGCGACGTAACGGCCGCCGAACGAGCCAAACAGGCCGTTGGCGTCAGGGCCGTTACGCAAATCGGAGGTGTTCGAAGTCTGGGTCATGGTTCGCTCCAGCGGATTTCACGAGAAGACAATGGCGTTCACTCTACCCCTGACCTTCCAGGCTGAAAACCGATAAGATCGCCACAACCTGTCAGGAAAACTCACAGATATCATGAGCCATGACCTTCCCCCGCTGAACGCCCTGCGCGCCTTCGAAGCCACCGCCCGCCTGAACAGCGTCAGCCAGGCTGCGGAGCAACTGCACGTCACCCACGGTGCGGTCAGTCGCCAGCTCAAGGTGCTGGAAGAGCATCTAGGTGTCAGTCTTTTCGTCAAGGACGGTCGCGGCCTGAAACTCACAGATGCCGGCATCCGCCTGCGCGATGCCAGCGGTGAAGCGTTCGACCGCTTGCGCAGCGTTTGCGCCGAACTGACCCAAAGCACCGCCGATGCGCCGTTCGTGCTCGGTTGCTCCGGTAGTTTGCTGGCGCGCTGGTTCATTCCGCGATTGGGAAGGCTGAATGCCGACCTGCCGGATCTGCGCCTGCATCTGTCGGCCGGGGAAGGCGATCTCGATCCAAGGCGCCCGGGGCTCGATGCGCTGCTGCTGTTCGCCGAACCGCCATGGCCGGCGGACATGCAAGTGTACGAGCTGGCCAGCGAGCGCATCGGCCCGGTCATGAGCCCGCTGTTCAGCGGCTACCAGCGCCTGCAATCGGCACCGCCCGGCGCCCTGCTCGAGGAGCCCTTGTTGCACACGACTTCACGCCCGCAAGCCTGGCCGAGCTGGGCGCAGCAAAGCGGCCTCGACGCCAAGGCGTTAAAGCTGGGGCAAGGTTTCGAGCATTTGTATTACTTGCTGGAAGCCGCTGTCGCCGGACTGGGCGTGGCGATCGCGCCGGAACCGCTGGTGACCGAAGACTTGAGGGCCGGGCGCCTGGTCGCGCCGTGGGGTTTCAGTGAAACCCCGGCGCAACTGGCGTTGTGGCTACCCAAGCGCGCCGCGGACGGGCGCGCCCGGCAACTGGCGCAGTGGCTCAGGAACGAGCTGCGCCAAGCGGATCATTCGCCGCGCTTGAACAGCAAGTAAGCGGCCAGCAGACCCAGCGCGCCCACCGCCACACCGGCGGTCGTCCAAGGATGTTCCTGCGCGTAATCGCGGGTGGCGATCCCGGTCTCGCGGGTTTTGACTTTGACTTCTTCATAGGCATCGCTGAGCAGGTTGCGCGAATGTTTCAGCGCGCTTTCAGCGTTGCTCTTGAGCGCCTTGAGGGTCTTGCGCGACTCGTCCGAAGCGTCGTCCTTCAGGCTTTCCAACGACTTGAGCAGACTCTCGATCTCCGCTTCCATGCTTTGCAACGAGGCTTTGCGTAACGAGGTGTTGGCCATGGTGGCTCTCCTGCAATGGTGATGAGTGGCGTGTGTTGGTTGGGACTTCAGCGTTTCTGGAAAGTGCAGAAAATATGAACTTCCTCTCGCCCGGATCGCCGAAATCAACACGGCAAATCGCTGCTAGGCTCAATTGCACACTTCAAGGAGAACACCATGAGTGACCATCACACCTACAAGAAAGTCGAGCTGGTCGGTTCGTCCACCAGCAGTATCGAAGACGCCATCAACAATGCGCTGGCCGAGGCCAACAAGAGCATCAAACATCTGGAATGGTTCGAAGTGACCGAAACCCGCGGGCACATCAAGGACGGCAAGGCTGCCCACTTTCAAGTGACCCTGAAAGTCGGGTTCCGGATTGCCAGCAGCTGAGTTTGGTCTACGCTTCTGAACTTGCGCGCTGGCCGAGTGCCATAGGAATGGCAATGCGCTACGAGGTGAGTGCATCGAGCGAACGGCTCGATGCCCGCCTTAATTAATCCGACCAGGGAGTGCGACCGATGAAGAAGTTGATATTGGCAGTAGGTTTGTTGAGCCTTGCGGGTGGTGCGTTTGCTGCCGGCAAGCCCTGTGAAGAACTGAAGGCCGAGATTGCGGCCAAGCTGGATGCCAAGGGCGTTTCCGGGTATTCGCTGGAAATTGTCGACAAGGGTGCGGCCAGTGGCGGCAACGTCGTCGGTACCTGCGAAGGTGGCACCAAAGAGATCGTCTACACCCGCGGCTGATCAGCCGGAAAAACAAAAGCCGACGCCATGCGTCGGCTTTTTTGTGCACGATTTCGGCGATCAGCCCTTCATCACCTGCGCCAGCAGTTCGTAGGAATGCAGGCGGTCGGCGTGTTCATACAGGTCGCAGGTGAAGATCAGCTCATCCGCCTGGGTCTGTTCGATCAACACTTCGAGTTTCGCGCGGATTTTCTGCGGGCTGCCGACCATCGCCAGACCGAGGAAATCACCCACGGCCTCACGCTCGTGGGGCAACCACAGACCGTCCATGGTTTTCACCGGCGGGCGCTGCACCAGACTTTGCCCACGCATCAGCGCGAGGATTCGCTGATACACCGACGTCGCCAGGTAGTCGGCCTGTTCATCGGTGTCGGCCGCCACCAGCGGCACACCGAGCATTACGTACGGTTTGTCGAGCACTGCCGATGGCTTGAAGTGATTACGGTAGACGCGAATCGCCTCGTGCATGAAACGCGGTGCGAAATGCGAGGCGAAGGCGTAGGGCAAACCGCGCTCGCCGGCCAGTTGCGCACTGAACAGACTGGAACCAAGCAGCCAGATCGGCACGTTGGTGCCGGTGCCCGGCATCGCGATCACCCGCTGATCCGGGGTGCGCGGGCCGAGAAAGCGCGCCAGCTCAGCCACGTCTTCGGGGAAATCATCAGCACTGCCGGAACGCTCACGTCGCAAGGCGCGGGCGGTCATCTGATCGGAACCCGGCGCACGGCCCAGACCGAGGTCGATGCGTCCCGGATACAGGCTTTCGAGGGTGCCGAACTGCTCGGCGATCACCAGCGGTGCATGGTTGGGCAGCATCACGCCGCCGGAGCCGACCCGGATGGTCGACGTGCCGCCGGCCAGGTAGCCCAGCAACACCGAGGTGGCGGAACTGGCGATGCCATCCATGTTGTGGTGCTCGGCGACCCAGAACCGGGTGTAGCCGAATTTCTCGACATGCTGCGCCAGATCCAGCGAGTTGCGCAGTGACTGCGCCGGGCTACCGTTCTCGCGCACCGGCACCAGATCGAGGGTGGAAAACTTTACGTCGGACAGTTGCTTCATAAACCTGCATCTCCGATTGAGGGCGCAGGTATGTTCTTGGCGAACGTAAACCTGCCCAATTCATAAGCGTGTTCTGTGCAATGAGGGCATATACCCGAGTTTCAATAGCCGATCTGAAATTTCCTACTAAAAAAGTCAACGATTCACATGGGCTGAACTTTGTTCCGCCGTCTATCCTCAGAAGCCTTGCAGGCAAAAACCACGACGGCGCGGCGTTTCGCGCCCGATTTGAAGGAGGCACACATGGCTATCGTGAAGAAAGCATCCGCACATTGGGAAGGTGACCTGAAAACCGGCATCGGCTCGATTTCCACCGAAACCGGCGTCCTGCGTGAAGCCCCCTACGGCTTCAAGGCCCGCTTCGAAGGCGGCAAGGGCACCAATCCGGAAGAACTGATCGGCGCCGCCCATGCGGGCTGTTTCTCCATGGCGTTTTCGATGATCCTCGGCGACGCCGGGCTCAAGGCCGACAGCATCGACACCCAGGCCGAGGTCACGCTGGACCAGGTGGACGGCGGCTTTGCAATCACCGCAGTGAAACTGATCCTCAAGGCAAAAATTCCGGGAGCGACCCAGGCGCAGTTCGAAGAGCTGAGCAACAAGGCCAAGGAAGGTTGCCCGGTGTCGAAGGTGCTGAATGCGAAGATCAGTCTCGACGCATCGCTGGTCAGCTGACTGCCTTGAGCCGGATCAGAACCCGCCAGGCAAAAATGTGGTCGAATAAATGACAGCAGCTTTCGCGCATCTTCGTGCGCGCTGCTTCGATGGAGCTTCAACCATGAAACGTTTTGCCTTGGCGGTTATCTGTGGCGTGCTGGCAACGTCGGCCTTCGCAGCGCCCAAAGACTGCGAAGAACTCAAGCAAGAGATCGAAATCAAGATTCAGGCGAACGCCGTGCCCTCCTACACCCTGGAGATAGTGTCCAAAGAGGAGGCTGAAAAACACGACGTCGCCATGATCGTCGGCACCTGCGACAACGGCACCAAAGCCATCATTTATCAGAAGAACGACCGCTGACGCGCATCAAATGATGCAGTTGACTTCGCGATCCTCGGCGACGATTTCCCGCTTGTCGTTGTACAGGCGAGCACTCGGGGTAAACGCCAGAGAGCGGCCTTCCAGTCTGTAACGCTGCCCCGCTTCGAAGTGATCGTAACGGATGGTCAGATAGCACAGGCGCTCCACAGGGCCGGTCATCAGGCTGCCGCCTCCGCCGAACACTTCAAAGTCGAAGCGCACCCGCAGCTCGTGGCTGCCGGGCGTGACCTGAAAGAAACGCCCATCAGTCAGCCGCTGGTTGTCGAGACGCTCGGCCATCAGCAGTTTCCCGCCAGGGGTCGGCGTCGAGAACTCGACCCAGGCCATGTTCGGATCAACGGGGGGCAAGGGTGTCTGGCAACCGGCGAGCAAGCCTGCGGCCAGCAACAGCATCAACGTGCGCATGATGAATGTCCGTGAGTTCGGACATCCAGCATAACGCCGATCAGGTTCGCTGGCAGCCCGCCGGCGTGCCCTGGCCCACCACGTTGCGTTGTTGATCGTAGAGCTTGGCCCACGGGCGGAAACCGATGCTTCCCGCCTGCAACTGATAACGCTGGCCAGCATTGAAATCCTTGAATTTCACGTTCAACTGACAATCGCGCCACAAGGGTTCGGCATCCGGGCCAATGTTGGTCGCTTCGACCGGGAATTGATAACGCACCGTCAGTTCATGGCTGCCGGGCTGCACTTGGAAGTAACGATGATCGACGGCCGCCTTGTCGTCGACTTCCAGCGCCTGCAGCGCCGTGTCCTGTTGCCGGGCATCCAGATCGATCCAGGCCTGCGAGGGGTCAGGGGTCGGCATTCCGAATCCGGCACAACCGGCCAGCGTCAGCACGCTTCCTGTCAGTATCAACATGCGCATAGCGGAGCTCCAATGGGCGGGATAGTCTTGGACAGACTTTCCGGGGGATTTCTTATTTTGATCAGGCCGCTTCCAAGCCATGGGTTACTTGATCGCGTTTTGCGGGTTTTGTTTCCGGGTGTGATGATTTTGTTGCTCAACGGTTGCTCGAGCCTGAGCTACTACAGCCAGCTGGCCAGCGGTCAGTTGCAGCTATTGCAGGCGCGGGAGCCGGTAGCCAAGGTGATCGCCGATCCGACCCGCGACGCCAGACTGCGCACTCACCTGGCCCAGTCCCAAAAAGCCCGGGCCTTCGCCAGCGAACATTTGCACCTGCCGGACAACCAAAGCTATCGCCTCTACGCCGACATCGGTCGGCCGTTTGTCGTGTGGAATGTGTTCGCCACCCCGGAGTTTTCCCTGAGCCCGCAGAACCATTGCTTCCCGATTGCCGGTTGCGTGGCCTATCGCGGCTATTACAGTCAGAGTGCGGCGCGGGGCGAAGCCGCGATTCAGCGCCTGCAAGGCATGGACGTTTCGATCGGCGGCGTCGAGGCCTATTCGACCCTGGGCTGGTTCAATGACCCGATCCTCAACTCGATGATGGGCTGGGGCGACGAGCGTCTGGCAACGCTGATCTTCCATGAACTGGCTCACCAGCGTTTCTATGTGAAGGACGACACCGAGTTCAACGAGTCCTTCGCGACCTTTGTCGAGCAGGAAGGTACGCGGCAGTGGCGAGCGTTTCGTGGCTTGCCCCCGGAAAACGATTCAAAACTGAAGCAACGGGATCAATTCATTCAGTTGATCCTCGATACCCGCTCACGTCTTGAAAAACTCTATGCACAACCGCTGGCGACGGCGCAGATGCGCGAGCGCAAGGCGGCGGAGTTCGAACGGTTTCGACACGACTACCGAACGATGCGCGATGGCCAGTGGGCCGGAGACAAACGCTATGACGCCTGGGTCAATGCGCCGTTGAACAACGCGCGGCTGCTGCCGTTCGGGCTGTATGACCAGTGGGTGCCGACGTTTGCGGCGTTGTTCAGGCAGGTGAAGGGAGATTGGCCGCAGTTTTATGCGCGGGTCGATCAGCTGGGTAAATTGCCGGCGGACAAGCGCAAGGCAGCCCTGCGCGAGCTGGCTGCCCCTCGCTCGGATTGACGATCAGCGCTGCACAAACGCCTGATGCAACTCCGCCAGCGTCTCGAAGTGATACGCCGGCGCTTCAGCGCTCAGTTCTTCATGGCTGCCGAAACCGTAACCCACTGCCGCCGCGTCCAGACCGTTGCTGCGAGCACCGATCAGATCATGCTTGCGGTCACCGATCATCAGCGTGCTGGCCGGATCCAGCCCTTCCTCGGCCATCAAGTGGGCAATCAACTCGACCTTGTTGGTGCGAGTGCCATCCAGTTCGCTGCCGTAGATCACCTTGAAGTGTCTGGCGAAATCAAAGTGCCGGGCGATTTCCCGAGCGAACACCCATGGTTTCGACGTCGCGATATACAGCTGCCGGCCTTGGCCACTCAGGGTTTCCAGCAACGGCGTGACACCGTCGAACACTCGATTCTCGTACAGGCCGGTGACCTTGAAGCGCTCGCGATAGAAATTCACCGCTTCCCAGGCCTTGGCTTCGTCGAAGCCATAAAACTGCATGAACGCCTGCAACAGCGGCGGGCCGATGAAGTGTTCCAGTTTGGTCAGGTCCGGCTCATCGATGCCGAGTTTGCTCAAGGCGAACTGGATGGAACGGGTGATGCCCTCGCGCGGATCGGTGAGGGTGCCGTCGAGGTCGAACAGTACGGTCTGGTAATGCATGAAGAATCCCGGGCGGTAGAGAGAAAAGTCAGAGTTGGTCGTAGCCTTCAGCCAGATGCAGGTCCTTGAGCTTCACGTAGTTCGCCGCGCTGTAGGTGAAAAAGGCGTTTTCCTTGTCGGTCAGCGGGCGAACCTGTTTCACCGGACTGCCCACGTACAGAAAGCCACTTTCCAGGCGCTTGCCCGGCGGCACCAGGCTGCCGGCGCCGATGATCACGTCGTCCTCGACCACCGCGCCGTCCATGACGATGCTGCCCATGCCGATCAGCACGCGGCTGCCGACGGTGCAGCCGTGCAGCATGACCTTGTGAGCGATGGTCACGTCATCGCCGATCAGCAGCGGGAAGCCGTCCGGGTTGAACGGGCCGGCGTGGGTGATGTGCAACACGCAGCCGTCCTGCACGCTGGTGCGGGCACCGATGCGGATGCGGTGCATGTCGCCGCGGATCACGGTCAGCGGCCACACGGAACTGTCTTCGCCGATTTCGACGTCGCCGATCACCACCGCCGAGCCGTCGACAAAAGCGCCTTGGCTCAGGCGTGGGGTGTGATTCTGGTACTTGCGAAGGGACACGATTAGTTCTCTCTCTGTCGCCGATAGCTGCGGTGGGTGTCGATTGTAATTAAGATGGGCGCATGTTTCTTCCAGCCAAGGTGCCAACCGTGAGCGTGAACAACCCTCTTCTGCAGTCCTACGACCTGCCGCCGTTCTCCGCGATCCGTGCCGAACACGTGCAGCCGGCCATCGAAACCATCCTGGCCGACAACCGCGCCGCCATTGCCGAAATCCTCAAGACCCAGGGCCAGAACCCGACCTGGGCCGGGCTGGTGCTGGCGATGGACGAACTCAATGATCGCCTGGGCGCCGCCTGGAGCCCGGTCAGCCACCTCAATGCCGTGTGCAACAGCGCCGAACTGCGTGAAGCCTACGAGTCGTGCCTGCCGGCATTGAGCGCCTACTCCACCGAGATGGGCCAGAACCGCGAACTGTTCCAGGCCTATGAAGCCCTGGCCAACAGCCCCGAAGCCACCGGTTTCGACGTGGCGCAAAAAACCATTCTGGAACACGCCCTGCGCGATTTCCGCCTTTCGGGTATTGATCTGCCGGAAGCCGAACAAAAGCGTTACGCCGAAGTGCAGAGCAAGCTGTCCGAGCTGGGCAGCCGCTTTTCCAACCAGTTGCTCGACGCCACTCAGGCCTGGACCAAGCACCTGACCGACGAAGCCGCCCTCGCCGGCCTGACCGATTCGGCCAAGGCGCAAATGGCCGCCGCCGCACAGGCCAAAGGCCTCGATGGCTGGCTGATCACCCTGGAGTTCCCGAGCTACTACGCGGTGATGACCTACGCCCAGGACCGCGCGCTGCGTGAAGAAGTCTACGCCGCCTACTGCACCCGAGCGTCGGATCAAGGCCCGAATGCCGGCCAGAACGACAACGGCCCGGTCATGGACGAAATCCTCGACCTGCGTCAGGAACTGGCCAAACTGCTCGGTTTCTCCAGCTTCTCCGAACTGAGCCTGGCCACCAAAATGGCTGAATCCAGCGATCAGGTACTGAGCTTCCTGCGTGACCTGGCCAAACGCAGCAAACCGTTCGCCGCCCAGGATCTGCAGCAGCTCAAGGCATACGCCGCCGAGCAGGGCTGCGCCGATCTGCAAAGCTGGGACAGCGGTTTCTACGGTGAAAAACTCCGTGAACAACGCTACAGCGTCGCCCAGGAAACCCTGCGCGCCTACTTCCCGATCGACAAAGTGCTGGGCGGGCTGTTCGCTATCGTCCAGCGCCTGTACGGCATCGAAATCGCCGAACTGAAAGGCTTCGACACCTGGCATCCGGACGTGCGCCTGTTCGAAATCAAGGAAAACGGTCAGCACGTCGGCCGCTTCTTCTTTGACCTCTACGCCCGCGCCAACAAGCGTGGCGGTGCCTGGATGGACGGCGCCCGCGACCGTCGCCGCACCGTCGATGGCGTGCTGCAAAGCCCGGTGGCCAACCTGGTGTGCAACTTCACCCCGGCCGACAGCGGCAAACCTGCGCTGCTGACCCACGATGAAGTGACCACCCTGTTCCACGAATTCGGCCATGGCCTGCATCACCTGCTGACCCGCGTCGAGCATGCCGGCGTGTCCGGCATCAACGGCGTGGCGTGGGACGCGGTCGAGTTGCCAAGCCAGTTCATGGAAAACTGGTGCTGGGAACCGGAAGGCCTGGCGCTGATCTCCGGCCACTACGAAACCGGCGAGCCGCTGCCGCAGGATCTGCTGGAGAAAATGCTCGCAGCCAAGAACTTCCAGTCCGGCCTGATGATGGTGCGTCAGCTGGAGTTCTCGCTGTTCGACTTCGAACTGCACGCTACCCACGGCGACGGCCGCAGCGTTGCGCAAGTGCTCGAAGGCGTGCGCAACGAAGTCTCGGTGATGCGTCCACCGGCCTATAACCGCTTCCCGAACAGCTTCGCGCACATCTTCGCCGGCGGTTACGCGGCGGGTTACTACAGCTACAAGTGGGCGGAAGTACTGTCGGCGGATGCCTTCTCGAAGTTCGAAGAAGACGGCGTGCTGAATGCCGACACGGGTCGCGCCTTCCGCGAGGCAATCCTGGCCCGCGGCGGCTCGCAGGAGCCGATGGTGCTGTTCGTCGACTTCCGTGGCCGTGAGCCGTCGATTGACGCACTCTTGCGCCACAGCGGCCTGAGTGAGGACGCGGCAGCATGAGTGAGGCACCCGTGAAGACCAAGAAACGCTTTATCGCCGGGGCAGTCTGCCCGGCGTGCAGCGAGCCGGACAAACTGATGATGTGGAGCGAGGACGATGTCCCGCACCGCGAATGCGTGGCGTGCGGCTACAGCGACACGCTCAATGCCCAAGGGCTGTCGGTGCCGAAAGAGCTGGGCACGCGGGTCAACACCAGCGCGCTCAAGCCGGCACCGGACAAGACGGTTCAGGCGGTGCAGTTCTTTCCGAATCCGAAGCTGAAGAAAAAGCCCGACGAGCAGCACTGAGCCACCACGACACCTTCCCCGATTCGTCGGTGGAAGGTGGTATTGGCTTAACACCTGTCCCCCGCACTTGCTTCGTAGGCTGGCCCTTTGCGCCACGCCTCGAAGGCAGTTGCCATGCCCGACACCAATCCCCTCCTGCAACACTGGACGCTGCCACCCTGGCCAGCGATTCGCGCCGAGCACCTGCTGCCGGCCGTCAACGCCATCATGCCGACAACCGTTCGAACGCTTTAATCGCGACTGGGTGTTCAACGCGCAAACCGGCCGCGAGTTTCGCACCACGTTCTTTGCACCCGGGGCGGGGCGTGCGCTGCTGGACGCGGTGGAAGCATTCGTCGGCCGCCCGATTACCGCTCTCGTTGATGGGGAGGCCGGGCGGATCACTTCAGATTGACCGTCTGAAACCAGCTCTTCATCGAGCACGTAGCAAACGCGCTGGTACTGCAATCGCCATTGGCCAGCGCGGTGCGCAACTTGTCCACATCAGCCTGCATCACGTAACGCACGCTGTCCCGGAAGTGCCCACTCTCACCAAAACCGCCCTGGGTCATTTCGTTCAGTGCGTCTTCCTTGCTCCAGCCCTGCACCACGATCCGGTACATCGCCGCCATCAGGCCGGTGCGATCGGAGCCGTGCTTGCAGTGCATCAACACCGGGCCGTCGGCTTCGGCAGCCTGGATTGCACGCAGGGTCTTGAGTACATCACTGTCGTCCACGTGATTGGTGCGATAGGGCAATTGCACCTGATGGATACCGGGCGCTTTCAGCCAGCTGGAATCCGCTTCCGGCAGGAAGTTGATGACCGTGGCCACCTTCAGGTTGTTCAGCAGCGGTACCGCATCGTCATCGGGAAGTGCACTGCGGTACAGCGTGGGCGACATCTGGAACAGGTTGTATTGCACCTCTACCGGTTGCGCCCACTCGACGGGACGGGAAGGCGGTGTTTGCGCAGCCTGAGCTGGAATCCAGCAGATCAGGGCCAGCAGCGACAAACAGAATGCGGAAGAAAAACGCGTCAGGAACATGCTTTACGGCAACCGTGTGAGTTTCGTCAGTGAGGGCCGCAGCTTGCGGGTCACGCAGTCAAATCCCTGTGAGGCGCTCGTAAAAGAATCGTGAATACCCCGGCTCCCTTGTTCGATAAGCAGTCTTTTTTGGCTGAATCGGTTCATCTCGTTGCTTAGCCTGCTACCATTTGTCACATCATGTTGCAGGCGCGTCCCCTTGCTTCCGGTCGTTCCGGCCACGTCGCAGCCAGAAAATTCTTGAGCCGTTCGCAGAAACGGCTGACAACCATCAATGCCTGATGAGGTGCACCCCCATGTCTGATGAAGATCGAGACAACCCGCGGCGTGAGTTTTTGCGCAAATCCCTGACCCTGATACCGGTCGTCACCCTCGCCGGCAGCGGACTCGGCAGCACGGTGCTGCAAGCCGCGCCCGAAAGCACGCCTGCCACAGCCCCGGCGAAACAGGCCGGCGTTGCAGCCAGCCCTTATCAGCCAAGCTACTTCACTGCCGAAGAGTGGGCGTTCATCAATGCCGCCGTCGCGCAGTTGATCCCCAACGATGCGCAAGGCCCAGGTGCACTCGAAGCTGGCGTGCCGGAATACATCGACCGTCAGATGAACACCCCGTACGCCGCCGGCGCCCTTTGGTACATGCAGGGCCCGTTCAATGCCGATGCCGCGCCGGAGATGGGCTGGCAGAGCAAACTGGTGCCCAAAGAGATCTATCGCCTCGGCATCGCCGCCACGGATCAGTGGGCAAAATCCCTCAAC
This sequence comes from Pseudomonas sputi, assembly GCF_021603585.1. Classification (GTDB taxonomy): domain Bacteria; phylum Pseudomonadota; class Gammaproteobacteria; order Pseudomonadales; family Pseudomonadaceae; genus Aquipseudomonas; species Aquipseudomonas sputi. The sequence goes on along the minus strand of NZ_BQHI01000007.1, from coordinate 283,210 downwards.
GGTAAAACATTTGCCGAGCAAGACAGCGCTACCCGAGACGATCTGCTCAAACAGCTGGAAGCCGGGAAACCGCAATTCGACAGCGTTCCGGCGAAGATTTTCTTCAGTCTTTTGCTGCAAAACACCAAGGAAGGGTTCTTCTGCGATCCGATCCACGGCGGCAATAAAGGCATGGTCGGCTGGACCATGATCGGCTTCCCCGGCGCCCGCGCCGATTTCATGGATTGGGTGGAACGCAACGAGCAGTACCCCTTCCCGGCAGTTTCGATTCGCGGCGAGAGGGCGTGAGCATGGCAACGGTAATGAAGAAGGTCGACGCAGTGATCGTCGGTTTCGGCTGGACAGGCGCGATCATGGCCAAGGAACTGACCGAAGCCGGACTGAACGTGCTGGCGCTGGAGCGCGGGCCGATGCAGGACACCTACCCCGACGGCAACTATCCCCAGGTGATCGACGAACTCACCTACAGCGTGCGCAAAAAACTCTTCCAGGACGTTTCCAGGGAAACCGTCACCATCCGCCACAGCGTCAACGATATCGCCCTGCCAAATCGCCAATTGGGCGCGTTCCTGCCGGGCAATGGCGTGGGCGGCGCCGGGCTGCACTGGTCGGGCGTTCACTTTCGGGTCGACCCGATCGAACTGCGCATGCGCAGCCACTATGAAGAGCGCTACGGCAAAAGCTTCATCCCCAAGGACATGACTATCCAGGACTTCGGCGTCAGCTATGAAGAGCTGGAACCGTTCTTCGACTTCGCCGAAAAAGTCTTCGGCACCTCCGGCCAGGCGTGGACCGTGAAAGGCCAACTGGTCGGCCAGGGCAAGGGCGGCAACCCGTACGCACCCGATCGTTCGAACCCGTTTCCGCTGGAAGCACAGAAAAATACGGTTTCCGCACAGCTGTTCGGCAAAGCAGCCACGGAGGTCGGTTACAAACCCTACAACCTGCCTTCCGCGAATACTTCGGGGCCGTACACCAACCCCTACGGCGCACAAATGGGCCCGTGCAACTTCTGCGGGTTCTGCAGCGGTTACGTTTGCTACATGTACTCCAAGGCGTCGCCGAACGTGAACATTCTGCCGGCCCTGAAACCGCTGCCGAATTTCGAACTGCGGCCCAACGCCCACGTACTGCGGGTCAATCTCGACAGCACGAAAACCAAAGCCACCGGCGTCACCTACATCGACGGCCAGGGTCGCGAGATCGAGCAGCCGGCGGATCTGGTCATTCTCGGCGCGTTCCAGTTGCACAACGTGCGCCTGATGCTGCTCTCCGGCATCGGCAAACCCTACGACCCGGTCAGCGGTGAAGGCGTGGTCGGGCGCAACTTCGCCTACCAGAACATGGCCACCATCAAGGCGTTCTTCGACAAGGACACCCACACCAACAACTTCATCGGTGCCGGCGGCAACGGTGTGGCGGTGGATGATTTCAACGCCGACAACTTCGATCACGGACCGCATGGCTTCGTCGGTGGCTCGCCGATGTGGGTCAACCAGGCCGGCAGCCGACCGATCGCCGGCACCTCCAACCCGCCGGGCACGCCGGCCTGGGGCAGTGCGTGGAAACGCGCGACCGCCGATTACTACACCCATCAGGTGTCGATGGACGCCCACGGCGCGCATCAGTCCTACCGTGGCAACTACCTCGATCTGGATCCGGTGTACCGCGATGCCTACGGCATGCCGCTGCTGCGGATGACGTTCGACTGGCAGGAAAACGACATCAAGATGAACCGCTTCATGGTCGAGAAAATGGGCAAGATCGCCGAGGCCATGGGCCCGAAAGCCATCGCCGTGATCGGCAAGAAAGTCGGCGACCACTTCAACACCGCGTCGTACCAGACCACCCACCTCAACGGTGGCGCGATCATGGGCACCGATCCGAAGACCAGCGCGCTGAACCGCTATCTGCAGAGCTGGGATGTGCACAACGTGTTCGTTCCGGGCGCCTCGGCATTCCCGCAAGGCCTGGGTTACAACCCGACCGGCCTGGTCGCTGCGCTGACTTACTGGTCGGCGAAAGCGATCCGCGAGCAATACCTGAAAAACCCCGGCCCGCTGGTTCAGGCTTAAGGAGCGATGACCATGAAGACTCTCGTTATCGCGACCCTGGCGCTGCTCGGCAGCGTTGCCGTTCATGGCGCCGAAGTTGATCAATCCTTGATCAAGCAAGGCGAATACCTCGCCCGTGCCGGTGACTGCGTGGCCTGCCACACCGCCAAGGACGGCAAGCCGTTCGCCGGCGGCCTGCCGATGCAAACCCCGATCGGCACGATCTACTCGACCAACATCACCCCGGACAAAACCGGGGTCGGTGACTACAGCTTCGAGGACTTCGACCAGGCCGTGCGTCATGGCGTGGCCAAAAATGGCAGTACCTTGTACCCGGCGATGCCGTACCCGTCCTACGCCCGCGTCAGCGAAACCGACATGCAGGCGCTCTATGCCTACTTCATGCACGGCGTGGAACCGGTGGCGCAGGAGAACAAGGCCAGTGACATCCCGTGGCCATTGAGCATGCGCTGGCCGCTGACAGGCTGGCGCTGGCTGTTCGCGCCGAAGGTCGAGGACTACAAACCCGCGTCGGACGATGCCGTCGTCAGCCGTGGGGCGTATCTGGTAGAAGGCCTCGGACATTGCGGCGCCTGCCATACGCCACGGGCCCTGACCATGCAGGAAAAATCCCTGAGCGCAGCCGAAGGCAGCAGTTTTCTGTCAGGCAGTGCGCCGCTGGAAGGCTGGATCGCCAAAAGTCTGCGCGGCGACCACAAGGACGGTCTCGGCAGCTGGAGCGAAGAGCAACTGGTGCAGTTCCTCAAGACCGGTCGCAGCGACCGCAGCGCGGTGTTCGGCGGCATGAGCGATGTGGTCACCCACAGCATGCAGTACATGACCGACGCTGACCTGACCGCGATTGCCCGTTACCTGAAATCGCTGCCGGCCAATGATCCGGCCGATCAGCCGCATCAGTACGACGCGAAAACCGCCAAGGCTTTGTGGAACGGCGATGACAGTCAACGTGGCGCCTCGGTGTACATCGATAACTGCGCCGCCTGCCACCGCACCGACGGCCAAGGCTACACCCGTGTGTTCCCGGCGTTGGCGGGCAATCCGGTGCTGCAATCGGAAGACCCGACCTCGCTGATCCACATCGTGCTCAAGGGCGGCACCCTGCCTGCGACGCACACGGCGCCGTCCACCTTCACCATGCCCGGTTTCGCCTGGCGTCTGTCGGATCAGGAAGTGGCGGATGTCGTGAGCTTTATTCGTGGAAGTTGGGGTAACAAGGCATCCCCTGTCACCGCGAAAGAGGTTGCCAAGTTACGCACCGACGATACGACTACAACTTCGGCCGGTGACCTTGGGCAAGTAACCAGCCACAACTAAGCGCAATAACCCCTGCATGATTAATCATGCAGGGGTTATTCATTCAATCGCTGTTACGGATTGGTAATACTGGCATAGGCCTTGGCCAGGGCAACCAGCTTGGCTCGATCCTGCTCGCCGATTTCACCGTCACGATCCACATCGTGCTCCAGACGGCCGATGCTGAAGGTATGGCCGCCATCCCGGGAGGTCGCGGTGACAAAAATCGGGTCAACCAGCATTTCGGTCTGCACGCCGGCCTCGGCATCCCAGCCCAGTTCCTTACGCGCCAGTTGCATGGAAACCAACGTATTGGGCTCCGATGGGCCGGGCTGCATCAGTTGCAGAAAAATACCGCGCGAATTAAAAAAAGACATCATCAAATCCTTTTGCCATTTATACAGTCAAGTGTTGTGAAGCGGAGTGGATACTACGAACTTGAACAGTAAACGAACAGCCAACTTATGTTTCTTCAATTTGCACAACTGCAACTTTACCGCTAAACAAACTTATAACTAACCGCGGGATTTATTGATGGACGGCTGAACGGTAGTGGATCATCCGCCACCTTGCAGATACTGTATGCATGTACAGACCAAGGACACCCGTGATGACCAGCCCCTTGCCCCCGCGCGGTCGCGGCACCGCCACCAACCCGCACAACCGCTTCGCACCGAGTCGCTCGGCGGCCGAGGACGACGGCTGGTATCAGGAAGTGCCACTGACCCAGGGCACCGAAGTCAGTTTCGAAACCGCGAAGACCATCATTACCCGCAACACTTCGCCGGACCTGCCCTTCGACCGCTCGATCAATCCCTATCGCGGCTGCGAGCATGGCTGCATCTATTGCTATGCACGGCCCAGCCACGCCTATTGGGACATGTCGCCGGGGCTGGATTTCGAAACGAAGCTGATCGCCAAGACCAACGCCGCCCAGGTGCTGGAAGAGCAGCTGGGGAAAAAAGGCTATCAATGCGCGCCGATCAACCTTGGCTCCAACACCGATCCCTACCAGCCGATCGAACGTGAACACCGGATCACCCGCCAGACCCTCGAGGTACTGCTGCGCTACCGGCATCCGGTGACCATCGTCACCAAGGGCTCGCTGATCCTGCGCGACCTCGACCTGCTCACCGAACTGGCCCAACAGCGGCTGGTGGCGGTGATGATCAGCCTGACCACCCTGGACGACGAGCTCAAACGCATCCTCGAACCCCGCGCCGCTGCGCCCAAGGCGCGGTTGCGGGCGATCCGGGTGATGCGCGAGGCGGGGATTCCGGTGGGGGTGCTGTGTTCGCCGATGATTCCGATGATCAATGACAGCGAGATCGAAAGCCTGCTGACCGAAGCCCACGCGGCCGGTGCCCAGAGCGCGGCCTACATGATGCTGCGCCTGCCCCTGGAGGTGGCGCCGCTGTTCGAGGAATGGCTTGAGGCGCACTACCCGCAACGCGCCGCCCATGTCTTGAGCCTGATCCGCCAGAGCCGTGGCGGCGAGCTGTACGACAGCCGTTTTGGCGCGCGAATGCGCGGTGAAGGGCCGTTTGCCGACCTGCTTGCCCAGCGCTTCGCCAAAGCGCTGAAACGCCTGGGGCTCAATCACCGCGAAGGCTTCAACCTCGATTGCACGGCCTTCTGTCCGCCGGGTCGCCAGATGGCGCTGATTTAGAAACTATTGGCCCTCTGATTGAGAGGGAGGAATGCCAGGTCCGGTTTACGCCGGTCACGTTTTTTGTGACCTGGAACACACGTTCTAGAGCGCTTGATTCAGTTTGAGTTAAGTTTCGGCGGTTACCTTGTTCATCGAGTGACTGACGGGTCGGGATGACTCGGATGTTCTAAACAGCCACTGGCTTCACACCGGAATACACGGGAACGACTCCCCGAATCCGCCAATGAGGATGAATCATGAGTGACAAGGATAAACAGCCGTTGGCTGCGTCGGCGCAAGCCGCCCCTGTGGCGGAATCCGCCGATGCAGCGTTGAAGCATATCGTTGACGGCTTTTTGCATTTTCATCATGAGGTCTTTCCGCAGCAGGAAGAACTCTTCAAAAAACTCGCCACGGCCCAGTCGCCACGGGCGATGTTCATCACCTGCGCCGATTCGCGCATCGTGCCCGAACTGATCACCCAGAGCTCGCCCGGCGATCTGTTCGTGACCCGTAACGTCGGCAACGTCGTGCCACCCTACGGCCAGATGAACGGCGGCGTTTCCACCGCCATCGAATACGCGGTACTGGCCCTCGGCGTGCAGCACATCATCATTTGCGGCCACTCCGACTGCGGCGCCATGCGTGCGGTACTCAATCCGGACAGCCTGGAAAAGATGCCGACGGTCAAAGCCTGGCTGCGCCACGCCGAAGTCGCAAAAACCATGGTGCACGACAACTGCAACTGCACCGACGAAAAAGAAAGCATGCCGATCCTCACCGAGGAAAACGTCATCGCCCAACTGCAGCACTTGCGTACCCATCCTTCGGTAGCCTCGCGCATGGCGAACGGTCATCTGTTCATCCATGGCTGGGTCTACAACATCGAAACCAGCGAAATCAAAGCTTACGACGCGGATCAGGGTTGCTTCCTGCCGCTCGACGGCAGCCATCCGATCCCGGTGGCGACGCCCAAAGCGCGCTTCTGAATCCTCCTAAAAATCCGTGTGGTTTGACGCCGGCCGCTGTATCAGCGGCCAGGCCTTGCCACGCCTGAAGAAAACTTCGGGAGAATCGCCATGCGTGCGGCTCAATTGAAAGCTGTGTTGCCACGGGAGCTGCTGGCTTCAGTGGTTGTGTTTCTGGTCGCTCTGCCGCTGTGCATGGGCATTGCGATTGCGTCAGGGCTACCGCCGGCCAAAGGCCTGATCACCGGGATCATCGGCGGTCTGGTGGTGGGCTGGCTGGCGGGTTCGCCGTTGCAGGTCAGCGGGCCGGCGGCGGGTCTGGCGGTGCTGGTGTTCGAGCTGGTGCGCCAGCACGGCATCGAGATGCTCGGGCCGATCCTGCTGCTCGCCGGATTTCTGCAACTGGTAGCGGGACGCCTGAAGCTCGGTTGCTGGTTCCGGGTCACGGCGCCAGCGGTGGTGTACGGCATGCTTGCCGGTATTGGTGTGTTGATCGTGCTCTCACAGGTGCATGTGATGCTCGATGCGTCACCGAAACCTTCAGGTCTCGACAACCTCACGGCATTCCCCGGCGCGGTGGCGCAGGCCTTGCCGTCGTTTGGCTGGCAGGCCGGGCTGCTCGGGCTGTCGACCATCGCGGTGATGTGGCTGTGGGAGAAATTCCGCCCGCATTCGCTGCGCTTCATTCCCGGCGCGCTGCTCGGTGTCGGGCTGGCAACCGGTGCCAGCCTTTTGCTGGCGCTGCCAGTGAAGCGGGTTGAAGTGCCGGCGAATCTGGCCGAAGCCATCGACTGGCTGAAACCGGCGGATCTGCTCAGCCTGGCCGACCCGACGCTGCTGATTGCCGCGTTCGCCGTGGCCTTCATCGCCAGTGCCGAAACCCTGCTGTCCGCCGCTGCGGTGGATCGCATGCACAGCGGCCCGCGTTCGGATTTCGACCGTGAGCTGTCGGCGCAGGGCGTCGGCAACATGCTCTGTGGTCTGGTCGGCGCACTGCCGATGACCGGGGTGATCGTGCGCAGTTCGGCCAACGTCCAGGCCGGCGCCACCACGCGTTACTCGACGATTTTCCATGGCCTGTGGCTGCTGGCGTTCGTGTTGTTGCTGTCGAGCGTGTTGCAGAGCATTCCGGTGGCGAGTCTGGCCGGCGTTCTGGTCTACACCGGTTTCAAACTGGTGGATCTCAAGGCGTTCCGTGGTTTGGGGCGTTACGGCCGGATGCCGATGTTCACCTACGCCGCCACAGCGCTGGCGATCATCTTCACCGACCTCCTGACCGGCGTGCTGATCGGTTTCGGGCTGACCCTGCTGAAACTGGCGTTCAAGGCCTCGCGCCTGAAAATCAGCCTGATCGATCTGCCGCAGGACGGGGAAATGGAGTTGCGTCTGGTGGGCGCGGCGACGTTCCTCAAAGTGCCGGCACTGACTCAGGTGCTGGGCAGCATTCCGCCGGGCACGACAGTGCACGTGCCACTCAACCATCTGAGCTACATCGACCATTCGTGTCTGGAACTGCTCGAAGAGTGGGGCCGGGCGAATGCGGCCAAGGGCGCGAAACTGTTGATCGAGTCGCGCGGGTTGAAGCGACGGCTTGAGGGGCGGATCCGCACCACCACCGGAATCGGCGCGGCAGGCTGAGAACATTTGGGGGAACAGAGCAATCTGTTCCCCCAATCGTTTGCGCACAGATCAAGCCGCAGGCTGATCCAGCTCCAGGCCCACGCCCAGACGGCGACTCATGCACGGCCAGCGTTTCCACGCCGCACCGGTGTCCGGGCTGCTGAGTTTCTCGCGGTAGGCTTCCACCGACTCCAGCGCAAAGCTGTCATCGTCGAGCATGCTGTCCACCGCGTGATGCACCACTTCGTCGAGTTGGTTGGCAAATTCCTCACCGATCAACTGGTGAGCAATCAGATTGGCGACCGTCATGTCCAAGGGGATCAGTGGCTGGCCGAAATGCTTGATGTACAGGTCGTTGACCTCTTCGACAAAACGGTGCGCCAGATAGGCTTCGTCCAGCAGACTGTCCAGGCCCACGGGCGGCTGGATGAAGTACTGCTCGGCGATTCTCAGCACCGGTTTGATCTGCGATTCGATTCCCGCTTCCCTGGCGACTTCATTGGCTGCATCCAGCAGGTCTGGCACTTCGTCGATGTAGGCGGCGACAAAACGCGTCAGCACGCCGTTGGCGTCGGTTTCCGGCAACTGGATCGCCGGGTGCAGGTGTTGCAGTTGGGCTTCCAGCTGACGGGTCAGCTTTCCGGTTTCAATCTCGTGTTGTCGGGCTATGTGGATCTGCTCGCGCAATGCGGCGGTGTTCATGAAAACTCCAGGAAACAAGGCAATGAAATAGGGAAGACATAACTTAGCTGGCTTACGAAAAATGCTAAGACGCATTTGTCATAATTATTTCATCCTTGATGCACCGGCGTTATATCGGTTTGCCACCACTCGTCTGCATCCTTCTCCATTCGTGCCCTGGAACGCAAGTGCCAGCTGTTTCATTCGATTTACGTGCGCACATTGCATTTTCCAGCCGCTGTCTATACTCGCCATTGAATGGAGTTAGCTGATGACGCCCGACTGCCCACGCAGCAAGGCCCGGCGATTCAAGTTCGTAGTCTGATGCAGCCGCTCCCTTGCCTCTGGTGAAAGCCGGCGGGATAACAAGAACGATAAGGGGAACCCGCAATGATGCGACATCCACACGTCTGGATGGGCCTCCTGTTGTGGTCGATTTTCAGCCCGGCCAACGCGGCCTGGACTGTGAATATGGCGCCTGGAGCGACTGAAATCAGTCACGCAGTATTCGACCTGCACATGACCATTTTCTGGATCTGTGTGGTGATCGGGATCATCGTCTTCGGCGCCATGTTCTGGTCGATGATGGTGCACCGCCGTTCCACCGGGCAGGTCGCCGCAAAATTCCACGAAAGCACCACCGTCGAAATTCTCTGGACCGTCGTCCCGCTGCTGATCCTGGTGGCGATGGCCGTTCCGGCGACCGCGACCCTGATCAAGATGTACGACACCAGTGAGCCGGATATCGATATCCAGATCACCGGCTATCAGTGGAAGTGGCACTACAAATACCTGGGCCAGGACGTCGAGTTCTTCAGCAACCTGGCCACCCCCGCCGAGCAGATCCACAACAAGGAAGCCAAGGGCGAGCACTACCTGCTCGAGGTCGACAAGCCGCTGGTGCTGCCGACCGGCGCCAAGGTGCGCTTCCTCGTGACCTCCGCCGACGTGATCCACTCCTGGTGGGTGCCGGCCTTCGCGGTCAAGCGCGATGCGATCCCCGGGTTCGTCAACGAAGCCTGGACCCGTATCGACAAACCCGGCCTCTACCGCGGCCAGTGCGCCGAACTGTGCGGCAAGGATCACGGCTTCATGCCGATCGTGGTCGAGGTCAAAGAGAAGGCCGACTACGAAAAATGGCTCGCCGAGCGCAAGGCCGAAGCGTTGCAGCTCAAAGAGCTGACCAGCAAGGAATGGACGCTGGACGAGCTCAAGGAGCGTGGCGACAAGGTTTACCACACCACCTGCGTCGCCTGTCACCAGGCCGAAGGTCAGGGCCTGCCGCCAATGTTCCCGGCCCTCAAGGGCTCGAAAATCGCCACCGGCCCGAAAGACGCGCACCTGAGCATTGTCTTCCACGGCAAGCCCGGCACCGCCATGGCGGCGTTCGGCAAGCAACTGTCGGAAGTCGATATCGCAGCGGTCGTGACCTACGAACGTAACGCCTGGGGCAACAACAAGGGCGACATGGTCACGCCAAAAGAAGTGCTGGAGCTGAAACAGGCGGAAAGCAAATGAGCCGGTCTATTGCGTACTACGTGAACCGGTCGGAGCCCTGCGCACCGGCCTGCCCAGTCCACTCACTTGAAGGAGACCGGCCATGAGCGCTGTCATCGATGACCACGGTCATGCCGACCACGCCCACGGCCCCGCCAAAGGCCTGATGCGCTGGGTGCTGACCACCAACCACAAGGACATCGGCACGCTGTACCTGTGGTTTGCGTTCTGCATGTTCCTGCTCGGCGGCTCGTTTGCCATGGTGATCCGCGCCGAGCTGTTCCAGCCCGGCCTGCAGATCGTCCAGCCGGAATTCTTCAACCAGATGACCACCATGCACGGCCTGGTGATGGTGTTCGGTGCGGTGATGCCGGCGTTCGTCGGCCTCGCCAACTGGATGATCCCGTTGATGGTCGGCGCGCCGGACATGGCCCTGCCGCGGATGAACAACTTCAGCTTCTGGCTGCTGCCGGCGGCGTTCCTGCTGCTGGTCTCGACCCTGTTCACCGCCGGTGGCGGGCCGAACTTCGGCTGGACGTTCTACGCACCGCTGTCCACCACCTATGCGCCGGAAAGCGTGACGTTCTTCATTTTCGCCATCCACCTGATGGGGATCAGTTCGATCATGGGCGCGATCAACGTGATCGCCACCATCCTCAATCTGCGCGCGCCCGGCATGACCCTGATGAAAATGCCGCTGTTCGTCTGGACCTGGCTGATCACCGCATTCCTGCTGATCGCGGTGATGCCGGTGCTGGCCGGGTGCGTGACGATGATGCTGATGGACATCCACTTCGGCACCAGCTTCTTCAGCGCCGCCGGCGGCGGTGATCCGGTGCTGTTCCAGCATGTGTTCTGGTTCTTCGGCCACCCCGAGGTGTACATCATGATCCTGCCGGCCTTCGGTGCCGTCAGCCAGATCATCCCGACCTTCTCGCGCAAGCCGCTGTTCGGCTACACCTCGATGGTCTACGCCACGGCGAGCATCGCGTTCCTGTCGTTCATCGTCTGGGCGCACCACATGTTCGTGGTGGGCATCCCGCTGGTGGGCGAGCTGTTCTTCATGTACGCGACGATGCTGATCGCGGTGCCGACCGGGGTGAAGGTGTTCAACTGGGCCAGCACCATGTGGCAAGGCTCGATGACCTTCGAGACACCGATGCTGTTTGCCGTGGCGTTCGTGATCCTGTTCTCCATCGGCGGTTTCTCCGGGCTGATGCTGGCCATCGCCCCGGCGGACTTCCAGTACCAGGACACCTACTTCGTGGTCGCGCACTTCCACTACGTATTGGTGCCGGGGGCGATCTTCGGGATCTTCGCGTCGGCCTATTACTGGCTGCCGAAATGGACCGGTCATATGTACGACGAAACCCTGGGCAAATTGCACTTCTGGCTGTCCTTCGTCGGCATGAACCTGACCTTCTTCCCGATGCACTTCGTGGGCCTGGCGGGCATGCCCCGGCGGATTCCGGACTACAACCTGCAGTTCGCCGACTTCAACATGGTGTCGTCGATCGGCGCGTTCATGTTCGGTGCCACGCAGATCTTCTTCCTGTTCATCGTGATCAAGACCATCCGTGGCGGTGAACCGGCTCCGGCCAAACCGTGGGATGGCGCCGAAGGTCTGGAATGGAGCGTGCCGTCACCGGCGCCGTATCACACCTTCACCACGCCGCCGGAAGTGAAATGAACCCTGTAGCCGTTGAGGGCCGCCGCCATGGCTGACTCGATCTCGATGAAGAAGCTGGTCACCCGACTGCTCGGCGTGGTGGTGGCGATGTTCGTCTTCGGTTTTGCCCTGGTGCCGATCTACGACGTGATGTGCAAGGCGTTCGGCATCAACGGCAAGACCGCCGGGCAGTACGAGGGCGAGCAGACCGTCGATGCCTCGCGGCAGGTGCGGGTGCAGTTTCTGTCGACCAACACCGCCGACATGCCGTGGGATTTCTACCCCAAGCATGACGAACTGACGGCCAACCCCGGCGCAGTGAACGAGATGATCTTCATCGCCCGCAACCCCACCGACAAGCCGATGAGCGCGCAAGCGGTGCCGAGCATCGCGCCGAGCAATGCGGCCGCGTACTTCCACAAGACCGAATGCTTTTGTTTTACCCAGCAGGTGCTGCAGCCCGGTCAGCAGATCGAGATGCCGGTGCGTTTCATCGTTGACCGCGACATGCCCAAGGACGTGAAGCACCTGACGCTGTCCTACACGCTGTTCGATATCACCGCCCGACATCCTCCGGTGGCTGCAAACACTGGCGGTTAAGCGTGCCCGATAAGGAGAACAATAAATGGCAACTCATGAGCACTATTACGTCCCGGCCCAGAGCAAGTGGCCGATCGTCGCCACGGTGGGGATGTTGGTCACCGTGTACGGCCTGGCGACCTGGTTCAACGATCTGAAGGCGGCGCGTCCGGAGTCCCACGGCCCGCTGATCTTTTTCGTCGGCGGACTGTTGCTGGCGTACATGCTCTTCGGCTGGTTCGGCACGGTGATCAAGGAAAGCCGCGCGGGGTTGTACAGCGCGCAGCTGGACCGCTCGTTCCGCTGGGGCATGAGCTGGTTCATCTTCTCCGAGGTGATGTTTTTTATCGCCTTCTTCGGCGCGCTGTTCTATGTGCGGCACATTTCCGGCCCGGCGCTGGGCGGTGAAGGCACCAAAGGCATCGCGCACATGCTCTGGCCGAATTTCCAGTTCACCTGGCCGCTGCTGCACACGCCGGATCCGAAACTGTTCCCGCCGCCCAAGGAAGTCATCAGCCCTTGGGGCCTGCCGCTGATCAACACCATCCTGCTGGTGAGTTCCAGCGTGACCATCACCATCGCCCACCACGCGCTGAAGAAAGGTCATCGCGGCGCGCTGAAACTGTGGCTGGCGATCACCGTGCTGCTGGGCTGCGCGTTCCTCGGCTTCCAGGCCGAAGAGTACATCCACGCCTATCAGGAACTGGGATTGACCCTCGGCTCGGGCATCTACGGCGCGACGTTCTTCATGCTCACCGGTTTCCACGGCGCCCACGTAACCATCGGCACGATCATTCTGTTCGTGATGCTGATGCGCATCATGAAGGGCCACTTCGACAACGAACATCAGTTCGGCTTTGAAGCGGCGAGCTGGTACTGGCACTTCGTCGATGTGGTGTGGATCGGCTTGTTCATCTTCGTGTATGTGCTCTGAGGATCCGCTCACCAAGGCGCGTGCGACACCAGTTGGCCGCTGTAGAAACCCCAGGCGATCAGGCCGACGGTGACGGCGGCCAACGTCACCCGAACACTCAAGGCGATTACCAGCCGATTCGAGCTGCTGTCGTCCTTGACCAGGAAAAACAGGCCGCTGAACAGGCTGACCACCGTGGCAATCAGCATCAGGACGATGGCTGCTTTGAGCATGGAAAGAACTCCGGGGGAACAAGCGATGCAGTTGAGTATAGCGATCACGCTCACTGATTTTCTGGCACGGCCATGAAGCGCTTCCGGCCGGGCGTGGTGCCGACCCTGGTGGTCGGCCTGCTGCTGCCGTTGCTGATGTCGCTGGGCTTCTGGCAACTGGGCCGGGGCGCGGAGAAAACTGCCCTGCTCGCCAGCTACGCCGAGCGCCGCGCCGCCGAACCGATGGCCAGCACCGAGTTGCTGCACAGCGCCGAACCGGCCTTCCGCCGGGTGCATCTGCACGGCCGGTTCGATGCCGCCCACAGCCTGTTGCTGGACAACCGTCAGCGCAACGGCAAGGTCGGCGTCGAATTGCTGCAACCGTTTCAGGATCAACGCAGCGGCCAGTGGCTGCTGATCAATCGCGGCTGGCTGCCGTGGCCGGACCGGCGCACGCCCCCGCAATTCAACACGCCGACGGATGACGTGAATCTCGATGCCTGGGTGTACGTCGCCCCCGGCGCCACTTTCCAGCTGCACGCCGACCCGGACAGCCAGACCTGGCCGCAAACCATCACCGCCGTCGATCCCGCAAAACTGTGGAAAACCCTCGAACGCGACGGCTTCGCCTACGAATTACGTGCCGAACCCGGCCCCGCCATCTATCAGGCCGACTGGCCGGTGGTCGCGATGGGCCCGGAAAAACACCTCGGTTACGCCGTGCAGTGGTTCGCCATGGCCACCGCCCTGCTCGGTCTCTACCTCTATCTCGGCTGGCACAACGCAAAGGAGAAACACCATGGGAGCGGCCATGAATCCACCCAGCATGTCTGAAACGAAAGTCCCGGCCAGTCGCCGTCGCGGACGCATCCAGCTGCTGCTGATCGTGCTCGGCGTGGTCGGGCCGATGATCCTCGCCACCGGCATGTACAAGTTGCAGTTCTGGGTGCCGGAAGGTCGCAGCTATCACGGCGAACTGATCGGCAACGGCCAGACCCGCGCCGACCTCGGCATCCAGGCTGACGAAACGCGCTGGCAGATGCTGGTCACCGCGCCGAAGGATTGCGCGGTGGACTGCCAGCAACTGGTGTACCTGGCGCGGCAGATCCAGATCGGCCTCGGCCGCGAAGCCGGGCGCGCCAGTCACGCCCTGGCCGCTGCGCAACCACTGGGCACCGAGTACGAAGCCAAGCTGACCCGCGAATACCCGCAGCTGCAACGTTATCCGCTGGACGCAGCCACCTTCAGCAAAGCCACGGGCGACAAGGCCACGCCGCAACTGTGGATCATCGATCCCCACGGCAACCTCGTGCTGCGCTACGAGCCGAGCGTCAAGGGCAAGGATCTGCTCAACGACCTGCGCCACCTGCTGAAACTGTCGAACATCGGATAAGGGCATCGTCATGGCCAAACCTGGATTTCGCCTCGCGCTGTTTGCCACCCTGCTGGCACTGATCGTGGTGCTGCTCGGCGCCTACACCCGCCTGACCCACGCCGGCCTCGGCTGCCCGGACTGGCCGGGCTGCTACGGGTTCATCAGCGTGCCGAAAAGCGAAGCCCAACTGGCCCATGCCGAACTGCATTACCCGGACTCGCCAGTGGAAGCGCACAAGGGCTGGAACGAGATGATCCACCGCTACTTCGCCGGCACCCTCGGCCTGCTGATCTCGGTGCTGGCCGGTCGCGCCTGGGTCAACCGTCGTCATCCAGGGCAACCGCTGAAGCTGCCGCTGTTCCTGCTGGCGGTGGTGTTCGCCCAGGCGGCGTTCGGCATGTGGACGGTGACGCTCAAGCTCTGGCCGCAAGTGGTGACCGGGCATTTGCTCGGCGGTTTCGCGACCTTGAGCCTGCTGTTTCTGCTGACCTTGAGGCTGTCCGGCGTGCTGCCGGCGCTGACCGTGCCCAAGCGTCTGCAATATTGGGCGACTGCCGGATTGCTGTTGGTGATCGGCCAGATTGCTCTCGGCGGCTGGGTCAGTTCCAACTATGCGGCCGTGGCCTGTATCGACTTCCCGACCTGTCACGGCCAATGGCTGCCGCCGGCGGATTTCGCCAACGGCTTTCACCTGACCCAACACATCGGCCCGAATTACCTCGGCGGGCAACTCGACAGCGATGCCCGCACCGCGATTCACCTGACCCACCGCATTGGCGCGTTGCTGGTGACGGTCGTCCTGCTCGGCCTGGCCTGGCAACTGAAAGGGGTGGGCATGACCCGACTGGCCGGGCTGGTGCTGATCGCCCTCGCCGCGCAGATCACCCTCGGCATCAGCAACGTGCTGTTCCATCTGCCGCTGCCGGTGGCCGTGGCGCATAACGCCGGCGGTGCGGCGCTGCTGCTCACCATGGTGCTGGTCAATTATCACGCGCGGACCAGCCTGGTTCGGGTCAGGCAGCCGATGATCGCGCGCTGGCGCCTCAGCCCGCGTAAGCACTCGGCGGCGCCCATCACTATTAAAGGAGAGACGCCATGGCGATTCTGATCGGCGAACGTCCGGCGCAGGCGCTGTGGCGTGATTACCTGGAACTGACCAAACCGAAAGTCGTGGTGCTGATGCTGATCACCTCGCTGGTGGGCATGTTCCTCGCGACCCGTGCCGGGGTGCCGTGGACGGTGCTGGTGTTCGGCAATCTGGGGATCGCGCTGTGTGCCGGCGGCGCGGCGGCGGTCAATCATGTGGTGGACCGGCGCATCGATGCGGTCATGGCGCGCACCCATAAACGGCCGCTGGCCGAGGGCCGGGTTTCGCCCACAGGAGCACTGACCTTTGCGCTGGTGCTGGCACTGCTCGGCCAGGCTTTGCTGCTGACCTTCACCAACCCGCTGACCGCGTGGCTGACCCTGGCCTCGCTGCTCGGCTACGCGGTGATCTACACCGGTTTCCTCAAGCGTGCGACGCCGCAGAACATCGTCATCGGCGGCCTCGCCGGCGCCGCGCCACCACTGCTCGGCTGGACTGCCGCCACCGGCCATGTCAGCGCCGAACCCTTGCTGCTGGTGCTGATCATCTTCGCCTGGACCCCGCCGCACTTCTGGGCGCTGGCGATCCATCGCAAGGAGGAATACGCCAAGGCCGACATTCCGATGCTGCCGGTCACCCATGGCGAGCACTACACCAAGGTGCACATTCTGCTGTACACCTTCGCCCTGCTGGCGGTCAGCCTGTTGCCGTACGTGATCCACATGAGCGGCTTGCTGTACCTGATCTGTGCGCTCGGTCTGGGCGCGCGGTTTCTGCAATGGGCCGTGGTGCTGTACCGTGGCACTCGGCCGCACGCGGCGATCAACACCTTCAAGTACTCTATCTGGTACTTGTTTCTGCTGTTCATCGCCCTGCTCGTAGACCACTACTTACTGTTGAACCTATGACTCGAACCCAGAAAACCGTCTTCATCCTCGTCGCCGTGATCGCGCTGATCCTCGGCCTGACCGTCAATAAAGTGCTGAGCGGCAAGGGCCAGGGCGACCCGACCGCGCTGATCGACGCCGGCATCATCCTGCTGCCGCAGAGCCGCAACCTGCCGGACGTGACGATGACCAATCAGGACGGCCAACCGGTCACGGTCAACGAGCTCAAGGGCAAGTGGAGCCTGCTGTTCTTCGGCTACACCTTCTGCCCGGACATCTGCCCGACCACCCTCGCCCAGCTGCGCCAGATCAAGAGCGAACTGCCGAAGGACGCGCTGGATAAATTGCAGATCGTGCTGGTCAGCGTCGACCCGAACCGCGACAACCCTGCGCAGTTGAAGCAGTACCTGGGCTACTTCGATCCGCAGTTCATCGGCCTGACGCCGAAGTCGATCGACGAACTGCAAAAAGTGGCGAACGCGGTGAGCATTCCGTTCATCCCGGCCGACACCAGCAAGCCGAACTACACGGTGGATCACAGCGGCAACCTGGCGGTGATCGGGCCGGACGGGACGCAGCGCGGGTTTATTCGGGCGCCGCTGAACAACGCCAAGCTGGTTGCGCAGTTGCCGGTGATGTTGAGCCGCAAGTAAAAACTGAACGCACAAAAAAGGGGACGCCATGGGCGTCCCCTTTTCGTTTAGATCGTTCCCACGCTCTGCGTGGGCACGATCAGATCAGAACGCCGGCAACACCGCGCCTTTGTATTTCTCGGTAATGAATTTCTTCACTTCCGGGCTGTGCAGGGCGGCGGCCAGTTTCTTCATGGCGTCGCTGTCCTTGTTGTCCGCGCGGGACACCAGGATGTTTACGTAAGGCGAGTCGCTGCCTTCGATGACCAGCGCGTCCTTGGACGGATCGAGCTTGGCTTCCAGCGCGTAGTTGGTGTTGATCAGCGCCAGGTCGACCTGGGTCAGCACGCGCGGAATGGTTGCGGCTTCCAGCTCACGGAGCTTCAGGTCTTTCGGGTTCTGGGCGATGTCCTTGACGGTCGACAGGATGTTGCTCGGATCCTTCAGGGTGATCACGCCAGCCTTGGCCAGCAGCAACAGTGCACGGCCGCCGTTGGTGGCGTCGTTCGGGATCACCACGTTGGCGCCGCTTGGCAGCTCTTCGATTTTCTTGAACTTGCTGGAGTAGGCGCCCAGCGGTTCCAGGTGCACACCCGTCACGGACACCAGGCTGGTGCCTTTGGCCTTGTTGAACTCATCGAGGTACGGCTGGTGCTGGAAGAAGTTGGCGTCCAGACGCTTCTCGGCCACCTGGACGTTCGGCTGAACGTAGTCGGTGAAGACCTTGACCTTCAGATCCACGCCTTCTTTGGCCAGCACCGGCTTCACGAACTCGAGGATTTCCGCGTGCGGCACCGGGGTGGCGGCGACGGTCAGGGTTTCGTCGGCGTGGGCCGAGAATGCTGCAACGGCAGCCAGGGCAACGATCAGTTTTTTCATTCAGCTAACTCCTTTTTACGGCGCCCGTCTGGCGCCTGCCAGCGAATGGCCGGCTCATGTCATTACAAAACCGGTTATTTGCGCGAGAAGTGCACAACCAGTCGGTCGCCGACCATTTGCAGCACTTGCACCAGAATCAGCAGCAGCACCACGGTCACGATCATCACGTCGGTCTGGAACCGCTGGTAGCCGAAACGGATCGCCAGGTCACCCAGGCCACCGGCGCCGACCACACCGGCCATCGCCGTGTAGGAAACCAGTGTAATCGCCGTCACCGTAATCGCTGCGAAGATGCCCGGACGAGCCTCCGGCAGCAAGGCGTTCATGATGATCTGGCGAGTGGTCGCACCCATCGACTGGGTCGCTTCGATGATGCCGCGATCGACTTCACGCAGGGCGGTTTCCACCAGCCGCGCAAAGAACGGCGTCGCACCCACCACCAGCGGCGGAATCGCACCGGCCACGCCCAGCGAGGTGCCGGTGATCAGCACGGTGAACGGAATCATCACGATCAACAGAATAATGAACGGCAGCGAACGCAGGATGTTCACCACCAGCGACAGCAGCGCGTACACGCCTTTGGCTTCGAGCAACTGACGCGGGCTGCACAGGAACAGCAATACACCCAGCGGCAGGCCGAGCAGCACCGTAAACAACAGAGAACCGCCAAGCATCATCAGGGTGTCGCCAGTGGCGAGCCAGATTTCGTACCAGTCGATATTGGTGAAGAAACTCATCAGGTCTTCCATTAGCGCAACACCTCCATGTGAACGTCAGCGGCGGTGAAGCGGGCGAAAGCCGCCTCCATGTCGCCACCGGTGACGGCGAGGGTCAATTGCCCGTAAGGAATGTCTTTGATGCGGTCGATGCGACCGGCCAGGATGCTGTAGTCCACACCGGTCTCCCGGGCGACGGTTCCGAGCAACGGCGCGTAGGTCGCTTCGCCCTGGAAGGTCAGACGCACGATGCGGCCCGGCACGTGAGCGAAGTCATCGCGCTGCTCGCTTTCGTCGATCTGTTCGTCTTCCTGCACGAAACGCTTGGTGGTCGGGTGCTTCGGATGCAGGAACACATCGGCCACCGAACCTTGCTCGACGATCACACCGGCATCCATCACGCCGACCTGATCGCACACACGGCGGATCACATCCATCTCGTGGGTGATCAGGACGATGGTCAGTTTCAGTTCACGGTTGATCTCGGCCAGCAGTTGCAGGACCGACGCCGTGGTCTGCGGGTCGAGGGCGCTGGTGGCTTCGTCGCACAGCAGGATTTTCGGCTTGGTCGCCAGGGCGCGGGCAATGCCGACGCGCTGCTTCTGGCCGCCGGACAACTGCGCCGGGTACTTCTTGGCGTGATCGGACAGACCGACCCGCGCCAGTAACTCGGCCACACGCTGGTCGATCTCGGCACGGGACAGTTCACCGGCCAGGGTCAACGGCAGCGCGACGTTGTCAGCCACGGTCTTGGACGCCAGCAGGTTGAAGTGCTGGAAGATCATCCCGACCTGCTGGCGAAAACGGCGCAGGCCGTTGGCGTCCAGCGCGGTGACTTCTTCGCCGTCGACGATGATCTTGCCGCCACTGGATTGTTCCAGGCGATTGATCAGACGCAGCAGGGTACTTTTTCCCGCGCCGGAATGGCCAATCAGGCCGAACACCTGACCGTTCTCGATGGAGAAGCTGGTCGGGTGCAGCGCGGTGATGTCCTTACCGGCGACGCGGTAAGTCTTATGGACGTTTTGAAACTCGATCACGTAGCGAACCTTGTGGGGCGCGTTGGAAAAGGATCAGCGGTTAGCCGGGCGCGCATTTTAGCCTGTCCGTATAGAGGTTCTTAGCATTTATTTCGCGAATAACCTTCGATTTGGCAATAACAAGATCAAAGGTCATAAAAAAGGAACGCCCGAGACCCTCGTCAGTCACTCATTAAGCGACTTGAAAACCCTGGGTGCCGTGCCTGGGAAACACTCAAGCGTCCTGGAGCAATCCCGGGACAAACAGGAGTTCATGACTGATGAGTACCAAGAAACCTGCCAATGACAAAAGCCAACTGGCCGGCACCGATACCCCGGATCGCGCCAACACCAACGCCAAACTCGACAGCCTGGAGAAGTTTCGCTCCGACGCCACGGGCCAGGCTCTGCGCACTAACCAGGGCGTGAAGATCGCGGACAACCAGAACACCCTCAAGGCCGGGGCTCGCGGGCCGTCGCTGCTGGAAGACTTCATCATGCGTGAAAAGATCACGCACTTTGACCATGAGCGCATCCCCGAGCGCATTGTCCACGCCCGCGGCACCGGCGCCCACGGTTTCTTTCAGAGCTACGAGAACCATTCGACGCTGACCAAGGCCGGTTTCCTGCAGGATCCGGGGAAGAAAACCCCGGTATTCGTGCGCTTTTCCACGGTCCAGGGACCGCGCGGCTCCGGCGACACGGTGCGTGACGTACGCGGTTTTGCCGTGAAATTCTTCACCGACGAAGGCAACTTCGATCTGGTCGGCAACAACATGCCGGTATTTTTCATACAGGACGCGATCAAGTTTCCCGATTTCGTCCACGCGGTAAAACCCGAACCGCATAACGAGATCCCTACCGGCGGCTCGGCCCACGACACGTTCTGGGATTTTGTGTCGCTGGTACCGGAATCGGCGCACATGGTCATCTGGGCCATGTCCGACCGGGCCATCCCGAAAAGCCTGCGCAGCATGCAGGGCTTCGGCGTGCACACCTTCCGGCTGATCAACGCCGAGGGTAAATCGCGCTTCGTCAAATTCCACTGGCGCCCTACCGCCGGCACCTGTTCCCTGGTGTGGGATGAGGCGCAAAAGCTTGCGGGTAAGGACACCGACTACCATCGGCGCGATCTCTGGGAAGCCATCGAGATGGGTGACTACCCGGAATGGGAACTCGGCGTTCAGGTCATCGAAGAGGAAAACGAGCACGACTTCGATTTCGACATCCTCGACCCGACCAAACTGATTCCCGAGGAAATCGTCCCGATCACGCCGCTGGGCAAGATGACCCTCAACCGCAACCCGGACAATTTCTTCGCCGAGACCGAACAGGTCGCGTTCTGCCCCGGCCATATCGTGCCGGGGATCGACTTCTCGAATGACCCGCTGCTGCAAGGCCGGCTGTTTTCCTACACCGATACGCAGATCAGCCGACTGGGCGGGCCGAACTTTCATGAGCTGCCGATCAATCGCCCGGTCGCACCGTTCCACAACGGCCAGCGCGATGCCCAGCACCGTACGGTGATCGACAAGGGCCGCGCCTCTTACGAACCGAACTCCATCGATGGCGGCTGGCCGAAAGAAACGCCGCCGGCCGCTCAGGACGGCGGGTTCGAGAGTTATCCGGAGCGCATCGACGCCCACAAGATCCGCCAGCGCAGCGAGTCGTTCAGCGATCACTTCTCCCAGGCGCGGCTGTTCTTCAACAGCATGAGCCCGCACGAGAAAGAGCACATCATCGCAGCCTACAGTTTCGAACTGGGCAAGGTTGAGCGTGAGTTCATCCGGGCGCGGCAAGTCAACGAGATTCTCGCCAACATTGATCTGGAACTGGCCAAACGTGTGGCGGCCAACCTGGGTCTGCCCGCCCCAACCAAAAGTACTGTCGACGTGCCGAAAACCTCACTTGATCGCTCGCCAGCACTGAGTCAGGCCAACCTGTTGCCGGAAAACATCAAGACCCGAAAAGTCGCGATCCTTGCGGCAAACGGTGTCGATGGTGCGGCGATTGAGGCGATGAAGCAGGCGCTGGCGGCAGGGGGTGCGCACGCTAAACTGCTCGGTCCGACTTCGGCGCCAGTGAAGACCGCCGATGGCAAAACCCTCGCGGTGGATGCGTCGATGGAAGGTTTGCCTTCGATTGCGTTCGATGCGGTGTTCGTGCCGGGTGGCGCGGCGTCGGTCAAGGCATTGAGCGGTGACGGCGTGGCGTTGCATTACCTGCTGGAGGCGTACAAGCACCTGAAGGCGATTGCGCTGCATGGCGAGGCCAAACAGTTGCTGGGCGTGTTGAAGCTGGAGACGGATGCGGGGTTGCTGGAGGGCAAGGATGTTGGCGCGCTGACCAAGCCATTCTTTGCGGCAATCGGGCAGCACCGGGTTTGGGCGCGTGAGCCTAAGGTGAAAGCCATTCCGGCTTAAAAGATTGGGCGCCTGGTAGTAAATCATCGCGGGCAAGCCCGCCCCTACAGGATTACGCTGCACCTGTGGGGGCGGGCTTGCCCGTGATGCTTTTTAAGGTTTGCGCGGGCTCAGAACCATCTGCGCCGGCACAGTGCGCAAAATCTGTTTCTCGATCTTCAGATCGAAATCCGGATCAAGCTTCTTAACCCGCTTGGTGATCAACGTCGCCAGCCATGGGTAATCATTGGCGCGCGGGGCCTGAATGCTCACCGCACAATCGTAATTCACCACATCGGCGGCGATCGCATCCAGTTGGCGGCGAAGTTGGCGGCTATCAGTGATGTTCAACGCAACCGTGGTGCTTTCGGCGGTCGGATCGATCACCTTGGCTTTCGGCTTGGCTTCAGCGGCCTGGAGCGCCGCTTCGGCTTTCTCCAGTTCAGCCTTGCGCGCTTCGGTGATCGCGCCATTGACGCCACCGGTCAGCGCCGGGGCCTTGGGCATCAGCACGCGGGCACGGGCCAGCGCGGTCGCGGCCGCATTGACATCGCCCTTCTGCAGGACGATCTGGCTGCGGCGCAGATAGGCTTCGGCCAACTGGCGCTGGTATTGCTCAAGGGATTGATCGTTGGGTGTCTCGGCCTGCAAGGCTGCCAATTGGTCTTCGGCAGTGGCCAGTTCGCTGCTGGCCAGGCTTTGCTCCAGCTGTGCGATGGCCGTGGCCCGCGCATCGGGAACTTCGGCCACCGGCGGCGTGCTTTGGCAGGCGCCCAGCAGCACTGAAAAGGCCACAAGGAGCAGATAACGGGAGGCGAACGGCTTCATTCCTGCGACTCTCTATTTGCGCAAAAAACGAGCAAGTCTACACCCCTCGACGGGGCAGAACAAAACTCAGCAGAAACAGTGCGGCGGCCGTCACAACGATTGACGGGCCGGCCGGGGTGTCCTTGAACCAGGACAGCGCCAGCCCGCCACACACCGCGAGCATGCCCAGCACGCTCGCGCCCAGTGCCATCTGCTCCGGGGAACGGGCGTGACGTTGTGCCGCAGCCGCCGGAATGATCAACAGCGACGTAATCAGCAATACACCGACGATTTTCATCGCCACCGCGATCACTACGGCGATCAACAGCATCAACGCCATGCGCAATCCCGCCACGGGCAGGCCTTCGACCCTGGCCAGTTCTTCGTGCACGGTGATTGCCAGCAGCGGGCGCCACAAGGTCACCAGCAGCACCAGCACCGCCGCGCTGCCGCCGAGGATCCACGCCAGATCGG
The DNA here is from genome assembly GCF_021603585.1 of Pseudomonas sputi. Lineage (GTDB taxonomy): Bacteria > Pseudomonadota > Gammaproteobacteria > Pseudomonadales > Pseudomonadaceae > Aquipseudomonas > Aquipseudomonas sputi. The sequence continues at coordinate 259,774 of NZ_BQHI01000007.1, read as the reverse complement.
TCGGGCTGATCGCCAGCAGGTCGCCGAACAGATAGGCCATCAGGTCGATCCGCACTTCATGCATGAAGCTTAGTACCACCAGGCCGAGAGAGAGTGTACTCGGTGCAAGAATGCCCAACAGCGTGTCGGACGCCAGTGGCTGACGCTGCTGCAAGGTCACCAGCAGCACTGCCAGCAGCAGGCAGCCAACGGTAACCGCAACGGTCGGGCTGACATCCAGCAGAAAGCCCAGCGCCACGCCGAGTAGTGCGGCATGGGACAGCGTGTCGCCGAAATAGGCCATGCGCCGCCAGACCACGAACGAGCCGAGCGGCCCCGCGACCACTGCCAGCGCCAGACCTGCAAGCAGGGCGTAAAACAGAAAATCAGCCATGCTTGCAGCTATCTCCGTGAACGTGAGGTTGGCCTGTCACAGGCCCTTTGACCACCGAACCGTGCAGGTCGTGGGCGTGGTCGTGATGGTGGTGATAGATCGCCAGGCTCGGCGCGTTGTTGCCGAACAATTCGACAAAGGCCGGATCGCCGCTGACCTGCTCGGGATGCCCGGAGCAGCAGACGTGACGGTTGAGGCACACCACCTGATCGGTGGTACTCATGACCAGATGCAGATCGTGGGACACCATCAACACGCCGCAGCCGTGACGGTCGCGCAGCCGGGTGATCAGGCTGTACAGCTCGGCTTGCCCGGCGACGTCGACGCCCTGCACCGGCTCGTCGAGCACCAGCAGTTCCGGCTCGCGAAGCAGTGCCCGAGCCAGCAGCACGCGCTGCATTTCACCGCCGGAAACGCTTTGCACCGGGCTGTCGATGACGTGCTCGGCGCCGACTTCCTTGAGTGCCGCCAGCGCACGTGGGCGATCGACGCCCGGCACCAGCCGCAGGAAGCGCAGCACCGACAGCGGCAAGGTGGGATCGACGTGAAGCTTTTGCGGCATGTAGCCGACGCGCAGTTTCGGCTTGCGCCAGACGCTGCCGCTGTCGGGTTTCAACAGCCCGAGCACGGCGCGCACCAGGGTGGTCTTGCCGGCGCCGTTGGGGCCGATCAGGGTGACGATCTGCCCCGGCTCGACGCTCAGGTGAATGTTGTCCAGCACGTTCTGCCCGGCAAACCGGACCGCCACCTGCTCCAGACGGATCAGCGCATCGCTCATCAAGCCCCCCGGCAACCGGAGCAGAGACCGACCACTTCGACGGTCTGGGCCTCGACGATGAAGCCGACGTCCCTGGCGCTGTGGACAATGGCGTCGCTGATGGTTTTTTGCTCAAGTTCGATGGCCGCATGGCATTCGCGGCAGATCAGGAACTGGCCCTGGTGCGAATGTTTCGGGTGAACGCAGCCGACGAAGGCGTTCAGCGAAGAGATGCGGTGCACCAGACCGTTTTCCAGCAGAAAATCCAGCGCCCGGTACACGGTCGGGGGCGCCGCGCGGCGCCCGTCCTGCTCGCTGAGCACGGCCAGAATGTCGTAGGCGCCCAGCGGCTTGTGGCTCTGCCAGACCAGTTCCAGCACCCGCCGGCGCAACGCGGTCAGGCGCAGGCCTTTCTGTGCACACAGGGCATCGGCCTCGGACAGCGCGCTGTGAACGCAGTGCGAGTGGTCGTGGGGACGGCTGGCGATCGGTGTAATAGGCATGAGCGGCGACGAGTTTGGTTAGAGACGTTATTATGTTACCCGTTCTCGCCTCATTGAGTGGTCATCGTGTCCCGACTTTTTTCTGTTTTTGTCGTATTCATCACCGGTTTTCTGCTGATCGGTCCGGCTCAGGCCGAAGTCAGAGTCCTCACCAGCATCAAGCCCCTGCAACTGATCGCCGCTGCGGTACAGGACGGCGTGGCAATTCCGGAAGTACTGCTGCCGCCAGGCGCTTCGCCGCATAACTACGCGCTGCGCCCGTCTGACGTGCGCAAGGTGCAATCGGTGGACCTGCTGTACTGGATCGGCCCGGACATGGAAGGTTTCCTGCCTCGCGTGCTGAACGGTCGTACGCTGCCGAGCGTTGCGGTACAGGACCTGCCGGGCATGCAGCTGCGCCGTTTCGCTGCGGACAGCCACTCCCACGCAGAAGAGGCCGACGAACATGATCACGATCATCGCCCGGGCAGTCTCGATGCGCATTTGTGGCTATCGCCAGTGAACGCGCGAGTTATTGCCGGCAAAATGGCCGCAGATCTGAGCGCTGCAGACCCGGCCAACGCCGAGCGCTATCAGAGCAACGCCAAGGCGTTCGATGAGCGTCTGGATGCGCTGGATCAACGCTTGAAGAAACGTCTGGCCGGTATTGAAGGCAAACCCTACTTCGTCTTCCACGAAGCCTTCGATTATTTCGAAGAGGCCTACGGCTTGAAACACGCCGGTGTGTTCAGCGTCGCGGCGGAAGTACAGCCGGGCGCCCAGCATGTGGCGGCGATGCGTACGCGTTTACAGGAAGTCGGCAAGACCTGCGTGTTCAGTGAGCCACCGCTGCGTCCACGTCTGGCCGAGACCCTGGTGGCAGGCCTGCCGGTGAAACTGGCGGAACTGGATGCGTTGGGCGGGTACACGCCAGCGACGGCTCAGGGTTATGAGCAAGTGCTGGAAAAGCTGGGGAATGATCTGGCGGGATGCCTGGAATCGCTCTGATACAAAAAACCGCAGCCTGCACAAGGCTGCGGTTTTTTCTTTTACAGGGCGAAAGGTAGTGGTGTGCTGACCTGCTGACGCTGCGCCAGCCGTTGCTCGAACTCTTTCGGATCGTGAATCAGCACGTCCTGCCCGGCGAACGATTCCGCTGCAATCAACCGCGACAGCCAGAACCGCACGCACGCCACTCGCAGCATGGTCGACCACAGTTCAGCCTCGGCCGCCGTGAACGGACGCAGTGCCGCGTAAGCACCAAGAAACGCACGCGCACGTGGGCCGTCGATCATTCCGTCATCGTCCGAACACCAGTCGTTCAGGGCAATTGCCACGTCATAGAGCATCGGGCCGGAGCAGGCGTTGTAGAAGTCGATCAATCCGGTCAGGTGCGTGCCTTCGAACATCGCGTTGTCGCGGAACAGGTCGGCATGGATGTTTGCCCGAGGCAGCGCGAGAATTTTCTCTTTCTGTTGAGTGATTTCATCCAGAGACTTTTGCAGCAGCGCGCGCGGTTTGTCGCTCAGGTGCGAAAGAAACTGCGTGCCCTCTTCCAGCATCCAGTCCAGGCCACGATCAGTCTTGCGCTTGATCATGTTGTCGCCCTGGGTTGCCAGGTGCAGATGGGCCTGCAAGTCACCGACCTGGGCGCAATGCTGGGCGTTGGCCTGCTTGATGTGCTTGCCGGACAGACGCGGTTGCAGCAGCGCCGGTTTGCCTTTCAGCTCGCGCAGGGCCACGCCGTCGGTGGTGCGCAGCGCGTAGGGCACTGGCAGATCGGCCTCGTGCAGCACGTCGAGCAGGTCGATGAAGAACGGCATTTCCTGCACCGGGCCGCGCTCGACCAGGGTCAGGACGAACTCGCCCTTTTCCATGCTGATAAAGAAGTTGGTGTTTTCGCTGCCGGCGGCGATCCCCTGGAAATCGAGCAGACGGCCGAGCCCGTAAGGGGCGAGAAAGGTTTCCAGCTCGGGCCGAGCCAGGGGGGTGAACACAGACATGGTTAAAAACTGCTCAGTTCTGGCGCCGCTATCAAACGGCGCCGATTAAAAGTCAGGAAATTCACTTCCAGGTAAAGATTTCCCACGACGGAATCAGCATATCCGGCTGATCGGATCGAATGTAGTTCGCGTCCGTACCATCGGCGCGCACCAGAAAATAGGGTTTGCCGCCCTTCGGTGTGACCTTGATCGCATACACGAATCCACTCCGGCTGTATTCCTGAATGACCTTGTCACCTTCCGTGTGCGTGCTAATGGTAACTTCCGGCTCCGCCGATGGCGCATCATCCGCCGCGATCGCGGCCAGCGGTGAGACAGCAATCAGACTGACCAGCAGCAAGCGATTTAACGTACGCATGATAACCTTGTCCCTTTGTCGTCAACGGTCCCGCTATTCTAGCGCCGGGCCCGCCGAAAAGGTTGATTCTGCTCATGAGCCAAGCCCCCCTCGTCCTGGTGGACGGTTCGTCTTACCTGTACCGCGCCTTTCACGCGCTGCCACCGCTGACCACCTCCAAAGGCCTGCCGACCGGTGCGGTCAAAGGCGTGCTGAACATGCTCAAGAGCCTGCGCAAGCAGTATCCGGACAGCCCGTTCGCCGTGGTGTTCGACGCCAAGGGTGGGACATTTCGCGATGAGATGTACGCCGAATACAAGGCCAACCGCCCAAGCATGCCCGACGACATGCGCGTGCAGATCGAACCGCTGCACCAGAGCGTGATCGCCCTCGGCTTCCCGCTGCTGTGTGTCGAGGGCGTCGAGGCCGACGACGTGATCGGCACCCTGGCCCGCAGCAGTGCGGCCGCCGATCGCCCGGTGATCATCTCCACCGGCGACAAGGACATGGCGCAACTGGTCGACGGCCACATTACCTTGGTCAACACCATGTCCGGTAGTTCGATGGACGTGGAGGGCGTGAAGGAGAAATTCGGCGTCGCTCCGGAACAGATCATCGATTATCTGGCCCTGATGGGCGATTCTTCCGACAACATCCCCGGCGTTCCCGGCATCGGCCCGAAAACCGCGTCCGGCCTGCTGGTGGGCGTCAACGGTGGTCTGACCGAGCTTTATGCACAGCTCGACGTCGTGCCGACCCTGCCGATTCGTGGCGCCAAGACCCTGCCGGCCAAGCTCGAAGAGCACAAGGAGATGGCCTTCCTCTCCTATCAACTGGCGACCATCAAGGTCGACGTACCGCTGGACATCGGTCTCGACGACCTGCAAATGGGCCCGGAAGACCCGGCCAAACTTTACGAGCTGTACACCCTGCTGGAATTCAAGAGCTGGCTGAATGACCTGGATCGCGATGCCAAGCGCCAGGAACTGAGCGCTGCCGCCGAGCCTGCGCCGGCCGGCGATCTGTTCAGCGCGCCTGCGGAACAAGTGCCTGCCGCTCCGGCTGATGCCGCGTACGAAACCATCCTCGACCAGGCGCGATTCGACGTCTGGCTGGAAAAGCTGAAGAACGCCAAGCTGTTCGCCTTCGACACCGAAACCACCGGCATCGACGCGCAGCAGGCGCAACTGGTCGGGCTTTCCTTCGCGGTGCAGGCCAATGAGGCGGCCTATATCCCGCTGACCCACTCCTACATCGGCGTGCCGGAGCAGCTGAATCGCGACACCGTGCTGCGTGCGCTCAAGCCGATCCTCGAAGACCCGAACAAGCTCAAGGTCGGCCAGCACGCCAAGTTCGACATGAACATCCTGGCCAACTGCGCCATCGGTGGCGACCAGAACGAAGGCATCACCGTGCGCGGAATTGCCTTCGACACGATGCTTGAGTCCTATGTGCTCAACTCCACCGCCACCCGTCACGACATGGACAGCCTGGCGCAGAAGTACCTGGACCACACCACCGTGAGCTTCCAGGACATCGCCGGTAAAGGCGCCAAGCAGCTGACCTTCGACCAGATCGCTCTGGAACAGGCCGGGCCGTATGCCGCCGAAGATGCCGACGTGACCCTGCGCCTGCACCAGACGCTGTTCGAGAAACTCAGCGCCATCCCGAGTCTGGCCAGCGTGCTGACCGACATTGAAATTCCGCTGGTGCCGGTGCTTGCTCGCATCGAGCGCCAGGGCGCGTTCGTCGACGCTGAACTGCTCGGCATTCAGAGCATTGAGCTGGGCAACAAGATGGTCGCGCTGGAGCGTGAAGCCTTCGAGATTGCCGGTGAAGAATTCAACCTAGGCTCGCCGAAGCAACTGGGCGTGATCCTCTACGAAAAGCTCGGCCTGCCGGTGCTGAAGAAAACCGCCAAGGGCCAGCCGTCCACCGCCGAGGAAGTGCTGGCGAAACTGGCCGAAGACGACCACCGCTTGCCGAAAGTGCTGATGGAACACCGTTCCATGAGCAAGCTGAAGAGCACCTACACCGATCGCCTGCCGGAGCAGATCAACCCGCGTACCGGGCGTATTCACACTTCTTACCATCAGGCCGTTGCGTCGACCGGTCGTTTGTCGTCAAGCGATCCGAACCTGCAGAACATCCCGGTGCGCACTGCCGAAGGCCGGCGCATCCGTCAGGCTTTTGTCGCACCGAAAGGCTACAAACTGCTGGCGGCGGACTACTCACAGATCGAACTGCGGATCATGGCCCACCTGTCCCGCGACGAAGGCTTGATGAACGCCTTCCGCAACAACCTGGACGTGCACACCGCCACCGCCGCCGAAGTGTTCAAGGTCGAACTGAACGAAGTGACGTCCGATCAGCGCCGTGGCGCCAAGGCGATCAACTTCGGTCTGATCTACGGCATGGGCGCACAGAAGCTGGGCAAGGACATCGGCGTCGACACCAAGACTGCCAAGGCCTACATCGACACCTACTTCGCGCGCTACCCCGGTGTTCGCGATTACATGGATCGCACCCGCGCCCAGGCAGCGGATCAAGGCTATGTGGAAACGATCTTCGGTCGTCGCCTGTATCTGCCGGATATCAACTCCAACAAGCCGCAGGAACGCGCCGCCGCCGAACGCACGGCGATCAACGCGCCGATGCAGGGCACCGCAGCGGACATCATCAAGAAAGCCATGGTGGCAGTGGATAACTGGCTGAGCGCTTCCGGGCTGGACGCCAGGGTCATCCTGCAGGTACACGACGAATTGGTGCTGGAGGTTCGCGAGGATCTGGTCGATCAGGTTCGCGAAGAGATTCGCGTGCATATGAGCGAAGCGGCGAAACTGGACGTGCCGTTGCTGGTTGAAGTGGGGGTTGGCAACAACTGGGACGAGGCGCACTGAGGCCTCTGGAACGGGGTTTTGCCGCGGCACAACGTCGCGGCAAAGGCATCGGAAAGCGCTTAGGTCTGATCGTTCTCGAGCTTATTCCAAAGTTTTTTGAAAAGAATCTGAACTAATCTTGCGCCAGAGCACTCAGAGATACTGAATGGCTGGTGAAGCCCTTCGATGCTCCTATGTTGTGTTAAGTGTTGGCAGATATCTGAACCCCGCCCTAGCGGTTCGGAACTTGAACCCCGGAACTTCTCCCTCCCCATATGAAGTCCGGGGCTTTTTTTGCCTCAAAACTGCCTGTGGCGCAGCCATGCAGCACCACAGACAGTTTTGAAATCCCCTTATTCTGCCTCGGTCGCCGCTTCGGCGCCTTTGTCCGCCAGTTCCATCCAGCCCGCCAACACAGTGTAGGCCTCTTCCAGGCCCATGCGTTTTGGGGCGGAGAACAGCTGGATCGTCACTTGATCGCCCCACCCTTTACGGATTTCCGACTGCACCTTGAGCAGCGTGTTCTTGGCTGCGCCGTAGGTCAGCTTGTCGGCTTTGGTCAGCAGGATGTGCATCGGCATGCCGGCCGCAACGGCCCAATCGAGCATCAGCAGGTCGAAGTCGGTCATTGGATGACGGATGTCCATCATCAGAATCAAACCCTTCAAACTCTCGCGGCCGCCGAGATAAGCCTCGAGGTGACGCTGCCAGTGTTGCTTGAGCGGGATCGGTACTTTTGCATAACCGTAGCCCGGAAGGTCGACCAGACGCCGTTCATCGTCTAGCTTGAAGAAGTTCAACAGCTGTGTGCGACCCGGGGTTTTCGAGGTGCGCGCCAGGCTGGCGTGAGTCAGAGTATTCAACGCGCTGGATTTACCGGCGTTGGAGCGACCGGCGAACGCCACTTCGAAGCCTTCGTCGTCGGGGCACTGATCGACCTTGGCGGCACTGAGCATGAACGTGGACTGTTGGCACAGGCCGAGGATGGGATTCTTGAGTTGCATGGGATTTCCGATGTGGGCGGCGCCGGGATTAGGCGCGGAACGCGGTGTCGCTTCCGTTTCAGTGGCGCCAGTATATAATGCCGCAGATTTTGTGTGTGCTTTGTCCCAGCGAAGGATGAAGTTCACGAGAGCGACAGACCTTGATTGCGCATTAGAACGCAGAACGCTCTCAACCCTGAAAAGGTCGTTTTATGACGAAATGGCTGCTGGCTGCCGGAGTCTTGATGCCGCTTTACAGCGCACAGGCTACACAGGATCCGGAAGCCGTGTACAACCGTGTTTGTGGAGCCTGTCATTCCGGCCAACTCCCCATGGCGCCCAGAAGAGGCGATCAGGCAGCTTGGACGCCGAGGTTGGCGAAAGGTATGGAGACGCTGGTGCAACACGTGACCCAGGGTTTCAAGGCGATGCCGCCGCGTGGTTTGTGCATGGACTGCAGTGCCGAGGATTACCAGGCCCTCATCCTCTGGATGAGCGAGAGTAAGCCCGGTCCATAACTCTTAACCCTTAGCCGTAGTTGGATTAGCTGATGAACAAACTGATCGTGAGTCTGCTGTTGACCGTGGGAATCTCAGGCTTCGCCCATGCCGCCGGTGATGCAGCCGCAGGCCAGGCAAAAGCCGCCGTATGCGGCGCCTGCCATGGCCCGGATGGCAACAGCATGGCGCCAAACTTTCCAAAACTGGCCGGACAGGGTGAACGCTACCTGACCAAGCAGCTCCACGACATCAAGTCGGGCAAGCGCACCGTTCTGGAAATGACCGGCCTGCTGACCAACCTGAGCGATCAGGACATGGCCGATATCGCCGCCTACTTCGCCAGCCAGAAAGGTAGCGTTGGCGCAGCCGATCCGAAGATCGTCGCTCGCGGTGAGGCCCTGTTCCGCGGCGGCAACCTCGAGAAAGGCCTGCCAGCCTGCACCGGTTGCCACTCGCCGAACGGCGCCGGCAACGCAGCCGCCGGCTTCCCGCACCTGGGTGGCCAACACGCTCAATACATCGCCAAACAGCTGACCGATTTCCGCAAGGAAGAAGCCGGCCGTAACAACGACGGCGACGCGATGACCATGCGCACCATCGCCCGTAAGCTGAGCGACGAAGACATTGCGGCAGTCTCCAGCTACATTCAGGGCCTGCACTAAGACGCGCGATCCGAGCGTTGCGTGCGATGGCCAGCGCCTGCCACGTTAACGCTCGATTAATCCGTCGCAGCAAGTATAAAAAGGGTGGCTTTGGCCGCCCTTTTTTGTGGCCGCTGCCGTTACACTACAGAACTCATGCCCGCCAGGATCTGTCTGAAAACAGGTCGCGCGAGGCGACCAAAATTGTCCAGGAGTAAAGCATGCGTAATCTGATCATCAGCGCCGCCCTCGTCGCTGCCAGCCTGTTCGGCGTGACCGCCCAGGCCGCCGAAGCCCCTGCTGCCCCTTACGTCGAACTGAGCAACCCGGTACCGGTCGCCGTGCCTGGCAAGATCGAAGTGGTCGAGCTGTTCTGGTATGGCTGCCCGCACTGCTACGCGTTCGAGCCGGTGATCAATCCATGGGTTGAAAAACTGCCGTCCGACGTCAACTTCGTGCGCATTCCTGCGATGTTCGGTGGCCCATGGGACGCTCACGGCCAGCTGTTCCTGACCCTGGAAGCCATGGGCGTCGAGCACAACGTGCACGCAGCCGTTTTCAACGCAATCCAGAAAGAACACAAGAAACTCACCGACAAGAACGACATGGCTGACTTCCTCGCCACCCAAGGCGTGGACAAGGAGAAATTCCTGGCGACCTTCGATTCGTTCGCGATCAAAGGGCAGATCGTGAAAGCCCGCGAGCTGGCCAAGAAATATGAAATCTCCGGCGTTCCCACCATGATCGTCAACGGTAAGTACCGCTTCGACATCGGCTCCGCCGGCGGCGCCGAACAGGCACTGAAGCTGGCTGACCAACTGGTGGCCAAAGAGCGAGCGGCCAACAAGGCAGCTGCCAACTAAGCGCGGCAATCGCCATGCGCCGCTGGGGGTCCGAACGCGTCGTCGGCCTGCATGATCCGCAGGTCAACGAACATCACCTGGAATCGACGGGCCTGCCCGCAGACAGCCGTCTGCGCTTGCTCAGCTTCAATATTCAGGTCGGCATCAGCACTGAGCGCTATCGGCACTATCTCACCCGCAGCTGGCAGCATCTGCTGCCGCACCCCGGGCGCTCCACCAATCTGCAAAAGATCGGCAATCTGCTCGGCGACTTCGATCTGGTCGCCCTGCAGGAAGCCGATGGCGGCAGCCTGCGTTCAGGCTACGTCAATCAAGTCGAACACCTGGCTCACCTCGGTGCCTTCCCCTACTGGTATCAACAGCTCAATCGCAACCTTGGCCGACTGGCCCAGCACAGCAATGGCGTGCTCAGTCGCCTGCGGCCGTGGGCGATCGAGGACCACCCACTGCCGGGTCCGAAAGGGCGCGGTGCAATTCTGGTGCGTTTTGGCGAAGGCCCGGAAGCGCTGGTGGTGGTGATGATGCATCTGGCGCTCGGCGCTCGCGTGCGCAGCATGCAACTGGCCTACATCCGCGAGCTGATCGGCGGCTACAAGCATCAGGTGCTGATGGGCGACATGAACACCCACGCCAGCGATCTTCTGCAACACTCGCCGTTGCGTGACCTCGGTCTGCTGGCCCCGCAACTCGAAGCGACATTCCCCAGCTGGCGCCCCCAACGCTGCCTGGACCATATTCTGCTCAGCCCGACCCTGACCCTGGAAAAGGTCGAAGTGCTGGCACAGCCGATTTCCGATCACCTGCCGGTCGCGGTAGAGATTCGTCTGCCGGGTTCGCTCACGGCCGATGCATTGCCCGCGTTGAGCACTGCCCTTCGCGGAACCCCTGAATGAGCGACGAAGCCCAACGCTGGAAAGAGAAATACCTCAAAAGCATCGAACAACAGGAAAAGCTCGAACGTCGATGGGACGCCCGGCTCGACCTGCTGCGCCGCGGCCTGGTGCGCAGCACCCTGGCAGCGGAAGGCACCGACCGCGTGGTCGATCAGTGCATGAAAGAGATGCGCGACGTGGTGCGCACCGATGACATGGACGCCGGCCTCGCCGCCCTGCTGCCACGCCTGGAAAAAGCCGTGCTCGATTCCGAGCAGCGCCGGGAAACCCGGATCGAACAGGTCAGCACCGCACTGACGGCGCTGGTCACTCAGTTGCAATCCCTGCCCCTGCCTCGCGATGTGGCTCAGCCGCTGAAGAAATTTGCCAAGCAACTGGACGGCCGGGTGAGTCAGGCCAGAGAGATGCCGCTGCTGCTCAGCGAACTCAGCGGCCTGCAGGGCAAGGCCTTGAGCCAGCTGGCAACGCCGGCGGAACCGGGACGCCCGGGCTTGTTGCAGCGTCTGTTCGGCAGTCGCGACAGCGAGGAAACGCCTGCTCCAGTGGCTCAGGCCGCTGCGGTCGCACCACCAGTGCAGCCAGAGCAAGCGCCCGTCACACATGAAGCTGCACCAGCGCCGCAAGCGCCTGTTACAAGCGCCGAACCGGTTGCCACTGCGAGCATAAGCCAAGCGCCGATCGCCGCCCCCGCGGCCGAACCATCCAACGCTCCAGAGCCAATCCCTGAGGACCATGCGGAGCCGGAGGTGGTCGCATTTGAGCCGGCCAGAATCCTCACCGAAGCACCCACCGCCCCCAGCGAACCAGAACCCGTCGAGCCGGAACCAGAGCACCAAGCCTTCACGCCCCCTCCGGTTTTCGCGCCGGCAGTGCACACGACCATCAACCCCGACGAGTTGATCCACCCCGGCGATAACCCGCCGCCCGCGATCCTCGACAGCCTGCCTCTGCCCGAGCCCATCGCCCAGGCATTGGCCGCCATCGATCCGGAGCAATCCGAGCACGACATTCTCTACGCCCTGCCGGATTCGCCGGAGCCGTCCTACAGCTCGGTCGCCAAACACATCGAAGACACGCTGATCGGATTGCTGGATGACCTGACCCTGCCGGAGCGCCATCGCCCGCAAGCCGAGGCCATGCGCGATCGCTTGAAAAACGGCCTGAACTGGTACGAATTGCTGCCGATCCTCGACGATCTGGCGACCTTGATGCTGGCCATCACCGACAGCGGCCAGCACGAATTCGAAGCCTACCTGCAGCAACTCAACGAGCGCCTCGAAGCGTTCCAGAGCAACTTGCAGGCCGCCAGCGAAGGCCACGCCGACAACAGTTCTGCGGCGCGAGCGATGGACACGCAGATCCGCGAACAGGTCGACGGCCTGCAAAACAGCGTGCAGGAAGCGGCCGATCTGGATGATTTGAAGCAGGTCCTGGAAAACCACCTCGAAGGCCTGCTCGGTACCATGGACCAGCACCGGAAACAGCGCGACGCCCGGGAACAGGAAGTCGCCGCACGCCTGAAAAGCCTGGCCGAGCGCGTCGCGCACATGGAGCAGGAAGCGCAGGGTTATCGCGAACACCTCGAAGAACAACGCCAGAAAGCCCTGATCGATCCGCTCACCGGTCTGCCCAACCGCGCCGCCTGGAGCGAACGACTCGAACATGAAATCGCCCAATGGCAGCAGCACGGCAACACCCTGAGCCTGGCCATGCTCGACCTTGATCACTTCAAGCGGATCAACGACAACTACGGCCACCTGGCCGGTGACAAAGTGTTGAAGATCATCGCCACCGTGCTGCGCAAACGCATGCGTGGCAATGATTTCATTGCCCGTTTCGGCGGTGAAGAGTTTGTCCTGCTGCTGCCAGCAACTCCGCCGGCCGTCGGCGCCAAGCTTCTGGAAACCCTGCGTGCCGCCATCGAAGCCTGCCCGTTTCACTTCAAGGGCGAGCGCGTCACGATCACGGTTTCCATGGGACTGGCAGCGTTCCGGCCAGGAGAACACAGCGATCTGGTGCTCAAAAGAGCCGATCAGGCGCTTTACCGGGCGAAAAACGCAGGGCGTAACCGGGTGGAGCTGGGCTGAGGCAATTGTTCCATATTGTTTAAATCAGTCCTTTGAGCATCGAAGCGCAAGGCGATACGTTACACTGTTGCATTATCGTCTTGCGTGTACTGCCCTCTGCTATGAAATTTTTTACCCTCCTCGCGTCGCTGATCCTCTTGGCCGGTTGTGCCAACGGTCCGCGTTTTGACACCAGCCATCCTTCGGTCAATCACGACAGTCGCGTGCAGTTTGTGATCGTGCACTACACCTCCGCCTCGCTGGAACGCTCACTGCAATTGCTGACCCACGGCGAAGTCAGCAGCCATTACCTGATCGGCGACGACAAGAACGCCACCATCTACAAGCTGATGGACGAAAACCTGCGTGCCTGGCATGCCGGCGAAAGCGAATGGCAAGGCCGCACCTGGCTCAACTCCAGCTCGATCGGCATCGAAATCGTCAATCCGGGCTTCAAAGACACGCCGACCGGTCGCCTCTGGTATCCCTACAGCGAAGCCCAGGTGCAATCGCTGATCGTCCTGCTCAAGGACATCAGCAAACGCCAGGGCATCAGCCCGCGCCACATCATCGGCCACAGTGACATCGCCCCGTTGCGCAAACTCGACCCGGGGCCGTTGTTCCCCTGGAAGCGCCTGGCGGCCGAAGGGCTGGGGCTCTGGCCCGACGAGCAAGCCGTGGCACGCCAGCAGGCGCAGTTCGACGTCGAGCTGCCAAGCATCACTTGGTTCCAGAGCCAACTGGCGCGTCTGGGCTACTCGACGCCACAGACCGGCGAACTGGATGTGGCGACCCGTCATGTGCTCGCGGCCTTCCAGATGCACTACCGCCCTGCGCGTTTTGACGGCACGCCGGATGCGCAAACGGCAGCGTTGCTGCTGGTACTGAATCAGACAAAATAATGACGCCCGCCCGACGGTCAGGGCGAAAACGCAATCAGCAGCTATAACTCATTGGTAATTCTTCGGATATCCATGATGGTTGCTACCCGAGAGACGCTGCGTAGCTGGTTTTATCGCCCCTGGTTTCTGGCGATGATCGCGGCTGTCCTCAGTGCGAGCCTGCTGATCACCGGCGGGCTGTTCGTGGCCATGCGCCAGGTCGAGCAAAGCGAAAGCCAGGAAATGAACGCTCAGGGCGAGCGGTTCCTGGCGCGTCTGGAGCAACTGTTCGGCCAGTTGCGCGAAAGCCTCGATGACCTCGAAGCCCAGCCCCTGCGCAGCTGCGACGACGACATGATCGCCACGTTGCAGCAAGTGACGTTCAACTATCGCTTCGTCTATGAAGCCGCCTATATGGACGCCACGCGGATCTGCTCCAACCGTCCGCGCCAGGATGGCCTGTCGGTGATCCGTCCGCCGGACATCAAAGGTCCGACCTACAGCTACTGGCTGAACACCACCACCGAACCCGATGAAAACCGCGCGGCACTGATGCTCGGGCGCGGCAACTTTCGCGTGGCCACCTCACGCGGGCATCTGACCGACATGGTCGACCTGTCGCCCGGCAGCAGTCTTCTGGTAGTGCTGGATCGCGGGACTCGGGCGATTCCGGTGCTCGGCGTTCCGCAAGCCTGGCCGCCCACCGAGCCCTGGCCGCCGAAAACCCCGAGTGCGCTGCAAGTTACCCAGTCGCACCTGATCTACCGCATGCCCACTGACAGTCCGGAATACCAACTGGTGCTGATCAGCCCGCGCACGGGCATGCACATTCCGCAGCTCTGGTGGTGGATGGTGCCGTTCTGTCTGGTGCTCGGTGCGCTGGTGGGCGTTCTGGTGTTCTGGATCGTACGCCAGCGCCAGTCGCTGGACGCCGAGTTGCACGGCGCGATTCGCCGGGGCGAGTTACAGGTGCTTTATCAACCGATCTTCGATCTCGACAGCCGCAATTGTGTCGGCGCCGAGGCTCTGCTGCGCTGGCGACGACCGGACGGCACGCTGACCAGCCCCGACCTGTTCATCCCGATGGCCGAGAACACCGGGCAGATTCGCCAGATGACCGACTTCGTCCTGCAACGTCTGCTCGAGCAGTTGGGCCAGTTGCTGCGGGCCAATCCGCAGCTGTACATCTCGGTGAACCTGGCCGCCTGCGACGTGATGGTGCCGCGCATCGGCCAGGTCATGGCGCGGCTGCTGACCTTGCACCGGGTTGCCGCGCGGCAGATTGCTTTCGAGGTGACCGAACGCGGTCTGATCGATGTGGTGGTGGCCCGGGAAAACCTGCAGGCGCTGCGGGATGTCGGGCATCAGGTGTTGATCGACGATTTCGGCACCGGCTATTGCAGCCTGGCATACCTGCAAACCTTGCCGGTGGACTGCCTGAAGATCGACAAGTCTTTTATCGACGCCCTCGGCCATGACGCCGCCAGCAGCGGTGTCGCGCCGCACATCATTCACATGGCCCAGGCGCTGGATCTGAAAGTGATCGCCGAAGGCATCGAATATGAGTCCCAGGCCGAACTGCTGAGCAGCGAAGGGGTGAAATTCGGTCAGGGCTGGCTGTTCGCCCACGCCTTGAGCGCTGTCCAGTTCATCGAGCTGATCACCCGCGGACGGCGCCTCGCCGGGCGCCGGCTGGACGACGAAGCCTAGACCGCCAGCGCCATGTAGAACTGCGTGCCCTGCCCCGGCCGCGAATAAACACCCATGCGCCCGCCGTGCAGCTGGACGATTTCCTTGCACAGCGCCAGACCCAACCCGGCGCCACCCTTTTTACGGCCGACCTGGACGAAGGGTTCGAAAATCCGCCCTTGCTGACCGTAGGCAATCCCTTCGCCATTGTCCTCGACGCTGATGATCACTCGCTCGCCATGACGACGGGCCTGCAAGCGAATCAGCCCGTCGCGCGCCGTATGGCGCAGAGCGTTATCGATCAAATTGTCCAGGACACGATCGAGCTGCGCCTGATCCACCTGTAACCGCGGCAAAGGGCCCTGCGTTTCGACATTCAGGGCAACACCCTTCTGCGCCGCCGACTCGGCGAAACGCAAACGCGCCTGTTCCAGCAGATCCTCGATGGAGCACGGCGCCAGCGTGAGCTTCTGCAAACCGCTCTGATAGCGCGAGAAGTTAAGCAGGTCGTTGATCAATTGCATCAGGCGCTGCATCTCTTCGTTGACCGTGTCGAGCAGGTCCGACTCGCGAGACTCCTGTGGAAACTTCGCCCGCTCGCGAAACAGCCCGAACGCCATGTGCATGCCCGTGACCGGCGTGCGCAATTCGTGGGATGCACGCAACACGAACTCGCTGCGCACCCGCTCAAAGGCGCGCTGCTCGGTGACGTCGTGCAAGACCATCACGGCGCCGAGGATATGCCCCTGGGTATGGCTGACCGGCGTCAGGCTGTACGTCAGCAGACGCGATTCGCCATCGACCTCGATGCTCAGGTCTTCCGGCGCCCGTTCAAGGGTGCCGCCGCGCAATACCAGTTGCAGTTGTGCATCCAGCTCCGGACGCTGCAGCGCCGTGCCCAGGCCTTCGCCGAAGCGGTCGCTGTCCCAGCCCAGTTGTCGCTGGGCCACGGGGTTCAAATGCTCCAGACGCCCCTGACGGTCGATCATCAACAAGCCGTCATCGATGCTGTCGAGTACCGCTTGCAGGCGCTGCTGGCCGGCGAGCAATTCGTCGACGTTGGTCGCCTGATGTTGGCGCAGGGCTTCGGCCATCAACCCGAAGCGGCGCGTCAACAGGTTGATCTCCATCGCCGAGGACACCGGCAGGGTCACTTCGAAATTGCCCTGGCCGATATTGTCCGCCGCCTTGGCCAGCGCTTCGATCGGCGCACCAAAACGCCGGGCAATGCCTTGGGCGGTGATGAAACCGATGATTAGCACCGCCAGCCCCACCAGCCCGAGCAGACCGGCGATCAGCAACGCACGGTCGCGGGCGGCATGCTGGACCGCATTGATGTTGTTCAGCGAGTGTTTGTGTTCGGTGATCAATCCGTTGCGCAGGGTGTTGAAGCGCTCGCGCAGGTCACCAGCGCCACTCACCGCGCCGGCCGGGTCTCGGCTGATGTCAAACGCCTCGAGAAAGCTCAGGTAATCGGCTTTGGCCTGACTGAACCCATACTGGCGGTCGTCGCGCTTCTGCTCCTGGGCGATGCCCTCGTCGAGCAGTTGGAAGTAATGCTGTTTGGACGCTTCGAACGCAATGGGATCGGGCTTTTCGGCGAGCATCATGATCAGCTGATCGCCGAGGGTCTTGCGCAGCTTGAGGCCGAGATCGAGGGTGACGAAGTTGTTGCGGACCAGCGCCTCCTGAGTGCTGGCCATTTGCATCACGCTGACCAGCCCGAGCATCAACCCGAGCAAGGCCACGGTGATCAATGCGGAAATGCTCAGGAACAAGCGGGTCCGCAACTTCATCGCCAGTTTCATCGGCGGATGCTCACAGGTTGTACTGCTTGCGCTTGCGATACAGGGTCGAGGCGTCGATCCCCAGGGTCTTGGCGGCCTGATCGAGGGTCCCGGCGGTCGCCAGTACGGCGCCGATGTGAGCCTTTTCCAGCTCGTCTAGGCTCAGCGCGGCGCCGACCCGTGGCGCATTGTTCGCCGGTTGTTCGGCCATGCCGAGGTGGCTGATTTCCACACGCTCCTGCGGGCAAATGATGCTGGCCCGCTCGACCACGTTGCGCAGCTCACGAATGTTGCCGGGCCAGCGATAACCCAGCAACGCTTCGCGAGCCTCGTCACTGAAGCCCCGCGCCGGGCGCGCGTATTCCTTCACGAAGCGGGCGAGGAAACGGTCGGCCAGGGTCAGGATGTCCTCGGCACGTTCACGCAGCGGCGGCAGATGCAGAGTGATGACGTTCAGGCGATAAAGCAGATCTTCGCGAAAACGTCCGTCGCGCACCATGTCCTCCAGGTTGAGGTTGGTGGCCGCCAGAATACGCACATCGGCGCGGCGAGTGACCGGATCCCCTACCCGCTCATATTCCTTGTCCTGAATGAAACGCAGCAACTTGGGTTGCAACGTCAGGGGAAAATCGCCGATTTCGTCGAGAAACAACGTACCGCCATCGGCCTGATTGACCCGGCCCAGCGTGCTTTCACTGGCCCCGGTGAACGCGCCGCGGCTGTGACCGAACAGCTCGCTTTCCATCAGTTCGGCGGTCAGCGACGGGCAATTGATGGTGACGCAGGATTTCTTCTCGCGCTTGCTCCAGCCGTGAATGGCTCGGGCCAGTTCACCTTTACCGGTGCCGGATTCGCCGAGGATCAGGATGTTGGCGTCGGTGCCCGCCACTTGCCGCGCCGTTTCCAGTACGACTTTCATCGCCGGACTGTGGGAATCGAGGCCGTCCCTGGGTTTGCGGATCTCGCCTTCAAGGGCTTCCAGACGCGCCGACAGCTGGCGCACTTCCAGTTGTTTGGCAGTCGCCAGGCGCAATTGATCCGGGCTGCACGGTTTGACCAGATAATCGGCGGCACCGGCCTGAATCGCATCCACCGCGGTGTCGACGGCCGAATGGGCGGTGACGATCACCACCCGCATCCACGGCGCCTGGATGCGCATCTGCGCCAGTACATCAAGACCGTTGTCTTCGCCCAGACGCAAATCCAGAAAGCACAGATCGAACACCTGACGTTGCAACAGCGCGTCAGCCTGGGCCGCGCTGTTGGCGGTGGCGACGGAATAACCTTCGTCTTCGAGGCAATAACGGAAGGTTCGCAGGATGGCGGACTCATCGTCCACCAGCAGAATGCGGCCTTGGTGCTCAGTGGCTGATTCCATTTTTCCTACGCTCCATAAGTGAATGTCTTGGGTTAGTCCCGGAAAAATCGGGCAAGTTGCATGGTCGATTCTGATCGATTCCAGTCATAGCAGGGTAGCTCTCTCCTGCAATCACGGTTAATTCGCTGATTTTGTTGAATTTTTAAACACGGCACAGTTTCAAGGCGGTTTCCTGCCTGCTTTTCTGACATCCACACCCCGCCCTCAATTCAAAAAGAATGATTTCTCCTACGAAATAATCGTGCATTACGCACGACCCCGCGAGGGTCATCGTGCAGGATGCGTCGTCAGGATTTTTCTTATCATCTATAACTATCTGATTTTATTGGATTTTTTCAAACAAAAAAGCTGGCATGCGGGCTGCAATACATCTCTCAGCCCGGGCAGAAATGCACTGCCCCAACCGAACAAGAGTGAGGAACCCAGGATGACTCGCCCACGTGCCGCCCAAATGCGTATCTCGCCACTGCACCTGCAGCAGGCCCTGTTTGGCGCACTTGCGCTGCTGATCACTCTGATCGCCTGCCAGCAGTACCTGCGCTGGGAACACCGTCAGCAACCTGAGCCCCTGATTTCCATGCAACACGCGACGCAGACGCACTTCAGCGCTGTCAGCAGCAGCCAGGCCGACAACGGCGCAATGCGCATGATGGACGTCGACCAGCCACAACCACTGGGTGACATGCCCCGTGAAGAGCGCTGGGTTTTCTGATCAACGAATCTGGGCGCACCCGCGCCGAGACCGGCAACACCCCTAAATAGAAGCAAGGAGAATCACCATGTTGAGCTGGGCAATTACATTCCTGATCATTGCCATCATCGCTGCAGTACTGGGCTTCGGTGGTATCGCGGGCACCGCCACGGGTATCGCCAAGATTCTCTTTGTGGTGTTCCTGGTGATGTTCATCGCTTCCTTCTTCTTTGGCCGTCGCGGTCGAGGTTGAACATGAAGGGTTTAAAGACACTGGCAGCCGCCCTGCTTCTGGGCGGCAGTGCCATGGCGATGGCGGCCAATGACGGCCAGGCGCGGGTCAACGAACTGTTGAGTTCCGACCCGCAATACAGGGAAACCTGGGAAGGCGTGGTGAAGAAGGAAGAACGCCTGCCGGAATGGGTGATGAACCTGTCCGGCACGCCTGATCAGCAGATGAATGCCGTGACTGAAGATGGCGACAAGTATCTGGTCGGCCCACTCTGCGAATCCGCCGACAAGTGCCTGAATCACCGCTTGATCGTCGCGTTCAGTTTCGACAAGAAAGACGCTTACGCCATGCTTGTGGATGTGCCCGAAGGACTGCCGGCCGACAAGTCGCCAACGCGACATGCCACCTACCGCTTCCTCGGCAAGCCTGATCAGGGCATGCAGGATCTGTTGATGGAAACGCTCAAGAAAGATCCGAACTGGTATTGAACAAGAGGACAGCTGAAAGGCTGTCCTCCATTGCACCCGCCCGAGGAAGGCCGGTGCATGACCAGGGGGCCGGGATGTTCTGACTGTTGCAGGGTCGGAGTGACCTACGGGTACAGGGAGTGCCTGCGATGAGGGCCGGGTCAGGGTAAAAGCTGCGACGCAAGTTCGCCAACCGTAGCGGTTCGACGGACTTGCGCTGAGCTTTCTGCGTAACAAAACGTTGATCCAGAGCGTTCTGCTCGTCTTTTTTCCCCTCACACTGCGTGCGAAAGCATTTCGCGGTGTTTCCTGGCGACCGTATATCGAGAAAGAGTCGATCGAGTAAGTCGGACATTTAGCTTCCGAACGTAGGCTTTTTCCTAAATTTTTCGTCGAAATCACTCGTTCAAAAAACAACCAACCTACGCTGTAATGGCCGGTTCACGGCACTTATGCCTGCAGAAATGTCGTATTCGAACCGGTTGGGACGCCAGTTTCATTTGAAAAAACTCATGCCGATTCGGCATAGGGTAGGCGCTTACGGCATTAGACGGCGCAACCTTGCGTCGGAATAGTTGCGCCTTTTTTCGCCCGCCAGAGAGCCGTAAACACGCACTTCGGGGCACCTTATACGGAGGCAGATGCACAGACTTTTCCGCTGATGAGCGTTCCAGTTCCTGCATGTGCCTGAGTCAAACGCAAGTAAGGGTAAAGATAATGAAGAAGGCAAAGCTTAGCCTCGCCTGGCAGATCCTCATCGGTCTGGTATTGGGGATTGCAATCGGTGCGTTGCTCAACCATTTCAGTGCCGAGAAGGCCTGGTGGATCAGCAACGTCCTGCAACCGGCAGGCGATATCTTTATCCGTCTGATCAAGATGATCGTGATCCCGATCGTCATCTCTTCCCTGATCGTCGGCATCGCCGGCGTGGGCGACGCCAAGAAGCTCGGGCGCATCGGCCTGAAGACCATCATCTACTTCGAAATCGTCACCACTATCGCCATTGTCGTCGGCCTGCTGCTGGCCAACCTGTTCCATCCGGGTGCCGGCATCGACATGAGCACCCTGGGTACTGTGGATATCTCCAAGTACCAGGCGACCGCCGCGGAAGTGCAGCATGAACACGCGTTCATCGAGACCATCCTCAACCTGATCCCGTCGAACATCTTCGCGGCCATGGCCCGCGGCGAAATGCTGCCGATCATCTTCTTCTCCGTGCTGTTCGGTCTCGGTCTGTCGAGCCTGCAGTCGGACCTGCGCGAGCCGCTGGTGAAGATGTTCCAGGGCGTCTCGGAAAGCATGTTCAAAGTCACCCACATGATCATGAACTACGCCCCGATCGGCGTATTCGCCCTGATCGCGGTGACCGTGGCCAACTTCGGTTTCGCCTCGCTGCTGCCACTGGCCAAACTGGTGATCCTGGTTTACGTCGCCATCGCCTTCTTCGCCTTTGTGGTGTTGGGCCTGATCGCCAAGATGTTCGGCTTCTCGGTGATCAAGCTGATGCGCATCTTCAAGGATGAGCTGGTGCTGGCTTACTCCACCGCCTCCTCGGAAACCGTGCTGCCACGCGTGATCGAGAAGATGGAAGCCTACGGCGCACCGAAAGCCATCTGCAGCTTCGTAGTACCAACCGGCTACTCGTTCAACCTCGACGGCTCGACCCTGTACCAGTCCATCGCGGCGATCTTCATTGCCCAGCTGTACGGCATCGACCTGTCGATCAGCCAGCAACTGCTGCTGGTCCTGACCCTGATGGTGACCTCCAAAGGTATCGCCGGCGTACCGGGCGTGTCCTTCGTGGTACTGCTGGCCACCCTGGGCAGCGTGGGTATTCCGCTGGAAGGCCTGGCGTTCATCGCCGGTGTCGACCGCGTGATGGACATGGCGCGGACCGCCCTGAACGTGATCGGCAATGCCCTCGCCGTGCTGGTCATCGCCCGTTGGGAAGGCATGTACGACGACGCCAAGGGCCAGCGCTACTGGAACTCGCTGCCGCACTGGCGCAGCAAGGAAAAACTGCCGGCCGGTGAAGTTTCGAAAAACTGATCCCCGCCCGCCAGGTACCCTGACAAACCCCGGAGAAATCCGGGGTTTGTCGTTTCTGGCGACCCCGCTATCATTCGCCGCATCTTCCGGGGGATTTGACTGATGCTTAATGGCCTGTGGCTTGGCTTCTTCATCGTGGCAGCCGTTTCGGCACTGGGGCAGTGGCTGATCGGCGGCAACGCCGGGATCTTCGCGGCGGTGGTGGAAAGCATTTTTGCCATGGCCAAGCTGTCGGTCGAAGTCATGGTGCTGCTGTTCGGCACGCTGACCCTGTGGCTGGGTTTTCTGCGTATTGCAGAGAAGGCTGGCATCGTTGAATGGCTGGCCAAAGTGCTCGGGCCACTGTTCCTGCGGCTGATGCCGGAAGTGCCGGCCGGGCATCCAGCGCTGGGCCTGATCACCCTGAACTTCGCGGCCAACGGCCTGGGCCTGGACAACGCCGCTACGCCGATCGGCCTCAAAGCCATGAAGGCGCTGCAGGAGCTCAATCCCAGCTCGACCATCGCCAGCAACGCGCAGATCCTGTTCCTCGTGCTCAACGCTTCGTCCCTGACGCTGTTGCCGGTGACGATTTTCATGTACCGCGCCCAGCAAGGCGCAGCGGACCCGACGCTGGTGTTCCTGCCAATCCTGCTGGCCACCAGTTGCTCGACCATCGTCGGCTTCCTGTCGGTGGCGTTCATGCAGCGCCTGCGGGTGTGGGACCCGGTGGTGCTGGCTTATCTGATTCCCGGTGCGCTGATCCTCGGCGGCTTCATGGCGCTGCTCGCGACGATGTCGGCCACGGCGCTGGCGGGGCTGTCATCGATCCTCGGCAACCTGACGCTGTTCGGCCTGATCATGTTGTTCCTGGTGATCGGCGCGTTGCGCAAGGTGAAGGTCTACGAGGCGTTCGTCGAAGGCGCGAAGGAAGGTTTCGACGTTGCCAGGAACCTGCTGCCGTACCTGGTGGCGATGCTTTGCGCGATCGGCGTATTGCGCGCGTCAGGTGCGCTGGACTTCGGCCTCGACGGCATTCGCCATCTGGTGGAGTGGGCAGGGTGGGACACGCGCTTCGTCGATGCACTGCCGACCGCCATGGTCAAACCGTTCTCCGGCAGCGCCGCCCGGGCGATGCTGATCGAAACGATGAAGACCTCGGGCGTGGACAGCTTTCCGGCGCTGGTGGCGGCGACGGTTCAAGGCAGCACCGAAACCACCTTCTACGTACTGGCGGTGTACTTCGGCGCGGTGGGCATCCAGCGCGCCCGGCACGCCGTCGGTTGCGCGCTGCTGGCCGAACTCGCGGGCGTGCTCGGCGCTATCGGCGTCTGCTACTGGTTCTTTGGCTGATATTCAGGGCCGGGCGGTCGGCGCGAGCTTCTGGCCTTGCTCCACCGCCCACGCCACGACTTTCGCGGTGAGGCGATCACTGGCCTGGCCAAACCCGGCCACCACCGCCGGCACCTGCACGTCGTTCAGCGGCTGACGTTCTTCGAAACGGCGACTGGCGAGAATCCGCTGGTCGTAACCGCGCACCAGCAACGCATCGACACGCACCACCACGCTGGCCTGAGTGCCCTGATACTCGGTCTGAAATGCCTGCAGGCTGCCGCCCAGTTCCAGATCCGCCTGGAAGTTGCTGTCGTCGGTGCTCAACAGCGATACCCGGCCATCGCGCTGAAAACCATCAAGCAACCGGTTACGCACCAGCACCGGCGCCGGATCGCTCCAGCGCGAGGCCTTGTAGCTGCTGATCACATCACCCTGAGGAATCACAGCGATGCTCGGTCGGTTCAGCGCTTCGCTGGCCTGCAGTTTGTTCAGCCGCAGCGACCAGTGCTGAGCCGCCGCCGAACCGGTCGAGGCGGGCGCCTGTGCCGTCGGCAGGCGGTAGACATCCGACGGTTCGGACTTGGGCAGGATCGAGCACGCGCTGATCAGCGTGAAGCCGGCGAGGAGGGCGAGGTGAGTCAGCTTCATGGCGTGAACTCCTTGTTCTTGTCACTGCCCAGCAGGTAACCGCTGGGGTTGGCCTCCAGGCGTTGAGAAATGGTGCGCAGCGAGTTCAGGGTTTCACGCAGTTCGCGGATCGCCGGGGCCAGACCGTTGAGACCCTGCAGGCCGCTGTCGAGGGAGTTCTGATTCTTGCTGAGCAGGCCGTTGATGGTGACGCTGCTTTGCTCCAGGGATTTCATCGCCTGTTCAGCACTGCCGAGCGCCTGTTTGCCCTGATCGTTGAGCAGGCCGTTGGCATTGCGCATCAGCGCGGACGTCTGTTCGAGCATGTTGCCGGCCTGTTTGCCGACCGTCGCCAGTTGCTGCATGGCCTGACGCAAATCGCCGCGCTGATCGTTGATCGAACCGGTGGTCTGCTCCAGATGCTCGAGGGTCTTGCTCACGCGCTCGATGTTGTCGGCAGAGAACATCTGATTGGCATTATTGAGCAACGTCGTGACCCCGCTCATCAAATCGTTGCTGTCGCTGAGCAGCCGCGAGATGGGCGAGGGCGAGGCGACGATGGTCGGCAGGTTGCCGTCATGCCCCTTGAGTTTCGGGCTTTGCGGCGTGCCTCCACTGAGCTGGATGATCGAGGTGCCAGTGATCCCGGCCAGGGCCAGTTTGGCTTCCGTGTCTTCCTTGACCGGCGTGTCCCCCGCCAGACGAATGCGCGCCAGCACCCGACGCGGGTCCTTCGGGTCGAGGCGCAGACTGACCACATCGCCGACCTTGATCCCGCTGTACTGCACCGGACTGCCCCGGGACAGACCGCTGACCGCCTCGTTGAAGACGACTTCGTAATCCTTGAACTCGGTGTCGACACTGGACTTGGCCAGCCACAGACCGAAGAGCAGGGCGCCTGCCACCACAATCACCGTGAACAGGCCGATCAATACATGATGGGCTCGGGTTTCCATGTCAGACCTCGTTGAGCTGTTTGGCGGCGTCCAGCGCCGAGCGGCCGCGAGGGCCGTGGAAGTATTCGTGAATCCATGCGTCGTCGGTTTCCGAGACCACGTCGATGGGACCGGCCACCAACACCTTCTTCTGCGCCAGTACCGCGACGCGGTCGGTGATGGTGTAGAGCGTGTCGAGGTCGTGGGTCACCAGAAACACGCTCAGGCCCAGCGCATCGCGCAGGGTCAGGATCAATTGGTCGAACTGCGCGGCACCAATCGGATCGAGGCCGGCGGTGGGCTCGTCGAGAAACAGGATGTCCGGATCCAGCGCCAGTGCCCGGGCCAGCGCCGCACGCTTGATCATGCCGCCGGACAGTGAGGCCGGGTACTTGTCCGCCGCCGACAGCGGCAGCCCGGCCAGTGCCAGCTTCACCGCCGCCAGATGCTCGGCGTCGTCGCGGCTGAGCCCGGCGTGTTCGATGAGAGGCAGGGCGACGTTCTCGGTGACGGTCAGCGATGAAAACAGCGCGCCTTTCTGAAACAGCACGCCAAAGCGCCGCTCGATCAGCGAACGCTCATGCTCCGGCAGGCTCGGCAGGTTCTGGCCGAATACCTTGACCATGCCTTCACTGGGCTGGCGCAGGCCGACGATGCTGCGCAGCAACACCGACTTGCCGCTGCCGGAGCCGCCGACCACGGCCAGGATCTCGCCTTTGTACAAATCGAGGTCGAGGTTCTCGTGCACGCTCTGGCTGCCGAAGCGATTGCACAGGCCACGCACTTCGATCACCGCCTCGGAGGGCGCGCGGGGTAGACGACTCACCAGCCCATCTCCATGAAGAACAGCGCAGCAACCGCGTCGAGCACGATCACCACGAAAATCGATTGCACCACGCTGGAGGTGGTGTGGGCGCCGACCGATTCCGCGCTGCCACTGACCTTGAAGCCTTCCAGACAGCCGATGGCGGCGATCAGGAACGCAAAGATCGGCGCTTTGACCAGGCCCACCAGGAAATGTTGAATCCCTATGTCGCTTTGCAGCAGCGACAGGAACATCGCCGGCGAAATATCCAGCGACACCGCACAGACCACCGCGCCACCGACGATCCCGCAGATCATCGCGAGGAAGGTCAGCATCGGCAGCGCCACCAGCAGCGCCAGCACCCGCGGCACCACCAGCAACTCCATGGGATCGAGGCCGAGGGTGCGAATCGCGTCGATTTCCTCGTTGGCCTTCATCGAGCCGATCTGCGCGGTGAAGGCACTGGCGGTACGGCCAGCCATCAGAATCGCCGTGAGCAGTACGCCGAATTCCCGCAGAAAGGCGAAGCCCACCAGATCCACGGTGAACACGCTGGCGCCGAAACTGGCCAGCACCGTCGCCCCGAGAAACGCCACCACCGCCCCCACCAGAAAGGTCAGCAACGCCACGATGGGCGCGGCGTCGAGGCCGGTCTGTTCGATGTGGGCGATCATCGGCGTGATCCGCCAGCGCTTGGGCCGGAACAGGCTGCGGGCGATGGTTTCGAGAATCAGGCCGACGAAGCCGAGCAATTGCAGGGTGTCCTGCCAGACTGTGTCCACGGCCCGGCCGATGCGCGTCAGCAGTTGCACACTGACGCTGATTTCCGGTTCCTTGATCGGCACACAGAAATCGGTCAGCGAGCGATACACGGTTTGCAGCAAGGCGCGGTCGGCATTGGAAATCGTGCAGTCTGGGTGTTCGGCAGACTTGCCCAGCCGCTCCGAGCCGAGCAGTTCCACCAGCAGCGACGCGCCGGCGGTGTCGAGGGCACCAAGGCCGTTGAGGTCGATGGGGGTGTTGGCGTCGTACTGGCCGTGGAGCGTTTCACTCAGTTGCTTGAGGTCGGCGTAATGGGCAAGCGTCCAGTCCCCGGTGACCCGCAGGCGGGCAGGGGTGATCGAGGTGTCCAGGCGGGCACTGCCGGTCATTGGGCTGCTGGTCATAAGCTCCGTGCTTGTTCGGCTATCGAGACGAACCTACGTAATAGCACGAACCCGGTTACTTTTCTTTGGTCGGTGTGCTGTCCGTGACCTCGAAGCGCAGCACGCCGATCACCTGACCGTCCTCGGTCAACACCCGCACCTGCCACTTGCCCGCCGGGTTGCCGGGGAAGTTCTGCTTGTGGGTCCAGGCCCGGTAGCCTTCCTTGCGCCCGCCGTGAATGTCGAGGGCGATGCGGTCGACCTCTTTGCCGTTGAACTGCCACACGTGATAGATCCGCTCGTCGAGCCCGCGCGGCGCGTTGATCGCGGTGTAGGCGTAGAGCCCGCCGCCACGGATCTGCTCGGCACTGACTTCCTTGAGGCTGGCGCCCGGAACCCGGTCCAGCACCTGGGTGCTGATCGCCACGTCAGTCATCCACAACGTCGCCGGCGGCACCCACGAACGCAGGACCCAGCCCACGCCGCCGATACCGATGGTGATGCTGAGGATTGCCAGCGCGTTGCGCACGCTGCGGATCGGGAAGATCGACGCCAGGCTCGGGAACGACAGCAGCACCGCAATCCCCAGCGCCCACTTGAAGCTCTGCGAGGTGGTCAAGTGCATGATCACCGGCAGCGCCGTGAGCAGGGCGGCGAACAGGGTCAGGGTGTGCAGCGCGAGGAACGCCCAGCGCCGTGGCGCCAGCCATTTGTAGTAGAGCGGGTCGACGATCGAGATCAGTGCCGCGATGCACAGCAGCCCGGTGAAAAACAGCTGGCCGCTGTTCCAGGTGGTGGTGATAAAGAAGAACGGCAGGACGAAAAACAGGCTTTCCTGATGAATCATCTGCGTCGCGTAACGCAGCAGCGGCTGGGGGATTTCCCGTTTGAAGATCCGCGTGAACAGCCTGGTCAGGCTGTTTTCCAGCATCAGCCAGATCCAGCTCAGCAGCATGATCGTGGTGATCCAGCTCGCCAGCCCCTGTTGCCGGTCGACCAGAATGAAGCTGCCGACCCCGGAGATGAAACCACCGAACGCAATGACCCCGGGGTAGCGCTTCATCAGTTCGAGAAGGCGCTGGATCAGGAGGGTCAATTTAGACATGGGGGCGGTTCACGACTGGATAGGAAAAAAACCTCGACAGAGTACCGCCCGCCGGGCCCTGTGGCGAGGCTGCCGGTCAGTCTGGATCGACGGACTTGCGCCGATGCAGGCGCCAGCCGAGCAGAATCAGCACCAGCACGCCCAATCCGCCCGCCAACAGCCACAACACCTGATCGTCGCTGAGCAGCGGTTTCTCGATCCGCAGATAGCCCGGTTGCAGCAGCAACTCGCGCATGGCCTTGTTCGCCGCGTCGAGCGTCACGCCTTGCAGCTCCCGCGCAGGATCGGCAAAGCGGCCATCCTCGTAGTCGCCCAGGGCGCTCCAGTAATAGTCGGCCATGGCGCTGGTGCCTTGCACGGCCCAGGCCTGGTGGGCGATGGCGGCTTGTTTCAAGCGATTGAAGGTGTCGGCGTCGAGCCCGTTTTTCAGCAGGTCGGCCTTGAGGTCTTCCAGTACCTGTTCGGCTTCGGCGATATCGCCGCGATCCAGGTCGGCGTTGAGGCTCATGAAACCGACACCGCCGAACACCTCGCGCTCGGCCCACGGCCCGTAGGACAAACCGTGGTTCAGGCGCAATTGGCGGTACAGCGCCCACTCCAGGTACTCCTTGAGCAGGTCGAAGGTTTGGTCGTACTGGTCGTCCAGCACCGGCTCCGGCACCAGCCAGTGCAGCTTGGCGCTGTTGCCGATGAAGCCGCGGGTGATTGTGCGTTCGTGAGCGGCGCTGGCACGGATGTCCGGCAACGGACGGTGCTCGCTCGGCTCAACCGCTTCGAGTGCGCCCCACGCCCGTTCCAGATAGGCCGGCAGCAGTTTGTCGAGGTCACCGACGACGATCAGGGTCATGTTGTTCGGCGCGTACCAGGCCTCGCGCACCTTCTCCAGCTGTTCCCGGGTCAGGCCGTCAACCTCGGCCCGTTGCGGGCATTTGAGGCCCAGTTCGACCGCCAGTTGATTGCTCGCGGTGTGGCCCAGATCCTGGCGGTCGAGGAAGCGTTGCAGACGGGTGTAATGGCCGCCGTCCTCGCGCTCGACCACCCGTTTGGCGGCGTTGATCGCGTTATCGTCGAAGCGGGTCTGGGTCAGCAGGTCCAGCAGCAGGTCGAGCACCTTGCGCTGGTTTTTCGCCGGGGCTTCGATGACGAACGTGGTGTCGGCGTTACTGGTGAAAGCGTTCCAGTCACCGCCGAGGGCCTGCATGCGCTCCTCGAGACCTCCTTCGCCGGTAGCGTCGATGCCGCTGAACAGCAAGTGCTCGAGCAGGTGCGGCAACTCCTTTTCATTGCAGTCGAAATCGTCGAGACCGACGCCGATCACCAGCCGGATCGCCACGTGCCCCCGCTCGGTGCCGGGCTTGAGCAGCAATTGCAGACCGTTGGGCAGCGTATAGCCTTCGACCTGAAAGCGATCCAGGGCGAAGGCGGGCAGGGAACCGAGCAACAGACAGGCGAACAACAGGCAACGCATAACGAGCTTCCATACGGCTGAATTGGAGATCCGTGTCGTCAGTCCGGCCGCGAGGCCGAACCTTGAGTTACTGACTGACCACAACCCCAGACGTTCAAGGCGAATGCGTGATGTCCGCCATATCGTCCGCCGCCAGCGCGCCGGTATCGGAAGTTTCCAGCACCACATAGGCGCTGCTGCAGAACAGCGAATTCAGGCGTTTCATGTCGGCAATCAACTCCAGGTGCAACGAACTGGTCTCGATACTCTGCACGATCTTGCGTTGCAACCGGCTGACATGGGCGTGGGCCAGACGCCGCTCCTGGGCGCGAAAGCGCCGTTTCTCGCGCAGCAACTGGCGGGCGCTTTCCTTGTCACCGCTGAGGAACACCGACAGCCCCAGCCGCAGGTTGGCGATCAATTGCTGGTGCAGACCGGCCAGTTCTTCCAGCCCGTCTTCGGAAAACGACCGGCGTTGCGAAGTCTTCTGCTGCTGCACCTTGCGCAGCATGCGTTCGATCAGGTCGCTGGCGAGTTTGAGGTTGATCGCCAGCTCGATGATCTCCGCCCAGCGCCGACTGTCCTGTTCGCCGAGATCTTCGCGGGGCATCTGCGCCAGGTACAGCTTGATCGCGCTGTACAGCGCTTCGACGTCATCGGTCAGCTTGCGCATTTCCTGGGTGACGGCGGTCTGTTTGCCGCGCAACACGTCGAGGGTCGCGTCGAGCATGTTGTCGATCAGATCGCCCATGCGCAGGGTTTCCCGGGCGGCGTTGGCCAGCGCCAGACTCGGCGTGACCAGTGCGGAGGCATCAAGGTGGCGGGGCTTGGCGGTGCCGTTGACCTCCGGACGCTCCGGCAGCAGCCAGGCACACAGCCGCGCCATCGGCCCGACGCTCGGCAGCAGGATAAGGCAACGCGCGGTGTTGTAGAGCAGGTGGAAGCCGATGACCATTTCCTGAGGGCTGAAATCCAGGCTGTCGATCCAGTGCACCAGCGGATCAAGCACCGGAATGATCAGCAACAGCCCGATCAGCTTGTACAACAGGCTGCCCAGCGCCACCTGCCGGCCGGCGGCGTTCTGCATGCTGGTGCTCATGAACGCCAGCACGCCGCTGCCGATGTTGGCGCCGATCACCAGACCGATCGCCACCGGCAGGCTGATCACCGCCGCGCCGGCGAGCGTGGCGGTCAGCAGCACGGCGGCGAGGCTGGAGTAGGAAATCATCGCGAACAGCGCGCCGACCAGGGCGTCGAGCAGGATATCACCGGTCAGCGAGGCGAAAATCACCTTCACCCCTTGGGCATGGGTGATCGGCGCGGCGGCCTCGACGATCAGTTGCAGCGCCAGAATGATCAGCCCCAGCCCAATGGACACGCGGCCCATCTGCCCGAGCCGCGTCTGTTTGCGCGACAGAAAGAAAATCACCCCAATGAAAATCAGCAGCGGCGACAGCCACGACAGGTCGAACGTCAGCACCCGCGCCATCAGCGCCGTACCGACGTCCGCACCGAGCATGGTCGCCAGGGCCGGGGTCAACGCCATCAGGCCCTGACCGACAAAGGACGTCACGAGCATGGCGGTGGCGTTGCTGCTCTGCACCATCGCCGTGACGAGGATACCGGCAACAAAGGCCAGCCAGCGTCTGGACATGTTCTGGCCGATCACGTGGCGCAGGTTGGTGCCGTATACCCGCAGGATGCCGGTTCGGACGATGTGCGTGCCCCAGATCAGCAGAGCCACGGCAGACAGCAAATTGAGCAGGGTGAGCATGCAGACCCCCTGTAATCGCAGCGCCCCAGAGGGGCAAGTGGACGGTACCGCGCAATTTCTACGTTCTGATACTTAAGCTGTAGTTGGCTAACGGTCTGGGCGCCAGCATTGCACAGCTAAAGCGGGGATTGAAACAAAAGTGTCATGAAAACAGGTTCATGCGGCCATGAAAAAAGGGCCCGAAGGCCCTTTGATCTTTTGCGCAGCGTCCGGGTTACTGACCCGGAATGTCCTTGCGCAGTTTCACCGGATCCTGCTGTTTGCGTTTTTTCGCGATGGCGGTGCGCATCTTGATGTTGATCGCTTCGACCGCCAGCGAGAACGCCATGGCGAAGTAGACGTAGCCTTTCGGTACGTGCACGTCGAACGATTCGGCAATCAGCACGGTGCCGACCACCAGCAGGAACGACAGCGCGAGCATTTTCAGCGACGGGTGCTGGTCGATGAACTCGCTGATCTTGCCCGAGGCCAGCATCATCACCAGCACGGCCACGATGATCGCGGCGACCATCACAGGTACGTGGGACACCATGCCGACGGCGGTGATCACCGAGTCCAGCGAGAACACGATGTCGATGATCGCGATCTGGATGATGGTGTAGAGGAAGTTGCCGCCCTTGCCCGAAGGCTCGTCGCCGGTTTCGTCTTCACCTTCCAGTGCGTGGTACATCTCCTGGGAGCTTTTCCACAGCAGGAACAGGCCACCGAAGAACAGGATCAGGTCGCGACCGGAAATGCCCTGGCCGAACACTTCGAACAGGTCGGCGGTGAGGCGCATGACCCAGGTGATCGACAGCAGCAACAGGATCCGCGTGATCATGGCCAGGCCAAGGCCGAAGATCCGGGTGCGCTGCTGCATGTGTTTGGGCATGCGGCTGACCAGGATCGAAATCATGATGATGTTATCGATGCCCAGAACGATTTCCAGGGCGGTCAGGGTGAAGAAGGCAACCCAGATCTCAGGGTTGGTCAGCCATTCCATGTGTATTCCTTTGAGCGAGTGTTAAACCATGACGCCAGCAATCAGCTGGCGTCATGGTGAGTTGGGTACCGTTACAACGTGCCGAACAGCGGGAAAGTCCCCAGCAGCAAGGCGGCTGCCAGTATGCACAGGCAGACCAGCACTGCCCACTTCAGGGTGAAACGCTGGTGATCGCCGAACTCGATCCCCGCCAGTGCCACCAGCAGGTATGTCGACGGCACCAGTGGACTCAGCAGGTGAACCGGCTGACCGACGATCGAGGCACGGGCCATTTCCACCGCCGTGATGCCGTAATGGCTGGCCGCTTCGGACAACACCGGCAATACACCGTAGTAGAACGCGTCGTTCGACATGAAGAACGTGAACGGCATGCTCACCAACGCCGTGATCACCGCCAGGTACGGGCCGAGGACATCAGGGATCACCGCCAGCAGGCTTTTCGACATCGCGTCGACCATGCCGGTGCCCGACAGGATACCGGTGAAAATGCCTGCCGCGAAGATCAGACTGACCACCGACAGCACGCTGCCGGCGTGGGCCGCGACGCGATCCTTCTGCATTTGCAGGCAAGGGTAATTGACGATCATGGCAATACTGAATGCCACCATGAACAGCACCGGCAGCGGCAACAGGCCGGCGATCAACGTGCACATCAGGGCCAAGGTCAGCAGGCCGTTGAACCAGATCAGTTTCGGACGGCGGGCATCCGGGAATTGCGAGACGCTGATTTCGCTGTGATCGATTTCGTCGCCGATCAGGTGCAGCTCACCCAGACGCGCACGCTCACGTTTGCCGTAGAAGTAGGCAATGATCAGGATCGCCACCACACCGGCAGCCATCGCCGGGATCATCGGTACGAAAATGTCCGACGGGTCGACGTGCAGCGCACTGGCGGCACGGGCGGTCGGGCCACCCCATGGGGTCATGTTCATCACGCCACCGGCGAGGATGATCAGACCGGCCATGATCCGCGGGCTCATGCCGATACGGCTGTACAGCGGCAGCATGGCGGCCACGCAGATCATATAAGTGGTCGCGCCGTCACCATCGAGGGAAACGACGAGCGCCAGTACGGCGGTACCGACCGAAACTTTCAGCGGGTCGCCCTTGACCAGTTTGAGGATCTTGCGCACGGCCGGGTCGAACAGGCCGGAATCGATCATCAGGGCGAAATACAGAATGGCGAACATCAGCATCACGCCGGTCGGCGCAAGCTTGGTAATACCTTCGAGCATCATCGGGCCGATCTTCGGGGCGAAGCCACCGAACAGGGCGAACAGGATCGGGATGATGATCAGAGCGATCAGCGCAGACAGGCGCTTGGTCATGATCAGGAACATGAACGTGATGACCATGGCGAAGCCAAGGAAAGTCAGCATGGGAATACTCCAGGCGTAGCGCGGCTAAGTAAGTGAGCGGATCGGACGGGATCAGCGCAGAACGGGAAGCACGAGGCGTACGGGCGGAGTTACAGCGAAGAGGCGGGTTGCAGAGGACATCAGAATCACCATTGTTGTTGTTAATCGGGCCTGACGTGCGGGCAATCACACGCGTTGGCCAACCGGTCTGGTGCCGGCAGTGGGGGCGATCCTAATCGGGGAACCTTTCGGCTACCTTTCGCGCAGCAAAGCTCTGGGCGAACGGCCAACAGGCCGTCGGATGCGGGCTAGAGTCAATGAACACGGGAAGCGGAGGGCAGGACGATGACTGAGTTGCACGGCGGCGGCTGCCACTGCGGACATATCCGCTATCAGTTCAGCGGAGCATTGCACGACATTGCCCACTGCCATTGTTCGGTCTGTCGAAAGGTCAGCGGCGGCATCGTCACGACCTGGATCACGGTGCCGGCGGCGAACTTCCAGTGGCTGGCCGGGACGCCTTCGCGCTATGACTCATCGACCACCTGCGCCCGGTTTTTCTGCCCGAACTGCGGCGCACAACTGGCGCTGGTGACGTTGCTCAGCCCCGAGAGCATCGATCTGACGGTGGCCACGCTGGATCATCCGGAGCAGGCCGCCGCCGAGCGGCATATCTGGACCGACAGCCAGATACCATGGCTGCATCTGGACGAGCATTTGCCGGGCGAACCCGAAGAAACCATCTGATTAAAAAACAGACAGATCCAGCGGCCGTATCGCGCCCATCCAGATCGCGTGCTCGGTGTGGTCGAGCAAGTCATCGCCGGTGTCCGGGTGCAGGAACACCACCAACCCCTTGCGATTGAGCGCCAGCCACGGCAACACGTCGCCGATCAGTTCAGGGCCGAAGGCCAGCTGGCAGCTCCAGTCCGGGTGCGGGCCGACCGGGCGTTCATGCACGCGACCCATCTTCAATGGAAACAGCGCCGCCGCCTGCTCACACAGCGCCCGCGCCTGTTCGATCGTGCTGGCGTCGTAATAAACGTGGGCGTGATAACCCTTGATCGTCTGCATCGCAAACCCTCTGAATCGGTTCGAACCCTCGGCGTTGCCCGTATGTCACACGCTATACAAGGGAAAACAAAAGGAACCTCAGCCATGAAAAATGCCGAAACCCCGGCGGTGAAAGTGGTGCTCTATGGTGCCATGAGTAGCCTGGGCAGTGCGTTGATGGCTGAACTGCTGCGCCGCCAGCACGAAGTCATTGCCATCCTCGACGATTTGACGGCGCTCGCCCCACGGCCGGGGCTGCGCACTAAAAGTGGTGACCTGCTCGATGCCGAGCGGGTCAATCAGAGCGTGGCCGGCAGCTCGAAAGTGATTTGCCTGCTCAATGCACCGGGCTTGCCGCTGAGCAGCGATCATGTCGAGAAATCCGTGGTGCTGGGGCCGGTGGAACAGGTGCTGGCGGTGGATGCGCTGATCGATGGGCTACAGGCGGCAAACGTCTCGCGGCTGTTTGTCATCGGCGAATTCGAAGCACTGGACGATCCGGAAAACGCCGACCCGCTGCAACGCCACGCCGCCGAAGAAGTGCACGAAGCCCTGCAAAGCAGCCCGCTGCACTGGACGCTGGTCAACGCACCACGCAGCGTCGCCGGGCTGACGATCGAGCATTTCAGTCAGGTCGGCCGCACGCTGGAACCGGGTCTGGCCGAACCGCTGGAACGCCTGAACCGGGTGGCGGTGGGGATTGCCGATGAGCTGCGGCTGAATCTGCATATCCGTCAGCACGTGGATTTTGTCGCCGCCTGCTGATCCTTCAAACCGCAATGGACGGCAGCGGCAGCCCGGCCAGGGATTCGGCGCTGCTGGCCTGTTCGGCCATCAGCCAGTCCACGAAGGTCTGGATCAACGCGCCCCGGCGCTTGCGCTGTGGCAGCACTACGTAATAACCGAGGCGCGACAAGGTGGTTTCGGCGATCGGTCGGCACAACAGACCTTGGGGCAGCAAGTTATCCACAAGGTGCCGCCAGCCGATGGCCACGCCCTGACCGCCAATCGCCGCTTGAATCAGTAAGGTGTAATTGTCGAAGCGCAGCTGTCCCGGCGCGGGCGGCGTGTTGATGCCTAGTTCGCGGAACAGGCCGCTCCACTCGAACCAGTTGCTGCTGTTCTCCCCGCGCAGGTGCAACAGCGCAAACTCCAGCAAAGCCTGGGGCGGCAAAGGCAGAGCGCGATCCTTGAGCAATTGCGGGCTGCACACCGGAAACACTTCTTCGCTGAACAGCCAGTGACTTTCGCCCTGTTTGAAGCGACCGTCGCCGAACAGCACGGCAACGTCGATATCCGGGCGCAGCATGTTGTGATTGCGCTCGCTGGTGACCAGGCTGACATCGACCTGCGGATTGGCTTCGTGAAAACGGTGCAGACGCGGCATCAACCAGTACGCGGCAAAGGCGAAATCGGTGGCGACCTGCAGCACTTCATGTTGCTGTTGTGCGCTGATCGCGCTTAATCCTGCGTCGATATTCTGCAAACCGAGGGTGACTTGCTCGAAAAGGATCGAACCGACCTCGGTCATCTCGATACCTCGGTAGATCCGGTCGAACAGCCGTGTTCCGAGCTGTTCCTCCAGCCGTTTGATCTGCTGACTGATGGCTGGCTGAGTAGTCCCGAGTTCCACCGCCGCAGCGGTAAAACTGTGATGACGGGCCGCCGCCTCGAAGGCGCGCAGCAGATCCAGGGACAAATCACCGAGGGCTTCATACATAAGCTGTGCTTATCCTAGTCATTGCCCGGCGCGGGCTTTACCGGAAAATGCATGGAATCCATGCTCAATCGCAGCAATGTCGCATAAATATTCACTATGGAATGCCGCGATCACATGAAGCGCAAGAACATTCTTTTCATCATGGCCGATCAAATGGCCGCGCCAATGTTGCCGTTCTACGGTCCTTCGCCCATCAAACTGCCGAATCTCAGCCGCCTCGCCGAACAAGGCGTGGTGTTCGATGCCGCGTATTGCAACAGCCCGTTGTGCGCGCCGTCGCGTTTCACCTTGGTCAGTGGCCAGTTGCCGAGCAAGATAGGCGCCTACGACAACGCCGCCGATTTCCCCGCTGACATTCCCACTTATGCCCATTACCTGCGCCGCCTGGGCTATCGCACCGCGCTGTCAGGCAAGATGCATTTCTGCGGCCCCGATCAACTGCACGGCTACGAAGAACGCCTGACCAGCGACATCTACCCGGCCGACTACGGCTGGGCCGTGAATTGGGACGAGCCCGATGTACGGCCGAGCTGGTATCACAACATGTCTTCGGTGCTTCAGGCCGGGCCGTGTGTACGCACCAACCAGCTCGACTTCGATGAAGAGGTGGTGTTCAAGGCTCAGCAATACCTGTTCGACCATATCCGCGAGGACGGCGACCAGCCGTTCTGCCTGACCGTGTCGATGACTCACCCTCACGACCCGTACACGATTCCCAAGGCGTTCTGGGATTTGTACGACGATGCGGATATCCCGCTTCCGACGACCCCGGATCAACATTCACTCGATCCGCACTCCCAGCGTTTGCTCAAGGTTTATGACCTGTGGGACAAGCCGCTGCCTGTGGATAAAATCCGCGACGCGCGACGCGCATACTTCGGTGCGTGCAGCTATATCGACGCCAACGTCGGCAAACTTCTGCAAACCCTCGAAGACTGTGGGCTGATGGACGACACCGTTATCGTGTTTTCCGGTGACCATGGCGACATGCTGGGAGAAAAGGGCCTCTGGTACAAAATGCACTGGTTCGAGATGGCCGCCCGGGTGCCCCTGTTGATAAGTGCGCCCGGTCAGTTCAAATCGGGCCGCGTCAGTGCCGCTGTGTCCACCGCCGATCTGTTGCCGACCTTCGTCGAACTGGCCGGCGGCAGCCTGGAACCTAACCTCCCACTGGACGGACGCTCGTTGGTTCCACACCTGCAGGGGCAGGGCGGTCACGACGAAGTGTTCGGCGAATACATGGCCGAGGGCACCGTCAGTCCGCTGATGATGATCCGTCGCGGCGCCTTCAAATTTATCTACAGCGAAACCGACCCTTGCCTACTCTTCGATGTGGATAACGATCCACGCGAACAGGAAGAACTCAGCCAATCACCACAACATCGCCAGCTGTTCGACGATTTTCTTGCCGAAGCGCGAGCCAAGTGGGACCTCCCGGCGATTCACCGCGATGTCCTCGAAAGTCAACGCCGCCGGCGTTTCGTCGCCGATGCGCTGACGATCGGCAAATTGAAGAGCTGGGATCACCAGCCGCTGGTGGACGCCAGCCAACAATACATGCGCAACCACATCGACCTCGATGACCTGGAGCGCAAGGCCCGTTATCCACAACCCTGCCAAAACCAATAACGTTAAGGGGAAGTCCATGGTCAAGTTATCCACAGTCGTGACGGTCAGTCTGCTGGCACTGGGCAGTGCATCCGCGTTCGCCGAGAGCTGCGACACGGTGAAAATGGCCGATCCCGGCTGGAGCGACATCGCCGCAACCAACGCCATCACCGGATTTCTGCTCGATGGCATGGGCTACAAGGCCAAGGTCGACACCCTCGCAGTGCCGATCACCTTCGGCGGCTTGAAGGATGGCCAGGTCGACGTGTTCCTCGGCAACTGGATGCCGGCGCAGCAGGGTTTCTACGACAAGTTCGTCGCCACCGGTGACGTCACCCAATTGGCGAAGAACCTCGACGGCACCGAATTCACCCTGGCCGTGCCGGATTACGTGTGGGATGCGGGTGTGCATAACTTTGCTGACCTGAACAAATATGCGGACAAGTTCGAGCGCAAGATCTACGGCATCGGCTCCGGCGCGCCAGCAAACATTTCGCTGCAAGAAATCATCAAGAAGAACGACTTCGACATGGGCCAGTGGAAGCTGATTGAGTCCAGCGAACAGGCGATGCTGGCCGAAGTCTCGCGGGCGGTGAAGAAGCAGAAATTCGTCACCTTCCTCGGCTGGACCCCGCACCCGATGAACGTGCAGCTGAAAATGCATTACCTCAAGGGTGGCGAGAAGTACTTTGGCGACACGGGTAGCGTCTACACCCTGACTCGCAAGGGCTACGCCGAGGCCTGTCCGAATGTGGGTAAATTGCTGACCAATCTTTCGTTCACTCAGGAGATGGAGAACAGCATCATGGCCGAAGTGGTGAACAAGAAGGTCAGCAATGCGGAGGCGGCGAAGGCGTGGATCAAGGCCAATCCGGGGGTGTTGGACAAGTGGCTTGAGGGTGTGAAGACCGTGGACGGCAAAGATGCGTTGCCGGCCGTTAAGTCCAAACTGTAACTGCGCGGGCCGATCGTTCCCACGCTCTGCGTGGGAACGCCGCAATGGACGCTCCGCGTCCCGGACTGCGTACAATGCGCAAAATTTCACCCGAGAGGATCCATGGCCCTCCCCAGCCGTCGCTCACTTTTCCCCTTCCTGACCTGGCTGCCCCGGCAGACCCGCGCCAGCGTCGGGCGGGATCTGGTCGTCGGCCTCAGCGGGGCGATTCTCGCGTTGCCTCAGTCGATTGCCTACGCCCTGATCGCCGGTCTCCCACCGGAATATGGTCTCTATGCCGCCATCGTTCCGGTGTTGATCGCCTGTCTGTGGGGCTCGTCTTGGCATCTGATCTGCGGGCCGACGGCGGCGATTTCGATTGTGCTGTTCGCCAGTGTCAGCCCGCTGGCCGTGCCTGCGTCACAGGACTACATCACCCTGATCCTGCTGCTGACCTTCCTTGCCGGGATTTTCCAGTGGCTGCTCGGCCTGCTGCGCTTCGGTGCACTGGTGAATTTCGTCTCGCATTCCGTGGTGCTGGGCTTCACCCTCGGCGCGGCGGTGGTGATTGCCATCGGTCAATTGCCGAACCTGCTGGGGCTGGATCTGCCGGCCAAGGCCACGGCGCTGGACAGCCTGATGGATCTGCTGCGCCATCTAGGGGCGGTGGATAAACCGTCGCTGGTCCTTGGTGTGGCGACGGTTGTGGTTGGCGCCTTGCTCAAACAATGGCTGCCGCGCTGGCCGACGTTGTTGATGACATTAGTGCTCGGCAGTCTGGTGGTGTGGCTGTGGCCGGCGATGTTCGGGCATGTTCAACGGGTCAGCGCGTTTGTCGGGCGCTTGCCGCCGTTCAGTGGATTGCCGCTGGATATGGATCTGATCCTGCGCCTGCTGCCCAGTGCCGTAGCGGTGGGCATGCTCGGGTTGGTCACCAGCCTGTCGATTGCCCGTTCGATTTCCGCACGTTCACAACAGTTGCTCGACGCCAATCAGGAAGTCCGTGCGCAGGGGCTGTCGAACATTGTCGGGGCATTCTTTTCGGGATCGTTGTCCGCCGGCTCGTTCACCCGCTCCGGGTTGAGCCATGAGGCCGGGGCGAGCTCGCCATTGGCCGGAGTGTTTTCGGCGTTGTGGGTGGCGTTGTTCGCGATTTTCGGTGCCGGGCTGATCGCGCACATTCCGATTCCGGCCATGGCCGGCAGCATTTTGTTGATCGCCTGGGGACTGGTGGATCATCGCGGCATCCGTGCACTGCTGCGAGTCAGCCGGGCCGAATTTGTGGTGATGAGTCTGACCTGCGTCGCCACGTTGTTGCTGGAATTGCAGACGGCGATCTATGCCGGCGTGCTGGCCTCGCTATTCTTCTACCTCAAGCGCACCTCACAGCCGAGGGTGCAGCACTGGCGCGATGGCGAAGACGATGTACTGCGGGTCGGCGGGTCGATCTTTTTCGGCGCCAGCCACTATCTGCAAGTGCGCCTGCAACGGATGCACGGTGCGCGGGTGGTGATCGAGGCGCAGCAGATCAACTTCATCGACTATTCAGGCGTGGAAATGCTCCATCAGGAAGCCCGGCGCCTGCTGCGCCAGGATCGCAGCCTGACCTTGCGCCAGGCGCGTCCGCAGGTAGTGGAAGAATTGCGCAAGCTCGAAGGGCCGGAGAAATGCCCGATCCGCTTCGAAGACTGAGGGCGTCTTAAAGCGCCAACTGCCGACGCAATTCCGCCAGAACCGGCGCCGTGTCGGGACGTACGCCGCGCCACAGGAAGAACGCCTCGGCAGCCTGTTCGGCCAACATGCCCAAGCCATCCATCACCACGGCCGCGCCATGCTCACTGGCCCAGCGGCAGAACGCGGTCGGTTCCTTGCCGTACATCATGTCGTAGCACAGCGTCTTGCCGGGTTCTATCAGGCTAGGGGCAATCGGCGGCACGTCGCCAGTGAGGCTGGCAGACGTTGCGTTAATGATCACGTCCACCGGCTCGCGCAACCAGTCGTAACCACTGGCCGATACCGGCCCCAGATCACAGAACAGCTCGGCCAACAGCTCGGCCTTGTCCACCGTGCGATTGGCGATGATGACCGAGGCCGGCTGCTGCGCCAGCAATGGCTCCAGCGCACCGCGCACCGCACCGCCGGCGCCGAGCAGCAGAATGCGTTTGCCGGTGAGGCTGAACCCGGCGTTGACCGTCAGATCCCGCACCAGCCCGGCGCCGTCGGTGTTATCGCCGAGCAGGCTGCCATCGGCCAGTTTGCTCAGAGTGTTCACCGCACCGGCGCGCTGGGCGCGGGCGGTCAGGCTGTTGGCGAGGCGATAGGCGTCTTCCTTGAACGGCACGGTCACGTTGGCGCCGCGACCGTCCTGGAAAAACGCCGTGGCGCAGCCGGAAAAGTCCTCGAGCGGCGCCAGCAGGGTGCTGTAGTCGAGGCTCTGCCCGGTCTGTTCGGCGAACAGTTTGTGAATCATCGGCGATTT
Source organism: Pseudomonas sputi (assembly GCF_021603585.1). GTDB lineage: Bacteria > Pseudomonadota > Gammaproteobacteria > Pseudomonadales > Pseudomonadaceae > Aquipseudomonas > Aquipseudomonas sputi. Next base: position 218,537 of record NZ_BQHI01000007.1, on the reverse strand, counting down.
GCTGTGACCGATCGGGTTACCGAAAACGACGTAACGATCCATCAGAAATCCTCAGGCCTGGGCCAGCCAGTCGCGATCTTGCAGGAAGTATTCGGTCAGGCGCGCTTCTTCGCTGCCCGGCTCGGCTTTCCAGTCGTAGGCCCAGCGCACTTGCGGCGGCAGCGACATCAGGATCGACTCGGTACGCCCGCCCGATTGCAGGCCGAACAGGGTGCCACGGTCGTAAACCAGGTTGAACTCAACGTAGCGGCCACGGCGGAATTCCTGGAACTCGCGCTGTTTGGCGGTGAAGGCGTCGTTCTTGCGGCGCTGCACGATCGGCAGGTAAGCGTCGATGTACGCATCGCCGATGGCGCGCATGAAGGCGAAACTGGTGTCGAAGTCCCACTCGTTCAGGTCATCGAAGAACAGCCCGCCAATACCGCGTGGCTCGTGGCGATGCTTGATGTGAAAGTAGGTGTCGCACCAGGCCTTGTAGCGCGAGTAGACGTCCGGGCCGAATGGCGCGCAAGCCTGCTCGGCGACACGGTGCCAGTGGATGCAGTCTTCTTCGTTGCCGTAGTACGGAGTCAGGTCGAAGCCACCGCCGAACCACCAGACCGGTTCTTCACCTTCCTTCTCGGCAATGAAAAAGCGCACGTTGGCGTGGGACGTCGGCACATGCGGGTTATGCGGGTGAATCACCAGCGACACGCCGAGGGCTTCGAAGCCACGCCCGGCCAGTTCCGGCCGATGAGCACTGGCGGACGGTGGCAGGCCACTGCCGAAGACGTGGGAAAAGTTGACGCCGCCCTTTTCGATCACCGTGCCGTTCTCGATCACCCGGGTCCGACCGCCACCGCCGGCCGGACGGGTCCAGGCGTCTTCGACGAAGCGCGTACCGCCGTCTTCGGTTTCCAGCGCGGCGCAGATGCGGTCTTGCAGGTCGAGCAGATAGGCCTTTACGGCGTCGGTGCGGGTCGTCATGGCTTCACCTTGGATCGGGCGGAACTGCGCGGCGCCCCGCGCAAATGGGCGCGTAGCATACCATCGCAAACCGGCACGCCGCAGTTGACGAAGATCAAGCATGAGCGTTCGATAGGGACCTTCCCGAATGACCCAAGGAGTAGGCAGATGGCCAAGCGAATCCAGTTCCGCGCCCACGGCGGCCCCGAAGTGCTCGAGTACGTTGACTATCCACCCGCCGAGCCCGGTCCGCAGCAGGTTCGCGTGAGCAACAAGGCCATCGGCCTCAACTTCATCGACACCTACTACCGCAGCGGCTTGTACGCGCCACCGGCGTTGCCTTCGGGCGTGGGTTCGGAAGGCGCTGGCATCGTCGAGGCCGTGGGCAGCGAGGTCACCCGGTTCAAGGTCGGTGATCGCGTGGCCTATGGCAGCGGCCCGTTGGGCGCGTACAGCGACGTCCACGTATTGCCCGAGGCGAATCTGGTGCACCTGCCGAGCGCCATCGACTTCGAAACCGCCGCCGGCGTGATGCTCAAGGGCCTGACCGTGCAGTACCTGCTGCGCCAGACCTACGAACTCAAGGGCGGCGAAACCATTCTGTTCCATGCAGCGGCCGGCGGCGTTGGCTTGCTTGCCTGCCAATGGGCCAAGTCTCTGGGCGTGAAGCTGATCGGCACCGTCAGTTCGCAAGCGAAAGCCAAACTGGCGAAGGCCCACGGTGCCTGGGAAACCATCGATTACAGCCACGAAAACGTTGCTCAACGGGTGCTGGAATTGACCGACGGGAAGAAAGTCCCGGTGGTCTACGACGGCGTCGGCAAGGACACCTGGCCAGCCTCGCTGGACAGCGTGGCACCCCGAGGCCTGGTCGTGAGCTTCGGTAACGCATCGGGCGCGGTGGACGGGGTGAACCTGGGGATACTGGCGGCGAAAGGTTCGCTTTACGTCACCCGGCCAACGCTGGCGACCTACGCCAACAACGCCGAAAACCTGCAGCGGATGGCCGATGAGCTGTTCGGGATGATCACCAGCGGCAAGCTGAAAGTGGATATCAGCCAGCGTTATCCACTGGCTGACGCCGCCCAGGCGCAGACCGAACTGTCGGCACGGCGCACCACCGGCTCGACTGTCCTGCTGCCCTGACCACCGATGACCCCGACGTACTTTCACAACGGTACCGGGGTCTGTTCCAACGTCACAAAAAACGGTGTCTTGCCGGCCTGGGTGGTTTCGAACGCCTGCCGGGCAAGGCGCTTCACCTCCAACCCCAAAACACCCGGCAGCCTGAGCAATGCACTGGCCTGCCCTTCGACCTGCAACGCATCTTCAATGACGCTCTGTGTGTCGGCTGTCAGTGCGTCCTCTGCTATGACCAGACGCATGCGTGCCCCCTCGGGCCGTCGATCAATCTGCACCTGGACATCGGCGGCCTGTAACTGCGGCATAAACTGTCGGAGTATGTGCAACACCTGTGACTGAGTGATGAGCGCGCCCCCCAGTTTGATCGATGTTTCCACCCGCCCCTCAAGCGCCAGCACCGGCAGGGAACTGCCACAGGCGCACTTCGTCACGGTGCGCAGGATTCGCCCACGATCGCCGATCCGGTAACGCAACAACGGCACATGATCGGGGAGCAAGGGTGTCAGCAGAAACTCACCGGTCTGCTCTACGGCCAAGGCTTGCTGGGTCAGAGAATCAACCACCTCGAGCAACATGGCGTCCGCATGCAGGTGATAAAAACCATGCTCCAGATGGGCGCACTGAAAACCGATGGGACCGGTCTCCGTCGAGCTGTATCCCAGCGAGCGGATCTTCAGCATCGGCCAGTCCCGGGCCAACTGGTCGCGCAGCGTTTTACTGCAAGGTTCTCCAATGTAGTAAAGCCACTTCAGACTGCCCAACCCGACTGTTTCATGATTGAACAACGCGGCGGCGAAAGAGGGGGTGCAGATCAACGCATCGGCCATGTGTGCCTGAATCAGCTCGGCGACGCGCTGCACACCCATCTGTGAACCGGCAGGCAACAACCGTGCGCCAACGTGCTGGACGATAGCTGACGCGTATTGAAAGGCTCCCTGCATTTGCGCGGCTGTCAGGCAGTTGATGACCACCTCGGGGCATTCGTCCGTCGCACCGAACATCCTTGCTCCCAAAGGCACAATTGCAGCGTTGAACGCCCAGGAATGGGTGATCTGTTTGCGATTGCCGGTGCTGCCTCCCGAGGTCAGGGTCAGCCCGCCGCCCGGTGCTTGATGTGAAGCTTGAGCGAGCACGGAAAACAGCACGCCGCCGGACTCGTCTTCCACCGCCAGAACCGGCAGTCGATGCAGATCGGCCAATCCCTGCACTTCCTGGATTCGCGGATACAGCGCATGGAGCCAGGGCAGTGAACGCGCGTGGGCCAATTTGCACGCAAACGCCTCGGCCGAGACATCCGCGACGGGGTCATTGTGCATCGCCGCGTCCTCCCCGACGAATGCCCAGCTCATCGAATCCGCTACGGACGGCGTTCGCCAGAGATTCCAACTGGCGCTGACTGTGACTCGCACTGATGGCCAGACGCAAAATGGCCTCGCCCTTGGCGACCACCGGAAACACTGCGGTGGTGACCGCAATTCCCAGCCGGCGCAAATGCTGCCCCAGGCTTATCGCCTCTCTCTCGGCCCCGACGCGGATAAAACGAATGGGGGACGCGACGTGATGATTGCCGAGCACTGGCCCCAGCAAACCGTCGACCGTGGCGATATTTCGCCACAGCAACGCCTGCAATTGACTCAGTTCCGGGGACAAATGGATTTTCCCCGAAGCGACAGCCGCACCTACCCCGCCAACAGACAATGGCCCGCCAAACGTATAAGTCGATGCATGGCGCCGAATCATCTCGGCATCGGCTTCGGTGCGCACAGTGATCGCCCCGCCGGTGGCACCGAACGCCTTGGACAAAGACGACAGGAGGATCAGCCGGCCGTGCTGTCGTTCATCCACCGCGTCCAGCGCGTAACCTCCTCCGGCGACACCATGGATCGAGGTACCGTGGGCGTCATCCGCATAGAGATAACCGTCAAAACGCTCCGCCAGTTGCAGCAGGCGATTTATTGGGTACACACCACGCATCGAACCAATGCTGTCGGTCAGGATAATGGGCGTGTTACCCGCCGCGACTGCAGTTGAACAGGCTTCTTCCACCTGCTCTACATCGCTGCAATCGCGGCGCTGAATCGGGCCGAATTGCCAGAGAATGCCTTGCAGCACTTGCATCGACGCATGAGCGGCACGGTCGACTATCCAGCAGGGACCACGGCGCATGGGATAAGAGGGCATCTCACCGGAACCGAGCAGCGGCAGACAGCCAAGATGCGCACTGCCTACTGAGTTGAAGGTGACTGCGTGTCCCTGAAATATCCGGTTCAGCAGGTCGTCCAGCTCACGCATGGGCGGCAACAGGGCTCGGGTTCGTGCAGCGGCGAACTGCACGCCGAAAGACTCCGCAGCGCTCACCGCTCCTTGAATCAGGCGTGGATCACACTCCAGCCCCAGATAAGAGCAGGAAAGGAACTCGGTCAGCCGTTCGCCGCTGTCGAGTTCGATCTCTTTGCCTTCACGTTTAGCCAGCTTCAAGCCGTTCAGCCCCGCGTCGAATAGCTGTTGCTGATCGTCACGCGCTTGCCGGACACGGTTTTTGACCCAATTGACGGTCGGTTGAAAAGTGTTCATCGGGATACCTGCAAAGAGGGAGTGCGGCGATAGACCTGGACATGCCAGAGCTGGGTTCTTTCGCGTGCGATGTCTGACTGGTACTGGTGGGTGACATTGCAAAAGCCTGCACAATCGGGTTGCACCACATGCAGATGCCCCCGCATGACCACCTGTGCGTTTTCCGACAGAGCCGGAGCCAGGCGCTGCAAAATGTTTTTTCCGGCCGCTTCGGGCATGAAGGAAGGCACGTCCGACAGCGATATGAAATCGATGGCTGTTTCCCCGGCAGCACAGCCAAGGATGTCCGCCTGCACCACGCGTAACTCGCACTGCTGAAGTCCCTCGCGGGCCTGCTGAAAAATGGCCGGATCACACTCCAGCGGAAAGCCTTGCGGATAGCGCAGCTCACCGAAAAACAGCATTTGCAGGAAAAAACTCTCGCGGACCACCTGAGTGGTGAACAACGTATGGAAAATTTCCAGATACGCCGCGCGCGAGCTGATCCCCAGGTTGTTGGGTGGAAACGCGCCCTTGTACAGCAGCGAATTGAGCACTGCTGCATTTCCCAGCAAACCGATCACTGCCTTCCAGCGCTTGAGGGGAAAGCGGTTTCGGTAATATTCCGTTTGTTCGTCAAGCCGGCTGAACTGAAAAATGCCCCGGCCCGCCTTACCGGTAAACAGTGCGGTGATCTTCGCCAACCGCTTCAGGGTCTGCTCGAATGCCCCCATGTAAATCGGTGCTTCCCAACGTCGGGACTGGAAGAACGCGGACAGCCAGCGACGATCCGCCGGCGGTAAGACCAGTTGCTGGAAAATGGAGCGGCGTCGCGCCCTCAGGCTTTCCATTCGATAGCCCATGAACGCCATGAACGACTCGTGATCGGTCTGTTCCAGCAGGGCAAAACGCAATCGGGTGAACGCCAGTTGCGGTGCGCTGATATCGGTACAGGTCATGCGTGACGGGGCAGCGGCCAGCAACGGCAACAGCCGGCCGCCGCATCCGGCGATCCCCAGGACATGTCTGGCATGTCTGGGCAGAATCGCGTACTCGAGCGCGGTGTCCTCATCCCCCAGCGTGTAGTTGAGCCGGTCGAAATAATCAGCCATGTCTGCCTCCAGCCATCAGATATGAAGATGGGTGTAAGGCCTTCATTGGTTGTCCAGGACCTGGAGGAAGTCATAGCGGGGCGCCAACCCGTTTTGCCAGGCCTCAAACTGCTCATAAACCGCCTCAAGCATGGCGCCGGTCAGGCGCAGGCTGGTTTCCATGACAGTGGTGATCGCATCCCAGTCCTCCTGACATTTGCAGGTGCGCTGCAGCATGAGTTTGATTTCGTTGAAATGCTCGATATCAATGTCGGAATGTGCAATGAAAAATGTCAGTTGAGCGGGTTTCAGATCCAGAACTTCACTCAAGTTGTTAATAAGCGGAGTGATGAACTGGTAGGCGTTTTCTGCCCAATAACTATAACCAAGCCGTTGTAACGGGTTACCGGTAAAGGAGACCCAGTATAAATAAGCGATCAGCACATCGGTGGCCGGAAGGGCAGGTGGAATATCGAACACTTCATTCTTCAAACCAAGACTCATGACATCATGCAGTGCCATTTTTTCATGACCGACTTCTTGTGCCGCATGTTCGAAACAGAACTTGGTATACACCGGATTATCCGCGTGCCGAACTCCGACCAATCCTTGATTTCGCGCATTGTGCGCCGTGTAGTGAAAAGTCTGGATCATGTAGATCGCGTATAAGGCTTTTGAAACGCTGCCTTCGCGGATGGCTTTTACCAGTCGCGAACTTTCCAGAATATCGGCCCATGTTTTTTCGATTCGCTCATCGAGCAGGCTTAATTGTTGTTCAAAACTGAGAGGCGCATTCATTAACTGGATTCTCCAATGGGTTGGCGAGCAGGTGGGCGGACTGCAGAAGTGCTGTGAAGATTTGCTGCCATTGAGCCGAGAGCAGCCAGTAATCGCCGCGCTGGCGCTGTTCGATGCGCAGGGCGTCGGTGGTGATCGGCGTCAGGCCGAAGCGCTGGAACAATCGCCGTTGCGGTGTTCGGCAGAGCGCGGTAACGCCCTCATAACCGCGCTTGATCGCCCATTCCGTGGCAGCTGCCAGCAGGCCGTTGATCGACATGGGGAATTGAGTTTGCGAGTGACAGATCAAGCGACTGAATTCGACATGGCGCGACAGCGTTGTGGCAGGAGACAGTTGCTGCTGCGCCAGTGAGGCCCATTCGAACGGCGCAGGGGTCACTCTCAACACGGCCGTGGGCCTGTCATGCTGATACAACAGAAAGTGGGTACTGCGCGAAGTAATCGCCAGACGTGTTTCAAGTAACCTGGCTTTGGGTGTCAACATGTAGTGTTGCAATCGCAGCCGAAAATGACGGGAAACAAACCGTTCAAACTCTCGCGTGTCTGATCCTGCTTCAAGAATAACGATGCGATAGTTCTCATGACGCCTTTTAAGGCTCGCCTGAAGTTCCTGCAGATAATCCGTTAACTGTGAATCCCTGATATCCATTTCTTCTCCGCAGCCGTTAACTTTTCGAAGTTTTCTGAGCGCATTGAAATAATGAATGGTTTTAGAAAAATCGCCACTGTGTGGCTTCTGAGAATAACGTCGGAAAAATTACAATAACTGAATACTTACGGATTGATCTGACGCAGAAAGGAAAAAATCAAATCAAGAACCGGGCTAAAAATTCAGGTATATGAAGGAAAAATCGCAGGCACATGTAGTACTCCTCGCCATGGAAGCCGAGGAGTACGCACTAATTTGACTGAGGGTGATATCAGGCCGGGCGCACAATTTTGCCGGTGGCCAGATCCCGAATCAGGCTCGGGTTCTTGCGACCGCCCAGCGCTCCGCCGAGCACCAGATCGACCTGACCACGGAAATACTGCTCGACCCGCAAGCGACTCTTTGCCGCCGGCCGTCCCTGCGGATTGGCCGACGTCGAAATCAACGGCCCCACCAACGAGCACAGATCCCGCACCTGCGGATGATCACTGACCCGCAATGCCACGGTGTCATGCACCCCGGTCACCCACTCCGGCAACAGGTTCTGATGGGGTACCAGCCAGGTGTTCGGGCCTGGCCAGGTGCTGGCCATGCGATCGATCCAGTCCTGCGGGAAGTCCTCGAACAGAAAATCGAACTGATGAATGTTGTCGGCAACCAGGATCAGCCCCTTGTCCACCGAACGGTTCTTGATCGCCAACAGACGATCCACCGCTTCTTCATTCCAAGGATCGCACCCCAGCCCCCAGACGGCTTCGGTTGGATAGGCAATCACCGCCCCGGCGCGAATCTCTCGTGCGGCTTGTTGCACACGCCAACTGTTGACCATGAAAAACTCTCCGCAAACAGGTTTCGCGCAGTTTACCGATCTTCAATGTAAAACCTAGCTTACGCGCGCAAACCAGCGGCCGTTTTCGCACACCGCGCGACCATCCATCTCCAGTTCGGTCAATGTCGCCAGGACTTTGGGCAACGCCCAGCCACTGCTGTCAGCCAGGCCCTCGCTGGTGTGCGGCGCGGCGTGCAACAGGTCCAGCAGAGGATGATCGGGATCCGGCACTGCAGCGGATGGCGGCAACTGCTGCCAGCCGCGCAGGGCTTCGAGAATGTGCTCGATGTTTTCCACCAGCACCGCTCCGTCACGGATCAGTTGATGACAGCCCCGAGCGCCGGGGTGATGGATCGAACCCGGGATGGCGTACACCTCGCGCCCCTGTTCTGCCGCCAGCCGCGCGGTGATCAGGGAACCGCTGGCCACGCTGGCCTCGACCACCAGCACGCCGAGGGACAAGCCGCTGATGATCCGGTTGCGTCTTGGGAAGTTGCTCGCCGTCGGCCCGGTGTCCAGAGGGAATTCCGAAAGCACCGCACTGCCGGACGCAATCATCGCATCCGCCAATCGCCGATTGCGCTGTGGATAAAAGTTTTCCAGACCGGTACCCAGCACGCCGACCGTTTGCCCGCCGACGTCAACAGCGGCTTGATGCGCCGCCGCGTCGATACCCAGCGCCAGACCACTGGTGATCACAAATCCGGCACCCGCAAGGCTGCGGGAAAATGCAGCGGCGGTGTCCATGCCGGGGCGGGAAGCGCGGCGACTGCCGACCATCGCCAGTTGCGGTTTTTCCAGTATCTGCGGATCGCCCGCGACGAACAGCAAGGGTGGCGGGTCGGGAATCTGCGCCAGCAAGGCCGGGTAATCCGCTTGGTCCCACATCAGTAAATGTTGATCCGGACGCTCTAACCAGCGCAATGCGTGGCTGGCGCCGTCGCGAACGTCAGGGCAGCGCCGGGCCTCGGCGCAAGCCGCCGGCAAACCCAACGAGCGCCAGGCGCTGGCCGGCGCGCTGATCGCCTTCGAGGCGCAGCCGAAGGCTTCGAGCAATTTGGTGAAACGTTTGGGACCGATTTCCGGCAAGCGGTGCAGGCGCAGGCGCGCTTCCAGTTCTGCCGGCGAGACCGACGGGGAGACAGGCATCATCATGGATCATCCTTGATCGTTATAAGGCCCGAACCTTTCGGAACAAGCTGTGGATAACTCTGTTGGTAACTTGTGAAGTCAGCTAAGGATTTCGTACCTTGTCCAGCACCGCCAGTGAGCGCGATGCGTTCAGCACAAGGCCGTAACTGAGTTTGTCGTAAGTGCGGAACACCATCAGCAAGCCTGCGCGTTCATCGGGAATTTTCAGCGGTTGACCGGTGATCCGGTCGCGTACGGTTTCCCCGGTTTTCATTACCACCAGCACGTTGCCTTCAGCCAGACCGTCGCGTTTGCCCTTGTTCAGTGTCACCACGTCCATCGCGCCGATCTGCGTGACGCCGCGCGGCACATCGATAATCAGGCCGTTGATGTCGGTGGAGGGCGCGCTGGGCATGAAGGTCGAGTTGATCGAACGCTCTTCACCGCTGAACAAGCGGTCGCCGAGGCGCACTTCCTGGGTCGTGCGTTGCAGCGCGAGGGTGGCGACGTCGCCTTCGGTGGCGACGATTTCACCACCGCCGATGTCATCGGCGTTGATCCCCAGGAACTCCTTGCTCTGCGGATCGGTGTAGACCTTGCCCTGGCGGAAGATCCCGTAGACCGGCTGGTTCGGGTCGAAGTGGCCTCGGGCGAAAATCCGGTCGCCGGTGCCGCTGAGCACCCGTTCGGCGTCGCCGGCAACGATATAAGGCGCCTTGTCGAAGTCCTCGACCTTGTCGACGATGCGGTTGCTCAGCAGAAAGCTGTTGATCGATTTGAGCGGAATGCTCGGAATCGCCTCGGCCACCGGGCTTGTACGAATGCGCGGCGACAGCTTGATGGTGCCGCGCGACTCGCCGCGATTGACCGTGAGGCGCGGCTGGCCGTTGACGTAACTGAGCGTCAGTGTGTCGCCCGGATAGATCAGGTTGGGGTTTTCGATCTGCGGATTGGCCCGCCACAACTGTGGCCACTGCCAGGGTTCGCGCAAATATTTACCGGAGATGTCCCAGAGTGTATCCCCCGAAACCACCGTGTATTGCTGTGGAAAACCTTCCTTGAGTTGCACTTGCCCGTGCGCGGCGCCGGCCGAGGCCAGAAACAGCAGGGCGAGTAGTGATTTCCTCATGCGGTGAATCCCTTTATCATGTGCGTTCGCGTGAAACGCCAGAGCCCCCGTGGCTCGCTCCCTGCTCTATGCTGAAAAGCAGGGCGCTACGTTTCACAACGGTAGCCTGCATCTTCGGACCCGCCAGGCCATCGCCCGACTTTACCTCACACGTGCAGCAATCAAGCTTATGGCCATTTTGAACATCCTCGAATTTCCGGACCCGCGTCTGCGCACTATCGCCAAACCTGTGGCTGTAGTGGACGACGAAGTGCGTCAGCTGGTCGATGACATGTTTGAAACAATGTATGAAGCGCCGGGCATCGGCCTTGCCGCGACCCAGGTCAATGTGCACAAACGTATCGTCGTGATGGACCTTTCCGAAGACCGCACCGAACCGCGGGTGTTCATCAATCCCGAGTTCGAGCCGCTGACCGACGAAATGGAGCAATACCAGGAAGGCTGCCTCTCGGTGCCGGGCTTCTACGAAAATGTCGACCGCCCGCAAAAGGTCAAGATCAAGGCACTTGATCGTGACGGCAAGCCTTACGAACTGATCGCCGAAGGCCTGCTCGCGGTGTGCATCCAGCACGAATGCGACCACCTCAACGGCAAGTTGTTCGTCGATTACCTGTCCACGCTCAAACGCGACCGGATCAAGAAGAAACTGGAAAAGCAGCACCGCCAGAACGCTTGATGCCCCTCTTCAAAGGCTTGCTGCGGCAAGCCTTTTTCTTTTTATGAGACTCCCCCCATGACTGAGCCACTGCGCATCGTTTTTGCCGGCACCCCGGAATTCGCCGCCGAACACCTCAAGGCCCTGTTGGACAGCCCTCACGAGATCGTTGCGGTCTACACCCAACCAGATCGTCCGGCCGGTCGTGGGCAAAAACTGATGCCGAGCCCGGTCAAACAGCTCGCCCTGGAAAACAATATCCAGGTGTTGCAGCCGCCGACCCTGCGCAACGCTGACGCTCAAGCCGAGCTCGCCGCGTTGAAGCCTGACTTGATGGTGGTAGTCGCCTACGGCCTGATCCTGCCGCAAGCGGTGCTGGATATTCCGCGTCTGGGTTGCATCAACAGTCACGCCTCCCTGCTGCCGCGCTGGCGCGGTGCGGCGCCGATCCAGCGCGCTGTGGAAGCAGGCGATGCCGAGAGCGGTGTGACCGTGATGCGTATGGAAGCCGGCCTCGATACCGGGCCGATGCTGCTCAAGGTCGTGACTCCGATCAGCGCCGGCGACACCGGCGGCAGCCTCCACGATCGCCTCGCCGAGATGGGCCCGCCCGCCGTGGTGCAAGCGATTGCCGGTCTGGCCGCTGGCACGCTGGAAGGCGAAGTGCAGAACGACGAGCTCGCCACCTACGCGCACAAACTGAACAAGGACGAAGCACGCATTGACTGGAGCCGTCCGGCCGTTGAGCTGGAACGTCTGGTCCGCGCCTTCAACCCATGGCCGATCACCCACAGCACGCTCAACGGCGAAGCGCTGAAAGTGCTGGCGGCGACACTGGCCGAAGGCAAAGGCGCACCGGGCACGATTCTCGGCGCCAGCAAGGACGGTCTGCTCGTCGCCTGTGGCGAACAGGCGCTGTGCCTGACTCGCCTGCAATTGCCCGGCGGCAAGGCGCTGAACTTCAGCGATCTGTTCAACAGTCGTCGTGAGAAATTCGCCACCGGCATCGTGCTGGGCGCAGCGGTGGACGCGCAATGAATCCGCGTCTGGCCGCCGCCAAGGCACTCGCCGCTGTCCTGAGCGGCAAGGCTTCGCTCAACAGTTCCCTGCCGACGCAACTGGACAAGGTCGAGGATCGCGATCGCGGCTTCACCCAGGACCTCGCGTTCGGCACCGCACGCTGGCAGCCGCGTTTATCGGCGCTGGCGGAAAAGCTGTTACAGAAACCGTTCAAGGCGGCGGACGCCGATGTCGAGGCGTTGCTGCTGATCGGTCTCTACCAGTTGCTCTACACCCGCGTCCCGCCGCACGCCGCCATCGGCGAAACCGTCGGTTGCGCCGACAAGCTGAAAAAACCGTGGGCCAAGGGCCTGCTCAACGCCGTGTTGCGCAATGCCCAACGGGAAAGTGAGGCGATCTTCGCCGAACTGGAACGCGATCCGGTGGTGCGCACTGCCCACCCGCGCTGGCTGCAAAAATCCCTCAAGGCCTTCTGGCCCGAGCAATGGGAAACCATCTGCGAAGCCAACAACGCGCATCCGCCGATGATCCTGCGGGTCAATCGCCGTCATCACAGCCGCGATGCCTACCTGAGTCTGCTGACCGAAGCGGGTATCGCCGCACAGCAGTGCACCTTCAGCCGCGACGGCATTGTCCTCGACGCTGCCACCGACGTGCGCAGCCTGCCGGGTTTCGCCGAAGGCTGGATCAGCGTGCAGGACGAAGCCGCGCAACTGGCCGCCGACCTGCTCGACCTCGCGCCGGGTCAGCGAGTGCTGGACGCCTGCTGCGCGCCGGGCGGCAAGACGTGCCATATCCTCGAAGCCGAACCGGCGCTGGCCGGTGTGGTGGCGGTGGACCTGGAAGCCAAACGTCTGGTGCGGGTAAAGGAAAACCTCGAACGTCTCGGTTTGAGTGCCGAACTGATTGCCGCCGACGGTCGCGACACGGCAGCGTGGTGGGATGGCAAACCGTTCCAGCGCATCCTGCTCGACGCACCGTGCTCGGCCACCGGGGTGATTCGCCGTCATCCGGACATCAAACTGACCCGTCAGGCCGACGACATCGCTGCCCTCGCGCAACTGCAAGGCGAGTTGCTCGACGCGATGTGGAAAACCCTCGAGGTGGGCGGCATCCTGCTCTACGCCACCTGCTCGACCTTGCCGACCGAGAACACCGAAGTGATCGCCGCTTTCCTTGGGCGCACACCGGGCGCACGGGAGCTGGATCTGGCCACCGCCGCCGGGATCAAGCAGCCCCATGGTCGCCAATTGCTGGCCCAGCAGGGCGGGCACGACGGGTTCTACTACGCCAAGCTGATCAAGATCGCTGCCGCGCGCAGCTAAACGGATTCAATGGAGTGACTGGATGAAAATCATCATCCTCGGTGCGGGACAGGTCGGCGGTTCGCTGGCTGAACATCTGGCCAGCGAGGCCAATGACATCACGGTGGTCGACACTGACGGCGACCGTCTCCGCGATCTTGGCGACCGCCTCGACATCCGCACCGTGCAGGGTCGTGGCTCACTGCCGACCGTGCTGCGTCAGGCCGGCGCCGACGACGCCGACATGCTGGTGGCGGTGACCAACAGCGACGAAACCAACATGGTCGCCTGCCAGGTTGCTCACACCCTGTTCCACACCCCGACCAAGATTGCCCGGGTGCGCGAAGCGTCGTACCTGACCCGCGAGGAGCAACTGTTCCAGAACGAGGCGATTCCGGTCGACGTGCTGATCAGCCCCGAGCAAGTGGTCACCAACTACATCAAGCGTTTGATCCAGCACCCCGGCGCCTTGCAGGTGATCGATTTCGCCGAAGGCCAGGCGCAACTGGTGGCGGTGCGCGCCTACTACGGCGGGCCGCTGGTGGGTCAGCAACTGCGCCAGTTGCGCGAACACATGCCGAATGTGGAAACCCGAGTGGCCGCAATTTTCCGCCGCGACCGACCGATTCTTCCCCAGGGCGACACGGTGATCGAGGCGGACGATGAAGTTTTCTTCATCGCCGCCCGTGCGAATATTCGCGCGGTGATGAGCGAAATGCGCCGGCTCGACGAAAGCTACAAGCGCATTGTCATCGCCGGTGGCGGGCAGATCGGCGAACGGCTGGCCGAGGCCATCGAAAGCCGCTATCAGGTGAAGATCATCGAGATGAACCCGGCTCGCTGCCGTTATCTCTCCGACACCCTCGACAGCACCGTGGTGCTGCAGGGCAGCGCGTCGGATCGCGACTTGCTGATGGAAGAGAACATCGCCGACGCGGATATCTTCCTCGCCCTGACCAACGATGACGAAGCCAACATCATGTCATCGTTGCTGGCCAAGCGTCTGGGCGCGAAGAAGGTCATGACGATCATCAACAACCCGGCCTACGTCGACTTGATCCAGGGCGGTGATATCGACATCGCCATCAGCCCGCAACTGGCGACCATCGGCACCTTGCTGGCCCACGTACGGCGCGGCGATATCGTCAGCGTGCACTCACTGCGCCGGGGCGCGGCGGAAGCCATCGAAGCGGTAGCCCATGGCGATTCGAAGTCGAGCAAAGTCATCGGCAAGGCCATTGAAAACATCGCGCTGCCTCCGGGCACCACCATCGGCGCGATCATCCGCGATGAAGAAGTGATCATCGCCCACGACGACACGGTGATTGCCGCGGGCGACCATGTGATTCTGTTCCTTGTGGATAAAAAGCACATTCGCGATGTGGAGAAGCTGTTCCACGTGGGCCTGAGTTTCTTCTGACCGACCAAGAGGCGAGAGCGATGATCGAATCCCTGGAAAAAATGCTCGCCAAGGGTGTGGATAACTCATTGCTGCGCTTTGGCCTCGGCAAGGGCTATCTGGATCGGGGGGAGAACGCGAAGGCGGCCGAGCATTTCCAGCAGTGTGTCGGTTTCGACCCGAAGTATTCGGCCGCGTGGAAACTGTTGGGCAAGGCGCAACTGGCACTGGGTGATCTGGTGGCTGCGCGACAGGCGTGGGAGCAGGGACTGGAAGCGGCCCGGGCCCATGGCGACAAGCAGGCCGAAAAGGAAATGACGGTGTTTCTGAAGAAACTCGAACGGCAGAAACCGTGACGGCTGTGGATAACCCGTTGGGTCAGGTTATCCACCTATGTACATCGCCGATCAGTACCAGCGCGCCTCGCCTGGCGGACGCTTCTTGAAGCGTTTCATGCTCCACATGTACTGGCTCGGATAAGCCGCCACATAACGCTCGACCACCTGACTCATCGCCGCGCAGGACGTTTCGGTGTCGGTGCTGTACATCGCTTCCGGCGCTGCCTCAAGGATCACCTTATAGCCGGAACCGTCCGGCAGACGCAGCGCATGCAGGAATACGCCGACGGCCTTGCCACCGGCGAGCATGTTCGGCACGAACTTGCTGGTCAGGGCCTGAGTGGCGAAGAACGGCACGAAAATCCCGGCCGACTCCGCCGGCTCCGGATCCGCGGGAATCCCCACCTGACCACCCTTGCGCACTTCCTTGATGACGCTGAGGATGCCTTCTTTGGTCGACGCAGCCACCTTGTTGCCCAGTTGCACGCGCTGTTTGCGCAGCAATTCATCCACCGCTTTGAGCTTCGGCGGCCGGTAGAAAATGATCGGTTTGCACTGGCTGCAGTAGAAGTGGTTGAGCACTTCCCAGTTGCCCAGGTGACTGGTGATGCCGACCACGCCCTTGCCCGAGGCCAGCGCGTCTTTCAGCACTTCAAGGCCTTCGACTTCGCGCACCAGGTCGATGGAGCGCTGGGCCGGCCAGATCCAGGCGCAGGCGCTTTCGGTCAGAGACTTGCCGATGTCTTTCAAGCTTTGACCGACCAGACGCTCGCGTTCGGCCGGGTCCATCTGTGGAAAACATTTGGCCAGGTTGATCCGCACCACATCGCGGGAACGGTTGGGGGTTTTCCACATGATCCAGCCGATTGCCGAACCCACGGCCTGCACGGCCCGCCACGGCAGCAGGGCAAACAGCCGCAGAGCGCCAACCAGCATGGCGCCTTTAAACTTTTCCACAGGTCACTCCTGATCTTGTGCTGTGCGCGAGGCGGCCATTCTAACCGCCGTTGGCGAGCTGCGCGTAGCGATCGCAGTCCTGAGTGTGATCCATGACCATGCCCGAGGCCTGCATCAGTGCGTAGCAGATGGTCGGACCGACGAAGGTGAAACCGGCCTTTTTCAGGCCTTTGCTCATGGCCACAGCCTGCGGGGTGATGGCCGGGACTTCGCTGCGATCCTTGAAATGATTGATCACCGGGCGGTTATCCACAAACGACCAGAGGAAGGCCACCGGATCTTCCAGCGCCAGCCAGGCCTGGGCATTGCGCCGAGCGGCATTGAGCTTGAGGCGGTTGCGGATGATCCCCGGATCGAGCATCAATTCGTCGATTTCCGCGTCGCTCATCTGCGCCACGCGCTGTACGTCGAAGCCGAACAACACCTCGCGATATCGCTCGCGCTTGCGCAGCACGGTGATCCACGACAGCCCGGCCTGGAACCCTTCGAGCAAAAGCAACTCGAACAAACCCTGCGCATCGCGTAGCGGCGTACCCCACTCCTGATCGTGGTAAGCCATGTACAGCGGATCTTCGTTGCACCAAAAGCAGCGTGGCATAAGGCTCCAGGGGTGGAGGTGCGACTGAATCGGGTATACTCCCGCTCTTTAAATCGCAGCCCAAGAAACAGGTGAATTTCGTGAGCCAGCCTACGCCAGCCGTGCGTACCTTCCAAGACTTGATCCTCGCGCTCCAGCAATACTGGGCCGAGCAAGGTTGTGTGGTACTTCAGCCCTACGATATGGAAGTAGGCGCCGGCACTTTCCACACCGCGACATTCCTGCGCGCCATCGGCCCGGAAACCTGGAACGCCGCCTACGTGCAGCCAAGCCGCCGTCCGACTGACGGCCGTTACGGCGAAAACCCGAACCGTCTGCAGCACTACTACCAGTTCCAGGTGGTCCTGAAGCCGAACCCGGACAACTTCCAGGAGCTGTACCTGGGCTCCCTCAAGCATGTCGGCCTGGACCCGCTGGTCCACGACATCCGCTTCGTCGAAGACAACTGGGAATCGCCGACCCTCGGCGCCTGGGGTCTGGGCTGGGAAGTCTGGCTGAACGGCATGGAAGTGACTCAGTTCACCTACTTCCAGCAAGCGGGCGGCATCGAGTGCTACCCGGTGACCGGCGAGATCACCTACGGTCTCGAGCGTCTGGCCATGTATCTGCAAGGCGTGGATTCGGTCTACGACCTGGTCTGGGCTGACGGTCCGTTCGGCAAAGTGACTTACGGCGACGTGTTCCACCAGAACGAAGTGGAGCAATCCACCTATAACTTCGAACACGCCAACGTCGACAAACTGTTCGAACTGTTCGACTTCTATGAAAGCGAAGCCAAGCGCCTGATCGAACTCGACCAGCCGCTGCCGTTGCCAAGCTACGAAATGGTTCTGAAGGCCTCGCACACCTTCAACCTGCTGGATGCGCGCCGGGCTATCTCGGTGACCGCGCGTCAGCAATACATTCTGCGCGTTCGCACCCTGGCGCGTTCCGTCGCCCAAGCCTACCTGCTGGCCCGTGCCAAGCTGGGCTTCCCGATGGCAACCCCGGACCTGCGTGACGAAGTACTGGCCAAGCTGGAGGCTGCACAATGAGTGCTCAAGATTTTCTGGTTGAACTGGGCACCGAAGAACTGCCACCCAAAGCCCTGAACACCCTGGCCGAAGCGTTCCTGGCCGGTATCGACAAGGGCCTGCAGGCTGCCGGCCTGAATTACGAGAGCAAAACCGTCTACGCCGCGCCGCGTCGTCTGGCTGTGCTGATCACTGCGCTGGCCACCCAGCAGCCGGATCGCAGCATCAACCTCGACGGCCCGCCGCGTCAGGCCGCGTTCGATGCCGAAGGCAACCCGACTCAAGCGGCACTGGGTTTTGCCAAGAAGTGCGGCGTCGAGCTGAGCGAGATCGACCAGAGCGGTCCGAAACTGCGCTACAGCCAGAACATCGCCGGCAAGCCGACCGCCAGCCTGCTGCCGACCATCGTCGAAGACTCGCTGAACGACCTGCCGATCCCGAAACGCATGCGTTGGGGTGCGCGCAAGGAAGAGTTCGTGCGTCCGACCCAGTGGCTGGTGATGCTGCTCGGCGACCAGGTCATCGACTGCACGATCCTCGCGCAGAAGGCTGGCCGTGAATCCCGTGGCCACCGCTTCCACCACCCGCAAAGCGTGCGCATCGGTTCACCGGCGAGCTACCTGGCCGACCTGCGTGCCGCCTACGTGCTGGCCGACGCCAACGAGCGTCGCGAGATCATCAGCAAGCGCACCGAAGAGCTGGCGACCCGCCAGGAAGGCACCGCGATCGTGCCGCCGGCGTTGCTCGACGAAGTGACCGCGCTGGTCGAGTGGCCAGTGCCGCTGGTGTGCTCGTTCGAGGAACGTTTCCTCGACGTGCCGCAGGAAGCGCTGATCACCACCATGCAGGACAACCAGAAGTACTTCTGCCTGCTGGATGCCGACGGCAAGTTGCTGCCGCGTTTCATCACCGTGGCCAACATCGAATCCAAAGACCCGCAGCAGATCATCGCCGGTAACGAGAAGGTGGTTCGCCCACGTCTGACCGACGCCGAGTTCTTCTTCAAGCAGGACAAGAAGCAGAAGCTCGAAGCGTTCAACGATCGCCTGCAGAACGTGGTGTTTCAGGAAAAACTCGGCAGCGTCTACGACAAGGCCGAACGCGTCTCGAAACTGGCCGCGTACATCGCCGCACGCATCGGCGGCAACGCTTCGTGGGCTGCCCGTGCAGGCTTGCTGTCCAAGTGCGACCTGGCGACCGAAATGGTCGGCGAGTTCCCGGAGATGCAAGGTGTCGCCGGCTACTACTACGCCCTCAATGACGGCGAACCGGAAGACGTCGCCCTGGCGCTGAACGAGCAGTACATGCCACGCGGTGCCGGCGCTGAACTGCCTGCCACCCTGACCGGTGCGGCCGTGGCCATCGCCGACAAGCTCGACACCCTGGTCGGCATCTTCGGCATCGGCATGCTGCCGACCGGCAGCAAAGACCCGTATGCCCTGCGCCGCGCGGCACTGGGCGTGCTGCGGATCCTGATCGAGAAACAACTGGACCTGGACCTGAACGACGCCGTGGCGTTCGCCGTGAATGCCTTCGGTGCCAAGGTCAAGGCTGCCGGCCTGAACGACGCCGTGCTGGAGTTCATCTTCGACCGTCTGCGTGCCCGTTACGAAGACGAAGGCGTGGATGTGGCCACCTACCTGTCGGTGCGTGCCCTGAAGCCGGGTTCGGCGCTGGACTTCGACCAGCGTGTACAAGCGGTTCAGGCCTTCTGCAAACTGCCGGAAGCGGCGGCGCTGGCGGCGGTGAACAAGCGCGTATCGAACCTGTTGAGCAAGGTGGAAGGCTCGGTGCCGACCGAAGTCCAGGCCAAGTACTTCGACAACGCCAACGAGTTCTCGCTGTACTCGGCGATCCAGCAAGCAGACCAGGCTGTACAGCCAATGGCTGCGGCGCGTCAGTACAACGAATCGCTGGCACGTCTGGCCGCCCTGCGCGAGCCGGTGGACGCGTTCTTCGACGCGGTGATGGTCAATGCCGAAGACGCCAACGTGCGGGCCAACCGCTATGCACTGCTGGCGCGTCTGCGTGGCCTGTTCCTGGGCGTTGCCGACATTTCGCTGCTGGGTTGAGGGACTGCTGTTGAAACTGCTGATTCTCGATCGGGACGGAGTGATCAATCACGACTCCGACGCTTACATCAAGTCGGTGGAGGAGTGGATTCCGCTGCCCGGCTCGATCGAAGCGATTGCGCAGTTGAGCAAGGCCGGCTGGACGGTGGCAGTCGCCACCAACCAGTCGGGCATTGCTCGCGGCTACTACGACCTCGCCACCCTCGATGCCATGCACGCGCGCCTGCGCGAACTGGTGGCGGAGCAGGGCGGTGAAGTCGGGCTGATCGTTTATTGCCCGCATGGGCCGGATGAGGGTTGCGACTGCCGCAAGCCGAAACCGGGGATGTTGAAAACCATCGCACAGCATTACAACGTCGCGCTGACGAATGTCTGGTTCGTCGGCGACAGCCTTGGTGACCTGGAGGCCGCCAAAGCCGTCGATTCACAGCCCGTTTTGGTAAAGACCGGGAAAGGCGAAAAGACTCAGGCCAAGACCTTGCCGGTGGACACCCTGATTTTTGACGATCTCGCGGCGATTGCCGCAGAACTTATCCACAACTAGAGTGCTTCTGAAGTTCCTGACCAGGGATTGATCGGGAGTGCGCTTGAACAGTCGGGCATTGCCCGTAACGGTAAACGTCGCCATGTCGATACTGCAGGCCATCAGAATCTTCCTCTTTTACCTGCTGCTGGGTACCACCGCTCTGCTGTGGTGCAGCCTGAGCTTTTTTATCGCGCCCTTCCTGCCGTTCAAGGCGCGCTATCGTTTCATCAACGTGTACTGGTGCCGCTGCGCCTTATGGTTGACCAAGGTGTTCCTCGGTATCCGTTACGAAGTCAAAGGCGCCGAAAACGTGCCTGACCGGCCCTGCGTGATTCAATCGAACCACCAGAGCACCTGGGAGACATTCTTTCTCTCCGCTTATTTCTCGCCCTTGAGCCAGGTGCTCAAGCGCGAATTGCTCTACGTGCCGTTCTTCGGCTGGGCGATGGCCATGCTGCGGCCGATCGCGATTGACCGCGACAACCCGAAAGCCGCCCTCAAGCAGGTGGCGGCGAAAGGTGACGAACTGCTCAAGGACAATGTCTGGGTGCTGATCTTCCCCGAAGGCACCCGTGTTCCTCACGGCACCATCGGCAAATTCTCGCGCAGTGGCAGCGCCCTGGCGGTGAATGCGGCGCTTCCGGTGCTGCCGATTGCACACAATGCCGGCAAGTTCTGGCCGAAAATCGGTTGGGGTAAAAAGCAGGGTGTGATTACCGTGGTCATCGGTGAGCCGATGTACGCCGAAGGCAGTGGCCCGCGTGCCATCGCCGATCTGAACGATCGAGTGCAAGCGTGGAACGAGAAAACTCAACGGGAAATGGGCTCGCTGCCTCCGGCCCCCCAGGCACCGGTTTCAAACGATCAGATCGCTGTCTGAGATTTGTGGATAACCTGTGTACGGTTTGTTCGCAAAATCCCCATTTTTTCAATTAACTTACTGATTTACTTATATATTTCAGAAGCTGATAAAACACCCAGAAAGGTGCATAAGTTTTTTTCGGAAGTAAGGAAACCGGCTGATATAGCCGGTTTTTTTATACCTGCTCTTCGGCAATCAGCGGCAGTTGCAGACGAAAAGTCGTGCCTTGATCGACCACGCTCAGGCATTCGATTTGACCGCCATGGTGATCCACGACGGCTTTGACCATCGACAACCCCAGCCCCACGCCATCGATACCCTGCGCAGAGGAAAAACGTCGGTACTGACTGAACAGGTCAGGCAGTTCCTCTGCAGCGATTCCTTTGCCTTGATCGGACAATTCACAACGCAGCCAGTCGTCGTGACAACTGACACGCAGATCGACTGTGGATCCGGCAGGGCTGTACTTGATCGCATTTTCCAGCAGGTTGAACAGTGCGCGGGTCAACAATCCCTGATCGGCGAGGATCAGACGCTCCTGTGATTGTTCGTCCATGTCGCTCACGAGCTCGATGCGTTTTTGCTGAGCGATGGGCAACGCCTGATCCAGAACGTCCATGACCAGCATCCCGAACAGGCTTGGTTGAAACTGATACGTCTCGGATTCGGCGCGCGCCAGCAGAACGAAGCCGTCGGTGAGTTCCAGGGCCCGGCGTACCTGGCGCTCAATCTGTTCGAACAGCGGCGAATCCATTCCCGCCTGGTGCCGGTGCACATCGAGCAGGGCGAGAATCGCCGAATGAGGGGCACGCAGGTCATGGGACAGAAAACGCAGCAAGACACCGCGCTGTTCCTCGGCGGCGCGTTCGGCGCTGAGGTCCGTCAGGCTCAGCAACCAACCGATTGGCGTATCGCCATCCACTGGCAACAACGCGGCGCGCTCCAGGCGCAGGCTACGTTCCTTGTGGTCACGAAACTCCAGCAGTGGCAGCTCGGATAGCGGCGGGCGCAACTCTGTGGATAACTCCGGGTAGCCCAGGCTCGCCAGTTGATCGAGCACATCCTCGCCCACCAGATTGTGATCGAACAGGCTCCGGGCCTTGCGATTGCCCAACAAGACTTGTCCCCGTGGATCGCTGATCAGAGTCGCGACCGGCAGATACTCAAGACCATCAGCGATGAAGCGGCGGGTATCACGGGTGCGGCTCATGGCTTGCTCAAGCGCCATGATTTGCCCCTGCAAACGGTCGGCGCTGGGAAACTGCGCCCGACGTCGTTCGGGGAAGACTTTCGGTTCACTGTCCAGCCGCGCCAGCTCCCAGCCGAAGTAAGTCAACACCACACTCAGGCGTCGCCAGTTCCAGATCAGATAACCGAACAGCATGCCCAGCACCGCCGGTGTCGGCGACCACCAACGCCTCATCTCCGCCAGACCCGCACTGGTCAGCAGCACGCCGGCCATCCCGCCCAATGTCAGCCAGAGCGCCAGGCGCGGGCGCCACAGCAGCAACCCAAGTACACACGCGACCAGGGCAACCGAGAGCCCCGCGCCCATCAAGGGTGCCGGGTCATGCAAATTGATCTGCGCACGCCAGGAAAGCAGTGCAGTCAGCGGCAACAGCACTAAACTTATCCACACCCACTCGCGCACCAGTTGCCGGAACAAGCGTTGAACCTGGCTGGGTACGCGGCTTTCGTGTCGGCGGTGGTTATTCATGAGAAACAGGGCAGGGCGGGTTGAATGGTTTCATAGGCAACCGGTCTGAGGACGTAGACCCGAAGAATCATAGCGGCTCACCCCACGGCGTGCCGCTTACTTTCACTGCATGGAGTGAGCCGATCCGGTCGGCACCCATTGCCCGAGCGACAAGGAACCACCGCGTATGCGCGTTGCGATACTGGACGATGAACCCGCCGAATTGCGCCGGGTCGAGCAGACCCTGCAACAAATGGCCGAGGCCGGAGGACAGCCGTGGTCACTGCACAGTTTCGAAAGCGGTGAAGACTTGCTGCGACAGCTGCGCCGGGAAACCTTCGATCTGCTGATCCTCGACTGGCAATTGCCCGACCTGACCGGCCTGGCCCTGTTGCGCTGGACCCGCGAACACTTGGAAGCCCCGCCGGCGGCGATCATGCTGACCAGCCGCGATGGCGAGAGCGATATCGTCCAGGCGTTGAACGCGGGAGCCGACGATTACGTCAGCAAGCCGTTTCGGCCCAATGAACTGAAGGCCCGCGTTGCGGCAGTATTGCGTCGGCACAGCCCGCAACGTAGCGCCCCGGCCGACGCCCTGCGTTTCAACGATCTGGTGTTCGACGACGCCGAACTGACCGTCACCCGCGACGGTAAACCAATCGTCATGACCGAGCGCGAGTATCGTCTCGCCCATTGCCTGTTCAGCAACCTCGGCCGACCGCTGTCACGGGATTACCTGTACGAACGATTCTGGCCCCACGAGGAGATGTCCACATCGCGACCGCTGGACACCCATATCTATCGCCTGCGCAACAAGCTTGGACTGACGGCGGATCGGGGTTGGCAGTTGCTGACGATTTACGGGTATGGGTATCGGTTGGAGTGTGTGGCGGCGGGGGAGTGAATCGCAGGCAATAAAAAAGGCCAACGCTTGTGCGTTGGCCTTTTTATTGGCGCTGACCGGGATCAGAAGTCCAGGTTGGACACCGCCAGAGCATTGCTCTCGATGAAGTCACGGCGAGGTTCGACCGCATCACCCATCAGGGTGTTGAAGATCTGGTCTGCGCCAATGGCGTCTTCGATGGTGACTTTCAGCATGCGGCGCACGCTTGGGTCCATGGTGGTTTCCCACAGCTGATCCGGGTTCATTTCGCCCAGACCTTTGTATCGCTGGATGGTGTGGCGCTTGGTGCTTTCGGCCATCAGCCAGTCCAGGGCTTCCTTGAACTCGGTGACCGCTTTCTTGCGCTCGCCACGCTGGATGTACGCGCCTTCGTCGAGCAGGGTGCTCAATTGAGCGCCGAGAGTGACGACAGTCTTGTAGTCGTTGCTGCCGAAGAAGTCGCGGTTGAAGGTGACGTAGTTCGACAGGCCGTGGGAGATCAGCTCGACCTCTGGCAGCCACACGCCACGTTCGCGGTCTTCACGCAGGCTGGCCTTGTAGACCAGACCCGACTTCTCGACAGTGCGCAGACGGACTTCGTACTGGGCCAGCCAGTCTTGCATCTTGGCGTGGTCGCCGAGCATTTCCAGGCTGACGGCCGGCAGGTAGATGAAATGCTCGGTCAGTTCCTGCGGATACAGACGCGACAGACGCTTGAGGGTCTTCATCACCATACGGAAGTCATTCACCAGACGCTCCAGCGCTTCGCCGGAAATGCCCGGGGCGTCTTCGTTCAGGTGCAGGCTCGCATCTTCCAGGGCCGACTGCGTCATGTACTCTTCCATGGCGTCGTCGTCTTTGATGTATTGCTCTTGCTTGCCTTTCTTGACCTTGTACAGCGGCGGCTGGGCGATGTAGATGTAGCCGCGCTCGATCAGCTCCGGCAACTGACGGAAGAAGAAGGTCAGCAGCAGGGTACGGATGTGCGAACCGTCGACGTCAGCATCGGTCATGATGATGATGTTGTGATAGCGCAGCTTGTCGATGTTGTACTCTTCGCGCCCGATGCCGCAGCCCAGCGCGGTGATCAGGGTGCCCACTTCCTGGGACGAGATCATCTTGTCGAAACGGGCTTTCTCGACGTTGAGGATCTTGCCCTTCAGCGGCAGGATAGCCTGGGTCTTGCGGTTACGTCCCTGCTTGGCAGAGCCGCCCGCGGAGTCACCTTCCACGAGGTACAGTTCAGACAGTGCCGGGTCTTTTTCCTGGCAGTCAGCGAGCTTGCCCGGCAGGCCGGCGATGTCCAGCGCGCCTTTGCGGCGGGTCATCTCACGGGCCTTGCGCGCCGCTTCACGGGCACGGGCAGCGTCGATCATCTTGCCGACGACCAGTTTGGCTTCGTTCGGGTTTTCCAGCAGGAAGTCGGAGAAGTACTTGCCCATTTCCTGTTCGACCGCGGTCTTCACTTCGGAAGACACCAGCTTGTCTTTGGTCTGGGAGCTGAACTTCGGATCCGGCACCTTCACCGAGATGATCGCGGTCAGGCCTTCACGGGCATCGTCACCGGTGGTGGCGACTTTGTGTTTCTTCGCCAGACCTTCTTGCTCGATGTAGTTGTTCAGGTTACGCGTCAGTGCAGAACGGAAGCCCACCAGGTGGGTGCCGCCGTCGCGCTGCGGAATGTTGTTGGTGAAGCACAACAGGTTCTCGTTGAAGCTGTCGTTCCACTGCAGGGCAATTTCCACGCCGATGCCGTCTTCACGCTGGATGTTGAAGTGGAACACCTGGTTGACCGCAGTCTTGTTGGTGTTCAGGTATTCAACGAACGCACGCAGACCGCCTTCGTACTTGAACAGTTCTTCCTTGCCGCTGCGCTCGTCCTTGAGGACGATACCGACACCGGAGTTGAGGAAGGACAGTTCACGAATGCGCTTGGCCAGGATGTCCCAGCTGAAGTGAATGTTCTTGAAGGTTTCGCTGGAAGCCTTGAAGTGAATCTGGGTGCCGGTGGTTTCGCTGTCGCCAACGATCGCCATCGGTGCCTGAGGTACACCGTGGACGTAGGTCTGTTCCCAGATCTTGCCGCTGCGGCGAACGGTCAGGACCAGCTCTTCGGACAGCGCGTTCACTACCGAAACACCTACACCGTGCAGACCGCCGGATACCTTGTAGGAGTTGTCGTCGAACTTACCGCCGGCGTGGAGGACGGTCATGATGACCTCGGCGGCGGAAACGCCTTCCTCTTTGTGCACGTCTACCGGGATGCCACGGCCGTTGTCTTTAACGGTGATGGACTCATCCGGGTGGATGATGATGCTGATGTCGTCGCAGTGGCCGGCGAGGGCTTCGTCGATCGAGTTGTCGACCACCTCGAACACCATGTGGTGCAGACCGCTGCCATCATCGGTGTCACCAATGTACATACCGGGACGTTTGCGCACGGCATCCAGGCCTTTCAGCACTTTAATGCTCGATGAGTCGTACGTATTTTCTTCGCTCAATGCCTTCACTCCCGATGGTCGTGGGTCTGGGTGATACGGCCCTGTTCCACGTGGAACAGAGCGACTGGCGTTTCCGTCTGCCAGCCTTCCCTCAATAATTCGTGATCTACACAGGTAATAAAAACCTGGCAGCGTAAGTCTTCCAGCAAGCGGCACAGCGCGCGACGGTGGCTCTCGTCCAGCTCGGACGGCAAGTCATCCACCAGATAAATACACTGGCCGCGTCGGGCCTGGCTCACCAGATGCCCTTGGGCAATCCGCAAGGCGCAGACCACCAACTTCTGCTGACCCCGGGACAAGATGTCCGCGGCGTTGTGTGCGCCCAATCTAAGACGCAAGTCAGCCCTTTGTGGCCCGGCCTGGGTATGCCCCATCTGCTGGTCCCGTTGCACGGATCCGGCGAGTACAGCACTCAATTCCCGGTCCTTGTCCCAGCCTCGGTAATAGCTGAGCGTCAAACCCTCGAGCTCAACCAGTTCGCTCAAGGTTTGTTCAAAGACTGGTTTCAAGGCTTTGATGTAAGCACGGCGGTATTCATCGATTTCAGCGCTGGCCTGACACAGTTCCCTGTCCCAAACCGCTTGCGAAACGGCGTCAAGTGTACCATGCCGCAGCCAGGAGTTTCTCTGGCGCAAGGCCTTCTGCAAACGCTGCCAGGTGGCCATGAACCGCGGCTCGACGTGGAACACGCCCCAGTCGAGGAACTGCCGGCGAATCTTCGGCGCGCCCTCCAGCAATCGGAAGCTGTCGGGGTTGATCAACTGCAGCGGCAGGATCTCCGCCAGTTGCGCGGCGCTGCGAGCGTTCTGACCGTCAATGCGTATCTGGAACTCGCCCTGACGGTTGCGAGAGATGCCCAATGCACTGTGCCCCCCCTCAGCGAGTTCGACCTGACCGAATACGGTGCAGGCAAGCTGCTCATACTGGATGACCGGCAACAACCGCGTGCTACGAAACGAACGGGCAAGCCCCAGCAGGTGAATGGCTTCCAGAACACTGGTTTTGCCGCTGCCGTTGGCGCCGTAAAGAATGTTGATTCGGGGGGAGGGGGAGAAGGTCACCGGGTGCAGATTGCGCACCGCGGTGACCGAGACGCGACTTAGCGACATCCAGAGTCAGCTGATTACAGACGCATCGGCATGACAACGTAAGCCGAATCGTCGTTGTCGGACTCTTGCACCAGCGCGCTGCTGTTGGAGTCGGACAGGATCAGACGAACCTGCTCGGTGGTCATCACGCCCAGCACGTCGAGCAGATAGCTGACGTTGAAGCCGATTTCAAGGGAGCCGCCGTTGTATTCCACGCCTACTTCTTCTTCCGCCTCTTCCTGCTCCGGGTTGTTGGCCTGGATCTTCAACTGACCGCTGGCCAGTTGCAGACGGATGCCGCGGTACTTCTCGTTGGACAGAATCGCGGTACGGCTGAACGCTTCACGCAGCGCCTGACGATCGCCCAGTACCAGTTTGTCCCCGCCCTTCGGCAGAACGCGCTCGTAGTCCGGGAACTTGCCGTCGACCAGTTTCGAGGTGAAGGTAAATTCGCCCGTGGTCGCGCGGATGTGATGCTGACCCAGGACGATGCTGACGTTACCGTCCGGCTCGGTGAGCAGACGCGCCAGTTCGAGAATACCTTTGCGCGGCACGATCACCTGGTGGCGATCCTGCTGACCGATGTCGGCCTGCATCGAGCACATGGCCAGACGGTGACCGTCAGTGGCCACGGCGCGGATCACACCGGTCGAGACTTCCAGCAACATGCCATTGAGGTAGTAACGCACGTCCTGTTGAGCCATGGCGAAACTGGTTCGCTCGATCAGGCGACGCAGCTTGCTCTGTTCCAGGCTAGTGGTCAGCGAACCCGGGCCTTCTTCCACCGTCGGGAAGTCGTTGGCCGGCAGGGTCGACAGAGTGAACCGGCTACGGCCGGCTTTCACCACCAGCTTCTGCTCGTCGACCTTGATGTCGATCAGCGCATCGTTCGGCAGGCTCTTGCAGATGTCCATCAGCTTGCGCGCCGGCACGGTGATGGAACCCGTTTCAGCCGGCTCCTCAAGTTGCACGCGCCCGACCAGCTCGACTTCCAGGTCGGTACCGGTCAGCGACAGTTGCTGGCCATCGACAACCAGCAGCACGTTGGACAGTACCGGCAAGGTCTGTCGGCGCTCGACGACGCCTGCGACCAGTTGCAGGGGTTTCAACAGGGCTTCGCGTTGAATGGTGAAATGCATGGTCTAGTCCCTTGCCTTAATAAGCTGCGCTGGTGTTCATCAAGTGGTCAGTGTACGCAGCAGGTTCTTGTAGTCCTCGCGGATGTCCGCGTCGGATTCCTTAAGTTCGTTGATCTTGCGGCAGGCGTGCAACACGGTCGTGTGGTCGCGACCGCCAAACACATCGCCGATTTCCGGCAGGCTGTGGTTGGTCAGTTCCTTGGACAATGCCATGGCCACCTGACGCGGACGAGCGACCGAACGCGAGCGGCGTTTGGACAGCAGGTCGGAGATCTTGATCTTGTAGTACTCGGCGACGGTGCGCTGAATGTTATCCACAGAGACCAGTTTGTCCTGCAGCGCCAACAGGTCTTTCAGGGATTCGCGAATCAACTCGATGGTGATATCGCGGCCCATGAAGTGCGAGTGGGCGATCACGCGTTTCAGCGCGCCTTCCAGCTCACGGACGTTGGAGCGAATGCGCTGGGCAATGAAGAACGCCGCATCGTGTGGCAACTCGACTTTGGCCTGGTCGGCCTTCTTCATCAAGATGGCGACGCGGGTTTCCAGCTCCGGCGGCTCGACGGCAACTGTCAGGCCCCAGCCGAAGCGGGATTTGAGGCGCTCTTCAAGGCCTTCGATTTCCTTCGGGTAGCGGTCACTGGTGAGAATGACCTGCTGGCCACCTTCAAGCAGGGCGTTGAAGGTGTGGAAAAACTCTTCCTGGGAACGCTCCTTGCGGGCGAAGAACTGAATGTCGTCGATCAGCAGCGCGTCCACCGAACGGTAGAAACGCTTGAACTCGTTGATCGCGTTCAGTTGCAGCGCCTTGACCATGTCGGCCACGAAACGCTCGGAATGCAGGTAAACGACCTTGGCATTCGGGTTCTTCTTCAATAGGTGGTTACCCACCGCGTGCATCAAGTGCGTCTTACCCAGACCTACGCCCCCATAAAGGAAGAGCGGGTTGTAGCCATGCTTCGGGTTGTCTGCCACCTGCCAGGCCGCCGCACGGGCGAGCTGGTTGGATTTACCTTCGACGAAGTTCTCAAAGGTGAAGGTGCGATTCAGGTAGCTCGTGTGTTTGAGCGCGCCTTCGACCTGAACGGTGCGCTGTTCGGCACGAACCGGGGCCTGTTGCGAAGCAGCACCGGCCATCGGATCGAAGCTGTCACGGGACGGCTCTTCACTGACTTCTTCGGTTTTCTGCGTCGAGCGCTTGGTTGGTGCAGGTGTCGGAGCCGGTGCCGGCGCGCTGGCCGTCGCGGCATTGGCCTGAGCCTGGGACACTTGTGCAGCAGCCAACGGTGCATTAGGAGCCGCACGCGGCGCCGAACTGCGTTTGCTGCCTATTAATAAGGAAAGCGACGGCGCCAGGCCGTTGCCATGCTCATCCAGCAGTTCAAGGACGCGCCCCAGGTACTTTTCGTTGACCCAGTCCAGAACAAAACGGTTCGGTGCGTAGACGCGCAACTCGTCGCCTTCGGCTTCGACCTGTAGTGGACGGATCCAGGTGTTGAATTGTTGGGCAGGCAGCTCTTCGCGCAAAAGCTCCACGCACTGCTGCCAAAGTTCCACTGACACGGATATCCCCTAAGTTGAAAGCCGGTGAGGCAAAAACAAGCGGCCATTGTAGCGGCCAGTCGTCCACTTATCCACATGCAGGTTGCCCGGTGGACATGATTTATCAATGCGTTAAACGAGAAAAAGGCGACCGACGGTGTGTGCATAAGCTCTGTGGATAACCCTATCTGAGCACACTGGACAACTGGGGGCGAAAGTCGGTGGATAACCAGCCTGTGGATAACAACCCGTTTCACGCACAGGTTATCCGACCGTGCAGCACAGGTTGAACACGGTTTTCCACTGTAGTTGTCATTCTCTGTACATGACGGAATACAAGGCTTTGAATCACTTATCCACAGACGACCCCGTTCCTAGCTTTTACAAGCTTTACAGAAAAGCTTTAAATAATTCCCTTCTTTATTTTTATCTTTGGCAAACAGGTCATAGGGTCCTCGCAGCTCCGAAGATCTATTTATAAGGAAACGTTGGTTGGAAATTGACCTGAAGGCTTGCTTTCTCTAGAATCCCCGGTCTCTTAAAACGGGGGCCATTCCGGCCCGTTGTGGACGAACCAGGTAACACGACATGAAACGTACTTTCCAACCAAGCACTATCAAACGCGCTCGTACCCACGGTTTCCGTGCTCGCATGGCTACCAAGAACGGTCGTGCCGTCCTGTCGCGTCGTCGCGCCAAAGGTCGTGCGCGTCTGGCAGTTTGATAATCCGGCACTGGAGGTGAGTCAGGACTTCAGTCGGGAAAAGCGTCTGCTTACACCCCGGCATTTCAAGGCAGTCTTTGACTCCCCTACCGGCAAGGTTCCGGGGAAAAATCTCCTGCTCCTTGCGCGCAACAACGATCTCGATCACCCCCGTCTCGGGCTGGTTATCGGGAAAAAGAGCGTCAAGCTCTCCGTCGAGCGCAATCGCCTCAAACGTCTTATGCGCGAATCGTTTCGGCTGCACCAGGATTCACTGGTCGGTTGGGACATCGTTATCGTCGCGCGCAAAGGTTTGGGTGACGTAGATAACCCCGAATTGATTCAGCATTTCGGCAAACTCTGGAAACGTCTGGCACGCAACAAGCCGGTACCAGCAGTCAAAACCGAAACTGTAGGGGTAGACAGTCCAGATGCGTAAACTGGCACTCGTTCCGATCCAGTTTTATCGCTACGCCATTAGTCCCCTGATGGCCAGTCACTGTCGTTTCTACCCCAGTTGTTCTTGCTACGCGTATGAAGCCATCGAAAATCATGGCCTTCTGCGCGGTGGCTGGCTGACCTTTCGTCGTTTAGGTCGCTGTCATCCGTGGAATCCCGGTGGTTATGACCCGGTTCCACCTATCCCTACCTCCCGTTCTTCTTCGATGGCCGAGTAATCATGGATATCAAACGCACGATCCTGATCGTCGCCCTGGCAATCGTGTCCTACGTCATGGTCCTTAAATGGAACCAGGACTATGGCCAGGCTGCCCTGCCGACTCAGAATGTTGCTTCCAGTACGACTACATCCGGTTTGCCGGACACCGCCACTGGCAATAATGCTGCTGCCAGTGACGATATTCCGCGCGCCGCAAGCGATACCAGCGCACCTGCCGAAACGCCGGTCGCCGTCAGCAAGGATCTGATCCAGATCAAGACCGACGTGCTCGATCTCGCGATCGATCCACAAGGTGGTGATGTTGCCCAACTGACCTTGCCGCTGTATCCACGCCGTCAGGATCGTCCGGACGTTCCATTCCAGCTATTCGACAACGGTGGCGAACGTACCTATCTGGCACAGAGCGGCCTGATTGGCACCAACGGCCCGGATGCAAACCCGGCCGGTCGTCCGATCTACTCCTCGGAGAAGAAGACTTATCAACTGGCTGACGGCCAGGATCAACTGGTCGTCGACCTGAAGTTCAGCAAGGACGGCGTCAATTACATCAAGCGTTTCACTCTGAAACGTGGCCTGTATGACGTGACCGTGACCTATCTGATCGATAACCAGAGCGCTCAGCCTTGGTCCGGTTCGATGTTTGTCCAGCTGAAACGCGACGCCAGCGCCGATCCTTCGTCCACAACTGCTACCGGTACCGCGACTTACCTGGGTGCCGCCCTGTGGACAAGTTCCGAGCCGTACAAGAAAGTGTCCATGAAAGACATGGACAAGGCTCAGCTTAAGGAAACCGTGACCGGTGGTTGGGTAGCCTGGCTGCAACACTACTTCGTGACGGCATGGGTTGCTCCGAAGGGCGAAAACAACATCGTCCAGACCCGTAAAGACAGCAAAGACAACTACATCATCGGTTACACCGGTCCGTCGCTGACCGCTGCACCGGGTGCGAAAGTCGAAACCAGTGCTGTTCTGTACGCCGGTCCGAAAAGCCAGGCGGTGCTGAAAGAGTTGTCCCCAGGTCTGGAACTGACCGTCGACTACGGCATTCTGTGGTTCATTGCCCAGCCAATCTTCTGGCTGTTGCAACATATCCACAGCATCGTCGGCAACTGGGGCTGGTCGATCATCTTCCTGACCATGCTGATCAAAGGGATTTTCTTCCCTCTGTCGGCCGCCAGCTACAAGTCGATGGCCCGCATGCGCGCCGTGGCTCCGAAACTGGCTGCACTGAAAGAGCAACATGGCGATGACCGGCAGAAAATGTCGCAAGCCATGATGGAGCTGTACAAGAAAGAGAAGATCAATCCACTGGGTGGCTGCTTGCCGATCCTGGTGCAGATGCCGGTTTTCCTTTCCCTGTACTGGGTTCTGCTGGAAAGCGTGGAAATGCGTCAGGCGCCATTCATGCTGTGGATTACCGACCTGTCGATCAAGGATCCGTTCTTCATCCTGCCGATCATCATGGGCGCAACCATGTTCATCCAGCAGCGTCTGAACCCTACACCTCCGGATCCGATGCAGGCCAAGGTGATGAAAATGATGCCGATCATCTTCACCTTCTTCTTCCTGTGGTTCCCGGCTGGTCTGGTGCTGTACTGGGTTGTGAACAACTGCCTGTCGATTGCCCAACAGTGGTACATCACGCGTAAGATCGAAGCGGCGACGAAAAAAGCCGAGGCGTAACTTACTCTGTGGATAACACCACTCAAAACGCCCCCTAGTGGGGCGTTTTGCTATCTGCCATTTTTGTCTGGATACCGGTTTATGAGCGCTCCTCGTGAAACCATCGCTGCCGTCGCTACCGCCCAGGGCCGTGGCGGCGTTGGCATCGTTCGAATTTCCGGGCCGCTGGCCAGCGTTGCGGCCAAAGCCATCAGCGGCCGCGAGCTGAAACCGCGGTTTGCCCACTACGGCCCGTTCTTCAGTGACGATCAACAGGTGCTGGATGAAGGTCTGGCGCTGTATTTCCCCGGGCCGAACTCGTTCACCGGCGAAGACGTACTGGAACTGCAGGGCCACGGCGGCCCGATCGTTCTCGATATGTTGCTCAAACGTTGCCTGGAACTGGGCTGTCGTCTGGCACGCCCTGGAGAATTCAGCGAACGCGCCTTTCTCAATGACAAACTCGACCTGGCCCAGGCCGAGGCGATCGCCGACTTGATCGAAGCCAGTTCTGCACAGGCCGCGCGCAATGCCCTGCGTTCATTGCAGGGTGCATTTTCCCAACGTGTGCATAACCTTACCGAACAGCTGATTGGCCTGCGGATCT
Organism: Pseudomonas sputi; assembly: GCF_021603585.1. Lineage (GTDB taxonomy): Bacteria > Pseudomonadota > Gammaproteobacteria > Pseudomonadales > Pseudomonadaceae > Aquipseudomonas > Aquipseudomonas sputi. Next base: position 185,026 of record NZ_BQHI01000007.1, on the reverse strand, counting down.
ATGTCGAAGCAGCTATCGACTTCCCGGAAGAAGAAATCGACTTCCTCGCCGATGGCCACGTCCTGAGCATGCTCGACAAGGTTCGTAACGAGTTATCCACCGTATTGCGCGAAGCCGGGCAGGGCGCGTTGCTGCGTGACGGCATGACCGTGGTGATTGCCGGTCGTCCGAATGCCGGAAAATCCAGCCTGCTGAACGCACTGGCCGGTCGTGAAGCCGCGATCGTGACCGAAATAGCCGGCACCACTCGGGACATCCTGCGCGAACATATCCACATCGATGGCATGCCGCTGCATGTTGTGGACACCGCCGGTCTGCGTGATACCGATGATCATGTGGAAAAGATCGGCGTTGAACGAGCGTTGAAAGCCATTGGCGAAGCTGACCGAGTGCTGCTGGTCGTCGATGCCACTGCGCCAGAGGCCGCCGATCCGTTCGCCCTGTGGCCGGAATTCCTTGAAACCCGGCCAGATCCGGCGAAGGTCACGCTGATCCGTAACAAGGCCGATCTTTCCGGTGAGCCCATTGCCTTGGAAGTCAGTGACGATGGCCATGTGACCATCAGCCTGAGCGCCAAGTCTGCCGGTGAAGGTCTGGACCTGCTACGTGATCACCTCAAAGCCTGCATGGGCTATGAACAAACATCGGAAAGCAGCTTCAGCGCACGCCGCCGGCACCTGGAAGCCCTGCGTCATGCCAGTGATGCCCTGGAACATGGACGTGCTCAGCTGACATTGGCGGGAGCGGGTGAATTACTGGCCGAAGACCTGCGCCAGGCCCAGCAGTGCCTTGGGGAAATCACCGGCGCCTTCAGCTCCGATGATTTGCTGGGACGAATTTTTTCCAGCTTCTGCATCGGTAAGTAGTCCTTCCGTTGTCCACAGGCAGGTCCGTTCGCGACCTGTCTGTCCTCTTTCCTCGTATTTCCTTCCTCCATTGCCGGACAGATTTCTGTTCCTGAGCGGATTTTCCGTGTCCGCGATTCCTTCATTCATCCGATTTCTGTGGATTAAGCCCTGTGAATAACTGTCGCTAAGGGCAGTTGATAACAGGGCCTGAAAACTGGACATAACTGCCTCTGTGGATAACAGCCCCTTTCATCCACAGGCTTACACCGGTTATCCAAGGGCCTCATGCCGACATGGCCACAGGGTTTTGAATCGCTGTACATATTGAAAACAAAGGCTTGTATGGATCTATCCACAGAAATCTAGGGCAGTAAGAATAAGCTTTAAAACAAAGGTTTTATAAATTTCTCTCTTTTTTATTCTTTTAACCGCGAGTTCTCCACAGCTGGTTAAATTTTGTGCAAAGGGTTCTTTAGAAAGGGCGAAGTCCCTATACTTGCCGACCAGGTCCAGAAACCTGATCTCAAACTATTCCTGAATGACCTACTTAAGCAGGCACGAGGTGCGTGGTGGATTTCCCTTCCCGTTTTGAAGTGATCGTCATCGGCGGCGGTCATGCCGGTACCGAGGCAGCACTGGCCTCAGCACGCATGGGTGCAAAAACCCTTCTGCTGACGCACAACGTGGAAACCCTCGGTGCCATGAGTTGCAACCCGGCCATCGGTGGCATTGGCAAAAGCCATCTGGTCAAGGAAATCGACGCCCTCGGTGGTGCGATGGCCATGGCTACCGATAAGGGCGGCATCCAGTTTCGCGTGCTGAACAGCCGTAAAGGCCCGGCCGTACGAGCGACTCGTGCGCAAGCCGACCGGATTCTGTACAAGGCCGCTGTGCGCGAAATCCTGGAAAACCAGCCGAACCTGTGGATATTTCAACAAGCCGCAGACGACCTGATCGTCGAGCAGGAACAGGTACGCGGTGTTGTCACGCAAATGGGCCTGCGCTTCTTCGCGGATTCCGTAGTGTTGACCACCGGTACGTTCCTCGGCGGACTTATCCACATCGGGTTGCAGAATTTTTCCGGCGGTCGTGCCGGCGATCCGCCGTCGATCGCCCTGGCGCACCGTCTGCGTGAACTGCCGTTGCGTGTCGGTCGCCTGAAAACCGGTACGCCGCCACGTATCGACGGCAAGTCTGTGGATTTCTCGGTGATGACCGAACAACCAGGTGATACGCCGATCCCGGTGATGTCGTTCATGGGCAACAAAGAACAGCATCCACGGCAAGTCAGTTGCTGGATCACCCACACCAACGCCCGTACCCACGAAATCATCGCTGCGAACCTCGACCGCTCGCCGATGTATTCCGCTGCAGGCGAAATCGAGGGCGTCGGTCCACGTTATTGCCCGTCGATCGAAGACAAGATCCATCGCTTTGCCGACAAGCAAAGCCATCAGGTGTTCATCGAGCCGGAAGGCCTGACCACCCATGAGCTGTATCCGAACGGGATATCCACAAGCCTGCCGTTCGACGTGCAATTGCAGATCGTGCAATCGATCCGCGGCATGGAAAACGCACACATCGTGCGTCCGGGTTATGCGATTGAGTACGACTACTTCGATCCGCGCGACCTGAAATACAGCCTGGAAACCAAAGTCATTGGCGGTCTGTTCTTCGCTGGCCAGATCAACGGCACCACCGGTTACGAAGAAGCCGGTGCCCAGGGTTTGCTTGCCGGTGCCAACGCTGCACTGCGTGCGAAAGGCAAAGAAGCCTGGTGCCCGCGTCGCGATGAGGCGTACATCGGGGTATTGGTCGACGACCTGATCACCCTGGGTACCCAAGAGCCGTACCGCATGTTCACTTCCCGTGCCGAGTACCGCCTGATCCTGCGTGAGGACAACGCTGATCTGCGTCTGACCGAAAAAGGTCGCGAACTGGGTCTGGTCGATGACGCGCGCTGGGCGGCGTTCTGCAAGAAACGCGAAAGCATCGAGCTCGAAGAGCAACGCCTGAAAAGCACCTGGGTTCGCCCGGGCACTGCTCAGGGCGATGCGATCGCGGAAAAATTCGGCACGCCACTGACTCACGAATACAACTTGCTCAATCTCTTGAGCCGTCCGGAAATCGACTACGCTGGTCTGGTCGAAGTGACCGGGCAGGGCGCAGAAGATCCACAGGTCGCCGAACAGGTCGAAATCAAGACCAAATACGCCGGTTACATCGACCGCCAACAGGACGAAATTGCCCGTCTGCGGGCCAGTGAAGACACGAAACTGCCTGTGGATATCGATTACGCCAACATTTCCGGTCTCTCCAAGGAGATCCAGAGCAAGCTGGGCGCCACGCGTCCCGAGACGCTGGGCCAGGCTTCGCGGATCCCGGGCGTTACCCCGGCAGCGATTTCGCTGTTGATGATTCACTTGAAAAAACGCGGCGCGGGCCGTCAGTTGGAGCAAAGCGCTTGAGTTCTAAGGTCACTTCGCAACACGCCGAAGAGTTATCCACAGGAGCCCGCGCGCTCGGTGTCAATCTCACTGAAACCCAGCACGAATTACTGCTGGGTTATCTGGCCCTGTTGATCAAATGGAACCAGGCCTACAACCTGACTGCCGTTCGCGATCCGGACGAAATGGTTTCCCGCCACTTGCTCGATAGCCTCAGCGTGATGTCGTTCATCGAAAACGGTCGCTGGCTGGACGTCGGCAGCGGCGGCGGCATGCCGGGGATCCCTCTGGCAATCCTGTATCCGGACTCGCAGGTGACCTGCCTGGACAGCAACGGCAAGAAAACCCGCTTCCTGACCCAGGTCAAACTCGAACTCAAACTGGATAACCTGCAAGTTATCCACAGTCGCGTCGAAGCCTTCCAGCCTGCACAGCCGTTCAACGGGATCATTTCCCGGGCGTTCAGCAGCATGGAGAACTTCACCAACTGGACTCGCCACCTCGGCGACGCCGATACGCGCTGGCTGGCAATGAAGGGCGTCCATCCGGCGGATGAGCTGGTAGCATTGCCGGCAGACTTCAAACTCGATAGCGAACACGCCCTGGCCGTACCCGGTTGCCAAGGCCAACGCCATCTGCTGATACTGCGCCGCACGGCATGATTGGGAACACAAGCAAGAATGGCTAAGGTATTCGCGATAGCGAACCAGAAGGGTGGTGTGGGCAAGACCACCACCTGTATCAACCTCGCAGCATCCCTGGTCGCGACCAAGCGCCGGGTGCTGTTGATCGATCTCGATCCACAGGGCAACGCCACCATGGGTAGCGGTGTGGATAAGCATGGCCTGGAAAACTCGGTCTACGACCTGCTGATCGGTGAATGCGATCTGGCCCAGGCCATGCACTACTCCGAACACGGCGGTTATCAACTGCTGCCGGCCAACCGCGATCTTACGGCGGCCGAAGTGGTGCTGCTGGAAATGCAGATGAAAGAAAGCCGTCTGCGCAGCGCGCTGGCGCCGATCCGTGAAAACTACGATTACATCCTGATCGACTGCCCGCCGTCGCTGTCGATGCTCACACTGAACGCCCTGGTCGCTGCTGACGGGGTGATTATCCCCATGCAGTGCGAGTACTTTGCGCTTGAAGGTCTGAGCGACCTTGTGGATAACATCAAGCGCATCGCCGAACTGTTGAACCCGAACCTGAAAGTCGAAGGCTTGCTGCGGACCATGTACGACCCGCGCCTGAGCCTGATGAACGACGTTTCGGCCCAGCTCAAGGAACACTTTGGCGATCAGCTGTACGACACGGTGATCCCACGCAACATCCGACTGGCCGAAGCGCCAAGCTATGGCATGCCGGCGCTGGCTTACGACAAGCAATCGCGTGGCGCGCTGGCCTATCTGGCCCTGGCGGGCGAGATGGTTCGCCGTCAGCGCAAAAATTCACGCATCGCCGCTGCCCAGCCAACTTAAGGAATCCCCATGGCCGTCAAGAAACGAGGTCTCGGACGAGGACTGGATGCGCTATTGAGCGGTCCGACTGTCAGTTCGCTGGAAGAACAAGCGGCGCAGGCTGACAGCCGCGAGTTGCAGCACTTGCCGCTGGATCTGCTCCAGCGCGGCAAGTATCAGCCACGCCGGGACATGGATCCGCAGGCGCTGGAAGAGCTGGCGCAGTCGATCAAGGCCCAGGGGGTGATGCAGCCGATCGTGGTTCGCCCGATTGGCGGTGGTCGTTTTGAAATCATTGCCGGCGAACGTCGCTGGCGCGCAAGCCAGCAGGCCGGGCAGGAAACCATCCCGGCGATGGTGCGTGATGTGCCGGATGAAACGGCAATCGCCATTGCGCTGATCGAGAACATCCAGCGCGAAGACCTGAACCCGATCGAAGAAGCGGTAGCCCTGCAGCGCTTGCAGCAGGAATTCCAGCTGACACAACAACAGGTTGCCGAGGCTGTGGGTAAGTCCCGCGTCACCGTGGCCAACCTGTTGCGCCTGATTGCGCTGCCGGAAGTCATCAAGACCATGCTGTCCCACGGCGACCTGGAAATGGGCCATGCCCGTGCATTGCTCGGTCTGCCGGACAATCAGCAGGTGGAAGGGGCGCGACATGTTGTCGCACGCGGTCTCACCGTGCGCCAAACTGAGGCACTGGTTCGCCAATGGTTGAGTGGCAAACCGGAGCCGGTAGAGCCTGCCAAGCCTGACCCGGATATCGCCCGCCTCGAACAGCGTCTGGCCGAGCGCCTGGGCTCTGCGGTGCAGATCCGCCACGGGAAGAAGGGTAAGGGTCAACTGGTGATCGGTTACAACTCCCTCGATGAGCTTCAAGGTGTGCTCGCACACATTCGCTGAAACAATTCCTCTTGTAGCGCGCAGTCGGAAATCACTACCTGACAGTTGAATAGGGGCAGAACCGCCCCTATACTCTGCGCGCATTTTGTCGGCACAAATTATGCCAAGTTATTGAATTTCGGCAGCCGACCATTGGAGAGCAATAGTGATGGAAACCCGCAAGCCAAACCGCCTGCCGTTCCATCGCCTGGCGGTTTTTCCGGTGTTGATGGCTCAATTTGTCATTTTGCTCATTGGCGCTTTGGCGCTCTGGCAATGGCACGGAGTCGTTGCCGGATACTCGGGACTTTGCGGAGGCCTGATAGCCTTGCTGCCCAATGTTTATTTCGCTCACAAGGCATTTCGGTTTTCCGGCGCCCGAGCAGCCCAGTCCATCGTCCGGTCTTTCTATGCCGGCGAGGCAGGCAAACTGATTTTGACGGCAGTGCTGTTTGCACTGGTGTTTGCAGGTGTGAAGCCACTGGCGCCGATCGCTGTATTCGGCGCCTTCGTGCTGACTCAGTCGGTCAGCTGGTTCGCTCCCCTGCTGATGAGAACAAGACTTTCGAGACCTTAGGGCGTTTGAGGCAACCATGGCAGAAACAACCGCTTCGGGCTATATCCAGCACCACTTGCAGAACCTGACCTTCGGTCAGCTACCCAACGGCGGCTGGGGCTTTGCCCACACCGCAGCAGAAGCCAAGGAAATGGGCTTCTGGGCTTTCCACGTCGATACTCTCGGCTGGTCGGTCGCGCTGGGTCTGATCTTCGTTCTTCTTTTCCGCATGGCGGCCAAGAAGGCGACTTCCGGTCAGCCGGGTGCACTGCAGAACTTCGTTGAAGTCCTGGTCGAATTCGTCGATGGCAGCGTGAAAGACAGCTTCCATGGCCGTAGCCCGGTGATCGCACCGCTGGCACTGACCATCTTCGTCTGGGTGTTCCTGATGAACGCCGTCGACCTGGTACCGGTCGACTGGATTCCTCAGCTGGCCATCCTGATCTCCGGCGACCACCACATCCCGTTCCGCGCGGTGTCGACTACCGACCCGAACGCGACCCTGGGCATGGCGTTCTCGGTTTTCGCACTGATTATTTTCTATAGCATCAAGGTCAAGGGCCTCGGCGGCTTCATCGGCGAGCTGACCCTGCACCCGTTCGGCAGCAAGAACATCTTCGTTCAGGCCCTGCTGATCCCGGTGAACTTCCTGCTGGAATTCGTGACCCTGATTGCCAAACCGATCTCTCTGGCTCTGCGTCTGTTCGGCAACATGTATGCCGGCGAGCTGGTGTTCATCCTGATCGCTGTGATGTTCGGCAGCGGCCTGCTCTGGCTCAGCGGCCTGGGTGTTGTCCTGCAGTGGGCGTGGGCTGTGTTCCACATCCTGATCATCACCCTGCAGGCGTTCATCTTCATGATGCTGACCATCGTCTACCTGTCGATGGCGCACGAAGAAAACCATTAAGACCAGTCTCGACTAGTCTGATGTCCTTCCCGGTCAAACGGGAAGGGGCTCCTCACGGGGCACCATGAAACGATTTGTTTTACCGCTTTAATCTAAAAAACCTAAACCATACGACGTAAAAGTCGGGAGGAAAGATGGAAACTGTAGTTGGTCTAACCGCTATCGCTGTTGCACTGTTGATCGGCCTGGGCGCACTGGGTACCGCAATTGGTTTCGGCCTGCTGGGCGGCAAGTTCCTGGAAGGCGCAGCGCGTCAGCCAGAAATGGTTCCAATGCTGCAAGTTAAAATGTTCATCGTTGCCGGTCTGCTCGACGCCGTAACCATGATCGGTGTTGGTATCGCTCTGTTCTTCACCTTTGCGAACCCGTTCGTTGGTCAGATCGCTGGCTAATCATTCGTACCTTCGAATGATTTGGTGTGATGGACAACGTAACTGCGAGGTGTTGGCGTGAACATTAATGCGACCCTGATTGGCCAGTCCGTTGCGTTCCTGATTTTTGTACTGTTCTGCATGAAGTTCGTATGGCCTCCGGTCATCGCGGCTCTGCACGAACGTCAAAAGAAGATCGCTGATGGTCTGGACGCTGCCAGCCGAGCAGCTCGCGACCTGGAGTTGGCCCAAGAGAAAGCGGGTCAGCAACTGCGCGAAGCGAAAGCTCAGGCAGCTGAAATCATCGAGCAAGCCAAGAAACGCGGTAACCAGATTGTCGAAGAGGCCGTTGAAAAGGCCCGCATCGACGCTGACCGTGTGAAGGTTCAGGCTCAAGCCGAGATCGAACAGGAACTGAACAGTGTCAAAGACAAGCTGCGCGCCCAAGTGGGCTTGCTGGCTGTCGGCGGCGCCGAGAAGATCCTGGGTGCCACAATCGATCAAAACGCGCACGCAGAGCTGGTTAACCAACTGGCTGCTGAAATCTAAGCGAGGGCGATCATGGCAGAACTGACCACGTTGGCCCGACCTTACGCTAAGGCGGCCTTCGAGCACGCTCAGGCCCACCAGCAACTGGCCAATTGGTCAGCCATGCTCGGCCTGGCAGCAGCGGTGTCGCAAGACGACACCATGCAGCGCGTGCTCAAGGCCCCGCGACTGACGAGCGCAGAAAAGGCCGCCACGTTCATTGACGTGTGCGGCGACAAGTTTGATGCCAAGGCACAGAACTTCATCAATGTCGTTGCCGAAAACGACCGTCTCCCGCTTCTGCCGGAGATCGCCGCTCTGTTCGACCTGTACAAGGCCGAGCAAGAGAAATCGGTAGACGTTGAAGTGACCAGTGCTTTTGCATTGAACCAAGAACAGCAAGACAAACTCGCCAAGGTTCTCAGTGCACGACTCAACCGGGAAGTGCGCCTGCAAGTCGAGGAAGACAGCTCCCTTATCGGGGGGGTGGTCATCCGCGCCGGCGACCTGGTTATCGATGGCTCGATTCGCGGCAAAATCGCGAAACTTGCCGAAGCATTGAAATCTTGAGTTTGAAGGGGCAGCAGAGCAATGCAGCAACTCAATCCTTCCGAAATAAGTGAAATTATCAAGGGCCGCATCGAAAAGCTCGATGTGACCTCTCAAGCCCGTAACGAAGGCACTGTCGTCAGCGTATCTGACGGTATCGTGCGGATTCACGGTCTGGCCGACGTCATGTACGGCGAGATGATCGAGTTTCCGGGCGGCGTCTACGGTATGGCCCTCAACCTGGAGCAAGACTCCGTAGGTGCCGTTGTACTGGGCGCGTACACCAGTCTGGCTGAAGGCATGAGCGCCAAGTGCACCGGCCGCATCCTCGAAGTTCCGGTTGGTAAGGAACTGCTGGGTCGCGTTGTCGACGCACTGGGTAACCCTGTTGACGGCAAAGGTCCACTGGGCAACACCGAGACCGACGCGGTCGAGAAAGTTGCTCCGGGCGTGATCTGGCGTAAGTCGGTAGACCAGCCTGTACAGACTGGCTACAAGGCTGTCGATGCCATGATCCCTGTCGGCCGTGGCCAGCGTGAGCTGATCATCGGTGACCGTCAGATCGGTAAAACCGCTCTGGCGATCGACGCGATCATCAACCAGAAAGACAGCGGCATTTTCTGCGTCTACGTGGCCATCGGTCAGAAGCAATCGACCATCGCCAACGTGGTTCGCAAGCTGGAAGAAAACGGTGCACTGGCTAACACCATCATCGTTGCAGCGAGCGCCTCGGAATCTGCAGCACTGCAATTCCTGGCTCCGTACTCCGGTTGCACCATGGGTGAATTCTTCCGCGACCGCGGTGAAGACGCGCTGATCGTTTATGACGATCTGTCCAAGCAAGCAGTGGCTTACCGCCAGATTTCCCTGCTGCTGCGCCGTCCACCAGGCCGTGAAGCTTATCCAGGCGACGTGTTCTATCTCCACTCCCGTCTGCTGGAGCGCGCATCCCGCGTTTCGGAAGAGTACGTAGAGAAGTTCACCAACGGCGCAGTGACCGGCAAAACCGGTTCCCTGACCGCACTGCCGATCATCGAAACCCAGGCGGGCGACGTTTCCGCGTTCGTTCCGACCAACGTGATCTCCATCACCGACGGTCAGATCTTCCTGGAATCGGCCATGTTCAACTCGGGCATCCGCCCTGCAGTGAACGCCGGTGTTTCGGTATCCCGTGTGGGTGGTGCCGCTCAGACCAAGATCATCAAGAAGCTGTCCGGTGGTATCCGTACCGCTCTGGCTCAGTACCGTGAACTGGCGGCATTCGCCCAGTTCGCTTCTGACCTGGACGAAGCGACCCGCAAGCAACTTGAGCATGGTCAGCGCGTTACCGAGCTGATGAAGCAGAAGCAATACGCGCCAATGTCGATCGCCGACATGTCGCTGTCGCTGTATGCCGCTGAGCGTGGGTTCCTGACCGACATCGAAATCACCAAGATCGGCAGCTTCGAACAAGCGCTGATTGCTTTCTTCAACCGCGATCACGCCGATTTGATGGCCAAGATCAACGTTAAAGGTGACTTCAATGACGAAATCGACGCTGGCCTGAAGGCTGGTATCGAGAAGTTCAAGGCCACCCAAACCTGGTAAGCCGCAGCGGGAGCCGCAAGGCTCCCGCTTGCTAACCTGATAGGTGTTACATGGCAGGCGCAAAAGAGATTCGCAGTAAGATTGCGAGCATCAAAAGCACGCAAAAAATTACCAGCGCCATGGAAAAAGTGGCGGTCAGCAAAATGCGCAAGGCACAAATGCGCATGGCTGCTAGCCGTCCTTATGCGGAGCGTATCCGCCAGGTAATTGGGCATCTGGCCAACGCCAACCCGGAATACCGCCACCCGTTCATGATCGATCGCGAAGTAAAGCGCGTCGGTTATGTCGTCGTGAGCAGTGACCGTGGTCTGTGCGGCGGCTTGAACACCAACCTGTTCAAGGCCCTGGTCAAGGACATGGCGGTAAACCGCGAAAACGGCGTCGAGATCGATCTGTGTGTCGTTGGTAGCAAGGGTGCGGCCTTTTTCCGCAACTTCGGCGGTAACGTCGTTGCAGCTATCAGCCACCTGGGTGAAGAGCCGTCGATCAATGATCTGATCGGCAGCGTCAAGGTGATGCTGGATGCCTATCTGGACGGCCGGATTGACCGCCTGTCCGTGGTATCCAACAAGTTCATCAACACCATGACGCAACAGCCTACCGTGGAGCAGTTGATTCCACTGGTGGCGACCCCGGATCAAGAACTCAAGCACCACTGGGACTACCTCTACGAACCAGACGCCAAAGAGCTGCTTGACGGCTTGATGGTGCGTTACGTGGAGTCGCAGGTGTACCAGGCGGTGGTCGAGAACAACGCAGCTGAACAGGCTGCGCGGATGATCGCGATGAAGAACGCTACCGACAACGCCGGTGATTTGATCAGCGATTTGCAGCTGATCTACAACAAGGCGCGTCAGGCTGCGATCACCCAAGAGATCTCGGAAATCGTCGGCGGCGCTGCCGCGGTTTAACGGTTCAAATATTCAGAGGATCCAGCTATGAGTAGCGGACGTATCGTTCAAATCATCGGCGCCGTTATCGACGTGGAATTTCCACGCGACAGCGTACCGAGCATCTACGACGCCTTGAAGGTTCAAGGCGCCGAAACCACTCTGGAAGTTCAGCAGCAGCTGGGCGACGGCGTGGTTCGTACCATTGCGATGGGCTCCACCGAAGGCTTGAAGCGCGGTCTGGACGTCAACAACACTGGCGCTGCCATCTCCGTACCGGTCGGTAAAGCGACTCTGGGCCGGATCATGGACGTACTGGGCAACCCGATCGACGAAGCTGGCCCGATCGGCGAAGAAGAGCGTTGGGGTATCCACCGCGCCGCTCCTTCCTTCGCTGAGCAGGCTGGTGGCAACGAGCTGCTGGAAACAGGCATCAAGGTTATCGACCTGGTTTGCCCGTTCGCCAAGGGCGGTAAAGTCGGTCTGTTCGGTGGTGCCGGTGTAGGCAAGACCGTAAACATGATGGAACTGATCCGTAACATCGCGATCGAGCACAGCGGTTATTCCGTGTTCGCCGGTGTGGGTGAGCGTACTCGTGAGGGTAACGACTTCTACCACGAGATGAAGGACTCCAACGTTCTCGACAAGGTAGCCCTGGTCTACGGTCAGATGAACGAGCCACCGGGAAACCGTCTGCGCGTAGCGCTGACCGGTCTGACCATGGCCGAGAAGTTCCGTGACGAAGGTAACGACGTTCTGCTGTTCGTCGACAACATCTATCGTTACACCCTGGCCGGTACCGAAGTATCCGCACTGCTGGGCCGTATGCCTTCGGCAGTAGGTTACCAGCCGACTCTGGCTGAAGAGATGGGCGTGCTGCAAGAGCGCATCACTTCGACCAAGCAAGGTTCGATTACTTCGATCCAGGCCGTATACGTACCAGCGGACGACTTGACTGACCCGTCGCCAGCGACCACGTTTGCTCACCTGGACGCCACCGTCGTTCTGTCCCGTGACATCGCTTCCCTGGGTATCTACCCGGCGGTAGACCCACTGGACTCGACTTCGCGTCAGCTGGACCCGAACGTGATCGGCAACGATCACTACGAGACCGCCCGTGGTGTTCAGTACGTGCTGCAGCGTTACAAAGAGCTGAAGGACATCATCGCGATCCTGGGTATGGACGAGCTGTCGGAAGCCGACAAGCAGTTGGTAAACCGTGCTCGTAAGATCCAGCGCTTCTTGTCGCAGCCGTTCTTCGTGGCTGAAGTCTTCACCGGTGCTTCGGGTAAATACGTTTCCCTGAAAGACACCATTGCTGGCTTCAAAGGCATCCTCAACGGTGACTACGACCACCTGCCAGAACAAGCGTTCTACATGGTCGGCGGCATCGAAGAAGCGATCGAGAAAGCCAAGAAACTGTAATCCAGGCGCCCGGCAACGGGCGCTAATTTAGGTTGAGGCAATCAGATGGCTATGACAGTCCATTGCGACATCGTCAGCGCGGAAGGAGAAATCTTTTCCGGCCTGGTCGAGATGGTGATTGCGCACGGTGCTCTGGGTGATCTTGGTATCGCTCTGGGCCACGCGCCGCTGATCACTAATCTGAAGCCAGGTCCGATCCGCCTGATCAAGCAAGGCGGGGAAGCCGAGGTGTTCTACATCTCCGGTGGTTTCCTCGAGGTTCAGCCGAACATGGTCAAGGTGCTTGCCGATACCGTGCAACGTGCCGCCGACCTGGATGAAGCTCAGGCTCAAGCAGCTCTCAAGGCTGCCGAAGCTGCTCTGCATGAGAAGAGCGCAGATTTCGACTACGGAGCTGCGTCCGCACGTCTGGCCGAGGCTGCAGCTCAGCTGCGCACCGTCCAGCAGATCCGCAAGAAGTTTGGCGGTTGATCCGTCAGTAACTTGTTGTGCGATTGATAAAAAAGGGTAGCCTCGGCTACCCTTTTTTCTTTCCAGAATTCTACAAACCCGGTCGCAGTTGCTGACCACCCAGGATTGGTAGCCAGTCATGTCTCTTGAAATCGTAATCCTCGCGGCCGGTCAAGGCACCCGCATGCGTTCCGCGCTGCCAAAAGTGCTGCACCCGATTGCCGGTGATTCCATGCTCGGTCATGTTATCCACAGCGCACGTCAACTTGATCCACAGCGCATTCACGTGGTCATCGGCCACGGCGCCGATGTGGTGCGCGAGCGTCTGGCCGCTGACGACCTGAATTTCGTGCTGCAGGACAAGCAACTGGGCACTGGCCACGCCACGGCCCAGGCGGTTCCTTTCATCACGGCCGATACCGTACTGATTCTCTACGGCGATGTACCGTTGATCGAAGTCGAGACCCTGCAGCGTCTGCTCAAGCACGTTGTACCCGGACAGATGGGGCTGCTCACCGTTGAACTGGCCGATCCGACCGGTTATGGCCGTATCGTACGCGACGCGGACGGCAAGGTTGCCGCGATCGTTGAGCACAAGGACGCCAGCGAAGCGCAACGGGCGATCACTGAAGGCAACACCGGCATTCTGGCCGTGCCGGCCAACCGCTTGGCGGACTGGATGAGTCGTCTGTCGAACAACAATGCTCAGGGTGAGTACTACCTCACCGACGTGATCGAGATGGCAGTAAACGACGGGCTGACCGTCGCCACCGAACAACCTCACGATCCGATGGAAGTGCAGGGCGCCAATGATCGCAAACAGCTTTCCGAGCTGGAGCGTCATTATCAGTTGCGTGCCGGTCGCCGTCTGATGGCTCAGGGCGTGACCCTGCGCGACCCGGCCCGGTTTGATGTACGTGGCGAAGTGACCGTCGGTCGCGATGTGCTGATCGACATCAACGTGATTCTCGAAGGCAAGGTTGTCATCGAGGATGACGTGGTCATCGGCCCGAACTGCGTGATCAAGGACAGCACCCTGCGCAAGGGCGTGGTGGTCAAGGCCAGCAGCCACATTGAAGGCGCGGTGTTGGGCGAAGGCAGCGATGCCGGCCCGTTTGCCCGTCTGCGTCCGGGTACCGTGCTGGAAGCCCGTGCCCATGTGGGTAACTTCGTCGAACTGAAAAACGCCCACATGGGCGAGGGCGCCAAGGCCGGACACCTGACTTACCTGGGCGACGCCGAGATCGGTGCACGCACCAACATCGGCGCCGGCACCATCACTTGCAACTACGATGGCGCCAACAAGTGGAAAACCGTCTTGGGTGAGGATGTGTTCATCGGCTCGAACAATTCGCTGGTGGCCCCTGTGGATATCTCTGCCGGTGCAACCACTGCAGCCGGTTCGACCATCAACCAGAATGTGGATAAAGCCCAGTTGGCCGTTGGCCGTGCGCGGCAGAAGAACATCGATGGCTGGAAGCGGCCGGAGAAGATCAAGAAGAGCTGAGTTATCCACAATGCTCTCATCAAAAAAGACCGCGACCAGCGGTCTTTTTTATGGGCGTCGGCTTGACGATTTGCAGTTGATAGGTTTTGATTGCTTCCGTTATCTTTCGAATCGAAACTTAATCAGCCATGTCGAAACGCAACACACCTCAGCGCCGTCACAACATTTTGGCTTTGCTCAATGAGCAGGGCGAGGTGAGTGTGGATGAACTGGCCAAGCGCTTCGAAACTTCGGAAGTTACGATTCGCAAGGATCTCGCCGCCCTGGAAAGTCATGGCTTGCTGCTGCGTCGCTATGGTGGCGCGATCACCATGCCGCAGGAACTGGTGGCAGACACCAGCCTTAACGTTTCCAAATACAAACAGGCGATTGCCCGCGCTGCCGTCACACGCATCCGCGAGCACGCCCGCATCATCATCGACAGCGGCAGCACCACCGCCGCGATGATCCCTGAGCTTGGCCTGCAGCCGGGCCTGGTGGTGATGACCAACTCCCTGCACGTGGCCAATGCCCTGAGCGAACTCGAACACGAGCCTGTGCTGCTGATGACCGGTGGCACCTGGGATCCGCACTCGGAATCCTTTCAGGGCCAGGTCGCCGAGCAGGTACTACGCTCTTACGACTTCGACCAGTTGTTTATCGGTGCCGATGGCATCGACCTGGTGCGTGGCACCACCACCTTCAATGAATTGCTCGGCCTGAGCCGGGTGATGGCGGAAGTGGCGCGGGAAGTGATCGTGATGGTCGAGGCCGACAAGATTGGCCGCAAGATTCCCAACCTGGAGCTGCCATGGAGCAGCGTCCATACCCTAATTACCGATGATCGCCTGCCCCTTGATGCGCGCGATCAGATTCAGGCTCGCGGTATCAACTTGATTTGCGCGACTGTCAGTCAGGAGAAATAAGCATGTGTGGAATTGTCGGCGCCGTTGCTGAACGTAACATCACCGCCATCCTGCTCGAAGGCCTCAAGCGCCTGGAATACCGGGGCTATGACAGCGCCGGTGTTGCGGTGTACACCAATGACGGCGCGCTGGAGCGCACCCGTCGTGTCGGCAAAGTCAGCGAACTCGACGCGGCGCTGGCCGAACATCCGCTGGTTGGCCGTCTCGGTATTGCCCATACCCGCTGGGCCACCCACGGTGCGCCGAGCGAGCGCAATGCCCACCCGCATTTCTCCGGTGACGTCGCTGTCGTGCACAACGGCATCATCGAAAACCACGAAGCGCTGCGCGAACAACTCAAGGCGCTGGGTTATGTGTTCACCTCGGACACCGACACCGAAGTCATCGCCCATCTGCTGACCGAAAAACTCAAGTCGTTGCCCGACCTCACTGACGCTCTGAAGGCTGCGGTCAAGGAGCTGCATGGCGCTTACGGTCTAGCGGTCATCCACGCACAGCAACCGGATCGACTGGTTGCTGCTCGCAGCGGCAGTCCGCTGGTGATCGGTCTGGGCCTGGGCGAAAACTTCCTTGCTTCCGACCAACTGGCCCTGCGTCAGGTCACCGACCGTTTCATGTACCTGGAAGAGGGCGATATCGCCGAAATCCAGCGCGACAAGGTGCAGATCTGGGACGTGACCGGCAAAGCGGTCGAGCGCCAGACCGTGCAGTACACCGACGGTGCGGAAGCCGCCGACAAAGGCGAGTTCCGGCATTACATGCTCAAGGAAATCCACGAGCAGCCGTCCGTGGTGCAGCGCACCCTGGAAGGCCGATTAAGTGCGGATCAGGTGCTGGTGCAGGCTTTCGGTCCACAAGCGGCGGAATTGTTCGCCAAAGTGCGCAACGTGCAGATCGTGGCGTGTGGCACCAGCTATCACGCCGGCATGGTTGCCCGTTACTGGCTCGAAGAGCTGGCCGGGATTCCGTGCCAGGTCGAGGTTGCCAGCGAGTTCCGCTACCGCAAGGTGGTGGTGCAGCCGGACACCCTGTTCGTCACCATCTCCCAGTCCGGCGAAACCGCCGACACCCTGGCCGCCCTGCGCAACGCCAAGGAACTGGGTTTCCTGGGCAGCCTGGCGATCTGCAACGTCGGCATCAGCTCGCTGGTGCGCGAATCCGACCTGACCCTGCTGACCCAGGCTGGTCGTGAAATCGGCGTGGCCTCGACCAAGGCGTTCACCACGCAGCTGGTCGGTCTGCTGCTGCTGACCCTGTCTCTGGGTCAGGTGCGCGGTACTTTGGGTGAAGGCGTTGAAGCCACGCTGGTTGAAGAACTGCGCCGCTTGCCAACCCGTCTGGGCGAAGCCCTGGCGATGGACAGCACCGTGGAAAAAATCGCAGAGCTGTTCGCCGAGAAGAACCACACCCTGTTCCTGGGCCGTGGCGCGCAATTCCCGGTGGCGATGGAAGGGGCCCTGAAACTCAAGGAAATCTCTTATATCCACGCCGAAGCTTACCCGGCCGGCGAATTGAAACACGGGCCGCTGGCGCTTGTGGATAACGACATGCCGGTGGTCACCGTTGCACCGAATAACGAGCTTCTTGAGAAGCTCAAGTCCAACCTGCAGGAAGTCCGCGCCCGCGGTGGTGAACTGATCGTGTTCGCCGACGAAAAGGCCGGGATGACCAACGGCGAAGGCACCCACGTGGTGCAGATGCCGCACATCCACGACATCCTGTCGCCGATCCTCTACACCATTCCGCTGCAATTGCTGTCGTACTACGTCGCCGTGCTCAAGGGCACCGACGTGGATCAGCCGCGCAACCTGGCGAAGTCGGTGACGGTGGAATAAGTTATCCACAGTTGATGACCCCATAAAATCGCAGCTCCGGCTGCGATTTTTTTATCCGGATCGAGGGCACCATGGATCGCTTCCAGGAAATGCAGGTTTTCGCCATCGTTGCCCAGGAACAGGGCTTTTCCGCGGCCGCGCGGCGCTTGGGTCTGTCGGCAGCCAGCGTGACCCGGGCGGTGGCGGCGCTGGAGCAGCGGATTGGTACGCAGTTGTTGATCCGTACCACCCGCAGCGTGCATTTGAGCGAAGCGGGTCTGCGTTATCTGGAAGACTGTCGGAGAATTCTCGCCGAAGTGCAGGAAGCGGAGGATTCCGCTGCCGGGAGTCATACTCAGCCCCGTGGGCAGTTAACGGTGACGGCGCCTGTTTTATTCGGCGAACTGTTTGTCACGCCGGTAATGGCGCGTTATCTGACGCAATACCCGGATGTTTCCATCAACGCCCTGTTGCTTGATCGAGTGGTCAGCATGGTCGAGGAGGGCATCGACGTCGCGGTGCGTATTGGCGAGTTGCCGGACAGCAATCAGCATGCGATCCGGGTCGGTGAGGTACGACGGGTGATTTGCGGCTCGCCGGAATACTTCGCGGTTCATGGTCGGCCTACCCATCCACAGGCATTGGCCGGGGCGCCGGTGGTGGCGACTTCGGCCATCGGCCAGCAGCGCAGTTGGCCATTCATGGAGCACGGTGAACTCATCGGGGTAAAACCGGAGCCGCGCCTGGTGGTCACGGCCAATCAGGCTGCGATCACAGCGGCGTCGCTGGGCCTGGGTCTGACCCGGGTGCTGTCTTATCAGGTGGCCAGCAAGGTCGCTTCCGGCGAACTGGAAATCGTCCTCGCCGAGTTCGAACTGCCTGCACTGCCGATCCACGTGGTGTATCAGGGCGGGCGCAAGGCGCCGGCGCGTGTGCGTAGTTTTGTCGACTTCATGGTCACAGCGTTGCGTGAGCATCCTGCCTTGAAAGATGCCGCTTTATTTCATCCAGAGAAATAATGGATTGCATTTGCTGGTGATTCTGTTGTTTTCGCGATGAGGGGAATATGGCTCCCACGGCCACCGTCCATCCTGAACGGCGCCATCATCCAGCGGAGTCGACCATGCAAGCGATCAAACTCTACAACTTCCCGCGTTCCGGCCACGCCCATCGCGTCGAACTGATGTTGTCACTGTTACAACTGCCGACCGAGCTGATCTTCGTCGATCTGGCCAAGGGTGAGCATAAACAGGCGCCATACCTGGCCATCAACAGCTTTGGCCAGGTTCCGGCCATTGATGACAATGGCGTGGTACTGGCCGATTCCAACGCGATTCTCGTTTATCTGGCACAGAAATACGGCAATGGCCGCTGGCTGCCAAGCGATCCGGTCGGCGCCGCGCAGGTGCAGCGCTGGTTGTCGGCAGCCGCCGGGCCGATTGCTTTCGGTCCTGCCGCCGCCCGCCTGATCACGGTGTTCGGGGCGAAGTTCAACGCCGAGGAAGTCATCACCCGTGCGCACAATTTTCTCAAGGTAATGGACCTTGAACTGGGAAAAACTCCTTACCTGGTGGGTCGCGAGCCGACCATCGCCGACGTCTCGGCCTACAGTTACATCGCCCATGCGCCGGAAGGCAATGTGTCGCTGGATGACTACGCTAACGTTCGCGCCTGGCTCTCGCGCATCGAGGCGCTGCCCGGTTTTGTCGGCATGCCGCGCACCGTTGCCGGCCTGCAAACCACCGTCTGACATTCAATCTGCGCCGACGGCGCAGGGGAGAGACCGTGATGGAACGTTCACCGTGGCACGCTGGCGAGCAACAGTTGCAGGCCCATGTCGGCGTTGCCGAGCGCATGGAGGAATTCGGCCGTAAGGTGATTCGCACCTGGATGCCGGATCAACACCGCCAGTTCTATCAGCAATTGCCTTTCATGCTGTACGGCGCGGTGGATGCCGAAGGTCGGCCCTGGGCCAGTGTGCTGGAGGGAGAGCCGGGCTTTGCTCACTCTCCCGAGCCGACGCAACTGCAGTTCGCAAGCCTGCCGGCTGCTGATGATCCTGCACAGTTACAGGCTGGCGCCGCGATCGGTCTGCTTGGCATCGAGCTGCACACCCGTCGGCGCAATCGGCTCAATGGCCACATCGATCATCTCGACGCGAACGGCTTCGGGCTGACGGTGGATCAGTCGTTCGGCAACTGCCCGCAATACATTCAATTGCGTCAGTTTCAGCGGGTGCCGCTGACGGATCCGCAGACCCGCAAAGCCGAACACCGTGACAGCCTCGATGCCGCCGCCATTGCGCTGATCGAAAGCGCCGACACCTTCTTTGTCGCCAGTTACGTCGATGTCGACGGCGAGCGTTCGGTGGATGTTTCGCACCGCGGCGGTCAGCCCGGTTTTGTGCGGATCGAGGGCAATCGCCTGACGATCCCGGATTTTGCCGGAAACCTGCACTTCAACACGCTCGGCAATCTGCTCATCAATCCTTTGGCCGGATTGCTGTTCATCGACTTTTCCACAGGCGATGTGTTGCAGCTCAGCGGCCGCACCGAGATCATTCTCGAAGGTCCACAGATCGAGGCTTTCCAGGGCGCCGAGCGCCTGTGGACATTCGAGGTTGAGAAACTGGTGCGGCGTCCGGCAGCGCTGGCTCTGCGCTGGCGCTTCGACGGCATGTCACCCACCAGCCTGCTGACCGGTAACTGGGCCCAGGCCGATGCACGGTTGCAGGCCAAGGCATTGGGTGACAGCTGGCGGCCATTGCGGGTGGCCAGGATCGAAATGGAAAGCCGTCATATACGGTCGATCTATCTGGAGCCGGATGATGGGGCGGGATTGCCGGTGTTTCTCGCCGGGCAGCATCTGCCGTTGCGTTTCACCCTCGATGGCGAGGTGCACATCCGCACCTACAGCCTGTCGGGCGCGCCATCGGATGATTTTTTCCGGATCAGCGTCAAACGCGAAGGACGGGTGTCGACGCACCTGCACGAGCAGATTCGCGTGGGCGATGTGCTGGAGGCGCGCTTGCCCCAGGGGCATTTCACCGTAGCGGCGCTGGAGCGCCGTCCATTGGTGTTGTTGGCGGCCGGGGTCGGCATTACGCCGTTGCTGTCGATGCTGCGTGAGGTGGTGTATCAGGGCCTGCGGACCCGACGGATTCGTCCGACCCTGTTTGTTCAGAGTTCCCGCAGCCTCGCCGACCAGCCGTTCCGCGCAGAGGTGGATCGGTTGCTGGAGGAGGCCGGTGATGCGGTAAAGGTGTTGCGGGTGCTCAGCCAGCCGGAGGACGATCTGATCGAAGGAAAGGACTTCGACCTGCGTGGCCGCATCGATGGCGATCTGTTGCGCAATCTGCTGACCGATGAGGACTTTGATCAGGTCGATTTTGTGCTCTGCGGTCCCGGCGGGTTTACCCAAGGTATTTACGACACCTTGCGTGAACTGGATGTGCGGGACGGGCAAATTCACGCGGAAACCTTCGGCCCTTCGACCCTCAAGCGCCAAGCCGATCCGGACGCGGTCGTGATCGAACAACCGCCGGCTGCGACCACGTCGGTACCGGTAGTGTTCGAGCGTTCGGCCAAGGAAGCGCGCTGGCAGCCCGAGGGCGGCAGTTTGCTGGAGCTGGCGGAAAGTCGCGGCCTGCGTCCGGAATTCAGTTGCCGAGGGGGTTCGTGCGGCACCTGCAGGACGCGGTTGATCAGCGGCGCGGTGAATTATCCACAGCCTCCGGCGGAAGTGCCGGAGGAGGGGCAAGTGCTGATTTGTTGCGCGGTACCGGCGCAAAGTGCCGAGCCGCTGGTGCTGGATCTGTAACGGATCAGGCGTAGGACAACGCCTTTTCCTCCAGCAGTTCCTGATACAGCTCGGTCCATTTGCGGCCCATTTCATCGGCTGTGAATAACTGCCGATAGCGGGCCTCAGCCTTGAGGCCCATTTCGGCGGCACGGGCCGGGTTTTCCCACAAGGTGCGCATCGCTTCGCGAAACGCCTGTGGATGACTCGGTGGCACCACCAGCCCCGTCTCGTTGTGGATATTGATGTAGCTGGTGCCGGTGCCGATTTCGCTGGAGATCATCGGTTTGCCGTACATCGCGCCTTCGAGCAGCGAAATGCCGAACGCTTCCGAGCGCAGGTGCGACGGGAAGACGATGGCGTAGCTCAGTTGCAGCAGGGCGACCTTGTCTTCATCGCTCAGCCGCCCGAGGAAATGAATGTTACGCAGGCCCAGCGCCGCGGCCTGGGCGTGCAGTTCCCGCTCCAGCGGGCCGGCGCCGACGATCACCACCGGATAGTCCACGTCTTTCAAGGCTTCGAGCAGGATGTGCAAGCCTTTGTAATAGCGCATCACCCCGACGAACAGGAAAAACTTGTCCCCAAGCTGCTGCCGCCAGCGATTCATGCGCTCGACGTCAGGCTGTGGATAACCGGCCTTGTTCAAGCCATAGGGGATGACCCGGGTCTTGTCCTGGAACTGCTGCAACACGTCGCTGGTGTGCAGATAGTTCGGCGAAGCCGCGACGATCCGGTCGGCGCTGGCGAGAAAGCGGTTCATCAGCGGGCGATAGAGTTTGAGCAGGTGCTTCTGGCGAATGATGTCCGAGTGGTACGTCACCACCGTCGGTTTGTTCACACCGCTGGCGAAATGCACCAGATCCATGAATGGCCACGGGAAGTGGTAGTTGATGACGTCGGCTTCGGCGGCCAGTTCGCGAAATTGCTTGAACACGCTCCAGGAAAACCCCGTAGAGGCGAACTGGATATCCAGTTTCGCCCGATGCACCTCATGCTGGCCGAGACGCACCACCGCAGGCTCGGGATTGGCGCTGAGGGTCAGCACCTGGCCGTCGATGCCGTGCGGGGCGCCACTCTCGCAGAGTTGAAAGATCACTTGCTCGATACCGCCGACCGAGTCAGGCAGGTACGTCTTGAAGAAATGAAGAACTCGCATTCAACCTCCCATGGCCTGGTGGTAGGCGCCGGCCGTGGCCTGCGCGCAACGCTTCCAGGAAAAAAGCCGTGCCTGCTGCAATCCGGCTTCCCGGCATGCCTGCCAGTGCGCTTGATCATCGATCAGTCGGCTCATCGCATCATGCAAACCGCCTGCATCGTCAGCTTCAATATAGTTGCCGGCGTTTCCCGCCACTTCCGGCATGGCCGAAGAGCGGGTGAGCACCACCGGCGTGCCGCTGGCCATCGCCTCCAGCACCGGCAGGCCGAAACCTTCATACAGCGACGGAAAAATCAGCGCCCGGGCACCGGCCAGCAATTGCGCGACTTGCTCATCGGGCAAGTAGCCGAGCAGGCACACGTGCCCGCAAGCCAGTGCCTGGCGCAATTCATCACTGAACTGGTCGCGCTGCCAGCCGGCCATGCCGACGATCAACAGCGGGAAACGCTGGCGCACCCGATCCGGTAACAGCGCGTGGGCGCGCAGGGCCAGGTTCAGGTTCTTGCGCGGCTCCAGGGTGCCGACGCACAGGAAATATTCCCGATACTCGACCGCATGGGCCTTGAGCACCGCATCGATGTCTTGCGGTTCACGCGGCTGGAAACGCTCGGCGACCCCCAGCGGCGCGACCACGAAACGCTCGGCAGGCAGTCCGAAATAGTCCCGGGCCTCGTCAGCGATGGCTTGCGAGTCGGTCAGAATGATCCGCGCCTGGCGTACGCCATCGGCGAGCCGTCGCTCGATTTCCCGCAGCCGTGCTGGCGGCTGGGTCTCGGGGAAATGCAGGTGCGTGAGATCGTGCAGGGTCATCACGGTCGGGCCATCGAAGGCCAGCGGCCACAGGCTCGGTTCGTGATACAGATCGACCGGTTGCGCAGGGCCCTGATCGAAGCGCTTCTGCTCAAGCCACCGGCGGGCCTGATAGGCGCCGGGGATCTGCCGCAACAGCGGCGTCAGGCGTGAATAACCGGGCACCGCCGCTTCCGGCAGTTGCGAGCTCCAGCCCCAGCCGTGGAACAGCGCCACCTCGATATCAGTTTCCGATTGCAGGGCGTTCACCAGTTCGGCCACGTAATGGCCGATGCCGGTGCGCGGGGCCTGGAGGATTCGGGCGTTAAGGGCTATGCGCATGTTGCCTCGCTGACACCTCAGGTACCTCCAGCACATGGCGCGCGGTACGCTCGGCCAGTTGCGCACTGGCTTCACGCCAGCCGATCCATTGCCAGCCGCTGACATCGCGGGCGGCGGGGAATCGACCGCTGCGCTCAAAGGACTGCACCAGATCGGCAAGGCTGTGCGGCGATCGCAGATCGAAATACGCCATGAACTCACCGCCGATCTCGCGAAACACCGGGATGTCGCTGCCCATCGCCGGCAGCCCGCGTTGCATGGCTTCCACCAGCGGCAAGCCAAAGCCTTCGACGAACGACGGAAACACCAGCGCGCTGGCATGGGCGTAGGCGTGTTCGAGGCTGGTGTCGCTCAAGTCGTTGAACATGAACAGGCGCCGGTTCAGCTCCGGATGATGGCGAATCCGGGCCAGCAGCGCGTCGCACTTCCAGCCGATGCGCCCGGCAATGCACAACCGGGCGTTCGAGCCGTTCGTCCAGGCAAGATCAAAGGCATCCAGCAGGTAGTCGTGGTTCTTGCGCGGCTCGATGGTGCTGACCATCAGAAACACCGGCTCCGGTGTTGCGAACAGCTGTTGCAGACGCGGTTCGACGGCGGCTTCGACGCTTTGCAGATCCAGCTCCGAACCGAGGTGAAAGTAGTCGAACCAGCGTTTGCCGACTTGCGCCGATCCTAGACGACGTTGCAGTTCTGCCCGCACCTGATCGCGCACCGTCGCGGATATGGCCATGAAGCCGTCGGCGTTGCGGGCGATCCAGTCGAACCACTCGCTGTACACCTCGACCAGTCGCGTGTCGTAGAACTGCGGATGGGACAGGGGAATCAGATCGTAGATCACCGCAACGATGCCCATGCCTTCACGCTTGAGTCGTTCGGCGTGGAGGAAAAAATCCGAATGCCAGGACGAATCCAGCAGTACCAGTTGATCGCCCGGCTGGTGTGACAGGGGTTCGCAGCGTCGGGGCAACTGAAAACGGTTCACGTGCTCGATCAGCCGCAGCGGCAGGCTGAATGCGCCGATCGAAAGCAGGCGATAACCGACATACAACAGACGCCGCGCCAGTCTGCTGCCTGAGTGACTGTCTAAACGCTGATGCCATTGCCAGCAACGATGGGACAGGCGTTCCAGGCGTTCACCGAACGTGAAGATCCCGCTGAACAGCGCCGAATCCAGCGGCGCCAGACGCGTCACGCGATACAGCCTGCCCTTGAGCAGGATCACCGGTACGCATTCGACACCTTCGGCGTTCGACGGCAACCGGTTGATGACATTGCGCACGACCCGCTGAATCCCCGAATTGACCTTCGGGTGTTTGAACACGTGGGTGCATTCGACCAGCAGGCGGGTCATGGCGCACGCTCGGTCAATGCAGCGGCGGGGTGGCGGGTGATCGAGGCTTTGGCATCGAGCCATGAGCAACCGACGAAGTCTTCATGCCGGTTGTTGATCACATGAAATACCAGGCCATAGTCGCGCCACTCGAAGTTGCGATCCAGATGGGAGTCCAGGCGCGACAGACTCAGGGATACCGAGTAGTTGCCCTTGCCCAGACCCATCACGAAGGCAAAGCGATAGGTCACTCGTTCACCGGCATGCAGGTCCGTCAGCGCCTTGTCCAGGCGATGGGTATTGATGCCATACATCATCTGACCCAGGCGGTCCTTGAGAATGAAGCCGAGTACCAGCCTTTCGATGTCGCGACGCACCTCGACCTGCACTTCCAGCACCACTGGCTGGCCGACTTCGGCAGCATCGATGGAGCGGTTCTGATCATCGAGCAGGCGTACCTCAAGAATGGCAGCTTCACCGGTACCGGACACGGTCCGCATCTCGCCACCTGCGAGTTTTTCCTGACGCACGACCTGACCCTCACGCTCGGCCATCAGGGCGTTGTAATAATCGAGCACGGCTTCCGGTTTGTCGTACATGGCCATGTGGCCATCCTTGAGCAGGATGGCCGAATCGCAAATCGACTGGATCGCGAAGCGATCGTGGGACACGATCAGCAACGTCGTGCCCGCCTTGCGGAAGCTGCGAATGCGCTCGAAGCTCTTGTGCTGGAAGTAGGCGTCACCGACCGACAGTGCTTCGTCGACGATCAGGATGTCCGGTCGCCGCGCGGTGGCGACACTGAAGGCCAGGCGCATTTGCATGCCGCTGGAGTAGGTGCGGACCGGGTGATCGATTGCCTCGCCGATTTCTGCAAAAAGTTCGATGTCGGGCATCAACGCTTCGATTTCGTGGACCTGCAGCCCCAGCAGCTGCCCGGCCATGACGGCATTCTGGCGGCCGGTGAAGTCCGGGTGAAAACCCATGCCCAGCTCCAGCAATGCGGCGACGCGGCCTTCAGTCTCGATCTTGCCGCAGGTGGGGTGAGTGGTTCCCGTGATCATCTTGAGCAAGGTGCTTTTACCGGCACCGTTCGCACCGACGATGCCCACCGACTCTCCGGCTGCAATCTCGAACGCCACATCCTGAAGTACCCAGTGCTGGTGATGGCGCAGGGGAGAAAACGGGATCAGCCATTCGGCCAGGCGGCTCCAGCGGGTCGGGTACTGCTTGTAGGCCTTGCCCAGGCCGGTTACACGAATATGCCCCATCAGAGTTCATCCACCATTTCACCGACACGCCGGCGAAACAGCCGCAGGCCCATCAGGCACATCAACAGCGCGGCGATGAACGTCGGCAGCAGCGAACTCCATACAGGCCAGTGTCCATAAAGGAACAGGTTCTGATAGCTGCCGATCAGGTTGGTCATCGGGTTGAGTTGAAGCAGGCGCTGTACCCACTCCGGCAGGATGCTCACCGGGTACACGATCGGGGTCAGCCAGAACCAGAACTGCAGGCAGATGGCAAAGAGCTGGCCGACGTCGCGAAAGAACACATTCAACACGCCGAGAATCATGCCAAGCCCGGCGCAGAACATCATTTGCAGTGCAATCAGGGGAATCAGCGCCAGCAGCGCCATGCCCGGCCAGCGCCCGGTGATCAGCAGAAACCCGAGGAACAGGCCGATGATGATGGCAAAGTTGATCGCCGCGTTGCAGAGCACGATCACCGGCAGGCAGATTCTGGGGAAGCTGATTTTCTTCAGCAGGTTGGCGTTGTCCAGAAACATGGTCTGGCTGCGCAACGTGATTTCAGAGAACAACCCCCATGCCAGCAACCCGGCGCAGAGGTAGATGCTGTAGGCCATGCTGTCATCCACGCCCGGCAGGCGTGCGCGCATGATGTGGGAAAAGATCACGGTGTAGACGATGATCATCGACAGCGGATTGAACACAGGCCACAAGGCGCCGAGCAGTGAATTGCGATACCGCGCTTGAAACTCCCGTTTGACGCTACCGAGGATGAAACCCCGATAGTCGTGAAGCGAGCGGTACAGGGAAAGCAGCATTCAAACCGTCCTGCCGTACTGGTCTTCGAAGCGGACGATATCGTCCTCTCCCAGGTATTCGCCGCTTTGCACTTCGATGATCACCAGGTCGATCACGCCGGGGTTTTCCAGACGGTGCCTGTGACCGGCAGCGATGAACGTCGATTCGTTCTTGGCCACCAGGGTCGTGCCGCTGCCGTTGTTGGTCACCTTGGCCATGCCTTCGACCACCACCCAGTGTTCGTTGCGGTGATGGTGCATCTGCAACGACAGCTTGCCGCCGGGCTTGACCACGATGCGCTTGATCTTGAAGCGCGGGCCTTCCTCGAGCACGGTGTAGGTGCCCCACGGACGGCTGACCGTGCGGTGCAGGCGATAGGCTTCGTGGGACTTGTCCTTGAGCTGCTTGGCCACGCGCCGCACATCCTGCGCACGATCGGCGTGGGCTACCAGCACGGCGTCGGCGGTGTCGATGACGATCAGGTTATCCACACCGACGGCGGCCACCAGGCGGCCTTCGCTTTGAACGAAGTTGTTGTGGCTGTCGATGAATATCGCTTCGCCGCTGGCGCGGTTGTTGTCGGCATCGGCCGGCACCAGCGCCGCTACGGCACCCCACGAACCGATATCGCTCCAGTCGAAACCGGCGGGTACCATCACGACTTTCTCCGAGCGTTCCATCAGCGCGTAGTCGATGGAAATGTCGGTGATTTCGGTGAACAGCTGCGGGCAGAGTTCCTGTTGCAGGCAGCCGACGGTTTCCACCGGTTCGCTGGCGGCCATGCAGGCGCGGGTCTGTTCCAGCAGCTCGGGGGCGTGCAGTTCCAGCTCGGCGATCAGGGTTGCGGTGGTGAAGCAGAACATCCCCGAGTTCCACAGGAAGTTGCCACTCTCCAGATAATGGGTGGCGGTCTGCAGGTCAGGTTTTTCCACGAAACGCTGCACCTTGGCCGCGCCCCGGGCATCCAGCGGAGCGCCAGTCTCGATGTAGCCGAAGCCGGTTTCCGGGGCGGTCGGCACCACGCCGAAGGTCACCAGATAACCGTCCTTCGCCAGATTGACCGCGTGTTCGACCGCGCTTTTGAGCGCGTCTTCGTTGACGATCAGATGGTCGGCGGGCATCACCACCATGATCGCGGCATCACCGTGCAGCGCTTGCAGCGACAGAGCGGCCGCCGCGATGGCCGGTGCGGTGTTGCGTCCGGTGGGCTCGAGCAGGAAATGCCCGCGATGCCGTGACAGATGTGCGGCCTGATAGTGATCCTTGCTCTGGAAGTAGTACTCGCGGTTGGTCACCGTGACAATGTCGCCCCAGCCGTCCAGCAGCGCAGCGGCGCGCCGGTAGGTCTTGCCCAGCAGCGACTGGCCGTCGGGCAGGGTCATGAACGGCTTGGGATGGCCCTCGCGGGACACCGGCCACAAACGGGTGCCGGCACCGCCGGACAGAATCACGGGGATCAGCATGGCCTACTCCTTGGCGACGCGTTTCATGTCCGCATCCATCATCATGCGGATCAGGGTGTCGAGGTCGGTCCTGGGTTTCCAGCCGAGCACGCGCTGGGCCTTGGCCGGGTTGCCGAGCAGCACTTCGACTTCCGCCGGGCGGAAGAATGCCGGGTCGATCTTCACGTAATCCCGGTAGTTGAGGCCGACGTGATCGAAGGCGATACGGCACATCTCGCGCACGGTGGTGGTGACGCCGGTGGCAACCACGAAGTCGTCGGGCTTGTCCTGTTGCAGCATCAGCCACATGGCTTCGACGTAGTCACCGGCAAAGCCCCAGTCGCGCTTGGCGTCGATGTTGCCCAGGGCCAGCTCCTGCTGTTTGCCCTGCTTGATCCGGGCGGCCGCGTCGGTGACCTTGCGGGTCACGAATTCGATGCCGCGCAGCGGTGACTCGTGATTGAACAGAATGCCGCTGCTGGCGTGCAGATTGAAGCTTTCGCGGTAGTTGACGGTGATCCAGTGGCCATAGAGTTTGGCCACGCCGTAAGGGCTGCGCGGATAGAACGGGGTGTTCTCGTCCTGTTGCTCGGCCTGGATCAGACCGAACATTTCACTGGTGGACGCCTGATAGAAACGGGTGTGCGGGCTGAACTGACGGATCGCCTCGAGCAGGTGAGTCACGCCCAGGCCATCGACGATGCCGGTGGTCACCGGTTGATCCCAGGAGGCGGCGACGAAGCTCTGGGCCGCCAGGTTGTACACCTCGTCCGGCGCCGACTTGATCACCGCGCGCTGCACCGAGCAGGCATCGGCCATGTCGCCGTCCAGGTAGACGATGTCGGCTTCAACGCCCATCTCGCGCAGGCGCCAGCGCGAATCGCTGCTGCGTCGCGCCACCAGGCCGTGAACCTTGTAACCCTTGTCGAGCAGCAGTCTGGCCAGATAGGCGCCGTCCTGGCCGGTGATCCCTGTGATCAATGCACTTTTTGTCATTCTTGTCGTACTCGCGTCTCCCAGTCGGACAGGATCGCCCGCAGGGATTGTTGTGTAGTGGTTTGCGGCGCCCAGCCTGTGATCCTGGCGAGCCGTTGATGGCTGCCGCAGACGCGACGCTGATCAGCGCGGCGCATGCGCGCCGGATCCTGAACCAGTTGCAGTTCGACCTCGGCCAGGTCGCCCATCTGTTCGATGAGGCTGCGGATGCTTTGCTCACGACCCGAGCAAATGTTGTAGACCTGTCCCGGCGTGCCTTTTTCCAGCAGCGCGAAATAGGCCGAGACCACGTCGTCGACGTCGAGGAAATCGCGGGTGACATCAATGTCGCCGACTTCCAGTTGCGACGCCTGCAGGCCTTGCTTGATGCGGTTGATCTGCCGCGCGGCACTGGCGATCACGAAGCTTTCTTTCTGCCCGGTGCCAATGTGATTGAACGGGCGCGCCACCAGCACCGGCCAGCCCTCGCTCAACCCCCATTGCAGGCTGAGGAATTCGGCCGACAGCTTGCTCACCGCATAGGGATTGCGCGGGCAGGGGGGGTGCTGTTCGGTGACCGGCAGGGCGGACTCATCGACCTGGCCGTAGACGTCGCCCGAGCTGACATACAGGAACGTGCCCTTGAAGCCGCGGGCCTTGAGGGCCTGCAACAGGTTCAGGGTGCCGAGCAGGTTGATGTCGAAGGTACGTGCCGGATCGCGGAAAGCTTCAGGGACAAAGGTCTGGCCGGCCAGATGAATGACCGCATCGGGCAGTTGCGGCCACAGGTCAATGAGGCTGTCCGGGTTGGTCAGGTCGTAGGGTGAGGCGGCAGGCAGCAGTTCCCACGACGCGTCTTCCCTGTGCAGACGTGACTGGATGTGTTGTCCCACGAATCCACTGAGGCCCGTGATGAACAGACTTTTTTTCAAACAGCGACCCCTTGGTCTTTAACTTTCACCGCTTCCCACAGGCTTTAAGGGAATGTCTGTCAGACCGAGAGAAAATCCGGGCAAGACGACGGGTGAAGTCGTTGTTGTAGTTGTTTGGTTGCCAATCTGTGCCAATTGCGAAGCAATTTCAACAGGGCAAATCGTGACTGGTCAGTTCTCGTCAGCGTAGTCGGGTTTTTCTCGCCGGGCGGTTCCCGAATGCGCGACGGATGTGTTTAGAATGCCCCTCGTCGCGGTTCCCCGAACGCTGCCGGAGTGGGTGTGCAACCGGGTGAATCTGACCAATAAAACAAGAACGAAGACGTGTCCCGGAACACTGGACGAGCATCGGCCCTGCCGACTTGATCCAATGTCAGGCCGTCATAGCGTGAAGTTGCCGGGATGGCGATTTCACCGTGAGATGCCATGAATTTCATTCTCTACTCGGACGTCAACGACCGCTCCATCAGCCAGAGTCTCGGGCGTCCCGAATACAGCTATTACTTCGTGCTCAAGGCCTATCGCCCGGTGCTCGAAAGCCTCGGGCAGGTGCATGTGGTGTCCACCAGCGCCGAGGTCGATCCGCTCTATCGACGGCTGCTCGCCACCGGCGAGCCCAGCGTGTTCCTGTCGTTCACTCCGCCGCAAAATACCCCGACCGACCTTGAATGCCCGACGATCTGCGTGATCGCATGGGAATTCGATTCGATCCCCGATGAGTCATGGGACGCTGATCCGCGCCACGACTGGACGCAAATGCTCGCCCGACAGGGACGGGTCATCACGCTGTCGAGCCACACCGCCCGCGCGATTCGCCGCGCCATGGGCGAGGACTTTCCGGTACTCGTGCTGCCGACGCCCTTGTGGGAAAACTTCGCCGCCATTCGTGAGCGACATGTCAGTGCGCCGATCAATCCCGGCGCGACCCTGGCGATCAAGGGCTGCATTTTCGACAGTCGCACGCTGGCGTTATCTGCCGACGATCTGTTGCCCAAGCCGCTGACTGCCGAACAACTGGCTGAAATCGAAGCGCTGCGCCCGCCACCGCTGACGTTCAAACGCCGCCTGGTCATTGCCCGCCATTATCTGCGTCTGTGGTGGCTGGGGGCAGGTGAAGAACGGGTGAAGTACCTGCATCACTGGTACTGGGAAGGTGTGCAGGATCTGTTGTCGGATCGCACACACGCCTGGCTCGAGAAACGCCTGCCGGCCATTGCCGCTCCGCATGCGGTGGCCGTGGCCGAGCCACCGCCGCTGGATCTGCCGGACACATCCTCGGTGGTCGAGACCACGGTAGAAGGCGTGATCTACGTGACCGTGTTCAACCCCAGGGACGGCCGCAAGAACTGGCATCATCTGGTTACCGCCTTCTGCTGGGCCTTTCGCGAAACACCTGACGCGACGCTGGTGCTGAAGATCACCCAGAACGATCTGGCGTCCTACTACAGCGAACTGATGACCCTGCTCGCGCAACTGACACCGTTCGCCTGCCGGGTGCTGGTGATGCACGGATACCTGGATGATGCGCAATACGCGCGGCTCTACCAGGCTGCCAGTTTCTACGTCAATGCGTCACGCTGCGAAGGCCTGTGCCTGCCGCTGATGGAGTTCATGTCCAGCGGCAAACCGGTCATCGCCCCGAACCACACGGCCATGGAAGACTACATCGATGACACGGTGGCTTTCGTTGTCCGGTCCAGCGAAGAGCTGACGATCTGGCCCCAGGACACCCGCATCATCTACCGCACCCTGCGCTATCGGCCGGACTGGGCCTCGCTCAAAAGCGCCTACGAGAACAGCTACCGGATGGCCAAGGCGCAGCCGCAGGATTACGCGCGCATGTCTGCCGCCGCTGTGGAGCGCATGCACGACTATTGCGCGTTCGCCCCGGTGCAGCGGCGCATGGCGGACTTTTTCGGCCTCGTGCCGCTGGCTGCCGATGCCGCCCCCGTGACGGATAACGCCTCATGCTGATCATCATTCACTCGGAAACCAACCAGCACACCATTGCGCAAAACCTGGGCCGTTCGGAGTACAGCTACTACTTCGTGCTCAAGGAATACCGGCCGGTGCTCGAACGCCTCGGGCGTGTGGTGGAAGTCACCGACCCGGCGCGCGAAGTCGATGCGCTGTATCTGGAATGCCTGGCCCGTGGCGAGCCGTGTGTGTTTCTGTCGTTCTCGCCGCCGCACCGCACGCCGATCCACCTGGCGTGCCCGACGCTGCCGGTGTTCGCCTGGGAATTCAGCACCATCCCCGACGAACCCTTCGACAACGAGCCGCGCAATGACTGGCGCACGGTACTCCGGGCCTGCGGAGCAGCGATCACCCATTCCAGCTATACGGTCAATGCTGTGCGCGAGGCCATGGGCGCCGACTACCCGATCGTCGCGGTGCCGGCACCGGTATGGGACCGCTTTGCGGCCCGTGGCGCGCAGCTTCAGGGCCAGCCCTCGACAGGGCCGGTGCGGTTGAAGATCAAGGGGCTGGTCGCCGACAGCCGTCAGCTCGATCTCGACGCGTTTGGCCCGAAACATTTGCGCCGCGGCAAGGGCATCGATTTCCGGGCGCCGGTTCGCGAGCAGGCGCTGTTGCTGGACGGTGTCGTTTACACGTCGGTGTTCAATCCCGGTGACGGACGCAAGAACTGGGAAGACATGCTCAGCGCATTCTGCGTGACGTTTCGCGATGTCGAAGACGCGACGCTGGTGCTCAAGCTCACGCACCACGATGCTGAAGAAGCGCTGAGCGACATTCTTCATCACCTGTACAAGAATCAGTCCTACCGCTGCCGCATCGTGCTGATTTATGGCTACCTTGCGGACCCGGACTACGAACGCCTGGTGCAGGCTACCCGCTACGTGGTGAACACTTCCTACGGCGAAGGCCAGTGCCTGCCGCTGATGGAGTTCATGTCCTGCGGCAAGCCGGCCGTGGCGCCGCGCACCACGGCGATGATCGATTACCTGAGCACCGACAATGCGTTCCTGGTCGAGTCCACCGATGAACTCACCGCCTGGCCTCACGATCCGCGCAAGGCGTTCCGCACGTTGCGCTATATGACCAACTGGGCGTCGGTCTGCGTGGCCTATCGCGACAGTTACGAGGTGGCGAAACACGATCCGCAACGTTACGCACAAATGGCTGCCCAGGCCGTCAGCAGCCTGCGGGGTTTCTGCAGTCAGGCGGTGGCCGAGCAGCGGCTGCGGGCTTTTCTCGCGCAGTTGTTCGAGCGTCAGGCATCTGCGGGCACAGAGGTGCCCCAGGCATGAGCGACAAACGAATCCTGGATATCGAAGTACTGCGAGCGATCGCGGTGCTCGGTGTGCTGTTTCATCATTTGCAGGGCAGCCTGTTCACCGACCCGGTGCCCTTGCTGGAAAAAATCCACGCCTGGGCGCAGCCGTGGTGGGGCGTCGATCTGTTTTTCGCGATCTCCGGATTCGTCATCGCCCGCAGTCTGATCCCGGCGTTGCGAGGCTGCACGACCCGTCAGGAGTGCTGGGAGCAGACGCGGGACTTCTGGTTGCGCCGGGGCTTTCGTCTGCTGCCGTCAGCGTGGTTGTGGCTGGCGCTGATGTTGCTCGCTTGCCTGTTTCTCAATCGCTCCGGAGCATTCGGTACGTTGCACGCCAACCTGCAAGCGACGCTGGCGGGCGTGTTGCAGTACGCCAACTTCCGTTTTGCCGACAGTTTTTTTCATTACGAGTACGGCAGCAGTTTCGTGTACTGGAGCCTGGCGCTGGAGGAGCAGTTCTATCTGCTGTTCCCGCTGCTGATTCTGGTGTGCCGCAAACGTCTGGTCTGGGCGCTGCTGGCGCTGGTTGCGGTGCAATTGTTCACCCTGCGCACGCCGATATTGATGGTGATCCGCACCGATGCGCTGGTCCTGGGTGTGTTGCTGGCGATGTGGAGCATGCAGCCGGGCTATCGCCGGTGGGAGCCGACTTTCCTGCGCCGCCCGTGGGCCGGAGTGGGTGCGCTGATCGTGCTGGCGCTGTTGCTGAGCTACATGGCCACCGACCGTTTTACTTTCACTTCCTGGCGCATCGGCTCGATTGCCGTGCTCGGCGTACTGCTGGTGTGGATCGCTTCGTACAACCGCGATTACCTGCTGCCTGCCGGCAGGCTGCAACGGTTGATGGCGTGGGTCGGCAGCCGTTCCTACGGGATCTACCTGATCCACATTCCGGCTTACCAATTGGTGCGTGAGCTGATCTTCCGCTTGCAGGAGGCGGGAATGCCCAGCCCTGCCGGTCACCCGATCATCACGCTGTTGCTGGCGTTCGGTCTGATCGTGCTGCTCAGCGAGCTTAATTACCGTGTCATCGAAATGCCGATGCGCAATCGAGGCGCTGCCCTGGTGCGGCGCCTCGGTACATCGCGAATCGCCGTCCCATCCTCTGGAGCCACCTCATGCTGAGCCTTTTGAAGAAACTCACGGCGTCGACGCCTGCACTGATGCCCGAGCAGCCAGCTGCCGGAAAGGTCGATTCGTACATGCTCGGCCTGCACGACGCGATGCTCAGCGGCTGGTTCAACCAGGAAACCGGTGAGCTGTTCAAAGGCTTCCCGGTGACCGCCGATGACACCTTGCTCGACGTTGGCTGTGGCGACGGTGGCAACGTGCATTTCTGCGGCATGCGCGGGGCGAAGATCATCATCGCCGACATCGACGGCGCCAAGGTCGAGGCGACTCGCCAGCGCCTGAGCGATACGCCGGCGCGTAGCGTCGAGTGCCATGTGACCGACTGCAATCCGCTGCCGATTGCTGATGGCACCGCCACTCGCGTGGTGTCCACCGAAGTCATCGAGCACGTTGACGACCCGGCGCAGTTCCTCGCCGAACTGGTGCGCGTCGGCCAGTCGGGCGCGCTGTATCTGCTGAGCGTGCCGCACCCGAGCTCCGAAGACCTGCAAAAGGACATCGCCGCGCCGGAGTATTTCCAGAAGCCCAACCACATTCGCATCATCAGTGAAGAGCAGTTCAAGGCGATGGTCAGTGAGGCGGGGCTCGAGATCATCAGCCACAGCCAGTACGGCTTTTACTGGTCGATGTGGATGTTGCTGTTCTGGGAGGCCAAGGTCGAGTTCAGCAACCCGGATCATCCGCTGCTCAACCATTGGGCCGAGACCTGGCAAGCGGTGCTCGACTCGCCGCGCGGCGCGCAGATCAAGCAGGCGCTGGATGCGGTGGTGGCGAAGAGTCAGGTCATCATTGCCCGCAAGCCCTGAGCGCTTTTGTGTAACCTTGCAGCCTGATGTCTCAGGGATCTGCAAGGTATGCGCTTTATCATCGGGTGGTCAGCCCTGGTGGCTGTGTTGTTGCTGTGTGCTTGTGAACGGCAGGACGCAGCGCCGCTCGATCAGCAGCTTTATGTCTGGCAACGGCAATGGACGCCGGCCCATGAACCTGCCCTGAACGACAGTCGCAACGACTTCTCGACGTTGCGGGTATTGGCGTTGCAGGCTTTCCCGAATGCCGGATGGAGTCGGGCACGCGTCGATTTCGCGTTGCTGAAACGCGATGCCCGGCCGTTGATCGCGGTGATTCGCCTCGATGGCCAGCTCAAGGCGCTCGACCCGCAAGCGGTCACGGCGCAAATCCTTCAGGTACTTGCCGACTGGCAAGGGCAGGGGCTCACGCTGGCCGGGGTCGAGATCGACCATGACGCCGGCAGTGCCCGACTGTCGGTCTATACCGAATTCCTCGCTCACCTGCGCGGCGCATTGCCGGCCAACCTGCCTCTGAGTATCACCGCGTTGCCTGCCTGGCTCGACAGTCCGCAATTGCCGGCGCTCCTGGCGACCGTCGACAGCAGTGTGTTGCAGGTGCATGCCGTCAGCGATCCGCGTCGCGGTCTGTTCGATCCCGAGCAGGCGCAGCGCTGGGCCAAGGCCTGGGGGCGAGTGACTGACAAACCGTTTTACCTGGCGCTGCCGGCCTATGGCGTGGCGTTGTTGGCGGATGCCGATGGCGCCCCGGTGGTGGAAAGCGAAGTGCCGCTCGAGCGTGGTGGCCAGCGACGCGAATTGCTCGCCGATCCGCAACAACTGAGCCGACTGGCCAATGAATTACGCGAGGATCGCCCGGCGCACCTGGCCGGTCTGATCTGGTTTCGTCTGCCGTTGGCCAACGACCGCAGGGCCTGGAGCCTGAGCACGCTGCGTGCGGTCGCCCGAGGCGATGCATTGAGCAGCCAGCTTGGCGTGACGTTCAACGAACATAACGGTCTGCAAGACATTGCTTTGCGCAATGTTGGCAACCTCGACAGCGCCTGGCCCGCCCGCATCACCCTCAAGGCCCAGAGCTGCGAGGGCGCCGATGCGCTCGCCGGTTATGCATTGCAACAGACGGCGGATCTGCTTACCTTCACCCGCCTGCGCGACGGCCGAATACCGGCGGGCGGGCAGCGTGCGATCGGTTGGGCACGTTGCGCAAATATTGATCAAGGAGGTTCGCATGTTGACCCGTAACTGGCCCCGCCATCTGCTTTGCCTGAGCCTCAGCCTGCCGCTGGGTTCGGCGCTGGCCTGCGGCCCGGATTTTCCGATGCGTCTGCTCGACGATCGCGGGCAATCGCTGGCGGAACTGCCGGAGGGCAACTTCAGGTTCGAGATCAGTCGCCTCGGCAAAACCATTGCCGGGCTGAAGAATGTCACCGCTGCCCCCCACCATCCGGATGACATTTACGCCGAAGCGCCAGAACCCGCCGAGGTGCGCGAGAAGGCCGAGCAGATCGGCCTGACCCCTGAACAGCAAGCGCTGGTCAAACACCTGCGCAGCCTGACCGACGCCCGTCAGGTCGAAGCGCAGGGCGCGAGCCTGCCGGCGGAACTGCGTCTGTATGTGGCGGGCGCCGTGGCGTTCGGGGCCGGCGATCATCAGTTGGCTGTCGAGTATTTCCACCAGTTGCTGGCGCTGCCGGCCAATCAACGTCCTTTGCGCAGCACTTGGGCTGCTTATTCGCTGGGCCGGGCGTTCTTTGCCATGAGCAATGAAGCAGGCGACGCGATCGAAGCCTTGGAAAACGCCATCGACGCCTTCCGCCAGGCGCGGCAACTGAGCATCGACGGTTTCAGCGATCCGCTGGAGCTGGGCGTGGCCAGCCTCGGTGAAGAGGCGCGGGCGCTGCGCACGGCGGGTGACTGGAACAACGCCATCAAGCTCTATGCCGCGCAGAACCTGCACGGCTCGAACGTCGGTTACACCTCGCTCAAACAGTTGATGAACGAACTGGCCGAAGAGCCCGAAGACCGGCTCACGAAACTGCTGCGCGGCGAAGCGGTGCAGCAACTGGTGACCGCCTCGCTGATCAGCCGGATCGGCTGGTCGTTCGGCGATGAGCCGCCGAACGAGAAAAAGCTGGTCAAGGCGCTGCAAGCGAGTACCCGCGGCAGCCTCGACAACGCTGATCGTCTGGCAGCGATGAATTATCAGCAGGGCGATTACGCCAGCGCCAAGGCGTTCCTCGAACACGCGGGCGACAGCGGCCTGGCGTGGTGGCTGCGGGCGAAACTGGCGGTGCGCGATGGCGACAAGAATGCGGCAGCTGCGGCCTACGCGAAGGCCGCGCAAGCGTTCCCGCAGGACGAGTCCTGGGGCGAGCGGCGCACCGCCGACTGGAATCTCGAAACCGTGCAGCCGAAATGCCGGGTCGAAGGTGAAAGCGCCATTCTTGCGCTGCAACGTGGCGAGTACCTGCAGGCCTTCGACCAGTTGTATCGCAGCCAGCACATTTACTGGTTCGACGCGGCGACCGTGGCCGAGCGAGTGCTGACGGTCGAGGAGTTGAAAAACTATGTCGATACCAACGTGCCGGCACCGCCCGCGCTGAGCCAGCAGGAGCGCGACCATTACGTGCCGCTGCCGGTGGCCGCCAGCCTGCGCAATCTGCTGGGGCGGCGGTTGTTGCGTGAGGGGCACTACGAAGAAGCGGTCGGTTATTTCGACAGTGCTGATCTGCAGAACAAGGCCCGGCTCTATGGCGAGCAACGCCTGAAGGCCGACTCAGCGTGGTGGCCGACCAAACGTGCCAGCGCACTGTTCAATGCGGCGTGGACGGCTCGTGAGTGGGGCATGGACATTCTGGGCTACGAAATGGCCCCGGATTACGCGACCTTCGGCGGCAACTACAGCCTGGAAAACACCGAGCTGAAAGTCGGGCCGTTGGTCAGCGAGGCCGAAGTGCAACGTCAGAAGGCCAGTGAAGCGCAGCCGGACGAGCGTTATCACTATCGTTTTGTTGCGACGGCGCTGGCCAGCCAGGCGGCGGATAATCTGCCGCACACCAGTCAGGCGTTTGCCGCTGTGTTGTGCTCGGCGGCGGGCTGGAACAGCAGTCTGGAAGAGCAGAGCGCGTTGTACAAACGCTATGTCGATGAGGGGCCGTACGTTTTGTGGGCCGTGGATTTCGGCCATCAATGCCCCTATCCGGACTTTGAAAACGCCGACAAGCGCTACGTCACTCAGGTGGCAGACTCGGTGCGTTCGACACTGCGGCCGTACAAGTGGCCGGTTCAGATCGGAGCGATCGTGGCCTTCACCGCGGTGGTGTTGCTGCTGATCACCCGCCGCCAGCGCAAGACCCGCAAAACCTAAGCCTGCTGGAGGAAGGTCAGGCGCACGGCAAAGCCGATCAACAGGCTGCCGAACAGCCACTGCTGTACTCGCTGGGCTGTCGGGCTGTGTTTCAGCCAGCGACCCAGCGCGGCGCCGGTCAGGGCGTAGGCGCTGTCGAACAGCAGTCCTGCGCCCACCAGCATCGCACCGAGCACGGCGAATTGCGTCAGCACCGGTGCGCCATGTGCCACGATGAACTGCGGCAGCAGCACCGAGCAGAACAGCAGTGCTTTCGGGTTGAGCAGATTGGTCAGCAGGCCGCGGCGGATGGCGGCGTACCACTGCGCATGACTGTCCGTCTCGGTGCCGGCGTTCAGATCCGGCAGCAGCGTGGTGCGCAGGCACTGAATGCCGATCCACAGCAAATACGCCGCCCCGGCGATCCGCACAGCATCGAACGTCCACGGTGCCGCCTTGAACAGCGCCGCCAGCCCCAACGCCGCGAGCGCTACATGACAGCCTCGGGCGATGGCCAGACCCACCGCCGTGGCCAGCGCTGCACCGCGCCCCTGGCGAGCGCCGGTCTGCAGCAGCAGGATCATGTCCGGGCCGGGCAACAGAAAGACTACCGCCAGCGCCAGGAAAAACAGCCAGAGACTTGCCATGTCGCACCCCATTCGTTGTCGATTCGGTCGCCTCAGTCTAGGGCCGAAGGGCAGGGCAGGTGGTTGCGTAGTCCGCTTCTAAAGGCGACTGAATTGGCATAATCTGCGCGCTTTCACCGCTAAAGCCATCAGGATCTGCCAACCATGAAACTGGATGCCTTCGATCGCAAGATTCTCGCCGCGCTGCAACGAGACGGGCGCCTGAGCAATGTGCAGCTGGCCGACGAAATTGGTCTGTCGGCGTCGCCGTGTTTGCGCCGGGTACGGATGCTCGAAGAGGCCGGGGTGATTCGCGGTTATCAGGCCAATCTGGATCGTGATGAAGTGGGGTTGGGGCTGACGGTGTTTGTCGGGGTCAAGGTCGAGCGCCACAACGACGAACAGGCCGAGGCGTTCCACCGGGCGGTGACGGCGTTGCCGGAGGTGATTTCGGCGTTTCTGGTGTCCGGGGAATCGGACTTTCTGCTGCAAGTGGTGGTGCCGGATCTGCGCGCCTATGACCGCTTTCTCACCGGGTGCCTGTTGAAGCTGCCGGGGGTGAGCGATATCCGCAGCAATTTTGCGATTCACACGGTGAAGACGCCTGGCGCGCTGCCGCTGGGGCATCTGCCGTCCTGATACTTCCCGCATTGCGCGGGAAGTATTCGCACAGTGCTTACATCTGCGTCGCCATCCCCTCGACATTCATCGCCGCCTGACGCAACGCTTCGGAGCGGGTTGGATGCGGGTGGCAGGTCAGGGCGATGTCTTCGGCTGAGGCGCTGAATTCCATGGCCACACAGAACTCGCCGATCATTTCACTGACGCTCGGGCCGACCAGGTGCACGCCGAGGACTTCGTCGGTGCGCTCATCGGCGATGACTTTGGCAAAGCCTTCGGTCTCGTGATTGATCTTCGCCCGGCTGTTGGCGGTGAACGGGAATTTGCCAACCTTGTACGCCCGGCCTTCGGCTTTCAGCTGCTCTTCGGTCTTGCCGACGCTGGCCAGTTCCGGGCGGGTGTAGATCACGTTGGGAATCAGGTCGTAATTGACCTCGCCGGCCTTGCCGACGATCTGCTCGATGCAGGCCATGGCTTCGTCTTCGGCCTTGTGCGCGAGCATCGGCCCGGACGTCACGTCGCCGATCACCCACACGCCGGGCGCTTCGGTGCGATGCTGTTTGTTGGCGAGCATGCCGCGTTTGTCGGTGCTCAGGCCGACGTTTTCCAGGCCCAGGCCCTGGGTGTACGGACGACGACCGATGGCCACCAGCACGTAATCGGCCTCGAGAATTTCCGCGCTGCCGCCCGCGGCGGGTTCGACGCTGAGCTGTACGCCAGTGGCCGAGGAGGTGGCGCTGGTCACTTTCGAGCTCAGCTTGAAGCTGATCCCCTGTTTGCTCAGCGAGCGTTGCAGGGTCTTGCCGGCTTCGCCGTCGACACCGGGGCAGATGCGGTCGAGGTATTCCACCACCGTCACCTGTGCGCCGAGCCGGCGCCAGACCGAGCCGAGTTCGAGGCCGATCACACCCGCACCGATCACCACCAGATGTTTGGGCACTTCACTCAGGGACAGCGCACCGGTGGAGTCGAGGATGCGCTTGTTGTCGATCTCCACGCCGGGCAGGGGAGTGGGCTCGGAGCCGGTGGCGATGACGATGTCCTTGGCGGTCAGCTCGATCCGGCTGCCTTGATCGCCGGTCACGCTGACTTTTCCGGGACCGTCGATGTGGCCCCAGCCCTTGATCCAGTCGACCTTGTTCTTGCGAAACAGAAACTCGATGCCTTT
Organism: Pseudomonas sputi; assembly: GCF_021603585.1. Classification (GTDB taxonomy): domain Bacteria; phylum Pseudomonadota; class Gammaproteobacteria; order Pseudomonadales; family Pseudomonadaceae; genus Aquipseudomonas; species Aquipseudomonas sputi. The sequence goes on along the minus strand of NZ_BQHI01000007.1, from coordinate 144,095 downwards.
GGTCAGGCCGCTCACGCTTTCGTCTTTCTGTTTCATCATTTGCGCGAGGTTGAGCGTGGGTTTGACCTCGATACCGAGGTTGGCGAACTCCGCTCCCAGTGCCGCTTCGTAGAGCTCGGAGGCATGCAAAAGCGCCTTGGACGGCATGCAGCCGACGTTCAGGCAGGTGCCTCCCAGCGTGGCGCGGCCCTCGACGCACGCGGCCTTGAGGCCCAGCTGGCCAGCGCGGATTGCTGCGTTATAACCGCCGGGGCCGCCGCCCAGAATCACCACGTCATAGTTGCTCATGCTGTTGCTCCTGGCTGAAGGATGCGGATCACTAAAAGTAGTTCGAGCTTAAAATTACGAACGTAATATGAGCGTTTCCAGACATTTCGGTCAAGGCTTCAGGCAAGCGACAGGTTGCGCCTCTTTGAATGGTGCAAATGAGTACAAATATTTCACGACTTTCGTTATACCGTAACGATATGTGCAGTGAGCCAAGGGTTTTGGGGGGATATGCAAGTCGATCTGGATGAAGGCATGCCGGTGACCGGGTTGCCGCGCTTTCAGCAAGCGGCAACGCAGGGCCGGCGTTTGCGTCGCCTGGCGATCGGTCTGGGGGCATTGGCCGGAGCAGGGTGGGTGCTGGCGTTTTTTGTCGGGCTGTTTGCGCCGCTCTCGCTGTGGCCCGCGTTGCTGGTCAATCAAAGCGCGGCCTTGCTGGTGCTGGTGGCCGGGCTGCAATCGGCGTGGTGGGGGACGCAATGGCGGGCGCGGGTGATCAATCCCGTCGTGCCGGTTACCGCTGCGCAGGAACCGGTGCCGGACGGCTGGTACGAGCGGCTGCTGGATCGGATGAGCCAGCGCAGTCTGCGCCTGCTCGGGCAGATCGGCGCGCCCACGTTGTGGCTGGGTGGGTGGTCGTTGCTGGTGCTGTTAAGCATCGAACAGACGTGGAATTTGACGCTGCCGACGGCGGGTGTGGGGTTGTCCGCCACGGTCGGCGCAGCCATCGCCTTGCTGCTGGCGTTCGCTCTGCTGGTGCTGGAGCGACAGCTGGCGCAGGAAAATCCGGCGCAATGGCCCGAGGCCGAAGCGCTGGCGCAGTTGACGCGAGTGGCAATCATCAGTTTGGTGCTGGGTGCGTTGTGCCTGTTGTTCGCCAGTGACCGTGCAATCTGGCCGGTGCGTCTGGCGGTATTGATCGGCATTCTGCCGGGGCTGGTCGCTCTCGAATTGCTGTTGCGTGCGTTGCTGTCGTTGTTCAGCCCGCGCCGTGAACAACTCGAACCGGTGCTGCTGGCGCGCAGTTTTGTTGCCGACCTGCTGCGCTGGCCGCCACAACCTCTGCTCGCGTTGCAGCATGAATTGCACAACCGCTTCGGCATCGATCTGCGCCAGATCTGGGCCTTCAGTTACATGCGTCGCGCATTCTTGCCGGTGTTGCTGCTGGTGGCAGCGGTGGGCTGGCTGCTCACCGGTCTTCACGAAATTCCGATGCAAAGCCGTGGCATCTACGAGCGCTTCGGCAAACCGGTGCAGGTGTTCGGGCCGGGGCTGCATGCGGGTTTGCCATGGCCGCTGGGGCGTGTGCTGAGTGTTGAAAACGGTGTGGTGCATGAACTGGCGACCAGCGTCGGCGAAAACCCGGCACCCGTGCAGTTGGCCCCGGCAGAAGGCCCGGCGCCGCTCACCGCCAATCGTCTGTGGGACGCCAGCCACGTCAATGACAAGTCGCAGGTAATCGCCAGCAGCCGTGGCGATCAGCAGAGCTTTCAGATCGTCAACATGGACGTGCGCTTCGTCTATCGCATCGGCCTGAGCGATCAAGCCGCCCTCGCCGCTACCTACAACAGTGCCGATGTGCCGACGCTGATCCGCAGCACCGCCAGCCGGATTCTGGTGCATGACTTTGCCTCGCGCACCCTCGACGGTTTGCTCGGCGAGGACAGGACCGGGCTCGCCGAAGAAATCGGCCGCGCCGTGCAAAGCGATTTGCAGAAACTCGACAGCGGCGTGGAAATTCTCGCCACGGTGGTCGAAGCGATTCACCCGCCGGCCGGGGCGGCCAATGCCTATCACAGCGTGCAGGCGGCTCAGATCGGTGCTCAGGCGTTGATCTCCCGCGAGCGTGGCGCCGCTGCCGAAGCGAGTAATCAGGCGCAGTTGCAGGCTAGCCTCGCTCGGGATCAGGCCAGTGCCAACGCCCATGAAACCAACGCCACGGCCCGGGCGGCAGATCTGAAATTCAGCGCCGAACAAAAGGCCTACGCCAGTGCCGGCCAGGCCTTCGTGCTGGAGCAATACCTCAGCCAGCTCAGCCAGGGGTTGAGCAAGGCCAAACTGTTGATACTCGACCATCGCCTGGGCGGCAGCAATAACGCACCGACCATCGACCTGCGTACGTTCACGCTGCCGGCAGATCCGGCGCGCACCACCGCTCAGCCAGGAGCCACCCATTGAGCCAGTCGCACACTCACGATCACCATGACCACAGCGGCCACGATCAGGCGCATGGCGGCGGTCATCACCATCACGGGCATCATCACCATCACCACGGTGCGCCGGAAGAGGCGGGGCCTTTTCCGTGGAAACGCATGGGCTGGGCAGCGTTGCTGGTGGCGTTCGCCGTCGCGGCGGCGAGCCTGGTGCAAGTGCGTTCCGGTGAAGCCACGGTCATCACCCGTTTCGGCAACCCGTCCCGCGTATTGCTGGAACCGGGCCTGAGCTGGCGTTGGCCGGCGCCGTTCGAAGCAGCGATTCCGGTGGACCTGCGTTTGCGCACGACCTCCAGCGGCTTGCAGGACGTCGGCACCCGCGACGGTTTGCGCATCATCGTGCAGGCGTACGTGGCCTGGCAGGTGCAGGGCGATCCCGACAACGTGCAGCGCTTCATGCGCGCCGTGCAGAACCAGCCGGACGAAGCGGCGCGGCAGATTCGCACGTTTGTCGGCTCGGCACTGGAAACCACGGCCAGCAGTTTTGATCTGGCCAATCTGGTGAACACCGATGCCAGTCAGGTTCGCATCGCCGATTTTGAAACGCAGTTGCGCCAGCAAATCGATCAGCAACTGCTCGCCACTTATGGCGTGCGGGTGGTGCAGGTGGGCATCGAGCGCCTGACGTTGCCGTCGGTGACCCTGACCGCAACGGTCGACCGGATGCGTGCCGAGCGTGAAACCATCGCCACCGAACGCACCGCCATCGGCAAGCGTGAGGCAGCGCAAATCCGCTCCGCCGCTGAACGCGATGCGCGTATCGTGCAAGCCGATGCCACGGTGAAAGCTGCTGATATCGAAGCCCAATCGCGGGTGGAAGCGGCGCAGATTTACGGGCGTGCTTACGCCGGTTCGCCGCAGCTGTACAACCTGCTGCGTTCGCTGGACACCCTCGGCACCATCGTTTCGCCAGACACCAAACTGATCCTGCGCACCGACGCCGCGCCATTCCGCGTGTTGGTCGACGGTCCACCCACGCTCGACAGCAAGAGCGGAACACAGCCATGAATGAAGTTCCACGTGGAACACATTCGCTGAACAGTCCTTGGATTCAGGCGGGACGTCTGGCGTTTTTCGCCCTGTACGCGGTGACGGTGCTCGCGGCATTGGCCTGGGCATTTTCCAATGTCCGGCAGATCGATCCGCAAAACCGAGCGGTGGTTTTGCATTTCGGAGCGCTGGATCGCATTCAGAATGCCGGGCTGTTATTAGCGTGGCCACAGCCGTTCGAGCAAGTGGTGGTGGTGCCGGCGGCAGATCGGGTGATCGAGCGACGGGTGGAAAATCTATTGCGCAGCGATCAGGCCTTGCAGGCGGATCGCGTGGCAACCTTCGCCACGCCGTTGAGTGATGCGCTGGCCGGCTCCGGTTATCTGCTCACCGGTGACGCCGGTGTGGTGCAACTGGATGTGCGGGTCTTCTACAAGGTCACCGATCCCTATGACTTCGTGCTGCAAGGCGAGCATGTGCTGCCGTCCCTGGATCGAGTGGTGACGCGCAGCGCGGTGGCGCTGACGGCGGCGCGGGATCTGGACACGATTCTGGTAGCGCGGCCGGAGTTGATCGGCGCTGATAATCAGGCGGCCGAACGTCGCGAACGATTGCGGGGTGATCTGGTGCAAGGCATCAACCGACGTCTCGCCGAGTTGAAGGCGAGCGGGCAGGGCATCGGCATCGAAGTAGCGCGGGTCGATGTGCAATCGAGTCTGCCGGAGCCGGCGGTGAGCGCGTTCAATGCCGTCCTCACCGCCAGTCAGCAAGCCGACAAAGCGGTCGCCAATGCCCGCACGGAAGCTGAGAAACTCACCCAGTCCGCCAACGAGCAGGCCGACCGCACGCTGCAAGTCGCCCACGCCCAGGCCGGTGAGCGCCTGGCCAAAGCCTCCGCCGACACGGCGACGGTGTTGAGCCTGGCCAAGGCGCAACAGCAGGGCACGGACCCGCAACTGCTGTTGCGTCTGTACCGCGAGCGGATGCCGAAGATTCTCGGTCAGGCCGGTTCGGTGACCACGGTCGACCCGAAAGACGATTCACGCCTGATCATTCAGGGAGCCAGCCAATGACTGCCACCACCACCGCACCGAGCCTGTTGTCCTCGGCCGAACAACGCCGCGCCGCACGCCAGTTGACCCTGGCGATGCTTGCCCTCGGCTTGCTTGGTCTGGGGCTGATCTGGCGCTGGCTGATGCCGGAACAGACGGGCGTCAGTCAGTTGTTGCTCGGATTTGCTTCTTTATTAGTGGCTGTGCCGGTAATGCGTTCGGCGTGGTTCAGCCTGCGTTATCCGAGCCTGCACGGCATCACCGACCAGTTGATCGCCCTGGCGATGATCGGGGCCTGGGCCACGGGGGATCTGCTCACGGCCGCGTTGTTGCCGATTATCATGATCTTCGGCCACGTGCTGGAAGAACGCAGCGTGATCGGCTCCCAGGAAGCGATTCACGCCCTCGGCCAACTGACCCGCAGCCATGCGCGCAAGGTACAGGCGGACGGCTCGATCATCGAAGTCGACAACGGCACGCTCAGGGCCGGCGACAAGGTGGAGGTGCGCGCCGGGGATCGGGTGCCGGCGGACGGTCGGGTGTTGTCGGGACAGGCCAGCCTCGATACGGCGTCGATCACCGGTGAGTCGGTACCGGTGGAGGCGGGCGTCGGCAGGGCGGTGTTCGGCGGCGCGATCAACCTCGACGGGCTACTGCGAATCGAAGTGACCCGGACCGGGGATGAGTCCACCCTCGGCAAGGTCATCGCGCTGATGCAGAACGCCGAACGCTCCAAGCCACCGATCACCCGTTTGCTCGAACGCTATGCCGGCAGTTACATGGTGCTGGTGTTATTGCTCGCGGCGGTCACCTGGTTTATCACCCACGATGCGCAGGCGATGCTCGCGGTGTTGGTGGCGGCATGCCCATGTGCGCTGGTGTTGTCAGCGCCGGCCACGGCGATTGCCGGGGTGGCGGTGGCGGCGCGGCACGGGATTCTGATCCGTAGTTCGGCATTTCTTGAGGAACTGGCCGACCTCACTTCGCTGGTCGTCGACAAGACTGGGACCCTGACGTACGGCACGCTGCGTTTGCAGTCGATCAACAGTGCGCGAGCGGATCACGGGAGGGTGATGGCGCTGGCTGCAAGCCTGGGCGCGGCGAGCAGTCATCCGGTCAGCCGCGCCCTGGCCGGACTGGTCAGCGCAGAAGAGGCGCTGGTGCTGGCCGATATTCATGAGCGGCAGGGGTTGGGCGTAGTCGCCGGGACTGCGCAAGGCGAAGCAGCACTCGGGCGTCCGGAGCTGTTTGCGCAGTTGGGCATCCCGACTACCGCCATCCCCGAGCACGATGGCCCGATTGCCGGGTTGGCCTTGAATGGCGAATTCCTTGCCTGGCTGTTGCTGGCCGACACGGTCAAACCGGAAGCGCGATTTGCGCTGAGTGAGCTGCGTGACCTCGGGCTGGGGCGCCAACTGCTGTTGACCGGTGACCGGCAGAGCGTCGCGCAAACCCTGGCCAAGGATGTCGGCCTGCACGAAGTCGAAGCCCAGGCGTTGCCCGAAGACAAACTCAATCGAGTGCTCAAGGAAATCGACAATGGCTTCCGGCCGATGGTGGTCGGCGACGGGATCAACGATTCGCTGGCGCTCAAGGCGGGCGTCGTCGGGGTGGCGATGGGCGCGGGCGGCGCGGACATCGCACTGGCGTCCGCCGACATTGTGCTGATCGGCAGCGACCTGCGTCGGCTCGGCACCTGTGTGCGCCTGAGCCGGCAGTGCCGACGGACCTTACAGGTGAATGTGATCATCGGCCTGGGCTGGACGCTGGCCATCGTGGTGTTCGCCGCCTTCGGCTGGTTCGGTGCGGCGGGCGCGATGATCGCGGCGTTGCTGCACAACCTGAGCACGTTGTTGGTGCTCGGCAATGCTGGACGCCTGCTGCGGTTTCAAGAGCCACTGCTGAAGCTGAAAGCATCGGACTGAGCGAGCATTTTTCGAACTGTGCGCCTGTCTCGCAGTCACTTGAGAAGGCGCACTGAAACAGGGATGACAGCGCGGTGACAGCCGATGTGGCTGATAGGCGGCGACTATCAAATCGATAGCCTGCTAATTTTCAAGGATGGTCTACCCTCAGATCAGACGTCTGAAACCAGGGGGATATTCCATGCTCGCGCAACTTCCACCGGCCTTACAGAATCTGCAGCTTCCGCTTCGCCTGCGACTCTGGGACGGCCATGAATTCAATCTGGGCCCGACGCCCAGCGTCACCATCGTGGTCAAGGACCCGTTGATGGTGTCCCAGTTGACCCATCCAAGTCTCGATGCGCTGGGGGCGGCGTTCGTCGAGGGCAAACTCGAACTGGAGGGCTCGATCAGCGAGGTCATCCGGGTGTGCGATGAGTTGAGTTCCGCATTGCTCGACGAGGACGAAGACAGCCAGCCGGTGCGCAACGTGCACGACAAGGAAACCGACGCCAAGGCCATCTCCTATCATTACGACCTGTCCAACGCGTTCTATCAGCTGTGGCTGGACAGCGACATGGCGTATTCCTGCGCGTATTTCGAAACCGGCAGCGAATCCCTGGAGCAAGCCCAGCAGGCCAAATTCCGGCACCTGTGCCGCAAGCTGCGTCTGCAGCCCGGCGATTATCTGCTGGATGTGGGTTGTGGTTGGGGCGGGCTGGCGCGTTATGCCGCCCGCGAGTTCGGCGCCAAGGTCTTCGGAATCACCCTGAGCAAAGAGCAACTGGCCCTGGCCCGTGAGCGGGTAAAAGCCGAAGGCCTGGAAGACCAGATCGAACTGCAACTGCTCGACTACCGCGATCTACCCCAGGACGGGCGTTTCGACAAAGTGGTCAGCGTCGGCATGTTCGAGCACGTCGGTCATGCCAATCTCTCCGAATACTGCAAAACCCTGTTCGGTGCAGTGAAAGAGGGCGGCCTGGTGATGAACCACGGCATCACCGCCAAGCACACCGATGGCCGTCCGGTGGGACGCGGTGCCGGGGACTTCATCGAGAAATACGTGTTCCCCAACGGCGAGCTACCGCACCTGGCGATGATCTCGGCCGAGATCAGTGACGCGGGTCTGGAGATTGTCGACGTCGAGAGTCTGCGCCTGCATTACGCACGCACCCTGGACCACTGGAGCGAACGGCTGGAAGACAATCTTGAAGCCGCCGCGAAACTGGTGCCGGACCAGGCGTTGCGTATCTGGCGTCTGTACCTCGCGGGCTGCGCTTATGCATTCGCTCGCGGCTGGATCAATCTGCACCAAATTCTCGCCGTGAAGGCCCATGCCGACGGCAGCCATGAATTGCCATGGACGAGGGACGATATCTACAACCCTTGAACTAGAGAATCGGTGAAATCAGCCGGGCGATCCGCATACCGACATGTTGCAGGCGGTGGACCTCCCGGCTTTCTTCTTTGGCGACTTCGTAGGCCTGGGCGAAATCATCGTTGAGCATCTGTTCCACGCTGGCGGCGAATTCACTGTCGACGGTCAGCAGCATCACTTCGAAATTCAACCGGAACGAACGGTTGTCCAGATTGGCGCTGCCGATGGCGCTGATCTCGCTGTCGATCAACACCACTTTCTGATGGAGGAAGCCCGGTTCGTAGCGGAATACCCGTACGCCGGCGCGCACCGCTTCGAACGCATACAGGCTGGAAGCGGCGTAGACGATGCGATGGTCGGGACGCGAAGGCAGCAACAGACGCACATCAATCCCACGCAACACCGCGAGGCGTAATGCGGCGAACACGGCTTCGTCGGGAATGAAGTAGGGGCTGGTGATCCACACGCGCTCGGTGGCGGCGTGGATGGCTTCGACGAAGAACAGCGAGCAGGTTTCGTAGGCATCCGCCGGGCCGCTGGCGAGCAATTGGCAAAGCACGCCGTCATCGGGATACGCGTCCGGCAGGATCAGTGGCGGCAATGTCCGTGCAGCCCAGAACCAGTCTTCGGCAAATGACTCCTGCATGCACGCCACCACCGGACCGCGCACCTGGACGTGAGTGTCGCGCCACGGCGCCAGCGGAGGTTTTTCACCCATGTACTCGTCGCCGACGTTGTGGCCGCCAACAAATCCGATCAGCCCGTCGACCACCACGATCTTGCGGTGGTTGCGGAAATTCACCTGGAAACGATTGAGCCAGCCGCTGCGGGTGGCAAACGCCTTGACCTCGACGCCGCCGTCGCGCAGCGCCTGCACGTAACTGTGGGGCAGGGCGTGGCTGCCGATGCGGTCGTAGAGCAAATGAATCGCCACGCCTTCGGCTGCTTTCTTCAGCAACAGGTCACGCAAACGCTGGCCCAGGCGATCGTCGTGAATGATGAAAAACTGGATCAGCACCGCTTCCCGCGCCAGGTCGATTGCGTGGAAAATCGCCTCGAAGGTGGCGGCACCGTTGATCAGCAATCGCACTTCATTGTTGGCCAGGCACGGCATGCGTCCCAGTTTCGGCATCGCCCGCAATGAGTCATAAGCATTCGAGGCGCGGGCGGTCAGGGCTTCTTCCACCCACGGCCGCCAGTTGAGTTCGGAAATCGCCTGGCGCATCTGTTCGTTGGCCTGGCGGCGAGCTTTGATGTAGCCGTCGAAGGTGCTGCGACCGAACACCAGATACGGAATGAGGGTGAGGTAGGGAATGAAGATCAGCGACAGCGCCCAGGCGATCGCGCCTTGGGCGGTGCGGACGGTCAATACGGCATGGATCGCCGCGATCGAGCCGAGGGTGTGTATCAGGGCGATCAGATAACCGAAAATGTGCGGTCCGAAATAATCCATGGGGCAACCTTGCTCCTGAAGATTCAATGCTTAACAGACCATGTTCCAGGGCGATTGTCGCTATTTGTTTTCAAGCCGTCGGCGCGCCATGAACCGAAACCGGCGGCCGGCGTCTAACGGCCACTACTGATCAGGAGTTTTTCAATGAACGTTCGTCTGCTGGGTTTGGCGCTGGGCCTGGGTTTGGCCTTGCCGGTGGTTGCTCAGGCGCAAATGCTGCAGCCGGGGTTGTGGGAAATGACGTCGAGCAATGTGAAAGTCGATGATCAGGTAATGGATGTGCAATCGATACTCGGCCAGATTCAGGGCCAGATCACCCCGCAGCAACGGGCGGAACTGGAGAAGCAGGGGATCAACATCGGCGGCAAGGGCATCCGCGCATGCCTGACGCCGCAGCAGGTGGCGACCAACGATATTCCGCTGGCGGATCCGCAGTCGGGCTGCAAACAGCAGATCACCGAGCGCGTCGGCAACCAGTGGAAATTCCGCTTCAGTTGCCCGAAAGCCCAGGGCACCGGTGTTGCGACGTTCCTCAGTGACCGCGAGTTCACCACCGTCGCCAACGGCACTTTCAACGCCATCGGGATCAACCAGAAGGGCAGTCTGGAAACCCGTGCGGTCTGGCTGGGGCAGGATTGCGGTACGGTCAAACCGAGAGCGTAAAAATCAAACCGCCTCCACAGTCAGTGGAGGCGGTTTTTTTCAGCGCATGAACCGCAGCGGTAAGCCCTGACAGTTGTCATGAATCCGGTGGTCATGCCAAGCAATCTGCCCCGACACCATCGTCGTGCTGACCCGATGACGAAAGCTGCGCTGAGCGAACGGCGTCCAGCCGCATTGCGACAGAACCGGTTGGCGTGACACCGCGACACCCCCGGGCTCCGGTTGAACCAACACCAGATCCGCCCAATACCCCTCACGCAAATAACCGCGATCCGGAATGGCAAACAGATCCGCCACTCGGTGGCTGGTCTTGGCTACCAACGTGGTGATCGGCAGCACGCCATCCGCCACCAGCTCGAATAACGCCGGCAGCGCGTGCTGCACCAGTGGCAGTCCGGACGGTGCCTGTTGATACGCTTGCTGTTTTTCCGCCCAGGTGTGTGGCGCGTGATCGCTGCCAATCACGTCCAGTCGATTGCTCAGCAGTGCGTGACGCAAGGCATCCCGATCGCTCTGGGACTTGATCGCCGGATTGCATTTGATCAGGTTGCCGAGGTGCGGATAGTCACGGTCATCAAACAGCAAGTGATGCAGGCAGACTTCGGCGGTGATGCGTTTTTGTGTCAGCGGTTTGTCTTCGAACAGCGCCAGTTCCCGGGCCGTGGTCAGGTGCAGCACGTGCAGGCGAGTGCCGTGACGTCTGGCCAGATCGACCGCCAGAGAGGATGAACGAAAGCAGGTGTCGGCATTGCGGATCAGCGCGTGGGCATCGGGTGGCAATTGGGTGCCGAACCGTTCACGCAAGTTCGCGGCATTCGCTTCGATGCTCGGGGTGTGTTCACAGTGGGCCAGCAGAATCGTCGGCACTTCAGCGAACAGACGCTCGAGGGTGTGGGGGTCGTCCACCAGCATGTTGCCGGTGGACGCGCCCATGAACACCTTCACACCGGCCACTTCGCTCGGATTGAGTGCTGCAACCGTGTCCAGATTGTCGTGACTGACGCCGAAGTGAAAACCGTAGTTGGCCACCGAATTGATCGCTGCCCGGCGCTTTTTGTCGGCCAGCGCGTCAAGGGTAAGCGTGGCAGGGTGGGTGTTGGGCATGTCCATGAAACTGGTGATGCCACCGGCCACCGCTGCACGGGATTCAGTGTGGATGCTGCCCTTGGCCGGCGCACCCGGCTCACGGAAATGCACCTGGTCATCAATCATTCCCGGCAGCAGCCATTGACCGTTGGCGTCGATTTCCCTAGTGGCGTTTTCCCCTTCGATGCTGCTGGCGATCTTGACGATGCGCCCGTGGCTGACTAACAGATCGGCGTCGAACTCCCGCCCCTCGTTCACCAGCCGCGCATTGCGAATCAACACACTGCTCATGATTCAGAACTCGTTCTGCAAGGCTTTGTAGCCGCGCACCAGGTCGACGTTGGTGCGCGCCACGTCTTCGGAAAACTCCGAAGCGCTGACGCTCACCGGCGGGAATTGCGAGAGGTCGGTGCCTGGGCCGATGCGGGTGGTGGAGGGCACGTAGAACGCGTCCGGCAGATCCCGGCCGTCGACCACCGAGTTGTGCCGTACCACGCAACCGTTACCCACAACACAGTTGAACAGCACGCTGTTGAAGCCGATGAACACCCGGTCGCCGACCGCGCACGGGCCATGCACGATCGAGCGGTGAGCGATGGAGGTGAATTCGCCAATGGTCACCGCCGCGCCGGATTTGGAGTGGATCACCACGCCGTCCTGGATGTTCGAATTGGCGCCGATGGTGATCGGTTCCATCTCACCTGTGGCGTCCACTTCATCGGCGCGGATCACCGCGTACGGGCCGACGAACACGTTTTCACCGATGACGACTTTGCCGCAGATGATTGCGGTTTTATCGACGTAGGCAGACTCGGCAATCTGCGGCAAATCACCGGAAGGATTTTTACGGATCATGGTTGGCTCAGGGCTTGGTAAAGAGTGTTGAGGTTGTATTCGAACAGCCCGGTGAAGGTGCTGGCCGGACCGCTGGCGGCGAGAGCATCGGAGTACAGCGTGCCGCCGATGTGTGCGCCGCTTTCGTCGGCGATCTGTTTGAGCAGGCGTGCGTCCTTGATGTTTTCCATGAACACCGCTTTGACCTTGGCCTGGCGAATCTGGGTGATCAGCGCGGCGACTTCGGCAGCGGACGGTTCGCGTTCGGTGGACAGCCCCTGTGGCGCCATGAAGTCGATGCCGTACGCCTGACCCAGATAACCGAAGGCGTCGTGGCTGGTGACAATCTTGCGGTTGCCCGGCGGCAATGAACCGAGCTTGGCTTTCGCCTGGGCGAGGAGGGCGTAGATCTGTTTCAGGTAGGCCTGGCTGTTGCGCTCGTAGTCGGCTTTGTTTGCCGGGTCGGCGGCGATCAGCGCCTTGGTGATGTTGGCGACGTACAACTCGGCGTTCGCCAGGTTGTGCCAGGCGTGAGGATCGGGAACGGTTTCGCCGTCCTCATCCAGCGAGCGCGGAATCACGCCACGACTGGCGCTGATCACCGGGGCATGGGTGTCGGTGCTGGCGACCAGCCGATCCAGCCACGGCTCGAAACCCAGTCCGTTCTTGACGATCAGTTTTGCCTTGAGCAAAGCCTTGGCGTCATCCGGCGTCGGTTCGTAAGTGTGGGCATCGGCGTCAGGGCCGACCATGTTGGTGATCTGGACATGCTCGCCGCCGACCTGATGCACCATGTCGGCCAGGATACTGAAACTGGTGACCACCGGCAGTTTTTCCGCCGCCGATAACGACATCGACAGCATCAGGCTGAACAGCACGAGTAGAGCGCGCATCGGGAAACACCTCATTGGGATGTGAGCAAAGGCGGGCGGCGCAACAGACCGTGAACCGGCCCGAACACCACGGACAACAAGTAACCGCCACCGGCGACCAGCACGATGGCCGGGCCGCTGGGCAGCGAGTAGTAGAACGACAGCAGCAGACCGAGCCATACCGAGACGCTGCCAATGAGCGCGGCGGTGGCAATCAGGATCGGCAGGCGCCGGCTCCAGAAGCGTGAGGCAGCGGCGGGCAGCATCATCAGGCCGACCACCATCAGGGCGCCGATCGCCTGGAAGCCAATCACCAGATTGAGCACCACCAGCGTCAGGAACACACCATGGGCGACGGGGCCGAGCCGGCTGACCGTGCGCAGGAAAAACGGATCGAGGGTGTCGAGCAGCAGCGGTTTGTAGATCAGCGTCATGGCCATCAGGCTGAGCGCCGAAACGCACAACATGCCGTTGAGAGTTGGCCCGTCGACCGCCAATGCGGAGCCGAACAGCAGGTGCAGCAAATCCAGTCGCTTGCCGGCGATGCCGAGAATCAGCACGCCGCTGGCCAGCGAGATGGGATAGATGGCCGCGAGGCTCGCGTCTTCGCGCAGGCCGGTGCGTCGGGTGATCCACGCGGCGAGTCCGGCCATGCTCAGGCCGGCACCGAGTCCGCCGAGGGTCAGCGCTGGCAGACTCAGCCCGGCGAACCAGAACCCCAGTGCGGCGCCGGGGAGAATGCCGTGGGCGACGGCGTCGCCGATCAGGCTCATCCGGCGCAGGATCAGAAACACACCCAGCGGTGCCGTGCTGCACGCCAATACCAGGCCGCCGAGCAGGGCCCGGCGCATGAAAACGAACTCGTGGAACGGCTGCCATAAATGGCTGAGCGTGAGCATCAGGCCACCTGCGTGTGAGGCGTTTGCTGGATCAGATCGACGCTGCTGCCGAATGCGCAGCCGCTCTGTTTGATCAGCAGGGTTTGTGGAATGTGTTGGCGCACGGCGGCAAGGTCATGGCAAACCACGACCAGGGTTCGTCCCTGCTCATGCCAGGCTTGCAGGTGTTGCCACAGCAGGGTCTGACCCAGTTCGTCGAGCGCGGCGTGGGGTTCGTCGAGCAACAGCAACGGTGTGTCGGCCAGGCTCAATCGGGCGAGCAGGGCGCGCTGCAGTTCTCCGCCGGAGAGGGCTATCAGGGGGCGATGTTCAAGTCCGCTCAGGTGCCAGTCTTCAAGCGCGGATTCGAGACGTTGGGCCCTGAGTTGCGACGACAGTCGGCGTCCCCAGAAACCGGCAGCGACCAATTCCTGAAGGCTGATCGGGAACTGCCGATCCAGATGCTGTTGTTGGGGCAGGAATGACAAACCGCTTTGACGTGGAACACCCAGCTCGACCTTGCCGGCCAGTGGTCGCTGTAACCCGGCGATGACTTTGAGCAGGCTGCTTTTGCCGCTGCCGTTGACGCCAATGATTGCCGTCAGACTGCCGCTTTCCAATCGAAGGTCGAGCGGCGCGGTGAGCGGTTGGCCGGGTATTCCCCAGCTCAGCTTGTGGCAGCGAATCATGGCTGCTCCCGGCGCCAATGAGTCTCGGCGACGGCGTCGTGAGCATGAAGGCTTTCGGCGTGGATGACTCGGACGTGGAATTCGCTGATACCGGGTGAACGACGCAGTGCCAGATTCAGGCGGCGGGCAGCGTCTTCGCAGAACATCAGGTTCTGGCCGTTGGCAAGGGCGAAGGCTTGTTCGTCGGCGCGTTTCACAGCGGTTTGCACGGCGGTGCCGAGGGCTGCTTCGGCGTCGTTGATGATGGACGTCAGGGGCAGTTCGTCGACGAATTCGTCCAGGTGCAAATGCAACTGGGCGGTACTGCGTTGACTGTGAGGTGTAGCCAAAATGCCTTGGGTCGAGCCCAACCACGCCAACACATCGGCGTGCTGCAGTGGTTTGTTGGCGAAGTCGTCGACGAATTGTTGCTGGATCAGTTGCCTCGCCAATGCCGCAGAACATGGGCAAGTTGAGGAATACGCCACCTCGATTTTCAGTTCCACGTGGAACACTTTGTTTTTTAGCTGCGCTGAAACAGTGACGGGATAGGTTTTCCATCCCGCCAGAGGACTGACCATCGCGGGCCTTCTCAGGAGTAAATCGGTGTGGATATTGAGATAGGCGGCATCAGACAGATCTTCGTGGCTGTCGAGAAAGCGCTGCAGAATTCGGCGTAGTAGAGCGGGAGAAAGATTCTGCTGCTCCAGCGCTTCCAGCCCAAGATAGAGCCGTGACATGTGAATGCCACGTGCGTCTCCATCATCCAGGCTGACGCCCGCATCCGCTTTTGCGGCCAGGCGTTGGCCTTCGATAAACACAGGTAATGCGATGCCGCACATCCCCACCCATTCGAGAGGCAGGGCCTGGCGGGCGGCTTGAGCCGCGACATCCGGCAGAGTCAGCGCGTTCATGAGCAGTTCCATCATGGTGATTGAATTTGATGTTACATTATAACAATTCAAACCACGATGCCTTTTTCATGAACAGGCTTTCATATGCACAGACGCCATTTGCTCAACCTGATGCTGGCCAGCGCGGCCTTTGTTTTGCCTTTTTCGGTGTCCGCCACGCAGATACGCAATGCGCGGATTTCGCGTTCGGATAACAAGCTGCGGCTGGTGTTCGACCTGAGCGGCGCTGTGAGCTACAAGACATTTACTTTGAGCGCGCCGGAGCGGGTAATCATCGATTTAAGCGGGGCCAGCCTGGAGGGCGATTTCAGCCAGTTGGCTTTATCCGACACCCTGATTCGCTCGATTCGCTCCGGCCATTTTGGCCAGGGGAATACCCGCATCGTGCTGGATCTAAGCAGCCCGGTTCAGCTCAATTCATTCTTATTGGCACCTCAGGACGGGCAAGGGCATCGCCTGGTTCTGGATCTGATGAGCGCTTCAGCAGGGCTCCCGGCGAGCGTTCCACGTGAAACACCCCAAGAAAAATCCCACCCCAAGCGCGACATCATGGTGGTGGTCGACCCTGGGCATGGCGGAAAAGATCCGGGTGCAATTGGCGCCAAGGGCGAGCGTGAGAAGGATGTGGTTCTGTCCATTGCGCAACTGCTCGCACGCCGGCTCAAGCGAGAGAAAGGCTTTGATGTGAAGCTGGTTCGTAACGACGACTTCTTCGTTCCGTTACGCAAGCGTGTGGAGATCGCGCGTCAGCACAAGGCCGACATGTTCATCTCGGTGCACGCCGATGCTGCGCCGCGTCTGACAGCCTCTGGAGCGTCGGTGTATTGCTTGTCCGAAGGTGGCGCTACGTCCGCCACCGCGCGGTTCATGGCGCAGCGTGAGAACGGTGTGGATCTGCTCGGGGCTACCAGCCTGCTCAATCTTAAGGATAAGGATCCGATGCTCGCTGGCGTGATCCTCGACATGTCGATGAACGCAACCATCGCTGCCAGTTTGCAACTCGGAAGCACAGTGCTGGGCAGCCTGGCTGGCATCACCACGCTGCATCAAAAGCGCGTGGAACAAGCTGGATTTGCCGTTCTGAAGTCGCCGGATGTGCCTTCAATCCTGGTGGAAACCGGATTCATTTCCAACGCGCGGGACAGCCAACGGCTGGTAACTGCGCGTCATCAGCAGGCGGTGGC
This sequence comes from Pseudomonas sputi, assembly GCF_021603585.1. Lineage (GTDB taxonomy): Bacteria > Pseudomonadota > Gammaproteobacteria > Pseudomonadales > Pseudomonadaceae > Aquipseudomonas > Aquipseudomonas sputi. Next base: position 127,739 of record NZ_BQHI01000007.1, on the reverse strand, counting down.
AGACGGTTTGTTTGAGGGCTTGCAGCGCTACTTCCAGAAAAATCCACCTGTCGACAGCTATATGGCGTGGCAACAAGAGCAGAAAGGGGCGCGGGTTTAGCAGCCGGTAATCCGGTTGCAAGTAAACTTCGCGCTGCTGCCGCCGGAGCTGGAGAACCGATTGATCGTCGTCCAGCCCACGCGGCGGTTGTAGCCAACCCAGGCTTCTCCATCGGAAGCGATGCCGGTGAAAAACGTCAGTTGTCCGTAGCGGCTGTTGGTTTGTGCCCAGTAGCGGTTTCCCGCTTGTTCAAAACCACGCAAGTAAATCGTGCTGCCGACAGTGTTGACGCTATAGGCGTTGCCGTTGGCGTCCACGCATGCCAACAGGTTTGCGCTGCGTGTGCAATTGGAGAGCCCCGGCACTTGTGCCACGGCATTCAACGTCAGCGTTGCCAGCCAGATAAACGAGTATTTCAGCGCGGTTTTCATGATGTCACTCGACGGCGAACTGATTGCAGCTTCCGGCCCTTTGTCACTTTGGGCAAGAAGAGAGTGGATTGATTTTGTTGTTATACTATAACATTCATCAGGCAAGGCTTTCCGTGGCTTTCATTTCAAGCGTCCGCTTCCCTGGTGATCTCATTGAAGCCGAAGAACGCGAGCCCCGAGAGCTTCCAGCGCTGTTCAGCGACCGTCTGATGAGGTTTATCCAATGTCTTACCGACTTCCCGTGACCGTTTTGTCCGGCTTTCTCGGCGCCGGAAAAAGTACACTTTTGAATTACGTACTACGTAACAGGGACGATCTGCGCGTCGCCGTTATCGTCAATGATATGAGCGAGATCAACATCGATGGCAGCGAAGTTCAGCGTGATGTCAGCCTGAACCGCGCCGAAGAGAAGCTTGTGGAAATGAGCAACGGCTGTATCTGCTGTACGTTACGCGAAGACCTGCTTGAAGAGGTCAGTCAGTTGGCCCGCGAACGCCGCTTCGATTATCTGCTGATCGAATCCACGGGAATCTCCGAGCCGCTGCCGGTGGCCGAAACCTTCACTTTCCGTGATGAGCAGGGGCAAAGCCTCGCCGACATTGCTCGCCTCGATACCATGGTCACTGTCGTCGACGGTATGAGTTTTCTGCCGGACTACCAGGCCGCCGAAAATCTCGCCTCCCGTGGCGAATTCCTCGGTGAAGAAGATGAGCGCTCGATCACCGATCTGCTGATCGAGCAGATCGAGTTCGCCGACGTCCTGCTGATCAGCAAGATCGACCTGATCAGCAGTCGCGAGCGGGAAGAGCTGATGGCCATTCTCAAACGTCTCAACCCTCAGGCCGAGATCATCCCGATGGTCATGGGCGCAGTACCGCTGGAGAAGATTCTCAACACCGGTCGTTTCGACTTCGAAAAGGCCGCCCAGGCCCCCGGCTGGTTGCAGGAGCTGCGTGGCGAACATGTGCCGGAAACCGAAGAGTACGGCATCGCCTCCACGGCCTATCGGGCACGCCGGCCCTTTCATCCACAGCGCTTCTTCGACTTCATCGATCGCCCATGGGTAAACGGCAAACTGCTGCGTTCCAAGGGCTTCTTCTGGTTGGCCAGCAAACCCACTGATGCTGGTAGCTGGTCCCAGGCTGGCGGGTTGATGCGCCACGGTTTCGCCGGGCGCTGGTGGCGCTTCGTACCGAAAGAACAGTGGCCGCTGGATCAGGAAAGCACCGCCGCGATCATGGAAAACTGGGTCGCCAGCGTAGGTGATTGTCGCCAGGAGCTGGTGTTTATCGGGCAGAACATCGATTTCGCACAGCTGTCGTTGGAGCTCGATGATTGCCTGCTGACTGATGCCGAAATGGCGCTCGGTACGCAAGGCTGGTTACAACTTCGCGATCCCTTTGGCTCCTGGCACGACGAGGTCGCCTGATGCTCGCCCTGAAACCGCTGCCAGGCAGCACACGCCATCAGTCTTTCGGCGAAACCCCGCAGGCGCTGGTGGACATTCTCGAAAATGAGATCAATCTCGCGGTCTGGCAACGGCAGCTTCCGCTGCACATTGCCGAGTTTGCGGACTTGTTGCTGTCTCTGAACGAACCCTACGCCGAGGCGTTGTGCCTGGAATTGCCGGACGAAGACGCAGATCCGGATCTCACGGGACTGGCCAGCGGCTTTCGCGATCTGGAAGGCTACGAAGGGTTTATCGCCGATCTGAAATGGTTGGTCAGTGCCTTCGCCTGCCTGCTGGGCGCGCGGCGGATCGGCTTGCGCCTGCGGGTGCTGGACAAGGCCATGTGTCCGCGTTTTCACGTCGATCATGTGCCGGTGCGGTTGATCACCACGTACGCAGGCGTCGGCAGCGAATGGCTCAGGGAAGGGGAAATGGATCGTCGGCAACTGGGAAATCCGCAAGCCGAGCCGCAGGAAACGTCACGGATTCAGCAATTGAGTCGGGGCGAAGTGGCCTTGCTCAAGGGTGAAAAATGGCACGGCAACGAAGGTTTCGGCCTGATCCATCGTTCGCCACAACCGACGCCGGGGGAGCGGCGATTGATGCTGACCCTCGACTGGCTCGGATAGCGCGTCAGGGCTCGAGCCACTTCCCCTGGCTCCGGCCCTCGCAATAGGGCAGCAAATACGCCGCATCGGTGGCCACGCCGTAATAGTGGATATCCTGGCGATAAGGCATATTGGCGACTTGCGCGTTGCTGCACACACCGAACGCGCCGGCGGGGCACTGATCAAGGTATTGAACCTCGACTTTCTGCCCGGCCAGGGTTGGCTGGCAGAAACCGTCGTTGAACAGTTTTTCCGGGATGTTGCGGTTCTGCTGGCAGACTTTTACATCGAGCCGCTCCGCCTGGCTGTGCACCACGCAGGCCTGGGCCAACGCCTCGCTCGACACCAGCGCCAGCAGCAACGACCATCCCATCCACCGCATCTTCGACCTCCAGAAAACCTTGATCATGTTGCAGAACATTCCCACCCACGTCATCGCCGGCCCCCTGGGCGCGGGCAAGACCAGCCTGATCCGCCAGCTCATGGCGCAGCGACCGGCGGGCGAGCGCTGGGCGGTGCTGATCAACGAGTTCGGCCAGATCGGGCTCGACGCGGCGCTGTTGACCCGCGACGCCGATGGTATCGCACTGGGCGAAGTGGCCGGGGGGTGTTTGTGTTGCGTGAACGGTGCGCCGTTCCAGGTCGGTCTGGGCCGATTGCTGCGCAAGGCAAAGCCGGATCGGTTGTTCATTGAGCCCTCCGGACTCGGTCATCCGGCGCAGTTGCTGAAGCAACTGAACGAGGCGCCGTGGCAAGGCGTACTCGCCGTACAACCTTGCGTGCTGGTGCTGGACGCCCAGACCTTGGCGGCGGGCAGACCGCTGCCGGACTCCCAACAGGAAACCTTGTCCAGCGCAGGCCTGCTGCTATTGAACAAGGCAGAAAGCCTCGACGAGCCCACGCGTGAGCGAATCACCCGACAGTTGCCGCCTGTACGGCTGATCTGGACGCAACAGGCGATGTTGCCGCTCCGTGAGTTGCCGGGGCTGGCGGTACGGGCGCAGGCTGGTGTGGATAAGTTGATCGTGCCCCAGGGGTTGGCACAGATGCCGGCGATCTGGAGCGATCCGGCGTTGCCGATCTGCTTGAGTCAGGCACAGGAGGGGGGGTGGAGCATCGGTTGGCGCTGGCATCCGAGCCAGGTGTTCGATGTGTCGGGGATAACCCAATGGCTGAAAAGCCTGAACTGGCGCCGGGCCAAACTGGTGATTCACAGCCCGGACGGCTGGCAGTCAGCCAATGCGCTGGACAATGCCAAGCTCAGCTGGCTACCCAGTGAATGGCGCAAGGATTCCCGGATCGAGCTGATTTTCGACGAACCGCAAGCTGTCGGCGAATTACAGGCCGGGCTGGCTCAGTGTCGGCTTCAAGTCAGCTGACTCAAGGCTTCCACTTGGTGTGTTCCTGACGCCACTGGCTCAGCTCGATCACTTCACCACGCGGTTTTGTCACCTCCACCACGGGAGGCGTGTCATCGAACGGTGCCGGGTAGGGCGCCAGTTCAATCTGCGCGCTGTGTGCGCCGAATTGGGTGATGGTGCCGTTGTGTCGGGTTTCGCCGGTCACGGTAAATTCGAAATTGTAGACCCGGGCCAGGCGCCGCCGACCGCTGGCGTCCTTGATCAGACCGATCTTCTTCAGCGCCACGTTACCGTCGAGCAACTCGATGCCGACATTCACGCAATGCTGTTTGACCCGCTCCAGCGCTCGCTCGCGCAAGCCGTGGTTGTGCCAGAGCCACGCAGCGGCGACGGCGAACAGCATCAGCACGAAAATGTTTTCCAGGGTGAGCATCAACACGAAACTCCAAATGATGGCGTCAGCTTAACTGCGTCGCCGGTCTGTCGTACAGGCTGCGTTTCGTCGCATACTGCGCGGCTTGAATTTCAATCGTTTTACGGAAAAACCCGAATGAAACGTACGCCTCATCTGCTCGCCATCCAGTCCCATGTGGTGTTCGGCCACGCCGGCAACAGCGCTGCGGTTTTTCCGATGCAGCGGGTCGGGGTGAATGTCTGGCCGCTCAATACGGTGCAGTTCTCCAACCACACCCAGTACGGCCAATGGGCCGGCGAAGTGCTGGCGCCGCACCGGATCCCCGAGCTGGTCGAGGGCATCGCCGCTATCGGTGAGCTGGGCAACTGCGATGCGGTGCTGTCCGGCTATCTCGGCAGTGCGGCGCAGGGGCGGGCGATTCTCAGTGGCATCGAGCGGATCAAGGCGGCCAACCCGAAAGCCCTATATCTGTGCGACCCGGTGATGGGGCATCCGGAAAAGGGTTGCAGCGTTCCTGCTGAAGTCAGTGATTTTCTGTTGGACGAAGCCGCTGCCGTTGCGGATTTCATGTGCCCGAACCAGTTGGAGCTGGACAGCTTCTCCGGGCGCAAGCCGCAGTCGCTGTTCGATTGCCTGGCGATGGCGCGGGCGCTGCTGGCTCGCGGGCCGAAAGCGGTGCTGGTCAAACACCTGGATTATCCGGGCAAGCCGGCGGATGGCTTTGAAATGTTGCTGGTGACGGCCGAGGGCAGTTGGCATCTGCGTCGTCCGCTGCTGGCGTTTCCGCGTCAGCCCGTGGGAGTAGGCGATCTGACGTCCGGGCTGTTCCTGGCCCGCGTGTTGCTCGGTGACAGCCTGGTGGCGGCGTTCGAATTCACCGCCGCGGCGGTGCATGAGGTGTTGCTGGAAACCCAGGCCTGCGCCAGTTACGAACTGCAACTGGTGCGGGCGCAAGACCGGATTGCGCATCCGCGGGTGAAATTCGAGGCCACGCCAATAAGCCTCTGATCATTGCGGCGCTCGCGAACCACGTCCGCGAGCGCGCTTTCACTCAGGCGTCGCCCTTGATTTCCTGATAGCGCTTTTCCAGCTCCTGACGAATCTGCCGGCGTTGTTGCGCCTGCATGTAGCGGCGCTTGTCTTCGCTGTTCTGCGGTTGCAGCGGCGGTACGGCGGCGGGTTTGCGCTGATCGTCCACCGCGACCATGGTGAAGAAGCAGCTGTTGGTGTGGCGCACCGAGCGCTCGCGAATATTCTCGGTCACCACTTTGATGCCGACTTCCATCGAGGTGTTGCCGGTGTAGTTCACCGACGCCAGGAAGGTCACCAGTTCGCCGACATGGATCGGCTCGCGGAAAATCACCTGATCCACCGACAGGGTCACCACGTAGCGGCCGGCATAACGGCTGGCGCAGGCGTAGGCCACTTCGTCGAGGTATTTGAGCAGGGTGCCGCCGTGGACATTGCCAGAGAAGTTGGCCATGTCGGGGGTCATCAGTACCGTCATCGACAGCTGGGCGTTTCCGGGTTCCATAACGTTCTCACGGGTCAAGGCAGGGTTGCTGGAAGAAACACCTCTGCGGGTGCCTGGTCGCTTTTCAAAAGCACCGTTATCGGGACGCCAGGCAACTGGCCGCCGTCACGCCCGAATCGATCTGTTTCCATATATTGCACCGCCTTTCAGCCGGAAGTCCCGGTGTTACCCTGCAAAAGCGCCTCCCCAAGGGCGATTCCTACACCAAAAGCGGATTTTTACTCAGCTCACCCAGACATTTTCATGCTTGCGTGAGCCTCGTTATTCAAGGAGCCCACACCATGCATGCCATCAGCTTTATTCAGGATCTGGCGGTGATCATGTTGGTCGCAGGTGTGGTGACCGTTCTGTTTCACCGCTTCAAGCAGCCGGTGGTGCTCGGCTACATCGTCGCCGGCTTCATCATCGGCCCGCACACACCGCCGTTCGGCCTGATCCACGATGAAGAAACGATCAAGACCCTCGCCGAACTGGGGGTGATTTTCCTGATGTTCTGCCTGGGGCTGGAGTTCAGCTTGCGCAAGCTGTTCAAGGTCGGCGCCACGGCCTTCATCGCAGCGTTCCTCGAAATTGTGCTGATGATCTGGATCGGCTACGAAATCGGCCGCTGGTTCGACTGGAACACCATGGATTCGCTGTTCCTCGGCGCGATCCTGGCGATTTCTTCGACCACCATCATCGTCAAGGCGCTTAACGACCTGAAGATGAAAAACGAGCGTTTCGCGCAGTTGATTTTCGGCGTGCTGATCGTCGAGGACATTCTCGGCATCGGCATCATCGCCTTGCTGTCGAGCATCGCGGTCAGCGGCACGGTGAGTTCCGGCGAAGTGTTTTCCACAGTCGGCAAGCTCTCGCTGTTCATGATCGTCGCCTTGGTGATCGGCATTCTGCTGGTACCACGACTGTTGGCTTACGTGGCGAAATTCGAAAGCAACGAGATGCTGCTGATCACGGTGCTGGGCCTGTGTTTCGGTTTCTGCCTGTTGGTGGTCAAACTCGAATACAGCATGGTGCTCGGCGCGTTCCTGATCGGCGCAATCATGGCCGAGTCGCGGCAATTGCTGAAAATCGAGCGGCTGATCGAGCCGGTTCGCGACCTGTTCAGCGCGATCTTCTTCGTCGCCATCGGCTTGATGCTCGACCCGATGATCCTGCTGCAATACGCGTGGCCGATTGCGGTGATCACGGTCGCCGTGGTGCTGGGCAAGATGCTGTCCTGCGGCCTCGGTGCGTTTATCGCCGGCAATGACGGACGCACCTCACTGCGGGTCGGGATGGGGCTTTCGCAGATTGGCGAATTCTCCTTCATCATCGCGGCCCTGGGGATGACCCTGCAGGTCACCAGCAACTTCCTCTACCCGGTGGCCGTGGCGGTTTCGGTGATTACCACGTTGCTGACGCCGTACCTGATCCGGGCTGCCGATCCGCTCTCGATCAAGCTGTCCGCCGCCATGCCGCAGCGCCTTGGTCGGGTGTTCGGGATGTACGGCGAGTGGCTGCGCAGCATTCAGCCGCAGGGTGAGGGCGCGATGCTGGCCTCGATGATCCGGCGGATTCTGCTGCAGGTCGGGGTCAATCTGGCGCTGGTGATCGCGATCTTCTTTGCCGGCGCTTTCTTTGCCGGGCGGCTCTCGATCTGGATGCAGGACTGGATCAGCGATCCGAGCTGGCAGAAAGCGTTGATCTGGGGCGGGGCGTTGCTGGTGTCGTTGCCGTTCCTGATCGCGGCCTATCGCAAGCTCAAGGCGCTGTCGATGCTATTGGCGGAGATGGGCGTGAAGCCGGAAATGGCCGGGCGTCACACACAGCGAGTGCGCCGGGTGATCGCCGAAGTGATCCCGATCATCTCGCTGCTGGTGATTTTCCTGCTGCTGGCAGCCTTGTCGGCCAGTATCTTGCCGACCAACAAGTTGCTGGTGCTGATCGCCGTGGTCGCGGCCGCCGTGGCGGCGCTGCTCTGGCGCTGGTTCATCCGGGTACACACGCGGATGCAGGTCGCCTTGCTGGAAACCCTCGACAACCACAAGGAACCATCGGGGCACTGAGCATCCATGGAGGCGTGGCGTTTCAGCTTTCCAGCCAGACGTCCCGCGCCCAGTGCCAGACCGATTCCCAGGACTCTTCGGTGATCAGTTCTTCTTCGCCCGACCACAGCACCACGGTGCCGTCTTCTTCGACGCAGTAGTAGTCGTCACCGTCCTGGCAGATCGGGATCAGGTCGCGCGGCACGCCGGCATCCCAGGCGTTGGCGGCTACGTCCGGCAGGTAGGTGTGGGACTGCGGGTCGGTGACGGTCACCGGCTCCAGGCTGCCGTAAACCACGTCGCTGACGGTCAGTAGAAACTCTTTGAAGACGAACGGGATGTTGATGAAGAGTTCTTCTTCGATTTCCACCAACTGGTCTTCGTCGGGCAATTCCAAAGGAACCGGTACGGGTTCGTTGGCTTCGCGCAGTTGTTCGATGATTTCTTCCACGTCCGGGATCCTCTTGCTTGAATGGCGCGGTTTATATGGGCCGGTTTATACAGTAGCTCGCTATAGATGCAACCGCGAAATAGAAAACCCCGGCCGAAGCCGGGGTTTTTATTGCAGCGGGTAAAACGTTGGAGGTGATCAGCCGTTCTGGCGGATACCGGCAACGAACCACGGCTGGTTGTCGCCCTGTGGACGTTCCATGTTCCAGCTTTCGCTGAACACTTCGCCCTGCTGGTCGAAACGCGAGGTTTTCGACACGCCGCTGAAGGTCAGGGTCGCGATCGTCTTGTCGGCCCGATCATCCACGCCATCCAGTTGCACCTGAAGGTTGTCGATGTAGGTGGACTGGAAGGCATCGCCCAGTTCCGCGCGCTCGCGCTTGAGGAACTCGAACATCTGCGGGGTCACGAACTCGGCGATCTTGTCCATTTCGTTGGCGTCCCAGTGCTGCTGCAGCGCCTGGAAGTGGCTGCGGGCGGCTTCGAGGAAGCGCTGTTCGTTGAACCAGGCCGGTGCGTTGATCACCGGGCGGGCGGCAGCAGGTGCCGCCGAACCGCCGAAGATCGAGCCCATGGCTGCTGGTTTCTGTTCGAATACTTCACGCTGCATCGGCGCGCCGGCCGGAGCGAACTGCTCCTGCTGCTTGCGGCGACGGGCGGCGATGAAACGGAAGATCACGAACGCGATCACGGCCATGATCAGGATGTCGAAGATCTGCATGCCTTCGAAGCCACCGCCCATGAACATGGAAGCGAGCAGGCCACCGGCCGCGATGCCGGCCAGAGGGCCGAGCCATTTAGAAGCGCCGCCGGCCTTGGCCGCAGCGCCAGCGGCACCGGCAGCACCAGCGGTCGCCGCAGCGCCGCCCATGCCTGGGGAAGAAGGAGCCATCTGGCTGGTCTGGTGCGTCGGCGCAGCGCCGGCGCTTTTGCCACCACCAAAGCGCTTGGCGTTGGCGTCGAGGCTCATCGTCAGGCCGATGCACAACGCCATGGCGATGCTAAGAAAACGTTTCATAAAGGGAATTCCCGTTTGTGGAGACACGCGCGCCATGTTGCACAGCTGAAGTGTCACTGGCTAGCGGCAGAGTGTTTCGGGCTTTTGCCTGACAGGTTACGTTCAGCTCGGTCGGGGCAATAAGGCTATGTACTTTTGTCTGTAGGAAAAGGAGATAGGTTCAGCAGGAAATAGATCAGCGGCGCAAGGCCAGCATCACCACACCGGCGGTGATCAGGCCTATGCCGCCCCACTGGCGCAGGTCGAGTTTCTCGCCCAGCAGGATCACACCGAGCACCGCCACGAAGACCACGCTGAGCTTGTCCACCGGGGCGACCAGCGACGCCGGGCCGACTTTCAACGCGCGGAAGTAACACAGCCACGAAGCGCCGGTACCCAGCCCGGACAACAGCAGGAACAGGTAGCTCCTGGCGGAGATCGATCCTAAGGACTGATATTGGCCAGTGGCGTACAAAATCAAGGCCAGGCTGACCAATACGACAATTGTGCGCAGCAGGGTGGCGAAGTCGGAGTTGACGTTTTCGATGCCGATCTTGGCGAAGATGGCCGTCAGCGCGGCGAAGGTGGCCGAGAGCAGGGCCCAGAACGTCCAGGAGGAAAAGAAGCCCGAGCCCATGGATGTTGCCTCCAGTATTCGTGTCCGATCGTTCCCACGCAGAGCGTGGGAACGATGAGCAACGACGAGCTGCGTTTAGATCGCTTCCAGCTTCGCGTACCCGAGCATCAGCCACTTGCTGCCTTCGGCGAAGTTCACCTGCACCCGGGCCTGGGCGCCGGCGCCTTCGAAGTTGAGGATCACGCCGTCGCCGAAGATCGAGTGACGGACAGCCTGGCCAAGGCTCAGGCCGGTTTCCGGAATTTCGCTGCCACTGAACAGGTTGCTGCCGCCCATCGACTGGTTGCCGCCGAACGGCCGGCTGACGCTGTTGGACAGGCGCACTTCCTGAATCAGGCCTTTCGGCACTTCCCGTACGAAACGCGACACCTTGTTGTAGGTTTCGCTGCCGTACAGGCGTCGGGTTTCAGCATAGGTCATGACCAGATTCTGCATCGCCCGGGTAATCCCGACGTAGGCCAGACGCCGTTCTTCCTCAAGGCGTCCCGGCTCTTCCAGGCTCATCTTGTGCGGGAACAGGCCTTCTTCCATGCCCACCAGGAACACATAAGGGAATTCCAGGCCCTTGGCGCTGTGCAGGGTCATCAACTGAATGCTGTCTTCGTGCTCGTCGGCCTGGGTGTCGCCGGCCTCCAGCGACGCGTGGCCGAGGAATGCCGCCAGCGGCGTCAGCTCTTCGTCTTCTTCGGTGTTCTCGAAGTTGCGCGCGGCGCTGACCAGTTCCTCAAGGTTTTCTACCCGGGCCTGGCCTTTCTCGCCTTTTTCCGCTTCGTGGTAGGCGATCAGTCCGGATTGCTCGATGACGGTCTGGGTCATCAGGTGCAACGGCATCTCGGCGCACTTGGCGGCGAGGTTCTCGATCAGCTCGATAAACGCACCCAGTGCACCGGCGGCGCGACCGGTCAGGCCTTTGTTGGCCACCAACTGGCGCATGGCTTCCCACATCGACACATCGCTGTGGCGCGCATGATCGCGGATCGCTTCGACGGTTTTCTCGCCGATGCCACGCGCCGGGACGTTGATGACCCGCTCCAGCGCCGCATCGTTGCCGCGACCTTCCAGCAAGCGCAGGTAAGCCATGGCGTTCTTGATTTCAGCCCGCTCGAAGAAGCGCTGGCCGCCGTAGATGCGGTACGGAATGCGTTCGCGAAGCAAGGCTTCTTCCAGAACGCGCGATTGGGCGTTGGAGCGGTAGAGAATCGCGATATCGCTGCGAGCCAGGCCGGTTTTCAGCGCGCTTTCGATGGTTTCGACAACGTAGCGCGCTTCATCGTGTTCGTTGAACGCGGCGTAAAGGTTGATCGCTTCGCCGTCGCCGCCGTCAGTCCACAATTCCTTGCCCAGACGTCCGGTATTGTTGGCGATCAGGGCGTTGGCGGCCTTCAAGATGCCGGCCGTGGAGCGGTAGTTCTGCTCCAGACGGATGGTCACCGAGTCCGGGAAATCGGAAGAGTACTGGTGGATGTTCTCGATTTTCGCGCCACGCCAGCCGTAGATCGACTGGTCGTCGTCGCCAACCACCATCAGGCTGTCGCCGCCCTTGCCCAGCAGACGCAACCAGGCGTACTGCACGGCGTTGGTGTCCTGGAATTCGTCCACCAGAATGTGTCGGAAACGCTTCTGGTAGTGAGCCAGCAGGCCCGGGTGGTCGCGCCACAGGTCGAGGGCGCGCAGCAACAGTTCGGAGAAATCGATGACGCCGGCCCGCTGGCATGCCGCCTCGTAGGCTTCATAAATGCCGCGCATGGTCGCCAGGAACAGATCGCCGCTGGCCTGAATGTGTTGCGGGCGCAGACCTTCGTCTTTTTGCCCGTTGATGAACCACTGGGCCTGACGGGCGGGCCAGCGTTGCTCGTCCAGTCCCAGCTCGCGGATCACCCGCTTGACCAGCCGTTGCTGGTCGTCGCTGTCGAGAATCTGGAAGGTCTGGCTCAGCCCGGCTTCCTGCCAGTGCGCCCGCAACAGGCGGTGCGCCAGGCCGTGGAAGGTGCCGACCCACATGCCGGCCGGGTTGATGCCCAGCAATTGCTCGATGCGGTGACGCATCTCGGCAGCGGCCTTGTTGGTGAAGGTCACCGACAGGATCGAGTGGGGCGAGGCGTTTTCGACCTGGATCAACCAGGCGATACGGTGCACCAGCACTCGGGTTTTGCCGGAGCCGGCACCGGCCAGGACCAATTGACGACCAACGGGAGCCGCTACGGCCTGGCGTTGGGCATCGTTGAGGGAGTTCAGCAGAAGGGAGAGATCATCGCGCATCGGGGCATTCTAGGGGGCGCCGCAGGCCCGGGCAAACCGAGCTTTGCATTAGCCGATGAAAGTGCTGCCCGTGACGACCGGTCGGTCACCGGCTACAGGCGTTGGCCCGCCTGGCGTCGGGGCTTTGGAGGGGGACGAGCGGTGGAAAAGTTTCAGTGAATTTATGATCTGGGGCAGTTTGGCAAGTGGTTCGGCTTGTGTATGCTCCGTCCACGTTTCCGGGCGCATGCTCACACTTATAAGAACAAGAACGTTGCCTATGACCCTCAGCTTCGACCTGTCGGGCCCCTCCGTGGAGCCTCGGGTGATCCGCAAGCTTTACGCCACCCAGATGGCGGTCGAGCGCACGCGCCTTCTTTACCAGGGCTCGCTGTTGCCCACCCTGTTCATGTTGATCAATGGTCTGGTCTGCGCCGCTCTGCTCTGGAGCCCGCAGCGTTACTTCGTGGTCAGCGTCTGGCTGGTGTGGCTGTTGTCGCTGGTGGCGTTGCGAGTGATTCAGGTCGCCGCGTTCGATTCGGCGATTCCCGATCGCCAGGCCCAGCCGATCTGGGGGCGGATGTTCCTGCTCGGCTCGACCATGACCGGCCTGACCCTGGCCGGCGCCGGCATCGCTTTGGTTCCGGCCGACAACTTCATGCAGCAGGCCTGGGTGTTCGGCCTGATCGGCGCCGCGACCCTGTCGGCCAGCGTGGCTTACGCTGTGAGCATTCCGGCCTTCCTTTCCTTTACTTTGCCGTGCCTGCTGCCGGCCATCGGCTACCTGTTCTGGGGCGGTGACGAACTGGCGCGGGGCTGGGGCTGGCTCGGGCTGATTCTGCTCGGCTCCTTGAGCGTCGTGGCGTGGCAGGTCAATCGGCTGATTGATCGTGGTTTGCTGCGGCGCTTCCAGAACCAGCACCTGATCGAACACCTGCAACAGACGCAAACCCGCAGCGAACAGCTCAATCAGGAGCTGGCGAAGGAAATCGAGCACCGGCGCTGCGCCGAGGGCAAGCTGCGCGAGGCGCAGGTCGAGCTGGAAGACCGGGTCGCCCAGCGCAGCCGGGAGCTGGACGTCGCCAACCAGGCGCTGAGCAAAAGCGAGGCGCGCCTGGCTCTGGCGTTGAAGGCCAGTGAACTGGGGCTGTGGGACTGGAACCTGCAGACCGACGAGGTTCATCACACGCAGATTCAGGAACTGTTCGGTCTTGACCCGCAATACGTCACCGGGCTGCTCAGGCACCTGCGCCCACGCTTGCACCCGGAAGATGTGCCGCCGCTCAAGCGGGCACTGATCGAGCACTTGAAGGGGCGCACCGAGGATTATCAGATCGAATACCGCGTACGCCACGGCGACGGCCATTGGGTCTGGATCGAAGACCGTGGACGGGCGGTGGAGCGCGACGAAAACGGGCGGGTCATTCGCATGGTCGGCACCCGGCGCGACATCAGCGTCAGCAAAGGCCTGGAAGCCCAACAGCAACTCGCAGCGACGGTGTTCGAGGCCGCCAGTGAAGGCATCGTGATCCTCGACCCGAATTACGCGCTGATCGCCATCAATCAGGCCTTCAGCCGGGTCACTGGGTATGACATCGACGACATGCTCGGGCGTAATGTCGTCGAACTGCCGTGCAGTCGCGACGCCCGCCGTCATTACGTCGCGATCCGCCACGCGCTGGAACAGCACGGCAGCTGGCAGGGCGAGCTGGTGGAAACCCGCAAAAATGGCGAGTTGTATCCGCAGTGGCTGCAATTGAATGCCGTGCGCGACAGGCGGGGAAATGTGAGCCATATTGTCGGCTTCTTCGCCGATCTCTCGGCGCGCCGTGAATCCGAAGAGCGCATGCGCTTTCTGACCCACTACGACGAACTCACCGGCCTTGCCAATCGCTCGCTGTTCCGCGAACGCCTGCACGAAGCCCATCAGCGCGTACGGCAGGGCGGGCGCCGGAGCCTGGCGCTGCTGCACATCAATCTGGATCGCTTCAAGCTGCTCAACGACAGCCTTGGTCACGAGATCGCCGACCAGTTGCTGCAAAAAATGTCTCGACGGCTGGTCAATGCCTTGCCGGAAGCCGACACCATTGCCCGGTTGTCCGGCGATGAGTTCGCGGTGTTGTTCGACGCCTACGGCAGCCTGTCGAGCCTGGCGCGGGTCGCCACTCGACTGTCGAGCAAGCTGCGACTGCCGTTGACCGTGGAGGGGCATGAGCTGGTGGTCAGCGCCTCGATGGGCATCAGCCTGCTGCCGGACAACGCCCGGGAGATTTCCGCGCTGGTCAGCCAGTCGAACATGGCCATGCAACATGCCAAGCACCTGGGCGGCAACAATTTCCAGTTCTACACCGACAGCCTGCAGGCCAGCACGCTGGAGCGCCTGCAACTGGAAAACCAGTTGCGCAAAGCCATCGAGGACAAGCAGCTCAACGTCTTCTATCAACCGAAACTGTGCCTGGCGACCGGCCGCCTCAACGCGGCAGAAGCGCTGGTGCGTTGGGATCATCCGACCATGGGCCGGGTACCGCCGGGGGACTTCATCGGTCTGGCCGAAGAAACGGGGCTGATCGGGCCGATCGGCGAGTTCGTCCTGCGCCAGGCCTGCTGGCAGGCTTGCGAATGGCAGCGTCAGGGGCTGTCGCCGATCCGGGTTTCGGTGAACCTGTCGGTGCATCAACTGCGGCAGGGCAAACTGGTCAGTCTGGTGCGCCAAGTGCTGGAGGAAACCGGTCTGGCGCCGCACTACCTCGAACTGGAATTGACCGAAAGCCAGTTGCTCGACAGCGTCGAACACATCATCGCCACGTTCCAGCAGTTGCGGGATCTGGGGGTGAAGCTGGCCATCGACGATTTCGGCACCGGCTATTCGTCGCTGAGCTATCTGAAGCGGATTCCGGTGGACTACGTGAAGATCGATCAGGCCTTTATCCGCGGGTTGGGGGAGGGCAGCGAGGACGCGGCGATCACCCGGGCGATCATTGCGATGGCTCATGGGCTGTCACTGAAAGTGGTCGCCGAAGGTGTCGAGCGATCCGAGCAGCTGGCGTTTCTGAAAGCTGAGGGTTGCGATGAGGTGCAGGGTTATCTGATCAGCCGTCCGGTGGAGGCAGTCGGCCTTGCCGCGTTGCTGCGTGAACAGGAAAAACCGCTGTAAAGGGCTACATGCAGCGCATGTCGCCTGATCCGGGGGGATCCAGTTACGCATTGAGCAGGCAAAAAGCCGATTCATGTAGTATAACTACAAGCTTGCTACATCCCCGGCATCCGGCCAACGCACATCTTTCCATAACAAGAGTCCAGCCCCTTGAATCTGCTGCAACACATCGCCCAGTCACGTCACCTGTTACGCAAGTCGGAGCTCAAGGTCGCCGACCACGTGCTGCTTGACCCTGCGGCAGTGATGCACAGTTCCATGGCCGACCTGGCCCACAGCGTCGGCATCAGCGAGCCGACCATCGTGCGCTTCTGCCGGGCCATTGGTTGCTCCGGTTTCCAGGATCTGAAACTCAAGCTCGCGCAAAGCCTCGCGGCCGGCGCCAGCTTCGGTCAGTTCGCGATCCATGAAGATGACTCTGTTGCCGACTACAGCCTGAAGATTTTCGACACCACCTTGCACACGCTGATGGAGGTGCGCGAAAAGCTCGATCCGCTGGAGCTGCAGCGGGCAGTGACGTTGATGTCTCAGGCCCAACGCGTCGAGTTCTACGGTTTTGGTGCATCAGGTGCGGTGGCGGCGGATGCGCAGCACAAGTTCTTCCGTCTGCTGCTGACGGCGGCGGCGTATTCCGATCCGCACATGCAGGCGATGTCGGCGGTAACGCTGAAGCCGACCGATGTGGCGATCTGCATTTCCCAGTCCGGCCGCTCCAAGGATCTGCTGATCACCGCCAACCTCGTTCGCGAGAGCGGTGCGTCGCTGATCACCTTGTGCCCGAGCCAGACACCGTTGGCCGAGCTGTCGACCGTCAACCTGGCGATCGACGTTCACGAAGACACCGAAATCTATACCCCGCTGACCTCGCGCATCGCTCACCTGGTGGTGATCGACGTACTGGCGATGGGCGTGGCCATGGCGCGCGGACCGAGCCTGGTCAACCACCTCAAGAGCGTCAAGCGCAGTCTGCGCAGTCTGCGGCTGTCGCCCAAATCGGTGAAAGCGCTGGATGACTGATTGTCGTGGGATGAAGGCAATCTTCATCTGCCTGTAACCCCGACGAAGCCAAACCGTCATCCCCCGGGCCTATCGTGAAACTCCCGTACTCGCCTTGGGAGACTCGAAATGGCTCAGCCCTACGAAGAACGCAACAGCGCCGCGAAAACCCGTCGTCAGCAGGAAGACCAGCGCCGCATGGAATTTCGCCGCGCCATCGAAGATCGCTTCGAACTGCGCCAGCTTCAAAGCGAAATCAGCGATTTTCCCGAGGACATCAAACTCAACTACTGGCAGGCCGCGCCGGCAGTTTCCCGTCGAAGCGCTCAACCAGCGCGCTGATCTGCACCCGTTCGCTGCGGATAAACGCCAGGAAAGCGTGGGCCACCGGTGACAGCCGTTTGGCCTTGGCTTGCACCAGGCACCAGCTGCGAAACAGCGGCAACTCTTCGACCGGCAGCTCGACCAGGCCGCCGGTCGCCAGCTCCAGGTTCAGGGCGTGGCGCGTCAACAGCGCCAGGCCCAGACCCGCCACCACGCATTCACGCTGGGCCTCGGCCGACGCCACTTCCTGGGTCTGGGTGAAGTGCACGCGCTTCTCCTTGAAATATTCCTCGCAGGCCAGTCGCGTGCCCGAGCCGGGTTCGCGGATCAGCAAGGTGTACGGTTCGAGGTCCTGCAAACGCAACGGGCCCAGGTGCGCCAGCGGATGATCGGGACGCGCCACGGCGACGATCGGGTTGTTGAGGAACGGCAGGAATTCCAGGCCCATGTCCTGCGGCACCATCGACATAATCACCAGGTCGTCGCGATTGTCGGAGAGGCGGCGGATCACCTGGCCACGGTTGACCACCGTCAGTTGCAGGTTCACTTCCGGATGCTGGCGCTTGAATGCTGCGAACAGGTGCGGCACGAAGTATTTGGCGCTGGACTCCACCGCCAGCTTCAACTGGCCCTGCAGCGAGCCCTGCATGTCCGACAGCTGCATGTCGAGGTTTTCCAGGCGGCCAAAGATGTCCCGGCTGGCGCGCTGGAGTGCTTCGGCCGCCTCGGTCATGTAGAGTTTTTTGCCCACGTAATCGAACAATGGCTGGCCGATCAGCTCTTCGAGCTGACGAATCTGTAGGCTGACGGCCGGTTGCGTGAGCGACATTTCCTCGGCGGCGCGGCTGTAGGATCGTAAATCACACACCTCGTTAAAGATCTGCAATTGACGCAATGTCATACGCATCAATGACTTACGCATTTTCTACCGACTCTGGCCGCTGGCTGGTGCACTGACTATAAGTCTTTACTTATGCCTGACCCAATTTTTATTCATTTTTGTTAATCCCTTGTCAGCGCTAGTGTGGAGCCGAGACCACATGGAAACATTTGGTCACGTGCCGACCTGGGTCTAGCAGGTCGTGGTGCCACCGGCTCAAGGGAACCTCCAAGTGATAACAAAGATCCTGATCGCCAACCGTGGTGAGATTGCCGTACGAATCGTGCGTGCCTGCGCCGAGATGGGCATCCGTTCGGTCGCGATCTATTCCGACGCCGACCGGCATGCCTTGCATGTCAAGCGTGCGGACGAGGCCCACAGCATTGGTGCCGAGCCGCTGGCCGGTTACCTGAACCCGCGCAAGCTGGTGAACCTGGCCGTGGAAACCGGCTGCGATGCGCTGCACCCCGGCTACGGTTTCCTCTCGGAAAACGCCGAGCTGGCAGACATCTGCGCCGAACGCGGGATCAAATTCATCGGCCCGTCGGCGGAAGTCATCCGCCGCATGGGCGACAAGACTGAAGCGCGCCGCAGCATGATCAAGGCTGGCGTACCGGTCACGCCGGGCACCGAAGGCAACGTCTCGGGCATCGAGGAAGCGTTGAGCGAAGGCGACCGCATCGGTTACCCGGTGATGCTCAAGGCCACTTCCGGCGGTGGCGGTCGCGGCATCCGTCGCTGCAACAGCCGCGAAGAGCTCGAACAGAACTTCCCTCGAGTCATTTCCGAAGCCACCAAGGCCTTTGGTTCGGCGGAAGTGTTCCTGGAAAAATGCATCGTCAATCCGAAGCACATCGAAGCGCAGATCCTCGGTGACAGCTTTGGCAACGTCGTGCACCTGTTCGAACGTGACTGCTCGATCCAGCGCCGCAACCAGAAGCTGATCGAAATCGCCCCGAGCCCGCAGCTGACCCCGGAACAGCGCGCCTACATCGGCGACCTGTCGGTGCGCGCGGCCAAGGCCGTGGGTTACGAGAACGCCGGCACCGTGGAGTTCCTGCTCGCCGAGGGCGAGGTGTACTTCATGGAGATGAACACCCGCGTGCAGGTGGAACACACCATCACCGAAGAAATCACCGGGATCGACATCGTCCGCGAACAGATCCGCATCGCCTCCGGCCTGCCGCTGTCGGTGAAGCAGGAAGACATCCAGCATCGCGGTTTTGCCCTGCAATTCCGGATCAACGCCGAAGACCCGAAAAACAACTTCCTGCCGAGCTTTGGCAAGATCACGCGCTACTACGCCCCCGGCGGCCCTGGCGTGCGCACCGACACGGCGATCTACACCGGCTACACCATCCCGCCGTTCTACGACTCGATGTGCCTGAAACTGGTGGTCTGGGCACTGACCTGGGAAGAGGCGATGGATCGTGGCCTGCGCGCCCTCGACGACATGCGCCTGCAAGGCGTGAAGACCACCGCCGCGTACTACCAGGAAATCCTGCGCAACCCGGAATTCCGTAGCGGCCAGTTCAATACCAGCTTCGTCGAAAGCCATCCGGAACTGACCAACTACTCGATCAAGCGCAAACCCGAAGAGCTGGCCCTGGCCATCGCCGCCGCCATCGCCGCCCACGCAGGCCTGTGAGGAATACAAGAATGAGCAAGAAGATCTTTGTCACCGATACCATCCTGCGCGACGCTCACCAATCGCTGCTCGCCACCCGCATGCGCACCGAAGACATGCTGCCGATCTGCGACAAGCTCGACAAAGTCGGCTACTGGTCGCTGGAGTGCTGGGGCGGCGCGACCTTCGACGCCTGCGTGCGCTTCCTGAAGGAAGACCCGTGGGAGCGTCTGCGCCAACTGCGCGCCGCGCTGCCCAACACCCGTCTGCAAATGCTTCTGCGCGGGCAGAACCTGCTGGGCTACCGCCATTACAGCGATGACGTGGTCAAGGCGTTCGTCGCCAAGGCCGCAGTCAACGGCATCGACGTGTTCCGTATCTTCGACGCGATGAACGACGTGCGTAACCTGCGCGTGGCGATCGAAGCGGTGAAGGCTGCCGGCAAACATGCCCAGGGCACCATCGCCTACACCACCAGCCCGGTGCACACCATCGACGCGTTCGTCGCCCAGGCCAAGCAAATGGAAGCCATGGGTTGCGACTCGGTGGCGATCAAGGACATGGCCGGTCTGCTGACCCCGTACGCCACCGGTGAACTGGTGCGTGCACTGAAAGCCGAACAGTCGCTGCCAGTGTTCATCCACTCCCACGACACCGCCGGCCTGGCAGCCATGTGCCAGCTCAAAGCCATTGAAAACGGTGCCGACCACATCGACACCGCGATCTCCAGCTTCGCTTCGGGCACCAGTCACCCTGGCACTGAGTCCATGGTCGCTGCGCTCAAAGGCACCGAGTTCGATACCGGCCTGAACCTGGAGCTGTTGCAGGAAATCGGTCTGTACTTCTACGCCGTGCGCAAGAAGTACCACCAGTTCGAAAGCGAATTCACCGCCGTCGACACCCGTGTCCAAGTCAACCAGGTGCCGGGCGGGATGATTTCCAACCTGGCCAACCAGTTGAAAGAGCAGGGCGCTCTGAACCGCATGGGCGAAGTGCTGGCGGAGATCCCGCGTGTGCGTGAGGATCTTGGCTTCCCGCCGCTGGTGACCCCGACTTCGCAGATCGTCGGCACCCAGGCGTTCTTCAACGTACTGGCCGGCGAGCGCTACAAGACCATCACCAACGAGGTGAAGCTCTACCTGCAAGGCGGTTACGGCAAGGCGCCGGGCACTGTGAACGAGAAACTGCGTCGCCAGGCCATCGGCAGCGAAGAGGTGATCGACGTACGCCCGGCCGATCTGCTCAAACCGGAAATGGCCAAGCTGCGTGCCGATATCGGCGCACTGGCCAAGTCCGAAGAAGACGTGCTGACCTTCGCCATGTTCCCGGACATCGGCCGCAAGTTCCTCGAAGAGCGTGCCGCCGGCACCCTCACCCCGGAAGTGCTGCTGCCGATCCCGGAAGCGGGCAAGGTGGCTTCGGCCGGCGGCGAAGGCGTACCGACCGAGTTCGTCATCGACGTTCACGGCGAAACCTACCGCGTGGACATCACCGGTGTCGGCGTCAAGGCTGAAGGCAAGCGTCATTTCTACCTGTCCATCGATGGCATGCCGGAAGAAGTGGTGTTCGAACCGCTCAACGAATTCGTCGGCGGCGGCAACAGCAAGCGCAAGCAGGCTTCGGCACCGGGCCATGTCAGCACCACCATGCCGGGCAACATCGTCGATGTGCTGGTCAAGGAAGGCGACACCGTCAAGGCGGGCCAGGCCGTGCTAATCACCGAAGCGATGAAGATGGAAACCGAAGTCCAGGCCGCGATTGCCGGCAAGGTCACCGCCATCCACGTTGCCAAGGGCGACCGGGTCAACCCGGGCGAAATCCTGATCGAGATCGAAGGCTGAGATAACGGCCTCGATACAACGCTTTAAACCTCGGGGGGGCATGTGCTCCCCTTTTTTTGCTTTTGGGGCGCTGCCGCAACGTGCGCCAGCACCCCGTCTGGACTCAGAACGCCATTCGCCACTGGCCCGATACGCCGTGGTGGCGGCTGTCGGTGCCTACCTCACCCGACAAGGCAACACCGAGTGTATGGTTGGTCGAAACGGTGAGATCAAGCCCGGTGTCCAGCGTCAGGCTGTTGCGATCCAGCTCTGCGCCATAAACGGTGTAGTCATGGCCGCCGGTGACCAGACGTTGCCGGGTGCTGGTGTCGGTCTCGCCGTACACGTGTTTCCATCCCGCGCTGAATCGTGGCGTGAGGCGCATGCCGTTATCCAGCGTGCTGACTTTCGCCATGCGCAGGCCGACGGTGGTGTTGAAGTTGCCCTGGAATTGATCCCCCACCCGGAGCGCCGCCGCCCCGCCTTTCTCGGTGTAGCCGTCACGCTGGTAGCGTTGGTAGCCGATGCCGGCAAACGGCTCGATGCTGATGTTGCCCCGGCCCAGGTTGTATCCCGACTCGATGAACGCTTGCTGGGTGCTGGCCCGATAGTCGCTCTCGAGTCGGTCATGGAAGCGACCGAACGCAACTTCGCGACGGGTACTGCCTTCATGACGGCTCCAGGCTGCGCCGAACCGAAGTGACAACCGGCCGGTCTGGCGCAAGGCGTAGGCACCCAGGTGCCAACTGTCGAGATCGCCGTCCAGCTCGTTGCTGTCGATGCGCGTGTCGGAGGTGCCGCCCATCAAGCCCAGGTGCCATGTCTCATCGAGGCGCCAGTCCGCGCCGAGCAGCAGTCCTTTGGTGGCGTGCTGCATGGGCTCCACATCGCGATCCAGTTTGCCGCTATGACCGAGGGCTTGCAGCCAGACCCTGCCGCTCTCGGTGTTTCCGGCCGCGTGGCGCGGGGCGTCTGGCGGGTTGTCATGCAGGTTATCGAGTTGGTGCATGGCCGACAGCAGGCTGGCGCTGACCGGCGTGACGCTGCTCAAAGTGGCCTTGGCGAGATTGGCGTTACTGCCGCCCGCCAGTTGATCGTAGGCGAGGGCGGCCGTGGACTCGTCGGCGGCGAGCAGTGCCGCAATGGCTGAGTTGCCCGGTTGTGAAGGGGACTGCGTTGGCGGTGCCTGGTCAGCCACTGGGGCTTGTTGAGCGGCGGGCGTTTCCGCCAGAACCGGCTCCGGTAAGGGCGCTGGTTTTTCCAGGCTTTCTTCGAGCGCACTGCCGCTCTCTGTCGTGGCGATTTTTTTGGATGGAGTGTTGTCGGCTGTGTGAGCGGGTACCACGGGCATCTCAGTGCTGACGGGGCTTGGGACCGGTGTCGGTGCGGCCTTTTCCTCACGCGCGGTTTCTTTGGCGAAATCAAGCGGAGCAGGTTTTTCTTTCTTCTTGCGCGAAGGCTTGGGTTTCACTTCGTCCATAACGGGCGCGTCAGGCTCCGACTGCTCCGCCAGAGAAAATTCTACGCAACCGACTGCCAGCGCAACCGCCAGGACAAGATGTTGGAGCTTGTATTTGCATTGAATGGGCATTCCGTTCGCCTCAGGTGAAGTGAGGCCAAACTGTAAAAGTCGACGCCGGTGCGCCGATGCCGGGCAATTCCGAGCCGGATGCAGGTGATGGCGTCTGCTTTTGTAGCCCGGGCGCCGGCGGGTAATGAATCCACCATGATTACCCAATCGACCCGACGCCTTTACCTACAACGCCCGCTGAAATCTGGATTGGCGAAATCTCAAAAACTCATCTGCCACTGCCCGATCAAGCCGTGATTACGGCTGTTACTGCCAATCTCGCCGCTGTATCCAACCCCCAGCGTATGTCGTGCGGAAATGCCCAGATCCAGCCCTGCTTCGAGTACGAGGCTGTCACGATCCAGCGAGCTGCCATCGACGCTGAATGCGGTGCCGCCAACGACGAAGGCCTGACGGGTCGAGCTGCTGACATCGCCGTAGGTGTGCTTCCAGCCGGCGGCCATGCGCGGGGTCAGGCTCATGCCATTGTCCAGCGAGCCGAGGTGAGCCAGGCGTACGCCGAAGGTGCTGCTGAAGTTGTCCTGAGTCTGGCTGTCGACCTGCAAGGCCGCCGCGCCGCCCTTTTCCCGGTAGCGCTCGCGGTGATAGCGCTGGTAGCCGAGGCTGGCGAAGGGTTCGGCGCTCAGTCGGCCGCTGCCCATGGCGTAGCCGAGTTCGGCGAAGGCTTGCTGGCTGTCGGCGTCGTAATCGCCCTTGGGGCGATCGCTGAAACCATTGAATGCGATGGTGCGTTTGCTTTCGCCCTGATGGCCGCTGTACGCCGCGCCGAGGCGCAAGGCCAGCGGGCCGTTTTGATGCAGCGCGTAAACACCGGCGTGCCAGCTCTCGACATTGCCGTCGACGCCGGTGGCGTCCAGATCGGTCTTCGAATAACCGCCGAGCACACCCACTCGCCATTGCCGATTCAGTGCCCAGTCGGCACCGAGTACGCTGCCTTTGGTGCGTTGTTCCAGGCCGCTGCTGCCGTGTTCGCCATCGAGCTTGCCGTAGCCGCCGATGGCCTGCAGCCAGAGCCGGCCCCGGGCGTTCGGATCATTCAGGTTTCGCGCTTCGGACGGTACGCCGTTGGCGGCGAGGATCGGTGTGTCGCGCGGATCGAGGCCGACCATCAAGCCCGGACTGCCGCCCATCTGTTGCATCGCCGAGAGCATGCTGTTACCGATCTGGCTGCTGGCGCCGAGGGTGGCGCTGGTCAGGTTGGCGTTGCTGGCGCCGGCCAGTTGCTCGATGGCCGCGCCGGCGCTGGATTGCGTGGTGTTGAGCAGGGCGTTGTACAGCGCGTTGTTCTTGCTGATCGAGGCCAGGCTGTTGGCGGCGTTGCTGCCGTTGCCGGTGGCGGCGAATTCATTGAACGCCACGTCATTGCGGGTGTAGGTCAGGTCGACCTGAGTCGGCGTGTAGGCGAGGGTCGGGGTGAGGAACGCGTAGTCACTGGTGACCGCGCCGAACGTACCGTTGACCCGCGCAGCCTGCAGCACCGTGTAATGGCTCTGCCACGGGTATGTGCCGCTGCCGGGATTAAGCGCCAGTGTTGCGCCGTTGAGGTTGGCCGTGCCGCCAACCTGAACCGGCGCGCTGCTGCCATCGGCGTTGACGCCGTAGGCGAGGGTGGAGGCGCTGCCCATGTTCAAGTCGTGCACGACGGTCACGGTGCCGAGACGGGTGTCGGTGCGCAATGTGCCATTGACGTTGAGGTTGCCCACCGAACCACCGCCCGCATACACACCACTGGCGTCCACGGTCAGATTGCCGGCGATGCCGCCCTGGTTGATCAAAGTGGCGCCGTTGCGTACAGCGCCGCCATCGCTGAAGTCGCCGCTGCCGGTGAGTGTCCAGGCACCTTGTTTGATCTCCAGCCATTCAAAGTTGCGGCTGGCACCGAAGCTGCCGCCAGTTGCGTCATCCATCACTACGCGGTCGTAACCGCTGCCGCCATCGACCACGCCGACAAAGCGGCTGCCGCTGCGCAGGGTCAGGCTGTCATTGCCGCCGCCCAGATCCAGCGCCAGGCCGTTGCTGCCGCTGATGGTGCCGCCGTTGATCACGCTGTCGGCGAACTCACCGACGAACTTCACGCCGAAACCGTCGAGACCCTGGATCGTGCCGTAGTTCTGCAGCGTGGTGGCCGCCAGCCCCGAACCGCCGCTGCCGTCATCCACCAGAATGGCGCTGTTGGCACCGCTGATCAGGGCGCCCTTGGCGTTGAGAATGTACCCGCCGCCCAGCGCGATGCCTTCACTGCCATTGGCGAAACCGCCCTTGTCCACGCCACCGGCACCGACGCCTTGAACAGTGCCGTAGTTTTCGATGTGGGCGATGTTGTCGATGTCCACGCCGTCGCCGTCGCCATTGGCTTGCAACCCGGAATACGCACCAGTGATGGTGCCGTGGTTGATCACTGTGCCGTCGCCATCGGAACCGAAACCGGAGCCGTTGCGCCCGGTGATCTGCCCGTAATTGACCAGCGTCGCCCCCAGATCAGTGGTGATGCCATGCCGGCCGCCGGAAATCACGCCGTAGTTGGTCACGCTGACGCCGGCCGCGGTGTCGATATCGATGCCGTCGAATTTCTGGTCGGCGTTGTGCGAGTCACCGGTGGAGATCTCGCCGTAGTTGCTGATGGTCGCATTGGCGCCGGTCTTCATGCCGTCGCTGGCGTCGCCACGAATCAGCCCGCCCGCGCGGTTGATGATCGTGGTTTTCATCCCGTCGCTGCGCAACGCATCCAGATCCAGGCCCTGGCCGGTGGTCGAGCGAATGGTGCCACTGTTGTCGATCAACAGGCTGCCGCTGACAAAGTTGCTGTCGATGCGAATCGCATCGTTGGCCCCGAGAATCTGCCCGCCGCTGCGGTTATAGAGGGTGTAGTTGCGCGCCTGGGTCAGGTCGCCACTGCTGTCGATGGCCCGGCCACCGCTGGAAATGATCTTGCCGGCGTTATCGATGATCACCCCGACCCCGCTGGTGCCGTCCTTGAGGCTTACCGCTTTGCCGCTGTTGGTGATGCTGCCCGGCGCCGAAATCGTCAGGGTGTCGCTGCCACCCAATGTCTGCGATGCAGTCGTGGCGGTGTCGATCTGCACGGTCTTGCCGTGGGCGGCACTGGTGGCGATCAGCAGGGCAATGGCAAACGACAGGCGCTGGGGCGGGAAGGGCATGGGGTGAACGTCCTTTTTGTTATAAGCGGGGCGTCCTGTATAGCGGAGGGTTTTTACAGAATGATGTCCGTGGCGGACTCAGCAGCATCTGCATTATTTTGCGTTTATTTCGAGGTTTAAACTCTTTATTTGCACTTTATTGCAGATTAGCGAGTCTCTCGTTCTTCTGAAATGCACTATATTGCACTTATAGTTCACCAAACGACCGCAGCAATGCATTTAATTGCAGATGAGAGCCGCATGCACAACCTGACATTGCAGATATTCAACGCCGGCAAATGGCACGACGCGATGGTGTTGAGTTTCGACTCGCCCGAAAAAGGCTTCGAAAGCCGCTGCAGCTTTGGCTACGAGTCGGCGTATCTGGTCGAGAACATTGAGGCCATCGGCTCCCCTTTTTCCAAGGCCGTGAGTGCGCTGTTCCCCCTTGATTGGGAAGGCCGGCGATCCATCACGCCTGCATTCGTGCATGACATCGCGCCGGCAGGCGCCGCTAAAAGGTTTCTTCTTGCACGTCTGGGGCTGGAGAAACCTGCAGGCATCAGTGCCGATCTTTATCTGCTTGGTCGCTGCACTCCAGCTCCGATCGGCAACATGCGGATAAAAGAATCGGCCGAGGCTGTCGATGAGCGCAAGCCCATCGGTTTTCAGCGTCAGGAGGTCGTCAGCCGTGACCACCGCTTCCTTGAATATGCCTATGAAATGGGAGCTGCGATTGGTGGGGCGACAGGGGCCGGAGGTGAGGCTCCCAAGATTCTTCTGGCAGAGAATCACGCCGGTCTTTTGTATCCCGATGCCGTGCTGGATGATGAAAACGTCCATCAGCACTGGTTCGTGAAGTTCGCCCGGAATAAGGGAGGTCAAACCGATCAAGACATCCTGCGCAGCGAATTCCACTACTACCAGGCGCTTCAGGCGCTGGGCATCGAAACCGTCGCGGCAGAAGGTCTGGCGTTAGAGGAAGCGAACAAACCCAGCTTGTGGATGCAGCGTTTTGATCGCCAGGTGACGAGCCGAGGGGTAGAGCGTTTTGCCGTGGAGTCGATTTATTCGCTGGCCGAAGTGACGACGCCGGGAAGCGCTATGAGCCATATGGATGTCATTCGCATGCTCGCCGAACTCTGGCGCAATGCGGGGCAAGCGGATCAGATTCCGGCACTGGTGGCGGACTATTTACGTCGGGACCTGATCAACAAAATTCTTGGTAACTCGGATAACCACGGTCGCAATACCGCAATCATTCGTGACGAGGGCTCGTATCGTTTGGCCCCCATTTATGATCTGGCCCCCATGGTCATGGATGACGAAGGTGTGACCCGCACGACCAAATGGCCAAAAGAGCTGGAGAGGGCGGGAGATGTCGATTGGCGAGGGGTTTGTCGCGCATTGGCGGATATTTCCGATCCGGATGACCCATTGGCAGGGTTGTCCGACGCGCCGGAATCTTTCGAGCGATTGCGTGAAGATGCGCAGTGCCTGGCCGAGTTGCCGGACATTTTGAGCGCCAGCGGTTTGCCTGACCGGACAATGAATCATCCGGGCGTCCACCTGAAAAACCTGGAGCAACGATTGAAAGAGTGGGATCTGAAATGAGCATGACTGTCGCCGAGCGCACCGTGCTCATCGAAAGCATTCAAGAAGCACTGGCTCAAGGAACCTTAGAAATCGGTGAAGCCGTTCGCCGTTTGCGCGTGGAAGTGACCGGGCTGCATCAGACCCAGTTCGCGAGGATGTGCAAGATTTCGGTGCGTACGTTGGTGCACATCGAACATGGAGAGGGTAATCAGACGCTTAAATCGCTGAACGCCGTGTTTCGCCCGTTCGGGCTGAAGATGGGTGTGGTGCGGGTTCGACGCGATAACAGCTGAACCCGCAACGCAACATACTTAATTTCGATTGAGCTTTAAGCGCGGCACTCAACCAACCCCTTCACCTGCCCCTCAGCCGTCTGATTCTCATCGCTCAACCAGCGCTCGAACCCGGCCGCAATCGCCGGCCATTCCGAGTCCAGAATCGAGTACCACGCGGTATCGCGGTTCTGGCCCTTGACCACCATGTGCTGGCGAAACACACCTTCGAAGCTGAAGCCCAGGCGCTCGGCCGCGTATTTGGAGCGGGCGTTGCCGTTGTTGCATTTCCATTCCAGGCGGCGGTAGCCGAGGGCAAATGATTCCTTCGCGAGCAGGTAGACCGCCTCGGTGCTTTTCGGCGAACGCTGCATCGGCGCGCCAAAGGTGACGTGGCCGATTTCGATGCGGCCCTGGGCCGGGACGATCGACATCAGGCTGAGAAGGCCTTGCACCTGGCCGCTGGCGCGGTCGATGACGCTGAAGAAGTACGGATCGCTATGGGCGGCGTGGTTGTTCAGCCAGTCATTGAAGACGCTGCGTTCCGGAAACGGCCCGTAGGGCAAGTAATCCCAGAGTTTCGGGTCGGCGCCGGGGCCTTGCAGCGCGTTGAACAGGTCATCGCCGTGGCGTGCCGGGTTGAGTTTTTCCAGACGGATGAAGCGGCCTTCGATCAGGGTGGTCGAGGGTGGCGGCACGCCTTTCCAGTCAGCAAGTGAAGTTGTCATGTGCAGGCTCCTTAAATGGCTTTGCGAAACTGGATGAAACCCGGGCGTTCGGCGATGCGCTCGTAGAGCTGGATCGCCGTGGCGTTGGTTTCGTGGGTCAGCCAGTGGACCTTGCAGCAACCGTCGGCCTTGGCCGTGGCGTACACGTATTCGATCAGCAGGCGACCGACGCCGGTGCCACGGGTTGGCGGCTCCACCAGCAGGTCTTGCAGGTAGCAGGAGTTTTCGATGCTCCAGTTCGAACGATGGTAGATGAAATGCACCATGCCCACCGCTTTGCCGTCGGCCCAGGCGAGGGCGGCGTGGGTCGGTTCATTCGGGTCGAGAAAGCGCTGCCAGGTGCTTTGGCTGACGGCGTCCGGCAATTCCGTGTTGTAGAAGCGCAGGTAGGCCTGCCACAGCGCCAGCCAGGCGGCGTGATCGGCGGCGCTGACCGGACGGATGTCGATCTGACTCATGGTGATTTCCTTAACGCATCAAGTGAGCGAGGGTTTGATCGTTGATGTCGGGGCTGGCGGCCAGGCCTTCGCGCACGCCGGCGATGTCTTCAGGGCTGCGGTTCTGGCTGAGCTTGCGCTTGCCTTCGAGGCGGTCAATGGGAATGGCGAACCCGACGATGGCCTTGAGCATGCCGTCGATGTAATCGGCCGGGGCGTCGTCGACCGACCAGGGCTGGGCGCGGCCCGCTTCATGGCGATCGGTGAGGGTGCTGACGATGTCCAGCAGCCGACCGCCATCACTGAAGGTTTCGGCGTGGCCATAGGCGTGTACGGCGACGTAGTTCCAGGTCGGCACCACTTTGCCGTGCTCGGCCTTGCTCGGGTAAAACCCCGGGCTGACGTAGGCATCGGCACCGGGAAAAATCAGCATGGCCTCGGCGCCATCACGCAGGTCTTTCCACTGTGGATTGGCCTTGGCCAGATGCCCGTAGAGCGTGCCGTTCGGACCTTGTTCGCGATGCAGCAACACCGGCACATGGCTGGCCTGCAAGCCTTGCTCGCCGTGGGTCACCAGAATGGCGAGGCGGGTGGCGAGGATCAATTCGTGCAGTTGCGACAGGTCGTCGATGGCAAAGGCGCGGGGCGTGTACATAGAGAAAATTTCCTTGGTGAATGCCTGCATCGTAGGCAGGCTATTGGTCTGTTGTAAGAGCCATTGATGACCAATTTCATAGGTCCATTGCCATGCCTGATTCCACCACGCTGTCGCTGCCGTTCAACCCTGCCGGTATCGAACTCGACCGCCGCAAAGGCCTGAGCCGTCAGCTCTACCAGGCCTTGCGCCTGCGGGTGCTCGACGGGCGCCTGGCCAGCGGCACGCGGTTGCCGGCGAGCCGCGATCTGGCGGCGGCGCTGGGGATTTCGCGCAACAGCGTGGTGCGTGCCTACGATCAGCTGTATGCCGAAGGTTTCATCGAAGGGCGGGTCGGGGACGGCACTTACGTGGCGCAGTTGCCGCAATCGGTGGCACCAGCGGAAAAATTATCCACAAAAGTATCCACAGGGTTTTCAACAGGCTTACCCACAGCCTTATCCACAATTTCGGTCAAATCCACTGGGCATTTATCCAGCAAAGTTATCCACAGCGGTGCGTTGCAACGGCTTGAGCAGAACCATTTGCCGACGCCACCGAGTGGACCGCCACGGGCCTTCCGGGTCGGTGTTCCGGCGTTCGATCTGTTCCCGTTCGACGTCTGGGCCAAGCTGAACGCGGCGTTCTGGCGCAAGCCCGATTTGCAGCAACTGTGTTACGGCGACCCGGCGGGTGATGCGCGATTGCGCGGTCTGATCGCCGCTTATTTGCGCAGTTCGCGGGGCATGCAGTGCTCGGCTGAGCAAATTGTGATCACCAGTGGCGCGCAACAGGCAATCAGCCTTTGTGCACAGTTGCTGGTGGAGCCGGGCGCCGGGGTGGGCATCGAGAATCCCGGCTACCGCGCAGCGGGTCATGCCTTTGCGCTGGCCGGTGGTCGATTGCATGGCATTGCCGTGGACGAAGAGGGTATCGACTGCGCGGCACTGGCGGCCGCCGAAGATTGCCGGGTGGCTTATGTCACGCCGTCTCATCAATACCCGACCGGCGTGGTGATGAGCCTGGCGCGACGTCTGGAATTGCTGGCCTGGGCCGAGCGCACCGGCGGCTGGATCGTCGAGGACGACTACGACGGCGAGTACCGCTACACCGGCGCACCATTGGCCCCGCTGGCGGCGCTCGACCGCCTGGGCCGCGTGTTGTATGTCGGCACTTTCGGCAAGGTCGCGTTCCCGGCGTTGCGCCTGGGTTATCTGGTGTTGCCGCCGGGGCTGGTGGAAGCGTTTGCGCAACGGCGGGCGGTGGATGTCCGGCACTCCGAAGTGAGCACTCAAGCGGTGATGGCCGAATTCATGGCGGCCGGGCACTTCCAGCGGCATATCCGGCGGATGCGTCGGGCAGCCCTGAGCCGGCGTAACGCTCTGATCGATGGCTGGCCTCAGGGAATCACGGGGGTGGGTGAGCTGCCGGCGGTATCGGCCGGCCTGCATCTCACGGTGGCGGTCGACAGCGTAGCCCGTGAACAGCAATTGATCGAGCAGGCCGCCAGTGTGGAGGTGGAGATCCATGGCTTGAGCAAGTACTGGCTGCCGGACTCGACGACGCCGCTTGATCGGCGTGCCGGTCTGGTGCTGGGTTTTGCGGCGGTGCCGGAGCCGGCGATCAAGTCGGCTCTGGCCCGTTTGCGTGAAGTCTGGCGCGGTTATTCGTCTTTCGGTTGAGGCTCTGTCTGCGGTTTGAGGAACAGATCACGTACCTGCGGATCGACAATGCGCCGTAGAGCATTATCGACGGCATCGAAGGTGTTCAGTGTCTGACGGGTTTTGTCATCGAGCGTCTGCAGATAGGCATCGGCCGGTTTCAGGTGGGCGATGGTGTACTGCTCATCCGCATCCTTGAGCTGGTCGTAGTGGAAATGCGCCACCCACAACGGCTTGCTTGCGTGGGTCTTGTCGAGAATCCGGTACTCCTGAAAGTAGTCCCCGCGATGGCGGGTGCGGATACGTCCGCGTGGATCCTTGATGACCTCGACCTGCCCGTGGTCGTACAGCCAGTGAAAATAGGTTTCCCGAGGTTTACGTTGTTTAAGCATGGCCGCGTAGGTCGCAATACCTTCAGCGCGGGTGCGGGTTGCGCCTTCGCGCAGATCGCCGCTGAGGGACGTGACGGGCCAGGGATCCTTTTTGGCGTTTTTTCTGCGGATGATCGCATTGTCGACGTCGCTGGCTGCCTGTTCGAGTCGATCGACCTGCTGCTCGAACATGTCGCGGATGTCTGCGGGAATACGTCCTGGCCGCCTGGCGTCCTCGCGGGTTTTCCGGTTGAAACGGTCGATGTCTGTTGCAAGCTGCATGGCTGATGAAACAAGGTCTTCGTCATCCGCAGGCGCTTTCGGTTCGGGCCGTTGGGTGGAAATCTTGACGAACGCGGTCTCGCTGTCGGCGTCGCTTGCCGGGGCGGTGGAAGCCTGCTCGTCCACCTCGGGGCGTGGACGACTTTTGGTGATCTTCACTTTGGACTGGGACGTGGAAGGCTGCGGCCGGGACTTGACCGGCGTCGGTCGTTCCTCCGGCTCGGGCAACTCCGTGGTCAGGCGTTCGCGGGCCGCTGCATGGAATTCGCCGATCAGTTCGCGGACCCTGTCGAGCCTTGCCTGGACGAACTGGCCGGGATGGTTGTCCGGCAGTTGTTCGACGCGTTCGCCGAGGCTGGCGAACAGGTCGATCCGCTGTGACAAACGCTCGATACGGGCCGGTTGTCCGGCGGCGTCCACCGCTGTTTTGCTCAGCACAATCAACTCATGAGCGGCGTCGGCAGCGGTGGCCGTGATGACCCCGATCGCGACGCGGGCGGCATTCATGGCAGCCCCCGGCTGCTCCACCACGCAGCGTTCGTAGGAGATGCCTATTTCATTGGCCTTCAGGTCCAGCGGGCCGAAGTCCGGCAATAGAAACTCCAGCTTAGCGGCCACTTTTCTGGCCTTGGTCGAGTGGCTGTTCAAGACTTGCAGGGAGCGATTCAGCGTCTCCAGGCTGACAATCATCTGGTCGCTCAGCGCGGTGGCGACGGTGGCGATCTCGATCTGTTGCTTGCGTGGTACGGGTGTCCGGTGGTTCGCGCTGTCGACGAGTATCTGTGTTGTTTTGGCATAGATCCGCATCTTCACCCGCAGCCAGGAGCCGAAGCAGCGATGCTGACCCAGGGTCAGAGTCATCAGTTTGGCCTGGTGCAGTGAACCGCCGCCTCCTGCCTGGCGCCAGATCTCCAGTTGGGCCAGGGCTCGGGTGTAGTCGTTGCCCAGCTTCGTGGCCCTGTCCAGATAAGTGGAGGCAGAGCGCTCGAATCCGACCTCGCTGGCGTCTTTTGGAAGGGTTACCAGCGCTCGCAGCAGTTGCGTTTTCTCCTCGGTTTCACGCGCTTCGAATTGCTCCAGCTCAGTCCAGGCGGCGTCCATTGCCTGCTTTTTGGAACGACGGAAGGCTTCGATCCGGCTTTTCGGCATGCCGCCGCGCAAGCGCAGCTTCGGATCCCAGTGCCATTGTCCGATCGTCTCGTCATATTTCACGGCCATGCCGATGCGCAATGGATCGACCGGATCGACAAGGTGCACCGGCTCGTCTTTTTCGGCGCTGACCTGGAACCAGCGCGTGCCGACCTGGACGCAGGTCTTGCCCTGCAGGGTGTACAGATGAGTGAGGGGCGAGGGGAGGTTGCCACTCAGGTCAGGTGGGGGGATCTGGAATCGGTCGAGCATCTCGATGAAGCGCGTGCTGTTGTCCGGTCGCAGCAGTGCCCCTTGTTCGAGTTGAGTGAGATGCGCGGCAGGCACTTCACCGATAAGGGTTGTCGGATCCAGCGTGACGGAGGGCGTGGTCTCCACAGGGGGGGACTCGGTTTTCTGCGCGGGCAGCCGGCTGGCTTCGCCGGGCTTTTTCGGTCGCGGCAGCCAAGAGTGATTGCGTCGCGCCACGACGTGCTGGGTCAGGATGATGCCGAGTGTCAGCAGCACATCGCCGGTGGATTTCCAGGCCACCACGGTGTCGTCACGTTCATGGGCATCGATCGCCTGCTGGATCTGCGTGATGGTCTGCCAGACCCAGACGGCGGTGCCCGCCGCGCCGCTCATGAAGTTTGCGGCGACGTTGAAGAGCGCCCATCCACTGTCCGTCAGAAGCGCCCAGCGTCGCTCGCTGTTGGACTGTGACTGGCGGTTGGCAAGTTCAACCAGCGCTTGACTGTTTGCCGCGTACAGCGACGCGAGAATGTCTCCGTCCAGAGGTGCGTTTTCCAGTTCGATCGGACCGGTCAGGTCGAGATGCATGAAAGGTTCGGTGCCCAGTTGGGTGATGATCCATGGCGAGGGCAGACCGACCGGGAAGGCGTATTGCGAGTACTCGAAACTCCGCGCAGCACTGTCCAGCCAGGCCAGTACCGAGCTGCGCAATTCGCCATCCTGATACAGCGCATACATCAGGTTCTGCAAAGACGCGAACTGCATCAGTGGAGTGTCCAGCAACGGTCGGTACAGCAGGCAAGGCCCCCGGGTGTGCACGCGCGGGCAGATGATGAACATGTTGGCGACCCCATCCGAACGCCGGCTCAAACGGCGGCGTGGGACAAACGCCAAAGGGCGGATGGTCACCGGATGTTCGGTTGTCGGCAGTTGGCGGGTGATGGCGTCCATCAATTGGCAGACATACGCATAACCGCGTTCATCGACGCCGCCCAGCTGCTTGAGTTTGCACTCCAGCGCGAGCAGAGGCAGGAGCGTCGGCAGTTGGCGCAGATAGCGGGTCTTTTGGGCAGCCGAGCGGATCGGGTCATCGATCAACGCGCTTTTGATCGCTTGCGGGTAGTGACCGCCGATATCGACCTTTTGCGCGATGTCAGTCAGAAAATCCACGGTCAGCCAGGCAGGTACGGCCCGGCCATTGTCGAAGGCGAGGGTGGCTTGATACGGCGGAGCGTTTTGCAGAGCGAATTCGCCCAGGGTCACGTGTGTCCGGTCAAACGGGTTGGGCAGGGTGACGCCACCGGTTTCGAAGCTGTTGGTGACGGTGATCCGCAAGTGTTCAAAAGGCAGGTCGGCAGCACCGGTGGCACTTTTGTGGGCGATGATCGCTTCGCGCATCCGGCGCTCGGCGTAGGGCTTGATCAGAGGGATGTCGTCTTCCTTGAACACGCCATTCTCGGCTTCGTTGCGCAAGGTTCCGAGCTCGGCAATGTAGCGACTGTAGTCTTGCAGATCATCGGCAGAGCCGGCTTGCAACCAGTCGGGAATGGCCTCTTCCAGTCTGTCGAGCCGCGCTCGCTCGAGCGAACTGAAACGGGCACGGCTTTGTCGTGTGGAGCCGGCGTGGGCACTGATTGACGGACTGGCGGGATCCAGCGCCTCGATGGCCTCGAGCTGGTTGCTGATCAGCGCTTGTGCCACGGCATCGAAAATATGCCCTTCAGGCTCGATCAGGCGCCATTTCAGGGAGCGACTGGCCAGCTCCGGGGCGATCCGCTGCGGGAGTGTTTCGCCCAGCTCGGCCAGTGAATCGAATGACTCATAGCCATCGGCAACGGTGTACATCAAGACGCGTTGCCGCTGGTTGACGGTCGCGGTCAGCACCAGCGCGCCGGCGATGATCAGGTGCGTGCTGTCGTCGCCTTCGACCAGGTCGATATCCAACAGGCAGGCCTTGAGCCCGACAAAATTGCTTTTCACCCTCGCTCGTTCGTTCCGGTCCGGATACTGCGCGACAAATCGCGCCAGCGCGCAATCATCGGCGCCCCAGCCGCTGGCCGTCTGCACATTGGCGGCCGAACACAACAGATCGGACAGCTCCTGCCAGCGCGGCCGGGTGCCGGGTGATTCGTTCCAGTAATCAAGCTGGCGCTGCTGGTATTCGAGGAACAGGAACGGGGTGTGATCGTTCATCAGCGAAGTGATGTCGTCCATGCTCACCGGCAAAAGAATCGGCGGGACGGCCTCGGGGGATCGGGTCAGGAAGTGCTCCCCGTCAAGGTAATCAGCCTTGGTCTTGCGCAGGCAATGCTGGATAAAGGCGTGAGTCAGGGACTCGAAGGCGAAGGCTCTGGAGGGGCTCTGCAAGGGATCGGATTCGGGCAGGGGCGTCGCGAGCAGGGTTCGGTCCGGATCGATGTGTTGCTCGGGATGGTTTTTGCTCAGCGCTTCTCGCAACAACGTCGAGGCGACCTGATGCAGCGAGTAACCCTGGCCGATCAGTTCGGCCAGCAGGCTCTGTTTCAACAAGGGAGGGGAAACACTGGGTACAGCGATGGTGGCAGATTCTGTCATGGTCATGTCCACGGGAAAAAACCGGACACTAGAACCCCGGTCACGGCGCGTTGCAGTACATAGATCTTGCAGGCAAAAAAAGACCCGCGGCTGCGGGTCTGGTGGGGGCGTAACGTTTCAGGTACCGGACTTGATCCTGGTCCAGGCCCGAGTGCGAGCCCGTTCCGCATCACGCGGCAACGGTTGCAGGGTGTAGAGCGTATTCATCGCCGCATCGGTCGGGTACAGATTGGGATTGTTGCGAATCGCCGGGTCGACCTGCGCGGTGGCGTCCTTGTTCGGGTTTGGATACCCGACAAAATCGCTGACCGGCGCAATCACCTGCGGTTGCAGCAGGTAGTTGATGAAGGTGTAGGCATCCTGCGGGTTCTTCGCGCCTTTCGGGATCGCCAGCATGTCGAACCAGATCGGCGCGCCTTCCTTCGGCAGGCGCATGTCGACCACCACGCCGTTCTTCGCTTCCCTGGCGCGGTTGGCGGCTTGCGAGAAGCTGCCCGAATAGCCGACCGCGACGCAGATGTCGCCGTTGGCGATATCGGCCATGTACTTGGACGAATGGAAGTAAGTCACGTACGGGCGAATCTTCATCAGCAGCGCTTCAGCCTTGGCGTAGTCCGCCGGGTTCTTGCTGTTGGGATCCAGACCAAGGTGCTGCAGGGCCAGCGGCAGAATCTCCGACGGCGAATCGAGCAAGGCCACGCCGCACTGCTTGAGCTGGCTGATGTTCTCTTCCTTGAAGATCAGGTCCCAGCTGTCCACCGGCGCGTTGTCGCCCAGCGCGGCCTTGACCTTGGCCGGGTTGAAGCCGATCAGGATGGTGCCGTACATGTACGGTACGGCGAACTGGTTGCCCGGATCATTGGCCTCGATCAGCTTCATCAGTTTCGGGTCGAGGTGGTTCCAGTTCGGCAACTGGCTGCGATCCAGCGGCTGGAACACCCCGGCCTCGATCTGCTTGGCGAGGAACACATTGGACGGGACCACCACGTCGTAGCCGGAGTTGCCGGTCAGCAGTTTGGCCTCCAGCGCTTCGTTGGTGTCGAAGATGTCGTAGACCAGTCTGGTCTGGCTGTTCTGCGCCTTGAAGTCGTCCAGGGCCTTGGGAGTGATGTAGTCAAACCAGTTGTAGACGCGCAGGGTGCGTTCTTGCG
Source organism: Pseudomonas sputi (assembly GCF_021603585.1). GTDB lineage: Bacteria > Pseudomonadota > Gammaproteobacteria > Pseudomonadales > Pseudomonadaceae > Aquipseudomonas > Aquipseudomonas sputi. The sequence goes on along the minus strand of NZ_BQHI01000007.1, from coordinate 90,939 downwards.
CGTGGGCGCCGCCGCTCAGCAGCGCCGCGCACAACACAGGCGCAATGAAGTGTTTGAGTCTGTTCATTGTTCGAAACCTTCAAGCACGTTCACCGCGTTGATGCCGATTTCTTCCACCGCGTACCCACCTTCCATGACGAACAGCGTCGGCTTGCCGAGGGCGGCGATGCGCTTGCCCATCGCCAGGTAGTCCGGGCTGTCGAGCTTGAACTGCGAGATCGGGTCGTCCTTGAAAGTGTCGACGCCCAGCGACACGACGATGATGTCGGCGCCGTAGTTGTCGATTTCCTGGCAGGCCTGATCCAGCGCAGCGCTCCAGACATCCCAGCCGGAACCGGCCGGCAGCGGGTAGTTGAAGTTGAAGCCTTCACCAGCCCCTTCACCGCGCTCGTCTTCGTAACCGAGGAAGAACGGGAATTCCGCTTCCGGGTGGCCGTGGATCGAGGTGAACAGCACGTCGCTGCGCTCGTAGAAAATCGACTGGGTGCCGTTGCCGTGGTGATAGTCGACGTCGAGGATCGCGACCTTCTTGTGGCCCTGATCGAGGAATGCCTGCGCCGCGATGGCGGCATTGTTGAGGTAGCAATAACCGCCCATCAAGTCGCCGGCGGCGTGGTGTCCCGGTGGACGGCACAGGGCGAAGGCGCCACGGGCGCCGCGCTGGATTTGCGCCTGTGCGGTCAGTGCCACTTGCGCCGCGCTGTATGCCGCTTGCCAGGTGCCGGCGGTGATCGGTGCGCCGCCGTCGAAGCTGTAATAGCCGAGCTGGCCGTGCAGGCTGGTCGGCTTGACCTGACGCAACGTGCGTGCCGGCCAGGTGTAAGGGAGCAAATCGCCGTCGGTGTTGAATTCGCTCCAGCGCGCCCAGGCGCCTTTGAAGAAGTCGAGGTAATCGCGGCTGTGGATGCGCTCGATCGGCCCGAGACCGAAATCCTTCGGTGCTTCGACCGGGCCGAGGTTTTGGTTTTTCACCCGTTGCAGCACGTGGTCGGCGCGCGACGGCATTTCGAAGCAAGGCTTGAGTTGCCCGTCGATCAATTCGCAGCGGCCATGGTGCAGGTGGTGATCGTCAGAGTAGATCGTCAGCATTTGTTGTTCTCCGCAGGGGCTGATTCGGTTGGCTCCAGTGTTGCGGCGCGGGGCGAATCGGAGAACGGCCAGAGAGGCCAAAAGGGGATCGATATGGCCAAAAATACTGACCTGATATCGCCCCTCGACGGTTTAACCGTGTGGACGGAACTGACTCGGTGCCACGCCGCTCCAGCGCACGAAGGCATGGCGGAAGCTCGCGGTCTCACTGAAACCCAGGGTTTCGGCAATGCGGTAGATCGGCAACTGATCCTCGCAGAGCATCTGCTTGGCCCGCTCGAAACGCAGTTCGTCGAGCAGTTCCTGATAGCTGCAACCCATGTCCTTCAGATGCCGGCGCAAGGTGCGCGGCGAGCAGTTCATCTGCTGCGCCAGACCTTCGAGCCCCGGTGCTGCATTGAGTTGTGCACTGAGCAATTGGCGGATCCGCCCCAGCCACGCCTGGCGACCGGTGAACTCGGTGTTTTGCTTGCGGCAACGCTCGGCCATGGCCTGGTGGGTGATGACGTCGGCCAGCGGCAGCGGCTGATCGAGCCAGCGACGGTCAAAGGCGAAGGCGTTGTCCTTGGCGCCGAAGTGCAGCGGCGCCTTGAAGTGTTCGGCGTAGCTGTCGCGGTAGTCGGGTGCGGCGTGTTCGAAGCGGGCGGCCAGCAATGGCAGCGGATGGCCGAGCAGGTCGTCGCAGATGACTTTCAGCGATACCAGACAGAACTCGGCATTGAACACCGCCATCGCCGGGCTTTCGCGGTAATCGGCGGCGACGAACCAGACGCGCTCGCCGTCGTCTTCCAGGCTCAGTTCGAAAAGTGTTCCCAGCAGCGCCGGATAACGGATCGCCAGTCGCAAAGCGTCACCGAAGGTGGCACAGGTCAGCAGCGCGTAACCGAGGATGCCGTAGCAGGAAACGTGCATGCGCCGGCCCAGTTCCAGACCGATGTCATGCTTGAGCGCGACGGCGTTGGCGCAGACCTGCATCTCCTGGTTGGTGGTGATGCGGGTGTCGGCCCGGCTCAGATCCGCCGCGCTGATACCGCTGCCGGCCAGCAGTGCTTCGCTGGACAGACCTTGATCCCTGAAGGTGTTGAGCACCAGGGAGACGGCGTTGAGGGTGGTGAGGTGGGAGTGGAGCATGACACGGTCCGGTTTAAGGAGGTTCTGAATTCATGCAGATTATGTGCCGTTTTAAACTTGCTTAGTTGGCTGTCTTTAATTGCCGGGGATTAATTAGTTAAGGTTGTTGTAAGTTTAATACAGGCTTGTCGCCTTTCTAAATTACTCGGGTTGTCGTTGCTCGTCTACTGTCATAAATAACAGGTTTTTAAGTAATTCGTTACCGTTCGTCATGAATTTTTAAATATTGATTTTTTTTGAGATTTTTCTGGATGTTCAATATTTGTGGTGCTACGTTTTTTTGTGTGGAATTAATACTTGGTGATTTTTGAGGATGAAGAAATGGATATTTCGAAGATAAAAGAAGCAGATGGTTCGAATGCAGTGTTGAAGGCGGTCGGGCAGATTGAATTCACAAATTATATGGGAGAACGGGTTGTTTACCTAGCCAACAGGATTGAGGCGTTCGGGAGTGATGCGGGTTGGCGCTCCTTGTTTTTTGGTCTGATTGATGGAAGTGATAGAGGTGTACAAATTAACATCAGGGAAATGGCATACGGATTGAATTTGGATCTTTCCTCAACTATGGATGGCCAGGTATATCATAAAATTGGTCCGACCACGATAGGTGCTGGTAAAGGTTATCTTGTTGTGAGCTATGATGCTGAGAGTAAAGTCTACACTGGGAGTGCAGCTACTTTTGGAACTGGGTTTGAGTTCACGATGGAGGAAGCAGTATTTAAGATTCAGGAAGGCGTTTAGTTGTCTGGCCCTCCCTGATGGAGGGAGGGCTAGTTCTATCGATGGGCCTTTAGCATGTTTTAAGATTTAATCAGGACGCCTCAACCACCGCTACCATAGTGAGATGACTTTTTGACCATGCTCATGGCTGCCACAGACTCTCTAGTGCGTCAGTTCGGCTCGCCCCACTAGTCGAGTTCGACCACGCGCCGTACGGCATCCGTCTCAAGACTTGCCCCAGCAAGCCATGCAACTTGCCGAACGCCACGCAAAGCAAGCGGCTGCCGGCTTCATGCACATCCAGCTCCACACCGCCTTCATGGTACGGAGTGACCGCAACCACCACGACCCCGTTGTCCCGCGCCCGGCCAGGGCTGCGCACTTTCGCGCAGCGGGTCGGCGCCAGCAGTTCGCCGTGGCCGAGGGCAGCCAGTGCGCCGCAGAGGTTTTCCCAGCCATTCGCTGTCGGTGAGGTGGGAGTGGAGCATGGGCGAATCCAACGACTGAACTAACTGCATGCACGCAAGTTGCGCGTCGTAGACGTTAATAGATGAACCATCATTCAATTAAAATCGCCGATATATTTCGATTCTGCTCTTTTTGCTGGAATTTGATATAGGCCAGGTGGCACTAGAGATTAGATGAGAAAAATACTGGCGACAACTGTCAGAGTTGACAGGTTTTTCGACTGGAAATGACCGTTTGTCGGTTATTTGAAGTGCCATGACTATTCATTGTTTGATTCGTCTTTTGTTTTGACCTGGCCACGATCTGTTGCTAGCTTCATTGGCAAGCGCGCTTGAAAATTGAAGGTTTAATCAATAAAGGAAAGTGATCATGAATGGTTCCAGTCATCAGGATAGTAAAAAAGCCGATTCCTTGAAAAGTGCCACGGCCGGAGAAATCAAGGGATTACTCGATAATACGCCTTACAGTCTGCCCGCGTTCCTGGCTGATTCAGACGACATGCTCGCCATTTTCGCAATTCTGGACAGTGCAGATCATTTTGTTGAAAAAATCGCGATCTATGTGAGTTTAAAACTTGAAGGGAAAGAAGTTTCTGTTCCTGAAGAAGGTCATTTAGAGGTGCTATATCGTGGAGCGTTGAATGTCGCCACGAGTGGAACAATAAAATTCAATAGAGATGAGATCGGCAGGCGATTGTTTGGCAGCGCAAATGTTGATTTCAGTGATGGAACAACAGTGCGTTCGCTAAAGAATGTTATTTTCGATGCGAGTTATTGATTGGTTATGGTGCCAGGCCCTTCTGTAATAAGGAGGGCCTGGTTGTTCGGCCATCAGATGAAAATTATTCGGTACTCACTGCAGTTCTCCGCACAAGTCGAGTTCGACCAGGCGTCGCACTTCAGCCGTCTCAAGGCCTGCACCCAGCAAAGCATTCAATTTGCCGAACGCCGCCTCACGCGTCATGCCGCCACCAGACAACACGCCAACACCACGCAATCGGCTGCCGGCTTCGTACACGTCCAGCTCCACACCGCCTTCATGGCACTGCGTGACCGCAACCACGACTACGCCGTTATCCCGCGCCCGACCGAGGCTGGCGAGGAATTGCGGGTTGTCGCTCGGCCCGGTGCCGCTGCCGTAGCACTCCAGCACCAACCCCTGAATGCCGCTCTCAAGCAGGCCGTCGATGATCTCGGCGCCAATGCCCGGGAACAGCGGCAACACCGCCACCTTGGCCAGTTGCTTGGGCTGGTTGTAGTTCAACGCTGCCGGCAGGGACGTGGCTTTCACCCCGCCGCCCTGACGCTCCAGACGTTTGAACGGATGACGGCCAAAGCTGCGCACTTTCACGCAGCGGGTCGACGCCAGCAACTCGCCGTGAAAATACAGATGCACGCCCGGCGCCAGGCCGTGGCCGAGGGCAACCAGTGCGCCGCTGAGGTTTTCCCAGGCGTCGCTGTCGGTGACGCCGGCCGGCAGCATCGAACCGGTGAAGCACACGCGGGCATGCAGGCCGAGCAGCTGGAAACTCATGGCGGCGGCGCTGTAGGCCAGAGTGTCGGTGCCGTGCAGGATCAGCACGCTGTCGCAGCCTTGCCCATCGACGGCGTCGACCACCGCTTCGCGCAGTTGCTGCCAGTAGGCGGGAGTCATGTTGGCGCTGTCGATCAGCGGCGACATTTCGCGAAATCGCCACTGCGGCACCACCAGCTCAGGCTGGCTGTGCAGGTAATCGCGCATCCGCGCTTCGAAACCGGAGGCCGGGGCCAGGCCATTGGCGCTGGCCTGCATGCCGATGGTGCCACCGGTGTACAGCACCATGACGTGCTGGGCGGCAGGGTAGGTCGAGGAATACATGGGGGGTTCTCCTGAACGAGGACAGCATGCGGTCGAGCATGACGCCGACCGCTGCCTGTGTCACGCCGGGCGCAAGAGCTGCGCCCGGTTTTTACCCGATCAGCGTTGCGCTGCCGGGATGCCTTGCGGCTGAGTGTCGGCCTGGGTGTCGGCCGACGGATTGGCAGGCCAGGCCTTCAGGTCCAGATCCAGGTCGCTGAACTTGCTGGAGTCGAACACCGGCTGGTCGACGCCGGCGCGGCGCTGCGCGTCGTAGTCGCGCATCACGCGCATGCCGACCTTGAACAGCATGGCCAGGGCCACCAGGTTGACGAAAGCCAGGCAGGTCATGGTGATGTCGGCGAAGGCGAACACGGTCGACAGGTCCTGCATCGAGCCCCAGACCACCAGTGCCAGCACCAGGCCGCGGAACGTCATCAGCGCAACGCGGTTGCGGGTGAGGAACTGCAAGCTGTTCTCGCCCAGGTAGTAGTTGTAGAGGATGCAAGTGAAGACGAACAGCGACAGTGCGACGCTGACGAACATGCGGCCCCAGTCACCAACCACGGCGGCCAGCGAGTTCTGGGTCAGGACGATACCGTCACCTTCGAAGCCCGGGGTGTAGAAGCCCGACAGCAGGATCAGCAGCGCGGTGCAGGTACAGATCAGGAAGGTGTCGAGGAACACGCTGAACGCCTGAACCACGCCTTGGGCGCCCGGGTGCTTCACGGCGGCCACGGCGGCGACGTTCGGCGCACTGCCCAGGCCCGCTTCGTTGGCGAACACGCCACGCTTCACGCCCATGACGATGGCACTGCCGAGCAGGCCACCAAAGGCCGGGTCGAGACCGAAGGCGCTCTTGAAGATAGTTTCCAGCATGGCTGGCACGTGTTCGATCTGGGTGCCGATCACGTACAGGGTCACGCCGATGTAGGCCAGGGTCTTGATCGGCACCAGCAGGTCGGACACCGAGGCGATGCGCTTGATGCCGCCGATGAAGGTGATGGCCAGCAGCACTGCCAGGACGATACCGGTGTGTTGCGGGTCGAAGGCAAAGGCGTTCTGCAGCGAGTGAGTCACGGTGTAGGACTGCAGGCCGATGAAGGCGAAGCCGTAGGTGACCAGCAGCAGGATCGAGAACACCACCGCCATGCCTTTGAGCTTCAGGCCGTGCTGGATGTAGTAGGCCGGGCCGCCACGGTACAGACCGTCGCCATCGGCGCGCTTGTAGACCTGAGCCAGGGTGCATTCAAAGAAGCTGCTGGACATGCCGACCAGTGCGGTCACCCACATCCAGAACACCGCACCCGGACCACCCAGGGTCACGGCGATGCCGACACCGGCGATGTTACCTGCACCGACACGGCCGGCGAGGCTGAGCATCAGGGCCTGGAACGAGCTGAGTTGCCCGGCGCTGCCCTTGAGGCTGTCGCGGAACACCGCGAACATGTGGAAGAAGTGGCGCAATTGAACGAAACGCGAGCGAATCGTGAAGTAGCTACCGAGCCCGACAATGAGCACGATCAGTACTTTCCCTGAGAGGAAGTCGTTGATGACTTCGAGCATGGATTTTTCCTCGCTGTTTATTGTGTAAGCAAATGCTGGATGGTCAGAAACATCGCGTTACACCGGTGTGCGCGCGGCACAACAGGCGAGGCGAGGGTTCGTCCCGGATCCATATCGCGGGTTTGTTATTAGTTCGGGTTTCGCATGGGTTAGGGCCTCGTTACCGACGACCGCTCACGCGAAGAGGGGCGGCACTATACCGATCAGTGCGGCGCCCGTCTGCACGGTTGTGGTGCAAGCGACGAAACGAGGCTTTGAAACACCCGACGTTACCGGCGTCGGGTTTGTCTGGGAGCCGGTTTGCGGCCAGCTTCCATACATACGGTTCTCAGGTTCAAACAGTTAAAAAAAAGGGCTCGGGGAATCATCCCCAAGCCCTCAAAAGGTGAGAGGTGTCTAGTCCCTCGACCTGGTGAGCGGTGCTACAAGTCACGCGTCGGCTCAGGCTTTGAGCGGAACCAGACGCGGAGCAATCATGTTTTCCGGGCGCAGGATGTCGGCGAGCATGGCTTCGTCGAGCAGGCCTTCTTCGCGCACCAGTTCCAGCACGCCGCGGCCGCTTTCAAGGGCGATACGGGCGATGCGGGTGGCGTTTTTGTAGCCGATGTACGGGTTCAGTGCGGTGACCAGACCGATCGAGTGTTCGACCAGTTCGCGGCAGCGCGCTTCGTTGGCGGTGATGCCGACGATGCAGTGCTCGCGCAGCATGTCCATGGCGCGTTGCAGCAGGCGGATCGAGTCGAGGATCTTGAAGGCGATCAGCGGCTCCATCACGTTCAGTTGCAGCTGGCCGCCTTCGGCTGCCATGGTCAGCGCCAGATCGTTACCGATGACCTGGAAGGCCACCTGGTTCACGGCTTCCGGAATCACCGGGTTGACCTTGCCTGGCATGATCGAGCTGCCTGGCTGACGCGCCGGCAGGTTGATCTCGTTGATGCCGGTGCGCGGGCCGCTGGACAGCAGGCGCAGGTCGTTGCAGATCTTCGACAGCTTGACCGCGGTACGCTTGAGCATGCCGGAGAACAGCACGAAGGCACCCATGTCGGAGGTGGCTTCGATCAGGTCGGCGGCTGGAACCAGCGGCTGACCGCTGATCAGGGCCAGGCGCTGCACGGCCAGGGCCTGGTAGCGCGGGTCGGCGTTGATGCCGGTACCGATCGCGGTGCCGCCCAGGTTCACTTCGGTCAGCAGTTCCGGGGCCAGCGTCTTCAGACGGGCCAGGTCTTCGCCCATGGTGGTGGCGAATGCGCGGAATTCCTGACCCAGGGTCATCGGCACGGCGTCTTGCAGCTGGGTACGGCCCATCTTCAGGACGTGGTTGAATTCTTCACCCTTGGCCGCGAACGCCTGAATCAGGCTGTCGAGGCTGGCCAGCAGTGCGTCATGACCCAGCAGCAGACCCAGGCGGATCGCGGTCGGGTAGGCGTCGTTGGTCGACTGCGCCATGTTCACGTCGTCGTTCGGGTGCAGGTACTGGTACTCGCCTTTCTGGTGACCCATCGCTTCCAGCGCGATGTTGGCGATCACTTCGTTGGCGTTCATGTTGGTGGAGGTACCGGCGCCACCTTGAATCATGTCGACCACGAACTCTTCGTGGAAATCGCCGCGGATCAGACGGGCACAGGCTTCGCTGATGGCAGCGTGCTTGGCTTCGCTCAGGTGACCCAGCTCGCGGTTGGCGTCAGCGGCGGCCTGTTTGACCATTGCCAGACCGACAACCAGCTTCGGGTAGTGCGAAATCGGAACGCCCGAGAGACGGAAGTTGTTCACCGCTCGCAGGGTCTGGATGCCGTAATACGCTTGAGCAGGGACTTCGAGGGTGCCAAGCAGGTCGTTTTCTGTGCGGAATGATGCAGCGGAGGACATGATAGAAATCATCTCGATAGGGACCCGGTCTGTGCCGGAACGCTGCGAATGCTAGGCTTGTAGGAATTTTTGGGCCAATGCTGTTAAACACTGCCCTATGCACATTCGGCATAATGCCCGTGTGACGCCGCGGTCGCGGCAGACGTGTGACCTGTTTTGGTGCGTGTCCGGGAGGACGTGATGAATCTGGAAAGCAAATGGCTCGAGGACTTCAGTGCTCTTGCCGCCACCCGCAGCTTCTCGCAGGCGGCCGAACGGCGCTTCGTGACCCAGCCGGCCTTCAGCCGGCGGATCCGCAGCCTGGAAGCGGCGCTCGGGCTGACGCTGGTCAACCGCTCGCGCACGCCGATCGAGCTGACGGCGGCAGGGCAACTGTTCCTGGTGACTGCGCGCACGGTGGTTGAACAGCTCGGCGAAGTGCTGCGCCATTTGCATCACCTTGAAGGCGGGCAGGGCGAAGTGATCCAGGTCGCGGCTGCACACTCGCTGGCCCTCGGTTTCTTCCCGCGCTGGATCGCGCAACTGCGCAGCGAAGGCCTGAACATCGCCACGCGGCTGGTGGCGACCAACGTCGGCGATGCGGTGCACGCGCTGCGTGAAGGTGGCTGCGATCTGATGCTGGCGTTCTACGACCCGGACGCAGCCATGCAGATGGACCCGGAAATCTTCCCGTCGCTGCACCTGGGCCAGACCGAAATGCTGCCGGTGTGTGCGGCGGATGCCAATGGCAAACCGCTGTTCGATCTGGAAGGCGAGGGCAGTGTGCCGTTGCTGGCGTACAGCGCCGGGGCATTTCTCGGGCGTTCGGTGAATGGCTTGCTGCGCCAGCGTCAGCTGCGCTTCACCACGATCTATGAAACCGCCATGGCCGACAGCCTGAAAAGCATGGCGCTGGAAGGCCTCGGCATTGCCTGGGTGCCGCAACTGAGCGTGCGCGCCGAACTGGCCCGTGGCGAACTGGTGGTGTGCGGCGGCCCGCAGTGGCATGTGCCGCTGGAGATTCGCCTGTATCGCTGCGCGCTGGTGCGCAAGGCCAATGTGCGGTTGTTGTGGCGCAAGTTGGAAGGCGGTGCGGCGGGTGGCAATCACTGAGTGAAAGCAGAGGCGAACTTTGTATTTCGCCTCTGCCAAGCCGCCGGGCGCGCAGTCAGCCTTTAGTGGCCAAATGGTTTTTTATGTTCTCCCGGTTTTTCTGGCTGAAGCTGTAACAAATGGATCTGAGCGGGTGGACTTGCGGGGTCATATATGTTTCGCACCACCAGCCGTTGTATTGAATTTCCGAATCTTCATGGCGGGCGCCCAGCAAGTGTCCGACTTCGTGACCAACATTAAGCCGGCTGGTCAGTGAGGCAATTGCAAAGTTACCGGTGTTGAGTGGAGGCCACAGCAGTGCGGCGCCTGCGGTATTCCCATTCAGGTTGTCCTTCGTCAGCAGAACGACCTTATCCAGGGGGCCAATCGGGAAGCCTTCAGCCTTGGCCTCTTCCAGGTATTTACGCCCCAGCGTTTCCCAGCTTCTCAAGGTCCGGAGTGGGTCATTACCTTTGTAGTTGAACTGGCTATAGGGGGCGCCCCTGCCAAAAACAGCGTTGAATTTTCGATCGATAAAACTTTCCAGTTCCTGCACAAAAGGATGGAAGTGATCGGCATAAATGGTTTTCATCGTACTCGCCGGTAAGTCATCGTGAACGATGGCGAAGATATTGATGTTTCGTTTGCTATTGACTGTCGTCATTTGTTAGTCCTTTTTTAAATGATCCCTATATGGTCAAATGCGAGCGTTTGTGGGGGCGGCAGGTTTGCATCAGTCCGCTTCTTCTTCGGGGGGCGGCAACTCGAGAAAAAATGGAATCCAATTGTCCAGATAGTTGCGAATGTTCTCTCTGTTTTTATCACTGAAGCGCTTGGCTTCGCTTCGAAGCGGTGAGAACCCATCATTATTCATGATTGTTTCGCTCCACCAGCCGTTGTACAGGACTTCACTGTCTTCATGGGTCGCGCCGAACATGTGGCCTGCTTCGTGAGCAGCGGTCCCGTCACCTCTTGTCGAGGCAATAGCCGCGAACCCCCCGGGTTGGGCAACTCCAGCTACATCACTGTTTATATTGTCGCGGGTTAGCAATAAATACTTGTTGAATTTTATGTGCAAGCCTCCCAGTCGTTCGGGGCCGAGATGGTTTATTAATTTTCCTATCCAACCGCCCAAAGAATGGTCGGAAGATACGTTCTTATAATCAAAATCACTCAAGGCCTTTGCTTCTGAAGGGGTGAACATGTTGATTGATATCTTGCGGCCGGAGAGTTTCTGGATTTCATCGGCGAACCAGGAGAAATGAGTTTTGTACAAGCCAAGCCTGCTGTGGTTCGCTAGGTCTTCATGGATGAAGACATTCAATGTTAGAGGTTGTTCTGACATCTTTAAATCCTTTTAAATTTACGGGTTGATAGCAGGCAGGTGTGGAAGCTGTCGACTGCCTGCCAATGGGGTTTTTCGGAAGTGTTTTTAATAGATATCTGTTGTTGTGCGATATAAGTATTTTTTGTTGTTTGGTCGGTTTGCTGTTTTTAAGTCTGTGGTGGGTTGTATATCATTTAATTTTTATTATGGCTTTGAGAGAAGTTTTGAATTTCATTGCATGAAGTTATTCGGAGGTTCGAATGCGTTCTCGATTCACCCCGTTGACCCTGCTTCTCGCCTGAAAAATCGAAGCGATTTTCTTGAACGGCGAGTCAGTAAAATGTGTGGTTCTGGGCAGATGACAGATGGTCGCGACGGGGGCTGTTTATTGCTTTCTTTGCGGTATACTGCGCGGCCTTCGGCCGGTTCGTCCGGCCATTTTTCCTACAACAAGCCACGCACTCTGCGTGGCTTGTTGTTTTTGACGCGCCTGCGGGCGCCCAGAGAGAAGAGGCGCGACGATGAGTGCACTGGTTGGCGTGATCATGGGCTCCAAGTCCGATTGGTCCACCCTTAGCCACACCGCCGATATGCTGGAAAGGCTCGGCATCCCGTACGAGGTCAAGGTGGTCTCTGCCCACCGCACCCCGGATCTGCTGTTCCAGTACGCCGAAGAGGCTGAAGGCCGCGGCATCGAGGTGATCATCGCCGGTGCCGGTGGCGCAGCCCATCTGCCAGGCATGTGTGCGGCCAAGACCCACCTGCCGGTGCTGGGCGTGCCGGTGCAGTCGGCCATGCTCTCAGGCGTCGACTCGCTGCTGTCGATCGTGCAGATGCCGGCCGGCATTCCGGTTGCCACCCTGGCCATCGGCAAGGCCGGCGCGATCAACGCTGCGCTGTTGTCGGCGAGCATCCTGGGCGCCAAGCATCCACAATTCCACGCGGTACTGAAAACCTTCCGTGCCGAGCAGACAGACAGCGTCCTGGACAATCCAGACCCACGTATTGCCTGAGGTTGTTGAGATGAAGATCGGTGTAATCGGTGGCGGCCAGTTGGGTCGCATGTTGGCCCTGGCGGGCACCCCGCTGGGCATGAACTTCGCTTTCCTCGACCCTGCGCCGGACGCTTGCGCCGCTGCGCTGGGCGAACACCTGCAGGCCGATTACGGCGATCAGGATCATCTGCGCCAGTTGGCCGATGAGGTCGATCTGGTGACCTTCGAGTTCGAAAGCGTCCCGGCGGAAACCGTAGCCTTCCTTTCGCAATTCGTGCCGGTCTATCCGAGCGCCGAAGCCCTGCGCATCGCTCGCGATCGCTGGTTCGAAAAGAGCATGTTCAAGGACCTGGGGATTCCGACCCCGGCCTTCGCCGACATCCAGTCGCAAGCCGACCTGGACGCCGCCGTCGCGTCGATCGGTCTGCCGGCCGTGCTGAAAACCCGCACTCTGGGTTACGACGGCAAGGGCCAGAAGGTCCTGCGCAAGCCGCAGGACGTGGTCGGAACGTTCGCCGAGCTGGGCAGCGTGCCTTGCCTGCTGGAAGGCTTCGTGCCATTCACTGGCGAAGTGTCGCTGATCGCCGTGCGCGCCCGCGATGGCGAGACGAAATTCTACCCGCTGGTGCACAACACCCACGACAGCGGCATCCTCAAGCTATCGGTCGCCAGCTCCGATCACCCGCTGCAGGCTTTGGCCGAAGATTATTCCAGCCGTGTGCTCAAGCAGCTGGAATATGTCGGTGTGATGGCGTTCGAGTTCTTTGAAGTCGACGGTGGCCTCAAGGCCAACGAAATCGCCCCGCGCGTGCACAACTCCGGGCACTGGACCACCGAAGGCGCCGAGTGCAGCCAGTTCGAAAACCACCTGCGGGCCGTCGCCGGTCTGCCGCTGGGTTCGACCGCCAAGGTCGGCGAGAGCGCGATGCTCAACTTCATCGGCGTCGTTCCGCCGGTTGAAAAAGTCATCGCCATCGACGATTGCCACCTGCATCACTACGGCAAGGCCTTCAAGGCCGGGCGCAAGGTCGGTCATGCCAACCTGCGCTGCAAGGACAAGGCGACGCTCGAGCAACAGATCCTCAAGGTTGAAGCACTGATCGCCGAGTAACGACAGTTTCATCTGGCAGCGGCGGAACCATTGCGGGGCCGCCGTTCTCTGATGGCAGGATGCGAAAGTCTGGCTAGGCTTCATCGCATATCTACTATTCAGAGGGAAATGCCATGGGAATTATCGGAACCATCTTTATCGGCCTCATCGTTGGCCTGCTGGCGCGGTTCCTGAAACCGGGCGATGACAGCATGGGCTGGATCATGACCATCCTGCTCGGTATCGGCGGTTCGCTGGCAGCCACCTACGGCGGCCAGGCTCTGGGCATCTATCAGGCGGGTCAGGGCGCAGGCTTCATCGGCGCGCTGGTTGGTGCCATCGTATTGCTGGTGATCTACGGCCTGATCAAAAAGAACTGATCCAAAGCGACAAAGCCCTCTCCGCCAATCCGGTGGGGAGGGCTAGAATGCTCGGCGATTCAGCGTTCCCTCCTTATTCGAGCATCCTTTACCGAGCACCTTCATGCGCCGTTTTCTGTTGACTCTCCTTTTGCTGGGCAGCGGTCTGGCCCACGCCGGCGAACTGCCGGAAACCGACTGGCTGGAACTGATGCCCAAGTCGGACCAGAAGGCCCTCGAGGCCATGCCTGAAATCGACCACAACTCCCCGGAAGCCACCGGCACCTTCACCCAGAAAGGCGGGATGAAGCAGGCCAAGGGTTTGCCGGCGGTGATGTATTCGACCAAGACCGTGGCGTCGATGAATGACAAACACATCCGCATCGGCGGTTATCCGGTGCCGCTGGAATCCGACGCCAAGGGGCGCAGCACACTGTTCTTCCTCGTGCCGTATCCGGGCGCCTGCATCCACGTGCCGCCACCGCCACCGAATCAACTGGTGCTGGTGCGCTATCCGAAAGGCTTGAAGCTGGATGACATCTACACGCCGCTGTGGGTGACCGGCACGCTGAAGATCGAAAAGGTCAGCAATGACCTGGCCGATGCGGCGTATGCGCTGGAAGCGGACAAGGTGCGGGTGGTGCAGGAGTCGGATCTGTAATACACAGCCGCAAACGAAAATCGCAGCCCCGGGGCTGCGATTTTTTGTGTTCAGAGTGGCTGGCTGCCGATGCGGACACCCATCGTGTGACTAGCGCCCGGTGCCAGTGTCACGACATCGTTCATCACGTTCGCCGTTTCGATGCACAGCATGCGTTGCCAGCCGTCGTTGTCCATGTCGGTCAACGCTGCCGCGCGGTCGATCCACGGGTTCCAGATCACCGCCGTGCGCGAGCCGGTAGCCGTCAGCACAATGCGCCGCTCCCAGGCCGGGTCGACGATGCTCAGCTGCGGCGGGGCGTCGAGGTAGATGCGGTCGGTTTCGCCGGCAAAGTGCAGGTCGCCTTGCTGGGTGCAGGTCTTCCAGTCGTCCAGGGTCTCGATGTAGTTCAAGCCATCGACGCCGGCGACGCGCACGTTGCGCACATCGCTGACGGAAAAATAGGTGTGCAACGCCTGACTGAGGCTGACGGTGTCGTTGCCACGGTTGTGGCTGGTCAGGCTGAACTGCAATTGCTCGGACAAATGCAGGGTCAGCGTCAGGTCGACCTGATGCGGCCAGCCCGGCAGTCCGCCTTCGGGGTTGGGCAGGCTGAATTCGACCTTGACGCCGTCAGCCTCTGATTCGATGCCGCCCAGCTCCCAATCCATTGCCCGCACCAGACCGTGCGCGGGGGCCGGTTGCGCACCTGTGTACATGGACTGCACGCTCTGCGGGTTGCGTTCGAACTTGCCGAACCACGGCCAGCACACCGGCACGCCGGCGCGGATGCTCTGGCCGGTCTTGAACACGGCCTTGTCGTTGAGCCAGATCAGCGGCGGCTGGCCGTCCACCTGATAACTGAGGATGTGCGCGCCTTGCTGGGCCACCAGCACTTCGGCCTGACCGTGACGGATGCGCCAGCAGTTCAGTTCATCCAGTTTCACGGCTTCAACGTTGGGCGTGTTCATGGGACAACTCTCGATCAGCAACTTGGACGACTATCGACCGTGAAACGGCCGCGAGGTTTAACGTGCGCGTGGCGGAACCGAACGGGTGCGACCGCTGCCATCGATGGCGACGAACACGAACACTGCTTCGGTCACTTTACGCCACTCGCTGGACAGCGGATCGTCGCTCCACACCTCGACCATCATCTGGATCGAGCTGCGGCCGATCTCCAGGGTCTGGGTATAAAAGGACAATTGCGCACCGACAGCCACCGGCACCAGGAACGCCATGCGGTCGATGGCAACGGTCGCGACGCGGCCACCGGCAACACGGCTGGCCATGGCAGTGCCGGCCAGGTCCATCTGCGCCACCAGCCAGCCGCCGAAAATATCGCCAAAGCCGTTGGTTTCGCGGGGAAGCGCGGTGATTTGCAAAGCCAGGTCGCCTTGCGGGATCGGATCTTCTTGTTCGAGCTCTATCATGCCGGGGGGGCCTCTGACCCGTGACTCTTCGTGGATGCTGCTGGTGGTAGCCGTCTTCGGGAAAAACGATTCAGCACCGAACATACTACGTTCGTCACGTTTTCCATCAGGCGCCTAAGGAGAAACTCTGCGAAACCGGCTAATCCCGAGCAAGGGTCGGGCCAACGACGTTTTCGCACAGCAACCCCTTACAAACCGGAGCAAGGTTGCGAGTATATCGGTCGGTAGACTCCGCGACGACCGTCCGGTTCTCATTTCGACCGGCAAATACGCGCCTCTATGTGCTTTTTCGAACAATTTGCTATGGTGCCGAACCTGCCCGAGCCACAGCCAGCGTTGTTGTGGCGGCAGATCCGACTATAAGAGAAGACCTTGCCATGACCACAGCGCCCTCGAGCCTCGCGCAGCCCGACCAACCCGCACGACCGTTGACCCGCAATGACTACAAGACTCTGTCGCTATCGGCCCTGGGGGGCGCGCTGGAGTTTTACGATTTCATCATTTTCGTGTTCTTCGCCACCGTGGTCGGCAAGTTGTTCTTCCCGGCCGACATGCCCGAGTGGCTGCGCCTGATGCAGACCTTCGGCATCTTCGCCGCCGGCTACCTCGCGCGGCCGCTGGGGGGGATTGTCATGGCGCACTTCGGCGACCTGCTGGGGCGCAAGAAGATGTTCACCCTGAGCATTTTCATGATGGCCGTGCCGACCCTGATCATGGGCCTGCTGCCGACCTACGCGCAGATCGGCCTGTGGGCGCCGATCCTGCTGCTGTTGATGCGGGTGATCCAGGGCGCAGCGATTGGCGGTGAGGTGCCGGGGGCGTGGGTCTTCGTTTCCGAACACGTACCCGGAAAGCACATCGGCTACGCCTGCGGCACCCTGACCAGCGGCCTGACGGCGGGTATCCTGCTCGGCTCGCTGGTCGCCACGGCGATCAACAGCATTTATACGCCTGTGGAAGTGGCGGATTACGCCTGGCGGATCCCGTTCCTGCTCGGCGGTGTGTTCGGTCTGTTTTCGGTCTACCTGCGTCGCTGGCTACACGAGACCCCGGTGTTCGCCGAGCTGCAACTGCGCAAGGCCCTGGCCGAAGAAGTGCCGCTGCGTGCGGTGCTGCGTGACCATCGCGGGGCGATCGCGGTGTCGATGCTGCTGACCTGGCTGCTGTCCGCCGGCATCGTCGTGGTGATCCTGATGACCCCGACCGTGCTGCAGACGGTCTATCACTTCTCGCCGACCACCGCGCTGCAATCCAACAGCCTGGCGATCGTGTTCCTGAGCTTCGGTTGCATCATTTCTGGTGCATTGGCCGATCGCTTCGGCGCCGGTCGCGTGTTTGTCTTCGGCTGCGCGGCGCTGCTGGCCAGTTCCTGGATCTTCTATCACAGCCTCGCCGATCACCCGAACTGGCTGTTCCCGCTGTACGCGCTGACCGGTTTCCTGGTTGGCACCATCGGCGCGGTGCCGTATGTGATGGTGAAGGCGTTCCCGCCGGTGGTGCGTTTCAGCGGTCTGTCCTTCTCTTATAACGTCGCTTACGCGATCTTTGGCGGCCTGACCCCAATGGTGGTCAGCCTGCTGCTGAAAGAAAGCGCGATGGGGCCTGCCTACTATGTGGCGGTGCTGTGCGGGATGGGGATCCTGGTCGGCGCCTGGCTGTGGAGCAAGGGTCGCTAACCCCCCTCACACTGATCGCTCCCGCGCTCCCGCGTGGGAATGCATCCTGTGACGCTCCGCGTCACGTCTTGAAGCGGACACGGAGCGTCCATGGCGGCGTTTCCACGCAGAGCGTGGGAACGATCTGTCACGACATGCTGGCCTTTCATCCAATTGTCATATTTCAGCCATAGAGTGTTCACACGGCCTGCTGATACTTGGCCCCGACTTAACACACCCTATCTGCTAGGAGTAAGGCATGAAACTGAAGCGTTTGATGGCGGCAATGACTTTTGTCGCTGCTGGCGTTGCAACTGCCAACGCGGTTGCCGCTGTTGACCCTGCTATCCCGAGCTACACCAAGACCACTGGTGTGTCGGGCAACCTGTCCAGCGTCGGTTCCGATACCCTGGCCAACCTCATGACCCTCTGGGCTGAGAACTACAAAAAAGAATACCCGAACGTAAACATCCAGATTCAGGCCGCTGGCTCCGCCACCGCGCCACCTGCGCTGACTGAAGGCACCTCCAACCTGGGCCCGATGAGCCGCAAGATGAAGGACACCGAACTGGCGGCCTTCGAACAGAAATACGGCTACAAGCCAACCGCTATCCCGGTTGCCGTGGACGCCCTGGCTGTTTTCGTGCACAAGGACAACCCGATCCAGCACCTGACCATGGAACAGGTTGACGCGATCTTCTCGTCCACCCGTCTGTGCGGCGCCAAAGCCGACGTGAAAACCTGGGGCGATCTGGGCGTGACCGGCGACCTGGCGAACAAGCCGGTTCAACTGTTCGGTCGCAACTCGGTATCCGGCACCTACGGCTACTTCAAGGAAGAAGCCCTGTGCAAAGGCGACTACAAGCCTAACGTCAACGAGCAACCAGGCTCGGCTTCGGTCGTGCAGTCGATCAGTTCCTCGCTGAACGGCATCGGTTACTCGGGCATTGGCTACAAGACCGCCAGCGTGAAAACCGTGGCCCTGGCCAAGAAAGGCAGCTCGGACTTCATCGAGGACACCGAAGAAAACGCCCTGAACGGCAAGTACCCGCTGTCGCGTTTCCTGTACGTATACGTCAACAAAGCCCCGAACAAGCCTCTGGCCCCGCTGGAAGCCGAGTTCGTGAAACTGGTTCTGTCGAAACAGGGCCAGGAAGTTGTGGTGAAAGATGGCTACATCCCATTGCCAGCCAAGGTTGCTGCAAAAGCATTGGCTGACCTGGGTCTGAAGGAAGGCGGCGCTGAAGTCGCAAAAAAGTAACAAACTGAGTCAGGGGTGAGCCCCGCCTGACTCCCGTGTGGGGCCCGGCCCGCAAGCGGCCCGGACCCCACACTCCCCGAATTCTTCTATCCACTGCCAGTGCCCTGCTGGCGGCGGATTTGGTGCGTCACTGCATTGTCATCTTTCTGTCATACAGGATCGCTAGGGTGTGCGCATGAATGATCTGGCCAATTCCAAAATGACTACGAACCCTCCCAAGCGCATTGACTTCAATACGCCTGAGTTGCAACGCAAGCGCCGCATTCGCGCGCTCAAGGATCGCTTCACCCGCTGGTACGTCCTCGTCGGCGGGCTGGCGGTGCTGGCAGCCATCACCCTGATCTTCTTCTTCCTCGCCTACGTGGTCGCGCCGCTGTTCAAAGGGGCTGACCTGACTGCGAAAGATGCAATCACCCCGGCCTGGATGCAGGACGCCGGCAAGCCGCTGATGATTTCGCTCGAAGAGCAGAATCAGGTGGCCATGCGCGTTTCCGACAAGGGCCAGGCGCTGTTCTTCGACATCGACAGTGGCGCTGAATTGAAGCGCGTCGATCTGCCCCTGCCGGCAGGCGCCAGCGTGACCTCTATCGGTGAAGACCAGCCGGGCCATCCGCTGGTGGCCGTGGGCCTGTCCAACGGTCAGGCGCTGGTGTTCCGTCACACTTATAAAGTCAGCTACCCGGATGGCAAGAAAACCATCACCCCGGCCATCGAGTATCCGTATGGCGATGCACCGATCGCGCTGAACGAAAGCGGCGGCGCGCTGGAGCATGTGAGCCTCAACGCTACCGATTCGACCCTGATGCTGGTCGGCTCCACCGGTTCGCAACTCAATGTGCTTTCGCTGACCAGCGAAGAAAACATGATGACCGGCGAAGTCACCAACGAGCAGAAGCGTATCGACCTGCCGCAGATGACCGAGCCTGTGAAAAACATCTTCGTCGACCCGCGCCAGCAATGGCTGTACGTGGTCAACGGTCGTGCCCAGGCCGACGTGTTCAGCCTGCGCGACAAGAGCCTCAACGGTCGCTACAAACTGCTGGAAAACGGCGAAGCCGAAGTCACCGCCGCCACGCAACTGGTGGGTGGCATCTCGCTGATCGTCGGTGACTCCAAAGGTGGCCTGGCCCAGTGGTTCATGGCCCGCGACACCGATGGCGAGCTGCGCCTGAAGCAGATCCGTACCTTCCAGATGGGCACCACGCCGATCGTTGAAATTACCGCCGAAGAACGTCGCAAGGGCTTCCTGGCCCTGGATGCCAGCGGCAAGCTCGGCGTGTTCCACAGCACCGCGCATCGCACCTTGCTGGTCGATCAGGTGGTCGAGGGCCCGGGCCTGTTCGGTCTGTCGCCACGCGCCAACCGAGTGATCGTCGAAGCCGGCGGCAAGCTGCAACCGTTGCTGCTCGACAACCCGCACCCGGAAGTCTCCTGGAGCGCACTGTGGAGCAAGGTCTGGTACGAGAACTACGACGAGCCTAAGTACGTCTGGCAATCGACTGCTGCCAACACCGATTTCGAACCGAAACTGAGCCTCTCGCCACTGACCTTCGGCACCCTGAAAGCCGCGTTCTACGCGATGCTGCTGGCTGCACCGCTGGCCGTCGCCGCGGCGATCTACACCGCGTACTTCATGGCCCCGGGCATGCGCCGCAAGGTCAAACCGGTGATCGAACTGATGGAAGCGATGCCGACGGTGATCCTCGGCTTCTTCGCCGGTCTGTTCCTGGCGCCGTATGTGGAAGGGCATCTGCCCGGCATCTTCAGCCTGCTGATGCTGCTGCCGATCGGCATCCTGGTCGCCGGTTTCACCTTCAGCCGCCTGCCTGAATCGATCCGCCTGAAAGTCCCGGACGGCTGGGAAAGTGCGCTGCTGATTCCGGTGATCCTGTTCGTGGGCTGGCTGTCGCTGTACATGAGCCCGTTCATGGAAAACTGGTTCTTCGGCGGTGACATGCGCATGTGGATCTCCCACGACCTGGGCATCACCTACGACCAGCGCAACGCTCTGGTGGTCGGTCTGGCCATGGGTTTTGCGGTGATCCCGAACATCTACTCGATCGCCGAAGACGCCGTGTTCAGCGTGCCGCGCGGCCTGACCCTGGGCTCGCTGGCCCTCGGTGCCACGCCGTGGCAGACCATGACTCGCGTGGTGATCCTGACCGCCAGCCCGGGCATCTTCTCGGCGCTGATGATCGGCATGGGCCGTGCGGTCGGCGAAACCATGATCGTGCTGATGGCCACCGGCAACACCCCGGTCATGGAAATGAACCTGTTCGAAGGCCTGCGCACCCTGGCCGCCAACGTCGCGGTGGAAATGCCGGAGTCGGAAGTCGGCGGCAGCCACTACCGCGTGCTGTTCCTCTCGGCGCTGGTGCTGCTGTTGTTCACCTTCGTCATGAACACCCTCGCGGAACTGATTCGTCAGCGTCTGCGCAAGAAATACTCGTCGCTTTAAGCAAAGGTAGAAGTCTGTGAAACAGAACTCCCTGAAAGGATGGTTCAAGAGCGGCGCCCCCGGCGTCTGGATCAGCGGCGGCGCGGTGTCCATCGCGGTCATCATGACCATTGGCCTGCTGGCGGTGATCGCCGTGCGCGGTCTGGGTCACTTCTGGCCGGCGGACCTGATCCACGCCAGCTATGACGTACCGGGCCAGGGCCAGCATCTGGTCGTGGGCGAAGTGGTGCAGAAAGAAGAAGTGCCGCGCGCCCGTCTCAAGAGCGCCGGCCTGCCGGTACCGGACGAAGGTCCGGAATTCATGACCCGCGAGCTGATCAAGGTCGGCAACCGTGACCTGAACGGCAACGACTTCACCTGGATCGTCGGCGAGTGGCTGACCGACCAGAAAAATCCGCCGGAGTTGATGGCGCTGGAGCGTCGCGAGTGGGGCAACTTCTACGGCTACCTGGTCAACGTCAAACAGGACGGCAAGGTGATCGCCGAAGGCGAAGCGGCCTGGCCTGAGCTGCAAGCGCGGATCAACCGCGTGAACGGCCTCGCCGCGCAGCTCAAGTCGCTGGAAAAAAGCGACATCGGCGCGATCAACGCCGGCCTTGAGCGCATCCGTCTGCACGGTCGCAAGCTGGAGCTGGAAGGCAAGCTCGACGCCACCGCGCAAGCGGACATGGAGTCCGAGCGCGCCGAGCTGAACGCCCGCTATCAGGACATCGAAGCCCGTCTGGCCGATCTGCATGCGCAGTTCAACCGTGATGCGCTGACCGCCCGTGATGCCAACGGCAAGGAAATCGAAATCGGCCTGGGCAAAGTGGTTCACGCCTACCAGCCGAACGCGATGGGTACGTTCACCAAGATCGGTTTCTACTTCAGCAAGGTCTGGGAGTTCCTGTCCGACGACCCGCGTGAAGCGAACACCGAAGGCGGGATCTTCCCGGCGATTTTCGGCACCGTGATGATGACCCTGATCATGGCGATGATCGTGACCCCGTTCGGCGTGCTGGCGGCGGTGTACCTGCGTGAATACGCCAGGCAGAACACCCTGACCCGGGTGATCCGGATCGCGGTGAACAACCTGGCCGGTGTTCCGGCGATTGTTTACGGCGTGTTTGGCCTGGGCTTCTTCGTCTACGTGCTGGGTGGCTCGCTCGACCGTCTGTTCTTCCCGGAAGCGCTGCCGGCGCCGACCTTCGGTACGCCGGGTCTGCTCTGGGCTTCGTTGACCCTGGCGCTGCTGGCGGTGCCGGTGGTGATCGTGGCCACCGAAGAAGGTCTGGCGCGTATCCCGCGCACCGTGCGTGAAGGCTCGCTGGCCCTCGGCGCGACCAAGGCTGAAACCCTGTGGAAGATCGTTCTGCCGATGGCCAGCCCGGCGATGATGACCGGCATGATCCTCGCCGTGGCTCGCGCCGCCGGTGAAGTGGCGCCGCTGATGCTGGTGGGTGTGGTGAAACTGGCGCCGTCGCTGCCGGTGGATGGCAATTACCCGTACCTGCACCTGGATCAGAAGATCATGCACCTGGGCTTCCACATCTATGACGTCGGCTTCCAGAGCCCGAACGTCGAAGCCGCGCGGCCGCTGGTGTACGCCACGGCGCTGCTGCTGGTGCTGGTGATCGCCACCCTGAACCTGTCGGCGGTGTACATCCGTAACCACCTGCGCGAGAAGTACAAGGCGCTGGACAGCTGATCGCCGTCACAAGAATTGAAGGGCTGCCGGCCTGTATCCCGGCAGTCAACCGAACCGAATTTGTTAGCACAGGGGATCTCCCATGCAGCACGAAACACATACCCACGGCATCAAC
The DNA here is from genome assembly GCF_021603585.1 of Pseudomonas sputi. GTDB lineage: Bacteria > Pseudomonadota > Gammaproteobacteria > Pseudomonadales > Pseudomonadaceae > Aquipseudomonas > Aquipseudomonas sputi. Next base: position 68,172 of record NZ_BQHI01000007.1, on the reverse strand, counting down.
ATGTCTGCCTTGGGCCGCGACAAGCAGAGCCTGAACCTCGAGCAGGAAACCGTAGCCATCGAAGTGCCGGGCCTGAGCCTGTACTACGGCGAGAAACAGGCGCTGTTCGACGTCAGCATGAACATCCCGAAACAGCGCGTGACCGCCTTCATCGGCCCGTCCGGCTGCGGCAAGTCCACGCTGCTGCGTACCTTCAACCGTATGAACGACCTGGTGGACGGCTGCCGCGTCGAAGGCGCGATCAACCTGTACGGCAACAACATCTACCGCAAGGGCGAAGACGTGGCCGAGCTGCGTCGCCGGGTCGGCATGGTGTTCCAGAAGCCGAACCCGTTTCCCAAGACCATCTATGAAAACGTGGTCTACGGCCTGCGCATCCAGGGCATCAACAAGAAGCGCATCCTCGACGAAGCTGTCGAGTGGGCGTTGAAAGGCGCGGCCTTGTGGGACGAAGTGAAGGACCGTCTGCATGAATCGGCCCTCGGCCTGTCCGGTGGTCAGCAACAGCGTCTGGTGATCGCCCGTACCATCGCCGTGGAACCGGAAGTGCTGCTGCTCGACGAACCGTGCTCGGCCCTTGACCCGATTTCGACCCTGAAAGTCGAAGAGCTGATCTACGAGCTCAAATCCAAGTTCACCATCGTCATCGTGACCCACAACATGCAGCAGGCGGCGCGGGTGTCCGACTACACGGCGTTCATGTACATGGGCAAACTGGTGGAATTCGGCGACACCGATACCCTGTTCACCAATCCGGCCAAGAAGCAGACCGAAGACTACATCACCGGTCGTTACGGCTAGCAGACACTGGTTGTCGCTCACTGAATTGACGCTGCGGCCCGCCGCACCTTACCGGACGCTCCAAGGACGCCAACATGATTAGTAAAGAAGGCCTTACCCATCACATTTCCGCGCAGTTCAACGCCGAACTGGAAGAAGTGCGCAGCCACCTGCTGGCCATGGGCGGGCTGGTCGAGAAGCAGGTCAACGACGCGGTCACCGCGCTGATCGAGGCCGACTCGGGCCTGGCCCAGCAAGTGCGCGAGATCGACGACCAGATCAACCAGATGGAACGCAACATCGACGAAGAATGCCTGCGCATTCTGGCCCGTCGTCAGCCGGCGGCGTCCGACCTGCGGTTGATCATCAGCATCTCCAAGTCGGTGATCGACCTGGAGCGCATCGGCGATGAAGCGACCAAGATCGCCCGGCGTGCGATCCAGCTGTGCGAAGAAGGCGAAGCGCCGCGCGGTTACGTTGAGGTTCGTCACATCGGCGATCAGGTGCGCAACATGGTGCGTGATGCGCTGGACGCCTTTGCCCGCTTCGACGCCGATCTGGCGTTGTCGGTGGCGCAGTACGACAAGATCATCGACCGCGAATACAAGACCGCCCTGCGCGAGCTGGCGACCTACATGATGGAAGACCCACGCTCTATCTCGCGGGTCTTGAGCATTATCTGGGTGCTGCGTTCGCTGGAGCGGATCGGCGACCACGCGCGAAACATCTCGGAGCTGGTGATTTACCTGGTGCGCGGCACTGACGTGCGCCACATGGGCCTCAAGCGCATGAAGGAAGAAGTTGAAGGGACAAGTGGCGAAACCGCTAATGTTCCGGGCGATGCTGACGATAAGTAAGATTGCCTGAGAAAAGCGCCCGGCCCTTTGGCCGGGCGTTTTTGTTTCTGCTTTTCATAGGCAGAACCGAATTAAAAAGCAGCACCCGCGAACGAAAAGTCCCGGCGTGACTGAAGAGTTTTGGCAATGTGCCATCAGCCAGCGTTATGCTTGCCGGGATTTTAATAGGGGTGTTGGATGAGCAAGATCAGTGTGTTGGTCGTGGACGATGCATCGTTCATTCGTGACCTGGTGAAAAAGTGCCTGCGTAATTACTTCCCGGGGATCCGCACCGAGGATGCCATCAACGGCAAGAAGGCCCAGGCCATGCTGGCCAAGGAAGCCTTCGACCTGGTGCTGTGCGACTGGGAAATGCCGGAAATGTCCGGCCTCGAACTGCTGACCTGGTGCCGCGAGCAGGACAATCTCAAGACCATGCCGTTCATCATGGTCACCAGCCGTGGCGACAAGGAAAACGTGGTGCAGGCGATCCAGGCCGGCGTCACCGGTTACGTCAGCAAGCCGTTCACCAACGAGCAGTTGCTGACCAAGGTCAAGCAGGCCCTGAACAAAGTCGGCAAGCTCGACACCCTGATGAACAGCGCCCCGACCAAGATGAACTCGGCGTTCGGCAACGACTCCCTGAGCGCGTTGACCGGCGGCAAGGCTGCGGTCGTCGGTTCCGCACCGGCGGCGGCTCCCGTGAATCCGTTTGCCAAGCCTGCTGCTGTGGCCCCGGCACCTGCCGCCGCGCCACAGCGTGGCCTGCTCAACAGCCCGCCGGTGAAAGCTCCGGCAGCGTCCAGCGCCCCGGCCGGCGGTCGCGGTCAGGGCCAACTGCGCCTGCCGAGCGGCACCCAGCAATGCGTGATCAAGGCCCTGAGTATCAAGGAAGCGCTGCTGGTGGTGAAACGCACCGACACCCTGCCGCAGATCCTCGACAGCGCCGTGCTCGATCTGGAGCAGGGCGACAACGCCGAAATCGCCCGCCTCAACGGCTACCTGCACGCCGTCGTCGCCCACGAGCCGAAACCCGACAGCGACTGGCTGCAACTGACCTTCCGCTTCGTCGACCAGGACGCGCAGAAACTCGACTACATCTCCCGTCTGATCGCCCGCGGCACGGCGCAGAAGCACTTCGTTCCGGGCGCGTGATCTTCGTCGCCTGACATTGATCGTTCCCACGCTCCGCGTGGGAATGCCTCAAGGGACGCTCCGCGTCCCCCACGCAAAGCGTGGGAACGATCATTCACGCCATTTTGAAACATCTGTCGACTAGCCTGGTCTGCTTCAGCTGCTAGGCTCATTCCCAGGCCTTACTCGACAGAATTTTTGCCCATGCCCCTGCGCCTGCTGTTTTTCTGTGGTCTGTTCATGGCCTCCACCTCGACGGTGGCCATGACGATCTACAAGTCCACCGATGCCAACGGAGTGGTTTCGTACAGCGACCGTCCGAGCAAAGGCTCCCAGGTGTTCGTGTTTCAGGACCGGATGGTCGAGCGCCTCGAGCGCCAGGTCTATCTTGACATCAAGAAGCAGAAGGGCGCGGACGTGGTGTTCGTGCGCAACGACCTGTATGCGCCGGTCGAGGTGGCACTGGCGTTTACCGGAATGAGCAACGTACGTGGCGCACCGGCGCAAACGATCCGCCGGGTGCTGCCGGCGCGCAGCAATACGCGGCTGGCGTTGCTGACGGCGGTGTCCGGCGGCAAACCGCTGGTGTACACGCCGATGTTCCAGTATTCCCTTGGTGATCCGGCTGGCGCGGCTCAGGGCTATCGCTACCCGTTTCCGTGGCGTGGCGGGCCGTTTCGTCTGAGCCAGGGTGCCAATGGCGATTACAGCCACTTCGGGCCGAAGAACAAATACGCGATGGACATCGCCATGCCGGTCGGTACCCCGATCATCGCGGCGCGCGCCGGTGTGGTGGTGAAGACCGAAAACTCCCAGAACGGACGCGGCACCGATCCGTCCGGCAACTTCGTGCGGATCCTGCACGACGACGGCACGATGGGCGTGTACCTGCATCTCAAGCAAGGGTCGGTGAGCGTGCGCGAGGGGCAACGGGTGGCGGTGGGCAGTCCGCTGGCGCTGTCCGGCAACACCGGCAACAGCAGCGGTCCGCACCTGCACTTCGTGGTGCAGCGCAATACCGGGATGGGGCTGGTGTCGATTCCGTATCAGTTCAACCAGCCGCTGGGGGCGTTGCCCAACTTTGCGTTGGGCAAGCAGTAGACCCCGTCAGTCGAGCATCAGCACTTTGGCCAGAACGATCTTCGGACCTTTCATCTTCTTGATGATGATCCGCAGGCCTTCGACTTCCAGCACTTCTTCCTCTTCCGGTACCCGTTTCAGGGTTTCGTAGATCAGCCCGGCGAGGGTTTCGGCTTCGATGTGGTCCAGATCGATCCCCAGCAGGCGCTCGACCTTGAACAGCGGCGTATCGCCCCGCACCAGCAGTTTGCCCGGCTGGTAGGCGAGGATGCCGCGCTCGGCCTTGCGGTGTTCGTCCTGGATGTCGCCGACCAGCACTTCCAGCACGTCTTCCATGGTCAGGTAACCGATGATGTTACCGTCGGCCTCTTCGACTACGGCGAAGTGCGAGCCACCCTTGCGGAACTGCTCCAGCAGCTGCGACAGCGGCATGTGCCGCGACACGCGCTCCAGCGGGCGGGTCAGCTCGGCGAGGTTGAACGACTCGGGGATGTGATCCAGCGCCGCCAGTTCCAGCAGCAGATCCTTGATGTGCAGCAAGCCGACGAATTCCTTGCGCTCGCTGTCGTACACCGGATAACGGCTGAACTTGTGGCGGCGGAACATCGCCAGGATTTCTTTCAGCGGGGCGTTGAACTCGAGGGTGATCAGGTCTTCGCGGGAGTTGGCCCAGTCGACCACTTCCAGTTCGCCCATTTCCACTGCCGAGGCCAGCACGCGCATGCCCTGGTCGCTCGGGTCCTGGCCACGGCTGGAGTGCAGGATCAGTTTCAGTTCTTCACGGCTGTAATGGTGCTCGTGGTGCGGGCCGGGCTCACCTTGCCCTGCGATGCGCAGGATGGTGTTGGCGCTGGCGTTGAGCAAGTAGATCGCCGGGTACATGGCCCAGTAGAACAGGTACAGCGGCACCGCCGTCCACAGCGACAGCAGCTCGGGTTTGCGGATCGCCCAGGATTTGGGGGCGAGCTCGCCGACCACGATGTGCAGGTACGAAATGATGAAGAACGCGGTGAAGAACGAGATGCCTTTGACGACTTCCGCCGACTGCACGCCGACCGCGCTCAGCAGCGGTTCGAGAATGTGCGCGAACGCCGGCTCGCCGACCCAGCCCAGGCCGAGGGAGGCGAGGGTGATACCGAGCTGGCACGCCGAGAGATAAGCATCGAGCTGACTGTGCACCGTGCGCAGGATGTGCCCGCGCCAGCCGTGCTGTTCAGCGATGGCTTCGACCCGGGTCGAGCGCAGTTTGACCATGGCGAACTCCGCTGCAACGAAGAAGCCGTTGAGCAGAACCAGGATCAGAGCGAAAAGAATCATGCCGAAATCGGCGAATATTGTTGCGAGGGACAAGCCAGGGGAAGGGTCCATGATGGAGTTTTGCGGGTTCCGTGTGGTTCGAAAGAAAGAAAAATCCGCACCTGAAAGGCAGGCGCAAGTCAGCCAATGTAGCGGCTGACCTGGCGATTGCCTAGTCCGGCATTACTCAGCGGCGCTGATGACCCTTGCCTCAGCGACCTGAGCCGGCGCGAAATGGCAGGTGAACGTGCTGCCGTGGCCGGGCACGCTGCTGATCTCCATCCGGGCGCGATGGCGCAGCAGTACGTGTTTGACGATGGCCAGGCCAAGGCCCGTGCCGCCGGTGTTGGAGTTACGGCTGGAGTCGACGCGGTAGAAGCGTTCGGTCAGGCGCGGCAGGTGCTTGCTGTCGATGCCGATCCCGGAGTCCTGCACGCTCAGGTGCGCACCCTGATCGTCGCCCCACCAGCGGATGCGGATATTGCCCTCGGCCGGGGTGTATTTGACGGCGTTGAACACCAGGTTGGAAAACGCACTGCGCAGTTCCGCCTCGCTGCCCTTGAGCAGGATGCGGGTGTCGGCTTCCAGGGTGATGCGCTGATTCTTCGAGCCGGACAGCTGCTGCGCGTCGCTCTTGATCGACTGCAACAAGGTGTCGATGTGCACCGGCTGGTTGTCCGACGGGTAATCGGTGGCTTCCAGTTTGGCCAGCAACAGCAGGTCGTTGAGCAGGGTCTGCATGCGTCCGCCCTGTTGCTGCATCTGTTGCAGGGCGCGGCTCCAGCGCGGGTTCACTTCCTCGACGTTGTCGAGCAGGGTTTCCAGGTAGCCGCAGATCACCGTCAGCGGGGTGCGCAGTTCATGGGAGACGTTGGCGATGAAGTCTTTGCGCATCTGTTCCAGCTGATGGATGCGCGTGACGTCGCGCACCAGCATCAAGTGTTCGTTGTTGCCGTAGCGCGTGAGGTACAGCTGAATGCGTACGCGGTCGTTGGTCGGCGAGGGGATTTCCAGCGGTTCGGCGTAGCTTTCCTGCTCGAAGTATTCCTTGAAGCGCGGATGGCGAACCAGGTTGGTCACCGGTTGACCGCTGTCCTGCGGGGTTTTCAAGCCGAGCAGGGTTTCGGCGGCGCGGTTCCACCATTCCAGGTTGCCGTCGCTGTCGAGCATGATCACCGCGTCTTTCAGCGCGGCGGTGGACTCCTGAACGCGGTCGATCACCGCTTGCAGGCGTCCGCGTACCCGCTGGTCGCGGCGTTGCAGGTGGTAGATGCTGTCGAACACCTCGCCCCACAGGCCGTAGCCATCGGGCGGTGCTTCATCGGGTTGGTGCAGGCGCAGCCATTCGTGCAGGCGCAGCAGTTGCTTGAGCGTCCAGGCCAGGTACAGGCCCAGGCCCGCCGCCAGACTCCAGCCGTAATAACCGGTGATCAGGCCGATCACCAGGCAGCCGGTGACCAGCAACAGCATGTGGCGAATCAGGGTGCCATGCCAGTTTTGGTTCACGGAAAATGCGGTCCTTGTCTACGGGGCTGGCGCTCGGCTCAGGCTTTGGTGGAGAACCGGTAGCCGGTGCCGCGCACGGTTTGTACCAGATTTTCGTAGGCGTCGCCGAGGGCCTTGCGCAGACGCCGGATGTGCACGTCGACGGTGCGCTCTTCAACATAGACGTTGCCGCCCCAGACCTGGTCCAGCAACTGGCCACGGGTGTAGGCGCGTTCCTGATGGGTCATGAAGAATTGCAGCAGTCGGTATTCGGTCGGGCCCATCTCGGCCGGACGGCCGTCGATGGTCACGCGGTGGCTGATCGGGTCGAGCAGCAGGCCGCCGACTTCGATCGGCGCTTCGCCATCGGTCGGGCCGGCGCGACGCAGTACGGCCTTGAGGCGTGCCACCAGCTCGCGTGGGGAAAACGGTTTGGTGATGTAGTCGTCGGCGCCGACTTCCAGGCCCTGGATCTTGTTGTCCTCTTCGCCCTTGGCGGTGAGCATGATGATGGGGATGTCCCCGGTCAGCTCGTCACGCTTGAGGCGGCGGGCCAGCTCGATGCCGGAGGTGCCGGGCAGCATCCAGTCGAGCAGGATCAGGTCCGGCTTGCGGTCGACGATGATGGCGTGGGCCTGCTGCGAGTTTTCTGCCTCGAGGCAGTCATAGCCGGCCATTTCCAACGCAACGGCGATCATTTCGCGAATGGGCGCTTCGTCGTCGACGATCAGAATGCTCCTGCCAACCATGCCTTAATCCTCTTGTCATTTAACTGTCTTGCGCCGCATTAGATAACGGAATTATTGCAGTCGTGTGACAGTATTTTAGTCCAGCGGCGATTGTGCAGATCCTGAACTAAGCTCTAAGTCCGAATCCTGACAACCACAAGAGAAGGTTTCCATGACTCAAATGACTGCTTCCTTCAAAGCACTGCTGATGGCCGCTGCCCTGACTCTGCCTGGACTGGCGATGGCGGCCGAGCCGGCCATGATGAAAGACGGAATGATGGTCGATCACAAGGGCATGACGCTTTATACGTTCGACAAGGACAGTGGCGGCAAGTCGATGTGCAACGACGAGTGCGCCAAGAACTGGCCGCCGCTGATGGCGCCGGCAGATGCCAAGGCTGAAGGCAAATGGACAGTCATCAAACGTGATGACGGCATGATGCAGTACGCCTACGACGGCAAGCCGCTGTACACCTTCGTGAAAGATACGAAGCCTGGAGACATGACTGGCGACAAGATGAAAGATATGTGGCACGTCATCACTAATTCCGGGCCGAAAAAGTAAGCGCACCCGCAGTCAGCCTGCTCCCGTCGCCGGGAGCAGGCGTGTTTTCAGCGCAACGCGTAATCCAGCACGATCCCGACGAAAATCGCCAGCCCGGCCCAGTGGTTGTGCAGGAACGCCTTGAAGCAACGCATCCGGTCCCGGTCACGGGTGTACCAGAACTCCCAGGCGTAGCACCCGGCGGCTACCAGCAGGCCGAGGTGGAACCAGATCCCCAGCTCGAACTTCGACCCGGCCAGCACCAGGCAGCCCAGCGACAGTGCCTGCAAGGTCAGGATGATCACCCGGTCGGCATCGCCGAACAGAATCGCCGTGGATTTAACGCCGATCTTCAGGTCGTCGTCGCGGTCGGTCATCGCGTAATAAGTGTCGTAACCCACCGTCCACAGCAGATTGGCGATCCACAGCAGCCAGGCCGTTGCCGGCAGCTCACCGGTCTCGGCAGTGAACGCCATCGGCATGCCCCAGGAGAACGCCGCGCCCAGCACCAACTGCGGGTAATAGGTGTAGCGCTTCATGAACGGGTACGTGAACGCCAGCGCCAGGCCGCCCAGCGACAGCCAGATCGTCGCGGCGTTGGTGCACAGCACCAGCAGGAAACTCACGCCCATCAGCAGCGCAAAGAACACCAGCGCCTCTTTCGAGCTGATCCTGCCGGCAGCAATGGGTCTTTGCGCCGTGCGTTTGACGTGGCCGTCGACCTTGCGGTCGGCCCAGTCGTTGATTACGCAACCGCCGGCACGGGTCAGTACCACGCCAAGGACGAAAATCACGATATTGGCCAGTGAAGGCGAGCCCTTGCCGGCAATCCACAGGGCCCAGAGCGTCGGCCACAGCAGCAGGTAAATGCCGATCGGCTTGTCCATCCGGGTCAGCTGAATGAAGTCCCAGGCGCGCGGGTTCAAGCGATTCAGGGATTTGAGCAGGCTTTGGTACATCAGCAGTTCTCCGGACGGGCGCGGACGGCTTCCCACAGCGTAGGCAGGAAAATCTCCGCCACCAGCACACTCAAGGCGCCACGGTCGAAACGCGAGCGGCGGCCCCAAAGTCCGACAGCCCGAGAGTCTTCGGGCAACCAACGCTCCGGGTAATGGCAGACTTCGATGGCGCGGCGCTGAAACGCGTGATCGCAAAACAGCAGTTCGCCCAGCGAGCGGCTGCCCAGCTCATCCATGTGCAAGCCATCGCCCTGCAAGGCGCTGCGCGAGGCCACGCTGCGGGCGAACACCCAGGCCTCGCCATGCCCGCGCAGATACACCTCGCGCACCCAGCCCTCGCTGCCTTCGGCCAGGTCCAGGGCGGCGCATTCGTCGTCGCGCAGGGTCTGCCAGCCTTCGAACAGCGGGGTCACGCTGAAACCATCATCGGACAGGCGCGTCAGCCGGCGGGTCAGGGAGCCTTCGTCGAACAGCCAGTCGAGCGTGGATGTGTCGGGGAGAGGTGTCAGGTCGCTTTGCGGGCGCCACAGCGGGGCGTTTGTGTGTTGCACAATGAGTCATTATTGGCAGCAAATGAGGCGGCGAGCTTAACATGCCGAATCACGAGTTTGATTGATCCGGGTCGCCGCTGCGCCGAACAGGCTTGCATCTGCCCGGCTCGATCAGTACAAAACGCCCTGAGCCGGACGGCAACGCTGCACCATCGACCGTCCGCGCCGGATTAAGCCTGAACCCTGAGGAAGTACCTGAATGAAAAAGTGGCAATGTGTGGTCTGCGGCCTGATCTACAACGAAGCTGACGGCTGGCCGGATGACGGCATTGCGCCGGGCACCCTGTGGCAGGACGTACCGGAAGACTGGCTGTGCCCGGACTGCGGCGTCGGCAAGATGGACTTCGAAATGATCGAAATCAACTGAGAAAACACTGAGGAGTAGGGCATGAGCGCACCTGTCGTAATCGTTGGCACCGGGCTTGCGGGTTACAACCTGGCCCGCGAGTTTCGCAAACTCGATGGCGAAACTCCGTTGCTGCTGATTACCGCCGATGACGGTCGCTCCTACTCCAAGCCGATGCTTTCAACCGGCTTCGGCAAGAACAAGGACGCCGACGGTCTGAGCATGGCAGAACCTGGCGCCATGGCCGAGCAACTGAAGGCCGAGATCCGCACCCATACCCGCATCAGCGGCATCGATCCGGGCCACAAGCGTCTTTGGATTGGTGAGGAAGCGGTGAGCTATCGCGACCTGATCCTGGCCTGGGGCGCCGAAACCGTGCGCGTGCCGATCGAAGGCGACGGCGGGGATCTAGTGTTCCCGATCAACGATCTCGAAGACTACGCTCGCTTTCGCGCTGCAGCGGCGGGCAAGCGCCGGGTGTTGTTGCTCGGTGCCGGGCTGATCGGCTGCGAGTTCGCCAATGACCTGATTCTGGGCGGCTACGAGGTGCAACTGGTTGCGCCGTGCGAACAGGTGATGCCGACCCTGCTGCACCCGGCCGCTGCGGCAGCGGTGCAGGCCGGGCTGGAAAGCCTTGGCGCACGTTTTCACCTCGGTCCGGTGCTGACCCGCCTGCAAAAAGTCGCGGATGGGCTGGAAGCGCACCTGTCCGACGGTCAGGTTGTCCCGTGCGATGTGGTGGTCTCGGCCATTGGCCTGCGGCCACGGATCGATCTGGCGGCGGCCGCCGGTATCCAGACCAATCGCGGCGTGGTGGTCGACCGCCGTCTGCAAACCTCGCACGCCAACATTTACGCCTTGGGCGACTGCGCCGAGGTCGATGGGCTGAATCTTCTGTACGTCATGCCCCTCATGAGCTGTGCGCGAGCGCTGGCACAGACCCTGGCCGGCAACCCGACCGTGGTGAACTACGGGCCGATGCCGATCACCGTGAAAACCCCGGTCTGCCCGCTGGTGGTTTCCCCGCCGCCACGGGGCCGCGAGGGTGTCTGGACGGTCGAAGGGCAGGGCGCCGACGTCAAGGTGCTGTGCCACGACGCCGAAGGGCAATTGCTCGGTTATGCCCTGACCGGCGCGGCGGTGATGGAAAAACTTGCGCTGAACAAACAGCTTCCGGCCTTGCTGGCGTAAATACCGGTCGTTCTGTCGGAATCACCCCGCTTTTGCCCCCACAAAGGTCGCGGGGAGACTGGCGCCGCCCTTAACCGCGTGCCATCCTCACTCCCGTCTGCCGCAGAGTAGAGCCTGCGGCGCCTTGGGCGCTGTTCCAACGAGAACAGCACGGACATAACAACAAAAAACCGTCAAAGGGGCTTCACTAATGCGTAAACCAGAACTCGCCGCTGCAATCGCTGAAAAAGCGGATCTGACCAAAGAGCAGGCCAACCGCGTTCTCAATGCCGTTCTCGAAGAAATCACCGGCGCCCTGCACCGCAAGGACAGCGTCACGCTGGTAGGCTTCGGCACCTTCCTGCAACGCCACCGCGGTGCCCGCACCGGCAAAAACCCGCAAACCGGTGAACCGGTGAAGATCAAGGCCAGCAATACTGTTGCGTTCAAGCCAGGCAAAGCGTTGAAAGACAGCGTCAATTAATAATGGCGGCAAACGCCCGGTCAGCCGGACGCGCTGCATGAAAAATGGGCATACCGATTGCGGTCGGATGCCCATTTTTTGTGGCTGATGATTGGGGCTGGATCAGGCCGAGAAGAAGTAGCGGGTCAGGTGAAAGAAGATCGGCGCGGCGAAACAGATCGAGTCCATCCGGTCGAGCATCCCGCCGTGGCCCTTGATCATCGTGCCCCAGTCCTTGGCGCTCAGGCTGCGTTTGATCGCCGACATGGCCAGGCCGCCGAGGAAACCCATCACCACGATGACCAGCGACATCAACAGCGACTGCCAGAAGCTGAACGGTGTCATCCAGAACATGCAGCCGCCGATCAGCGTGGCGGACAGTCCGCCGCCGACCAGACCTTCCACGGTTTTCGACGGGCTCACCAGCGGCGCGACCTTGCGTTTGCCGAAGAGCTTGCCGAACACGTACTGCAATACGTCGCTCATCTGCACCACGAACACCAGGTAGAACAGCAGCAGGGCGTTCTGACCCTGGAAACCCTGCAGGTCCAGCAACAGCAGCGCCGGCGCGTGGCTGATGCAGTAGATGCAGATCATCACGCCCCACTGAATCTTCGCCGTGCGCTCCAGAAAGCCTTCGGTGTCCTGGCTCAGCACGGCAATCGCCGGCAGCAGCAGGAATGCATACACCGGCACCAGCAGCGTGAACATCGAATACCAATGGGTGCCGATCAGCAGGTACTGCAGCGGGATCAGAATGAAAAACGCCGAAAACAGCGCGTTATGGTCACCGCGCGCGGTCGGCGTCAGGGTGATGAACTCGCGCAGCGCAAACAGCGAAATGAAGCCGAACAGCACCACCGTCGCATTGGGGCCAAGCAGCCAGGAGACGAAGAAAATAATCACCATCCCCCACCACGCGTTCACGCGCTGGTTGAGGTTTTCGATGGTCGCGATCGCGCTTTCGCTCTTGGCGCGTCTGGCCAGTACGCCGCCAATCAGCGAGGCCACCGCCAGCAGCCCGGCGATGGCCGCGAAGAACCACAGGAACTTGGTTTCCAGACTCATTTCGACAACCTCACGATGGCGTCACGCGCCCGTTCCAGAAACACCTGTTTTTCCTCGCCTTCTATCCTTTGCAGCGGATCGCCGATGCGGATCGTGCAGATGATCGGCAGCGGCACATGTTTGCCCTTGGGCATCGAGCGATGCAGGTTTTCCAGGTAGATCGGCACCAGATCGACGTCTGGAAAAGTCTCGGCCAGGCGGAAGATTCCGGATTTGAATTGCCCCGGCAGCGCCTGGGTGGAGCGGGTGCCTTCGGGGAAAATGATGATCGAATGACCGGCCCGCACCACATCGAAGATCGGCTCCAGCACATTGGTGCCCGGTGCCGGATTGCGCTCGATCAGCACCGCGTTCAGGCCTTTCTGCGAGATGTACGACAGAAAGCGGTTCTTGCCCCAGTAGTCGGCGGCGGCCACCGGTTTCACGTTCAAACGCGCTTCGGGTGGCAGCGCAGCGATGATCGCCAGGGTGTCCATATGGCTGGTGTGGTTGGCGTAGTAGATGCGCTGGCGCGAGAGGTCCGGTGGGCTTTCCCAGCGAGCGGTTACGCCGATCAAGAAACGCAGCACCGAAATCAGCGCATTACTGATCCACATGGGTATTCCCCTTCAGTTGTCTGGCGATGGCCAGGGTGCGCGTGACGCATGTGGCGACAGAGCCAAGGGCGATGATCACCAGCGCGATCAGCAAAGCGTAGTGGGTCGCGTAGTAAAGGGTTTCGAACACGTTCAACAGCAGCGCCACGGTCATCACCGCCATCCGGTGCTGCTTGGCCATCGGCCCCATGAAGCTCTGCGTGAGCCCTAGAGCGCCGCCGAACACACGGACATACGCTGTCAGCGCAGCGGCCAGTGCTGCGAACCAGCCAAGATCGGACTGGCCGATGGCAAAACCCAAGCCGACGATCAGCAGGCTGTCCGCGACCCGATCCGGAAACTCGTTGTACAGGCTGCCGACGGCCGATTGCTTGCCGCCTTCGATCGCCACCATCCCGTCGAACAGATTGCACAGCAGCCGCAGTTGAATGCCGACGATGCACAAGATTGAACCGGCCACGCCGTTGTCGATGTTCAGCGTCACCGCGCCGAACAGCGCGAAGAGCATGCTGATGACGGAGATCTGGTTGGGGGAGATGTCCCGCTTGACCAGTTCATCCGTGAAGCGTTTCGCCCAGCCCGCCGAGCGGGTCTTGATGGGCCGTCTGTTTTCATCCATTTGCCAATGTCCGTATCAGTGAGGAATTGCAGTAAGTTGAATTGTGGTCGCTGGCGGTAGACGGTGCTCGACAATCGAGTGGTCACCAGGAGTCGTAGGGAATGCCGTATTTTTCGATGTAAGCCTTGGACTCTTCATGGAGCTGTCGATGTCGTCCGTTGGATCTCCCATCGTAGGGGCCTTTGGGGTTGATCGTGGCCTGGACTCGCATGATTTCGGTTGACAAAAGGCACTGACCGCGCAACCAGACCTTGGCGATGCCGCCTGGCGCGAGACCAATGACCATCATATTTCGGTAATCCGTGATCCATTTGCCGTCTGCCCCACAGTAAGCTTTTTCACTCTTGAGCATAACTTGGCGCGCCGACTCCGGAATCTCTATGTAGGCTTCGTAGGTCTGCGGCTCGGCCATGGACTGCCAGCGCACGTAGACCAGACGTGGCAGTGCGGCGCCCGTGACATATCGGCCTTTCCCTGCCGCACTTTCCGGCCACCCTATCGGTTTCCCCCGAAACTTGGCGGGTACACCTTTACTGAGTGGCCGAGGGTAGGAAATGGCCGGAATTCCAAAGGCTGCGCCTCGAAACACGCGCTTGTTGACGTCAACAACGTCGGCAGTTTCGATCCAGACCTCCATGTAATCGGGAGCGAAAAATCTGAGCATCCAGCCGTCGTAAGGCAGTGATTTTCTGTCGGCGAACGCGCAGCCGCCCAGCAAAACAGCCAATGTCAGAGCGAAGACAATCTTGAGCATGTACGAGTTCTCACGCATTGGGGTGCACCACACGAGCGGACTTGTCGGCGGGGCGATTGATAAACAGGATGCTAAGCCCGGTTTCGTTGAATCCCTTCGCAGCATTCCAGTTGGATGACAGATGAATGTAGCGTTGCGCGAGTAGCGCTTGCTCGTTCAGGTTCAGATCGATACTGCGGGTTTCGCCCAACGCATAAGTCATCAGTTTCTTAGCGATACCCTTGAGTTCTTCTGGTAGCACGTATTTCTGATCTTCTTCATCAATTGTCTGGAACTCGACCCCGTGCCTGGTCGCCAACTCCCGCATGATTCGCAGGTAAATCAGGGACAGGTCATTGCGCACGACGCGTTCGCTGTAGACCGCTGCATAGACATTTTTTGATTTGCGCCGATCACCCTTGACGTTGCTGGCCGTTTCCACCGCCCAGGTTTTGACTTGAAGCGTCAGTCCATAGAAATGCAGTGGGTCCTGAAGCCTGCCGAGTTCTTGCTCGGCCAATCGATAAGCGTTGGTCGAAGACGAAGGGGTATTGAAGTCCACGTCGCGACTGCAGCGCGGCTTGCTAAGCAGTACCCGTTCGACAAAATTCGGTAAGTATCCGCCGCCCAAGTCGGAGTGGACGCCCGGCAACACAATGTCGGCGTTTCCGGCGCTGTTAAGCGAAAAGTTGTGGCGGCGTTCGTCCCGGGCAACCAGGTGCACAACTTTCTTTGCAATGTCCGGCGCCAGATACAGATTGACGCCGGGGTTGTTGGCGTCATGGACGCTGAAATCGCCGTCAGCCATGCTGCCTATGGCGGCAGCGGTGTCGAAGATGCCGATGAAGTTGATGCTGACGTCAATGCTCGTCCGCCAAGCGAAACCCTCAAGGAACAATGACGAGTTTGCCGGTATTAACTGTGCCAGTGAACTTTGCTCGCCCTTCATCACTTCATTGGCAAAATGCCTCGCGGCAGCCGCGCCGCGACTGAAGCCGAAGATGTCGAACTGAACTGTCTTAACCTTCCGGATTGGGTTTTCCGACTTGAAAATATCAATTCCTTCAAAGATGCGCGCTCGGCTCTGTTTGACTTTCGCCAATACACCTTGTGCACCTGTGCCGGTCATCTGCGAAAAAACCGAGTCGTCCTGATTGGTGCTTGTACCGATGCCATCAAGATAGATCGGGATGTACGCGATAGTTTCGTCCTCAGATAGTTGCCGGTTCTGATCATCTTTATACAACCCATACAACCTCGCCACATTGCTCGCATCATTCCCATAACTGTTATCCGGCACATTGCCCTGTCCGTCATACCCATGCATCTGGCAGAACTGTCGAATGTCCTCGGCTTCCTCCTCAAGATTCACATCCCGCGCATAGCAGCCTTTCACTTGTTCGCTATTGAACAGATTGTTCCCCGTCCCATCGAAAAACACGCCGATCCGCAAGGTGATGCCGGCAGGCATTTCATCTTCCAGTTCAACTTCTTCCT
Source organism: Pseudomonas sputi (assembly GCF_021603585.1). Lineage (GTDB taxonomy): Bacteria > Pseudomonadota > Gammaproteobacteria > Pseudomonadales > Pseudomonadaceae > Aquipseudomonas > Aquipseudomonas sputi. The sequence goes on along the minus strand of NZ_BQHI01000007.1, from coordinate 52,287 downwards.
CCTCTTCTTCAAGTTCGCCGTCTTCCGAGTCTTTATTGGAGGAGGAAGTCAGTCCGGCCGCCAAGGCACCCGCCATCGCGGCTTCTGGATGATCAGCGGCTTCGCTGGCGGACGTCTTTCCACCCGCCACCATCTCGGTACTGCTGAAGATCCCGCCCCTGTCGATCACGATATGGTGACCGCCCGCCTTCAGCGTGATGCTGGCGCCGGCATCCAGCACCACGCTGGCGCCGGCCTTGATCTGCACTTGCTGGCCCGCCTCGACGGTAATGATTTTCCCGGCCGTCGTCTGGCTGCTGCCCTGGATGCTTTCCCAACGATCACGCCCGACCGCCAGCCGGCTGTCATGGAGAACCTGCCGCTCCATGTCGCGCTGGGCACGCAGGTAGACCAGTTCCAGTCCGGCGCGGTCTTCAATCGTCAGTTCGTTGTAGCCACCCGTGTCAGGCGAGCTGCGGCTGCGCAGCACGGTTCGGGTCTTGTGCTCGGGAAGCTTGTAGGGCGCGGGGGTGACCTTGTTGATCACGCAGCCGGTAATCAGCGGCTGGTCGGGATCACCTTCCACGAAGGTCACCACCACTTCCATTCCGATGCGGGGGAGGGCGATGGCACCGAAACCGTTCCCGGCCCAGCTCGACGACACCCGCACCCAGCAACTGCTGCGCTCACTGTTTAATTCGGCGCGGTCCCAGTGGAATTCGACTTTTACGCGGCCGAATTCATCGCAGTAGATCTCTTCGCCTTTGGGGCCAGTCACTCGAGCGGTCTGGCTGACCAGCGGTGGCCGGCGTGCGGGCAGTGGCGGGCGGAAAACCACCTCGGCCGGAATCGCGCGGAAGGTGTTGCGATAGCCTTGGGTAAAGCCGTCCGCCGATTGAGTTTCGCTGCTAACCGACTCTTCGAGCACTTGCGGCTGCCGTCCGGTGTGGGTGACACCGAGCAGCAGCCACAGAGCGTTGTATTTCTGGCGAGGGTGTTCGGTCAGTTCAAGCAGATGGCCGCAGCGCAAGGTAGGTTGGTTGCTTTAACCCTCTGCCATTTCATAGTCTGCGCGATGGCGCTCCAAGGCCTGACGGGCCAGTTGCTTGCCACGCTTTTCGTTGTCTAGCGGCAACGGGTATTGGTAGTCCTCAAGCGTCGGGGTGAATTCGGCGCTGAAGCGGCATTCGATTAAAAGCGTCGGTCGCCTCAGGTCATAGTCGCGTCGCGTGACCCGGCTTGTCCGGGTGGCGGCGCGCAAGGAAAACCTGCTGACTACTGGATATACCGGGACCATCCCGCTATCCCGGCGATAGGGTGTGGCGCGCAAAGTCGGGAGGAAAACCGCGTCATCGGTGAACACCAGCAAATGGCCTTGCGCGGAGTGCTGGTGATGCCAGGCGATGCCCTCCTCGGCACACAAGCGCTGAATGAACTCGAAATCACTTTCGCCGTATTGGGTGCAGTACTCCCGTGCCGACAGGGGCTGGACATGAAAGGTGAATGCATCGGCGAGGATGCCGTGTCGCTTGAGTGTTTGCGTGATGATCTGCGGAACGGTCTGACTTTGGTAAATCCGTTGACCGTGACTGAACTGCAAATAGTGCAGGCTCGGCACCAGAGTCAGGCGATAACGGGTCAGGCGTTTGTCGGATTCACCCGCCAACACATCGTCGATGCGTCCATGAATGCCTTCACCGTTCAGGCCGAACTGCAGGAAGGCAGGCTGACTGAGCAGGCCTTCCATATCGAAGTCGGGGTCTTCACTGACCAGTTCGACGTGGATGGCATAAAGGGTGCTGATGGTCTCGGTGCCTTCGAAGGCCAGCACCTTGAAGTCGTTGCGAACAGCGGGAATCTGCAGCGTAAAGCGCGCAGAACTGACAGCTCCAGACATACGCTTGTCCTTAAGCAGAGAGGGGAAGACGGCGTGATGTCGAAACCCTCCCTGGTCAGCGCACGCGAACATTGGCCGGCACGCTAACAAGGCGTTAAACAGATTTATGTAAGAAGGATCGCTTGTTTAAGTCGGAGCTTTCCGCGTTGTAAAACAACGTGGAAATTGTGGGAAATGGCTGTGAGAAAGTGACGGTGGGTGATTGGAATCCTGCGTAATAGTCTTGTGCAACCAAGGATTCAGGACTTTTAAACATATAGATGCCATCAAATTGATGGCACTTTTAATGTTGTCTGTTGTCGCCAGTCAATTGTTAATAAATGGAGGTGTATTTTCGGAAGCGTCCTACTTTAAATTTTTTCCGGGTTTGTCATGCTTTCTCCGCTTACTTGTGGAACGAGCGTGCAGATGTTCTCGATGACGCGCTCCGGCCGCTCTGGCCCAATGCTTTCGGAAGGGATAGGCGAAAAAGTGAAATATTAAGGGACATCAGGGAATCCCCTGTCACATATAGGGCGATCTCCTACAGAGCCCAATGAACAGTTCGTCTTGTTGTTTAATCAGATGCTTGCTAGTGGCCATCATAGTGATTACGATGCGCCCACTTGAAAGAGCACGCACTCAATTGGATGAGTCTTTCGACTGCTCTTCGATACTGTCCCGCGCCGCTGCAACTCCAATAGGCGCACGACCGTAATCCAAATAAAGGCCATGGATGTCCTACTCAAGCAAACTTTCTGCCCATTACCTCGAACTCGCTAAAGTCTCTGTTTCCAAAGAGAATTTTGCGGGTGAAGACGTTCGTTTCTCGAGCGAATTCGAGGCCCTGGAAAGCGAGCTGGCCAAAGCCTCGTCGATGCACGAAAGCGGGCAGATCGACTGGCTGAAAATTCGCGAAAACAGCGAAAACCTCCTGCGTACCCAATCCAAGGATTTGCGTGTCGGCGCCTGGCTGACCTGGTCGCTGTACCAGCGTGAATCCTTCCCCGGTCTGCTGGCCGGCCTCGGTTTGCTGCACCATTTGTCGGAAAACAACTGGGCCGAGATTCACCCGCTCAAACCCCGTACCCGGGCCGCCGCCATCGGCTGGCTGGTGCCGCGTCTCGAGCAGGTGATCACCGAGAACATCGCGATCAAGGAACAGCTGCCGATGTTCCGGCAGTTGTCCGAGCATCTGTCCGGTCTCGACGCGGTGTGCACCGAGCATCTGGGCGATGATGCGCCGCTGCTGCTGCCGCTCTCCCGCCGTCTGAAAACCATGATCCAGCGCGCCGCCGACAACCAGCCGGCGCCCGGCGTGGTGGGCGCGGCGGTGGCCCAGGTCAAGCAGGCCGCCAGCCAGTTGCTGGCGCCGGGCGCACCGATCGACAACGAGAAAGAGGCCCACAAGGCCCTGCGCGCCCAACAGGAAAGCGCCCGTCCGCTGTGCGCCTGGTGGCTCAAGCAGAAAGCTACCGACCTGCGCGCCCTGCGCCTCAACCGCACCTTGCTGTGGATGACCATCGACGCGGTGCCCGAGCGTAACGCCGAGCAGATCACCGTGCTGCGTGGGTTGCCGATCGACAAGCTCAAGCAGTATCAGGACCGTTTCGATCAGGGCAAATACGCCGACCTGCTGGTGGAACTGGAGGCGAGCCTGGCGAAGGCGCCGTTCTGGTTCGATGGCCAGCGAATGGTCTGGGAATGTCTTCAGAACCTCAACGCCGAGCTGGCCATGCGCGAAGTGGAAATCCACTTCGCGCTTTTGATTCAGCGCCTGCCCGGCATCATCGAGCTGCGTTTCCATGACGGCGCGCCGTTCGCCGATCCGTCCACTCGGGCGTGGATCGCCGGCAACGTCATGCCGCACCTGCAAAGCGCCAGCGCGCCGCGCAAGGTCGAGACCGAGAACGTCGAAACCCAGCCGGCCTGGGAAAAGGCCCTCGAAGAAGTCCAGCCGATCCTGCGCAAGGAAGGCCTCAAACCCGCAGTGCAGATCCTCAAGCAGGGGCTGCAATCGGCGCACGGCGGGCGCGAACGCTTCTTCTGGCAGTTCGCCCTCGCGCGGCTGTGCTTCCTGGCCAAGAAATACGAACTGGCCAAGAACCAGCTCGAAACCCTCGATCAGACATTACAGGACTCAGGCCTGCACGCCTGGGAGCCCGATCTTGCATTGGAAGTGCTGCACCTGCTGCACAGTTGCTGCGAGTTGTTACCGCAGAACCATGCCGTACGTGAACGCAAGGAAGAGATTTATCGCAGGCTGTGCCACCTCGACCTCGAAGTGGTACTCGAATAGGCCCCAGGGCCACAACCGCAAGGAGAAAAGCCATGGCCAAAGAAGGCTCGGTAGCCCCCAAGGAACGCATCAACGTCACCTTCAAACCCGCCACCGGCGGTGCTCAGGAAGAGATTGAACTGCCGCTGAAGCTGCTGGCAATCGGTGACTACACCCACCGCAAGGACGATCGCAAGATCGAGGATCGCAAGCCGATCAGCATCGACAAGATGACCTTCGACGAAGTGCTGGCCAAGCAAGAGCTGGGTCTGACGCTGAGCGTGCCGAACCGTCTGCAGGAAGATGGCGAGGCCGACGAGCTGGCCGTGCAACTGCGCGTCAACTCCATGAAGGACTTCAACCCGGCCAGTCTGGTCGAGCAAGTGCCTGAGCTGAAAAAACTGATGGAACTGCGCGACGCGCTGGTGGCCCTCAAAGGCCCGCTGGGTAACGCACCTGCGTTCCGTAAAGCCATCGAAGGCGTGCTCGCCGACGATGAATCCCGCGGTCGCGTACTCGGTGAGCTGGGCCTGAACGCCGCAGCCCCGGACGCTTGAGACTCCAGCAGCCAAGGAAGCCAACACAATGAGCACTAGCGCAGCACAACAGAACGCCGCAGAAAACGGCGAGTACAGCATTCTCGACAGCATCATCGCCGAAACCCGCCTGACGCCGGACGACGAAGCCTACGACATCGCCAAGCGCGGTGTGTCGGCGTTCATCGAAGAGCTGCTCAAGCCGCAGAACAACGGTGAGCCGGTCAAGAAAGCCATGGTTGACCGCATGATCGCCGAGATCGATGCCAAGCTCAGCCGTCAGATGGACGAAATCCTGCACCACCCGGACTTCCAGGCGCTGGAATCGTCGTGGCGTGGCCTGCAACTGCTGGTCGACCGCACCAACTTCCGCGAAAACATCAAGATCGAAATCCTCAACGTCTCCAAAGAAGACCTGCTGGACGATTTCGAAGACTCGCCGGAAGTCATGCAGTCGGGCCTGTACAAGCACATCTACACCGCTGAATACGGCCAGTTCGGTGGTCAGCCGGTTGGCGCGATCATTGCCAACTACTACATGTCCCCAAGCTCGCCGGACGTGAAGCTGATGCAGTACGTGTCCAGCGTAGCCTGCATGTCCCACGCGCCGTTCATCGCCGCCGCCGGCCCGAAATTCTTCGGTCTGGAAAGCTTCACCGGTCTGCCGGACCTGAAGGATCTGAAAGATCACTTCGAAGGCCCGCAATTCGCCAAATGGCAGAGCTTCCGTACTTCGGAAGACTCTCGCTACGTTGGCCTGACCGTGCCGCGTTTCCTGCTGCGTAACCCGTACGACCCGGAAGAAAACCCGGTCAAATCGTTCGTGTACAAGGAAAACGTTGCCAACAGCCACGAGCACTACCTGTGGGGCAACACCGCTTACGCGTTCGGCACCAAGCTGACCGACAGCTTCGCCAAATTCCGCTGGTGCCCGAACATCATCGGCCCACAGAGCGGCGGCGCGGTTGAAGACCTGCCTCTGCACCACTTCGAAAGCATGGGCGAAATCGAAACCAAGATTCCTACCGAGGTTCTGGTTTCCGACCGTCGTGAATACGAACTGGCCGAGGAAGGCTTCATCTCCCTGACCATGCGCAAAGGCTCCGACAACGCGGCGTTCTTCTCCGCAAGCTCCGTGCAGAAGCCGAAGTTCTTCGGCATCAGCGCAGAAGGCAAGGCGGCAGAGCTGAACTACAAGCTCGGCACCCAACTGCCGTACATGATGATCGTCAACCGCCTGGCTCACTACCTGAAAGTGCTGCAGCGCGAGCAACTCGGTTCGTGGAAAGAGCGTACCGACCTCGAGCTGGAACTGAACAAGTGGATCCGCCAGTACGTGGCCGACCAGGAAAACCCGAGCGCCGAAGTACGTGGCCGTCGTCCGCTGCGCGCTGCGCAAGTGATCGTCAGCGACGTTGAAGGCGAGCCGGGCTGGTACCGCGTCAGCCTGAACGTGCGTCCGCACTTCAAGTACATGGGTGCCGATTTCACCCTGTCGCTGGTTGGCAAGCTGGACAAAGAGTAAGAGCGACTCATGGACGGATACGGCAGCCTTTTCGAACGCCTCAATGGCGACGCGGAACAGCGCAAGGGCAAGAGCCTCGAGGCTTCGGCCATGGCGTCGGTGGCTGCCCATCTGGCCAAAATGCTCAGCACCCGGGCCGGCAGCGTGCAAACGCTGTCCGACTACGGGTTGCCCGATCTCAATGACATGCGCCTGAGCCTGCACGACTCCCTGAGTCAGGCCCGCCTGGCCATCGAAAGCTTCATCGAAGCCTACGAACCGCGCCTGAGCAACGTGCGTGTCATTTCCCTGCCGCGTGACCACGACCAGCTTCGCCTGGCCTTCAGCATCGAAGGCCTGCTGGAAGTCGAGGGTTTCAAGCGTCAGGTCAGTTTCGCCGCGCGCCTGGATGGCAGCGGTCAAGTGAAGGTCAACTAAGGAGAACCCCGATGTCTGGCAAACCTGCAGCACGCGTATCCGACCCCACCGCTTGCCCGCTCCCCGGCCACGGCACCAACCCGATCGCCGCCGGTTCTGGCGACGTGTTCTTCGACGGCCTCGCGGCTGCCCGCCAAGGCGATGCCTCGGCGTGCGGTGGTGCGTTGGTCGGCGATCTTGCGACTACGGTTCTGATCAACGGCAAGCCGGCTGCCACTGTTGGTTCGGTAGGTTCTCATGGCAACAAGGTCACTGCTGGATCAGGGACGGTGATTATCGGCAATTCGCATTCGCCGGCGCCGTTTGTGCCGCCATTGCCGTTGATTCTTCCTGGTTTTGATGAGCAGTTCGCCCTTACCGACGAGTCTGGCGCCCCGATGGCTGATCGCCGATATCTCATCGTTCGGCAAGATGGATCGCAGGAAGAGGGTGTTACCAACGCAAAAGGATTCACTCATCGGCTATCTCGCCACGAAAGTGCAGAGACAGTTGAAATCTATGTCGCAAAGGGAGATTGATAGATGGGCGCTGACGTCATCAATACTTCAAGTGGTGCTTTTTCGAAAGTTGCAACGATGAGCAGTACCCCAACCAAGGACCTCACGCCTAAGCCTATCGTTGTTGAACAAGGTCTGACGGTATTCCTGGGTGGGGCTGGAATGATCGGTGCTTACAACGCGGATATGGTTGCAGCACTCAAGGAAGCCGGCATTCCCAATGCTGTATTTGGTAACTATTCATCTCTCACGGCAGGGCTGGATAAACATGTCCCAGACATGGTGGACATGCTAAGCGATGCGGCCTCTGTCGTTTTATATAATCAAGATGAAAGTGATCCGGTCATATTTGAATATGGCGAGCTGCAGAAGTGCACTTATGGTGGTGAGTACATAGAGAAGAAATATCTCTACGGCTTAATTACGATCAAAAGTAATAGCGTTGTGGAGTGTACGCCCACCAGCGATATTCTAGCCGTAAAAATTAGTCGCGATGTTTCGAAAATAAAGGCGACGGAATTTCCTCTCGAATCAATGGAAATTACAAAACCATTACCCAAGGTCGGGCAGTTCAATATAGTCGGATACTCTTGGGGGTCCGTAATCGCAGCGCGAACGGCAATGTATTACGCGCGCTCGGGCGTAAAAGTTGATCACGTTGTCCTCATCGGTGCTCCGATTAATAAAAGCCTGAAGGATGCAGTGAGCAGTCACGAAAATATAGGTAAGGCAATAATCATAAACCTGCAGGACAAGGGCGATCCTATTTACGCCGGCATGACTGACAAGGAGTTGGTGGACTCTGCATTGGAGCTGGGTAAGCAGATGCCTACGGCGGAGGGGCACTTTTACTACTCCGGAGACACGGCTGACGGGAAGGCCAGACGGCGTGAGCTTGCGAAGCTCCTTTACTCAAAGGGTCTTCGTTAAATGTTTCGCGTTTTCTATTTTTTGATATCAGCTCTGTTGCTGCTGATGTCGCTCACCGAGCCCCAGAGTAAATGGTCGGTGGGTGGCGTTGAGTTGTATGGGTATTTTTTTGTTTTTTGTATTGTTGTTTATGTTCCATTGATGGTCGCTGCCTTGTTTTTTTTTACAAGGTCGTTGGTTGTGATCGTTAGAACAAGAAATCTGCGAAATGGGGTCATGCCTTTGGTTACGGCTTTTGCAGGTGCGATCGCCCTCTATGAATTTAACTATTGGGTGTTCAATGTTATTTACTGACTCGAAAAATATGAGGCTGTGCGGATCCTGTTATTGCGACATTTTTCGCGCGCCAGAAGCTCTGCGTCAATTATGGTTTGCGCTCCCTCTTCGCTTCGAGGTCCTGCGCTGATGAATTACGCAGTGAAAATAAAGTTGATGATCTTCATGGCGATAGCCCTCGTTTTTCCATTTTTGGTGTTCGAGGTGTTCGCAGTTTTCAAATTGGATTTTGCGGAGCCGTATAGTTATGCGTTGTCCGTTCCATTGGTAATTTTTTCTTTTTTTATTTTGCAGTTTGCTATCGGCTTGAGTGTTGTAAAAGGTTGGGCCTCTAGTGGTATGCCTAAAAACTACGTTTATTTGTTTTTTTGGGTTTTTAGTACCGCTTTGCTTTTCGCTCTTCCTAAGGCTTTTGGCAGAGGTGGAGTTTAAATGCAGGGATATCTGGCGGGAGTGGCTGACAGCGATTCGAGCTGGCATCGTTTGCTGACCTACATCGTTCTGGCGTCTGTCGTCGCAATTCATGGTGCAGGTACTTGGTACGGGAATGTGAAGCCGGCATGAACATCTACGCCCGCGTTGCCATGAACCTGGCTTTCCATGCCGCTGGATGTGTTGCGTACGTTTTCCTGAACGACGCAGTGGTCGTTGCCTACAAAGCATTCAACGGCGGCTTCACCACCCGTGGCGTGGGCATCGGCATCGCACATTACATGTTCATTTATATTTTTTTCGCGGTGAACGCACTGGCCGCTGTGTTCCCGAAGCTATGGGCAAAACTCGGCCTGCTCGCGCTGATGGTCTCTTGGATTCTATTCATGATGGTGCCCGACAACCCGTTGCGGGCGCTGTTCTACACCGTGGCTCAGGGGGGGGTGACGTTGCTGGCGATTCTGGCCACGCAGGTCATTGAGCTGCGCCTGGAAAAGCGCGCGTTGATGCGGCAGGCATTGCCTGCGATTGCTTCGCAGGACGTGGTTTCGCAGATGAGGGCTTGCCCGTGATCGGGGTATCGAACCAGATGCCCATCCTCAGCCGCGCGCAGCTGAGTTTTTTCATGGGTGCCTTGTGGACGCCATTCTTGGCCATGCTCGCGTTTTCATCCTATGGCCTGTGGATTGGCGAATATTCGACATTCGATTCGTCCGAGACCCACTGGGTGTATCTGTTGTGGTTCGGCATGCCCGGACTGTTGTTGTTTGCGCTGTGGGTATCGCGGGCCGCGAAGAGCCGCAATGAGCAGCAGGCGCTGCGAATGGTCTGGCTGGCGCCGTTGAAGATCATCCCTTTCTACGCGGTGCCCTGGATGCTTTATGGCTTGTGCAGCCTGGTCGTCGGGCCGTTCGACAGTGCTTTCATGGCCTACGGCTGGATCCTGCTTGTGCCATACCTCCTGATCGCCGGTTACTTCTGCGCCGGCGTGACGGTTGCGCTCTACAGGATATTTTTTTGATGAGTTCCACTACCAGGCAGGTAACCCGTGTCCTTTAACCACTACTACCAAAGCGAACTCACCGCACTGCGCCAACTGGGCCGCCGTTTCGCCGAGCGTAGTCCGGCGTTGGCGCCGTTCCTGGGGCAGGCCGGGCGGGATCCGGATGTGGAGCGGTTGCTGGAAGGCTTTGCGTTTCTGACCGGGCGGCTGCGCCAGAAGCTCGATGACGAGTTGCCGGAGCTCAGCCATTCCCTGATGCAGTTGCTCTGGCCGAACTACATGCGCCCGCTGCCGGCGTTCAGCATTCTGCAGTTCGACCCGCTCAAGCGTTCGGGTCCGGCGCTAAAGGTCGAGCGTGACACGCCGATCGAGAGCGTGCCGATCGAAGACGTGCGTTGCCGCTTCCGCACCTGCTACCCGACCGAAGTCATGGCGCTGGATCTGGCCGCGCTGAACTACTCGGTGAAAGGCGACGGTTCGTTGCTCAGCCTGCGCCTGGAGATGAGTGCCGACGGCCACCTCGGCGAGCTGGAGCTGAGCAAACTGCGCCTGCACTTTGCCGGCGAGCGCTACATCAGCCAGATGCTCTACCTGAGCCTGCTGCGCAACCTCGACGGCATCGAACTGATCCCGCTCGACGGCGCCGGCAAGCCGATCGATGGCGTGAGCGGCAAGCCGATGGCGTTCAAGATTCCGGGCGATCGGGTCAAACCGGTGGGCTTTGCCGAAGAAGAAGCGCTGATCCCGTATCCGCTGAACACCTTCCGCGGCTATCGCTATCTGCAGGAATACTTCGCCTTCCAGGACAAGTTCCTGTTCGTTGATGTCCACGGCCTCGACATTCTCAAGGCGCTGCCGGAAGACACGCTCAAGCAGATGCGCGGCCTGGAATTGCGCTTCGACATCCGCAAGAGCGGCATCATGCGCATGCGTCCGACCCTGGATAACGTGAAGCTGTTCTGCACGCCGATCGTCAACCTGTTCAAGCACGACGCGCTGCCGATCCGCCTCGACGGCAAACAGGACGAATACCTGCTGCTGCCGGCCGAATACGATCTGGAAAACTGCGGCGTGTTCTCGGTGGAGACCGTGACTGGCTGGAAACCCGGCGGCCTCGGTTATCAGGAATACGTGCCGTTCGAATCCTTCGAGCACGACCCAAGTTTCGACGTGCCCAACAGCCGTCCGCATTACAGCATCCGCCAGCGTTCGTCGCTGCTGCACGACGGCCTCGACACCTACCTGAGCTTCGGCATCCGCCACACCGAAGCCCACGAAACCCTGTCGATCGAGCTGGTCTGCACCAACCAGAACCTGCCGCGCAAACTCAAGCTCGGGCAGATCTGCATGGCGTGCGAAGAGACCCCGGAGTTCCTGAGTTTCCGCAACATCACCCCGGCCACTTCCAGTTTCGCGCCGCCGCTGAACCGTGACTTCCTGTGGAAGCTGATCAGCAACATGTCGCTTAACTATCTGTCGCTGGCCGACGTCAATGCACTGAAGGTGATTCTCGAAACCTACGACCTGCCGCGCTACTACGACCAGCACGCGGAGAAGGTCAGCAAACGCCTGCTCGGCGGCCTCAAGCACATCAAGCATCACCACGTGGACCGCTTGCACCGTGGTTTGCCGGTGCGCGGTTTGCGCACCGAACTGACCATCGACCCGGAAGGGTATATCGGTGAGGGCGACCTGTTCGTCTTCGCCTCGGTTCTCAACGAGTTTTTCGCGCTTTACGCCAGTCTCAATTCATTCCATGAGCTGCGGGTAAAAAGCACACAGGGAGAGGTGTACCAATGGACACCACGTATGGGCCTGCAGCCCCTGCTTTAAGCGGGCTGACGAAGGTAATACGCGAGTACTCGCTGTTTCAGGCCGTGCTGCTGGTGATCGACCGGCTGCGCGATGCGCACCCGTACCTGAGCGAAGACGATTTGTACGACCAGCTGGAATTCCAGGCCAACCCGAGCCTCGGATTTCCGCGCAGCGACGTCGATCGCGTGGAGTTTTTCGAAGAGCACGGGCAGATGCGCGCGCGCCTGCGGTTCAACCTGATCGGCCTGGTCGGCTCCGGTTCGCCGCTGCCGGCGTTCTATGGCGAGCAAGCCCTGGGCGACAGCGAAGACGGCAACCCGACGCGCAACTTTCTCGACCTGTTCCACCATCGCCTGCAACGGCTGATGCTGCCGATCTGGCGCAAGTACCGCTACCGCGCGAGCTTCCAGAGTGGCGCGGTCGACCCGTTTTCCTCGCAGCTGTTCGCCCTGATCGGCCTCGGCGGCGACGAGATCCGCAAGGCCAAGGAACTGAACTGGAAACGCCTGCTGCCGTACCTCGGCCTGCTCAGTCTGCGGGCGCACTCGGCGGCGCTGATCGAAGCGGTGCTGCGTTACTACTTCAAGCACGAAGACCTGGTCATCGAGCAATGCATCGAGCGCCGCGTGGAAATCCTCGAAGAGCAGCGCAACCGCCTCGGCTTCGCCAACAGCGTGCTGGGTGAAGACCTGGTGCTGGGCGAACGCGTGCGCGATCGCAGCGGCAAATTCCGCATCCACATCACCGAACTCGACTGGGAGCGATTCCACGAATTCCTGCCCATCGGTTTCGGTTACCAGCCGCTCTGCGCGCTGGTGCGGTTCACCTTGCGTGACCCGCTCGATTACGACATTCGCCTGGTGCTGCGTCCGGAAGAAATCCGCGAACTGCGCATTGGCGAGAAGAACGACTGTCGCCTGGGGTGGACCAGTTGGCTGGGCTGCGAAAAAGCAGACGGCGTGGTGACCTTGGGCAGCAAAATTCATTAAGGACGTGAGCCATGATCAACGTAGACCTGCAACAACTTATCCAGGCGCTGGACGCCGAAACCCGTCGCGATCTGGAACGTTCGGCCGAGCGCTGCGTGGCCCGTGGCGGCAGCAAGATTCTGGTCGAAGACTTGCTGCTCGGCCTGCTGGAGCGTCCGAACGGGCTGCTTTCCCGTGCACTGCAGGATGCCGACGTTGACGCTGGCGAACTGAGCGCCGCGCTGCAATCGCGGGTCGAGCACAGCGCTTCGCGCAACCCGGTGTTCGCCCCGGAACTGGTGCAGTGGCTGCAAGACGCGCTGCTGGTGGCCAACCTTGAACTGGGCCAGACCTCGGTCGAAGACGCGGCGCTGATCCTCGCGCTGCTGCGCAACCCGATGCGCTACGCCGGCAGCCGCTATCAGCCGTTGCTGGCCAAACTGAACATCGATCGCCTGAAGGAATTTGCCCTGTCGCAACAGCCTCAAGCCGCGGCCAACGGCAAACCGGCCGCCCAGGGCGAATCGCTGCTGGAGCGCTTCACTCACAACCTGACCCAACAGGCCCGTGACGGCAAACTCGACCCGGTGCTGTGCCGCGATGGCGCGATCCGGCAGATGGTCGACATCCTCGCCCGTCGCCGCAAGAACAACCCGATCGTGGTCGGTGAAGCCGGTGTCGGGAAAACAGCCATCGTCGAAGGCCTGGCCTCGCGCATCGCGGCCGGTGAAGTGCCGCAGGTGCTCAAGGGCGTCGAGTTGCTGTCGCTGGACATGGGCCTGTTGCAGGCCGGCGCCAGCGTCAAAGGTGAATTCGAACGTCGTCTGAAAGGCGTGATCGACGAAGTCAAAGCCTCGCCGAAGCCGATCATCCTGTTCATCGACGAGGCCCACACCCTGATCGGCGCGGGCGGCAATGCCGGCGGTTCCGACGCGGCCAACCTGTTGAAGCCGGCGCTGGCCCGTGGCGAGCTGCGCACCATCGCCGCGACCACCTGGGCCGAGTACAAGAAATACTTCGAGAAAGACCCGGCACTGGCCCGCCGTTTCCAACCGGTTCAACTGCACGAACCGACCGTGAGCGAAGCCGTGACCATCCTGCGTGGCCTGGCGCAAGTCTATGAAAAGAGCCACGGCATCTATCTGCGCGATGACGCGGTGGTGTCGGCAGCGGAACTGTCCGCCCGTTACCTGGCCGGTCGGCAACTGCCGGACAAGGCCGTCGACGTGCTCGACACCGCGTGCGCCCGTGTTCGCATCAGCCTCGCCGCGGCCCCGGAAAGCCTGGAGCGCCTGCGTGGCGAACTGGCTGAAGGTGGCCGCCAGCGTCAGGCCCTGCGCCGTGATGCCGAAGCCGGTCTGCTGATCGACCACGAAGCGCTGGAGGCACTGGAAGCGCGTCTGGACGAAGCCGAAGCGGAAAGGGTCGCACTTGAAACCCAGTGGACCGAACAAAAACAACTGGCCGAGCGCCTGCTGGAACTGCGTCAGCAACTGGCCAAGGCCCGTGAAGCCGCTGCGGTCGAGCCGACAGTGACTGTTGAAGAAGACGCCGAAGGCACGGTGATCGAAACCGTTGCTGCTGAAGTTGAAGAAGGCCAGAGCGTCGAAGCACTGGAAGCGCAACTCAACGAAACCCACAGCGCCCTGACCGCCGCTCAGGTCAAGGAGCGTCTGGTCAGCTTCGAAGTCTGCCCGCGTCTGGTGGCCGAAGTGATCAGCGCCTGGACTGGCGTGCCGCTGGCGCAACTGGCCCGCGAACACAACGCCAAGGTGGCGAGTTTCGCCACCGACCTGCGCACCCGCATCCGTGGCCAGGAACAAGCCGTGCACGCACTGGATCGCTCGATGCGCGCCACCGCTGCCGGCCTGAACAAGCCGGACGCACCGGTCGGCGTGTTCCTGCTGGTCGGCCCAAGCGGCGTCGGCAAGACTGAAACCGCACTGGCACTCGCCGATCTGCTGTACGGCGGCGATCGTTTCATCACCACCATCAACATGTCCGAGTTTCAGGAGAAGCACACCGTTTCGCGCCTGATCGGTGCACCGCCAGGCTACGTCGGTTACGGCGAGGGCGGCATGCTCACCGAAGCCGTGCGCCAGAAGCCGTACTCGGTGGTGCTGCTCGATGAAGTCGAGAAGGCCGACCCGGACGTGCTCAACCTGTTCTACCAAATCTTCGATAAAGGCGTGGCCAACGACGGCGAAGGGCGCGAGATCGACTTCCGCAATACGTTGATCCTGATGACCTCGAACCTGGGCAGCGACAAGATCAGCGACCTCTGCGAAGACGGTGCGCGTCCGACCGCCGAAGTGCTGGAAGAGACCATTCGCCCGGTGCTCAGCAAGCACTTCAAACCGGCGCTGCTGGCGCGGATGAAAGTGGTGCCGTACTACCCGGTCGGCGGCCCGGTGCTGCGCGAGCTGATCGAGATCAAGCTCGGTCGTCTGGGCGAGCGCCTGAACCGTCGTCAGCTGGATTTCAGCTGGTGCCAGAACCTCGTCGATCACCTGTCCGAGCGTTGCACCCAAAGCGAAAGCGGTGCACGCCTGATCGACCACTTGCTCGATCAGCACGTACTGCCGCTGGTGGCCGACCGCCTGCTCGACGCCATGGCCACCGGTGAAAGCCTCAAGCGCGTGCATGCGACGCTCGACGGTGAAGCCAGCGTGACCTGCGAGTTCGCCTGAGGTGAGTGTGATGTTCACCCAAGTGCCGCAGCCACTGCTCTATGCCGAAGCCTTGCTGGCGCAGTTCGCCAGCCTGTCGCGGGCGGCGGACGGTGCTGCGCTGCTGGGTGACTTCGTGCGCGGTCTGGCCGGGCTGAGTGCTTGTGAACTGACCCAGCTGTACTTGCTTGACGCCACGCACACGTCGCTGGGGATGAATGCCGAATGCCTCGACGGTGTGCTGCAACCGCGCAGCGCGGCGAGCCTGCCGGCGGACTACAACGGCGAGCAACTGTTGCAGTTCGCCCTGTGCCAGAACCGCGTGGTGTGCTTCGACGACCTGGGCGGCAGCCTGCATGAAACCAGTTTTCTGCCGGCGTCTTCCGTGCCGTGGCAGTCGCTGTTGTGCGTGCCGCTGGTCAATCAGCAGAAGGCTGTCGAAGGCCTGTTGTTGTGCGCCAGTCGTCGCCGCATCGACCTGCAAGGCTTTGCCGATTCCCTCGGCCAGCTCGGTTCGTTCGTGCTCGGCCAGTTGCACTTGCTACAGCGTCTGCGCCAGCCAGTGAACGCTGCCGCGCCGGTGGTGCGCAGCCTGCCGAGTGCCAGCGGCTACGGCCTGATCGGCAAGAGCGCGGCGATGCGCCAGACCTACTCGCTGATCAGCAAAGTCCTGCACAGCCCGTACACCGTGCTGTTGCGTGGCGAGACCGGCACCGGCAAGGAAGTGGTCGCGCGGGCGATCCACGATTGCGGCCCGCGCCGGTCCCAGGCGTTCATCGTGCAGAACTGTGCGGCGTTCCCGGAAAACCTGCTGGAAAGCGAGCTGTTCGGCTACCGCAAAGGCGCCTTCACCGGCGCCGACCGCGACCGCGCCGGGCTGTTCGACGCGGCCAACGGCGGCACCCTGTTGCTCGATGAAATCGGCGACATGCCGCTGTCGCTGCAAGCCAAGTTGCTGCGCGTGTTGCAGGAAGGCGAGATCCGCCCGCTGGGTTCCAACGACACTCACAAGATCGACGTGCGCATCATCGCCGCGACGCACCGCGATCTGTCGGTGCTGGTCAGCGAAGGCAAATTCCGCGAGGACCTGTACTACCGCCTCGCGCAATTCCCGATCGAATTGCCGGCCCTGCGTCAGCGCGAAGGCGACATCCTCGACCTGGCCAAACACTTCGCCGACAAGGCCTGCACGTTCCTGCAACGTGATCCGGTGCGCTGGTCGGACGCGGCGCTTGAACACCTGTCCGGCTACACCTTCCCCGGCAACGTGCGTGAGCTCAAAGGCCTGGTCGAGCGTGCGGTGCTGTTGTGCGAGGGCGGCGAGTTGCTGGCCGAACATTTCTCGCTGCGCCTGGAATCGGCGCCGGTGCCGGAAGACCACTGCGGCCTCAATCTGCGCGAACGACTGGAAGCGGTCGAACGCAATCTGTTGCTCGATTGCCTGCGCAAGAACGACGGCAACCAGACGCTCGCCGCCCGGGAACTGGGCCTGCCGCGCCGCACGCTGTTGTACCGGCTCGGCCGCTTGAACATCAATCTGGGTGATTTCGATGGGTAGGCGAAAGTCCGTCGGATTCACCTCGAACACCTATTTCAGCGCCGCCCGCAAGGGTCGGCGCTTTGTGCTTTGTCTACACCTGGAGACCCTCTGATGTCTGTTCGTCACTGGCACGCTGTCCTGCTGACCCTCGTCGTTCTATGCGGCCTCGGCGGTTGCAGCGGCAATTACAAATTCAACGATAACGATTACCGCCCGCTGGGTGATCCGCAGGCGGTCAATCGCGGCAAGTGACCGCAAGGAGCATCAAACATGGAATTGGTTTTCGAAATGCTGAACACCAAGCAGTTCGTGCCCACCGAGCTGTGCCAGCGGACCTTCAAACAGGCCGGCGGCGTGATCGGGCGGGGCGAGGACTGCGACTGGATCATCCCTGACCGCAAGCGGCACTTGTCCAACCACCACGCCATCGTCAGCTATCGCGAGGGTTCGTTCTTCCTGACCGACACCAGCAGCAACGGTGTGCAGGACGGTGACAGCGGCGCACGCTTGCACAAGGGCGAACCGGTGCGCATCGAGCACGGCAGCACCTACGTGCTGGGCGACTTCGAAATTCGCGCGCGACTGGTGCGCGACCCGGCGACGTTCGACGGTGAAGTCGGCCTGCCACGTGCCGCCGGCAGCATCATCCCGGACGACGCCTTCCTCGACCTCGACCCGTTGAAGTCGCTGGAGCAGCAAGAGCGCGTGTACTCGGAATTCGAGGAAATGCTCGCGCCGGTGACCGACCCTGAAGACTCCCGTCAGCGTGCCGACTACGCGCGCATCGACATGGAAAGCCTGATGGTGCCGGAGCTGATCGTCGAACCCACGCCTGAGCCTGCACCGGCACCGAAAGCGGTGGAGCGTCAGAGTGAAACCTTCTGGGATAAATTCGGCGCGGCCCTTGGCGTGAACGTGAAGAACCTCAGCCACGACGAGCGTGAAGCTCTGGCGCTGAACGCTGCACGTCTGCTGCGCCAGAGCGTCGGCGGTCTGCAACAGAGCCTGCGTACCCGCTCCGAGCTGAAGAACGAATTGCGTCTGGCCCAGACCACCGTGCAAGGCACCAACAAGAACCCGCTGAAATTCGCCGTCGATCCGAGCGAGGCGCTGGACATCCTGTTGCAGCCGCACAAGCCGGGCCATTTGCCGGCCGAGCAGGCGATCTCCCGGGCGTTCCGCGATTTGCAGGCGCATCAGGTGGCACTGCTGACCGCCAGCCGCGCGGCGGTACGCGGCACTCTGGAACACTTCTCGCCGGAGCAGCTGACCCTGCGTTTCGAGCGCGACAACAAGCCGTTGCTCGCCACCGCTGGCGGGCGCTGGAGAGCGTTCAACCGTTATCACCATGCGCTGCGTCAGGACGACGACTGGAGCGAGCGCCTGCTGGCCCGCGACTTCGCCCAGGCCTACGAAGAACAGATTCGCCTGATCTCCACCCTCCACACCGACCACCAAGGATGATGCGCATGTCTCGCCGCTCGACCGCTTTTTTCAAGACACTGACCGCGCTCACCCTGTTGGTGCTGCTCGCCGGTTGTTCGTCGCTGTCGCCGTATTCGAAAGTGACCAAGATCAACCTGAAGCTGACCGGCAGCGATCAGCTGAACCCGGACCTCAACGGTCGTCCGTCGCCGATCGTGGTGCGCCTGTTCGAACTCAAGCACCCGGTGACCTTCGAGAACGCCGATTTCTTCAGCCTCTACGAGCGCGCCAAGGAATCCCTCAACCCGGATCTGGTGGCCAGCGAAGAACTCGAACTGCGCCCGGGTGAAACCGTGGAGCTGAAACTCAGCGTGGAGGAGGGCAGCCGCTTCATCGGCATCCTCGCCGCGTATCGCGACCTGCCGGAAACCAAGTGGCGCCACACGTTTCCGATCACGCCGCTGGAAGTCACCGAAGCCGATCTGACCCTGGATCAGGCCGGTATCCGCAAGACCAACGAAGTGCTCGCCAAGGCGGATGACTGACCATGAATACCCATAAAGTCATCTGGCAGGAAGGCATGCTGCTGCGTCCGCAGCACTTCCAGCATAACGACCGCTATTACGATCACCAGATGAAGACCCGCACCCAGTTGCTGGGCGGCTACACCTGGGGTTTCCTGAATCTCGAGATCGACTTGCAGTTCCTCAACATGGGCAAACTGGTGATCAGTGAAGCCTCGGGGATCCTGCCGGACGGCAGCCTGTTCGAACTCGGCGGCAACACCGAGCCGCTGGCGCTGGACGTGCCGCCGAACACCGGCAACACGCCGATCTACCTGGCGCTGCCGCTGGTCACCGGTAACCACATCGAGGCCCGTCGCCCGGAGCAGTCCGACGTGCTGGCGCGTTACACCGCGTATGACGCCGAAGTGGCCGACTCCAATGCCGGTGATGATTCCGCCAGCCAGGTCAGCTGCGGTCGCCCGGACTTCAAGCTGTTGCTCGGCGAGCAGCAGAGCGACCAGGCCTACGTGAAGCTGAAGATCTGCGACGTGCTCGACACCACGCCGGATGGCGTGATCAGCCTCGATCCGGATTTCGTGCCGACCTACATTCAGGCCCACGCCTCCAGCTACCTGCTGTCGTGCCTGAAAGAAGTGATCAGCATGCTCGGTCACCGGGGCGACACCATTGCCGAGCGCATTCGTTCGAACGGCAAGGTCGGCGGCGCGGAAATCGGCGACTTCATGATGCTGCAACTGATCAACCGCACCGAACTGCTGCTGCGCCACTACCTGGGCTTGGAGCAGGTTCACCCGGAAGAGTTGTACCGCACGCTGCTGACCATGCTCGGCGATCTGGCGACCTTCTCCAGCGACAGCAAACGCCCGCGTCTGGACAGCCGCTACTCCCACGCTGACCAGGGTGCGAGCTTTCGCAAACTGATGGAGTCGATCCGTCAGGTGCTGTCGATGGTGTTGGAACAGCACGCCATCGAACTGATCCTGCAAGCGCGTCAGTACGGGATCATCGTGTCGCCGCTGCACGACCACAAACTGCTGGGCTCGGCGTCGTTCGTGCTGGCAGCCAGTGCCAACTGCGACTCCGAAGAACTGCGCAACCGCTTGCCTGCGCACCTCAAGGTCGGCCCGGTGGAGCGCATCCGCCAACTGGTCAACCTGCACCTGCCGGGGATCAAGGTCAAACCGTTGCCGGTGGCCCCGCGGCAGATCGCGTTCCACTCCAACAAAACCTATTTCATCCTCGAACTCAGTTCCGAAGACCTGGCACAACTCGAGCGCTCCGGCGGCTTCGCGTTCCATGTGTCCGGCGAATTCGCCGAGCTTGAACTGAAATTCTGGGCCATCAGGAACTGACCGACATGATCAAGGACATGGAACACAACCAGGACGACAAAACCGTCCTGCTCGACCGTCAGGGCCATGGCCCGGCGGCGAGTCCGCTGACCGATTTCGCCGCGCCGCCGCGTTTCGAGCAACTGGAAGAACGGATGATCTACGCCGCGCGCCTGCGCCCGGCGGAAGCCTTCAACATCAGCCTCAATTCGCTGGTGGCGGCGTCGTCCGAACTGCTGTCGGAAGTGGTGCGCCTCAAGCACAGCGAAACCCGCGAAGACCTCTACGCGCTCAACGAGCGCCTGACCGCCGGGCTCAAGCTGTTTGAAGTACGCGCCCTGCACAACGGCGCCGAAAGCAGCCAGGTGATGGCCGCCCGTTACGTGCTCTGCACCGTGGTCGACGAAGCCGTCGTGACCACGCCGTGGGGCAACGAAAGCGAGTGGTCGCAGATGAGCCTGCTCAGCAGCTTCCACAACGAAACCTTCGGTGGCGAGAAGTTCTTCCAGCTGCTCGATCGGCTGTCGAAAAACCCGGTCAAGCACCTGCCGATGCTGGAACTGATGTACCTGTGCCTGTCCCTCGGTTTCGAGGGCAAGTACCGCGTGCAGGCGCGCGGCATGCTGGAACTCGAAGGCATCCGCGACGCCCTGTACCGGCAGATCCGTCAGTTGCGTGGCGATGTGCCGCGTGAATTGTCGCCGCAGTGGGAAGGCCTCAACGATCAGCGCCGCAACCTGGTGCGCATCGTGCCGGCGTGGATGGTGGTGCTGTTTACCTTCGTCTGCCTGGTGATGATGTATTCGGGTTTCGCCTGGGTCTTGGGCGAGCAGCGCGACACCGTTCTGCAACCTTATCAGCCGCTTGATCCGGCCGCGGCCTCGCCGCAGTCGCAGCCGTAAACAGGGACGTGTGATGAAAAAGTTTTTCAAGAAAGTCGGCGCCTTCCTGCGCCAGACCTGGGTCTGGACCTTGCTGCTGGTGCTGTTCGTGGCGCTGCTGGTGTGGTTCGTCGGCCCGTTGTTGGCCGTGGATGACTACAAGTTCTGGGAAAGCGCGACGTCGCGTCTGCTGACCATCAGCGTGCTGTTCCTGATCTGGGGCCTGACCATGGTCTTCGTCAGCTGGCGCGCCGGTATCCGCAAGAAAGCCGTCGAGGAAACCGAAGACGGCCAGGACCGTATCCGCCGCGAAGAATTGATCGACGAAGAGCAGAAAGAGTTGAAGGAGCGTTTCAAGGACGCCCTGAAAACCCTCAAGACTTCGAGCCTGTACCGCGGTCGCAGCGAGCGCTGGCGCAATGACTTGCCGTGGTACTTGCTGATCGGCCCGCAGGCCAGCGGCAAGACCAGCCTGCTGGACTTTTCCGGGCTGGAATTCCCGATCAACAAGATCGACCGCAAACTGACCCGCGACACCCACGGCACTCGGCATTGCGACTGGTACTTCGCCGATCACGGTGTGCTGATCGACACCGCCGGCCGCTACCTGACCCAGCCGGATGCGGAAGTCGACGGCAGCGCCTGGACCACCTTGCTGGAGCTGCTGCGCAAGCGCCGTCGCGGTCGTCCGTTGAACGGCGTACTGGTGACCATTCCGGTGGAAACCCTGACCGGTGGCAGCGAACAGGACATCGAAACCCTGGCCCGCCAGGTGCGTGCGCGTCTGCAAGACGTCTATCAGAAGCTGCACGTCGATGTGCCGGTGTATCTGGTGCTGAGCAAGGCCGACAAGCTGCTGGGCTTCGACGAGTTCTTCGACCAACTGACTCGCGAAGAAAGCGATCAGGTGCTGGGCACCAGTTTCCGCAAGGATCAGGTCGGCACCGACGTGACGGTGCTGCGCAACGAGTTCGAAGAGCTGCTGCGTCGCCTCAACAGCCAGGTGATCATGCGCATGCACTCCGAGCGCGACACCCAGCGCCGTGGCCGCATCCTCGACTTCCCGCACCAGATGGGCCTGATCGGCGAACGCCTGTGCCTGCTCGTCGACATGGCGTTCACCGGCAACCGCTACCAGCGTGCGACGCAACTGCGTGGTTTCTACCTGACCAGCGCACCGCACCTGACCCAGGAAATGGACTCGACCACCGCCGGCATCGGCGCGAGTCTGGGCATGAGCGCCGGCGTGCTGCCGACGCTGCGCAGCGGTCGTTCGCGTTTCATCCATCACTTGCTCAGCCGGGTGATTTTCCCCGAGGCCGATCTGGCCGGTCTGGACAAGCGCGAGCGCAGCCGCATCCACTGGGGCCAGCGTGCGTTGTACGTCGGCGCACTGGGTGCGCTGGTGCTGTTCGGCATGCTCTGGGCCGGTGGATTTTCGGCCAACTACGAGCGTCTGGAAAACCTGCGCAATCTGGCGCAGAACTGGACGCAGCAACGCACGGCACTGTCGCCGCGCGATGACGCCATGGGCGTGCTGAAAACCCTCGACACCAGCTACGCCGCGACTCAGGTGTTCCCGAAGAAGGGCGACGCTGCCTACCACGAACGGATGGGGCTGTATCAGGGCCAGGACGTCAATCCGGTGGTCAAGGAGGCTTACGAGCACGAGCTTGAAAAGCAACTGCTGCCGCGCGTTGCAACGATGCTTGAAGGCCAGATCCGCGCCAACATGAAGGACCGAGAAAAGCTGATCAACAGCTTGCGCGCGTACCTGATGCTGAACATGAAGGATCGTCGCGACGCGGCATGGCTCAAGGACTGGATCGCGGCGGACTGGTCGCAGCGCTACACCGGCAACACCGCGGTGCAGAACGGTCTGAACACGCACCTCGAGCGTCTGTTGCAGCAGCCGTTTATCTATCCGCTCAACGAGCAACTGGTGGCTCAGGCGCGTCAGATCCTGCGCAGCGAGTCGCTGGCGACCGTGGTTTACCGCATGCTCCGCGAGCAGGCGCGCAACCTGCCGGACTATCGCTTCAGCCAGCATCTCGGGCCGCAGGGCTCGCTGTTCATCGGCACCGAATACGTGATTCCGGGCTTCTACACCCAGACCGGTTATCAGCAGTATTTCTCGGTGCAAGGTGCGTCGCTGGTGACCGACATCCTGCGCGACAACTGGGTGCTGGGCGAAGGCGCGGGCATCAGCGACATGGACTTGCGTCGCCTGATGGTCGAGCTGGAGCAACTGTACTTCCGCGACTACGCCAACTACTGGAGCGAAGCCGTTGGCCAGGTGGCGCTGCCGCCGATCAGCGATGCCGGTGAAGGCGCCGAACAACTGGCGGGCCTGACCTCGGCCAACTCGCCGGTGCTGGCGCTGCTGACCGAAGTGCGTGAAAACACCCGCTTCCCGGCCGCTGCCGATCCGGTGGACGAGGCGGGTGACGCGGCTGATGCGCTGGCCGGACAGAAAGGCAAACTGGGCAAGGTGGGCAAACTCGCCGCGGCGGCAGCGGACAAGGCCTCGGCCTTGAACGTGGCGAAGAACCTGCCGGACACCGCCAAGAAGTCCCTGCAACGTCGCTTCGAGCCGCTGCACAAGTTGCTCGACGACAACAACGGCCCGGCCGCTGACCTGACCCCGGCCTTCACCGCGCTCAACGACCTGCAACTGCAACTGGCGGGCCTCGCCCGTTCCAGCACGCCGGAGCAAGCCGCGTTCGAGCTGGCCAAGACCCGCATGAGCGGCCAGCGTGATGCGCTGACCAACCTGCGCAATGCGTCCGGTCGTCTGCCGCGTCCGCTGAGCGTGTGGTTCAACGTGCTGGCCGAAGACTCGTGGCGCCTGGTGCTGAACGATGCCTACCAATATCTGAATGGCCGTTATCAGAACGAGCTGTACAGCGTGTATGGCAAAACCATCAACAAGCGTTATCCGTTCAGCGCGTCGAGCACCAGCGATGTGGCGATCAGCGATTTCCGCGAGTTCTTCCGGGCTCAGGGCACCATCGACCGCTTCTTCGACAGCTACATGCGTCCGTTCGTCAGCGGTGATCCGGGCAACTACCGGATGCGCAGCATCGACGGTCGCAGCCTGCCGGTGTCCAAGGTCTTCCTCGATCAGATGGCGGCGGCCCTGAACATTCGCCAGAGCTTCTTCTCGATCAACCCGGCCGAGCCGACCGTGCAGTTCAAGCTTGAGCCGTACACCCTCGATCCGGCCGTCAGCCGTTCCGAGTTCAAGTTCGGCGACAAGACCATGGAATACCGCCACGGTCCGATCCTGCCCATGAGCTTCAAGTGGCCGACCGATGCTGAAGACGGTCGCACCAGCCTGGTCATGGACAAGATGGCCGGGCGCCCGATCGGCATCGAGAAGAACTCCGGCCCGTGGTCGCTGTTCCGTCTGTTCGACCTGATGCAGACCGAGTACCTGACCGGTCGCGACGTGCTGGTGCTGAAAGCCGATGTGGGTGGCCTGCGCGCCAACTACCTGCTGACCAGCCAGCGCACGCCGAACCCGTTCGACATGGGCGTGCTGCGCACCTTCCGTATGCCGGTGCAGCTCTGATGCTGGTGGCCAGTCCCTGGCGCAGCGCGGCGCGAACCGACCCGGGCAAGGTGCGGTCGCGCAACGAAGATGCCTTCCTCGACACCCCGCAGCATGGGCTGTGGGTGGTCGCGGACGGCATGGGCGGTCATCAGGGTGGCGACATCGCCAGCCAGTTGATCGTCGCCAGCCTGGCTGAACTGCCGCAGCACGAAGACTTCGACGAACGCCTCAAAGCCATCCGCCAGTGCCTGCACTGGCTGAACCGGCGCCTGGGGCAGGAGTTGACCGTCACCGCCGGGCGTCACGACAGCATCATGGGCAGCACCGTCGTGGCGCTGCTGGTGGAAGGCAATCGCGCGGCCTGCATCTGGGCCGGCGACAGCCGTTGCTACCTGTGGCGTGGGCAGCGGTTGTATCAGCTGTCGAAGGATCACTCGCTGCAGCAGCAACTGATCGACGAGCAACAGATGAGCGTCGAACAGGCAGCGGCGCACCCGGCGGCCCAGGCCTTGACCCGGGCGGTCGGCGCGGCGGAACAACTGACGCTGGATGTGCTGGAACTCGAGGTCTATCCCGGTGATGTGTTCCTGCTGTGCAGCGATGGTTTGTATCAAGGCCTGAGCAGCGATGCCCTCGGCAACGCCCTCAGCCTGGCGGCGCCGCATGTGGCGCTGGAACGTCTGTTCGACGGTGCCCTGCGTGGCGCCGCACGCGACAACCTGACGGCCGTGGTGATCCGCCAATGACTGAAATCGAATCCTCAGTCGACGACTTGCTGATGAGCGAAGAGCAGGCCAACAACCTGACCTATTTCGCTTTTGCAAAGCAGCACAACGCCGAACCCGCGCTGGCGCCAACCAAGGCCAGCGTCGGCGCACTGCCGGATGTTCTGGCAGGCCGCTACCACCTCGAGCGTCTGCTCGGGGCCGGTGGCATGGGTGCGGTTTACCGGGCCCGGGATCTGCTGCACGAACAGTTCGGCGATCCCGATCCTTACATTGCGCTGAAAATCCTCAGCGAAGAATTTGCCGAGTCGCCGGACGCCAGTGCCTTGCTCTACAGCGAGTTCGCCCTGACCCGACGCCTGCGCCACGACAACGTGCTGCGACCGCACACGTTCGAAGTGGACACCGATTGCCAGCGGGCCTTCATCACCATGGAACTCATGCGTGGCCTGACCCTGGACAAACTGCTCTGCGAGCGGCCGCTGGGCCTGCCGTGGAAAGAACTGCGCGACATCGCGCTGCCGCTGCTCGACGCGCTGGCCTACGCCCACCGTCGCGGCGTGCTGCACGGTGACATGAAACCGAGCAACGTCATGCTCAGCGAAGACGGCGTGCGCCTGTTTGACTTCGGTCTGGGGCAAGCCGAGGAGGGCATCCTGCCCGGCCTGCCGCACCTGAGCCGCGAGCGCTTCAACGCCTGGACCCCGGGCTACGCCGCCCCCGAACTGCTTGAGGGCCAACCGCTGTCGGCCAGCGCGGACGTGTACGGCGTGGCCTGCGTGATCTATGAACTGGCGGGCGGCAAACACCCGTTCCGCCGCTTGCCCTCGACCCAGGCCCGTGACGAACACCTGGAGCGCGAGCTGCAAGCACCGTCGAATCTACCGACACACTGCTGGCCCGCGCTGTGCACCGCGCTGGCCTTTGACCCGGCAGAGCGCACCATCACTGCCGACCAATTGCGTGACGCCTTGGGCGCCACTTCGTCCTGGCTGCAGCGTTTGCGACTGCGGGCGTAACGGATGACTTTCGAACAGGGAGCACTTTATGTTCAACCCAGCTAACGAAACGCACTTCAGCCTGACCGTTGAAGATTACGTAGGCGACCTGCAAGTCCTGTCGTTCACCGGCACCGAAGGCATCAGCCAGCCGTTCCGTTTCGACCTGGAACTGGTCAGCGAAAACCCGGATCTGGACCTGGAAAAGCTCCTGCACAAACAGGCGTTCCTCGCCCTCGATCCGCAGGGCTCGGGCATCCACGGCCAGATCTACCGCGTCGCCCAGGGCGATGCCGGCAAGCGCCTGACCCGCTACAAAGTCTCGCTGGTGCCGCAGCTGCAATACCTGCATCACCGCACCAACCAGCGCATCTACCAGCAGATGTCGGCGCCGAAAATCATCGCGCTGATCCTCGACGAGCACGGCATCAAGGGCAACGCCTACAGCTTCCAGCTCAGCCAGCCATGCCCGGATCGCGACTACTGCGTGCAGTACGACGAAACCGATCTGCACTTCGTCCAGCGCCTGTGCGAAGAGGAAGGCATTCACTACCACTTCCAGCACAGCAAGAAAGGCCACCTGCTGGTGTTCGGCGATGACCAGACGGTTTTCCCGAACCTCGGCCAACCGACCGCGTACGTGCAAGGCAGCGGCATGGTCGCCGAAGAACCGGTGATCAAAGGCTTCAAGCTGCGTCTGGAAACCCGCACCAGCCGCACCACCCGCCGCGACTACGACTTCGAAAAACCGCGCCTGCAAATGGAGGCGGCTTTTAAACCAGAGAGTAAGCCGGATGGCGAGAGCACCGAACCGGATCTGGAAGACTACGACTACCCCGGCCGCTTCATCGACCGCGCCCGCGGCAAATTCCTCAGCCAGCGCGCCCTCGAACGTCACCGTGCCGACTATCGCCAGGCCGAAGGTCGCGGCGACCAGACCAGACTCGTCAGCGGCCACTTCATGGAAATGTCCGATCACCCGCGCAGCGAGTGGAACGACCTGTGGCTGCTCACCGAAATCTTCCACGAAGGCAAACAGCCGCAAGTCCTCGAAGAATCGGTGACCAGCGACACCACCGACCACAAGGACGACTTCCACCAGGGCTACCGCAACACCTTCCTCGCCACCCCGTGGGACGTGTTCTACCGCCCCGCCCTTGAACACCCGAAACCCCGCGTGCTCGGCAGCCAGACCGCCATGGTCACCGGCCCCAAAGGCGAAGAAATCCACTGCGACCAATACGGCCGCATCAAGGTGCAATTCCACTGGGACCGCGAAGGCCTGGCCGACGACAAAACCAGCTGCTGGCTGCGCGTCTCCAGCTCCTGGGCCGGCGACCGCTACGGCGCCATCTCCATCCCGCGCATCGGCATGGAAGTCCTCGTCACCTTCCTCGAAGGCGACCCCGACCAGCCACTGGTGACCGGCTGCCTGTACCACAAGGAAAACCCGGTGCCCTACGCCCTGCCGGCGAATAAAACCCGCAGCGTCTTCAAAACCCTCAGCTCCCCGGGCGGCGGTGGCTACAACGAACTGCGCATCGAAGACAAAAAAGGCGCCGAACAAATCTTCATCCACGCCCAGCGCGACTGGGATGAAAACGTCGAACACGACCAGAAGATTCGCGTCGGGAATGAACGTCACGACACGGTGGTGAAGAACAGCTACACCGAGCTGAAGGCTGAAGAACATCGCACCACGATTTCCGACCGCAAGATCGAAGCGCGGATGGACGACCACCTGACTATTGGCGAGAGCCAGCATGTGAAGCTCGGGACGGCGCAACTGACCAGTGTCGGGAAAGAGATTCACATCAAGGCGGGGGACAAGATTGTCATTGAGGCGGGGACTGAGCTGACGATTCTCGGCGGCGGCAGTTTCATCAAGCTCGATGGCGGTGGTGTGACGGTGGTTGGGCCGGTGGTGAAGATTAATGCCGGAGGCTCGGCGGGAAGCGGGACGGGGATTGGCATTCTGGCACCGGTCATTCCGCTGATTGCGGATCAGGCTCGGGCGGGAAACACACTGAAGTCCGGTACTGCCAATAGTCCGAAGTATGACGAACAAATCCGTTTTGTGACCGGGCTCGGTCAGCCCATAAAGTCTGTGAAGGCAGCGATTATTGTCCCTTCGTCGGTCGCTCCGAAAATCTCCAAAAGCAACACGGATGGCCTGCATCCGCGTGTGGTGACTGACAGCGAGGAAACCGCTGAGGTCCATCTGATGTGGGACGAACTCATCGTGCCGGAAGGCTCCGACGATTACGAAGCGAGTAGAAATAAATGAGCGCACCCGTTGCTACATTCAAAACCAATAACCAAAGCTGCTCCGTTCAAGACATCACGTTGAAATGCGACAAGCTATGGACGATGGGGCAGCAAGAGGCTATCAGCCGATTGAGTGTGCCAGAAAAGAGCTGGTTTTCTTCGTCAACCAAGATGGTTTTGGTGAAGGATTTCGGCGCTCGGGCCGCTCGGATTGCTGCTGCTTATGCTGAGTTTTATCTGGAGCGCGGCGAAGATGGAAAACCGGACTTGAAAGGTCGTTTTTACTGGATGGGGCTGGCGGCTTTTGCAAGTAAGCAGGTCAAGTGTGGCTTGGATTTCATACCGGCGGAGCCTTATTTGACTGTTGCGGTGCCACCCGTAGGTCAGCCAGCTTTGAGAGTGGGAAAAAGAGGGTTGGGTAAAGGCAATTTTTGGTTGTTTCAGGATATTTTTGTCTGGCATTGGTTTTATAAGAAGTATCCGAAGCAGTTTGATGAGTGTGCACCGACTCGAAATGCAAAAAGTTGTGATGCTCAAGTTCAAATGAACATAGACAAGTTGCCGTGGGCGGATGAAGCGCTACCTGTTCTCAAGAATCTGGCTATCACACCCGATGTGAAAAAGGGTTTTGACCGAATTAAAGAATCTGAAACCGCTTCAGACAGTAATGTGAAGAGAGACTTGCAGTACAGTTCGTTGCTTGCAATCGCTGATCATGAGCAGCGTCGTATTCTCCAGCCACTGATTTACAATGAGTTCTTTTTTCAAGCGACATTGAAGGCCCAGGCGGCATTTGAGTGGGCGCCGTTTGTTCCTGTTCGGGTAGCCGCGTTTAGCACTGCATGTGACGTTGATAATAAGGATCTGCGCGTTCAAATGGAAAAAGGCAATCTTTACAATGAGTCTGATCGCATGAAGTTCATTGCCAAAATTGCTGGGCAATATCATAAGTTGATGGGTTCAAAGAAGGACTATATGGAAGGTCAGATTGCGACGATTGCGACCTGGAAGAATGCCGTATGAGAAGCATGTTGTTTTTGTTGTTTTTATTTGTCGGTGCTTGTGGTGATGTCGGTGATAGCGGGAGTGAAGCAATGAGTGGCAATAGTCCGTCGATTCAAATTCAAATGCAAAAAAATGCCAGCGATCTAGTGGCGGCAAGCCCGGTGCAATTCTCTGAAGAGTGCATGTCGGAGGTGAATATGTGCTGGTATAAAGTTGAAAAATCCTTTGGGGATTCAGACCTTCCCACTGTTGTTGTCAATAAGACGCTGACCCTGGAACACGTCGCGGGCATAAACATTGCCGTAGATAAAGATGAGAGTGATAACATCGAGGATGTTGAACTTTCGATTCGGTCTCTTCCTGACAACAGCAGGCACGAAGAGTATCAAGCCTTTTTATATGCTTTGATCGATAAGGTAAAAGCTGCCGGTTGGCATCATTACTATGCGCCGTCTGATCCGAGAATTTCCGGATCTCAAAGCGACAAAATTACTTCGCCAAACAAAGTGCTCGGTGATTATGTCATGAGCCATCCGTGGCTGGATCCAAACTATCGTCTTGATTTGGCGCGTTGGTTGAAAGTCGATGATTTTTATACATGGCACTTTTTCAGCGGTGATGGTTATCTTACTGTCAAAGCATGGCGTCGTGATTCTGACGATGCGCCTGCCGAGCGCGGAACTTACCTGGTTAGCTTGAGCTTTAAAAGTCAGTCGGAATACTGGCGTTCAGCATTTGATAGCGCTCAGGAGAAAGAGAATTGGAAAGAATTGTTGCCGCTAAAATTAAAAGAGTATCAAGCCATCAGGGCGGCGAGAGAGGAGAAAGCAAGAGATGCCGGAATTGAGGTTGATGTCGGCTATCAAGATCCTTCAATCCAAGCCTTGAAGTAATGCACCCTTCGTATCTCTATAATCTGGATCGCGATCATGTAGGCGGTTTCGTCAAATAGTTGAGTCGAAAGCGCCTGTTTCCTTACTTGTGGGTAAAGGCTTCACGGCAAAAGACAGAAAAGGTGACAGATTTATTTGTAGTGAATACCATCATTTGTTAAAAGGCAAAAGCAATGATCAGATTTTTTATGCTATATCTGCTGTCCTCGTTCTCTCTCGTCTATGCGGGAGATGGTCTAGTGGTGGAAAGTAATGGCTGCATTATTAAGGCGCATGGCGTAAACGGTTTTTCAGTTATGAAGTCGGATGAAGGTGTGACGTTTTTAAAATACAAGTACAAGGACGGAAGAACCGAAAATGTTAGGGTTCGATGCAAGGGGATGACACTTGAAGACGCTGTCTCTAACGAGTATGTTCAAGAGAAAGATGGTTTGAAGTTTGGTACGGGATCTGAGCCGTTAGCAAAGGCCGGGCGGATTTCTGGAGGGAGTTGGTCTGGTGTCGAGGCAACTTATTTTCTTGATTCGGCTTGCTTTACCACGTCTTTTGAGGCTGGAAAGGAGCACGTTTTTTCTATAAATTTATGTGGTGATGATGACGATATAAACGAGTTTCGGAAAAGTTTTCTAAATCTGCTTAAGCATTCAGAAACGCATTATGCAGAGATTGAAACGAAGTGACAGCTGGAAATTGAATCAGAGAGTGATGGGGCGGATTTTATTGCGCTCAACGGCGTTGACCTTTGTGGCGCGAAAGGGGCAGATTGAATTATTTGGCTCTACGTTGTTAGTGTTTGACAGGGTCTTAAATAAATCTGTCCACTTTTTTATAGCAGCGCTACATTGGTTTTTTGAGAAAACGTCCGTGGTTAACGAGTTTCGATAAATATGAAAAAGTCATATTTTGGTTTTTGGGCGTTATTTCCTTACGCCGCCCACAGCGCAGTCACCAGCGAATCACTCTGCTTCGAACGCTCTGAAACCAGTCCGGTGAAGTTCGAATTCCGAACCTTTTACGACGCTTCCAGCAAATGGTCTGGCGGCTACGTCAAGTACGCCAAGTCCAGCGAGCCAATTTCCATTGTGTTGACGGATACCCAGAACGAAATGCTCGGCGCCGACGTCCCTTGGCAGAGCACCAGAAGCTGGTCTGAAGTCATCAGCGGCAAGGTCTCAGGGATCTACGAGCTCGTGACTCAAGGAACGCAGATCGTCTCGATGACGTACACGAAGAAGTCCAACGGCAAGGTTTACTATTTTGGAAATAACACCAGCGTCGATTCCTCTTTGGAGTCCGGATGCAAGTGGGAGTAGGGCGGATACATGAGATCAAAAACGCTAGCAGTATCAATGCTCGGTCTGCTGTGGGCGATGCCGGTGTTAGCCGAAACCACTACGTTCAGCCCAACCAAAGGCGTCGAAGCAACACTGGTTCTCGAAGGCTCCACGCTGAAAGTCGCGGTTAAAGGCGAAACGCATAACGAGTCGCGGACAATCGATTTTGAAGCCGTAAACGAACTCCATGTGCAGGTCGATGATTTCAATTTCGACGGCGCCAAGGATTTCGCGATCTGGCAACTCGATGACGGCATGGGCACTTACCACTATTACCGGGTGTTCATTTACCAAGCCAAAACCGGCACCTTCCAAGAGTTGCAGCCAGACTGCGGCGATGGTTTCGTTAATTTGCGCGTCGACAAAAAGCGTAAAGCGTTGCTCAGCACCTACTGGGAAATGAACATACCCAAGCAATGCGTCACCCGGTTCGCCAAACGCAAAGCCTGAATCACTCAAGGAAGAACACAGTGAAACGTTTTGTTTTTACCCTGCTGGCAATGCTGCTGCCTGTTACAGCGGTGTACGCGCAGGATGACTGCAGCCATGTCACCTCAAGTCTGGAAATGGTGCCCTGCTCGGAGGCGGCGAAGAAGGCTGCCGATACGCAGCTGAACGTCAGCTACAAGCAATTGATGGCGCGGCTTGAGACCGACTATCGAGCAGATCCGGCATTGGGCGCGGAGTACGCGGCGAAGGTTAAAGAGTCGCAACGCGCGTGGCTGAAATTGCGCGATGCGAATTGTCCGTTGGAGGCATTCGAGATCGAGACGGGAATGCCAGCGCATGTGGTCACGGTCAACTCGTGCATCACCAGAATGAGCCGCGAGCGCTCGGCGTACCTGGACAAGATCGTCCCTGCTCTTGCATCCGACAAGAGCACTTCGACAGCGCCGGCCAACGGCGCTTGTCCTTCGGAGGAATTCCCTGCTTTCCTGACAGCGTTTTCCGCCAGCAGTGAATCACAGCGCCGTCTCACTGCGATGACGGTCAAGTCGCTTGTGTTGAAGCCGGTTGCCGGCAAGGACCGTAGTACCTTTGAGCCTTCGACCTCGGGTGTCAGCGGAGCTTCCTTCACCTACCCGCTGATGGCCGCCATCACACCCGGCAAGACACCTGGAGTCGAGATTGAAGAGGCCGATGACAGTCACGTCAACGTGGTCGATAAGCGTGCGGGCAACAGCAATGTAAAAATCTTCAATTTCTCTCGTCAGGCGTGCTGGGTGCTGGAGGGGATTGAGGATTGGTCGGTCAGCGAACAGTATCTGGTGGCAACAAATAACCCAGGAATGAGCCGTGCCGAGCAATTCTGTTATCAACGTGCTGAAGCGTTAGGTGGGTTAGGGTTTCTTGAGCAGTACCGACTGACGGTGGAGTTGATCGAAGCGTCCTTGGAAAATTACTTGTGTGCCGCAGAGTCGGGGGATGCACGGGCGAGCCTGTCGGCGGCAAGCCTTAGCCTTTCGCAAATGGCGTCTCAGTTGGAAACCCCAAGGGTTGAAGCGCTGTTCAAAGCGGCTTCGAAAATACCGAGTGGCGCGTTGGCCTATGCCACGTTTTTTTGCTTAGGAAATTCCACAGACTATGGCGGCCCTTGCCTTCATCCCGCGCAAGCGGAAGAGCAGATCATTCGGGCGGTAAAGATGGATTCGACCGAAGCGATGAATTATCTGGCTTCTACATTCGAGGGTGGAAGACTGGGCACAAAAGATATGTCCCGCGCATTGGCTTGCTACCAAATGGCTGCTGACAAAGGTGACCCCCGGGCGAAGGAGCACTTGAAGCTTTTGAGCTCGCAAGGCACACAGCCGATCAAAGCCAGTCACTGCATTTGAAGTTTGTGGGGCATGTTTGGTGCGCTTTCGCACGCGCTGATCTTGAACCAGTCGCACTAAAACGCTTAATGCTTGTGCATCTGACACCCCCCATTTTCCTTTAAACTCCCCGCCCTCAAGGAACGCGCTCAGGACACGGAATGCCAGCCCCCTCTTTCTCTCTTCGCCCCGCGATGGTGCTTTGGCTGTATGCCGCCGCGATCGTGCATGTGCTCGCCGGTCTCACGCTGACCTGGGCCGGTCATTCCGGATTACTCGACGGCTATTTGCACACCCTCGAACTCGCGTTTTGGGCCGCGGATGCGGTTCCTGCTGCCGGTCACGAGCAGCAGGTCTGGTGGCTCGCGTTGTTCGGCGCGACGCTGCAAAGTTATTCGCTGTACATGCTCGCGTTGGTGCACCTCGGCAACCGTCTTAAAGCTCCCGCAATTTGGGGATGGTTGATGGCGGGCATGCTGTTGTGGGCACCGCAGGACATGTGGCTTTCAGCGCAAAAACAGGTCTGGTCGCATCTGTGGCTCGACGGTTTTGCGTTGCTGGTGCTGTTGCCGCCGCTGATCTGGTTGCTGCTCCATGATCGTCGGAAGTCTCCGCCAGAAAGGGCCGTGAGCAAATCCAACCCGTTTGCCGGCGGCGCCTACAAGCGGGTACTGATCACCGGTGGCACCGGGTTTATCGGTGAAGCCGTGGTCAATCAATTACTCGATGCCGGCCACACCGTCAGCGTGTTGGCGCGTGATCCGCTGAAAGCGGCGAACCTGTTCGACGGTCGCGTCCGCTGTGTACGGTCGTTGAGCGAACTCGGCCGTGACGAACCCTTCGACGTGGTGATCAACCTCGCCGGCGCACCGGTCGCCGGCCCACGTTGGAGCCCCGCGCGTCAGGCGCAATTGCTCGCCAGTCGGGTCGATACCACCGAAGCCTTGATGACCTGGTTGAAGCACACGAGCCATAAACCCGCGCTGTGGATTCAGGCATCAGCCATCGGTTTCTACGGCGTGCGCGATGCCAGCGAAAGCCTCGATGAACAGGCCAGCAAGGGCGACGGTTTCATGGCCGAGCTCTGCGCGCGCTGGGAGGCTTCGGCGCAACCCGCCACGCAGTTTGGCGTGCGTCAGGTAGTGCTGCGTCTCGGCGTGGTGTTCGGGCCGGGCGGTGCGTTGTTGCCATTGCTGATCCCGTTCCGCCTGGGCTTCGGCGGGCGCATGGGTGATGGTCGGCAGGTCATGAGCTGGGTGCATCGCGACGATGTGATTCAGGTGATCGCTCGATCCTTCCACGATGAAAATTTGCGCGGCACCTACAACATGGTCGCGCCCGAAACCGTCAGTCAGGCAGCGTTTGCCGAGAACGTCGGCAGGGTTCTCAAGCGCCCGGTGTGGTTCCACATTCCAGCCGCGCCAGTGCGTGCCTTGGCCGGGGAGATGGCTCAGCTGTTTTTCGACGGTCAGCGCGTGGTGCCGCAGCGTTTGAGCGAGGCGGGTTACACGTTCCGCTATCCGATCCTCGACGCCGCGCTGCGCGATCTGGCCTGAGGATCACCCATGAGCAAGCCCCGGATGTACCTGCTGGCCGGCAACGGCAGCGCCGCCGATTGGTGGGATGATGCGCTGCCGCATTTTCAGCGTTACGACGTGGTGCCGCTGGAGCTGCCGGGTTTCGGCGCCAATCCGCAGCCGCCCTGCGAGGATCTGGCGGCTTATGCGCAGACCTTGTTGGCGATGACGCAAAAGGGCAGCGCGATCATGGCCGTCGGGGTCAACGCGTTGCTGGTGCTGCACTCACTGCAACGTCGGCCCGGGCACTTTTCTCGCAGTGTGTTGCTGGCGCCGGTGGGCGCCTTTTTGTGGCAGCGCCGATTGCCGGCGCTGATGTCACCGTTGCCGATCCGCAAGTCCATTCACTGGCTGCTGTCGAACAAGCCCACGCTGTTCGCGCGCAAGTTCTCCAACCAGACCTGGACGCCCGCGCAGTACCAGCGCATGGGCGCCGGTTATGCGCGTTGCCGTGCGTTTGTGCCGCACTGGGATCTGATCCGTGCCGACACCGCGCTGCCATTGCTGGAGTGGATCACCGACCCGGTCGAACTGGTCTGGGGCGATCAGGACAAGGTGCTTGGCATCGAACAAGCGGCGGCATGGTCGGCGATTCTTGCGCGCGCAGACCTGACTATCAGCCTCAAACCCGGTTGGGGTCATTACCCGTGGATCGACGCGCCCGCGCAGTTTGCGCAGTGGCTGGAGTCGGGCGAACGCGGCTTCGTCGCGCACACCAAGGGCGGGCGTTTGCGTCTGGCGGAACTGGCTCGGCAACCGGTGCCGGCGGCGCTGACCCTCAACGATTGCAACGACCTGCGACTACCGACCTTTCTCGCCAGCCAACCCCAGGCGATCTGGGCGGTGCGTTCCTCCAGTTACGGCGAAGATCAGGCCGACTCGGCGAACGCCGGTTTGAGCACGACCTACCTGCGCGAGCCTACCGCCAACGTGCCGGCGCGCATTGCCGAGCTGACTGCCGAAGGTGTCGAGGAAGTGGTGGTGCAGCGCTTCATCACGCCGCAGGTGTCGGGCATCGCGTTTGTGCGTCATCTGTCGGTGGAACTCGAATGGGTTGAAGGTCATCTTGAGTCCCTTGCCGACGGTCAGATCAGCCCGGAACGAGCGACGCTTTCGCGGCTCGGCGAAGCCTGGCGCAGTGGCACGTTCACGGCCGCCCACGGTTTGACCGAAGACACGCTGTGGCGCTTTCTCCAGGATGTCTTGCGGGTGTTTCACTATGTGCCGGGCGATGTCGAATGGGCCTGGGACGGTACGCAACTGTGGCTGCTGCAATACCGGCCGATCAGCGACTACGGCTGGCGCCGCCACCTGACGGCCGCCAACATCGCCGAGATCCTGCCGCCGCAACCCAGCGTGCTGGTGGAGTACGCCCAGCGCCGGGCCGCCGCGAGCATTCCGGCGATCATGGCCCGTTGGGATGCGCGGGTGTTGCAGGACAACGAGCCGTTCACGGCCGTGTTTGGCGGTGCGTCCTACATCAACAACGACCTGTTTCTCGCACGGTTGGCCGACTGGGGCATCAGCGCCAGCAACTACGCCGGTGAAGTCGGCGGCGCGACTCCGCATCTGCCGTGGCGACCGCTGCGGATGTTGCGTTCGCTACCGTTGTTTCTGCGTATGCAGTGCATCGCTCGCGGGCATTTGCTGAGCCTTGAACACGGCTTGCAGCGCTTCGACAAAGAGCTGACCGACCTCGTCGCCCAGGGTGCTGACGGTCAGCAACTGGCCGATTGGTTTACCCGGTTCTATGTGTTCGTGGTACAGGGCAATCTGTGCATCGCCACGGCGCTGGCCAGCAGTGGCGGGGACTGGCTGGGCCGTCCGCCCACCGCTTACGACAACCTGGAAAACAGCCCCCATCGACTGCCGTGGGAGACCGATCCCGCCACACCTCGACCCGCGTCGAGCGCGCTGCCACTACAGGCCTTCCCGCAATGGTCAGGCCTGATCCGCCTCGCCCATTCGACCGGCCTGCCGGGCCTGCGTGGTTACTACCTGCAAGTGCGCGAGTGGTATCGCGACAACCTGATGCGCATCTTCTTCCGCTTGCATCACGCCATGCCTCTGGCGGATCGCGAACACTGGTTTGCGCCGCACCCGGACATTCGCACGCGCGACGGCAGCTTCTGGCAGGACGGCCGCGAAGGTGCCGAACAGGCCGCCGGGTTCATGATTTATCCGGGGCAGGTGAGGGGCATTCTTGGCGAAGACATCTTGCTGGAAGACACCCTCGATCCCGGGCGCCACGCGCACTATCAGGCCGCGCGGGCGGTGATTGCGCGGATGGGCGGGCGGTTGTCGCATGGTTCGACGTTGTTGCGGGAACTGCGCAAGCCTTCAGCGGTGATGCCGCAGGTGGATCTGGCGTGGATCGGGTGCGAAGTGTTGTATCGGGATGGTGAATTGGAATTGATGAATTCGAAGGATGTGAAGTGAACGCCCGATACTTCCATGGGTTGATGTCTGGTTTGCTCGTGCTTGCTCAGGTGGGCCATGCCGCCGATGCCGTGATAGTCGGCAATTCAATGGGTCAGTCACAGGTCCTTCACGGCCCGGCGGCGGCAGTTGTAGACATGGAGTCATGTCGGTTCTCAATGCCGCTGCTGCAAGACCAATGGTTGACGTTCGATGATTTCTATCCGGTCTTCGTGGCAGCCAAACAGTTGCCCAAATCGTCCAGCGCGCCTCGCTTGTGGCAAGCGCCAACGTCGAGTGGCTCCGAGTGGCACTTCGAGAAACCCTCCAACCTGAGCCAGCCGTGGTTTGGTTTGATGTGTGAAAGTACGGAATTCTTTTCCCGCCTCACCGCCTGGAAACCTCCGGAAGACGATGCGTTTGCGGTGCAAGTCCTGCGTGATGACAACGACCGAAGGTGCCCGGCGACCCTCACTGATCACGGTTGGGTGCCCAACGAGTTGGCGGGTCGCGGGAGCACCTACACCTTCGAGCAATGGGCTGGGGAGGCTTCTTCAGGGTTCATCTTCGGCTTCCACGACAAGTCACGACGGCACATTACCCGCGTCGCTTTTTGCCTGCTGCGGGGTAAAGACGTGCTGATCGGCTCGGCGGAATCAGGCTCGGCCAAACCGTTGGCGATCAGCACCGAAGGATTTGAACAAATCAAAACAGCGGTGCGCAGCATGGTTTTTGAGTAAGCCTGCGAAGACCGAACGGAGTTACCGCGTGAAATGTTGCTGGCGAATAGCGCTACGGCGAGCGCGCCCTTTGCTGCGAATGGAAAAACACTCCCGCTGAATTGAGACGGGTTAGTTCAAAGGAAATGAAGTGAAAAGACTGCTGTTGTTATGTATGAGCTGGTTGCCTATGGCAGGGATGGCGTCGGATTTCTGCAACGAGGAAAGCGATACAAAAAACTTCCTCTCACAATGGGTGGAAAGAGCTGATTACGTTCTGGACATACACTCAAGTTTCTACGACGACAGATTCAGGCGGGAAGAAGGTAGGGTGGTATACCGCGGCGACCTCAATGGCGACGGCCAAGAGGACTTTATTTTCACTTCCTATTCCAGTCACGGCTCGGCTGGTGACTTGACCTTTGCCTTCCTGATTCAGTGCCATGGTTATTTGAAGCATGCGGGTGGCGAGTATTTCGCCGGGGTCAAAGTTCTGGACGGTCCACCCAAGAACGGCGGCGACTTCAAAGACATCGAGATCTATTCCTACATCAGGGATAAGCGCGCCCAGATTCGCTACAAAAATAACGTAGCCATGACCCGACCACATCTGTGGCAATTCAACCCGCAGACACAGCGTTATGAAGGTCAATCCGAATAGATTTCAGTTACGGAGTTACAGCGTGAAAGGATATTCAGTTCTACTCGGTGGCCTCTCGGCCATTGTCACGTCCGTGGCTTTCGCCGCTGACCCGGACTTCAAGGATTACACCGTCACCCCAGTGTTCGCCGGCACTAATCATGAACCGGTGCCGCAAGAGCACAGCAACCCGAGGATGGATAAGGACCGTGCACAGGCACTCAAACGCAAGGTCAACTTTGCCGGCCACTACATCCTGTACCAGTTCGCTTGTGGCGGCAGCACCTTGTGCGGCGAAGTGCTGGATGCGCGTACGGGGGAGGTTGTCGGCGGACTGCCGAATGCATACGACGGCAATACCTTCAGCCTGTCGAACAAGCCCGATAGCCGTCTGCTCATTGTTTCCGGCATTGCGGCCGATACCGAAGAGGACGCGCAGGGTAATGAGCTGGAAAGCCGCTACAGGACCCGCTACTTCGAGTTTGTGAACAACGAGTTCCGGCTGCTGACGTTCAAGGATTTGTGATCGCCGCTGTTTGATTAAGGATGATTGGATGAACCGCTTTTCCATTCGGCCCATGCTGAGTGCACTTCTACTTTTGCCCATCATCTACGCCATTCCGGCAAGTGCCGAAGCGGGGAGTTGCTACGGCTATCTCACCGAAATGGTCAGGAGTAGCAACTTCCCGTTTCGCTATGTCGGCAAGGACAAGGTCAACCTGTTGATTGATGAAGACGACGGTGAAATGGTGCGAGCCCAGTTGCTCTTTGATACGGACGGCACCGGCACCATCGGCTGGATCAAATACACCCCGGCCACTCGGATGTTGCTCAACACCTCGGCTGAACTGGAAGAGCCGTTGGAACTGTCATTCGATGCCAAATTCGCCGACGGCTACGCAAAGTGCCTGGCTGGACAGCAGGCCGGCTAACGGCAAAAGGGAAATTTCCATGAATCAGCATCTTCTCGCGGGCAGCCTTAAGTGGGTATCGATGATCGGCTGTCTCTTCGGAGCTATGAGCGCCTTTGCCGAGGACCCGCCAATAGTCGGCGTCAACGGGAACGCGGTGTCATTTCGGGCTACAGAATGGACGATGCCCGGTGTGGATTCGGCGACTGCATGGTTCACCGC
Source organism: Pseudomonas sputi (assembly GCF_021603585.1). Classification (GTDB taxonomy): domain Bacteria; phylum Pseudomonadota; class Gammaproteobacteria; order Pseudomonadales; family Pseudomonadaceae; genus Aquipseudomonas; species Aquipseudomonas sputi. Next base: position 12,302 of record NZ_BQHI01000007.1, on the reverse strand, counting down.
CAATGGCAAAACCTTCCCGCTCTTTGGCGCCGATATTGGCGCCGATGGGCACTCCAATATGCTCAGTCCTGACAAGAAAACCTTGCTGCTCGACCCGGTGATTTTCGGTATGTTGTCGGACGAAAACGGTGAAGAGAAGCTAGTGTCGCAACAGCATTGCACGGTGATCTCCATGGAGACCGGTTGTGTGCTGGCTGATCGTTCGGCCACTTTTTGTGTCGGCCAGTGGAAGGGCAATCAATGGGTTACCGACGACGGCGAAGTGCTCACTCCCGCCCTGGAGACGAGGTCTCCAAAGGACTTGCTGAAACATGTCACAAGTAACGAACTGGCGCAGTCCCGAGCAGAGTCCATCGAATGGGGTCTGGTCTTTTTAAGTCCAGAGTCCTACATGGCGTGTCATCCCCCGGCGCAAAATGTTCAGGTCTATAACGACCTGGGCTTTTACCTGGCCGAGGGCGGCAAAGATGAGCTGGCGCTGAAGTTTTATCGGGGCGTCGAGACCGTCGGTAAACGCACAGTGCTGATGTTGAACATCGCCGACTCACTATGGCGCCTTGATCGCAAAGACGAAGCGCAGCGCTATTACAGCCAGTACCGCGACGCGATGAGCGCCGACGGCAAGGCGCAGAAAATACCTCAACGCGTAGTTGAGCGATCCGTCATTCAGGGAATGAAAAATTGAACATGTTTGTGCGTTTTATCGCGTTGAGTATCGGTTTGTCCGTGGGCAATGCTGGCAGCTGGAAGAAGTGATGGATTACTCGCTTTGAAGCAGGTGGCAAGTTGAAAAGATTAGGTTTGATAGCGTTATTGCTGTGTTCTTTCTCTGCAGTGGCGGGGCCGATGTTCCCGTCTCTCACGTCGTGCAGGGACGCTGACAGCGACTGTGCGCTGGCGCTGAAAGACAATTTTCTGGTGGACGCACATTCCGGGCAGCGCCTATCCGAGACGGCGGAGCCGGCTGGAGCAATGAGTGGCTTTTGGCTGTACCGAGATGGCGAGCGCTACATCCTTCAGGAAGAAAACTACTCCCAGGCGAAGACGCGCCGTTGGCTGGTTTTCACCTATGACAGCGGCAAAGTTGTGCTCGACGGCGCTTATGTTTTCTCGATCGACATTGATATGAACACCGGGCCTTACTGGCATGGCTACGACTGCCGAGGTGATGCCAAGCCGTTCGCCGTGCCCACGAAAGATTCGTTCAGTGAGGTCGCTTTGGAGGCGTTGTGCGGGGAGGTCGAAGGCTGGGTCGTCTCGGGCGGGGATACCAAGGTGCCGGTGTCGGCCAAAGGGCTGGCCGTCAGTGTTCCCGTTTATCACGACCGCAATCGTGAGGGTTCAGCGACGTACCTGTTTACTGAAAGCGATGTTCCGGATCTTTCGAAACTGGTTTGCCTGTCCAACTGTGCTGATGTCGCGCAAACGCCGGAGCGCGTTTCGCAGGAGACGGCGCTGTTGAAGGGCGGGCAGGATGAAACGTTGTGCTCGGATGACGAAGACATCTACTTTAGTTGCCCGTTGCGGGGCGGAAAGACGGTTTCTGTTTGTGCGACGGGAAACAGCAAGCCCACGGCCGGTTCTGTTCAGTATCGCTATGGTGTGCCGGGGAACATCGAGATGGTTTACCCAAAGAACGCTATGCCACCCAAGGGCAAGTTCTTTGTTGTAGATGCGTCGGAAGGCAGCGTGAACCTGAACATCATCAAGTTCAAAAGCGGTGCGTATACCTACCTCGTTAACCAGGCCTTCGTAAGTTTTCTGACGGTGCTCAAGGGGGACAAAGTTGTATTCCGACAGTCCTGTAATGCCGGTGGTCATGCTTACGTCCATCGGTTGGCGGATTTCGGGTTAGAGACGCGACCAAAAAGCGCAGAGGACTTTCGCTAGTTGCTGTTGCCGAAGATCGGAAAGGGGACTCAACGTCCCCTTTTTGCCGCCCGCGATTCAGCTACGGCTTGGCCTGATACTCCCGAAACTCAATGTGATCGAGTGTGCCTTCCACCATCAAGCGCACGCCATCCGCCATTCTGCTCAGGCCCAGTGCCATCGAGCGGCGGGGACCGTCGAGGTCGTCGGCCAGGTTGGCGGCGAAGGCGCTGATGGACAGGAGGTCTTCGGAGGCGTTGGCCATGAGGGCTTCGGCGTCGGCGTTGGGGCAGAGGGCGAACAGGCCGCCGAGGCGTTTGGGGCGTGGGGCGGTGGGTTTGAAATGGTGGTCGAGGGCGCGTTCGGCGGCTTCGTGGAGTTTTTTCGAGTCTGGGAATTCGTAGGGGGAAACTTCTTCGTCAGTGAGGGTTGGATCGATCATCGGTGTAAATCCTTTTGGAGTTGGAAAGATTTGCCCCGGTTTTCGGACTTGCACATCCGGCCACCGATTTTGCGGTGACGGGAAGAGGTTATCGATGAACCCCAAGCACGCCTAGTTCATGGACAGCACCGCAGTTTGAAGGACATTTCCCAAGGATTTGCGGGGTAGAGGAACAAGAAACCACTGCTATCGGCAGCTCCTACAGGAATGCGTTTCTTCAGGTGTAGGACGGGAGGATGGTGTGACGCGGAGCGTCACGGGATGCATTCCCAAGCAGAGCGTGGGAACGATCGGGTTCAGGGGCTGGAATTCGTGACTTGGTAGTCATCTGGCAGGAAAAGCGCTGCATCGTCTTCTATCAGTCTTGGATAGTGGCGAATCCATCCGAATCCCTTACACTCCCCCAGCCGTTCATTTTCCTTTTGAGGCTGTGCGCATGAAATTTCGTTTTCTTCTGTGGATGCTGGGTCTGTTGATGGGTAAGGCCAGTCGGACAAATCCTGCGTTCCAGCAGCAGTTGGGTGACAAGGATCTGGTGTTTCAGCTGCAGACTCTGGACGGGAAGGTGGCGCGGCATTTCGTGGTGAAAGGCCAGCGCATTACCAGCAAGTCCGGGGTGGTGGCGGAGCCGGCGTTTGCGATTGCGTTCAAGGATGCGGCGTTCGGGTTTGCCACGATGCAGGCGAAGAACAAGCAGCTGGCGTTCATGCAGGGGATTCAGGACAAGTCGATCCAGCTCAAGGGCAATCCGGCGCTGGTGATGTGGTTTCAGGGGTTGATGAAGTATTTGAAGCTGCGGAAGGCCAAGCCGAAGTCATAGGGCTTTCAGGCAGCTTGTCGGGACGGGCCTGCCTCTTCAGCTTTCGGGCTCGGGAGGCTCGGCGTCCAGGGGCTGGGCCCGGTATGTCTTGTAGATCTGCTGGACTTGCGGGTTGTCCAGGTTCTCGTAAGTGATGTCTTCCTTGTCCAGACCATCCAGGCCTCGGATGCCACTAATGGTCTCTGGCCATTCGTCACGACTGGATATATCGACTACGAACGGGTTGAGGTAGTTATCGAGATGCCTTTCGCGCGGCTCTCGGATCTCGTCGCTGAGGGCCCGCAAGTAGTCGTCTTTGTTTGTTCTTGACCAGTCGATGGCGAACCCGGCTCGATAACAGAGTTCCATGAAGACCAATAGAATCGCGCGTCCATTGCCGTCCAGGAAGGGGTGTGCGAAAGCCAGTTGGCCCATCACTCCACCGGGATGGCCTCTGAAGCGTTTTTTGTCTGATGCGAGCTTGAGCGCATAGTCGACAGACATTTTGATGGAGTCCGGGCGCTCGAAGACGGTGCTGCGAGGGTCGTCGAGAGAGCCCTTGAAGACTGCCAGGTGGGGGACAAGCTCGTTCCGGTCTTTTCCTGCCCAGTGATAGAAGCCGGAGAACAGGATTTCGTGAACCTTGAGTACAGTCTGGTAATCGATTGGCTTTTTCTTGGCCAGATAGGCAAGCGCCTCTTCGATACTCAATTCGAACGAAAGATGCTCTGACTCTTTTACTTCAACGGGATCTTTCAGTTGCAGCGAGTTTTGAAGATATCCAGCCGTGTCGAAGTCGCCGAACGGATCAAAAGTCATGCGCTACGTTTCTGTGCGCGCCTTTCTTGAAGATAGCGCCCTTGGAGCGCCAGGATTTCAGATTTGCTCAGAACGCCTTTTCGCTTGAGATTGACGAGCAACTGTTCGATGCCATCCAGCTCGACGACATCGCCAGACAAGCGGGTAATCCCCACGGCCATACGACTCATGCCGTCACGACTGGCTGTAACCTTGTTGTCTTTGGCAAGCTTGCGCACTTCGCTTGCAACGCTGACAGCATCTGTTTGGGTCATCGGAAATTCCTCTGAATGCCGTCAAATCATAGCAGGGCGCTTGTTTGCTGTCGTTGCTGGCAAAGTGGCCGAAATCTGTGGAGCCAGGGCCCTATCTGCAATCAAGACAGGCCCTGGTTGACGTTCCGAAGAATGCTTTAAGCCTGGCTGAACTGCGAAGCCAGTTCCCGCAGCAACACTTCCGCCTCAAGCACTTTGCTGACCACATCATTGGCCTTGTCGCGAGTCAAACCAACACGCTCCAGCAGCGCATCCGGAATATCTTCATCCGGGCCGGAGCCGATGCCGCGACTGCGCAGCAGGCGCACGGCCAGGCAGACTAGGTTCGGGTATTCGGCGTAGGCGCCGTCGTAGTTCGGGTCGTGCTGGAAGCGCAGGGCGGTGGCCAGTTCGTCCGGCATGTCCCAGTAGCGCATCAGCCAGGAGCCGATCTGTTCGCGGCTGATGCCCAGCAGGTGTTGCTCGACAAAGCTGTGGCACAGGTGCGGGTTGACCTCCAGGTGGCGGCAGATCAGCGAGAAATGCGGCGGGAACACGTGGGCCAGCAGCAGGTAGCCGAAGTTGTGCAGCAGGCCGGCGAGGTAGGTCAGGCCGGATTCCGGACGCTGGGCACGCGGCATGGCGCGGGTCAGGCCTTCGATGACGGCGGCGGTGTAGATCGACTGCTGCCAGTACGGCGTGGTGTGTTGCGGGTGGTCTTTCGGCAGGCTCAGGGTCTTGCCGAGGGCCAGGCCCAGCGCCAGGTTGATCACCAGGTCAAAGCCCAGCACGCGGACGATCGCGTCTTCCACCGAACGGATCTTGCCCGGCGAGGCGTAGTACGGCGACGCCGCCCAGCTCACCACTTGCGCGGCCAGTGCCGGGTCGGTTTCGACCACGCCGGTGATGTCGTCGATGGTGGCGTTCGGGTCGACGCGCAGCTTGATGATTTTTTGTGCGGTTTCGGCCAGCGGCGGAATCTCGATGGTCGCTTCCAGACGCTGCTGGATGCGCCGCGCGGTGAACGCCTGCACGGCCTGGGTGATTTCCTCGCGGTCATCGTCCGGGCGGTCGAGGTTCGGGCGGATGCTGCTCAGGGCTTCGCCGAAGTTGGCGGCGCTGGCCTTGGTCAGCATGGTCTTGAAGTCTTCGCTGGCGATTTCCAGCAGCAGGCCCGGCTCGCCGGAGTTGATCAGCAACTTCGGCTCGCGCAGCAGGCTTTCTTCGTAGAGGCACGGCGAGCTGGTCAGCGCCGGCAGGCCCGGCAGCAGGCTCAGGCTGTGTTTGCCGAGCATCTTTTCCAGGCGCTCGGTGGACACGGCGGTCAGGCGACGGCCCGTCAGCTCGGCGAGGCGGTTGAGATCCAGCAACTGACTCTGTGGAAACAGCACCATCAGCGCACCGACCGCGTCGTCCAGCAACACCGCCTGCACTTTGCGCGAGGCGTTGAGGCCGTGGTGGTCGAGCACTTCTTCGTAGGCGACGCCCAGCTTGTTGAGCAGCAGCCGAATAACAGACGGAGCGTGCGGGGATTCGGGGGCGAGAGCAGCTTCGGTCATGGTCTGTATCCGTTTTTGAAACAATTGCAGGAGTATAACCAGCTTGGTTGGAACGAGCTGTCAGAAACTGCGACGGTGCTCACACTTGGCCGTATTGCTGCCCGTGTCGCAGCCAGCGGTCGAGCAACGGGCTGACGTGGGTAGGCCAGCGTTCGAGCAAGGCCTGGGCGGCATCGCGCACGGCGGGCAGCAGATCGGCGTCGCGCATCAGGTCGGCGACCTTGAATTGCAGCAGACCGGTCTGGCGGGTGCCAAGCATTTCGCCGGGGCCGCGCAGCTCGAGGTCTTTTTCGGCGATGACGAAACCGTCGTTGGTCTCGCGCATGATGCCCAGGCGCTGGCGGCCGATCTGCGACAGCGGCGGATGGTAGAGCAGCACGCAATGGCTGACCGCGCTGCCCCGGCCGACCCGACCGCGCAACTGGTGCAGTTGCGCCAGACCAAGGCGCTCGGGGTTTTCGATGATCATCAGGCTGGCGTTGGGCACGTCGACGCCGACTTCGATCACGGTGGTGGCGACCAGCAGTTGCAGGTTGCCGGCCTTGAATTCGGCCATGACGGCGGCTTTCTCGGCAGGTTTCATGCGGCCGTGGATCAGCCCGACCTTAAGCTCGCCGAGGGCGGCGGTGAGGTCTTCGAACGTGGTTTCGGCGGCCTGGCAGGTCAGCTCTTCGGACTCTTCGATCAGCGTGCACACCCAATAGGCCTGTCGACCTTCGGCGCAGGCGCTGCGTACCCGCTCGATGACTTCGACGCGACGGGTGTCGGTGACCAGCACGGTGTTGACCGGGGTTCGGCCGGGCGGCAATTCGTCGAGGATCGAGGTGTCGAGGTCTGCGTAGGCGCTCATCGCCAGCGTCCGCGGAATCGGCGTGGCAGTCATGATCAATTGGTGCGGGCACATGCGCCCGCCGACGCCTTTCTGCCGCAGCGCCAGACGTTGCTGCACGCCGAAGCGGTGTTGTTCGTCGATGATCACCAGCGCGAGGTTCTTGAACTGCACTTCGTCCTGGAACAGCGCGTGAGTGCCGACCACCATCGGCGTGCCGCTGGCGATCTGCTCCAGCGCGGCCACGCGGTTCTTGCCCTTGAGCTTGCCGGCCAGCCACGCCACGTCGATGCCCAGCGGTTCGAGCCAGCGCTTGAAGGTGATGAAGTGTTGCTCGGCGAGGATCTCGGTCGGCGCCATCAGCGCGACCTGATAGCCCGCTTCCAGCGCTTGCAGCGCAGCGAGGGCGGCGACCACGGTTTTGCCCGCGCCGACGTCGCCCTGAATCAGCCGCAGCATCGGTTCGTGCTGGCTGAGGTCGTAGGCGATTTCGTTGCCGACTCGTTGCTGAGCGCCGGTCGGGTTGAAGCCGAGGTTGGCCAGGTATTTCGCCGGCAGCTTGGTGGCTTTCGGCATCGCCGGCGCACGCAGGGAACGCATGCTTTCGCGCAGGCGTTGCTGGGATAGCTGGTGAGTCAGCAGTTCTTCGAAGGCCAGACGATGCTGTGCCCAGTGATGACCGAGGGCGAGCTCATCGACGTCGGCATCGGCGGGCGGGTTGTGCAGGTAGCGGATCGCATCGGCCAGTGGCGCCAGTTGATAGTCGCGGGTCAGTTCGGTCGGCAGCCAGTCGGGCAGGGTGGATGGCTTGAGCAGGGTCAACGTCTGCATGCACAACTGGCGCAGGCGTGCCTGGGTCAGGCCTTCGGTCAGCGGGTAGACCGGGGTCAGGGTTTCATCCACCGGCGGCGGTTCGTCGCCTTTGATGGCGCGGTATTCCGGGTGGTAGATCTCCAGCCCCGAGGCGCCGGGCCGGGCTTCGCCGTAGCAGCGAATCCGCGTGCCGCGCTTGAGGCCTTCTTTCTGCGCGTTGCTGAAGTGGTAGAAGCGCAGGCTCAAGCCACCGGTGCCGTCCTGCAAGCGCACGACGAGGCTGCGGCGCCGGCCCATGACCACGTCGGCGCCGCTGACGGTGCCTTCGACCACGGCGTCCTGTCCCGGCCGCAACGCGCCGATCGGCACCACGCGGGTGCGATCCTGATAGCGCAGCGGCAGGTGGAACAGTACGTCCTGGAGGTTTTCCAGACCGACCTTGGCCAGTTTCTCGGCCATGGCTTCACCGACACCCTTGAGTGCGGTGACCGAGACCTGCGACAGCTCCGTCATGACGCTGGCTTAACCGGCCGTGACCGGCGCGGCAGGCTTGGCGACCGAGCACAGGCGAATGGAGTCGGCGAGGATCTCGATGGCTTTCGGCCGCGGGAAGCTGGCGCGCCAGGCGATGGCCACGGTGCGGAACGGCACCGGTGCCGACAGCGGACGCACTTCGATCACGCCCGGGGCGTAGTGATGGCTGTCCACCGCCGACAGCGGCAGGATCGAGATGCCCAGACCGGACGCGACCATGTGGCGAATGGTTTCCAGCGAGCTGGATTCGACCGTGGTGTGCTTGGCGCCGTCGTTGCCCTTGGTCAGGGTCGGGCAGGCTTCCAGCACTTGATCGCGGAAGCAGTGGCCTTCGCCGAGCAGCAGCAGGCTCTTGTCGTTGAGCAGGGCGGCGTCGATGGATTCTTTCTGGGTCCACGGGTGCTGGGCCGGCATCAGGACGTAGAACGGCTCGTCGTAGAGTGGCAGGGTCAGCACGTCGGCTTCGTTGAACGGCAGGGCGATGATGATCGCGTCGAGCTCGCCGTTGCGCAGTTTGTCGCGCAGCACGTGGGTGAAGTTTTCTTCGATGTACAACGGCATCTGCGGGGCGACCCGGTGCAGTTGCGGAATCAGGTGCGGGAACAGGTACGGGCCGACGGTGTAGATCGCGCCGACTTTCAGCGGCGCGGTCAGTTGGTTCTTGCCGGCCTGGGCCAGTTCGCGGATGCCCTGGGCCTGCTCCAGCACTTTCTGCGCCTGGGCGACGATGCCTTCGCCGACCGGGGTCAGGCGCACGGCGCTTTTGCTGCGCTCGAAAATCAGCACACCGAGTTCGTCTTCAAGCTTTTTCACACCCACCGACAGGGTCGGCTGGCTGACGTGGCAACGCTCGGCCGCGTGGCCGAAATGCTGCTCTTGGGCGAGGGTAACGATGTAGCGTAATTCTGTGAGAGTCATAGCAAGCGTCCATGAAGATGCGGGCCAAGCATACCGGCTGCAATCGATAGACGCACGTTATCAGACTGAGTGATGAATGCGACACCGGGCAATGCCGGTTTGCCGCGGATGGATAAGCAAAAGGCACCTTTCGGTGCCTATTTGGCTGGATCAAGCCGAGCTCCGCGAGCGCGGATCAGCGGCGGCGTTCCAGCGAGTACACAAACGGCGCAACGATTTCGATCGCGCCATTGGTCAGCATATCGGCCGGTGGCTTGGGCAGCGGCTGGGCGCGGCGGATCATTTCCAGGGTGGCCCGGTCCAGATCAGCGTTGCCGGAGCGGCCCACCAGTTCGAACGACAGCACGTTGCCTTCGCCATCGACCACGAAACGCAACCGGTTCAAGCCTTCCTTGCCCCGTGCCTGAGCGCTGGCCGGGTACTTCTTGTACTTGGCCAGATGCGCAAGCAAGGCGCCTTGCCAGCTGGCCTTGGCGGCCATTTGTGCAGGCGACGGGCCCGGTGCCGGCTGGGCGGATTTCTCCGTCGGGGCCTGAGTTGGCTGGGTGTCGGCCGGCTTCTCTTCGGACGGCTTCTCCTTCGGCGGATCGGGCAGTTTCTTCTCGATCGGCTTCGGCGGTTTGGGTTTCGGCTTGGGCTTGGGTTTGGGCACCGCGATCTCGGCTTTTGGTGCTTCGGCCAGTTTCGGGATCGGCAGTTCTTCAACCGGAGCCGGTGGCTGCGGTGGTGTGACGACTTTCGGCGGTGCGGGCGGTGGCGGGGCTGGAACCGGTGCCAGCTCGACCATCATTGCCTGCGGCGGCAATTCGATGGGCGGGCGGGCGGTCCAGTTCAGCGCCAGCGCGATGGCCAGCGCGTGAACGCCCAGCACCACGGCCAGGCTACCGCTGTAACGCGTCAGCTTATGGCGCGTGGTGATCATTTCTTGACTGCGCTCTCGAGCCCGACCAGGCCAACCTTCAGGTAACCGGCAGCGCGCAGGTTATCCATCACGCCCATCAGGTCGCCGTAATCCACGCCTTTGTCGGCCTGGAAGAAGATCGTCGTGTCTTTCTTGCCCTGGGTCTTGGCGTCGAGTGCGGCGCCGAGGGTTTCGGCTTTCACTTCGTCATCGCCCAGGAACAGGCGCTGGTCAGCCTTCACGCTGAGGAACACCGGTTTCTCGGGCCGCGGCGCCGGTTTGGCGGTCGAGGCAGGCAGGTCGACCTTGATGTCTACGGTGGCCAACGGCGCGGCCACCATGAAGATGATCAACAGCACCAGCATCACGTCGATGAACGGCGTGACGTTGATTTCGTGGTTCTCGGCCAGATCGTCGTCTGCGCCTTCTTTCAAATGCAGGCCCATGGCCGATTACCCCACTTTCACCATGTGCGGTTGCGAGCTGTTGCGCTCAGGCTGGTGGTCGAGGTCGCGGCTGACCAGCAGCAGCACCTGAGCCGACGCATCGGACACCTGAGCCTTGTAACCGGCGATGGAGCGGGCGAACACGTTGTAGATGACCACGGCAGGAATCGCGGCCACCAGACCCAGCGCGGTGGCCAGCAGCGCTTCAGCGATACCCGGTGCTACGACAGCAAGGTTGGTGGTCTGGGTTTTGGCGATGCCGATGAAGCTGTTCATGATGCCCCACACAGTGCCGAACAGGCCGACGAACGGTGCGGTGGAACCGATGGTGGCGAGGACGCCGGTGCCGCTGCTCATGTTGCGACCACAGGCGGCCACCAGACGCTCGAGACGGAAGCTGACGCGTTCCTTGATGCCTTCTTTCTCGCGGGCGTTGGTCGACAGGCGCATTTCTTCCAGCGCGTCGTGTACCAGCAGGTTGGCGAGGGTGCCTTCCTTCGCGGCGGTGGCGCTGGCCTCTTTGAGCGTGGCGGCTTTTTTCAGGGCGGCAATCTCGCCGCGCAGACGACGCTTGGCGCCCATCAGCTCGAAGCCCTTGGCGATCCAGATGGTCCAGGTGATGATCGAGGCGATGGCCAGGCCGATCATCACGGCTTTAACGATCACATCGGCGTTCTGGTACATGCCCCATGGCGACAGATCGTGGGCCATGCCCAGGCTGTTGTCGGCTTCGAGGACTTGCGGTGCGTCGGCGGCGCTGGTGTCTACGGCCTGCACCGGATCGGTCGCGGCAGGTGCGGCGGCCGGAGCGCTCTGCTCGGTGGCGGCTGGCGCGGCCGGGGCTTGTGTGTCAGCGAAGGCGGCAACCGGCGCCAGCATCAGGCTGAGCAGCAGGGCAGCCACGGCGCTCCAGGCGCGAGGTCGGTTGGTTGGCGAAGCGGAGTTTTGAATGCGTGTCATGCTGGCCGGACCTGAGATAGAAAAACGGTGATGCTCTTCCAGGCCTCGTGAGGCCGAGAACAAAAGTGGCGTGCATTATTGCAAGTAATTCTTGTTAACAGAAGTAATAGAGTTGCTTTTTTTCCTTCATTGCTAGCCGCTCGTCCCTTGCCGAGGCTAGTCTGTCGCTTTCCGATGGGAGATTTTTGATGTCCGCGCCTTCTGTTTTGATCGCCGGTTGCGGTGATGTCGGCAGCCGTCTGGCCACGCAATTGCTGGCTGCCGGCTTCCAGGTCTACGGCCTGCGCCGTGATATTTCACGTTTGCCGGACGGCGTCATCGGTGTAGCCGGTGACCTGTTCAATGAAGATTGCCCCGAGACCTGGCCGGTGGGTGCTATCGATTATCTGGTGTATAGCGCGGCGGCCACCGATCACGATGAGGCCGGTTATCGCGCGGCGTATGTGCAGGGTTTGCAGCATGTGCTGGGTTGGCTGAACGATTACGGACAGGAGCCTGAGCGGCTGCTGTTTGTTTCCAGCAGCAGTGTTTACGGGCAGCAGAACGGCGAATGGGTCGATGAAAAATCCGAAACCGTCGCTGCGGGTTATTCCGGTCGGGTGATGCTGGAGGCCGAGCAGGTTGCGCTCAATAGCGGCATTCCCGCGAGCATCGTGCGCCTGACCGGTATTTACGGTCCCGGCCGTGAGTGGCTGTTGACCCAGGTGCGTCGTGGTTATCGTGTGGCGGTCGATCCGCCACTGTACGGCAATCGCATTCATGCCGATGATGCGGCGGGGTTGATGGCGTTTCTGCTGGAGGCGGATCGCAAGGGTGTCGCGCTGGATGGCATCTATATCGGCGTGGACGATGCGCCGGCACCGCTGGCCGAGGTGGTGGCCTGGTTGCGTGAGTATCTGGGCGTCACCGAATGGTCGGAAGACGAGAGCGTGCGTCGCACCGGCAGCAAGCGTTGCAGCAATGCCCGGGCGAAGGCGTTGGGCTGGGTGCCGAAGTATCCGAGTTATCGCGAAGGTTACGCCGCGATTCTTGAGGGGCGCTGCTGACTCTCGGTGTCTAGTCCTGAAATAGGTTTACACCTGTTTCACCCCAACGCCCGATGCATCGCATCGGGCGTTTTGTATTTCAACGACAGATGCGGACGCTCACGGTTGTAGATCAAGACCGACTCACTCACCAT